>CAWIOT010000007.1:0-1005338 GCA_963837795.1 uncultured Actinomycetota bacterium
TCGGCGTCGGAGGTCGTCGTGGTGGTGGCGGTGCTCGCCGCCGGGGCGGCGTCGGCCGTGGCGGTGCAGCCGGCCAGCAGGGCCGCGACCAGGGCGGCGGGGACCAGGAACGTGGGGGTGAGTCGTCGCATGGTGGTGCTCCTTCAGGGGGTGACGTGCCGGTCGAGGACGCGGCGCCACGGGTGGGCGGGGAGGTCGGCGTGCAGGGCGGCCATGCCGGTGCCGTACTTCGACATCCGGATGGGTCGGTGGCCTGTGCCGCCACAGCAGGCGGTCGGCGGACGAGGGGCGTCGAGCCGGTCTTCGTCTCGACGACGGCGAGGCCCGGGATTTTTGCGCGCTGCTCGCCGGTGCTCGACCGTCGTCCAGACCAGTCCGGTGTCGATCGTCGTGCGGCTGTCGGTGGCGGGGCAGGTAGAGCGTCGATCGTCGGTAGCGTGCTGGTCAGCGTCGGGGGGTGAGGGGCCGTCGGGCGAGCCGTCGAGGACTCGTCGGCTGACTCGCTGTCCCTCGTCGGTCAGGACGTCGACGGTCCGACGGGTCGTACGGCAGCCGCGTCTTGACGGTCCTGCCGCGTGGGCCGCGGGTCTTCACCTCCACCCACGCAGGCCCGAGTCGAGGTACGCGCGGGTGCGCACCTTGAACCGCCGCCGCCGCCGTCGCGCGGCCCAGGAAGCTGGTCAGGTCGTCGGTGTCGAAGTAGACGGACTCGTACGGAAGCGGCGCCTGCCGCCGATCTCGAGCATCGCGGGCGCCGCTCGACCCGCGCAGCAGCGCGTCGCGGATGCCTACCGGCAGGACGTACTTGCGGTCGCACCGGGTGAGCAGGGCGGCCCGCTCCGTGAGCCCGACGACGTCGATCGGCCAGGGAGGTTCATCACGCGCCACCCTCGACGGAGCCCGCAACGCGGCCGCTGGCGGGCGCCGTCCGCGGCAGCTCGTAGCGCACCTCGACGTTCGTGGTCGCCTCGACCATGTCCACCCGCCGCACCGTGATACCGGTGATGGACGCGCGCGCCTGGCAGGATCGACTCCAGGTGCGCCACGAGGGCGGTCTCATCGGTCCAGGCGTTGTCCAGGGTCATCGCCTGGACCCGGTAGCGGTCCAGCAACCGCGGATGGTCGACCACGAACAGCGCCGCCAGGATCACCACCATGAGCACCGGGCTCCGACCCACTTCGGGGTTGAACACGACGCCACCCAGGATGCCCAAGCGCCAGCGCCGCGAAGTAGTACGCCACCTCCTGCTGGGTCAAGCTCGGACGAGCGCAGCCGGATGATCGAGAGCACCGCGAACAGCCCGAAGCCGATGCCATCACCGACAGCGTCGTGGAGCTCAGGGCGGCGGTGACGGCGAGCAGGCCCACGTTCACGCCGAAGAACGCGACCAGCATGTCCCGGCGGTGATGGCGCGGGAAGTAGATGCCGAAGGCCATCACGGTGATGGCAACGAGGTCGAGCGCGAGGAGCGCGTACTGAGTCATGGGAACCCTCCTGGTGGGACGGGTTCCATTCAGTCGACGGCGGACTCCTGTGCGGGGTCGCTGCCTGGTCAGTGCGTTGTCGGCGGCGCGCCGTGAAGACCTTGCGTGCTCAGCGGACGAGTCTTCACCGAAGCGCGGACGACCGGTCAGTCGCCCAGGACCCAGCCGTGCGGCTCCGCCAGGCGGTCGGCCGCGGCCGGCCCCCAGGACCCGGGCGCGTACGGCTCGGGCGTCGGGCGGTCGTCGCCCAGCAGCGGCTCGAACGCCGCCACGCCGACTCGAGCCCGGTCGGGGTGGTGAACAGCGTCCGGTCGCCGACGAGCACGTCCTCGAGCAGCCCCGCGTACGCCGGCAGCGGGTCGCCCGGCTCCACGTCGGCCAGCGCCAGATCCGCCGTACCGGTCCCCAGCTCGAGGAACGCGCCGGGCTGCTTGACCGTCGTCGTGACCTTGATCTGCCCGGAGCCCTTCAGGGACACGATCACCCGGTTGGGCCCGACGGGGGAGCCGAACAGCTCGTCGGGCGTGCGCAGCACCAGCGTCACCTGCTGCGCGGACGCGGCCATCCGCTTGCCCGTGCGCAGCAGGAACGGCACACCCCGCCAGCGGTCCGTGTCCACCCACAGCCGTGCGGCGACGAACGTGTCGGTCGTGGAGTCCTCCGGGATCGCGTCGATGTCCCGGTACCCGTCGAACTGCCCGAGCACCACGTCCTGCATCGGGTCGAGCGGGCGGAAGTGCGCGATGACGTCCTCCCGGGCGCGGCCCAGCCCGCGGCGTCGAGGCGGCGCGGCGGCTCCATCGCCACCTCCGCGGCCACCTGGAACAGATGCGTGACCAGCATGTCGAGCGCGGCACCGGTCGCGTCGTAGAACTCGGCGCGCTGGGCGACGTCGAGCGTCTCGGGCACGTCGATCTGCACCTGCTCCACGTGCTCGCGGCTCCAGATCCCCCGAACAGCTCGTTGGCGAACCGCAGGACGTGCAGGTTCTGCGTCGCCTCCTTGCCCAGGAAGTGGTCGATCCGGAACACCTGCTCCTCGTCGAACGCCTCGTGGACAGTGGTGTCCAGGTCCCGGAACGATCGGGCGACGTCCCGTACGGCTTCTCGTAGACGATCCGTACACCGTCGGTCAGCCCGGCCTTGGCCAGCGCCCGCGTGATCGGCGCGAACGACGACGGTGGCACCGCCAGGTAGTGGATGACCGTGACGTCCCCGCCGAGGACGCCGCGCAGGCGGTCGAGCTCGCCGGGGAACTCGTCGGCGCTGTCGTCCTCGCTCACGTCTCCGCAGTACGCGGTGTGCTCCGTGAGGGCCGGCACGCCCTCCGCCGCCTCGGCGTCGCCGAACTCCTCGACCGCGTCGCGCAGCAGCTGGTCGAACTCCTGCGAGCTGATCGCCGTGCGGCCCGTGCCGAGCAGGGCCCAGTCCTTCGGCAGCAGGCCGCGGCGCTGCAGGGTGGCCAGCGCGGGGAGCACCATGCGCTTGGCCAGGTCCCCGCGCGCGCCGTGCAGGACGAAGATCAGGGGCTCGGTGGGTGCCATGGCGGGTCCTCACGACGACGACAAGCGGAGCCTCGACCGTACGTTTGCGCCGCTCGGTGCGCGCGACGAGGGGGGGGGGGGGGGGGGGGGGGGGGGGGGGGGGGGGGGGGGGGGGGGGGGGGGGGGGGGGGGGGGGGGGGGGGGGGGGGGGGGGGGGGGGGGGGGGGGGGGGGGGGGGGGGGGGGGGGGGGGGGGGGGGGGGGGGGGGGGGGGGGGGGGGGGGGGGGGGGGGGGGGGGGGGGGGGGGGGGGGGGGGGGGGGGGGGGGGGGGGGGGGGGGGGGGGGGGGGGGGGGGGGGGGGGGGGGGGGGGGGGGGGGGGGGGGGGGGGGGGGGGGGGGGGGGGGGGGGGGGGGGGGGGGGGGGGGGGGGGGGGGGGGGGGGGGGGGGGGGGGGGGGGGGGGGGGGGGGGGGGGGGGGGGGGGGGGGGGGGGGGGGGGGGGGGGGGGGGGGGGGGGGGGGGGGGGGGGGGGGGGGGGGGGGGGGGGGGGGGGGGGGGGGGGGGGGGGGGGGGGGGGGGGGGGGGGGGGTTTTTTTTTTTTTTTTTTTTTTTTTTTTTTTTTTTTTTTTTTTTTTTTTTTTTTTTTTTTTTTTTTTTTTTTTTTTTTTTTTTTTTTGGGGGGGGGGGGGGGGGGGGGGGGGGGGGGGGGGGGGGGGGGGGGGGGGGGGGGGGGACTAGGTCGGGGGAGTGCACGTCTCCGATTTTTTTTTTTTTTTTTTTTTTTTTTTTTTTTTTTTTTTTTTTTTTTTTTTTTTTTTTTTTTTTTTTTTTTTTTTTTTTTTTTTTTTTTTTTAAAAAAAAAAAAAAACAGGTCGGGCCTACACCGTCGCCGGTACCCGCTGCACCTCCGCCACCCGCGCCAGGATCGCGTCCAGCACCGCGCCGCGGTCGAACTGCAGGGCGTACAGCCGGGCGCGGGCCTCCCACTCGGCGCGCTCCTGCGCGGACAGGGTCAGCACCCGGTCCAGCGCGGCCGCGATCGCGCCGGGGACTCGACCGGGACGATGATCGCGGTGTCGCCGACCGCCTCGGGGATGCCGCCGGTGGCCGTCGTGATCACCGGCCGCCGCCGGCCAGCATCTTCTCGACGAGCGCGATGCCGAACGTCTCGACGAACTCCGGGCGCGGCTTGCTGGGCAGCACGTACGCGGCGCAGCCCGCCATCAGGTACGGCCTTCTCGTCGTCGTCGACGTCGTCGAGGAAGACGATGCGGTCGGCCGCCGAGGACGCCGCGGCGAGCCGCGCAGACTGCGTCGGCCTCGGGCCCGTTGCCGGCGATGACCAGCGGCAGGTCGTCGGCGGCGCGGCTCGCGGCGAAGCCGTCGATGAGGTCGTCGACGCCCTTGGCCTTGGTGAGCCGGGACAGGAACAGCACGTAGCCGTCGCGCTCGCAGGCCCGCGCGTCGAGCCAGCGCGGCGTCGGTCTCGCGATGTCGAGGTCGAGGTAGGCGTCGGCGTCGATCGCCGGGTAGGAGATCGCGACGCGCTCGCGGCACTGCGCGGCGAACGTGGTGCCGTGCTGGGCGTCGATCATCGGCGGCCGACTCGATGATCAGCTCGCTTGGTGTACTCCGACACGGCGACGCAGTGGTCGTTGCCGAGGTAGCGTCGTGAAGCATGTGCGCGGCGGCGCCGAACCGGCCCTCCTCGACGCAGGTGCGCACGACGTTGGTGATGTCGGAGCCGACCGCCTCGGCGATCGTGGTGACGTTGACGGGCAGCCCGGTGCCGTCGGCGACGTGCACGGCGTCGGCGACGGCGGTCGCGTGCGGGCTGAGGTACAGCGACATGGCACACCGTGGGGACGCCGTCGGTGAACAGCTCGACGAGGCGCCCGACGATGCCCGCGAGGTAGCGGCCGTCGGGCACCTTGTAGTCGCCGACCGGGTCGGGGCGCTCGACGGTGATGCCCGGCGCTGTACGGCAGCACCGAGTCGAGCGGCTTGAGCGGCAGGCCGGCGCCTGGAGCGCGGTCGATCGGCCACGTGACGATGCGGACGTCGTCGAACCCGCGGTGCAGCGCGGCCTCGGCGAGGTTGCGGGCCTCGCCGGAGTGGCCGCAGATGACCGGGTCGGCGCGCACGACGATCACGAGACGGCGGTTCGGGCTCACGTCGGCTCATGGCTCAGCGCCGCAGCTCGGTGGTCGGTGGGGTGGTGCTGGACGGGACGGGGGTCGGACGGTGCGTGCCCCAGTCGCTGGGGGCTCGGGGCCGAGGTCGACGTGCAGGCGGCCGCCGCCGTGGAGCTCGGTGCCGCGTGAGCCAGCGTGCGGTCGAGCGGCTCGCCGTCGAGCGTGGACCGACTGGACGTACTGCGCGGGCCGTCGGGCTCGGGTTCGACGAACCCTGCGGTCTCGATCATGAAGGTCGCGTCGCCGACGTCGATGTCGACGCCGGGCGAACGAGGGCGCGTTGACAGGAAGAGGTTCTGGCCGGCGACGGGGAACAGGCCGAGCGACGCCCAGACGTACCAGGAGCTGAGCCCGCCGGAGTCGTCGTTGCCGGGCAGCCCGCCGCGGCCGGTGCCGAACTGGTTGTTGCACGACGGCGTGGACGACCTCGGCGGTGCGGTCGGGCCGGCCGGCGTAGTGGTACGCCCAGGGCGCCTCCATGTCGGGCTCGTTGTTGAGGCCCTCGAAGCGGTCGAGCGCGTAGCCGGCGGCCATCTCGTCGACGGCCGGGCCGGTGCCCCGGCTGCGTCGACCGGCGGCGCGCCGAAGCCGAAGAACTCGTCGAGCAGCGCGACGAACGCGTCGTCGCCGCCGGCGAGCTCGATGCGCGCCGCCATGTCGTGCAGCAGCCGGAACGAGTAGTTCCACCGGCCGCCCTCGTAGAACGTGGAGTCCAGCAGCAGCCCGGTGTCGGGGTCGAACGCGTTGACCCAGCGGGCCGCGAGCGCGTCGAACTGCTCGGCGAGCGCGGTCGTCGCCGACGTGCGCGGCGACCTGGGCCGTGCACCAGTACCCGAACGCGAGGTCGAGCGTGTGGCTGATCGGGTGCGCCATGCCGCGCTGCAGGAACTCCTCGCCGTAGGTCCGGCGCAGGTCGTTGTGCATGTGCACGAGCGCCCAGTCCCAGTCGATGCCGGGCAGGCCGAGCTGGCACAGGTCGGCGAGGAACGTGTGCGCGAGCGCGCTGCCCTGGCGGCGAGAACCGGTCGGCACCGCGGGCCATCCGGTAGCCGATCGGGCAGGTTGCCCTCCTCCTCGCAGATCGTACAGCAGCGCGTTGGCCAGCTCGACGGCCCGTGTCGGGCAGCGAGCGCGGTGAGCAGCGGCAGCTGCGTGCGGTAGATGTCCCACATCGTCGCGATGTCGAACACGAACGGTCCGTCGGCCGGCCAGAACGGGCTCTCGTCGGGGGCGAGGCACGGCTTGATCAGCGAGTGGTAGAGCGCGGTGGAGAAGACGGTCTGCTTGTCCGTCGACGGGGTGTCTCGACGCGGATCTTGCCCGAGCGCCTCGCTGCCACGACCTGCGCGGTCGCCGCGCGCCGCGTCGTCGAAGCTGGACGGCTCCGGCGCCGCAGTCGCGCTCGAGGTTCGCGCGGGCCTGCTCGACGCCGCGCAGCGAGAACCCGAACCGCAGCTCGATCGTCTGCCCCGGCTCCGACGGCCCCGCCCACATGAGCCCGAACGGCCGCAGCGTGGTGGGGCGGATGCGGTCGAAGTCGAGCCGCGTGCCGCCCGGCATGAGCCGCCGGTCGTACCAGAGCATCTGCCGCCAGCGCGGGTCGTCGCACTCGATGTGGACCGCCAGCGGAGCGCCCTCGACGACGATCTCGCCCTGCGCGACGCCCGGGCTCGAGCGAGTGCAGGTGCGCCCGCAGCGGCACGGTCCGGCCGTGCGGGATCGCCAGGCCGCCCAGCGAGAAGTCGATGACGAGCCGCGCGTCGCGGTGCGCGGGGAACGTGTACCGGTGCACGGCGCTCTTGGGCCCGACGGTCATCTCCGCCGCGGATGCCCGAGTCGAGCGTGGCGGCGTAGTAGCCGGGCTCGGCGTCCTCGTCGACGACGTCCCACAGCCGGCCCAGGTCGTCGAGCGGCTCGAGCATCGGGCGTGACGCGGAAGTAGTTGTAGTACTTGCGGATCGCGCCCGTGCCCGACTGCTGGAAGTGCGTGAACCCGGAGGCGACGGGCCGGTCGTGCAGCGCGGTCGGCACGCCCTCGGTGCTCAGGTCGTAGCGGCCGTAGCCCGTCGGGTACGCGCCGCGAGTACGCGCACGCGCTGAACCATGCCGAGCGGGTAGGTCGCGCCCGGGTGCGTGTTGCCGACCTGCGGCTTGGGCCACCACCAGCTGCGCGCGATGCCGTGCTGCGGGGGCAGGGCCGTGGCCTCGGTGCCGATGAAGGGGTCGACGCGCTCGAACATCGGTCCGCTCCTCCCGCTCGGCGCCGGGGACGGCGGCGTCGCGTGCGAGCGACGGCCGCGTCCATGCCTCGTGCGGGGGACGGTACGGGGGGAGTGTGTCTGGCGGGTTACGGGAGGGCGCAGCGTCTACGCCCGGGAGGAGCTTCTGCTCCCAGATGTTGCGACGGTAAGGAACTGCTGGGCATGGTCCAAGCGCTACGTGCGATTCACACGTAGCCAGATCGTAATAGGGGGAAAAAAAGGACACCGCGCGGAGAGCGACGAACAAAAAAAAAGGAGAAATAAGACGGCTCTACGGCAGAGCAAAGTCACACGAGTGAGACGAGGTGCGCGCACGTCTGCTGAGTCAGCGAGCGGCGAACGGCGTGACACGATCCGTGCAACACGGGATGCGGGCAGCAGTGCTCGACCGTCCACGAGGACGCTTTCGTAGAGCTGCTTATTCGACGAGCTGCGCGGAGAGACTGATTCGCGGACTGGAGATCGGTGCTGGGGCGGAGCTCGCCCAGGAACGGCCTGGTCGCGAACGACTCGACCGGATTGTTGGTCTATCCGTCTGAGGAAGTTGAACAGTAGGTGGATGATTCTAGGTGATTTAGTTATATTTTTTTTTTTTTTTTTTTTTTTTTTTTTTTTTTTTTTTTTTTTTTTTTTTTTTTTTTTTTTTTTTTTTTTTTTTTTTTTTTTTTTTTTTTTTTTTTTTTTTTTTTTTTTTTTTTTTTTTTTAATTAGTTAAACTGTTGCTGACTTGCGAAACGGAAAGAGCGATGGTTGCGAAGCTAGATAACTGGACTTCTATCTCTGGCGTTGCCGGCGTGGAAGCAGCCGCGGCTGTGCACGTCGACCCGGTGCTCGTCCCAGTGCTTGCCGAGCCAGTGTTCGCCGTTGCTGTGGCCAGAAGACGTAGGAGTTGAGCAGACGGAAGAACGCGGACAGCGGGACTTGCCGAGGAGGGAGCCGAGTCCACCTGCTCGTCCAGACACACGTCGAGCGTGAGCCGCTCGTCGTGGAGCCGTGCGTACTGACGATATGCAGCGTGAGCGCGATGGATGGACGCGGCGGAGACTTTCGGACTTCCGCGGAGGCGAGAGCATTCGGGATGGATCGGCAGCGGGGGATCGGAAACGGTCGAGATGGACGCCGCGTTGTAGATGCGCACTGTCTGCGCTGTGAAGGAGGCGATCGGCCTACGAGGATGGGACGAGAGATAAACTCGGGCACTACAAGTAGCGAGGAGAAAACGGATATGTCGCAAGCTCGGGAGACGCGACGTCGATGCGCAGAAACTTGTCGGCACGGACGGCGAGAGCATAATCCGTCGTCATAATGAGAAAATGCGGGCCGCGGAATCGGTTGAACAGAGATTCGAAGTGGACGTCTCGGCGAGAGCATGAGCCCGTCGTTGTCGGATCCGCGGCACCGGCAGCCGTGGCGTACGTCGAGCGGTACAGGTGGCATGACTGCCTCAACAGGACCCGCGCCGGAGCGAGGGCCCCCGTGAACGCGGCGCATCGGTTCCCTTGGGCGCGCATACAGATGGTCACGGCGACATTCCTGCTGACCGCGACGAACGCGGCGAACTAGTCGCCTGAGCGGCTTTTCCTCTGCAAGAACTACCAGCGCCTCGACGCCGGAACCCCTGGGGATTCGGCGAGCTCGACCTGCAGGTCGGAAGAGGTGGAGGTCGACGGTCGGCTCAGTGCGGCGATGCGGTTGATACGGCGGCGGCTCTGCGTCCTTGGCCAGCAGGGCCTCCCGGAATGCAGCCCAGTCGAGCGGACGCATCGCGTTGATGTCGCCTGAGTGGACGGCGAGGGCACGGATCTCGCCCTCGTCGAGGACTTTGGGCCGTCGAGAGCGTCCAGGCTGGACGTCGAAGTACCATCTCTTAATCGTCCGCTGAAGGATCGCCCGGTATGGACGACCTCGACGACATCGGAGCGCGGAACGGCGAACTCGTGGCGTCGGCACTTCATGCACCGGTAACGGGGGGTGGATCTCTTGCGATCGCTGATGCGCGTGAAGAGATGGTGCACTGAGCAAGGAGGAGAACGAAAAGAGTCGGCTGACATGATCAAGCGTACGTGAGCGGCAGTTCCCGCGGTAATCTCACACGGCAGCTTCTGACCACGAGGTGGCACTCCGGGCAACGGCTGAGCAGGCTTCCAGTGACCTCCGAGCGCTGGACTGATCTGCTCGGAGTGACCGAGGTGCTCGCGAGGAGGGCGGGAGCCTTGTTCCGAGAGCCGCGGGATCGGATCGCCCCACCTGAAGACCCTTGTGGTTCGGGGAACGTAAATGCTGTCCCAGGAGAATGAGTACGCGTCGACCTGGTCGTCGTATCCGGCGAGTTGCCGATCCGTGTCCGCGATTGCTCACCAGCGGCCATGGAGGTAGGGCTCGAGGCTGGTCGAGTGCTCTAGGCGTGGGGGGTCGCGGCTCTGCGCGCATGGCCGTCCGAGGGTCTTCGCACGGCGCGCGCTCCGGAAGGCGGACCTCGATGACGAGCGGTCCGACTGCGCATCGACCGGCGTGCCGTCGGTGGTCGCTGGGGCGATGATCGATCGGCAGTGGCCCGCGCTCACCAGGCAGCCCGAAGGGATCTCGCCCATGACCGAGACCACGCCCACGCGGCAGGCCCCCACCGTCCCCCGCAGCGCGTGGCGTGCCCTGGTCGTCCTCATGGCCGGCATGTTCATGGCCCTGCTGGACACGACGATCGTCAATGTCGCGCTCCCGACCATCCGGGACAGCCTCGACGCGAGCGAGGCGACGCTCAGCTGGATCATCAGCGGCTACGCGCTCGCATTCGGCATCGCGCTGATCCCGGCGGGTCGAGTCGGCGACCGGGTCGGGACACAAGTGGGTCTTCTTCACCGGGTTGCTGCTGTTCACGGTGGCGAGCCTGTTCTGCGGGCTCGCGCAGAGCAGCCTGCAGCTGATCGTCGCGCGCGTGGTCCAGGGGCTCGCCGGTGGCATGTTCGTGCCCGGGGTGACGGCGCTGATCCAGCTGCTGTTCGCACCGCAGGTGCGCGGCAAGGCGTTCGCGATCCTGGGGTCGGTCATCGGTGTCTCGACGGCCCTCGGGCCGATCCTCGGCGGGTTGATCATCGAGGCGTTCGGCGACGCCAACGGCTGGCGGCTCGTGTTCTGGGTGAACCTGCCCATCGGAGTCGTCGCACTGATCGCCGCCGTGAAGATCCTGCCCAGCGGTGCGGAGGCGGGTGACAGCCGGGGATATGACTTCGTCGGACTGGCTCTGCTCACAGCCGGCCTGATCGCGCTCCTGGTCCCGCTCATCGAGGGACAGGACAAGGGCTGGCCGGTGTGGACGTTCGTCACGCTGGGCGCCGGTGTGCTGCTGATCGTCGCGTTCGCGTGGTGGGAGGTGCGGATCCAGGACGACAGCCCGATGGTCCCGCCGCACCTGTTCTCGCACCCTGCGTTCACCGGTGGCACCATCCTGGCGCTCGTCTACTTCGCGGCGTTCACCAGCATCTTCTTCACCATCTCGCTGCTGTGGCAGGCGGGTCTCGGGCACACCGCGCTCGAGTCCGGGGTGGTCGGGGTGCCCTTCGCGATCGGCAGCATCATCGGGGCGTCGCAGAGCAACCGCCTCGCGCAGCGGCTGGGCCGGACGGTTCTCGTCGTCGGCACCGGGATGGTCGCCGTCGGGCTCGTGGCGGTCTGGATCATCCTGCGCACGGTCGCCGCGCCCGACCTGGTCAACTGGGACCTGCTGCTGCCGCTGCTCGTCGCCGGCGTCGGCAGCGGGCTGTTCATCGCACCGAATGCGCAGTTCATCGTCGCGACCGTCGACCGCTCCGAGGCTGGCGCCGCCAGCGGCGTGATCAGCGTGATGCAGCGCGTCGGCTCGGCCATCGGCATCGCCGTCATCGGCAGCGTCCTGTTCGGCACCCTGCACATCACCAGCCGCGACCCGGCCGCGGTGGCGCAGGCCTTCGTCGACAGCGCCGCCCACGCTCTCGCGGTCAGCGCGGCGCTGGCGGTGGTCAGCTTCGGACTCGTGTTCGTGCTGCCGCGGTCGGTGGAGACGCCGCGAGCACCGGCACCCTCCGCAAAGGTCACCGACGCGTAGGCCGGACTTCACGTGCTCGCCATGTCGCCGGTGTGTGGTGGGGGCGTCACGAGGAGGGCAGCCCCATGGCAGCGACCATCGAGCAACCGCGTCAGTTCCCCACCATCGACTCGACGACCGACCACCACCGTCCCACCATCGGCTCCACCGTCTGGGCGGTCGCCTACCCGCTGGCGTCGGGTCCCATCACCGACGAACGCTGGGTGCTCGTCATGGGCGAGGTGATGGGTGTCCGGCTGGACAGCCCGGACTGGCCGCACGGGCAGGTCTGGTCGACCGAGGAGCTGTGCCGGCAGCACGCGTGGTCGCGGCACGTCATCGGCCGGCGCGGGTACACCGGGTTCGACGTGCGCCGACTCGACGTGGTGACGCCGACCCTGTTCCGGCTGGCTGCACAGCCGTAGCCCGCCGGTAGCGTGAGCCTCGCCCGCAACGACGAGGAGCACCCATGAAGGACTTCGACCAGGCGCTGCGCACCGCGGCCCCCGGGACCATCGACGGCGCCAAGCTGCTCACGCGGTTCGCCTACGAGCAGCTGGCCGTGCCGAGCGGCGCACCCGTGGGTGAGCACCTGGAAGGCTTCGTCCCGGCGATCATGGACCGCGACGGTGTGCACCACCTGGTGGCGTTCTCGTCGCAGCAGCGGTTTCGCGACGAGGGCCGGCTGGGTGGTGAGGCGGTCGCGATGCCGGTCCGCGAGGTGCTGCTGCGGATGCCCGCGGAGGTCGGCCTGGTGGTCAACCCGGGCAGCTCGGAGGGGTTCGAGGTGGGACCCGACGTCGTCGCGCGGCTGCGTGAGGCGCTGGCGCGGCCGCACGACGACTGATCAGGCAGGCACCTTGACGCCCGTGAGGAACGCGGCGGCCTGCGCCAGGTCGTCGAACTGGTCCTGGACCAGGTCCACCAGCAGCGCGTTGCTCCACAGGGCGAGGCGGCCGACGGTGAACTGCTCCTTGGCCACGTCCGGCAGCGTCAGCCCGTAGACGCGCTGGGCGATCTCGCGCTTGCCGCCGCGCGCCGCGGCGTAGGTGCCCACCGGAAGGTACTCGTCGGGGGACATCGCGGTGAGCACGCGGGTGAGCGCGGGCTCCTTGAAGCCGGTCATCCCGAGGCCGCCCTGGCCGTGGATCAGGCGGGTCAGCCGGTCGGGCAGCGGGACGGTGGGGGGGCCGTACAGCAGGTAGCGGATGGTGTTGCGGGTGCGGGCCGACGCCTCACGCTCACCCATCGTCGCCCACGCGCGGTTGAACGACGCCGTCGTGGCGCTCGTCGCGCCCGGGGTGTCGTTGACGAACGCCTGCAGGTCCCGCGGGTCGCAGTCGACGATCTGCTCGCGGCTGAACACCTGCTGGTAGTGGGACCAGTCGGGTCCTCGGTCAGTCGCGGGGGCCTGCGACGCCAGCTGCGAGACCTGCGCGAGGCGCTCCGGGTCGACCGCCGTGCGGTCGGGGAAGCTGGCCTCGAGGTCCGCGGACGACGACGGCAGGGGTGCGGACGTCTTCGACTCCCCGCGGGTCCACTGGTGCGCGCACGCGGCGCACCGGATGACGCGACGATCGTCCGCCATCCTCTCGACGAGCTCGAGCTCTCCGGACGTACAGGCCGGGCATGTCAGCATGGTGCTCCTTCGTCTCACCCGAAGTGTGACGCACTCCGGGGACCTCGGGCGCCGTTCGCGCTCAGCCCGGCAGCGGACCGAGGCGGATCCGGTCCAGCAGACCGCCCGGGGTGACGGTGTCGAAGTCCCAGTCGGAGTGGATCCACCACGTCACGCCGGCGTCAGCCAGCTCGGCTGCGCGGTCCCGGGCCGCTCCCGGGTCGGTGGGCAGCACGCCCTCCACCACCAGCTCGAACGGCTCACCGCCGCGCTGCTCGGACACCCAGGCGTGCACCTCACGCAGCTGGGCCGGGTCGAGCGGGTCGAACCCGTTCTCGCGCCGGACGGCCAGCACCCCGTCGCGGGCGGCCGCCCGGCGCATGGACCGCGGGGCGAACCAGGACCCGATCACCCACACCGGGATGGTGCCGCGCACCGGGCGGGGCCGGAACACCAGGTCGGTGACCTGGTGGTGGGCGCCCGCGTAGCTGAACGGCTCACCGGTCCACGCCAGGTCCAGGATGGCCAGCGACTCGTCGAGGAGGGCGGCCCGGTCCTTGACGTCCAGGTGCTCACCGGAGACGCGGCTGTACCCGCCGTCCTCGATCGCGCCGAGCCCGACCGGCAGCACGAGCCGACCGCCGGACAGGTGGTCGACCGTCAGGGCCTGCCGCGCGACCTCCCACGGCTTGCGCCGGGGGAGCGAGAACACCATGGCGCCGAGCGTGATCTGACTGGTCCGGACGGCGGCCGCGCCGAGGAGGGTCCAGGGGTCGAACGTGTCCATGGCGCCCACGCTGATGCCGTCCCACGCGAAGAACCCGTCCCACCCGGCCTGCTCGGCGGCGACCGCCATCTCGACCGACTGCGCGGCCGACCCGCACGACGCGGTGATCCCGAACCTCATGCCCGGCGACGCTACGCCTGGCCACCGACAGCCGACCGGGCCAGGGTCCCGGCGACCGCCTCGGGCCACGGTGTCGCGACGACGCCCAGCACCCGCGAGGACTCCGCGGTGTCCATGACGAACGGCCGGGAGAAGTGCTCGCTCACGCTCGCCACCTCGCGCACCACGGGCGAGGCCAGCCCGATCATGCGCAGGACGGCCGGCGGCACGGGCTGGATCCGCGGCGTCGGCGCGCCCGCCTCGGCGGCGATGCGCTCGCCCAGCTCGCGGAACGTCAGCGGCTCCGCCGCCGGCACGTGCCAGGCGCGACCCCAGGCGTCCGGTGTCGCGCCGGCCGCGACGAGCGCGCGGGCGAAGTCCGGCAGGTACGTCCAGCTGTGCGGCTGGTCCACCGCGACGAGGGTCTTGACCGCCTTGCCCTCGAGGATCGGCTGGACGAACCGAGGGCCGGCCATCGCCTGGGAGTCGGCCAGCGGGCCGAGGTAGTCGGCGCCGCGGACCTCGGTGACCCGCAGGTCGCCGGCGCGGTGCCGGCGCTCGGCCTCCCGCCACATCTGCCCGCGCACCGCGCCCTTGGACTCCGTGGAGTCCAGCGGGGAGCGCTCGGTCATGACCTCGCCGTGCGTGGCGTAGCCGTAGAGGTTGCCGACGCCCACCAGGACGGCTCCGCTGCGCGCGGCCGCGTCGAGGATCGCGGTCCACAGCCCGGGGAACTGCGTGACCCAGCGGTGGTACGCCGGGCTGGCGGCGTTGTAGATCACCTCGGCCCCGCGGACGGCTGCGGTCAGCGCGTCCGCGTCGGTGGCGTCGACCGCCGCGTGGGTGATCCGGCCCTCGGAGCGGCCGCCGGACCGGCTGAGCACGAGCACGTCCTCGCCGCCGTGGGCCAGCAGCTGCGCCAGGGTCGAGCCGACCGCTCCCTTGCCGAGGATCACGTGGCGGGTCATGGAGCTCTCCTTCGCATAAGTGAGAGCGGTGCTCTCTGTTGTGAGCGATGCTCGCAGACGCTGGCGACGAAAACAAGAGCGGTGCTCACAAAGGAGATCACTGCTCGCCATCGCCCGCCCGACGGGGCACACTGGCCCGGTGACCGAGCCGACCGCCCCGCCCCGCGTCCCAGCCTCCGCGCGCGAGCGCGCCCGCGCCGAGGTCACGGCCGAGCTCCTCGGGGCTGCCCGCGCTCGGCTCGAGGCCGACGGGTCCGCAGGTCTGAGCCTGCGCGCCGTCGCGCGCGACCTCGGGATGGCGTCGTCGGCGGTCTACCGCTACGTCGAGTCCCGCGACGCGCTGCTCACGCTCCTGATCATCGAGGCGTACGACTCGGTCGGGTCCGCCGCGGAGGAGGCGGCCGCTGCGGCGCGCGAGCGTGGAACCGATCCAGGGCGCTCCTGGCTGGAGGTGGCGCGGGCCGTGCGCCGGTGGGCGCTCGCACAGCCGTCCTGGTTCGAGCTCATCTACGGCACGCCGGTGCGCGGGTACCGGGCGCCCGACGACACCGTGCGTTCGGCGCTGCGCCTCTGGGCCGTGATCGTCGGCCTGCTCATGGCCGCGCACGAGTCCGGCCAGCTCGACCCCACCGGGCCCACGTTCGACCCCGAGGGGCGCATCGCACCGGAGGTCTACGCGTTCGCCGGGTGGACCGACCCCGCTGCCGTCCCCCCGGAGCTGGCCCGGACCGCGGCGCGCTCCGCCACGCTGTTCACGTCGCTCGTCGGCGGGATCTCCGTGGAGCTCTTCGGTCACCTGTACCGCGTGGCCGGCGACGCGGAGCGACTGTTCGACGTGACCATCGCGACCGCCGCGGCGGGCGTGGGTCTGCGGGTGCCGCTGGACTGATCGGGGCACGGTCAGGTGCCCGGCTCAACCGAGGAGCGCCGCGTGTCGATGGGGGAGCACAGCCCCCGTCGCGCCGTGTCGCCCAGGAGAACCGTGAGCAGCCAGGACCCGTACCGCCCGCCCAGCAACGACTGGGACCAGCCGACGATCCCGATCTACGGCCAGCCGACGTACGGGCAGGCGCCGGCGTACGGGCAGCCGGTCTACGGCCAGCCGCCCGCCTACGGTCAGCCGGCCGGGCACCCGGCGTTCGCGCAGCCTGCCTACGGGCAACCCGCTTACGGCCAGGCGCCCGCGTACGGCCAGGCCCCCACGTACGGCCAGGCCCCCACGTACGGCCAGCCGCCCGCGTACGGTCAGGCGCCCGCGTACGGCCAGCCGGTGTACGGCCAGCCCTGGGCGCCGATGGGATATGGCGTCCCGCTCGGCTATGCGCACTGGGGTCGCCGCGTCGGCGCCTACCTGCTCGACTCGCTCGCCCTGGTGCCGTACACCATCGGCCTGCTGATCATGACGGCCACATCGACCGCGGGCTATGACGCCTACGGCAGCCCCAGCAGCGACCCGTCGCCGGCCGGCGTCCTGGTGTTCGTCGTGACCGCGGCCCTCTCGCTCGGCCTGTGGGTGTGGAACCGGTGGGTCCGCGGCGGCCGGACCGGCCAGTCCTGGGGCAAGAAGGCGCTCGGCATCACGCTGCAGAAGGACGTGACCGGCCAGCCGCTCGGCGTGTGGATGGCGTTCGTGCGGGACATCGCGCACTACGTCGACGGCATCGCGTTCTACCTGGGCTACCTGTGGCCGCTGTGGGACACCAAGCGCCAGACGTTCTCGGACAAGCTGACCAAGTCGGTGGTGGTCGGCTGAGCTACCGGGCGCGGGTGTAGTCGGCGCGGATGACGGCCTCGGCGGCCTTGCCGAACGGGCAGTAGTCGTCGTTCGTCGCCGCCGCGGACTCGTCGTACAGCCGGGCCGGCCAGTCCCAGAGCATGAACCCGCGCACCCAGTCGCGACGGGCGCACGCCCCGAATGCCGCCTCGTACCAGTCGACCTGCGCCTGCTCGGAGGGTGCGCCGGCCAGGGTCCAGTCGTTGGGCAGCGCGGGGGAGCCCACGCGGCTGGGGCAGCCGGCCTCCATGAAGAAGAACGGCTTGCCGTGGGCGGCGACCACCGGCTCGATGCGGTCCAGCTGGTTCTCCCAGTCGTCGGCCGGGTAGTAGCCGGACGACGAGATGACGTCGACCGCGTCCCACCAACCGACGTGCTCCTCCTGGTACTTGTCGCAGTTGTACGTGACCAGCCCGTCGTAGACCGCGCGGACCTGGGCGATCAGCGCGCGCCACTGCGTCTCGCGGCGGTCCGTCTGCACCATCTCGCAGCCGATGCAGAGCATCTCGGCACCCTCCTCCGCGGCGATCCGGGCGTGGTGCACGACGAACTCCGTGTAGCTGGCGAACCACTCGGACCACGTGGGCTCCGACGGCACGTCGTGGTCGAAGAAGTTGATGTGCGCGCGCCAGGTGCCGTCGGCCACGTTCACCACCGGCTTGAGGCAGACCTTCAGGCCACGCGCCTTGGCGGCCCGGACGGCCCACCGGACCTCGTCGTCGGTGACCGTGGGCTCGTCGCGGAAGCGGATCGTCGTGGACTGCGCGGTGTCCTGCAGAGCTCCGAACGTGATGGCGGTCCACGTGACGCCGAGCCGCTCGACCATGAGGTCCATCGAGCGTTCCGCCTCCGGGCCGCCCCACGTGCCCCGCACGCCGGTCCAGCCCCAGGTCATGCCTGCCACGTAGTCGAGCACCGTTGCCTCAGTCACGTGCGTCAGACTAGAGGACTTTCTTCGGTGAGTGAAGAAAGAGATCGGTCAAGTCGGGCGGCGCACGTGCCGACAGGTCAGGAGTGACCGGAGCAAGTGGACATCCTGCGGGCTGGTACGACGACGGCATGACGCCGGGCGTCGTGCGCTGGTTCGACGGCGAGGGATGGACGGAGACCACGCGCCCGACGACGCCCCCGCCGCCGCCGGTCCCCGTCGCGGTACCCGTGCCTGCCGACCCCTGGGCCCGGGACGCGGCCTACGGCCAGCCGGTCGGGTTCGGCGCACCCGCCCAGTCGACGTTCGGCTCCGGGTTCGGCGCACCCGCCCAGTCGACGTTCGGCTCCGGCTTCGGCACCGGTCAGGCGACCGCGCCGTACGGGTCCACGTTCGGCCAGCAGGGCTCGACCGTCCCGCTGGGCAGGCTCGTCGACGAGGCCGCCATCCGGTCCGCCCGCCGCGCCACGCTCTGGTCGCTCGCGGTCGGCGTCTTCGCGCTCGTCGTCGGCGGGGTCCTGGCGCTGATCCGGGCCCGCGCGCTGGAGCTCGGCCTGACCGAGAACGGCGGTCATGCCATCTCCACCGGCGGCCTCATCAGCGCCACGCTGGCGTTCGTCCGGGCCGGTCGGTCGTACCGCTCGATGGTGGAGCAGGGCGGCGACCCGTGGTCTCCGGCCCGCACCACCGTGGTGCTCGCGGTGGCCGGATCGGCCGCGCTCCTGGCGGTCGTCGGGATCGTCCAGGTGGCGCGGGCGTCCAGCCTGCCTCCGATGGGGCCGGCGGTCGCCGGATCGTGCTGGGCCGGCCGGACGCAGGGCGAGTCGGTGCGGGTGATGCAGGTCCGGTGCGAGCGGGACCACCAGTTCGTCGGGACCCTCGTGGTCCGGGACAGCGCCGGGACGGAGTGCCCCGCGCAGACGGACTCCGTCCTCGACCTCGCCGACGGCACCGGCTACTACCTCTGCCTGGCCCTCGCACCGCCCACCTGACCAGCGCCGTCACCCGGCGAGCGCACGCGCCCGGAGCAGGACGGCGTCGAGCATGTCCGGCGTCAGCCGCCCGGTGAACGTGTTCTGCTGGCTGACGTGGAAGCACCCGAGCACGGTGAGCGCCGCACCGCGCGGGCCGGTCAGGGTCAGCTCGGCGCCGTGACCGAACCGGGGGCGCGGTCGCGGGACGGCCCAGCCCTGCTCCGCCAGCGTGGTGAGCAGCGCCTGCCAGCCGAACGCCCCGAGCACCACGACCACCCCCGGCGCCACCAGCTCGAGCTCGCGGCCCAGGTACGGCCCGCACGTGCGGCGCTCCTCGGGGGTCGGGTCGTTGGCCGGGGGAGCGCAGCGCACCGGCGCGGTCACCCGGATCCCCGTCAGGGTCAGGCCGTCGTCGGCCGAGGTGGAGGTGGCCTGCGACGCGAAGCCGGTGCGGTGCATGGCCGCGAACAGGAAGTCGCCCGAGCGGTCGCCGGTGAACATGCGGCCCGTGCGGTTGGCGCCGTGCGCCGCGGGAGCCAGGCCGACGACGAGCACCGCGGCCTGCGGGTCCCCGAAGCCGGGCACCGGCCGCGCCCAGTACGTCTGGTCCCGGAACGCCGCCCGCTTCTGCTCGCCGACGAGCTCGCGCCAGGCCACCAGCCGCGGGCACGCCCGGCACGTCGGGACGACCGCGTCCAGCGCGGCCAGGTCGGCCGCTCCGGCCGCGGCGCGCGCGACGTCGTCGGGTGTCGTCGGCACGCCGGTGGGCGTCATCGCAGCGTCGCCACCCGGCGGGCGCGACGCACCACCTCCGCGGCCACCACGGCGGCGGCCCGCGTCGCCCGCAGGTCCCGCTCCGCCGGCGGCAGCGCCCCACCCGCGGCCAGCGCGCGGCTGCGCGGCAGGGCCAGCACGGGCACGTCGGCGGTGAGCTCGCGCACCGGCAGCCCCGGACCGGAGACCGCGACCGGGACGATCATCGCCCGCTCGCGCAGGCCGGGCGACCGCGGTTCGAGCGACTCGAGGGCCCGCACGGCGGACGCCAGCCCGGCCCGGTGGCTCGGGCACACCAGCACGACGACCGCGCCGGGGTCCTCCAGCGCGGCGCTGTCCCGGGCCAGGGCGTGCGGGCCGAGGTCGTGCACGACCACGACCACGACGACGCCGTCGTCGCTGGCGGGTGCCGCTCCCGCGCGGGCGTGCAGGGTGCCGCCCGAGTGGTCCCGCAGGCCGCACCGGGCGCCCAGCACCTGGCGCAGCAGCGCCGCGACCGTCGTCGTGCCCACGCCACCGGCCACGCCGGCGACCACCACGCGCGTCCCGTCGGGCAGCGGCCCGGTGAGCCAGCGGTGCGCCTCAGGGGCCAGCAGGTCGCCGCTCACTCGCCGTCCTGGACCACGCACAGGCCGCCCAGCCGGGCGGTCATCTCCTGGACCAGCGCGAGGCCGGTGCGGGCGTCCTGCGCCTGCCACGGCACGAGCGCCTCGACCCACCACAGCGGACGGCCGTCCGTCGCCCACTCCGGCAGGGGCTGCACGGTGGGCAGCAGCCGCCGCACCTCGTCCACGTTGCCGACCGCGAGCGGCTGGTGGACGCTCAGCACGGCGCGCCCGTCGCCACCGTCGTCGCGCACCACCTGGTGCACCGCACCGCCGTGCAGGGTGCGCAGCCCGAGCTCCGGGTCCACGGCCGCACCGGCCTCGACGAGGGTGCGCGCGTCGGGCGGGGTCGGACTGAGGACGACGATCTCACGGGGCACTGAGCACCTCCGGGGTGTGCGCGACCTGGACGAGGGTGGGGCGCTCGCCGCGCCGCAGCAGCCGGCCACGGCCGGGGGGCAGCTGCTCGGCGTAGGTGCCGGGGAACACCTGGCCCTCCGAGCGCTCGCCCGCCATGAGCAGCCCGCTGCCGCCGGTGTCCCGCAGGGCCTGCAGGACCGGGTCGTACAGCGCGCGTGACGCCCCGGCGACCGGCCGGGTGAGCAGCACGTGCAGCCGCAGGTCACGGGCGGCGGGCAGGTGGGCCAGCAGCGGCCGCAGCGGGTCCGTGCCGCCCGACGCGAGGATGTCGTAGTCGTCGACCACGACGACGATCCGCGGACCCGGCGCCGAGCCGTCGGCCCGCTTGGCCAGCTCGGCGGCCACCGCCGTGGACAGCTGCAGCGCCAGCGGCCCGCTGGTGGCCCGGCCGCCCAGGTAGTCCTCCGGGCACAGGTCCGCGAGGCCGCCGCGCGGGTCGAACAGGGCGACGACGAGCTCGTCGGGCGTCGCGCGCTCCACCAGGCCGGACACGATGGTGCGCAGCAGGGTGGTCTTCCCGCACCGCGGGTCGCCGAGGACGAGCAGGTGCTGGTCCCGGCCGGCCAGGTCCAGCAGGAACGGGGACATGGTGTCCT
This sequence comes from uncultured Actinomycetota bacterium, assembly GCA_963837795.1. Lineage (GTDB taxonomy): Bacteria > Actinomycetota > Actinomycetes > Actinomycetales > Cellulomonadaceae > Cellulomonas. The sequence continues at coordinate 21,024 of CAWIOT010000007.1, forward strand.
GGCGCAGGCCCACCGGGACCAGGTCCGGCTCGTCCAGCGCGTCGGGCAGCGTGGTCGCGTCCAGGTCCTCGGGCAGCTGGCGGATGGGCGGCGCGGCCGGACCGGCCCACGCCTGCGCGGTGCTGCGCGCCAGGGCCTCGAGCGCGGCACCCACCGAGGTGGCGTCGTCCTCCTGGGCGTCCTGCGTCAGGGGGAGCGCCACCTGCGCGAACAGGGACGTGTCGGTGAGCACCCGCCCCGGCTGGTCGGTGCGGAGCGTGGCGGCGAGCTTGCGCGCCACCGTGGAGTCCGCCGGGTCGTTCAGCCGCAGCTCGATCCGGGTCCCCACCAACGGCTGGGCCTGCATGCGCAGCTCGTTCCAGCGGGTCATCGTCGCGACGACGTGCACGCCGAACCCGCTGCCGCGCGCCAGCAGGTCCGAGAACGGCTCGTCGAGCTCCTCGAAGTCGGACCGCAGGGCGCCGACGCCGTCGACCAGCAGCACCACGTCCGCGGCGGCCAGCTCCGGCGTCCTGCCGGCGGCGTGCTCCGCCCGCAGCATGGCCAGCGAGTCGATGCCGTGGTCCGCGAACACCTTCTCGCGCAGGGCCAGCATGCCGTGCAGCTCCTCGAGCAGCCGGCGCAGCCGGTCCCGGCTGGCCCGGGTGGCCACGCCGCCCACGTGCGGGAAGCCCTCGATGCGCGCCAGCCCGCCGCCGGCCAGGTCCATGCCGTAGACCGCGACCTGCCGGGGGGTGTGCGTCAGCGCCAGGCCGGCCGCGAGCGTCCACAGCAGCGTCGTGCGGCCCGTCTGCGGGGCACCGATGACCGCCACGTGCCCGCCCGCGCGCGTCAGGTCCAGCAGCCACGGCACCTGCTGCTGGCGCGCAGGGTCGTCGCGCAGGCCCATCGGCACCGACAGGTGCGGGTGCTGCGCGCCGAGCACGCGGCCCAGCGGCAGCCGCGCCGGGAGCGGGGGCAGCCACACCGGCCGGGTCGGCGCCGCCACGCCGGAGAGCTGCTCGACGACCACGTCCACCATCGACGCGCCGACCGACGGACGGACCAGCTCCGCCTCGCCGGGGCCGTCGGTCTCGATGCCGTTGGCGGCGAGCACACCGTGGTGCACGGGCAGGACCAGCGGGCGGCGGAGCTCGTCGTCGACCTCCGGCTCGGGCACCGCCTCCGTGCGCACCGGGCCGGAGACGTAGCCGGCGCGGAAGCGCTGGTAGACCGTGGTGTCGACCTTGAGGTACCCGTACCCGGGCACGGCCGGCAGGTGGAACGCGTCGGTCGTGTCCAGCACCACGGTGCTCTCCGCCTCGGAGAACGTGCGCAGGCCGATCCGGTAGGACAGGTAGGTGTCCAGGCCGCGCAGCCGGCCCGACTCGATGCGCTGGCTGGACAGCAGCAGGTGCATGCCGATGGACCGGCCGATGCGCCCGATGGTGAGCAGCAGGTCCACGAAGTCGGGGTCCGCGGTGAGCAGCTCGCCGAACTCGTCGATCACCAGCAGCAGGTGCGGCAGGGGAGGCAGGTCCGGCTGCTGCGTGCGCAGCTCGCGGTAGTGCGTGATCGACGGCGAGCTGCCGGCGTCGCGCAGCACCTGCTGGCGACGCACCACCTCGCCGGCGATGCTCGCGCGCGCCCGCTCGGTGAGGCCGGCGTCGTCGGCCAGGTTGTCGATGATCCCGGCCACGTGGGGCAGCGAGGCGAACGGCGCGAACGCGGCACCGCCCTTGTAGTCGACCAGGATCATCGACAGGTCCTCGGGCGGGTGGGTGATGGCCAGGGCCGCGACGAGGGTGCGCAGCATCTCCGACTTGCCCGAGCCGGTGGCGCCGACGCACAGGCCGTGCGGACCCATGCCCAGCTGCGCCGACTCCTTGAGGTCCAGCAGCAGCGGGGCGCCGGTGTCGTCCACGCCGACGGGCACCCGCAGGAAGTCGCGCGTGGACCGTGCGGACCAGGTGCGTCCCACGTCGATCGCGGTGACGTCCGCGACCCCGAGCAGCTCGTCGGTGCCGACCGCGGCGGCGGGACCCCCGCTGCCCACCGAGTCCAGGGTCAGGCGCAGGGGGGCCAGCGCCCGCAGGAGCCCCGCAGCCAGCGGCACCGACACGTCGTCCACCGTCGCGACGACGGGCACCGGGTGCTCCTCGCGCAGGTCCTCGACGGTCACCGTGCCGTCGTCGTCGACCGTGAGCCGCAGCGCGGTGTCCGACGGCTCGTGCAGGCGGTCGGCCAGCAGGTGCACCACCGTCACGCCCAGGTCGGCCAGGCCGAGCGCCGCGTCCACCGGGGGCAGGGCGCCGGCCACCTGACCGTGCCCGTCGGCCAGCACCAGCAGGCGCGACTCGTACGCGGCACCGGCCGCCACGCCCGACCCGCCGCGCAGCACGCGCGCCGCAGCCTGCGCCCGGTCCACGAGCCCCGGACCGACCACCCGCACCAGGCCCGGCAGGTCGGCGGCCACCCGGCGTGCGGGCACCGGACCGTCGAACAGCGCGTCGTCGACCACGTGCGGCACCGCACCGAGCCAGTCCCAGTCCCGCGCGCGGTCCGCGGGGAAGGCGGCCGCGACCTGCAGGTCGTCGGGGGCGTGCAGGGACACCGCCTGCACGGTGAGCGCGCGCACCACGGCCAGGCAGGCGTCGCGCGGACCGATGACCGCGACCTCACCCACCCGGTCCAGCGGCACGGTGACGGGCATCTGCGGCACGCGGCCGTGCCGGACCTGCACGGCGTGCGCCTCGGCGGCCATGGCGGCGTCGAACGGCTGCGTCGGGTTGGGGTCCTCGGGCACGCGCAGGTCGAACCACGGCCGGTCGCCCACGCCCACCCGCAGGTCCAGGAAGTCCGGGTCGGTGCGGCGCCGTTCCCAGCGTCGCTCCGGGTCTCGGACCACGTCGACGAGCGCGACAGGGTCCGGGTGCACCGTCCGGGCGGCGTCGCGCGCCTCGTTCTCCGCGTCGCGCAGGTCCGAGCGCAGGCCCTCCAGGTAGTCGAGATAGCGCTCGCGCTGCAGCCGCCGCCCGCGTGCGGCCGTCCCGCGGTGGCTCAGCGCCATGCCGACGCCGCCCACCAGCGCGACGACCAGGACCATCACGCCGACGAGCACGAACAGGGGGTTGCCGCGCAGCACCAGCATCATCGTCATCGACCCGACCGCGCCGACCACGGGGAGCATCGACTGCAGGCCGGACCCACCGGCGGCGTCGTTCATCTGCGGCGGTGCGGCGACCGGGACCTGCGGCGGCGGGGCGAGCGGGCGGACCACACGGGCCGGGCGGTGGACGAGGACGCGCGTCATCCGGCGTCGCCTGCCGTCAGAGCGGCGTGCGGCTCGCACGCGAGGGCCAGCAGGTGTGCGCCGAGGGTCGAGAAGGCCGTGCGGACGTCGGTGCCGGGAGACGTGCCGCCCGCGCCGAGCGCCGGGTCGTACGGCACGCTCCGCACGGTCACGGCGTGCTCGGCCAGCGCGTCGCGGGCGGGCGTCGCGGACGGGCCACCGGTCCCCCCGACGTCCACCAGCAGCAGCACGACCGCGGGCGCACGCTGCTCCGTCGTCGCCAGGTGCGACGCCAGCGTGACGCCACGCTCCGCGTCGGTCCGGTCGGCGCGGGCCACGACGACGACGACATGGTGGTCGCCCGCCAGCACGGCCAGCTCGTCCGGCCCGCGCACGCCCCAGTCGGTGAGGACGACGTCGAAGAACCGGCCCACGGGGTCGACGACCTCGCGCCACGTCCGCGGCTGCGGGGGCCACGGCGCCGACGCCGACCCGTCGCCCAGCACGGCGAGCCCGCCCCGGGTGCGGGGCAGCGTCGCGCGCGCCTGGTCCGCCCCCGTGATCCCCGCGGTCCGGGCGCGGCCGTCCGTCCACGCGAGCGGCTGGTCGATGCCGCACGCGGCCGCGAGCGACGCGTCGCCGTGCCCGGCGTCGATGGCCAGCACACCCGTCGGGCGCCGACCGGCCAGCACCGAGGCGATCCCCGCGGTCGCCGTCGTCGCCCCGGCACCGCCGTGCGCCTGCACGATCGCGATCCGCCGGCTGGTCGACACCGGCCGGCGCAGGCCCTCGTCGGCCGCCACGAGGTCGCGGGCCACCGCCGTCGACCCGGCGAACCCCAGCCGGAGCACGTCGCGGACGAGCATCAGAACGTGCCCAGGAGGTCGCCGTAGACGCCGAACACACCGAGCGCGACGGGCAGGACGGCCAGCACGCCGACCAGCTCGGCGAGGTCGCCGAGCCGGCGCAGACGCGCACGCTGCTGCCCGGACGGGCGAGCGCCGGCGACGATCGCCGTGAGCACGCCGACACCCAGCGTGATGCCGGCGGCCGGCCCCGGCTCCTGCGCACCCCACGGACCGAGCACGCCCACCACCAGGGGGATCACGACGGCGACCCAGAGGGCGACGGCCTGCGTGCGCAGCGGGAGGCTGCGCGTCCGGAGCGCGACGACGGCGAGCACGATCCCGGCGAGCAGCGTGGCGCCGTCGTCGCCGGACGCGACCAGGCCCGTGCAGGAGACCGCGACCGCGACCGCCACCGCGACCGCGCTCCAGGTGAGTCCGCGGTAGGCCTCGTCGAGGGTGGTCCGGACGCGGGTCCGGCGGGGTGCGACGCCGTCGAGCGCGGCGTCGTCGAGCCCCGTGAGGCCCGACGTCGTCATGGCCCACCACGGCAGCAGACCGCACGCGACGACGGCCACGACGGCGACGGCGGTGTCCGCGTGCACGGCGTCGACCAGGGCACCGAGCGCGAGGTGCAGGCCGGTGAGCAGCGCACCCGCGAGAGCGCCCGCGAGGGCCCCGCGGTCCCGGCGGCCCACCCCGATGCCGGCACCGAGCGCGACCCACGCCAGCAGCACCGCCGCGAGCGTGCTCTCGAGGAGGTTCGCATCGAGCAGCAGCGCGAACGGCACCGCGCAGCCGAGGGCGAGCGCGAGCAGGACGAGCCCGGCGTAGCGCTGCCCGGCGCGGCCGAGCGCGGCGCTCGCGGCCAGCAGGACCAGCGCGGTCAGCGCCAGCCCGATCGCCGCGGGTCCCGGGTCCACCAGCCCGGCGGCGACGATGCCGCTGACGGTGACGGCGAGACCGGCCCCCGTGGCGGCGACGGCCTGCCGGGTGCCCACCGACCACCGGCCGGCACGCGTGCGGAGCTCTTCGGCGGTCGCATCCGTGACGTCCGCGACCTGGGGCGGCGGGGGAGCGGCGGCCGCACGCACGACGCGCAGCACCTCGCCGTCCGCGAGCCCTTGCGAGGCCGGGTCGAGCGCGAGGTCCACCTGGTCGCCGGACACCCGCACGAGCGCGACCGCCTGCGGCGACAGCCGCGGGGCCTCGCCGAGCAGCTCGAGGAGCTCGGGGAGCATCGCGGCGACACCCTCGTCGGAGGGCACGACCACCTCGGCGCGCCGGACGGAGCCCACGAGCGTCAGTCGGGTGAAGGTACTCACGGGGTCCCCCCGGTCGACGAGGGGACGGAGGTGCCGATGCCGCCCCGCAGAGAGCCGCTGTTCGCCTGCACGAACGAGTACCCGGCGCAGCCCGCGCAGACCAGGGCCGCGATCACGGTGCTGCCGATGAAGCGGCGGACGTTGTCGTTGGTGGTCCGGCGGTCGCGCAGGTCACCGTGCAGGAACGCCGCGCGCAGCCGGCCGCGGTGCACCTTGACCGACTCGAGCAGGATCGCATCAGGGTCGCGGGCCATCGAGCACCTCCTCGAACGCTCCGCCGGTACCGAGCGCACGCCGCACGTTCTCGTGGCCGATCGCCTCGAGCACCGCGTCCAGCGCGGTCCAGCCCTCGCGCTCGAGCGAGCCGAGCGGGAAGTACAGGCCGGGGACCCGCGGCCGGCCGACCACCCGGGCGCCGAGCCGGGCGGTGAGCTCCTCGACCGGGAGCCCGAGCTCGCGCACGCCCGGCGGTCCCATCAGCAGGCCCAGGGGCGTCGGGGGTGCCTCCAGCACCGACGGGAACGTGAGGTCGCGCCGCCCGTGCCTGCCCATGACCAGCCCGAACAGGGGCATCTGGTGGGTGGCCAGCGCGGCGAAGACCGCCGGCAGCGCGTCGATCGCCGACCGCGCCCGGTCGCTGCCGGGCTCGCCGATGCCGACGAGCAGCTGCGTGGTCTCCTCGAGCCCGCTGTCGGTGCGCGCGGTCCGCAGGGTGCCGACGAGCGGCCGCTCCGGCGACCCCGCCACCATGACGGTCGTCTCGGTCGGCATCCGCCTGCGGGCCAGCTCCGTCAACCCCGTGCGGTCCCACGTGGTGACCGCCGGCTCGTGCGCGCCCCACCCGCTGGGCGGCGCGCCCGTGAGCTCCTGCGCGAACAGCTCCGCGGTGGCGCCCAGCAGCGTGGTGTCGGCGGCCTTGTGCCGGACCGACTGCGAGATCACCAGCTGCACCGACTCGGCCGGCACGGGCCGCAGGAAGCGGACGGCCACGTCGTCGGCGTCCGTCAACGGTGTGCGGTCGGCGGCGTCCGCGACCGACGCGAGCCGCCGACCGTCCAGCCCGTCCCGCAGGGTGCCGTCGATCCCGCGGACCACCCACCGACCGCCGGCGTCGCGCAGCGCCTCGCGCATCGGGTACGTCAGCCGGGTCACCTCGTCGCTGACCAGCGCGACGGTCCGGTGCGCGGCCGACGCCTGCACCAGCAGGTCCGCGCGTGACTCGCTCAGGTAGGCGATCTCGGCGCGCGTCTCGGTGGCGATGACCTCACCCGCGGAGGCGTCGATCGCCGGGTGCGGAGCGGTCACTCGCCCACCGGCCGCTCGACCGTGAACGTCTGGTCGCCGAAGTGCACCGAGGTGCCCACCGGGAGAGCCTCCTCGCCGCCGGGGGGCAGGAGAGTGCGCGGCCCGGCGCCGACGGACACGGTGGTGCCGTTGGTGGAGCCGCGGTCCGCGACCCAGAGCGTCCGGCCGTCCCAGCGCAGCGACGCGTGCGTCTTGGAGACGGACCGGGACAGGTCGATGAGCGGGACCAGCTGGTCCGCGACCTCGCCGCGCACCGGCTCCGGGTTGCGGCCGACGAGCGTGAGGCCGGTGACCTCGAGCCGGTGGCCGTCCGCGGCGACGAGGACCATGCCGGAGACGGCGGGCGTGCCCGGCGCCGGGGTGTCGATGACGGGGATCGCGCCCGTGGGCGGCTGCGAACGCCGGGAGCGGCGCGGGCCGTCGGGCCCCACGGTCGGCACGGAGCCCGTGGGGGGACGCGTGGCCGACGGGCCCGGCACTGCCCGCACGGCGCCCGTGGCGGGGCGACTGCTCGGTGCGGCGGCGACGTCCGGCCCGATCTCCCGGGGACCGCGAGCCGTGTCCGGTGCGACGTCGTGCAACGGGTCACGCCCCGCCCGCACGTCGAGCGTCACGGTCTCCCGCCACCACGTCCGCAACCCGACGCCGGTGCCGGGCGGCAGGCCGGTGAGGGCGTCGACGGTCCGCAGACCCAGCAGCGCACCGCCGAGCGTCTGACCGGCGCGCGCGAGCGAGACCCACATGGCCAGCAGCAGGCCGACCACGAGGAGTGCGCCGGTCGCGACCAGCGCGGCGCGGGCGCCGGACTCGCTCAGCAGGCCGACGACCAGCGGAGAGACCGCGACGAGCAGGAGCACGACGTCCACGGCGGTCGCTCCCGCGCGGGACCCGGCGGCGGCCGGAAGGGTGCCCGCCAGGACGGTGGGCATCGAGGCCTGCGGGTGCTGCACCCGCGAGCCGCAGCGCGGGCAGACGTCGCGCCCGCCCGGCAGGGAGGACGCGCAGACGCCACAGGAGGAGGCGACGGCGACGGTCATGCCGGCGGACCCCCTCGGTGTAGCTGGGTGACACGGCGGTCGGCGGCCGGCCGTGGCCCTCTGCGACCGCCGATACTGGCACGTTTCACGCGGCCCTGCGACCGCCCTCCGAGCGACATCGGCCTGCTCAGCCGGAGGTGGTCCACGACGGGGGGACGAGCTGGCTGGCGACCACCTCGACCAGCTGGTCGGTCGGTACGGTGACCTCGTACACCGCGGCGTCGACCTTGGGCAGCTGCAGCCCCTCGGCCAGGTCGGCGTTGTGCCCGGTGTAGGACACGCGGGAGACGCCGGCCCCGTCGGGCGTCGGCCACTGGTCGACCACACGGACCTCGAGGCCGTTCCACCGGCCGGACATGTCGAGCTCGAACAGCTCGGTGGTCTCGGCCTTCGGCACCACTCGGCGGAAGCGACCGGCGGGTGTCCGCTCGAACCCGTACGCGGCGGGCGGCTCGACCTCGGCCACGACGACCACGTCCTCCCCCAGCACGTCGGCGCTGAGGTACGTGTTCTCCCACTTCGCCATCGGACCCACCAGGCGCGAGATCTGCGGGTTCGGCGACGGCGTCACCGCGACCACGTCCGACACCCAGGCGAACCCGACGTCGACGTACCGCGCGATCACCGTGCTCGACCCGTCGGCGGCGATGCGCACCAGCTCCGACCCGGCAGGCACGCGCGAGTGGACCAGCCAGTACAGCGGGACGATGTGGCCGGGCGCCAGCACGAACCCGGTGCCCTGGAACGGCGGCCGGTCGACGAACGGGCCGCCCGTCAGCTCGCGTGTCTTCTGGTCGAGGCCGCCCGTCGCGTTCTCGAACCGGAGCTGCGGCGTCGCGGGGAAGCGCAGGACGTCGACGTGCGGGGCGTCCGCCGTGAACGGTGATCCGGGAAAGCCGAGCCCGTGCGCCACGAACAGGTCCGCCGGTGTGGTCGCCCACGCCACGTCGTCCGCGCGCACCACGAAGCCCGCGACGCGGTCGTACCCGCCGTCGAGGTACGCCGCGCTCATCGCGGGGGTGACGGCCTTCTGCATCACGGACACGAGGTTCTCCAGGGTGGTCGGCAACGGGCACCGAGTATGTCGCAGGGCCGGCGACCCCTCACGTCGATGCCCCGAGCGCCAGGGCCCGTTCCAGCAGGTCCGTCGCGGACCGGCGGAACGCGGCGCCGAGCGGGGCCTCCGTCGAGCGCAGCCGGACCCGCGGGGAGAACGGTGCCCCGCACGGGTGCACCGCCGCGCCGACCTCGGCATAGTGCCCCACGCGCAGCGGGAAGCGGCCCTGACCGTTCACAGCGGAACCTCGTGGACGACTTCGAGAACGTCCGAGAGCTCGTCGACCGGGACGACGCCATGCCACTCGTCAGACTGCACCCGCGCGACGTCCGGCGTCTCCGGCAGGCCCATGCCGAAGTAGGTGAACTGCGCCAGACCTCCGTCGAGGTGAGAGATCCGGACGGTGTGCCCCCGCCACGACGCGGTGGTCTCGACCCGGAAGATGCGTGTGACCTCGGACCGGTCGACCACCCGCGTCCACCGGCCGCTGCGGTCGAGCTCGAAGCCCTCCGGCTTCGGCTGGTCGCCATCCGCAAGGAGCCGGACGAACGGCTTGTTGACGCTGACGATCGTCCACGTCCGACCGTTCCACTCGGCGTATGGGCCGGCCCTCACCGTGTGCTTCCCAGCTCCGCATCGAGCACCAGCGCCCGGCGCAGCATCCCCAGCGTCGAGGAACGGACCTGGTCGCACAGCGGCCGGAGCGCGGCGTCGACCGCCGGCGCGACCTGGTCGTCATGGGCGACGTCTGCCAGCGCCGCACGGGAAGCCACCCTCAGCACGGCGGCTCGGACGGCACTGGCGACGTTGGTGAGTCCCGCGACCTCACGGGGAGCCGCACCCCGCAGACCCACCGCTCGGTTGACCACCGCGGCCGACTCGCCGGACCACCACATCGTGTCCCGCGCCGTTGCCTCGGCGGGACCTGCCCATGACTGGTGCCCTTCGTCGATGAGGCGCCGGTTCAGCGTCACCAGCGCCGTGGAGAGCTCAGTCATCGCGTGGTGCAGGGGACGGGACAGTGCGAGCGCCGACGCATCGTCCACCACAGGGTCGGACGCCGACAGAGTCACGGCGTCACCCACCACGCCCGCCGCCTCCAGAAAGGCCGGCACCAGCTGTCGAAACGTCCAGTCGAGGCGCAGGTAGCCACGGTCGTCGTCGATCTCGGGCGACTGCGGAGGATCGAGTTCTCGCACCAGGGCGACCGCATCGGCGTACCGGTCCTTGCCGACGCCGTTGTGGACGCGGACGACGAGGTCAACCAGCTCTCGCTCGGTACGGTGCGCAGCGATCCATGCGACGAGCCAGGGATCGGTCCCCTCCGGCAACCGCGGTGGGGTGATCGTCCGCTCGCGAACCTGGGTGGGGCCCTCCGGCTGAGGTGCGGGAGGGCTCACGGGCGCGGTGGCCATGGTGCGGAGTACTGGGCAACCGACCGCTCGTGCGGGATCTCTCGCACATCACGCAGCGACTCCACGGGCACGGTGCCGACCCACTCGGCATCGATCCGCTCGTCTCGCAGGTAGGCCGGGTGGCCTGCAGGGACGTCGTCGTAGGGACCCTTCTCGGCGGTGTGCGCGACACCCACGACGCCCGCGCGTGGGGGCGAGATGAGGCGCAGCACGTAGCCGTCGCCGTCCCGCGCCCAGGTCTCGACCTCGAGGATCCTGGACACCGACGACCACGGCACGTCCCGCCACCAGCCGAACCGCTCGTCCGCCTGGAAGCCCTCAGGCCGGGGGTGAGCAGCCGGCACCACGAGGCCGACCCCGTCACTCCCACGGCTGAAGCGAGCCTCGTACTCGACGCCGTCGACGACGGCGTACTGGCCGACCCTCATAGCGGGGGTAACCGCCTTCCACTCGTCCCCTCCGGCAACCGCGGTGGGGTGATCGCCCGCTCGCGAACCTGGGTGGCATCCTCCGGCTGAGGTGCGGGAGGGCTCACGGGCGCGGTGGCCATGGTGCGGAGTACTGGGCAACCGACCGCTCGTGCGGGATCTCTCGCACGTCACGCAGAGATTCCACGGGCACCGTGCCGACCCACTCGGCATCGATCCGCTCGTATCGCAGGTAGGCGGGGTGACCTGCAGGGACGTCGTCGTAGGGACCCTTGTCGGCGGTGTGCGCGACGCCCACGACGCCAGCGCGTGGGGGCGATATGAGACGCAGCACGTAGCCGTCGCCGTCCCGCGCCCAGGTCTCGACCTCGACGATCCTGGACACCGCCGACCACGGCACCCGTCGACGCCAGCCGAACCGCTCGTCCGCCGCGAAACCGTCAGGACACGGTCGATCAGCCGGAACCACAAGACTGACGCCGACGCTGCCACGGCTGAACAACGCCTCGTACTCGACGCCGTCGACGACGGCGTAGTTGCCCACCTTCACGGCGTCGTGACCGTGGTCCACACGTCGCCGTCGAAGATCGCGACGGCGCGCTGCGTGCCGTCGGGCATGATCTGCCACATCTCGGCGCCCGCTCTCAGACTGGTGCGGCCGCCGTACTCCAGCTCGGGGGCGTAGTCCATCGCGGTGCCACCGAACCCGTTGCCGCGGTACGGGTTCGTGGCGTCCACGGCGCGCTCCACGGGGACGACGTCCATGCCCTGTGCCCTGGCGAGATCGGTCCACCGCTGAGCGCGCACGTCGGGATCGACAGCGGACGTGATCTCGTCGAAGAGCGACCGGCCGGAACCGTCCGTGGCGGGCATGTACATGGCGTCGCGCGCCAGGGTCAGCGGGTCACGGGAGATCGAGGGTGTGACCATGCCGCCGTCCGCGTCCACCAGATCGCTCGCCGTGTACCGAACCGCGAAGACCGAGTCCGCCGGGTCGAAGAGACTGTTCGGGTAGTTCAGCCCGAGCCTGTAGAACAAGCTGTCCGGACCCCAGCTCGCCACATCGGCTGCTCGCGTGACGAAGCCGCTGATGGAGCTGGCTTGGTAGGTGGAGGCGGTGTTCGCGGCCTGTGCACTGGCGACGGAGTCGCGTAGGTGCGGCTCCACGAGGCTGTCAAAGGTGGCCTGGCCGATCGAGTTCGCGACCTGGTCCGGCGGGATGAGCTTCTGCAGCACGTCGTCCGCCAGGACCGGTGGCATCGCGTCCCGGATCTGGATCAGCGTCAGCAGGGACTCGCGGGACAACTGGTGCACCGGCTGCGCCACGAGTGCGTCGAACTCACCCGGCGACATACCCCGGTCCCGGAGCTCCGTGGCCAGAGTGTCCTGCCAGCCGGCCTGGGCGGTGAGCATGTCGTCGCCCATGACCATCGTGTGCTCGATGCCGTTGGCGTCGAGCACGACGGTCCCGCTGCCGGACGTCGGAGTGCCCGCGCCTCCACCCGCCGTCGGACCCCCGTCAGCCGGAGTGCCGTCACCGGCGGTGCCCTCGCCGGGGCTGTCACCGCCGGAGGCGCCGCCGGGTGCGTCACCGCCACCGGCTCCACCGCCCGTCCCGCCGCCTCCGTGCGAACCTCCGCCGCCGGTCTCGCCGCCTCCGTGCGAACCTCCGCCGCCGTGCGACGACCCGCCCGTCGGCGCGTCGGTACCAGGCGTGTGGATCGGCCCGGCCGGGGGTGCCTGCGGGCCGGCGAGGTCGTCGCCGCCGGAGCCGGTGCCGCCGGGGGTGTCGCGGATCGGGTTGCCGTCGGGTCCGACCAGCTGGCTGGCCGGGGCGGGGACCTCGACCGGCTCGTGCACGCTCGGGACCCCGGCGTCGGGGTCGCGCAGCGGAGGCATCCCGTCCGCGAGGTCGTCGAGGCTGGTGGTCGGCAGGTCGAGGTTGGTCGGCACGTCGGGGATCCGTAGTGCGTCTCCCAGGCCCTCGGTCGCGCCGCGCATGCCGGTGAGCAGGTCACCGAGCTTGGGCAGCGCGAGCTTCCCGCCCTTGATGGCCAGCGAGACCGGGTCCAGGAAGTCGACGATGCGCGCACCCTTGGACAGCAGGGCCGCCGCGCGTCCGGTGGTGCCGGCCGCGGTCGCGGCGGCCTTGGTGCCCGAGACGGCCGCGCCGGCGGGCACGACGATCGTGGCGAGGTTGAACAACGCGCCGCCTGCGGCCCGCCCCGGGTCGTCCTCCCACGTGTCGTAGGCGATCAGGCCCTTGCCCAGCGCCAGCCAGGAGTCGCCCGCGTTGCCCCAGGACCACTCGCCGTCGGCGTACCCGATCAGGCCACCCATCGCGGTCCACGACTCGGTGAAGTTGTCCGCCGACCACGTCCAGTCCTTGATGCCGACCAGCGCGCCCAGCCCCACGACGGTGCCCCACAGCCCGTCGACGACCACGCCGTCCCAGACGAACCGCTTGACGCCGACGGCGGCGGACTTGGGGCAGTGGTCCTTGCGCTCGACCGAGGACCCCCAGGCCATCGGGGCGTCGTCGGGGATCTGCGAGACGCCGTACCCCAGCGGGTCGTCCGCGCTGGTCGCGGCGTGCCACGGGGCGGCGCAGTACAGCGCCCGGATGCCGTTGGCGCAGGTCCGCTCGGCGTCCCAGAGCTTGATCTGCGCGGCGTTGACCCGGTTGACCAGGGCGGTGTTCTCGTCGACCAGGCCCTGGTCGTACTCCCACTCGGAGTTGGTCGCGATCTTGTCCCGGAACGCGTACGCGTCGCGCCGCACCGCGTCCAGGGAGGCCTTGATCGGGCGGATCTCCTCCGCGTACGCCCTGAGCACGGTGGCGACCTGCTGGACCGCGTCACCGAAGTCGCGGGCGTGGGTCTCCACCGGGTCCATCACGGTGAACAGCTGCCCCGACTCGGGCGCCTCGTAGTACGTCCCCAGACCGCGCCACGTGCCGACGACGTCCGCACCCGCGTCCCGCACGGCCCCGCCGCCCGCGCTCAACGAGTCCGCCGCGGCGATCACGCTGTCAGGGTCGAGGTCCGCACCGGGGATCGCGTACGGCTGGATCCCGCCGCCCGCGTAGCAGACGTCCGCGCTCATGAGCCCGGCACCGGGGGGACGGTGAACGTGGACACACCCGTGCCGGCGACGCTCTGCGCGGCCGCCTGCTGCTGCGCGGCCATCGTCTCGTCTCCGGTCAGGTACCACCGGGTGGCCGCGGCCGCGCCGCCGACGGACGCGTTGATGCGGTTGCCGATGGACGTCAGCGTGGGCTTGTAGAACTCGAAGAACCCCGCGATGGCGTCGGCGATGATCGGCGAGCTCGCCGACCCTGCCACGACCGTCTCGGCGTGCGGGGGAAGGTTCTCCACCGCCGTGCCGAGCAGCTCAGCAGCCGTCCCCACCTTGGTGAGGACGGTCTGCACCCCCTCCGGCTCGATGCGCCATCCCGTCATCGGGTCAGCCGATCGCGTCGACGGCGGCCTTGGCCTTCTTCAAGGTGTCCTGGGCGGTGGTGTCGTTCTTCTCCAGCGCGCCACGCAGCGTGCGGATGATCGTGCGGACCTCACCGGCGACCCGGTTCCACCGGGCCTCCTTGGCGGCGTAGTCCTCGGAGACGCCGTCGGCCTGGTAGTCGGCCATCGCGGCCTTGACGTCCCGGTCGCGGGCGTCGATCAACGCCTCGAGGCGGGAGGCGACGGCGTTGAAGTTCTCCTGCGCGGTCTGCGACGCCGCCAGCTCGTAGTCGCGACGGTCGATGCTGTTGCCGGTCATGGTGGTCCCCCTCAGGCCTTGGCCGAACCGAAGCGTGCGGCGTCGAACGACGTGCTGCTCTCGGTGCTGCGGGTCTCGTCGGCCATCTGCTGGTCGCCCTCGCCGAACGAGCGGTCCATGCCGCCGATGCCGGTGAGCACGGCGTGCAGCGCGCCGTTGAGGTCGGCCGAGATGCGGTCCGTCTCGCCCTTGAACTTGTCGAAGGCGGCACGGCCCGCACCGTTGAACTTGCCCTGCAGCGGCTCTGCGGCGGCCGACAGCTGCTTGACCAGCGCGCCGAGGTCCTCGCTGGACGTGGACGTCTTCTTGGTCAGCGTCGAGAGGACGTCTGACCCCATCGCAAACTTCATCTCGGCCCCCAAGGTCGCCGTCAGAGCTGTCGTCGCACCGCCCGGCTCGGCGGCAGGCAGCATCGTGCCAGGTATGCCCGTCTCGTGCAGCGTTCGTCCACACGCCAGAAAGGTTGCCCAGGGGGACGTCGAACGGACGGAACTGCGCTCTGACGAGGGGCTTTGCCCGACGAGCCTGACTCGCAACCAGTTGCCTCGTTCACCCGTCCGGGGTCATGCGCCGCGGAGCACGACCGTCTGCGACGTCTTGTCGGCGAAGGTCTGGCGGCGTGAGTCCCAGAGCGGCCAGAGGAACCCGAGCAGCAGCGGGAGGTCGAGCAGGTGCGTCACGTCCCGGGAGAGGGCAGGTCCGGAGCCGATCGGCTGCCCGGTCGCGGCTGAGACGAGCCGGGTGCCCGTGAGCGACCTGCCCAGCGACTGGCCCGACCGGCCCTGCTGGACACCGCGGTTCCAGATCCACACGACGGGGATGAGGACTGCGCCGGCGATCACGACCACGCCGCCCAGCGTCGGGGGCTCGGCTGTGCCGTCGGGATCGGTCAGCAGCGTGAGCGCGACGCCGAGCAGGTACACGGCGAACGTGACCAGGACGTCGACGACGGCACCGGCGGCGCGCCGCCACCAGGACGCGAAGGCCGGTGGGAGGGGGAGGGGCGCCGGCCCGGTCACCAGGTACTGCGAGTCCTCTTCCACGCGGGCATTCCTACCATTCCCGACGCGGACGCCTGCGACAGCTCAGGCGTCCGCCAGCCCGTCCACCAGCGCCAGCGCCTCGTCGACCGTCGACACCCGCTGCGGACCGCCGGGCGGCTCGGCGCCGTCGGCGCCGGTCACCTGCCAGCCGCCGATCGCGATCACCGGCACCCCGGTGCGCACCGCGAGCGCCACCTCGCTCAGCGTCCCCCAGGACCCGCCGACGCTGACCAGCACGTCGCTGGCGCGGACCAGCAGCCCGTTGCGCAGCTCGCCGAGCCCGGTGGGCACCGCGACGGTGACGTGCGGGTCGGCGGCGCGGCGGTCGTCGCCGGGCAGGAGGCCGACGACGACTCCGCCGGCCTCGTCGGCACCCCGCGCGACGGCACCCATGACACCGCCCAGCCCGCCGCAGACCACGACGTGCCCGCGCCGCGCGAGCCCGCTGCCCAGCTCCTGGGCCGCGCGGACCTCGTCGGCCCCCGCGTCGGACGGTCCGCTGACCCCGACGTGCATGCCCACCTCCGCGAGAACGTCACCTGACCGCGAGAACGTCACGTCCTCCTGCCGTTCTCGCGCGGGAGTGACGTTCTCGCGCCGCCCGGGCGGAGGTCAGAAGCGGTCCGGGTCGCCGGCGCCCACGCGCACCACCTCCGGGGCGCCCTCCGTCCAGTCCACCACCGTCGTCGGTTCCGTGCCGCAGTCGCCGGCGTCGACCACCGCGTCCAGCACCAGGTCGAGCTCCTCCTTGATCTGCCAGCCCTCGACCATCGGCCACTCGGCGCCGGGCATCAGCAGGGTGCTGGACAGCAGCGGCTCACCCAGCTCGCGCAGGATCGCGATCGCCACGGGATGGTCGGGGATGCGCACGCCGACGGACCGCTTCTTGTCGTGCGCCAGCCGGCGGGGCACCTCGGGCGTCGCCGGCAGGATGAACGTGTACGGACCGGGGGTCGCCGACTTGATGGCGCGGAACGCGCTGTTGTCCAGGTGCACCAGCTGGCCCAGCTGCGCGAAGTCGGCGCAGACCAGCGTGAAGTGGTGCCGGTCGTCCAGGTGGCGGATCTTGCGGATGCGGTCCGCGCCGTCGTGGTTGTCGATCCGGGAGCCCAGCGCGTAGCAGGAGTCCGTGGGGTAGGCGATCACCGCGTCCTTGCGGAGCAGCTCGACCACCTGCGCGATCGAGCGCGGCTGCGGGTTCTGCGGGTGGACGTCGAAGTAGCGCGCCATGGTCTCGAGGCTACGGCTTCTCCGGCGCGACGCCACGGACACGGTCGGCGGCGAACCGCACGTGCGACGCGGCCAGCTTGGCGCGGGCCGCCTCACCCAGGTCCACGCCGAGCACGTCGGCCAGGCACACCAGGTAGACCAGCACGTCGGCCATCTCCTCGGCGGCGCGCGCCCGGCGGGCCGGGTCGGTGAACCGCTCGACGGCCTCGTGCGACGGCACCCACTGGAACAGCTCGGCCAGCTCCCCGACCTCCCCGACGAGCGCCAGGATCACCGACTTCGGGTCGTGGAACTGCTGCCAGTCCCGCTCGGTGCTGAACTCCCGGACCAGCCGCGTGAGCTCGGCGATCTCCCGCTCGTCGCTCACGCGGGGACCAGGTGGTCGGGGCACACCTCGAACCGGTCCGGCGCGATGGTCAGCTCCGCGCGTCCGCCGGTGATCGAGCGCAGGTCCAGCACGTACCGGGCCAGCTCCGCCTCGGGCACGGACGCCTCGATGACCACCAGGCCGTCGTCGAGGGACGTCGTCGCGTCGATGTGCCCGCGGCGGGCGGACAGGTCGCTCATCACGTCACCCTGCGACGCCGTCGGCACGGTGACGGACACGTGGCTGACGGGTTCCAGGACGATGGTGCCCGCCGCGTGCAGCGCGTCGCGGACACCGGCGGCCGCGGCCGTGCGGAATGCCATGTCCGAGGAGTCGACCGAGTGCGACTTGCCGTCGTAGACCTCGACGCGCAGGTCCACCACCGGGTACCCGTGCGGACCACCGGCGGCCATCGCCTCGACCACGCCCTTGTGCACGGCCTGCACGTAGGTGCGCGGGATGGCACCGCCGACGATCGCGTCGACGAACTCGAACCCGGAGCCGTGCGGCGCCGGCGACACCCGCAGCTGCACCACGGCGAACTGCCCGTGCCCGCCGGACTGCTTCTTGACCTTTCCCTCGGCCTCGACCGCGCGGCGGATGGTCTCGCGGTAGCCCACCGGCACGGGGGACGTGCTGACGTGCACCCCGAACACACGCGCCAGCCGCTCCAGGGCCACGGCCAGGTGCGTGTCGCCGAGGCCGCGCAGCACGGTCGTGTCCCCGGAGCGGTCCACCCGCAGCGTCGGGTCCTCCGCGGTCAGGCGGGTCAGTGCGGCGGACAGGCGGTCGTCGTCGGACTGCGTGACCGGCTCCAGGGCCAGGCCGTAGACCGTGGGCCGCTCGCGCGGCGGGGGAGCGGTCATCGACGACGCCGGCCCGGTCCGCTCGGCCAGCAGGCTCCCCGACGGTGTGCCGGTGAGCTTGGCCACCGCGCCCACCTGCCCTGCGGCCACGGACTCGACGGGCAGGTGCTCCTTGCCGCGCAGCCGGAACAGCCCGGGGATGCGCTCCTCGGTGCGGGTGGTGGTGTTGAGCAGCCGGTCGCCGTTGCGGACCGTGCCGGACAGCACCCGGAACATGGTCACCTGGCCGACGAACGGGTCCGCGAGCGTCCGGAACGCGTACAGCAGGGTCGGTCCGTCGGGGTCCGCGGCGACCTCCACGTCGACGTCGCCCGCGCGCACGTGCGCGGTCCGCTCCGCCGGCGACGGCCCCAGCTCGCACAACAGGTCCGCCAGCCGGTCGACGCCCACGCCGGTGACGCCGGACGCGACCAGCACCGGGAACGCCTCGCCGGTGCGCACCTCCGCGGCGAGCGTCCCCTCGAGCTCCGCGGCGGTGGGCACGTCGCCGGACAGGTACCGCTCCAGCTGGTCGTCGTCGTGCGCGACGATCTCCTCGGTCACCTCGTCGTGCAGCCGGTGCTCCTCCTCGGCCAGCCCCACCGGCAGCGACTGGGTGTGGTGGTGGCCGTCCCCGTCGTAGGCCAGCCCCTCCTCGGCGAGCACGTCGGCGACGCCGGTGAACCCGCTCTCCTCCCCGAGAGGCAGCTCCAGCGGGACCAGGCCGTCGCCGAACGCCGAGCGCAGGTCCGCCAGGACGTGCCGGAAGTCGGCCCGCGCCTTGTCCTCCTTGGTGACGACGACCATGCGGGGCAGCCCCGCCTCGGCCGCCAGCCGCCACGCGGTGTGGGTGCCGGCCTGCACCCCGTCCACCGCGCTGACCACGACGAGCGCCAGGTCGGCGGCGGCGAGCGCGGCGTCGACCGCACCGGCGAAGTCGGCGGACCCCGGGGTGTCCAGGAGCGTCACGTCGTACGCCTGACCGTCGGTCGCGGTCCACGTGAACGGCGCGACACCCAGCCCCAGGGAGATGCCGCGCGCGATCTCCTCGGGCTCGTGGTCGCTCACGGTGGAGCCGTCCTCGACGCGGCCGGCGCGGCCCAGCACACCGGCGCGGTGCAGGAGCGCCTCCGTGAGAGTCGTCTTGCCCGACCCGGGAGCGCCCAGCAGCGCCACGGTGCGGATCCTCGGCGGCGGTGCCTGGTCCATGGCCACTCCGGGCTCGTCACGTCTCGACTGGGACTGCTCGTGAGCCACCCTAGGACGCCACGAGCCCGGGACGCGAGGTGCGTCCCGGGCTCGTGCGGTGATCGTGCGCGTCAGCTCGCGGCGAGGATGTCCACGACGAAGACGAGCGTCGAGTTGGCGGGGATGCTGCCCTGCGCCTGGTCCTTGTAACCGAGCTCCGGCGGGATGACCAGCAGCACCTGGCTGCCGACGGTCTGCCCGGCGAGGCCCTGCGTCCAGCCCGGGATCACGCCGTTCAGCGCGAACGAGGCCGGCTTGCCGGAGTCCCAGGAGGAGTCGAACTGGGTGCCGTCCCAGAGCCAGCCCGTGTAGTTCACGGTGAGCGTCTGGTCCGCGGTCACCACGTCGCCGGTGCCCTTGATGAGCGGCTGCACGACGAGCTCCGTGGGGGCCGCGCCGCCGACCGGCGTGATCGACGGCTTGCCGTCGGCGTCCAGCGTGACGGTCGGCAGGCCGGCGGCCGGGGTCACGGCCTCGCCCTCGGCGCGCTCGAGCGGCTTCGGGGTGTCCTTGGCGTCCACGACCTCGCCGACGACGACGTTGGTGCCGCCGTCCCCCGAGGCGGCGCCCGTGCCGCCTCCCGGGACGGCGAACACGATCCGGACGCCGACCTTGTGACCGACCAGCGCGTCGTGCAGGTCCGGCAGGAGCTGGTCGTCGGCGACGATCTTCTCCGGCTGGCTGGAGTACGTGTTCCCGAGCTCGGTGCCGTCGGTGCCGGAGAACGCGGTGGTCTCGATCGACAGGGTCTGGCCCTCGGTGATCTCCGCGCCGGTGCCCTCGTCGACCACGCGCACCACGAGGGAGCTGACCTCGAAGGGCGTCGACGGGAGCGTGATGGTGGGCGCGCTGCCCGGCTCGCCCTCCACCTTCACGTTGGCGAGCGCCTCGACGTCGGCCGGGTTCGCGGTGGACGACGAGGACGCGGACTGCGACGGCGACGGGTCGGCGCCGGAGTCCCCGGAGCAGGCGGCCAGCGAGAGGCCGAGGGT
The DNA here is from genome assembly GCA_963837795.1 of uncultured Actinomycetota bacterium. Classification (GTDB taxonomy): domain Bacteria; phylum Actinomycetota; class Actinomycetes; order Actinomycetales; family Cellulomonadaceae; genus Cellulomonas. The sequence continues at coordinate 41,212 of CAWIOT010000007.1, forward strand.
CAGGGCGAGCGTGGCGGCCGCGAGGCCGCGGCGGGCGGTGGTCGTGCGGCGCACGAAGGTCCTCCGTCGGTTCGGGTCCCGCCAGAACAGGCGGCGGACCCCGTGACGGTACGCGAGTTTTCTGGGAGTGCGCTGGGCGGGACGGTCGCGCGATGGTGCGAAACGGTTCACAGGAGCCGGCGGTCGCCCTCACGCACCACGCGCAGCCACCGGTAGCCGTACCCCTCGAGCTCCACGGTGGTGCCACCGCGCGCACCGATGGTGCACGAGCCGTCCCGCAGGAGGTCGACCAGCTGGACCGTCTCGTCGCAGTCGTCGAACTGCAGGGGGACCATCACCGGGTCGGTGCCGAGGTTGTGCAGCGCGACCAGCGAGCCGTCGTCCCAGGTGCTGCGGTGGGCCAGGACCTGTGGGTGCGGCTGGTCCAGGATCTCCGCCCGTGTGGTCCAGCCCAGCTCGGGGCACTCGCGGTACCGGCGGATCAGCAGCTGCACGAACGTCAGCAGGGAGTCGGGGTCCCGCCGCTGGTCGGCGACGTTGACGTGCTCGGGGCCGAAGCCGCCCTCGGTCACCGGCCCGGCCAGCTTGCGCTTGGCCGCCCGCGAGAAGCCACCGTGGGTGCCCGACGTCCACTGCATCGGGGTGCGGACGGCCAGCCGTCCCTCCGCGGCCAGGTTCTCGCCCATGCCGATCTCCTCGCCGTAGAACAGCACCGGGGTGCCGGGCAGCGAGAAGAGCAGCGAGTAGACCATCCGGATGCGGCGCGGGTCGCCGCCGAGCATCGTCGGCAGGCGGCGGCGCAGGCCGCGGCCGTACAGCTGCATGTCCGGGTCCGGGCCGAACGCGTCGAACACCTCCTGCATCTCCGACTCGGACAGCTTGTCCAGCGTGAGCTCGTCGTGGTTGCGGACGAACGTGGCCCACTGGGCGTCGTGCGGGATCTCGGGGCGCTGCTGCAGCGCCTGCGCGATCGGCGCGGCGTCGCCGCGCGCCAGGGCGAGGTACAGGTTCTGCATCCCGACGAAGTCGAACTGCAGGGTCAGCTGGTCGCTGTCGGCCGTGCCGGTGCCGAAGTACAGCCGCTGCTCCTCGTACGGGAGGTTGACCTCGCCCATGAGGATCGCGTCGCCCACCCGCCGGGTCAGGAAGGAGCGCAGCTCGCGCAGGAAGTCGTGCTTGTCCTCGATGTCGTCGCCCGGTGTCTTGGCGGCGTCGGCCAGGAAGAACGGCACCGCGTCCACGCGGAACCCGCTCAGTCCCATCTCCGCCCAGTACCCGATCACCTTGGCGATGGCATCCCTGACCTGCGGGTTCGCCGTGTTCAGGTCGGGCTGCTGGTGGTAGAACGTGTGCCGGTACCACTCCCCGGTGTGGTCGTCCTTGGTCCAGATCGCGTCCTCCTTGTCGGGGAACACCACCTTGTCCTTGGTGGGCGGCGGCTCGTCCGAGCGCCACACGTAGAAGTCGCGGAACGGGCTGTCCTTGCTCCTGCGGGCGCTCTGGAACCACGGGTGCTTGTCGGAGGTGTGGTTCACCACGAGGTCGGCGATCACGCGGATGCCGCGGTCGTTCGCCGTGCGGATCACCTCGACCAGGTCTCCCGCGTCACCCAGGCGTGGGTCCACCCCGTAGAAGTCGGAGATGTCGTAGCCGTCGTCGACGTCCTCGGTCGGGTAGAAGGGCATCAGCCACAGGCACGTCACCCCGAGGTCGGCCAGGTGGTCGATGCGCTGGACCAGGCCGGGCAGGTCGCCGACGCCGTCGTCGTTCCAGTCCATGTACGTCTCGACGTCGAGGCAGTAGATGACGGCGTTCTTCCACCACAGGTCGCTGGTGTCGTGGATCCTCATGCGGTCACCTTCTTCAGCTGGGGCAGGACGTGCTCGGCGGCCATGTCGACGAACGCCTCGAGCGTGGCGTTGCGCGGGGTGCGGGTGGGTGCGGCGTCGTCGTGCTTCTCGTCGCTGATCCCGGGGTCGGTGGCCACCTGGTGCAGGTAGACCGCGTCGAACCCGATCGTCACCAGCTCGCTGATGCGGTCAGCCAGGCGCTGGGGGTCGTGGTCCACGAGCACGCTGCGGTGCAGGGAGTCGTCGCCGACGTGGATGCCGAGGGAGTCGAACGCCTCGGGGGTGTCCAGGTCCCACGCGACGGGCGGGCCGAACACCTGGCCGGCCATCTGCTCCCGCGCCACGGTCAGCGCGGTCTCGGCGTCCGGCGCCCAGGAGACGTGCACCTGCAGCGTGAGGTCGCCGCGACCGCCGGCGTCCCGGTACTCGCCCACCACCCGCTCGAGGATCTCCGGCGGCTGGTTCACGGTGACCAGTCCGTCGGCCCAGGCCGCGTGCGCGCGGGCGGTCGCGGGCGTCACCGCGGGCCCGATGAGCAGCGGCTTCTCGTCGGGAAGCGTCCACAGCTTGGCGCGGTCGACCGTGACCAGCCCGTCGTGCGTGACCTCCTCGCCGTCCAGCAGCGCCCGGATCACCTGCACGCACTCGCGCAGCCGCGCGTCCCGCTCCGCCTTGGCGGGCCAGCGCTGGCCGGTGATGTGCTCGTTGACGTTCTCGCCCGAGCCCAGCGCCATCCAGAACCGCCCGGGGAACATGGCCGCGAGGGTGGCCGCAGCCTGCGCGATGATCGCCGGGTGGTACCGCTGGCCGGGCGCGTTCACCACGCCGAGCGGCAGGTCCGTGCTGGCCAGCGCGGCACCGAGCCACGTCCACGCGAATCCGGAGTGACCCTGGCGTGCCGACCAGGGCGCCCAGTGGTCCGAGCACATGGCGGCGTCGAAGCCGGCCTGCTCGGCGTACCGGGTGGCGGCCAGGAGCGCGGCGGGGTGGACCTGCTCGTGCGAGTTGTGGAATCCGACGACGGTCATGGGGTCCGGTTCTACCGGGTGAACGCCGGCTCCGCCCGGTGAGCGCCCGCGCACAGTCCGACGAAGGCCCCCAGCTCCGCCAGCTGCTCGGGGCGAGCCGGCAGGTGGTCGGGCAGGCGCCGGGACGTGACGATCACCGCGCACCACTGCGCGCGCGAGACCGCGACGTTGAGCCGGTTCCGGTTCAGCAGGAACTCCATCCCGCGGGGCACGTCGTCGGCTGAGGATGCGCACGTGGTGACCAGGACCACGGGTGCCTCCTGTCCCTGGAACCGGTCCACGGTGCCCACGCGGACGCCCTCGATCCCGGCGTCCCGCAGGGCGCGGTGCACGGTCCACACCTGCGCGTTGTAGGGCGCGACGACGAGGACGTCGGCCCCGGTCAGGGCGCGGCTCGCTCCGTCGGTCCAGGTGCGCCCCAGCAGGTCCCGGACCTGCTCGACGATCACGTCCGCCTCCTGCGGCGAGGCCACGGCGTTGCCGTCGTGATCGACGAGCACCGTGCGCAGGCCAGGCTCGATGCCGTCGAGCGAGCGGTCCGCCGTGAGCGGGACGGCGGTCAGCCGGTCCTCGTAGGACAGGCGCGAGACGGCGGCGCAGAGCTCCGGGTGCATCCGCCAGGTGCGGTCCAGGAAGTAGCCCAGCTCGTCGGGCAGCGTGTCGTGGCCGTCCGCGAGCCAGCCCAGCGCGGAGGCGTCCACCGGTTCGGGGTGGCGGCCCTGGGTGACCTGCGGCAGCTGCTGCGGGTCGCCCAGCAGGAGCAGGTTGCGGCCGGCCGTGGACACCGCGAGGGTGTCGGCGAGTGAGAACTGGCCCGCTTCGTCGACGACCACCAGGTCGAACCCGCCGTCGGGGACCCGGTCGCGGCTGGTGAGGTCCCACTTGGTGCCGCCGACCACGAACCCGCCCGGCTGACGGGCGTGGAATGCGGCCGCGTGCCGGCCGGACGGCAACGACTCCCAGGGCGCGTCGGCGGCGTGCTCGTGCTGCGCCTTCTTGCCGATCTGCTCGGGCGGCAGCCCCGCGTCGGTCACGGCGTGCAGCAGGTTCTCCACCACGGCGTGCGACTGGGCCACCACGGCGACCTTCCACCCCTGCGCGGCGAGCGCGGCGACGACGTGCCCGCCGGTGTAGGTCTTGCCGGTGCCGGGGGGACCCTGCACCGCCAGGTACGAGCCGTCCAGGTCGAGCAGTGCGGCGACGATGGTCTCCGGGATGCCGCGGGCGTCGTCCGGACGGGGCAGTGCGAGCGCGCGCGTGCGGGGCGGGATGCGCCGCAGGAGGTCCACCGCGGGCAGCGGCGGGAGCGCGGGCAGGCCGGCCGCGACCTGGCCGACCAGGCGACGGATGGCCTCGACGATGCCGGTCGTGCTGGGGCCCGGTGCGGGCGCGAGCGCCATGGGCAGGTCCGGGTCGGGGGCCGTGCCGGTGGGCAGCCGCTCGCTGACCAGCAGGACGTCCCGCGTGCCCGCGGAGGTGCTCGGCGCCGGCTCGGTGCTGACCGCCAGGACCTCGACGCTGCCGGTCCAGCCGCGGTGGCCGGTGCTCGAGGTCTGCGCGCAGGGCGGCGGCGGGTCGTACAGCGCGTAGGCCTTGGCGCCCGCGCGCAGGTCGCTGCCCGGCTCCAGGTGCCCGCGCAGCCGCAGCGTGCGCGCGAAGGTCCGCTTGCCGGGGGCGATGCTCCAGTCCTCCACCACCTCGGGCGGCCCGTCGACCAGGAGGGTGCCGCGCGCGTCCATCCACTCCGCCGGGTCGGACTGCAGCCGGTCGAAGTGCGCCCACCAGAACGGCTTGGCCTCGCGGTCGTGGTACCCGACCGCCGCGGCCAGCATGCGCACCGCCCGCCGGTCGTCGTCACCCAGGGCCGGGTCCTCGCTCGCGGCCAGCACGTCGACGACGAGCGGGTCCGGCGGCCGCGGCTCCTGCGGCGCTGGTGCGGCCGGACCGGTCGGGGTGGGACCGTGGGCCAGCAGCCAGTCCCGCAGGCCGCGCGTGGACACGCAGTCGTACCGGTTGTACTCGCCGATCGCGTCCAGGCGGTCCTGCCAGCCGGCCGCGTCGCCGGCGTCGCGCAGGTCGCACGCCTGCGCGTACTCGGTGATGGAGTCTGCGGCCGTGGTCACCTCGCCCTCGCGCGTCTGGTCGCCCATGTACAGCGGCTCGAGCTTCTTGAGCGAGTACGAGCTGCTGCCCACGCGCAGGCCGCGGCGCACGGTGGCGTACAGGTCCACCAGCACGCCGTCGCGCAGCAGCTGGTCCACGGCGTCCTCACCGACCCCGTGCCGGCCCGCCAGCCGCAGCAGCGCCGTCCGCTCGTACGGGGCGTAGTGGTACACGTGCATGCCGGGGTGCGCGGCGCGGCGCTGCTCCAGGTAGGCCAGGAAGTCGACGAACGCCTGCTTCTCCTGGGCGCGGTCGTGCGCCCAGAACGGGCGGAAGGTTCCGTCCGCCTCGACCACGCCGAACAGGTACTCCAGGCCCCAGTCCGCGGGCTCGTCGGCGGGGACCGTGTCGTCCGTCCACAGCGGGTCGCCCTCGAAGTCGAAGAAGATGTCGCCGTCGTCCGGCGCCGGCAGGTCCGCGACCGCCTGCGGCTCCACGACCTCGAAGACCAGCGGCTCCGCGGCGCTCTCCTGGCGCACCTGCAGGGCGGCCTGGCGCCGCAGCCCGGCCAGGGTGGCCGCACCGATGCCGGGCACCGGCCCGGTGCCGGTGGCGAGCTGGTCGATCGTGGTGGTGCCGACGGCGGCGAGCCGGGCGCGCTGGGTCGAGCGCAGCCCCGCGACCAGCAGGACGTCCCGGTGCGCGGCCACCTGCGCCGCGCACACGTCGCACCGGCCGCAGGCGCGGTACCGCGGGTCGCCCCACGCCACGGGTGTGCCCGCCGACCGGTGCTCGTCGAGCAGGTGCTCCAGTCGGACGCGCCGGTCGCGGTACAGGGGGAGCAGGTCGGCCAGCCGGTGGCTGGACCGGGACCGGTCGCCCAGGACCAGGTGCACCTGGTCGCTCACCGGCAGCCCCGCGGCGTGCAGCTGGTCCGCGTACGCCGCCAGCTGCAGCAGCGCGGTGACCTTGACGCTGCGCGCCAGCTTGGTGTCGAGCACGGTCCAGCGCCCGTCCTCGCGCACCACGAAGTCGGCCCACCCGGTGAACCGCCCGTCGAAGAAGCCGGCCTGGTAGACCACGTCGGCGTCCGAGGCCAGCGCGGCGAGCGTCGACGCCTGCACGCGCTCCAGCGCGGCGCGGTCGCCGGCCTCGTCGTACCGCGGACGCGCGACGGTCACCACGCGGTGCTCGGCCCGGTACGCCTCCAGGACGCGGCGCTCGTGCGCGGTGCCCAGCGCCGAGACGCGCTCGAGCATGGCGTCCGCGCCGATGAGCACGGGTGGCGTCAGCCCGAGGCGGCCGTCCAGGTGGCTCACGACCGCGAGCTCGCAGGCGGCGGCGTTGGCCAGGTCGCTGGGGGACAGGACCAGGCCGCCGTCGTCGAGGAGGAGCATGCGCCGAGGGTAGAGGGCAGGTCCGACGTGCCCTCAGCGCGCGACGATCTCCTCCGCGTTGTCCACGATCCACTCCATGAGCGGCAGCAGCCGGGCCACCAGCTCCGTCCCGCGCGGGGTCAACGAGTAGTCGACGCGCGGCGGGATGCTCGCGGTCACCTCGCGGTGCACGATCCCGTCGGCCTCGAGCGTGCGCAGGGTCTGGGCCAGCATCTTCTCGCTGATCCCCTCCACCGTCCGCCGCAGCTCACCCCAGCGCATGGTCCGCTCCGACAGCGCGACCAGCAGGAGCACGCCCCACTTGCTGGTCACGTGGTCGAGCACCACGCGGGACGGGCACGCGGCGGGCAGCACGCCGTCCGTCATGAGCCGGTCCAGGGCGCTGACCTCGATGCTTACCGCCATGTGCGTACCTTACGCACAAGTGGGTACCGCGGATCGGGAAGGTGCGTCGTGCGAGGGCGGTTCGGGCAGTCGACATCCCGTCCCGCCTCCGAGAGGAACCCCTCATGTCCGTCGTCGTCACCGGTGCCACCGGCCACCTCGGCCGCCTCGTCGTCCAGCACCTCCTCGCAGGCGGCGTGCCTGCGGACCAGGTGGTCGCCACCGGACGCAGCGCGGACCGGCTCGCCGGTCTGGGCGTCGCCACCGCCGTGGCGGACTACGACGACGCGGCGTCGCTCGAGGCCGCGTTCGCCGGTGCGGAGACCGTCCTGCTGGTCTCCGGCTCCGAGCCGGGGGTCCGCGTCGCGCAGCACGGCCGCGTCATCGACGCCGCCCGGGCCGCCGGCGTCCGCCGCGTCGTCTACACGAGCGCCCCGCACGCCGACACCAGCGGGCTCGTGCTCGCGCCGGACCACAAGGCGACGGAGGAGCTCCTGCGCGCGTCGGGGCTGGCGTGGACCGTGCTGCGCAACAACTGGTACACGGAGAACTACGTGGGCGCCGTCGAGCAGGCCCGGTCCACCGGCACGCTGCTGACCAGCGCGGGGGACGGTCGGGTGGCCAGTGCGACGCGCGACGACTACGCCGCTGCCGCGGCGGCCGTCCTGCGCAGCCCGGACCACGACGGCCGCGTGTACGAGCTGTCCGGGGACACCGCCTGGTCCTTCGACGAGCTCGCGCGGGCCGCGTCGCAGGTGCTCGGCGTCCCGGTCGCCGTCCAGCAGGTCACGTCCGACGAGCACCGCGCGATCCTCGTCGGCGCCGGCCTGGACGAGGGCACGGCCGGGTTCGTCGCGACGCTCGACGCCGACATCCGCCGCGGGGACCTGGCCGACGCGACCGCGGACCTGCGCACCCTGACGGGCCGCCCGACCACCCCGCTCGTGGACGGTCTGCGCGCGGCGCTCGCCGCGTAGCCGCGCAATCAGGGCGACCCCGGGGGCCGGCACGCCGTACCGTCGACGACCGCCGGCACCCCGGCGCGCTCGACCGACGCAAGGATGGACCCCATGACAGCGACCGTGCAGGCCAAGGGCGTGGGGGCCGGGTTCGGCGACCGGGAGCTGTTCTCCGGGGTGGACCTGGTGGTGGCGCCGGGGGACGTGCTCGGTCTGGTCGGGCCCAACGGCGCCGGGAAGTCGACCCTGCTGCAGATCCTGGCGGGCCGCCGCGCGCCGGACGCCGGATCGGTCTCCGTCTCGCCGGCGCACGCGCAGCTGGGCTACCTGGCCCAGGAGATCGAGCGCGTGCCCGGCGAGTCGGTGCGCGACCACCTGGGTCGGCGCACCGGCGTGACGCCGGCCCAGGAGGCGATGGACGCGGCGGCCGACGCCCTCGGCGCCGGTGAGCCCGGCGCCGACGACCGGTACGCCGAGGCGCTCGAGCGGTGGCTCGCCCTGGGTGGTGCGGACCTGGAGGCGCGCCTCGGCACGGTCGCCGACGACCTCGGCCTGACGGTCGACCTCGACCACCCCATGACCGCGCTGTCCGGCGGGCAGGCGGCCCGGGTGGGGCTGGCCGCGCTGCTGCTCTCCCGGTACGACCTGTACCTCCTGGACGAGCCGACCAACGACCTGGACGCCGCCGGCCTGGACCGGCTCGAGGAGTTCGTGGACCGCTCGGAGGCCGCGATCGTCGTCGTCAGCCACGACCGCGAGTTCCTCAGCCGCACGGTCACCGCCGTGGTGGAGATCGACCGGAGCCTGCAGCGGGTGTCCACCTACGGCGGCAGCTACGACTCCTACCTGGAGGAGCGCTCGATCGCGCGGCGCCGGGCCCGCGAGGCGTACGAGGGGTACGCGTCGCGGCTGGACGCGCTCAACGCCCGGGCCCGCATGCAGCGCGCGTGGATGGAGAAGGGCGTCCGGAACGCGCGGCGCAAGGCGACCGACGGTGACAAGTTCGTCAAGCACCACCGCGGCGAGACGTCCGAGAAGCAGGCGGCCAAGGCGCGCCAGACGGACAAGATGATCGCGCGCCTGGACGTGGTCGAGGAGCCACGCAAGGAGTGGCAGCTGCAGATGACGATCGCCGCCGCGGGGCGCTCGGGCGCGGTGGTCGCGGTCGCGCGGCACGCCACGGTCACACGGGGCGGCTTCACGCTCGGACCGGTGGACCTGCAGCTCGACTGGAAGGACCGGGTGGCGGTCACAGGGCCCAACGGGTCCGGCAAGTCGACGCTGCTGGCCCTGCTGCTGGGCCGGCTGGCCCCGACCACCGGCGCGGTGGACCTGGGCTCCGGCGTGCTCGTGGGCGAGGTGGACCAGGCGCGCCGCGCGTTCGAGGGCGACGAGCCGCTGGTCGACGCGTTCTCCCGCGAGGTGCCGGACTGGCCCACGGCCGACGTCCGCACCCTGCTGGCCAAGTTCGGGCTAGGCGGCCACCACATCCACCGGCCCGCGTCGTCCCAGTCACCGGGGGAGCGGACCCGGGCGGCCCTGGCGCTCCTGCAGGCACGCGGCGTGAACCTGCTGGTCCTGGACGAGCCGACCAACCACCTGGACCTGCCCGCGATCGAGCAGCTCGAGCAGGCACTGGACAGCTTCGAGGGGACGATCCTGCTGGTCACGCACGACCGCCGGATGCTGGAGACGGTCCGGCTGACCCGCCGCTGGCACGTGGAGGCCGGACGGGTGGCGGAGGTGACGCCGGACTAGGGGCGGCGTCAGGGGATCAGCGTGTTGGCGAAGATCTGCCACGCCAGCAGCGACTTGGCGACCAGGCTGAGGACGATGTACTGCTTCTCCCCGAACAGGTAGTCCTTCCAGCGCCCCACCTGGCGGTACTGGAGCCACTGGTTGACCGCGAAGCAGTTGAACAGCAGGAACAGGCTCGCGATGATGCCCCACACGAAGCCCGGAGGGCCCGCGCCGTCGAGGACCACGATGGCCGCCCACAGGTAGGCGCCGATCGCGAGCCATGGTCCGAGACCGGCGACGCAGCCGAACCAGAACGGGGTCCACCAGGCGCGTCGCCCGCGGGTGGGTTGCTGCCCGCGGCCGTGCATGAGGCCGTTGTTCGCCACCTCCATGAGCCAGCCGAACAGGATCATGGCGACGTTCGCGAACCCGATCGCGATCAGTGCGGCGAGGTCCGTGATCCCGGTGACGAGCGAGATCAGCGCGATCATCAGGGTCGACGAGAGCGAGTACTCCACCCACCGGAACCTGTTGCGGCCCAGCTCCAGCTCACGCACGTAGCGCGGGAAGCCCCACGGCGACGCGATGAGCCAGTGGAAGAACGCGCTCAGCAGCAGGAAGCTCGCGGTCGCCCACGCCAGCGGGACGTCCCACACGCCCGACAGCGTGCCGTCCGCCAGGGGCGTCCCGGGCGGGCCGCCGAGGGCGAACACCGAGACGGGCAGGGTGAAGTCGGTGCTGAGCGCGATCATCGCCACGCCGCCGAGCAGGTGCAGGCCACCCATGACGACGTTGAACCGGCGCAGCGAGCGTGCCCGCTCGGACGGGACCAGGACCGACGGCGTCGACAGCTCCAACGGCAGCACGGTGGTGACCATGCCCGTCCTTCGGTCCGAGAGGGAGATCGGGATGCACCCACGGGCAGCGAGGCCTGCCGCGCAACCGTCGCCCGGAGAAATCCGCGCATACAGTGACGTGATGACCCAGCAGGCACCCCTCCGGTTCGGCGTGGTCGGCAGCGGCTGGCGCGCGGAGTTCTTCGTCCGCATGGCGCGGCTGATGCCCGACCGGTTCCGGTGTGTCGGGGTGGTGACCCGGACCGCGGAACGCGGCGCGCAGGTGGAGCGGGAGTGGGGCGTGCCGACGGTGCGCACCATCGAGGAGCTGGTCACCGCGGTGGGGCCGACGACGGACCGCCCGGAGTTCGTCGTCGTCTCCGTGCCGTGGCCCGTGACGCCCGAGGCGACGCGAGAGCTGGTCGAGCTGGGCATCCCCGTGCTCGCCGAGACCCCGCCCGCGCCCGACGCCGACGGCCTGCGGGAGCTGTGGTCGGACGTCGGCTCCTCGGGCCTCGTCCAGGTGGCCGAGCACTCCCCGTCGATGCCGTCGCACGCCGCCCGGATCGCCGTCGTCGAGGCGGGGCTGATCGGCCGGCCGACGAGCGTACAGATCTCCTCGACGCATCTGTACCACGCGGTCGGGCTCATCCGGCGACTGCTCGGCGCCGGTCGTGGCGAGGCCACCGTGCGGGCATCGGTGTTCACCGCGCCGCTGCTGGGCCCGCTGGCCCGCGACGGGTGGACGGGGGCCACCGAGCCCGCGGACGCCTGGAACATCCTGGCCACGCTGGACTTCGGGCACGGCCGCAGCGCGCTGTACGACTTCACCGACAACCAGTGGCACAACCCCCTGCGTGCCAACCGCATCGTGGTGCGCGGCACGCACGGCGAGATCGTGGACGACACCGTGACCCGCTGGGTCGACGAGCGCACCGTCGTCAGCTCCCCGATCGTCCGGCGCGTCAGCGGGCTGGAGCAGAACCTCGACGGGTTCGACCTGGAGCACCTCAGCCACGACGGCCGGGTGCTCTACCGCAACCGCTTCGAGGGTGCCCGTCTGGCCGACGACGACATCGCGGTGGCCGACCTGCTCGACTCCACGGGTGCCTGGGTGCGCGGCGACGGCCCCGCGCCGTACCCGCTGGCCGACGGCTGCCAGGACCACCTGCTCGGCCTGGCCATCGAGGAGGCCGGTCGCACGGGTGAGGCGGTCCGCACCGTGCGCGAGGCGTGGGCCGACGCCTAGCAGATGCGGGTCCGCGCCCACGGTGCGACCGTCGAACGGTGACACGTTTCGGATACACCCTGATGACCGAGCAGTCCGGACCGAAGGACCTGGTCCGGTATGCCGTTGCCGCTGAGAACCTCGGGTTCGACTTCGAGGTGTCCAGCGACCACTACTTCCCCTGGCTCGATGCGCAGGGTCATGCACCGTACGCCTGGTCGATGCTGGGCGCGGTCGCCCAGGCGACCGAGCGCGTGGAGCTCATGACCTACGTGACCTGCCCGATCGTCCGGTACCACCCAGCCGTCGTCGCGCAGAAGGCCGCGACGCTCGGGGTGCTCTCCGACGGTCGGTTCCAGCTCAACGTCGGCGCGGGGGAGAACCTCAACGAGCACGTGGTCGGTGAGCGCTGGCCCGCCGTGGGCGAACGCCACGACATGCTCGAGGAGGCCGTGCAGATCATCCGCGAGCTGTTCGCCGGGGACCGGGTCAACTTCACCGGCGACTTCTTCCAGGTGGAGTCCGCCAAGCTGTGGGACCTGCCCGACGAGCCCATCCAGATCGGTGCGGCGGTCTCCGGACCGGAGTCCATCCAGCGGTTCAGCCAGCTCGTGGACCACCTGGTCACCACCGAGCCGGACGCCGAGCTGCTGCGGTCCTGGGACGACGCCCGCGGTCACGCGCTGCCGGAGTCGCGCAAGATCGGCCAGATCCCCGTCAGCTGGGACACCGACAAGGACGCCGCCGTCGCGCGGGCGCACGAGCAGTTCCGGTGGTTCGGCGGCGGCTGGAAGGTGAACGCCGACCTGCCGATGCCCGAGGCGTTCGCCGCGGCCAGCCAGTTCGTCCGCCCCGAGGACGTCTCGTCGCAGATCCCGTGCGGCCCGGACCTGGATGCGATCGTCGAGGCGGTCTCCGCGTACTGGGAGGCCGGCTTCACGGACATCGCGCTGGTCCAGGTGGGCGACGAGAAGCAGGACGAGTTCCTGTCCACGGCCGCCGGCCCCCTGCTCGAGAAGCTGCGCGCCGCCGCACCCACCGACTGAGAGGACGAGCACATGGCAGTCACCGCCTTCGGCGACCTCCCCCTGGCCGACCGCGACCGGGAGTGGGACGGCGCCGCCGCCGAGAAGCACGTCCGTGAGTGGGCAGATGCGCAGGACGAGCCCAACGAGAAGTACCGCTCCGCACACGTCTGGTACGACGCGGAGGCCAAGGACAACTTCACGGGCCACAAGCTGCTGATCGCCGACGTGATCGACGGGAAGCTCACTGCGGTCCCGCGCGCGGTGTTCGCGGCCGCGGCCGTCATGCAGGGCTCGCGGGGTGGCATCGACGTCCCGGACAAGGACCGCGACCGCATCAAGAGCCACCTGGCGAAGTACTACGAGAAGCTCGACGACACCCCGCCGTGGGAGGACTGAGCCGGAGCGCAGCGGAGGGTGGGGGTCGCGGAGCGGCCCCCGCCCGCAGCGGAGCGCAGGCTCAGGCCGACCTTGAGCACGAGGACTGAGCCGGCTCGTCAGCGCCCTGTGAACCGGTCCAGCTCTGTGACGTCGTCGTGCCGCAGCTCGAACCAGACGGTCTTGGCGGCGTCGCCCGACTCCTCGGACGTCCCCCAGCTGCTGGCCAGCCGGTCCACGAACATGACTCCCCGCCCGCCGAGCGCGGTGGGCGGGGGGTCGCGGACCACGGGCACCTCTCGGACGCCGTCGGTGACCTCGACGCGGGTGCGCTCGTCGTCGACGTCGACGCGCAGGGTCACCGGCGGATCGGCATGGGCGACGGCGTTGGTCACCAGCTCGCTGACCAGCAGGACGAGCAGCTCCAGGCGCCCGTCGTCGATCTCGGCCTCGGTCAGGCGGTCCCGTGCCCAGCGGCGGGCGGGCGCGATCGCGGAGAGCGCGGGCGCGACAGCCGTCTCGGCATACATCGGGATCCTCCCGGCGGGTGGAGCAGGGTCGGCGGCCGCAACGGCCGTCCGTCGGTGCACGCCACGGTTCTGCACATCCACCGATTCGGCAACCTGAACACCGCCCTGAGGGCCGGATCGGCGTTCGTCGGCTGCGAGCATGGATGCATGCCCCCCTTCTCCACCACCTCTGCCGACGGCGCGCCCGGACGCCAGCAGCCCACCGCGGCGCAGATCCGCCGGTGGCGTCAGTACCTGGCCGACGAGCGCGCCGAGGCTGCCGTCTACCGTGACATCGCGTCCCGCCGGACCGGCGAGGAGCGCGCGATCCTGCTGGCGCTCGCGGACGCCGAGGGGCGCCACGAGCAGCACTGGCTGGACCTGCTGGGCGACGACGTCGGCCGACCCCGCCAGGGCGACCTGCGCACTCGGACGCTGGGCCTGCTGGCCCGCCGGTTCGGTTCGGTGTTCGTCCTGGCGCTCGCGCAGCGCGCGGAGGCGCGGTCGGGGTACGACGACGACGCCGACGCGACGCCGACGATGGCGGCCGACGAGGCGATCCACGAGGAGGTCGTGCGCGGGCTGGCCACGCGGGGCCGCAACCGGATCTCCGGCACGTTCCGCGCGGCGGTGTTCGGCGCCAACGACGGCCTGGTCAGCAACCTGGCGCTGGTGCTCGGCATCGGGGCCAGCGGGGCGTCCACCGCGACCGTCCTGCTCACGGGTCTGGCCGGCCTGCTGGCCGGCGCGCTGTCCATGGGCGCCGGCGAGTACGTGTCGGTGCGCTCGCAGCGTGAGCTGCTGGAGGCGTCGCGACCCGGGCCGGCAGCCCGTGCGGCGCTGCCGCACCTCGACGTGGACGCCAACGAGCTCGCGCTGGTCTACCGGGCGCGCGGCATGGGACCGGACGAGGCGCAGGCGCGGGCCGACGAGGTGCTGTCGTCGCTCGACCAGCCGGACGGGCTGGTGCACGAGCCCACGGAGGTCGACGAGCACGAGTCGGTGGGCACCGCGGTGGGTGCGGCGGGCGCGAGCTTCTGCTTCTTCGCCTCGGGTGCGGCCATCCCGGTCCTGCCCTACCTGCTCGGTGCGGAGGGCCTGACCGCCGTCGTCTGGGCCTCGGTCCTGGTGGGTCTGGCGCTGCTCGCCACGGGTGCCACGGTCGGCGTGCTGTCGGGCGCTTCGCCTGCCAAGCGTGCCCTGCGGCAGCTGGCGATCGGGTACGGCGCCGCAGCCGCGACGTACCTGCTCGGTCTGACGTTCGGCGGGACCGTGTGACGGCCGCCACAGCGGAGAAGGATTGGCAACCCTTACTTAGTGCAGGCTAACCTCACCATGTGACCCACCCGACGACCGATGCCCTGTGCGGCGACGACCTGACCCTGGGCTATCACGGCGCGGTCGTGGTGACGGCAGCGTCCCTGCGGCTGCACCCCGGGCGGGTCACGGCGCTCATCGGCCCGAACGGCTCGGGCAAGTCGACGCTGCTGCGGGCGCTGGCCCGGCTGCACACGCCCGGACAGCGGCACGGTCAGCCTCCCGGACGTCCCCGACGCGCACGCCCTGTCCGCCCAGGACTTCGCCCGCCGCGTCACGCTGCTGTCGCAGTCGCGTCCGACCCCGTCGGGGGTCAGCGTGCGCGACGTCGTCGGCTACGGCCGCCACCCCTACCGCGGGCGCTGGCGCGCGAACGACGCCGACGGCCCGCGCGCGATCGCCTGGGCCATGCACGTCACGGGCGTCGAGGACATGGCGGACCGCGGGGTCGACGAGCTGTCCGGCGGCGAGCTGCAGCGCGTCTGGCTGGCCACGTGCCTGGCCCAGGACACGCGCGTGCTGCTGCTGGACGAGCCCACCACGTACCTCGACCTGCGCTACCAGGTGGAGATCCTCGACCTGGTCCGGGACCTGGCCGACGAGCACGGCGTGGCCGTCGGCGTGGTCCTGCACGACCTCGACCAGGCCGCCGCCGTGGCCGACCACGTGGTCCTGCTGCGCCGCGGGGAGGTCGTCGGGTCCGGCCGCCCGCACGAGGTGCTCACCGCCGAGGCCCTCACGGACACGTACGGCATCCGCATCGACGTGGTGCGCGACGAGCACACCGGCCAGGTGCGCACCCGACCCGTGGGCCGGCACGCGCAGCCGCGCCGCACCTGACCACCGTCTGAACCCCCTTCCCGCCCGACCCCGAGGACATCCCTGTGCGCAAGACAGCCCTCCCCGCCCTGCTCGCCGGCGCAGCCCTGCTGCTCACCGCCTGCGGCACCACCGAGGACGCGGGCGGCGACCCGTCGTCGCCAGCCACGGCCACCGGCGGCACCGCCGGCCCGGTGACGATCACCGACGACCGCGGCACCGTCGAGCTCGACGCCCCGGCCACCCGGGTGGTCTCGCTGGAGTGGGGCCTCACCGAGAACCTGCTCACCCTCGGCGTCACGCCGGTGGGCGCCGCGGACGTCGCGGGCTACAACACGTGGGACACCGTGGTGCCGCTGGACGAGTCGACGCCCGACGTCGGGTTCCGCGGCGAGCCGTCGCTGGACGCCATCGCGGCGCTCGACCCGGACCTGGTGGTCACCACGACCGACCTGCCGGCGGAGGTCATCGAGCAGATCGAGGCCGAGTACCCGGTGATCGCGCTGCGCGGCTCGGACGCCTCGGACCCGATCGGCAAGATGCGCCGGACGCTCGAGGTCCTGGGCGACGCGACGGGCACCTCCGAGGCTGCCGACGCGGCGCTGGCCGACTTCGACGCCGCCGTCGAGGACGCGAAGGGCACGCTGGAGGACGCCGGCCTGGCGGGTGCGTCGTTCACCATGGCCGACGGCTGGCTGTCCGACGGTGCCGTCTCCATCCGCATGTACACGCCCGGCTCGTTCCTGGGTGGGGTCGCCGCCGAGCTGGGCCTGCAGAACGCGTGGACCGGCGAGGGTGACCCGGACTACGGCCTCGCGCAGACCGACGTCGAGGGCCTGACCGGCCTGGGCGACCTGCACTTCCTCTACGTCGGCAACGACACCGACGGCGGCGACCCGTTCCAGGACGGCCTGGCCGGGAACGCCATCTGGGAGCAGCTGCCGTTCGTCGTCGCCGGGGACGTGACGCGGCTGCCGGACGGGATCTGGATGTTCGGTGGGCCGGCCTCGGCCGAGGCGTTCATCGACGCCACCGTGGACGCCCTGACCGCGGGATGACCGACCTCGTCGACGCGGGACCCGCCACCGCGGTGGCGGCTCCCGCGCCCGCGCGCCGGGTGCGACCCGGCCGGATCGTCGCCGTGTTCGCCGGCGCCGCGGTCGCGGTCGTGCTGCTGGCGCTCGTCGACCTGACGCTGGGCACCTCGCGCGTCGGCGTCGGGGACCTGCTGGGCCTGCTCACGGGCTCGGGGGACGACGAGGCGCTCGCGGTGCTCGTCGCGTCGCGTGCCCCGCGGGTGCTCGCGGCGCTGCTCGTCGGCACCGCGCTGGGCCTGTCCGGCAGCGCGTTGCAGTCCGTGGCGCGCAACCCGCTGGCCTCGCCGGACACGCTCGCCGTGAACGCGGGGGCGTACTTCACCGTGGTCCTCGCGGCGGTGACCGGCCTGAGCCTGCCGTTCGCGGTGCACGGCGGGCTGGCCTTCGTCGGCGGCCTCGCGGCCTCCGCGCTGGTGCTGGCCATCGCGCGCGGCGGCGCCGAGGGGCCGACGCGCCTGGTGCTCGCGGGGTCGGCCACGATGCTCGCGCTCTCGTCGCTGACCATCCTGCTCATGCTGCTGTTCGAGCAGGAGACCCAGGGGATGTTCGCGTGGGGCGAGGGCTCGATCGTGCAGTCCGGCACCGCGAAGGTGACCCAGGCGGCACCCGTGGTGCTGGTGGCGGGGCTGCTGCTGGTGCTCTGGTCGCGCCGCCTGGACGTGCTGGCGCTCGGCGACGACACCGCGTCGGTGCTCGGCCTCGACGTCCGACGCACCCGCGTGGTGACGGTGCTGCTCGCGGTGCTGCTCGCCGCGGTCGCGGTGACCGTCGCCGGACCGATCGGCTTCGTCGGCCTGACCGCGCCGGTGATCGCGCGGCTGGTGGCGGGGCGCGTCCCGGGGCTGGCGCGGCACCGCCTGGTGCTCCCGCTCGCCGCGCTGACGGGGTGCGTCGTCGTCCTCGGTGCCGACGTCCTGCTCCGGCTCGCCGTGCCCGGCGTGGCGGGCGTGGCGATCCCCACCGGGGTGGTCACCACGCTGTTCGGCGCCGCGGTCATGGTGTGGCTGGCCCGGCGCCTGCGCGACTCGGGTCCGGCCCGCCGCACGGCCGCCGTGGGCGCGCACCCGGCGTCGCGGTCGAAGGTCGCGCTCGTCGTCGGCGTGCTCGTCGCGTCCGTCGTCGCCGCGCTCGTCGCCGGGTTCCTGCTGGGGGACCGCCTGCTGCTGCTCGGCGACGTGACCAACTGGTTCGCCGGGCGTCAGCGGTCGGCAGGTCAGCTTCGTGCTGGACCAGCGGGCCCCGCGCGTGCTCGCCGCCCTGCTGGCCGGCGCCGCGCTGGGGCTGGCGGGCACCACGGTGCAGGCGGTCGCGCGCAACCCGCTGGCCGAGCCGGGCCTGCTGGGCATCACCGGCGGTGCCGGCGTCGGCGCGGTCCTGGCCCTCGTCCTGTTCCCCGGCGGCAGCGTCTGGGTGGTCTCGGTCGCGGCGTGCGTCGGCGCGCTGGTCACGTTCGCGCTGGTCTACGCGTTGGCGCACCGGCGCGGGCTGAGCTCGGACCGGCTGGTGCTCGTCGGCATCGGCGTCTCGGCCGTGGCCACCTCGCTCATCACCCTGCTCGTGGTGCTCACCAGCCCGTGGAACACGACGATGGCGCTCACGTGGCTGTCCGGCTCGACGTACGGCCGCACGGCCGCGCAGGTGTGGCCCGTGGCGGTCGCGCTGCTGGTGCTCACGCCCCTGCTGGTGCGCTGGCGTCGGGACCTCGACGTCGCTCTCGGTCGACGACGACGTGGCCCGGGTGCTCGGCGTGCCGCTCGAGCGGACGCGGCTGGGCCTGCTCGTGCTCACGGCGCTGCTGACCGCGGCGGCCGTCTCCGCGATCGGGGTGGTCGGGTTCGTGGGCCTCATCGCCCCGCACCTGGCGCGGTCGCTCGTCGGCGCCTCGCACGCGCGCGTCATCCCCGTCGCGGCGCTGCTGGGTGCCGTGCTGGTCAGCGTCGCGGACACCCTGGGCCGCACCGTCATCGCCCCCGCGCAGATCCCCGCGGGGCTGCTCACCGCGCTGATCGGCGCCCCCTACTTCATCTCCCTGCTGTGGCGGACCCGGAGGAGTGCACTGTGACGAACACCGTGGTGAGGACAGCCTCACCTTCCTCTACCCTGGGCGACGTGAGTGCACCCGTCCTGGCCCCGGCGCTGCCGTTCCGCATGTTCGCGGTGCAGGTGGCCGCCATCCAGACCATGTGCCCGAGCGTCGTGCGCGTGACGTTCACCGGCGAGGACCTGGACCGGTTCGCCGACAACGGGTTCGACCAGCGGATCAAGTTCTTCCTCCCGCTCGAGCACGCGTCCTACGACGAGCTGCTGAGCCTGCGCTCCAGCGCCGACTGGTACGGCCGCTGGCGCGCGATGCCCGAGGACCGGCGCCACCCCATCCGCACCTACACGGCCCGCGGCGTGCGCCAGCACCGGCGCGAGGTGGACGTCGACATCGTCCTGCACGGCGACCTCGGCCCGGCGTCCCGCTGGGCGCTGTCGGCGGCCCCGGGCGACGACCTGGTGATCCTCGGCCCCAACGCCGACGCGAACGGCCCGCACGGCGGCGTCGACTTCGTGCCCCCGGCGCAGACCGACCGGCTGCTGATCGCCGGCGACGAGACCGCGCTGCCCGCCATCGCCGGCATCCTCGAGCGCCTCCCCGCGGACGCCCGCGGCGAAGCCCTGATCGAGATGCCCCTGTCCGGCGACCGGCTCCCGCTCGACGCCCCCGCCGGCGTCACCGTCCGCTGGTACGGCCGCGACGGGCGCTCGCACGGCGACCTCCTGGTCCCCGCGGTCCAGGCCGCCTGCGCGCGGCTGCTGCCCGGTCAGGCGCCCGTGCCGGACGTCGACCTCGAGGACGTCGACGTGGACCAGGGGATGCTCTGGGAGGTGCCCGTCGACGCCACCGGCGCACCCCTGCGGGCCGACGCCGCGCTGTACGCGTGGCTGGCCGGCGAGGCCGGGGTGATCAAGACCCTGCGGCGGCACCTGGTGGCCGGGTGCGGGGTGGACCGCAAGGCCGTGGCGTTCATGGGGTACTGGCGCGCGGGGCGGTCGGAGGGCAGCTGAGGGGCGGCGGCGGCATCTGCCGAACGTGAGAATCCGACACCCAAGTTGAGAATCCGCAAGTCAGAGACCTGTGGTACCGCCGCTTCTTGAGAATGGTGGGATGACTGCCGCCTCTCCCGGTCTCGGGGTCCGAGTGGACTCCGATTGAACGGCCGCGACCTCGGCTATGACAAGGTGTGCCCAGTGCGGAGCGCTCCGACGATGTAGGGACGGGCGGGTCCTGGCGACACCGAGAGATTTCCGGAGGCGGTCGGGAGCGGCGGGCGCCTGTGCCCGGCGGACCGCGGCGTGAATCTTGGGCGTCAACCCGTAATTGCAGCGCCTACGCCGTGACCTGGCGGTTCACATTCCGCGTTGCTCCTTTTGGGTGAATGTTCTGGAAGGTGCCCATGGGGGTCGCCTGTGGGTCCTAGGTTCCACGCCAGGAGCCAGCGGAGGAACGTCGTCTCTTGGGCTTAGGTGGGCACTGTCGTCGGGGGACGGGTCAGCCCCGCGTCGTGTCATAGGACAAGGGGGCGCCGGTGATGGCCGTAGTTTCTGCGTGGTGGGGCAAGCGGTCGCTGGCGGCACTCGCGGGCGGTGCTGTGCTTCTCGGTGGGTTGCAGGGGCCGCCTGCCGCGGCGGCAACGCCGGCGGCGTGCGGTTCGGTCGCTGTCTCGGATGTTCAAGCGGCGGCGTTGGCGAGCCGGTGTGGCGGGGACGTCGAGGTTCTGGACGCGCGGACCGAGTGGAACACCCTGTACGCCCAGCCGGACGGTCAGATGCGGCTGCAATCGTCGATCGGCGCGGTGCGGACGAAGGTGTCTGGTCACTGGAGCGACATCGACACCTCTCTGGTCACCGGTCCGCAGGGCGTGACGATGGTGGCGCCGGCGGTGGCGATGGTGTTCTCCGGCGGTGGCGAGGGGCAGCCGTTGGTTCGGATGGTGCGCGACGGGCACGAGCTCGCCTTCGATGTGCCGTTCGACCTGCCCGAGCCGGTGGTTTCGGGCAGCACGGTGGAGTACCCGGCTGTGATGCCCGGGGTCGATCTGTTGGTGACTCCGGATCCGGATGGCAGCGGCTTTTCGGAGGTGCTTCGGGTCGCCTCGCCGCAGGCTGCCACCGATCCGCGCATCCGAAATCTGACGTTCCCGGTGGGCGTATCCGACGATCTGACGCTGACCGCCCTCGGCGGCGGGTTCGTCGCCAAAGACGCTGCGGGGAAGAAGGTCTTCGCCTCACCGGCCCCTGCGATGTGGGACTCGAGCACCGACCGGCGCGCGCCGAAGCTAGTTGCGGAACTCGCGACCGTCGAGACCGACGCCGGAACTGGGTTCGACTTCCCGCTCCGGTTGACGGCGAACCGGGCCGCGCGGGTGAAGGGGCCGCTGGACGGCGACCGGCGCTCGGTGCTGCGGTCGCGGCTCGCCGGCGACTCGGTGACGGTGACGCCTGACGCGGGCATGTTGTCGGCCCCGGACACGGTGTGGCCGGTGTACATCGATCCGGCGGTCACTGTCGGCGGCCCGGAGCGGATTGCGGTCTCGACGGCGAGCTGGAACCACTATCAGTTCAGCGACGACGGCATGGGTCGGTGCGGCACCACGGGGTCACCGATGTACTGCTCAAGCGTGTTCACCGAGCGGCTCGTTTACCAGTTCACCGGTCTGCAGGCGATCGGCAACGTGGAGCCGGGAGACCTGACGTCGGCGGTGATGTCCGTGTACGGCTCTCACTCGTACTCGTGCACGGCTTACCCGGTCGAAGCGTGGTGGACCGGTGGGATCAGCAGCGGCTCGAACTGGAACAACGTCGCTTGGCTCGCGGGCCTGAGCACACAGGTCGTGGCACACAAGTCGGCGTGCGCTAACCAGCGTCGCATCGAGTGGAACGTGCTGTACGGAGCGCAGCAGACGGCCGCGCAGAACGCCGCGCAGCTGACGCTGGGCCTGAAGGCTGCCGACGAGGGCAGTTCTACCGGTTGGAAGCGATACCAGTGGGACGCTGTGCTGACGGTCACCTACAACCAGGCGCCGTCCACCCCTAGTGGCATGTCCATCTCGTGGCCGAACGCCGTGGCATGCGGTGGGGTGACCAACTCGGCAAACCCCATCCTGCGTGCCATAGGGCAGGACCCGAACGGTGACAACGTCTACACGACGTTCGTGGTGCAAAACTCGGCTGGCACCCAGCTTTGGTCGGTCGGCACGGGCTGGCAGGGCTCCAACACCGCGTTCCAGGTGCAGGTGCCGTCCGGGGTGCTCTCAGACGCAGGAAGCTATCGGTTCTTGGTGCAGGCGACCGATACCAGCGGCCGGATCAGTGCGTGGTCCGGCGCCTGCGGCTTCACCGCGAACACCGTGCCGCCTTCGAAACAGCCGGCTATCACAGCAGTTGCTGGCCAGCCAGCTGTGTACACCGAGGCGCAACGGCGCGGGGGCGTCGGCGTCATGGGCAAGTTCTCGTTCGGGCCCAACGGTGTGGGGGACGTGACGTCGTTCCGGTACGGGTTCGACGATCAGGCAATGCCGTCGACCGCTGGCCTGAACACCCAGGTGTCGTACACCCCGACGAAGGCAGGCACGCACACCCTCTACGTGCAATCGGTCGACATCGGCGGCCTTGCTGGGCCGCGTCGGGATTACACATTCACCGTGGACGTGGCGGGGAGCGCCGGACTGTGGCTCTTCGACGAGTCCGGCGCATCGACCTCCGCGACGGACTCCAGTGGCGCGGGTCACCCCTTGACGTTGTCATCGGCCTCGCTGCGCGTGGTGCCCGGCCTTCTTGCTGAGCTCGACCCGCCGAGTGCACCGTTGAACGACGGCGCCTTGCACATGGCGTCGGCGAGCGATAATGCGGCCTACGCCAACCCGATCGTGGGCACGGCCTCCTCGTACACCGTGACGGCGTTCGTCAAGCTCGACGACCTGACCGGTACGCAGACCGTCGTCAGCCAGGACGCGACGCACACGTCGGCATTCGAACTCGGCATGCGTCCGGCTGGTGACGCCGCGTGTCCGAGTGCGGATCCGTGCTGGGCGTTCACGCTGGCCGGCGCGGACTCTGCGTCGGCACCGTCGAACACCACCATCGTTTCCGGGGTGCCGGTCGTGGCAGGGCAGTGGGTGTTTCTTGCAGCGGTGTACGACGCTTCCAACGGCCTGGCACGGCTCTACGTCGCTGACTCGGGCGGTGAGCCGGTCTCCAGTGGCGACGTGCTCGTGCCGACGGGCCTGTTCTCGGCGGGTGCGTTCGTGGTCGGTCGAGGCCGGGCCGCTGACGCCGCTGCGCACGGGCTGCACGGCACCGTCGACGTGGTCCGGGCGCTGAAGGGCGCAGTTTCCGACAGCAAAGTCAACCAGTACGCCCTCGGGTCGCTCGGGCCGTGACCTGGGCACACCTTCGTAGCTTCTCCTCCGGTTTCCCACGATGGTCCTCCACGGGAAGGAGGCTGTGGTGCACCGCAGCCTGATCAGCAGCCTCGTCGCCGCTGCCCTTATGGCCTCTGGGGCGGTTCCTGCCGCCAACGCCGCCGACACCACGTCGCGGTGGACCGAGGAGGCGCGCCGTGCGCACGGGGCCGAGCTGGCCCCCGAGCTCGACCCTGAATCGCTCGTGCCGACGGTCGCGGCGACCGCGGCGAGAACGCAGCCGTCGCCCGTGACGGACGGCCCGACCCCGGCGGTGAGATGGCCGGACGCGTCGTCGGCGTCAGCCCGTGCACGCACAGCCAAGGACGGCACCAGGGTGCCCGTGCGCGTGATCGACCGACTCGCGGCGAAGAAGGCAGACGTCGCCGGTGTGCTGCTGTCGGTCGGCAGCCCCGCACCGGTGACGGGCGCGACCCGGGGTGGTGACGCGGTAGCTGGCGTCGACCTGACGGTCGACTACAAGCAGTTCGCCGGAGCCTACGGCGGCGACTGGGCCTCCCGGCTGCGGCTGGTGCAACTGCCGGCATGCGCACTGAGCGACCCCGGCAACCCGGCTTGCCGTACCCAGACCCCGCTGACCGACTCGGTCAACGACATCAACGCCCTGAGCGTGTCCGCGACCGTGGCGGCGGGCACAGTGGTGGCGCTGACCGCGGGGACCTCCGGGTCGAGCGGCAACTGGTCGGCCACCTCCCTGTCGGCGTCTTCCTCGTGGCAGGTGTCGCAGCAGACGGGGTCGTTCTCCTGGTCCTACCCGTTCGACGTGCCGGCGACCCAGGCCGGCCCTTCCCCGTCGCTGGCGCTCTCGTACGACTCAGGATCCTTGGACGGGCGGGTCGCCACGACGAACAACCAGTCCTCGTGGATCGGGGACGGCTGGAGCATGGACGCCGGGTTCGTCGAGCGCACCTACGCCTCCTGCACGGACGACGCCACTGGCAACGCGAACAACGTTGGGCACCCCACCGGTGACCTGTGCTGGAAGTCCGACAACGCGACCTTGTCCCTGGCAGGACACTCCGCGGAGCTGGTCAAGGACGCCGCCACCAGCACGTGGCGACTCAAGGAGGACGACGGCACCAAGGTCGAGCACCTGACCGGCGCACCCAACGGTGACAACGACGGGGAGCACTGGAAGGTCACCACGACCGACGGGACCCAGTACTGGTTCGGTCGCGGGCAGCGACCCACCGATGCGGTGGCGCTGAACTCGGCGTGGACGGTTCCGGTGTTCGGCAACAACCCCGGCGACGCGTGCTACCAGGGCTCGTTCGCCTCGTCGTGGTGCACTCAGGCGTGGCGGTGGAACCTCGACTACGTCGTCGACCCGTCCGGCAACACGATGACCCACATCTACGCGACCGAGACGAACAACTACGGCCGCAACAACAACACTGCCGTCTCCTCCTACGTGCGTGGCGGCTACGTGACCCGCATCGACTACGGGCAGCGGCAAGGCGTCGAGACTGGCACTCCGGCGCCCCAGCGTGTGTCATTCGCGGTTGCCGAACGGTGCATCCCCTCCGGGGCGGTCACCTGCGACCCGGCTCAGCTGTCCTCGGCGACGGCCGCGTCCTGGCCGGACGTGCCGTTCGACCTGATCTGCAACTCGACGACGTCCTGCCCCTCGGTGGCGTCCCCGGCGTTCTTCACCCGCAAGCGGCTGACCACCGTCGCCACGGCCGTGTACACGGGCGGGGCGTACAAGCCGGTGGACTCTTGGGCATTGGTTCAGCGGTTCCCCTCCGAGGACGGCTCGGACGCGGTGATGTGGCTGGACTCCATCCAGCGGACGGGTTCAGCAGCCGCCGGTCCGACGAGCTTGCCTGCCGTGCGGTTCACCGGTACCCAGCTGGCCAACCGGGTTGACACGATCGGTGACCTCGGCCCGGCGATGTATCGCTGGCGGGTCACCTCCGTCACAGACGAGATGGGAGCCACCACGAGCGTGGCCTACACGCCCGCCGACTGCACGACCAGCGACCTGCCGGCCAGTGCAGATTTGAACACGCGCCGCTGCTTCCCCGTGGTCTGGGACCCTCAAGGCAGCATCGGCCCGGTCACGGAGTACTTCCACAAGTACCTGGTTTCCGGGATCACCGTCGACTCCAAGGACGCGCAGTCACTGCCGGTAGAGACCCGGTACACCTACGGTGGCGGGGCGGCATGGGCGTACGACGACTCCGAGTTGACTCCGGCGGCCCAGCGCACCTGGGGCCAGTTCCGCGGTTACGGACAGGTCGACGTGGTCACCGGTGCCACCTACGCCACCCAGTCGCATGTCGCCTACCGCTACTTCCGCGGCATGAACGGCGACCACCTGGCCAACGGCACGACCCGCGCCGTCTGGTCGACGGCATACCCGACGCCGAACGTGCCAAAGGCTTCTTGCGCGAGCAAACGGTCTACGACGGACCCGCCGTGGTGTCGCGCACACTGGCCGAGCAGTGGATCTCGGCGGCCACGGCCACGAGCAGCGCTGGGGTCAAGGCCCTGTTGCTGGGCACCGGGGTTAGCGAAACCCGCACCACGGCGCCCGCCTTGCCCGGTGGTGAACGGGTCACCCGCATGACCACGAGCTTCGACGCCAGCTATGGGCTGCCGACTCAGGTCGATGACGCAGGTGATGTGGCCACCAGCAGCGACGACCGATGCACACGCCTGACGTACGCCCGCAACACCGCCGCGAACATCGTCGAAACAGTTTCCCGAACCGAGACCGTCGCCGTCGACTGCGCCGCGAGCCCGCACGGCCCGGCAGTGTCATCTCTGACACGCGCACCTTCTACGACGGAGCCGGATACGGCGGAGCCTGACCCGTGGGCTATCGACCACGAGCCAGATCCTCGACCGCTACGAGTCCGGAGCACCGGTCTACGTCATCACGAGCACCGCCGGCTACGACGCCAACGGCCGACCCACCCTTGCCGCCGACGCGCTCGGGGCCACCACGACCACCAACTACACCCCGGCCACCGGTGGCCCGGTCACCGCCGTCACCACGACCTCGCCGGATCCGGACGGCACCGGACCGCTGACCGCGCACGTCGCCGTTTCGAACCTCGACCCGACCCGCGGCGTCGTGACCAGTGCCGTCGACTCCAACGGCAAGACCACCACGGGAACCTACGACGCCCTGGGGCGGCTGACCGCAGTATGGCTGCCGGGGCGGTCGCTGACGGCATCCGCGACGACCACCTACGCCTACCAGGTCGCCGTCAACGGCCGCTCTACCGTCACCACCAAGACCCTCGGCCAGGACGGCAGCTACCTGACCAGCGTCGCAATCTATGACGGGCTTGGCAGGACTCGGCAGACCCAGTCCCAGGGCGCCAACCGTGACCTGGCGACCACCCTGGTCGCCGACACCACCTACGACTCGCGCGGCCTGGCCAACGTCGTCACCGACGCGTGGGCCACCGCGGGGAACCCGTCCACCACGCTGCTGCTTCCCCAGACCGCGGTGCCCTCGCGCTCCCGGTACACGTTCGACGGCGCGGGTCGCCAGACGATCGCGACCTACGACGTCGACCAACAGCCCAAGTGGTCCACCACCACCAGCTACGGCGGCGACCGGGTCACGACCATCCCACCCACGGGTGCCAGCCCCACCACGACCATCTGCGACGCCCGCGGCAACACCACCAGCCTTATCCGCTACACAACACCGAGCCTGACCGGTCCGTCTCAGGCCGCGACCTACCGCTATGACACGGCCGGACACCTGGACCAGGTGCAGGACGGGGTCGGCAACGCCTGGACCTACCAGTACGACCTTCGAGGCAGGAAGACCCGCACGTCCGACCCCGACAAGGGCGTGTCCACCAGCACCTACGACAACGCCGACCGGCTGGTCACCAGCACCGACGCCCGCGGCGTCACGCTCTGGTACGGGTACGACAACCTCGGGCGCAAGACCGCCGAACGGCAGAACTCGGCGACCGGGACACTCCTGGCGTCTTGGAGGAACGACACCCTGGCCAAGGGTCAGCTGACCAGTTCCACCCGGTACGAGTCGGGCAACGTCTACACCACCGCCGTCGCCGGGTACGACACCGCGTACCAGCCCACCGGCACCTCCCTGACGCTGCCCGCCAGCGAGGGCAAGCTCGCCGGCACCTACACCGTCGGCTACGCCTACACCCTCGATGAGCAGGTCAAGACCGCGACCTACGGTGCGGTTGGCAACCTGCCCGCCGAGACGCTTACCACCTACTACGACCAGCTGTCGCTACCGCGTTGGAGCGGCGGGGGCCTGGGCAAAGGCACGTACGTCGCCGACTCGACCCGCTCGTCCTTTGGTGACCTTCTCGCCCTGGACCTTGGCAACACCTACAGCGACTGGCTGACCTGGACCTACGAGCAGGGCACCCGCCGGCTGCTCACCCAGCGCCTCGAGCGGGAGTCCGGCACCGCTGCGGACATTGCCCGGACCTACAGCCACGACGACGCCGGCAACGTCACCTCCATCACCGACGCCCCGACCCAGCCCGGAGTCACCGGTGACACGCAGTGCTTCACCTACGACGGGCTACGCCGGCTCACCACCGCCTGGACACCGGCAACCGGCGGCTGCGGGCAGACCCCAGCCGTGGCCCGCCTCGGCGGCGCTGCCCCGTACTGGAGCGACTACGCCTACGACGCCACTGGCAACCGCACCACCACGACCAGCTACACCGCCGCCGGGGACACCACGGCCACCCACACCTACCCGGCCACCGGCTCGCCCCGGCCGCACGCCGTGACCTCGGTCGCAACCACCGGACCAGCCGGGCCGTCGACCTCCAGCTTCGGTTACGACGAGAGCGGCAACACCACCAACCGGCAGATCCCCGGCCGCGCCGCGCAGACCCTCACCTGGGATGCCGACGGCAAGCTGGCGTCAGTCACGGCGGCCGGGTCCACCGTGGAGTCGAACGTGTACTCCGCCGACGGGACCCGGATCATCCGCCGCGCCGGCACGAAGATCACGGCCTACCTGCCCGGCGGGCAGGAACTGACCCTGGACACCACCACCGCGACGCTGACCGGGCTGCGGTACTACACGTTTGCCGGGCAGACCATCGCCGTGCGCAACGGCGTCGGCTTGGGCGCGGTCACCACCCTGGTCCCCGACAACCAGGGCACCGCCCTGGCCACGATCGCCAACAACACCGACACCCTGACCCGCCGCCACGCCGACCCGTTCGGCGCCCCCCGCGGCACCACCCCCACGACATGGGTCGGGGACCACGGGTTCCTGAACAAGGCCACCGACAGTTCCACCGGGCTCACCCAGGTCGGGCCCGTTACCTCGACACCCTGCTGGGCCGGTTCATCAGTGTCGACCCAGTCATGGACCTGGCAGACCCTCAGCAGTGGGCCGCCTACGCTTACGCGAACAACAACCCCACCACGTGGTCAGACCCCACGGGACTTCTCATCAACATGATGGGCGACTGGGGCGGACCTCGTCGCGCTACACGTCCCGGGGCCGCCTCCCGTGCGCGCCGCGAAGGATGGTGAGGACTCGAGCAGCGGGTGGGGGTCGTAAGAAGTGGTGGGACGCGCCTACAGGGAATACACGTTTCCCGACGGTCATAAAATCGACACGACCTTCGCTCCGAAGACACCGCTTCAGAAGTGGTTCGCGAAGTCCTCCACCGGAGACGAGGGAGGGCCCCTAACTCTATTCGGCCTCAAAAAGCCCGGCGAGTGTGCCGAGGGGCAAAACTACGCATGTGCCTGGGAGATGAGCAACACCGCGCTCATGTTCATGGTTCCGGGGGCAGCCATGGGCAGAGCGGCAACCGTTGCCGAAGGCGCGGCCGCCGCCCCCGGTGTGACAGCCGCGAAAGGCGCAGATGAGATCATCAGCGGGACCAACGCTCGCGGATTGGTGAACTGAAGGGGTTCATTCCGCAAGGCGACGGTGGGTGAAACGTGGGACAACGCTGCACCCGGGCCGAACGGCGGGCGATTGTGTCCTAGTTGCGGCGGGGAGGTCTCGGTGCCGCCGCATACGGGCGTACCGCGAGACTGGGACGTTTCGCACTTCCCGTCGTGGACCAACCGTGAGTTCCCGTCCACGATCACGCGGGGTGAAGTGCTGGACAACTACAATCAAGGGGTGTTCTTGGAGTGTCCGTTCTGCAATCGCTCGGGAGGCAACAATGACGCACGCTTCGGGCCGTGACACGCCGAGCCTGGTCGAGCACTTCGAGCGCACTTTGGGACCGGTTCACACCGGCTGGTCGGTTGACCCTGATGGAGCGGAGATGCCCTTCCAGGTCGTCCGATTCGCGGGGGGGTCGGATGCTGACTCCGTTGGCTACGCGACGGTCGGCCTGAGCAGACAGGCGCTGTCATCTCCGACTTCTGGGCGCCTCCTTCGTCAGGAGCTCCTGATGCTTGCTCCGGAGTCGCTCGCGCCGGACCGCGTTGTCGCTTCGCCTCCAGGTCGGCTCGATGCTCTGGGTACGCGTCTGCGCTACTGCGTGGCGACGTGATCGGTCCCGCGGGCGCGTTGGTGCCCGGGTCGGACTTGACGGCGTTGTACGTGACGATGCCGGTGTACTTCCCAGATGAGTTCGCCATGGCGCCGGCGAAGACCGCGAAGACGTCGTCGCATGGCTGGTTCCGATCACCACGCGTGAAGCGGACTTCATCTCGCGGCACAGCTGGGATGCGTTCGAAGACAAGCTCTCCGAACAGGATCCCGATCTGGTCGACTTCCGACGCTCGGGGCTGAAGTTGTAGGCCCAACTTCAGCCGGCGTTGTCGAGGTGTCTCGCCCCGGGTCTGATGGAGGCTCTCATTCCACGGAAGGATGAGAGTCATGGCAGCACCGAGGAAGTACCCCGAGGAGCTTCGGGAGCGGGCGATCCGGATGGCGGTCGATCTGCGGCGTGACCCGGCGACCAGGCCGGGCGCGTTGCACGCGGGTCGGTGAGCAGCTGGGGATCAACCCCGAGACGTTGCGGAACTGGGTCAAGCAGGCCGAGATCGACGCGGGCGAGCGTGCCGGGCATGACGACGGCCGAGGCGGCGCGGATCGCCGAGCTCGAGCGGGAGGTCACGTGAGCTGCGGCGAGCGAACGAGATCCTGCGGACGGCGTCGGCGTTTTTCGCCGCGGCGGAGCTCGACCGCCGACTGACAGCGGTGCTCGTCGACTACATCGACGAGCACCGGGACGCGTTCGGGGTCGAGCCGATCTGCCGGTCCTCGCAGGGCGGGCATGCAGATCGCCCCGAGCACCTACTACGCCGCCAAGACCCGGCCACCCTCGGCCACGGTCGCGTCACGCGACGCGGCGACCACGGCGGTGATCGCGCGAGGTCCACGCGGACAACTACGGCGTCTACGGGGTCCGCAAGATGCACGCCGAGCTGAACCGTGCACGGCCACCCGGTGGCCCGGTGCACGGTCGCAGCGGCTCATGCGCGCCGCCGGGCTGCGCGGGATCAGCCGGGCCAAGGGCCCGCGCACCACGATCCCCGGCACCGGGCCTGACACCCGCCCGGACCTGCTCGAGCGGGACTTCACCGCGCCGGCACCGACCAGCTCTGGGTCGCCGACATCACCTACTGCCGCACCTTCGCCGGGTGGGTCTACGCCGCGTTCGTCATCGACGTCTACTCCCGCCGCGTGGTCGGCTGGCAGCTGTCGAAGAGCCTGCGCACCGACCTGGCCCTGGACGCCCTCGAGATGGGCCTCTGGACCCGCCAGCGCGCCGGCCACGACATCACCGGCGCTGATCGCACCACAGCGACAAGGGCGTTCAGTACCTCGCCGTCGCGCTACACCCAGCGCCTCGCCGAGGCCGGCGCTGTCGCCTCGGTCGGGTCGACCGGCGACTCCTACGACAACGCTCTGGCCGAGGCGTTCAACTCGCTGTTCAAGGCCGAGCTGGTCCGCAACAAGGGCCCGTGGAAGAACATCGACGACCTCGAGATCGCCGTCGCCGAATACATCGACTGGTTCAACCACCGACGCCTGCACGGCGAGATCGGCCTCATCCCACCCGCCGAGCACGAAGACACCTACTACCGTCACAACACCGCTGCGACTACCGTCGAGCGCGTCAGTTCCGAGCCTCCACTGAACCCGGGGCGAGACACCCTCCTGACCTCGGGTGTGCGACGACCGGTTGAGCCTGCTCAGTACACCTCGATCCGATACACCGACCGGCTCGTCGAGGCCGGGCTGTACGCCTCGATCGGGACCATTGCCGACAGCTACGACAACGCCCTGGCCGAGAACGTCAACGGCCTCTACAAGGCCGAGCTCGTCTACTGGGAAGGCCCCTGGGAAGGCACGACCTCGAGCTGGCAGCCCTGGGCTGGGCCGACTGGTTTAACCACACCCGCCTGCACTCCGCCCTCGACTACCGACCACCCGCCGATGTCGAAGCCGAGTACTACCGTCAGATCGACTCCCCCGAGCGACCGCTCGCGGGAGAACCCGCACGTCGAGCGTCAGTTTCGAGCCTCCACTGAACCCCGGGGCGAGACAGAGCGACCACGAGATCGCAGCACTCGGCTGATCCGGACGCGCCCGTCCTAGGCTCGGGTCTCGTCGAGCTCCCACCCGCGCGGCAGCCGCACGTCGGCCTCGACCCCGTGCGGCACGCGCACCGTGACGGTGCCCCGACCGGCGTCGTCCCGGCGCCACGCGACCTCGATCCGGCCCCGCGGGGAGTCGAAGGTCACCGCCGCGTCGTCGACGCCGGCCACCGGGACCGGAGCGACGACGACCCGGTCCCAGCCGACCCCGTCGGGCGCCTGGCGCAGGCCGGCGACGTCACCGATGAGCCACCCGTCGATCATGCCGAGCATGAAGTGGTTCTGGGACGCGACGCCCTGGGGTGCGTCGGGACCGGCCCAGGACTCGGTCAGGGCGGTCGCCCCGGAGGCGATCTGGTACCCGTAGCCGGCGGCGTCGGTGCGGCTGATGGTCCGCAGGAGCAGGTCGGCGTCGCCGTGGTCGGTCAGGGCGCGGATGAACCAGGGCAGCGTGATCTCCCCGACGGTGAGGGCGCCGTCGGCCGCGTCGATGGCGGCCCGCAGCCCGGCCGCGCACCGCTCGCGATCGTCGGCGGACGCGAACGGGTCGGACCAGCCCAGCGCCCAGCTGCCCTGGCTGCCCGACCCCCAGGTGCCGTCCTCGTGCCGGAAGGCCGACCGCATCGCCGCCCAGGTGCGCTCGGCGTCGTCGTGGAGCTCCGCGGCGCGGGCGTGGTCGCCGAGGGCGGCGGCGGACCGGCTGGCGGTGAGGTAGGCGGCGGCCAGCCCGTGCGTCGCGACGAGGGACCGCGGGGTCGTGTCGTCGAGCTCGATCCAGTCGCCCAGGCCGAAGTCGAGCAGGCCGTCGGTGCTCCTGCTCCGCAGGTGGTCGAGGTACCGCAGTGCCGCCGGAAAGGCCCGGCGCAGCGGTGCGACCGTGCCGTAGTGGCGGTAGAGCTGCCAGGGCAGCTCGATGATCGCGCGGGCCCAGTTGGGGTCGTGCCGGAACGCGAGCTGGTCGCCCTTCCAGGCGGCCGTGTCGAACACGACGAGCTCCGGGACGGTGCTCGGCACCAGGCCCGACGGTTCCTGGGCGTGCACGAGGTGCTCGACGGCGTCGGCCAGGTGCGCCTCGACGTCCCAGCTCATGGCCACGGTGTCGAAGCAGAGGTAGAGCTGCTCGATCCACCCCAGCTTCTCGCGGTGGGGGCAGTCGGTGAAGACGCTGTACATGTTCGACTGGACGGCGCGGTCGATGAGCTGGTGCAGCCGGTCCAGGAACGGGTCGCTCGACGTGAAGGAGCCGACGCGCTCGTTGGCCACGCGCAGGACGTCGAACCGCGTCGCCGCGTCGGGCACGGACGGGCTCAGGCCCTCGACCCGCAGGTACCGGGCGCCGTGGTAGCCGAGCTCCGGCGCGAACGGCGCACCGTCGGCGGTCGCGACGACCGAGTCGACGATCGGGCTGCCGGTGGAGTGCTGGTCGACGTCGCCGCGCTCGTCGAGCAGCTCGGAGGGGTGCACCCGCACGGTGGTGCCCGACGGGACCTCGGTCAGGTCGACCACCGGGCGCCCCGCGCTGTTCACGCCGAGGTCGACGATGCGCGAGCCGTCGGGCCGCCGGTCCACGGCGACGGGTGCGAGCGTCTCCACCACCCGGATCGGCGGCGTCCCGCGCCACCGCAGGGGCACGTCCCGGGTGGCCGGCACCGCGTCGACCCACGGGCCCACCTCGGTCCGCCGGTCCTCGCCGCCGTACCAGTGGCTGAGCGCGGTGCGTCCCAGCCGGGTGCTCCAGCCGGGTCCGGTGGTCACGACGGGGACGGGCGCGTCGGTGTACAGCGCGGCGAGCAGGACGGGCGGGTGCGCCGTCGTCGTGAACTTGGCGTAGCGGTCCGGGACCTCGGGCACGTACCCGATGCCCGTGCCCACCTCGATGCGTACCTCGTTGCTGCCCGGCCGCACCAGGTCGGAGACGTCCCACACGACGGCGGGCGTCTGGGTGGCCAGCTGGGCGTAGCCGGGCGCGAGGTGCTCGTCGCCGACGCGCTGGCCGTTGACGTGGGCGACGACGACACCGGGCGTGGCGATCGCCAGCCGGGCGAGCCCCGCCTCACCGGTGAGCTCGAAGGTCCGCCGGAACTCCGGCACGGCGGCCGGCATGACGACCTCGGCACCGGCCCAGTCGGGGTGGGCGATGACGTCGGCGTCGTCGGCCAGGGTCCACGGCGGTGCCTCGATGCGGGACCAGGCGCTCCATTCCGTCTCCGGTCCGCGGCGAGCGCCCACCCGCCAGCGCACGCGCTCCCGCGCGGCCAGGGGCGGCAGAGGCCAGGCGGTCCGGGCGGCGGTCCCCGGGCGGACGACGGTGCTGGTGTGCTCGCTGCCGTCCGTCGCGGTGGACACGAGCTCGATCACGACGTCGTCGGCGTCGGTGGGGGACCAGCTCAGCTCGGGCTCGGCGACCGGCGACCCGATCGGGTCGGTCAGCCCGGCGGCCCGCAGGCGGCTCGGCGCGATCACGGGATCACCGTCCAGGTCAGTCGTTCGTGGCACGTCACCGCGTCGACGGCGAGCAGCTCACCGTCGACGGACCGTCGGACAGCCTCGGCGTCCTCGCTCAGTCCGACCGGGTTGTCCGGGTGCAGCGGCACGATCGTCAGCGTGAGCGCGACCGCGGGATCGGGGGCCACGCGCAGGGTCCGCAGGTCGACGCGCCAGGGGGTGCCGTCCCAGAACCGGTCGGCGACGACCTCCCCGCCCACCTCCAGCACCGCGGTGTCGCCCCGCCAGGCGATCTCGAGGACAGCGTCGGCGTCCTCGTCCGCGGTCCAGGCGGGCAGCTCGATCTCCCACCGGGCGCCACGACGACGAAGCACGTCGGTGGTCGGCGCGGCCGGCCGTGCCGCCGGTCCGCCGTAGCCGACCTGCGCGGGCAGGCTCTCCCGGACCAGGGTCGCGCTGCACCGCTCCGAGCGCGGAACGGGTCGCGCCGCCGCCGTGGCGACGAAGGACCCGGCCGACCGGTCCCACACCTCGGCGGGACCGCCGCCGACGGTCGTCCGCGCGACGACCTCGCCCGCGGCACCGCGCCACACGTCGTCCGCGGTGGTGAGCAGGAGCGGTCCTTCGTCGGCCTCCAGCGCCCACGTCCGCAGGGCACGGTCGTGCTCCAGGACGAGCACGTGGAGCGCGCCGGTCGCGGACCGTGCCGTGAACAGTCCCCAGTCCTGGACCTCGAGCGTCCAGACGTCGTCGTCGGCGGTGAGCTCGTGCCCGCCCGCCGAGACCACGACCGGCTCGTCGAACTGGATCTTGGTCGCGATGCCGGGGTCCGTCCTGAGCACCAGCGTCGTCGTCGACCCCTCGAGGACGCTCAGGGCGGACCCGGTCGCCCACCGCACCCGGGGGGCACCGGCGAGCTGCAGCCGGACGGGCCACCGCGCCTGGGTGCCGGCGGGGATCACGATCGGCTCGTCGGGGAGCTCGACGGTCGAGGTTCCCGTGCTGACGGCGAAGCGGGTGGGGGCCGCCGCGGCCACGGGCCGGTGGGGCTGGTGCTGGCTGACGAAGACGAACCCGGACTCCTCGTCGCAGCGCCAGGCCCAGCGCAGGCTGGTGTCGTCGTCCAGGTCGGAGCCCGGCACCGCGGGGATCGAGGACGACATCGGCGCGAGGCGGTCCCCGAACGCGGCGAGGAACGTGTGCTGGTCCCGGAGCAGGTCGAACGCCGGTGCGCGGGTGCCGGAGGCGCCGATGGGCGCGTGGAAGTCGTAGTCCAGCGGCGGCAGGTCGTTGGGGTAGCCGGTGGCCAGCGACTCCTGCAGGTCCGGCCCCTGCCAGACGTTGCTGCCCCCGGCGAACATGTAGTAGCCCTGCCAGACCGAGCCGTTGCCCAGCGTGACCTGGGCGACCGCGGCGACGTCGAGGGGTGCCAGGACAGGGCGCCGGTGGTAGGCGGTGGCCATGCCGCCGCCGAGCTCGCAGGTGGCCGCCGGGCGTCGGGAGGCGCGGGGCAGGGACGCCGCTGACGTGCGCTGGTCGGCGCCGATCCCCGGGTCGTCCCAGACGTGGCTGAAGAAGTAGTGGCTCTGGAACGTGGCGTCCCACGGCGCGTCGGCGTCGACCCAGAAGCCGTCCCCGTACCCGCCGAACAGCGGCAGGACGGAGTCGGGCAGCTCCGCGCCGCCCCAGCCCGTCGAGGTCCAGATCGGAGCCTGGATCCCGGCGTCCTGGGCGAGCGTGATCAGGCGCTCGATGTGGTCGGGCTGGTCGTACAGCTCGTTCTCGATCTGCACGGCCACGACCGGCCCTCCCGGGCGGACCCGCGCACCGAGGTGCGTGCCGACGGTGCTGAACCAGTCGGCGACGAGGTCCAGGTAGGCCGGGTCGTTGGTCCGGTGCTCCACGGCCGTCTGCTGCACCCAGTCCGGGAAGCCGCCGTTGCGGACCTCACCGTGGCACCACGGCCCGATGCGGAGCACGACGTCCAGGCCGACCGCCTCGGCCAGGTCGACGAAGGCGCCGAGGTCGAGGTCTCCGTCGAACGACGCTCGACCGCGCGTGGGTTCGTGGTGGATCCAGAGGACGTAGGACGCGACCGCCGTGATGCCACCCGCCCGCATCAGGCGGAGCCGCTGCTCCCAGTCAGAACGCGGCACCCGGGAGTAGTGCAGCTCGCCGGAGACGGGGATGACGGGGTGCCCGTCGCGCGTCACGTGGGTCGGGCCGAGCTCGAGCCGGCCGGTCGTCGAGCCCGTCGTCCGGGCGTGGGCCGGTGCCAGCCCGTCGGTCCACGGCCGGCGCACGGCGGCGTGCGTCTCCCACTGCCCGAGCATCCACATCTCCTTCGATGTCACGACGGCTGAAACGTTCCATTCCTCGGGGGCGATCCTGACAGAAGTTCGGCGGAGGGGTCGGACGTGCGCGCGCGAGGCTCAGACCCGCGCGGTGGCGGGTGCGGCCACCGAGCCCCGGGCGCGCAACGGCATCTCGAGCCGGTGCACCACCGGGTCCGGCGGGGCGTCGGGACCGGACCGGATCTGCGCGAGCAGCAGCTCGACCGCGCGCCGGCCCAGGAGCTCGTGCGGGATCGCGAACGTCGACAGCCCCGGGTCCATCCAGGCGGCGAGCGGGTAGTCGTCGAACGACAGGACCGAGACGTCGTCGGGGATCCGCAGTCCGGCGTGCTGCAGCGCCTGGTACGCGCCGAAGGCGAGCCGGTCGTTGAAGCACAGCAGCGCGCCCGGGCGCTCGTGGGTGCGGAGCAGGTCCTCGACCGCGCGCCGGCCCTCGGGCGGCTGCCAGTCGTCGCACAGGTGCCCGCTGGCCGGCCGTAGGCCGACCTCACGCAGGGCGTCGAGGATGCCGGCGAGCCGCTCGTGACCGGCGACCGTGCGCGGGGGGACGGCGTCGTCGTCGGTCCCGACGCCGACGAGGTGGACGTCCGTGTGGCCCGCGTCCAGCAGCAGGCGGGTGGCGGCCCGGCCGGCGGCGTACTCGTCGGGGACGACGACGGGGACCGGTGTGGTGGTGGCCGGCAGCGCGTTGAGCAGGACGGCGCGGAACTGCAGGAGCGCGTCCGGCACGGTGCGGGTCTGCGTGAACATCGAGGCCAGGACCACGCCGTCCACCTGCCGGTCGTGCATCGCGTCGAGGAGCTGCCGCTCGGCGTCGGGGTCACCCTCGGTCTCGCCGATGAACAGCATGAACCCGTTCTCCCGGGCCGCGTCGATCGCTCCCTTGATCATGTCGCCGGCCAGCTGGCTCGTGGCCACGGTGTCGGAGACGAACCCGAGGGTGTGCGTGCGTCCCTTGCGCAGGCCGATCGAGACGATGTTCGGGCGGTACCCCAGCTCGTCGGAGACCGCCCGCACCCGCTCCTGCACGGCCTGGGAGATGCGGAGCTCGTCGCCGCGTCCGGCCAGCGCGAGCGAGGCCGTCGTCGACGACACGCCGGCCGCGCGTGCGACGTCGGCGAGCGTGACTCTCTTGCTCACGTGGAGGCCGCGACCGCGGGGGCGGCCCCGTCCGACGCCGGCACGGAGCGACGCGCGGCCGTCGAGCCGCGCGTGCGCAGCGGCATCGGCAGCCGGTGGGTGGTGCCCGGCGCTCCCGGCTGGGCCGCCTCGGTCTCCTGACCGGCACGGATGCCGTCCAGGAGCAGCTCGACCGCGCGCCGGCCGAGGTCCTCGTGCGGGATCGCGAACGTCGAGAGGCCCGGCTCGAGCCAGTCGGCCAGCGGGGCGTCGTCGAACGAGATGACGGAGACGTCCTGCGGCACGCGCAGGCCGGCGTGCTGCAGGGCCTGGTAGGCGCCGAACGCCAGCCGGTCGTTGAAGCAGATGAGGGCTTCCGGCCGCGGGTCGTCCCGCACCAGGCGGGTGACGGCCTGCCGGCCGTTCAGGGGCAGCCACTCCGAGCAGAGGTGCCCGCTGGCGGGTTCCAGGCCGTGCTCGGCCAGGGCGTCGCGGATCCCGGCGAGGCGCTCGCGCCCCGCGACGGTCCCGGCCGGGACGTCGGCGATCCCGGGTCCGGCGCCGACCAGATGGATCTGCCGGTGGCCCGCGTCGAGCAGCAGGGTGGCGGCGGCGTGGCCGGCCGCGTACTCGTCGGGGATCACCGAGGGCAGGGGCGTCGGTTCCAGGGGGACGGTGTTGAGCAGTACCGCCGGGACGTCGGCCAGCGGCTCGGGCAGCGGCCGCAGCCGGGTGAACATCGACGCCAGGATGATCCCGTCCACCTGGCGGTCGAGCATCGCGTCCAGCAGCCGCTGCTCGCTGGCGGCATCGCCCTCGGTCTCACCGATGAACAGCATGTAGCCGTGCTCGCGGGCGGCCTCCAGCGCCCCCTTGATCATGTCCCCGGCCAGCTGCGACGTGGCGACGGTGTCGGAGACGAACCCGAGCGTGCGGGTGGTGCCCTTGCTCAGGCCGATGGAGACGATGTTCGGCCGGTAGCCCAGCTCGCCCGAGACCGCGTGCACGCGCTGCTGCACGATGTCCGAGATCCGCAGCTCCGGGCCCCGGCCGGACAGCACGAGGGAGGCCGTCGTCGGCGACACCCCAGCGGCGAGCGCGACGTCGGCGAGCGTGACTCTCTTGCGTCCCACGTCGGCCTCCTCGCTCGGATCCTAACCAGACGCAAACGGCCAGGTCACGACTCTGCATCACCGCTGTCCTGACGCCCGGAGCGCTTGACACCCTCCGGGACGCGTGATGAGACTAGCGCTTGCTAAG
This sequence comes from uncultured Actinomycetota bacterium, assembly GCA_963837795.1. Lineage (GTDB taxonomy): Bacteria > Actinomycetota > Actinomycetes > Actinomycetales > Cellulomonadaceae > Cellulomonas. Next base: position 80,071 of record CAWIOT010000007.1, read on the forward strand.
CCGGATTAGCACCGGCCAGCCGGGCAACGGGGCCCCGACTGCAACCCCGCTCGACGAAGGGAGACATCGGTGTCTCGACCGGGTGGATGGACTGGACGTAGAGGGCTCACGGCGGCGGTGCTGATCGGCGGGCTCGCGGCCGTCACGGCATGCAGCGCGCCGGGCGCGACCACGCCGACGGAAGGAACGACGACGGCCGCGAACGCCTCGGGCGAGGCGCCGACGTGCGGTGACGAGGACGTCACGCTCAGCGCCTACATCGAGACGGGCTTCCCGTTGCCGAAGGCGCTCATGGACGAGTTCACGGCGCAGTACCCCAACGTGACGTTCGACATCCGTGAGGACCAGTTCGCGGTCCTCACGCAGAACGCGCCGCGCGTGCTCGTCGACGACCCGCCGGACCTCATGCGCCTGCCCCAGGTCTCCGAGCTGGCCAGTGACGGCCTGCTGCTCAACCTCGACCCGTACGCGGCCGCGTTCGGGTGGGACGAGTGGCCGGAGTCGCAGCTGGAGCAGATGCGGGTCGACGAGAACGGCCGCCGCGGCAACGGTCCGCTGTACGCGATGGGCCTGAACTCGTCGATGACGGGCGTCTTCTACAACAAGGAGCAGGCCGCGCAGATCGGGATGACCGAGGCGCCCGCGACGCTGGAGGAGTTCGACACCTACCTGCAGGCGGCCAAGGACGCCGGCCTGGTGCCCATCGCCCAGTTCAACGGCGGCGCCACCGGGGGCCTGGCCTTCCCGCTGCAGAACCTCATGGCCGCCTACGGCGACCCGACGCCGATCAACGACTGGATCTTCCAGAAGGAGGGCGCGTCGATCGACACGGACACCAACCTGCAGGCCGCCCAGCACCTGGACAAGTGGATCACGGCCGGGTACTTCGCCGAGGACATCAACTCCATGGACTACTCGATGATGATGAGCCGGTTCATCGGCGGTCAGAGCACCTTCATCTTCGACGGCGACTGGGAGTCGGGGAACCTCGACGCGCAGATGCCGGGCAACGTCGGCTTCTTCCTGATGCCGCCGGCCACCGAGGGTGGCGAGCAGGCCGCGATGTCCGCACCGCTGACCTTCGGGATCTCCGACCAGGCGGAGCACAAGGACTGCGCGGCGTTCTTCCTGGACTGGGCGGCGACCAACGAGAAGGCGCGCACGATCGGCGTCGAGATCGGCGGCTCGCGCCCGATGGGCCCGGCCGACGCGTTCATGCCCGAGGTCGACCCCGACACGGTGACCGCGCAGACCCTGGCCGCGGGCGCCAAGATCGGTGAGGACAACGGCGCCATGGACTTCATCGCCAACGCCACCGGCGCCATCTACGCCAAGAGCTGGACCCCCAACCTGCAGAAGCTCGTCGCGGGGGAGCAGACGCCCGAGGGGCTCCTGAGCTCCGTGCAGGCCGACTACGAGAGCGAGATCGGCTGACATGACGGACCAGCGGCTGGCCCGGCCCCTGCCGGGCCGCCGCGGGGCTGCACCCGAGCACGACCCCTCGAGCGTCGAGGGCAGGCGCCGCGCTCTGCGAGCGCGGCGCCTGCGTCGCGGCTGGGTCGCGCTGCTCATGGTGCTCCCCGCGGCTGCGTTCTACGGGGTGTTCGTGATCCAGTCGATCGCGAGGACCGTGCAGTACTCGTTCTACGAGTGGAACGGCGTGACGGCCTCCACCTGGGTCGGGTTCGACAACTACGTCGAGATCGTCCGCGACCCGGAGCTGTTCGGCTCGATCGTCAACGCGTTCGAGCTGATCCTCTTCTTCAGCATCATCCCGGTCGCGCTCGGGCTGGCGACGGCGGCCACGATCCGCAAGTTCGCGGCCAGCCGGATCGCCCTGGTGTCGCGGACCGTGCTGTTCCTCCCGCAGATCATCCCGCTGGTCGCCGCGGGCATCATGTGGAGCTGGTTGCTGTCCACCAACGGCCTGGTCAACCAGTTCCTGCGTGCCGTGGGGCTCGGCTCGTTCACGCGGGCGTGGCTCGGCGACTTCGACACCGCGCTGCCCGCCGTCGGCGTCATCGGCGCCTGGGTGCTGTTCGGGCTGTGCATGCTCCTGCTGCTCGCCGGGATGACCAAGATCGACCCGTCGCTGTACGAGGCCGCGCGGATCGACGGCGCCGGGGTGTTCCGGGAGTTCTTCTCCATCACCCTGCCGAGCGTCCGTCAGGAGGTCGGCGTGTGCGTCACGGTGACCGTGATCGCCGCCCTGGCCAGCTTCGACATCATCTACATCTCGACGCAGGGCGGCCCTGGCAACAGCACCCTCGTGCCCGGCCTGGAGATCTACTACCTGGCCTTCTTCCAGCGGGAGATCGGCACCGCCTCGGCCCTGGCCGTCGCGCTGATGCTGCTCGTGCTGGCCGTCGTGCTGCCCCTGCAGCGCCTGACCCGAAGCGGTGACTCGTGATCGTCTCCACCCGCGAGCGCTGGATCGGTCGCGTCCTGCTCGTCGTCCTCATGCTCGTGACGGTGATGCCGTTCGTGAGCCTCTTCGTGACCGCGCTGCACGCGCCGGGCACGTACCCGGCGGGCCTGGCGTGGCCCGAGACGCTGCACTGGTCGAACTTCGTCGACGCCTTCCAGTCGGCGCAGATGGGCAAGCTGCTGCTGTCCAGCGTGCTCATCGAGCTGGGCGTCGTGCCGGTCGCGCTGCTGATCGGGACGCTGGCCGGGTTCGCGCTCGGGCACCTGCGCCCGCCGGGCGGCCGCTGGATCTTCCTCGCGTTCCTGCTGGGGCTGACCCTGCCGTTCGAGGGCATCATCGTCCCGCTGTACTACCAGGTGCGGGACATGGGCCTGCTCAACACCCGCTGGGCGATCATCCTGCCGCTCATCGCGCTCTACATGCCGTTCGCTGTCTTCTGGATGCGCGCGCACTTCATCACCATGCCCGAGGACATGTCCGAGGCGGCCCGGATCGACGGCGCCTCGACGTGGCAGCTGTTCTGGCGGATCCACGTCCCGCTGTCCATGCCCGCGCTGTCGTCCCTCGCGATCCTCATGTTCCTGTGGACCTGGAACCAGTTCCTGCTGGCGGTGGTCCTGGTGGACGACCCGACCAAGCGGACGATGGCCGGTGCGCTGGGGGCGTTCCAGGGGCAGTGGGGCACCGACATCCCGCTGCTGTGCGCCGGGTCCCTGCTGATCCTGACGCCGACGCTGGTGCTCTTCCTGGTGTTCCAGCGGCAGTTCGTCACCGCGCTGCTGCAGGGGTCGGTGAAGGGGTGAGCGCGGTCGGTCTGCGCCGTCCCCCGTTCGACCCCGAGATCGCCGCGGCGCTGGACGCGCAGGCGTCGCAGGTGGTCACCACGCTGCTGCCCGAGCAGATCCCGGGACTGCGCACCCGGGCGGTGGTCCCCGACGCGGAGACCCTCACGCTCGGCGGACGGTTCACGACCTCCCGGCACACCGTCCCGAGGGCCGCCGGAGCGCCCGACGTCGACCTGCTGCTCCTGCGGCCGGTGCGCATGCGGGGGCCGGTGCCGCTGCTCCTCCACCTGCACGGTGGTGGTCTGGTGGCGGGCACGGTGTACGACGACGTCCCCGCCGCGGCGGAGCTGGCTGGGTCGGTGGGGGCCGCGGTCGCGTCGGTGGGCTACCGCCTGGCCCCCGAGCACCCGTACCCCGCGGCGCTCGAGGACGCGTACGCCGCGCTCGTGTGGCTGGTCGGCCAGGCCGTCGGACCTCGGCGTCGATGCCGCCCGCGTCGTCGTCTCCGGCGTCAGCGCGGGCGGTGGGCTCGCGGCCGCGACCACGCTGCTCGCCCGAGAGCGAGGCGGACCCTCGATCGCCGGCCAGATGCTCGTCTGCCCGATGCTCGACGACCGCAACGACAGCGATTCCGGCCGGCAGATGGCGGGCGTCGGCGCCTGGGACCGCAGCGCCAACGCGACGGCGTGGGCGGCCTACCTGCCCGGGTGGGCGGGCACCGCGGACGTCCCGCCGCTGGCCGCCCCCGCGCGCGAGCACGACCTGGCGGGTCTGCCGCCCGCGTTCGTCGACGTCGGGTCGGCAGAGACGTTCCGCGACGAGGCGGTCGCGTACGCGGCCGCCCTGTGGCGGTGCGGCGGTGAGGCGGAGCTGCACGTGTGGCCCGGCGGCTGCCACGGGTTCGACTTCCTCGAACCCGGGGCCACACTGTCCCGTGACGCGCGCGAGGCCCGACGCCGGTGGCTCCGCCGACTCCTGGAGGTGACGCAGTGACCACAGACCACGGTCCCCACCTGATCGCCTACGCCGACCGGTTCGGCGGTGACCTCGCCGGTCTGCAGTCGCTCCTCGAGGGGCCGCTCGACGGGGTCTTCGACGGCGTGCACGTGCTTCCGTTCTTCACACCGTTCGACGGTGCGGACGCCGGCTTCGACCCCGTGGACCACACCGCGGTCGACCCCCGGCTGGGGGACTGGGACGCCGTCCGACGCCTCGCCGCCGCGCGCGTGGTCATGGCGGACGTCATCGTCAACCACGTGTCCGCGCAGTCGGCGCAGTTCCTCGACGTGCGGGACCGGGGGGACGCCTCCCCGTTCGCGGGCATGTTCCTCACGCTGTCCTCGATCTTCCCCGACGGTGCGTCGGAGGACGACCTCGCCCGCATCTACCGGCCGCGGCCCGGACTGCCGTTCACCTCGATGCGGCTGGGCGACCGGACGCGGCTGGTGTGGACCACGTTCACCGCCGACCAGGTCGACCTCGACCTGCGCGACCCGACGGCGTGGGACTACGTCACGTCCGTGGTGGACCACCTGGTCGACGCCGGCGTGACGATGCTGCGGCTGGACGCGGTCGGGTACGCCGGCAAGGAGGCGGGCACGTCCTGCTTCATGACGCCCGCGGCCTTCGACGTGGTGCGCCGCATCAGCGAGCACGCCCGCGCCCGGGGCGCCCGCGTGCTGGTGGAGGTGCACGGGCACCACCTGGAGCAGATCGAGATCGCCCGCGAGGTCGACCTCGTCTACGACTTCGCGCTCCCGCCGCTCGTCCTGCACGCGCTGACCACCGCTGATCTCGCGCCGTTCTCGCGCTGGCTCCAGATCCGCCCCGCCAACGCGGTCACCGTGCTCGACACGCACGACGGCATCGGGATCGTGGACGTGGGAACCAGCGACGCCCGGCCCGGCGAGCCGGGGCTGTTGGACCCAGCGCAGATCGACGCCCTGGTGGAGGCGATCCACCAGAACAGCGGCGGCGGCAGCCGGCTGGCCACGGGCGCGGCGGCGTCCAACCTGGACCTCTACCAGGTCAACTGCACCTTCTACGACGCCCTGGCCCGCGACGACGCGCGGTACCTCCTGGCTCGGCTGCTGCAGCTGTTCGTGCCCGGGATCCCGCAGGTGTACTACGTGGGTCTGCTGGCCGGGTCGAACGACCTGGACCTGCTGCGAGAGACGGGCGTCGGCCGGGACGTGAACCGGCACCGGTACGACGAGGCGGAGATCGCCGACGAGGTGCGCCGCCCGGTGGTGCGGGACCTGCTGGTCGCGCTGCGGCTGCGCCGGGAGCACGCCGCGTTCGCCGGTGCTCCGACGTGGGAGGTCGACGGGCCGCGGGCCACGGCGACGTGGCGGGCCGGTACGGCGGAGGTCGAGCTGCGGTGCGACGTCCAGCGACGCGTCGTTCGTCGTCCGCGAGCGCCGGTCCGACGAGGGCTGGCGTGTCGTGCTCGAGCACGGGGCCGGGACGTAGCTCGGGGCGACCTGCCTGTCGGCAGATCGCCCCGAGCGGTGCGTCGTGGTGCGTCGGTCAGAGACCGGAGGCCGCCACGATCTGCAGCCACGTCAGCGGACCGACGATGCCGTCCGCGACGAGCCCGTGCCCCCGCTGGAACGTCTTGACCGAGAACTTGGTGCGCGGGCCGAAGATGCCGTCCGGGGTCGCGCCGACGACCTGCTGGATGGTCACGACCGTCTGGCCCCGGGCCCCGCTCGTGACACCGCGCTTGATCACCGCCATGGAGACCATGGACACGCTGACCGGGTGCACGCCGGTCCCCCCGTTGGCGACCTGGACGATGGCGCCCCAGGTCAGCGGGCCGACGATGCCGTCGGTGACGAGGCCGTGGTTGCGCTGGAACGCGACCACGGCGGCGCGCGTGGCCGGCCCGAAGATGCCGTCCTCGGTGGTGCCGACGACGTGCTGGATGATCGCGACGGACGCGCCGAGTGCACCCCGCTGGATGCCCTGGCGGATCTGGGCGGCCGGGATGGCGTCCACGGAGAGCACCGGAGCGACCACCGGGGGTGCTGCGGGCGGCTGGACGATGGGCGCGCCCGGCGTGGCGACGACCTCCCAGGTGTACTCCAGAGCTGCCGAGGTGTGGCCGTTCACGATGGCGGCGACGCGGATGGTGTGCCGGCCGACCGACAGACCGGTCAGCGTGAACTGGGTGCCGTCCACCTCGACCGGGGAGACGCTCTGCGCGCCGTCGGGCAGGTCGAGGACGTACCCGAGGGTCGCACCGGAGTCGCTCGCGACGGAGAAGTGCGCGGTGGTCGACGTGGTCGACGCGTCGGGCTTGTCCAGCCACGACGCGGACACCGTCGGCTCCGGGGCGACCTCGACGGTGACGATGCCATCGTTCGACTGCTCGCCCTCGTCGGTGCCGGCGGCGTACGTGAAGGTGAACGTGCCCGCTTCGCTGGGCTCCAGGGTGACGACGTGGCTGTCCATGTCGAACCGGAAGAAGAGCTCGGTGCCGAACGGGGTCCACGCCTCGACCGACGTGACCGGGTTGGTCCCCGCGGTGACGAGGTCGTCGAGGTCGATCGTGGTCTGCTCGCGGACGGTCGCGGAGATGGTGTGCGTCGCCAGCACGGAGGGGGATACGACCGGGGCGGCGACGACCGTCCAGTCCCACGAGGCGCCGTTGCTGTTGCCGACGGCGTCGACCACCCAGAACTCGATGTCGTGGTAGCCGGCGCTCAGCCCGGTGAGCTCGACGGTGCCTCCGGAGACGGTGACGGGTTGGTCGGCGTCGAGGCTGTACGTGATCGTGGCACCGGGCTCGCTGCTGACGCCGAAGGTGAGGCTCGTCGCGGTCGTGTGCCGGACGGGCAGCTCAAACTGCGGCGGGGTGACGAAGATGTCGACGGTGGTGTCCGTGGTGAACTCGCCCTGACCGATCGGTTCGGCTGAGTACTGGACGACGTACTCGTGCGTGCCGTCGGGAAGCGGGGGCGCGTTGAGATGCCACCTGAGCGCGTCGTCGAGGAAGGCGGAGTAGGTGATGCCGTCGATCACCACGTCGACGGGCTCGCCCGGCAGCCCCTCAGCGGTGCCGGAGAAGGTCGGGGTGTCGTCGTTGCTCAGCCCGCTGGGAGCGCTGTCGACCGATCCCAGACCCGGGACTGCCGACGCCGGGCCGATGGCGACGACGGTGAGGGCGGCGGCGAGGGTGGCCGCCGCGGCGGCCGAGGCCCCGCGCCGAGCGCGGGACGTGGTGCGTGCAGACATACCTGTGGTGCCTTCCTGTCGGAGCACCCCCTGGGGATGGAGGGCACGATCTGACAGATCGTCAGTCAGGACACCGTTCTGAGGTGTGTGAGGCAAGCGGCTTAGAGCGTGGTGACCAGCCCCCCGTCGATGAGCACGTCGCTGCCGGTGATGTTCGCCGCCCGGTCGCTGGCCAGGAACAGGACCAGGTCGGCGATCTCCCCGGGATAGGTGAACCGGCCCGTGGATGCGGCGGCCTCCTGCGCGGCGACCACGGCGGCGGCGTCGGTCCCGCCCGCCCGGCTCACGGTCGCCGCGACCCCGTCGGTGCCCAGCCACAGGTCGGTCCGGACGGGCCCGGGGCTGACCGTGTTCACGCGGATGTCCGGGCCCAGCTCCTTGGACAGCGACTTGCACAGGTTGGTCAGCGCTCCCTTGGCGGCGCTGTAGTCGATGACGCCCGGGTCCGGCAGGAACGCGTTCACGGAGCTGATGGTGACGATGTTCGCGCCGGGCCGGCCGGCCATGGCGGGGATCGCCGCGCGCATGGTGCGGACGGCGGCCAGGAAGTTGATGGTCAGCGCCCACTCCCAGTCGTCGTCGGTCAGGGCGACGAACCCCTCCAGGCGCGGACGGACGGCGCCGACGTTGTTGACCAGCACGTCGATGCCGTCGGGAGCCGCGGCGATGAGCTCCGCAGGTCCCGTCGGCGTGCTCAGGTCGACGGACACCGGGTGCACGTCGGCGGTCCGGGCCAGGTCGTCGAGCTCCGCGCTGCCGCGCAGGGCGCCGGCGACGACCGTGGCCCCCTCGTCGGCGAGCGCGCGGGTGATCGCCAGCCCGATGCCCTTGCTCGCCCCGGTGACCACGGCCGTCCGTCCGGCCAGATGCAGGTCCACGCTCAGAGCCCGTGGTCCTTGAGCCAGGACAGGGACGCGTCGGCGACGTCGCGCCAGCCGTGGTCGATGGTCAGCGAGTGCCCGCGGTCGGGGAACTCGAGCAGGTCGGTCACGGCCTCGCTGTGCCGGTACTGCTTGAGCGTCGCCTTGGTGACCACCTCCGGGACGGTGTGGTCCTGGCCGCCCATGATCAGCAGCAGCGGACCCCGCCCGTCGTTGCCGGTGTTCACCTTGGCGGGGGAGTGCGGGTCGAAGTTCGCGGCCGCCGCCTCGAACAGCGGGCGACCGGGCGCGGGGATGGTCCACCGCTCGAACAGGGCGTCCGACTCCTCCTGCGGCAGGGCGTTGCCGAACGCGAACCGGAACTGCTCGGCCGTCAGGGACACCGCCCGGTGGCGGTTCGCCGGGTTCTTGAACACGGGCAGGGTGGCCTTGAGCGCCGAGAGCGGCAGCGGCAGCACGCCCTTGATCTGCGCCGCGTCGATGGCGACCGCGGCTGCGGCCAGGTCGGCACCGAGGAGCTTCTGCGCGATCATCCCGCCGAACGAGTGCCCGACCAGGACCGGCTTCTCGGGCAGGCCCGCGATGAGGCCGGCGATGTGCTCGACGACGTCGTCGATGCCGTGGTCGGCGATCGCCTCGGGGTGCGCGCGGGCCTCCTCGATGGTGTCCGGGTCGCCGGGCCAGCCGACGGCGGAGGCCTGGTACCCCGCGCCGGTGAAGTGGTCGATCCAGTCGTCCCAGGACCGCGCGTGCAGCCAGAGACCGTGGATGAACAGGACGGGGGCGCTCGCGGTCATCGGGGTTCCTCCCTCTCGCCGGCGGTAGACCGATCGATCTACCTACCTGTCGCTTACCGTAGAGGTGTCCGCCGGTCCGGCGGAAGAGGTGATTCGATGACGAGGCCAGGGATGACGACGAGCACCACCTCCGCGGCACGGGAGCGCATCCTGGCCACGGCCGACCGCCTGTTCTACGACGAGGGCATCCACGCCGTGGGCATCCAGCGGATCGTCGAGGAGGCGGCCGTCACGCGCGTCACCCTGTACCGGCACTTCCCGTCCAAGGACGACCTGGTCTCCGCATACCTCGGCCGACGCGCGGAGCACGACCACGCCCAGGTCGACGGCATCATCGCCGCCCACCCCGACGACCCGCGCCAGGCCCTGACCGAGCTCGCCACCGCCCTCACCCGCGACGACTTCGCCGGAATCAGCCGCGGCTGCCCGTTCATCAACGCGTCCGCCGAGTTCACCGGCTCGCACCCGGCCCGCGTGCACGCCCGGGAGATACGCGCCTGGGTGGTCGGCCGGCTGGAGGAGCTCCTGCGGCGGGTGGACCACCGCGACCCGGCGGCGGCCGCGCAGCAGCTGATGATGGTGCGGACGGGCGCCGTGGTGTCCGGAGCACTCGACGGCAACGAGCGGCTGACCCAGGACTTCCTGGCCGCGTGGGAGCGGGTCATCGACGACGGGCTCGACCCGAAGCGGTAGACGTCGCCGACGCGCGGGCGGTGGCGGACGCCACAGTCCCAACATCTCCGCGGGCGCGACCGACCTGCCGATGGGGCGGCTATGCCTGCCACCTTCCTGACGGGACTGCGCACCTGGTTCGTCGGCCTGCCGACCGTAGGAAAGGTCGTCACCGCCGCCACGGCTGTCGTGGTCAGCGGAGTCGTCGGGACGGCGATCGTCGCGCCGGGCCGTGAGACGACAGCGGTGGTCCTCAAGGTGGTGGACGGCGACACCGTGGACGTGCGCTTCCGTGGGCACGAGGAGCGGGTGCGGCTACTGAACGTCGACACGCCGGAGACCGTGGACCCGGACGCACCGGTCGAGTGCCTGGGCCCCGAGGCATCGGAGTTCCTGAGCAGCGCACTTCCTGTGGGGACACGGGTCCGGCTCGCGTTCGACCACGATCTGCGGGACCGGTACGGGCGCCTGCTGGCGGGCGTGTACCGGCAGGACGTGCTCCTGAACGCCGACATCGCACGGCGAGGTCTGGGTGTCGCGGTCGTCTACGAACCCAACGACAGGTTCTACCCAGCGGTTCAAGCCGCCGCCCAGGAGGCCGTCCAAGCGGGGACGGGCTTGTACGACCAGGACGTCGAGTGCACGTTGACCAGCCAGGTAGCCGAGTTCGAGGAAGAGGTGCAGGACCTGGCGGAACCTCTTCCTGCATCCGTAGTCGCGCTCGACTCCCAGCTGGAACACATCGCCGCGCTCGTCGCGACGGCGGATGCACTGCGCTCGGTGATTGATGCCCCGGACGTCTTTCCCGCGGTCGCGTACCCGGCACGCACGCTCAGGGGCTGGTCAGCTCGGCTCGATGTGCGGAGCAAGGCCCTGGACGAGTCGCGCGAGGCGACGAACGCTGCACGCGACCGCGAGCTCGACCGCATTGCCGAGGAGCGCCGCGCTGCCGAGGAAGCGGCCCGGGTGGCCGCCGAGGCAGAGGCCGCCCGGCTTGCGGCGGAGTCTGAGGCCGCACGGGTTGCCGCCGAGCAGGCCGAGAAGGCGGCGGCAGAGAAGGCGGCAGCCGATGCGGCCGCAGCGGCACGGCGGGCGGCCCCCAAGCCGAAGCCTCCGGCGAGCGGGGGCGGCTCGTCGGGCGGCTCCTCCGGGGGTGACTCGGGATACACCGGATGCCGGGCCTACGCGCCCGGCGGCAAGACGTGGAAGCCCATTCCGTGCGGGGGTTGAGCCGCGCGGGTCGCGGTCCGCGCGGCAGACCGACGTAGTCTCGTCCCGTGGCCACGCTCTCCGCCGTCACCCGGCAGCACATCCTCCAGGCCATCGCCGAGTACGACGCTCGCGGTGCCGACGACTTCCTCGGCGTCTACGGCTTCGCGCCGTCGACCGGCGCCCCCCTGGTGCAGGACGGTCGCCGCTACGACGCGACCGCGATCCTCGGTGTGGCGCACCGGTACGCGACCGGTCGGCTCGCGACCGCGGCGGAGGTGAGCGAGGGCGCGGGTGTGCTCCTGCGCCGGCGCGGGTTCGACGTCGCGGAGCCGGTCTCGGCGGTCGCGCCGCGTCGGGCGCCCGCCCCTCGTCGTGCCCCGGCGACGCGACGGGCCCCGGCGGCACCGGAACGCGTCGCAGCGATCTGCCCGACGTGCGCGATGGTCCTGCCCGCCACGGGCATCTGCGACGACTGCGGCTGACGCCGGCGTGCCCCCCCGATCACCGCTGCCGGCGCGGCACGGACTGAGCGCGGCGTGGCTGCGCACGCCGGACCGCGACCGGTTCCCGGACGGTGCTCGGCCGACGATGGCCGACTGGCTGCGCGGCCGGCTGCCGGAGCAGGTGGACGTCGCGGCGATGCTCGGGGAGGGCCGGTTCGTCGACGACCACGGCCGGGTGGTGCGCGCGGACGACGTCGTCGAGCCGCACAGGTTCGTGTGGTTCCACCGCGACCTGCGCGACGAGCCGGTCGTCCCCGCGCAGATCCGCGTCGTGGCCCGGGACGAGCGCCTGGTCGTCGTCGACAAGCCCGCCTTCCTGTCCTCCATCCCGCGCGGGCGGCACGTGCTGCAGAGCGTCGTCGTGCGGCTGCGCCAGGAGCTGGACCTGCCCGAACTGTCCCCGCTGCACCGACTGGACCGCGTGACGTCCGGCCTGCTCATGCTGGCCACCGAGGCGCGCTGGCGGGGGCCCTACCAGAGCCTGTTCGAGCGCCGCGGCGTGGCCAAGACGTACTGGGCGCTCGCGCCGCTGCGCGAGGACCTGGAGCTGCCGGTGGTCGTCCGCAACCACCTGCGCAAGGCCCGCGGGTCGTGGCAGGCGGAGGTGGTGCCCGATGCCCCGGTCAACGCCGAGACGCTCGTCGAGCTCGAGTCGGTGGTGGACGGGCGTGGCGTGTACCGGCTCACGCCACGCACGGGCCGGACCCACCAGCTGCGCATGCACCTGTGGGGCCTGGGCATCCCGATGGTCGACGACCCGCTCTACCCCGAGGTGCTCGACGTCGCGGTCGACGACTTCAGCCGGCCGCTGCAGCTCCTGGCGGGCGAGCTGGCGTTCGTCGACCCGGTGGACGGCAGCGCCCGCCGGTTCCGCAGTGCACGCCGCGTGCCCCTGGTGGCCGGCGACTGACGGCCGCGCTCCTCCCACCGAGCGGCGCGCCCGAACGCTGCCTACGCTCGGACCACCCTCAGACGAGTTGGGAAGGAACTGCCCATGATCAAGCGCGTCGTGTTCGTTGCCGGGGTCGGAGTCGGGTACCTGGTCGGCACCCCCGCCGGTCGTCGGCAGCTGGAGAAGGTCAAGGGGTGGGCGGGCGACGTCTGGCGTGACCCGCGGGTCCAGGAGTACGTGCAGGAGTACGAGAGCCAGGCCGCCACGTTCGCCAAGAAGCAGGGCGCTGCCGCGTGGGAGAAGGCCGTCGACACGGCCAAGGGCGCGATGTCCTCCTCGACGACGAAGTACCCGCAGGCCGACGACGAGATCGTCGTCGAGCCCCTCATGGACGCCGACGACGCCAACCCCGGACAGCGGTGACCCCGAGCCCGCTCCCGCCCGGACCGGGCCAGGAGTCGGTCTGGGACTACCCGCGGCCGCCGCGCGTCGAGCCGACGGACGAGCGGGTCGTCGTGACGCTCGACGGGCATCCGGTCGCGGCCACGACGGCCGCCGTCCGGGTGCTCGAGACGAGCCACCCGCCCGTCTACTACCTCCCGCGCGACGCGTTCGAGCCCGGGCGTGCTGGAACCGGCCGACGGCTCGTCGGTGTGCGAGTACAAGGGTGCGGCCGCGTACGTCTCGGTGCGGGTGGGCGACCGCCTGCTGCCCCGCGTCGGCTGGACGTACCCACGTCCATGGGCGGGGTACGAGGTCCTCGCGGACCGGGTGGCGCTCTACGCCACCGAGCTGACGTGCACGGTCGACGACGAGCTCGTCGAGCCGCAGCCCGGCGGGTTCTACGGGGGCTGGATCACGTCCCGGGTGGTCGGGCCGTTCAAGGGGACGCCGGGCACGCGCGGCTGGTGACCGCCCTCAGGATCTGGACGAGGACCGCGAGCCGTCGAGCAGACGCAACGCCTGCTCGGCCGTGGACTCCGCCGGTCCCGCCACCAGGACGTCGACGCCGTCCTCGTCGGGAGCCAGCGGCTCGAGCGTGGCCAGCTGGGAGGCCAGGAGCGTCGGGGGCATGAAGTGCCCCTCGCGCACCGCGAGCCGCCGGGCCAGCTCCTCGTCGGGCACCACCAGGTGCACGAACCGCACGCGGCCCTCGGCGCCCCGCAGCACGTCTCGGTAGGCGCGCCGCAGCGACGAGCACGACACGACGGTCGACTCCGCGGCGGCCGTCATCGCGTCCCGGATGGCGAGGAGCCAGGGGCCACGGTCGTCGTCGGTGAGCGCGCGTCCCGCCCGCATGGCCTCGACGTTGGCCGGCGGGTGCAGGTCGTCGCCCTCGATCATCGGCCGCCCCAGCCGCTCCGCCAGCAACCGCGCGGTCGTCGTCTTGCCGGTCCCGGAGACGCCCATGACCACCAGGTGCTCGATCGGGCTGTTCATGTGCGCCACCCTCGCACGCCCACCCCGCTCCGCGCGCGCCCGTGCTTCGTGCTGCGGTGCGCGAACTCGTCACTCCCAGCCGAGCTCGCGTGCTGCAACACGCGAGCTCGCCCCGGACTGACGAGCTCGGCCCGCCACAGCGCGCCACGGTCCGTCGTGCGGCGAGAACGTCACTTCCGCGTGAGAACGGCACGTCTCCCTGCCGTTCTCGCGGCGAAGTGACGTTCTCGTCGGCCACCGCCCGCGCGCAGCCCGCCCTCGCCGCGCTCCGGGGCGCCCGCCTCGGGCAACTAAACTCGCCCGATGCCCTCGTTCGTCGTCGACACCACGCCGCTGCGTGCGAGTCCGGCGTTCCGGCGGTTGTGGTGGGGGCTGTCGATCTCCAACCTCGGCGCACAGCTGACGGTCGTCGCGGTGGGGCTGCAGGTGTACGGGCTGACGCGGTCGACGGCGTCGGTCGGGGTGCTCGGCCTGTGCGCGCTGGTGCCGCTGGTGGTGTTCGGCCTGTACGGCGGCGCCATCTCCGACCACTACGACCGCCGCCGGGTCGCGCTGATCGCGTCGTTCGTGGCCTGGGGCGCCACGATCGGGCTGGCCACCCAGGCGTGGCTGGGCAACTCGCAGGTGTGGGTGCTCTTCGCGCTGGTGGCGGTGCAGTCGGGGGCGTTCGCGGTGAACTCGCCGGCGCGGTCGGCCATCATCCCGCGGCTCCTGGAGCCGACCATGCTGCCCGCGGCGAACGCCCTGCAGACGCTCGGGTTCAGCGTCGCGTTCACGGTGGGCCCGCTGCTGGGCGCCGCCCTGGTCGCCGCGTTCGACTACGGGGTGGCGTACACGCTCGACGCGGTCCTGTTCACCGCCGCGCTCGCGGCCGTCTTCCGCCTCCCGCCGCAGCCGCCGGAGCCGTCGCAGACGCGTCGGGAACGCGTGGGGCTGGGGTCGGTGGTCGACGGGTTCCGGTACCTGGGCACCCAGCGCAACGTGCGGATGACGTTCGCGGTGGACCTGGTCGCCATGATCACCTCGTCGCCGCGCGTGCTGTTCCCGGCGGTCGGGCTGGTCTACCTGGGCGGGGGTGCGACGACCACCGGCGTGATGGCCGCGTCGGCCGCGGTGGGTGTCGGGCTGGCGGGGCTGTTCTCGGGCGCGCTGACCCGGATCCGCTGGCAGGGCCGGATCATCGCCGTCGCCATCACGGTCTGGGGACTGGCCATCGCCGGGTTCGGGTTGACGCTGGTGCTGGCCGGGCGGTCGCACCCGGACCAGGTGCTCTGGCTCGCGCTCGCCGTCGCGGTGCTCATGCTCGTCATCGCCGGGGCGGCCGACGCGATCAGCTCGGTGTTCCGGCAGACCATCCTGCAGACGGCGACGCCCGACGACATGCGCGGCCGGCTGCAGGGCGTGTTCATCGTCGTCGTCGCGGGTGGGCCGCGCCTGGGCGAGGCGCTGCTCGGCGGTGCGGCGTCGTCGATCGGCGAGGGCTGGGCCGCGGTGGTCGGCGGCTGCCTGTGCGTGGTGCTCCTGTGGGTGCTGGTCCGGGCGCAGCGCTCGTTCTGGGACTACGACGCGCGCCATCCCGTGCCCTGACGCGCCGGTCGGGCCCCGTCAGGCCAGCGCCGCGAGCGCTCGGTGCAGGTTGGCCGTGACGGCGGCGCGGTGCGGCTCCACCCAGTCGCCCTCGAACCGTCGCGGCGCGATCTCGATGATCATCACCAGGCACAGCCGCATCCGGTACAGGTCGAGGCGCGTCCGGGCGGACGGGCTGTCGACGTCGAGCGGCCCGTACCCGGCGAGCACGTGCGGTCGTGCCCGGGTCGCGGCCCATGGGGTCGATGCCGACGAGATCCATCAGCGGGTCGCCCCAGACGGCCCGCTCCGGGTCGATCACCCCGAGCAGCTCGCCGGTCTCGGGGTCGACGAACAGGTTGCCCGCCCACAGGTCCGTGTGGACCAGCGCCGGGCCCGTGACGTCCGCCAGCACGGACGCGTGCCGGGCCAGCGCCGCGCGGACCTCCGCGTCGGGCACGGGCACCGCCCACCGCGCGGCGTCGTCGAGGAGCTCGTCGACCATCCCCGTGAACGACGCGGCCCACGACTCCTCGCGCCGGCCGCACGGGTACCCGTACGCCGGTCCGGTGAGGGTGTGCAGCGCGGCGAGCACCTCGCCGGTCCCGCGCTCGGCGCGGGCGGTGCGGGGGTCCGACGACGGCCCGAACCCGGCGTCGACCAGCGGCACCCCGGGCAGGTGGCTGACCACGAGCGCGTCTCCGGGCAGCACCGTCCGGGAGAAGTCGGTGAGCAGCACCTGCGGCATGCGCAGCGCGGGACGGTCGGCCGCGAGCCCGTACACCAGGGCCTCGGCGCGCAGCAGGTCGTGCTCGTAGGTGAGCAGCCCGTCGGTGGCCACCGGCGCGGTCTTGACCACCACGCGGGTGTCGTCGTCCAGCGTCACGCGGTAGGTCGTCGCGAACTGCCCGCCGGTGAGCAGCTGGGCGTCGGTGAGCCGGCCGAGCGGCGCGACGAGCGCGGCGAGGGCGTCGATCACTCGAGGACCGCCCGGGCGGGGTCCACGGCCTCTGCGACCTCGCAGGCCGCGACGGCGGCGCCGCCGGTCGACGACGGCGAGCCGGGCTCCACGGCGTCGCGCACGTGCTCGGCGGGGTCGCCGCGCAGCGTGCGCAGCGCTGCCAGGGTCGCGACGACGGCGCACCCGGCGGAGACGACGACGACGAGGAACCCGGCGTGCGACCCGGCGGCGTCGATCCGCGCACCGGCGATCGACGACCCGACGGACACCCCGACCCCCAGCGACGTGCCCACCCAGGTGAGCCCCTCGGTCAGCCGCTCGCGCGGGACCAGGTCCTGCACCAGCCCGTTGCCGTTGATGAGCGTGGGCGCGATGGCGAACCCGGCGACGAACATCACCGCGGCGAGCGCGACGAGCGACTGCACCAGGAAGAAGAAGCAGACGCCGACCGCGAGGGCGACCACCCCGGTGGCGAACCGCACGTAGAGCGGTCGCCGCCAGCTCCGCGTGCCGTACAGGAGGCCGGAGATCAGCGACCCGAGCGCGAAGATCGCCAGGATGACGCCGGCGGAGCCCTTGGAGCCGGACTCCTCGGCGAACGCCACGGTGGACACGTCGGTGGCGCCGAAGATCGAGCCCATCGCCACGAACACGATCGCCAGCACGACCATGCCGGGCCGCCGCAGCACGGAGCCGCGCGGCCGGGGGCTGTCGACGGGTGCCGCCGGTGGCTCGGTGGCGCGCAGGGACAGGAACCAGTACCCACCCACCAGCATGGCGACGAGCGGGACGATCAGTCCGGCGCTCGGCGCCACGCCGGTGGCCAGGACCGTGGCGAGCACGGGGCCGACGATGAACACGAGCTCGTCCAGCGCGGACTCCAACGAGTACGCCGTGTGCATGCGCCGCAGGTCCGCCCCGAGCACCCGGGCCCAGCGCGCGCGGACCAGCGACCCGAACGAGCCGATGCCCGCGCCCGTGACCACGGCCGCGGCGTACAGCCAGGCCTCGTGCGCGTCCAGCCTGGCGGCGACGACGAGCCCGACCAGACCGACCGCCGCGATCGCCACGGCCGGCTGCATGACGCGGCGCTGCCCGTGCCGGTCCACCAGGCGGGCGAGCTGCGGCGAGCACAGGGCCTGGGCGATCACGTAGACCGCGGAGACCCGGCCGGCCAGCCCGTAGGAGCCCGACAGGGTCGAGACCATGAGCACGATGCCGATGCCGACCATGGACATGGGGAGCCGGGCGAGGACACCGGTGGCGGAGAACGCGAGGGCTCCGGGGCGCGTCAGCACGTCCCGGTACGGCTGGAGCATGGGGTCAGTGTGACATCAGGACTACCGCGCAGCCTCGTCGTGCCGCACCATTCATGGCATGACGGACGTGCTGGTCAGCGACGTGCCCGACGAGCACCGGTTCGAGGCGCGCGACCCCGACGGTGAGCTCCTCGGCTTCGCGGTGTACGACACGATCGGGGGCACGGTCGTGTTCACGCACACCGAGGTCGACCCCGAGCACGAGGGGCACGGCATCGGGTCGAGACTCGTCCAGGAGGCCCTGGACGCGGTCCGGGAGAGCGGGCGCGACGTCGTCGCCTTCTGCCCCTACGTCAAGGCGTGGATCGAGCGGCACCCCGACTACCAGGACCTCCTGCGCACCGCCCAGGGATGATCCGGACGGTTCAGATGTCCGTTACATCCGTGACATCCGTTTACACAGAGTTTTCCTGAGGCTCTTGGTGGGGATGCTCCCGCCGTGCACAGTGGGCCTACCGCTCCAGACCAGGGGCGCTCTCGCAGCCGTCACGCCGGGTCGTCGCCCGACCCCGTGACCATCGACGGACAGGTAGACCGGAGCCCAGCGCACCGGCACCCCTGACGTCCTCGCTGCATCGTCGACGACGCCGGTCAGCTCATCCGCGCCCGCACGGCCGCTTGGGGTACCCACATGTTCGTGTTCGTGCTGCAGCTCCGGGAGATGTTCGCCGGACAGTCCGAGATCTACCTCTTCGCCTTCTTCTCCACGCTCGTCTGGGCGCTCTGGATCCTCAAGGTCGTGCTCTCGCGCCGCTACCGGCCCGTGACTGAGCCGTACGAGGTCACGACGAGCGTGGTCATCCCGGTCGTCGACGAGCCCCTGGACCTGTTCCGTGACGTGCTGACGCGCATCGTCGACCAGCGTCCCGACGAGGTCATCGTCGTCATCAACGGCGCCGTCAACCCCGCCCTGGAGCAGGTCAGCGACGAGTTCGCGCCGCTGGTCCGCTGGGTCCACACGCCCATCCCGGGCAAGCGCAACGCCGTGAAGATCGGCACGCAGCTGTCCACGGGCGAGATCACCGTGCTGGTCGACTCGGACACGGTCTGGACCGAGGGCACGCTGCCCGAGCTGGTCAAGCCGTTCGCCGACCCGGCGGTCGGTGGCGTGACCACCCGGCAGCGCATCCTCGAGCCCGAACGGTCCTGGATCACCCGCTGGGCCGACTGGCTGGAGAACACCCGGGCGCTCTACTCGATGCCCGCGCAGTCCGCGCTGGGTCAGGTGGGCTGCCTGCCGGGCCGCACGATCGCGTTCCGGCGCCGGATCCTCATGCAGGTCATGGACAAGTTCATGTCCGAGAAGTTCCTCGGGGTGTTCCTGGAGGTCTCCGACGACCGGACGCTGACCAACCTCACGCTCAAGGCCGGCTACCGGACCGTCTACCAGTACACGAGCCTGTGCTACACCGACGCGCCCCTGAAGGTGAAGAAGCTGGCCAAGCAGCAGCTGCGCTGGGCCCGGGGCAGCCAGTACAACACCCTGCGGATGCTGCCGTGGATGATCGGGCACGCCCCGGTCCTGGCGGTCTTCTTCCTCACCGACATCCTGCTGCCGTTCCTGCTCCTGGGCACCATCCTCGGCTGGGTGTACCGGTCGGTGTCCGGCACGGGGACCAACCTCTACCAGGCGATCCTCGAGACCTACACGGGCCTGAACGGCTGGGCCTGGGTGGTCGCGCTGATGATCGTCTCCTCGGTGCTGTCGATGTCGATCCGGCAGATCCGGCACCTGCACGAGAAGCCGTCGGACTTCCTGCGGCTGCCCGTGTTCATCATCGTCTCCACGTTCTTCCTCATGCCCATCCGCATCGTCGGCTTCCTGCGCATGGCGCACGCCAGCGGCTGGGGCACCCGGGCCGGCGCCTACGGCGGCGGCGCGGAGAACGAGGACCTCATGGCCGAGCTGGAGCAGACGGGCACCGACGGGCCGGTCGACCTGGTGGACCGCGTGCCCGACCAGGACGGCCACGCCGTCCAGACCGAGGTCCGACGACGTCGCACCGCCGAGGCCACCGCACGCCCCGCTCCCGCCCGCCGACGCCTGAACCCGCTCGCCGCCGTGCCCTACGGCATCGCGCTGGCCCTACTGGCTCTGGAGGCGCTCGCCTATGTCTGAGCACGCGACGAACCGCATCCTGCACCCGTCCCCGAGAGCACGTCTGGCGGCCTTCGCCGTCGCCCTGGCCCTGCTGCTGGTGTCCGCCGTCGTCTGGCTCTCCCCGTCCAGCGGCGCACCGGTCGCCGAGCCCACCAAGAGCGCCGAGCAGATCGCGCTCGAGAAGGAGAACGCCGAGCTCAAGTACGCCCTCGCCGCCCGCACGGACGAGGTGGACAGCCTGACCAGCTCGCAGACCAAGGCCGCTGCCGAGCGCGCCGCCGGTGCCGCCAGCGGCAAGGCCAAGGCGG
Organism: uncultured Actinomycetota bacterium; assembly: GCA_963837795.1. Taxonomy (GTDB): domain Bacteria; phylum Actinomycetota; class Actinomycetes; order Actinomycetales; family Cellulomonadaceae; genus Cellulomonas. Next base: position 100,175 of record CAWIOT010000007.1, read on the forward strand.
CGGCGGAGAAGGAGGCGGCCGCCGTCAGCGGGCAGCAGAAGGCCGCCGCCGAGCGCGCCAAGGCCGCCGAGACCGGCCGGCTCAACGCGGCTGCCGAGCGCGCCAAGGCCCTGACCCGCGGGCAGGCGAAGGCGAACGCCGAGAAGGTCGCCGCCGTCGCGCGCGGTCAGGCCGAGGGGGCGCTGCTCCGCGCGGCTGCCGCTGAGCGGGCGGCAGCACAGGCCCGGGCCGCCGCGGCTGCGGCCGTGCAGCCGAAGCCGTCGACGCCGGCCGTCGTCGCCAAGCCCACCGCCCCACCGCTGTCCACGCTGCTCGCACCCGCCAAGCGGCAGTTCGGGCTCTACACCCCGCAGTCCCCGTTCAACTGGGCCGAGCTGGACAGCGTGACCGCCACGGTCGGCGTCGCGCCCACGATGGCCGGCTACTTCCAGGGCTGGGACGGGCCCTTCCGCCCCGACGCGGTCACCCGCTCGTGGCAGAAGGGGATGATGCCGCTGCTCACGTGGGAGTCCCGCCCGCTCAAGGCGGCGAACGACCAGGCCGTCGACCCGGACTACTCGCTGCCCGTGATCATCGGCGGGAGGTACGACGACTACCTGCACCAGTACGCCCGGGACATCGTGTCCCTCGGGCTCCCGATGGCCATCCGCCTGGACCACGAGATGAACGGCAGCTGGTACCCCTGGGGCGAGCGCCAGTGGGGCGGCAACTCGCTGAACGGCAACGGCAAGGGCGACTTCGTCCGGATGTGGCGCCACGTGCACGACATCTTCGAGGCGGAGGGCGCCAACCAGTACGTCATCTGGGTGTGGGCGCCGAACATCGTGAACTCGCTGCCCGACTGGGCCAAGAACTCCTCCTGGTACATGCGCAGCCTCTACCCCGGCGACGACTACGTGGACTGGGTGGGCCTGTCGGGCTACTACCGGCCGCCGTACAAGTCGGACCAGACGCCGACCTTCTCGTACACGTACGACAGGTCGCTGCACCAGCTCCGGACGATCACCAAGAAACCGATCCTGCTCGCGGAGATCGGTGCGTCGGAGGTCGGCGGGCACAAACCGGCGTGGGTGAGGGACCTGTTCACGTCGCTGGCCAAGCCGGAGAACGCCGACATCATCGGCTTCGCGTGGTTCCACCACACGGTCACGACGATCTCCGGTGGGCAGCGCGTCACCAACGACTGGCGCATCACGTCCCGGCGCGACTCGCAGCAGGCGTTCATCGACGGCCTCACCAACCCGGCGGCGGGCTTCGTCGACGGGCCCGCGGTGCCGGCCGCCGCGACGACCCTGGCGGCCGTCGCACCCCCGGTCGCCACGGCGACACCGTCGCCGACCCCTTCGCCGACTCCTTCTCCGACCCCGACTCCCACGCCGACCCCGACACCTTCTCCGACCGCATCTCCCACGCCGACCCCGTCTCCCACCCCGACCCCTGCTCCGACACCGGAGCCGACGGCGACGCCCATCCCCGAACCCAGCCCGACGACCACCCAGGAGCCGTGATGAAGACACCCCGAGCCGACGAGCTCGACACCCCTGTCCGTCGTCCGTTCGACCCGTCCGGCCCGGCGCCGCGCATCGCGGTGCTCGGCACCGGCTACCTGGGTGCGACCCACGCGGTCGCGATGGCCCAGCTCGGCATGGAGGTGGTGGGCGTCGACACCGACCAGCACAAGGTCGACATGCTCGCCGCGGGCAAGGTCCCGTTCTACGAGCCCGGACTGCCCGAGCTGCTCTCGGAGCAGATGGCCACCGGCCGCCTGCGGTTCACCACGGACGTGGCCGAGGCGGTCGGGTGGGCGGACGTGCACTTCGTCTGCGTCGGCACCCCGCAGTCCAAGACCAGCCACGCCGCCGACCTGCGCTTCGTCGAGGCCGCGACCACGGCGATCGCCCGGCACCTGACGCACGACGGCCTCATCGTCGGCAAGTCGACGGTGCCCGTCGGGACCGGTGCGCGGCTGCGCCAGCTCGTCGCCCGCGAGGCACCGTCGGGGGTGCGCGCCGAGCTGGTGTGGAACCCGGAGTTCCTGCGCGAGGGCAAGGCCGTCGCCGACACCCTGCACCCCGACCGGATCGTGCTGGGCGGCACGTCGCCCGACGCGGAGGCCCTGCTCCGGCGGGTGTACTCCGGCCCGATCGCGGAGGGTTCCCCGGTGGTGGTCTGCGACCTGCCGACCGCCGAGCTGGTCAAGGTGTCCGCCAACGCGTTCCTGGCCACGAAGATCTCGTTCATCAACGCGATCTCCGGGGTCTGCGAGGCGGCCGGCGCCGACGTCACGGTGCTCGCCGACGCGCTCGGGCACGACGTGCGCATCGGGCGGCAGTTCCTCGACGCCGGCCTGGGGTTCGGCGGCGGGTGCCTGCCCAAGGACATCCGCGCGCTGATGTTCCGGGCCAACGAGCTCGGGGCCGGTCGCGCCGCGTCGCTGCTGCAGCAGGTGGACGAGATCAACATGGGACAGCGCGAACGGGTCATCGACCTGGCCGTGCAGGCCTGCGGCGGCTCGGTGCTCAACCGGCGGGTCGGGGTGCTCGGGGCCGCGTTCAAGCCGCACACGGACGACGTCCGGGACTCCCCGGCGCTGAACGTCGCGGCGGCGCTGCACCTGCGCGGCGCCCAGGTGACGGTCTACGACCCGCAGGCCGGGGACACCGCGCGGTCCATGTTCCCGACCCTCGGCTACGCGACGAGCGTCGAGGAGGCGGTCGAGGGCACCGACGTGATCCTCGTGCTGACCGAGTGGGACGAGTTCGTCGCGGCGGACCCGGCCCACCTGGCCACGCTGGCGCACCAGCCGGCGGTGATCGACGCGCGCGGCAAGCTCGACGCGGCGCGCTGGCGCTCGGCGGGCTGGACGTTCACGGGCCTGGGCCGGGCGGCCGTCGCCGCCTGACGCACGTGCCGACGGCTGTCGCTGTCGGCCGCACACGCCGACGGCCCCGGGGCTCATCCCCGGGGCCGTCGGTGTGCGTGTCCGGTCAGCCGCCGAGCGCGGCCGACACCACGTCCTTCGCCTCCGCCTGCACCTGCGCCAGGTGCTCCGCGGACACGAACGACTCGGCGTAGATCTTGTAGACGTCCTCGGTGCCCGACGGCCGCGCGGCGAACCACGCGTTCTGCGTCGTCACCTTCAGGCCGCCGATCGCCGCGTCGTTCCCGGGCGCATTGGTCAGCTTGCCGGTGATCTCCTCGCCCGCCAGCGTGGTCGCGGTGACCTGCTCCGGGGTCAGCTTCGACAGCGTCGCCTTCTCCTCGCGCGTCGCCGCGGCGTCCACCCGGGCGTACCAGGACTCGCCGAACTCGTCGACCAGGTCCCGGTGGTGCTGCGACGGCGAGCGACCCGTGGTGGCCAGGATCTCCGAGGCCAGCAGCGCCGGCAGGATGCCGTCCTTGTCCGTGGTCCAGACGGTGCCGTCGGTGCGCAGGAACGACGCGCCCGCGGACTCCTCACCGCCGAACCCGACGGAGCCGTCCACCAGCCCGGGGACGAACCACTTGAACCCGACCGGCACCTCGAGGAGCCGTCGGCCCAGCTTCGCCGCCACCCGGTCGATGAGGCTGGACGAGACCAGCGTCTTGCCGATCGCCGTGCCCTCCGGCCAGCCCGTGCCGTGCACCGCCGTACAGGTAGGAGATGGCGACGGCGAGGTAGTGGTTCGGGTTCATGAGGCCGTCGGGCGTGACGATGCCGTGCCGGTCGGCGTCGGCGTCGTTGCCCGTCGCGATGTCGAACGGCGACGGGTCGCCCGCCATGCCCTGCACCAGCGAGGCCATCGCGTACGGGGACGAGCAGTCCATCCGGATCTTGCCGTCCCAGTCCAGCGTCATGAACGCCCACCGCGGGTCGACCGTCGGGTTCACCACGGTCAGGTCCAGCCCGTAGTGCTCACCGATCGCCCCCCAGTACTCGACCGACGCGCCGCCCAGCGGGTCCGCGCCGATCCGCACACCGGACGCCCGGATCGCCTCGACGTCGATGACGTTGGCCAGGTCCGCGACGTACGACGACAGGTAGTCGTGCTTGAGCGTGGTGTCCGCCGCCAGCGCCGCCTCGGCGCTCACGCGCGGGACGCTGCGCCAGCCGGACGCGAGGATCTCGTTGGCGCGGTCGGCGATCCACCCGGTGGCGTCGGACCCGGCCGGCCCACCGTGCGGCGGGTTGTACTTGAAGCCGCCGTCGCGCGGCGGGTTGTGCGACGGGGTCACGACGATGCCGTCGGCCAGCCCCGGACCGCGGGTCCGGACCCCCTCGGACGTGCCCGCGCCGTTGTGCCGCAGGATCGCGTGCGACACCGCTGGCGTGGGCGTCCACGAGTCCCGCGCGTCCACGTGCACCTCGACCCCGGCGGCCGCGAGCACCTCGAGCGCCGACCGCCACGCCGGGTCGGACAGCGCGTGCGTGTCCCGCCCGATGAACAGGGGGCCGTCGGTGCCCTGGTTGCGGCGGTACTCGACGATCGCCGCGGTGATCGCGACGATGTGCGCCTCGTTGAACGCCGTGTCCAGCGACGAGCCGCGATGCCCGCTGGTGCCGAACACCACGCGCTGCTGGGGGTCGTCGAGGTTCGGCTCGCGGTCGTAGTACGCGCCCGTCAGCGCATCGAGGTCGACCAGGTCGGACGGTTGGGCGGGTGTTCCGGCGCGCGGGTCCATGCCGCGATCCTCCCGCACGCGACCGCCCCCCGCACCCCCCACCCGCGCACCCGCTCCACCCCGGTGACGACCCCGTCGCACCGACCGCGCCGAGGTCACCCCCGAGCGGCCGGCGCCCCGCGCCCCGCCCGCCCGGCCGCCGCCGCCGCAGGGAGCGGGCCGGCGCCCCGCCCGCTCCGCCGCTGCCGCCGCGGGAGCGCTTGGGTGAAGACTTCGTCGCGCTGGGCGCAACAAGGTCTTCACGTAGGGGTCCGGGTGCCGCGCGGTGCGTGCGGGGGCGCCCTGGAGCGTGCGCTCAGCGACGCGTGCCCGCGGCGTCCGCGGCCGGCGCGTTGAGCGCTAGGTGAAGACTTCGTCGCGCTGAGCGCAACAAGGTCTTCACGTAGCGGTCCGGGTGCCGCGCGGTGCGTGCGGGGGCGCCCTGGAGCGTGCGCTCAGCGACGCGTGCCCGCGGCGCCGCGGCCGTCGCGTTGAGCGCTAGGTGAAGACTTCGTCGCGCTGGACGCAACAAGGTCTTCACCTAGCGGTCCGCGTGCCGCGCGGTGCGTGCGGGGGCGCCCTGGAGCGTGCGCTCAGCGACGCGTGCCCGCGGCGGGCGCGTCGAGCACTAGGTGAAGACTTCGTCGCGCTGAGCGCAACAAGGTCTTCACCTAGCGGTCCGCGTGCCGCGCGGTGCGTGCGGTGGCGCCCTGGAGCGTGCGCGTCAGCGACGCGCGCCCGCGGCCGTCGCGTCGAGCACTAGCCGGGCGGGGTGGGGTGGGGTGGAACGGTAGCCTGGGCGACATGGCCAAGAACTCGACCGACTTCGTGCTGCGCCCGTTCGAGGGGCTCCCCGGTGAGCCCGACTGGGTGGCGCTCAAGGAGCTCGTCCCGGCGGCGACGGCGACCGCCCGGACCACCAAGGAGCACGGCTCCCGGGACGTCCTGGTCACCACGGTGCTGCCGACCAGCTGGCCTGCGCTGCACCGCGCGGACGGCGTCATCCTGCTGGCCCTGCAGACCACCAGCAGCTCCAACGACGTCAGCCGCGACCTGGCCCACGCGCTGCTCGAGGCCATCGAGGTCGAGGCCGGCACCGCGGTCGAGACGATCGGCCTGCCGGAGCCGGGACCGCGCCTGCAGGACGTGCTCGACCTGAGCGTGCCGTTCGAGGTCACCGTGCAGGACTCGTTCGCGTACTGGCTCGCGCCGGACACCGAGCGCACCCCGGACCTGCAGGCGGCGATCGAGGAGGCCGACGGCGGCATCATCGACACCGTCAAGCTCGAGGCCGCCGAGGCCGCGTACTGGTGCCGGATGGGCGCCCGGGAGTTCCTGCGCTGGGCGCAGCCGCACGAGGAGCAGGTGGTCCTCGACGGGCTCGCGCGCCTGCACGCCAAGCGCGCGTCGGGCTTCGAGGGTGCCAAGTTCGTGGGCTACTTCCGCTCGGCGGGGCTCGTCGTGCCGGTGTGGGAGCTGGCCCGCGGGTCGGAGGCCGAGGACGTCGAGAAGCCCCTGGCCGCGTTCGCCCCGGCGTTCGAGGCCGCGCTGACGGACACGACCCCGCTCGACGCCGACGAGCGCCGCGCGCGGGCCGGGCTGGTCGCCCGCCAGGTCACGCTGCGCTGACGCGAGACGGCCGGCGGGCTGCTACGCACCGCCGGCCGGGGGACGCCCGTGAACATGGACGCCGGTCCGGCTGCCGGGGGGCGACGACGGGCAGGACCCGCTCAGGTCGATAGGGTTGTCGGCGTGACGCGCAAGGGCGGTACGGCCGCCGACGACCAGGCGACGACCGACGCCCCCGCGACCGCCGATGCACCGGCGGCGGCGGTGAACGGGTCGGCGCCCGCGGCCGCGCGCAAGGCTGCCGTCGATGCCCGGAAGGCAGCGGCGCACAAGGCTCGTCAGCGCGTCGCGGTGATCATCCCGGCCAAGGACGAGTCGCGGCGCATCGCCGCCACCGTCCGTTCGGCGCGCGCGATCCCGCACGTGGACCTGGTGCTCGTGGTCGACGACGGCTCGGAGGACAACACCCAGCACGTGGCCCGGGAGGCCGGCGCCGTGGTGGTGCGGCACTCGCACAACCGTGGCAAGGCCGCCGCGATGGAGACCGGTGCCGCGGTCGTCGCCATGCGCGACGCACCGGACCGCCAGCCCCGGATCCTGCTGTTCATCGACGGCGACCTGGGCGAGACCGCGGTCAACACCGCGCCGCTGGTGCCGCCGGTGCTCGAGGGCCACGCGGACCTGTCCATCGCGCTCATCCCGCCGCAGCCCGGCGCCGGTGGCCGGGGGATCGTGGTGGGCGCCGCGCGCCGCGCCATCGCGTCGATGACGGGGTGGACCCCCACGCAGCCGCTGTCCGGCATGCGCTGCCTGACGCGTGCGGCGTTCGAGGCGGCCACCCCGCTCGCACACGGCTGGGGCGTCGAGACGGGCATGACGATCGACCTGCTGCGCCGTGGCTTCCGTGTGGTGGAGGTGCCGTGCGACCTGCGGCACCGGCCGTCGGGCACGGACCTCAAGGGTCAGCTGCACCGCGCCGCGCAGTACCGGGACGTGCAGCTGGCCGTGAACGCCCGCCGGGTGCGTCGCGCGGCCGGTGCGATGAAGCGCACCGTCTCGCCCGCGGACAAGCCCCCGCAGACGCACCGCTAGTCGGCGGAGACCCGTTCCGGGGTGTTCTCCGGCGTCTCGAGAGCGCCCTCCGGGGAGCCCAGGCGCCACTGCGCGGCGGCCGCGACGAGGCACGGCACCGCGACGGCGATCCCGGTGGCCGGCACGACGATGCCCGAGTCGTTCATCAGGAACCCGACGCCCAGCGCGGCGCCGATGGCGGCGACAGCCGGGCGCAGCAGCGGCACCGCGCGCTGGAGGCCCGCCATCGACCCCTCCTGGCCGAGCAGAGCACCGCGACGCGGCCGGCCGCCGGCGATGACCAGCCAGGTCAGCGCCACGCCGCCGATGGCCAGCACCAGGTACCGCCAGGACGTCAGGACGCGCAGGTTGACCGCGATCTTGCGGCCGACGACGTCCCACAGGCCACCGTCCAGCACGGTGGCGAAGAACCGGCCGAGGTGCGTCCGGTCGGCGGGCGGGCGCAACCAGTCGAGGACCGCGAACCCGCCGATCACCACGACGCCCACCAGCGCGATGAGGGCGAGCCAGCGCCAGTTCACCTTCCGGCCGCTCACGACGATCGTCAGCATCGCGAACGCGAGGATGAGCGCGGGCGGCCCGCCGAAGTCGCTGCCCAGCCCCGGCGTCCCGTCGACGACGACGAGCAGCAGCCCGAGCCCGGCCACCACCGCGGTCGCCAGTCCGCGCCGGCCGCGACGCAGCAGCGGGTCGGCGATCGCGACGGCGAGCAGCAGCCCCGCCGCGGTCAGCAGGGCGAACGCCTGGTTGCTCATGCCGTAGAACCGCGCGGCGAGGAGGCGGTGCGCGCCCATGGGGGAGTCGATCACCAGGGTCGAGCCGGTGCAGGCGTCGACGACGAGGACGGCGACCGTCACCCCGGACACCACGCCCGCGGGACCGAGCAGGTTGCGGCGCCACGGACCCACCAGCGAGACCGCGGTGATGACCGCGATCCACCCGAGCAGCACCCACCAGAACGCCGTGACCGGCATGGCGGAGCGCCACCAGGGGATCGTGTTGGTGAGGAACGCCGCGACGGGTGCTGCGGCCAGGGCCAGTGCCGCGACGCGCAGGACCTGCAGGGCGGGGCGCAGGGGGGCGCGGTCGGAGCGGCCCGTGCGGGTGAGGATGATCGCGGCTGCGATGAACAGCACGGCCTGGACCAGCACCAGCCGGGTGGAGAAGGCGCCGCTGACGCGGGTGATCATCGTGGCGTGCCGCTGGATGTCGAGCAGGTGCGTCACGCGCGCGGTGGCCGCCGCCGTGGGCGGTCCGGGCAGGATCTCGGCGCCGCTGAGCGCGGCGGCGCTGTCGTCCAGGCCGATGCCGTCCAGCAGGGTCGGCGTGACGTCGACGGTCTGGATCACGCCGGGCTGGCGCGTGGACCCGGAGGTGAGCAGGCTCCCGGCGTACTCCTCGCCGTTGGGCGCGGTCCCCGTGGCGGCCGCGAGCTGCAGCGCCGTGCGGCCGGAGTCCGCGAGGGACACGACGAGCACCGTCGCGCCCGAGCGCTGCGCCCCGGCGATCGCGTCGCCGATGCGGGTGTCGATCACCTGCGCCTGGAACGCCCGGGACGGCTCGATGATGGCGTCGGGTGTGGACACGTCGGGAGGCGTCGGCTCCTCCAGGGTGTCGCCGGGCGCGGTCTCGGCGGGCTGCGGTGTGCTGGGCCGTGCCTGCGTCGCGTACCCGGGGTCGCGCAGCGAGCCCGCGTCGAGCACCACCAGCTGCGAGGTGTCCAGCGCGTCCCGCACGGCGCGGGTCAGGCCGGTGCTCGTCGACGGGACCGGCAGGTGCGTGCCGACCGGTACCCCGGCGCTGTCCGCCAGGGCGATGGCCGCACCGGGGCCGATGCCCGTCACGGCCGAGCCGGCGTCGGCGAGCATGTCGCCCAGCAGGCCGGGCGTCGCGCCGTAGGACTCGGCGTCGGCGGCGGACACGTAGTCGTCCCAGCCGGGCACCACGCCGTCCTCGCCCGGGTTGCGCAGCGTCCGGCACGTGCCGTCGTCGGCCCGGACGTCCGCCGCGCGGGTGCCGGTGGAGACGGCGAGCCAGCCGTCCGCCGGGCAGGACCGGGACGCGACGCTGCGGGCCGCGACGAGCCCGACGGAGCCCTCGCGGGACATGCTCCAGAGGGCGGGCGTGGTGAGCGTGGTGACGTCGTCCCAGCGCATGCCCGTGACGCCGACCAGCAGCACCGGGGGCTCGTCGGCGGCCTGCGCCGGGGTGGCCAGCAGCGTCCCCGCGATGCTCAGCACCAGCACGAGCAGCACTCCTCGCAGCAGGGAGGCGCGCGGGCGGGCAGGGGTCGGCACCGTTCCAGCCTACGGGCGCACTACCCTCGACCCGGCGGCGCTGCGGGGTATCCGTGCAGCGTGCACATCATCTGCACGGGAGGGACGCCATGTCGCAGGGCCTTGCCCGGTACGCCTACCTCGGCCCGGCGGGCACGTTCACCGAGGCCGCGCTGCGCCAGGTGGTGCCGGCCGGCGAGTGCGTCGACGTGCCCGTGGCGGACGTGTCGTCGGCCATCGAGGCGGTGCGCACCGGCGACGCCGACTTCGCCGTGGTGGCCATCGAGAGCACGGTCGAGGGCGGTGTCACCGCGACGCTCGACAGCCTGGCCGGCGGCGACCCGCTGGTGATCCTGCGCGAGATGCTGGTGCCGGTGCAGTTCACGCTCGCCGCCGCGCCCGGGGTCCGGCTGGCCGACGTGCGGCGCATCTCCGCGCACCCGCACGCGTGGGTGCAGTGCCGGCGCTGGCTGGCCCACCACCTGCCGTCCGTGGTGCACGTCCCGGCGACGTCCAACACCGCGCCGGCCGCGCTCATCGCCGAGGGCCGCGCCGACCTGGGCTTCGACGCCGCGCTCGTCCCGCCCGCCGCCGTCGGGCCCTACGGGCTGGTCGCGCTGGCGAGCGACGTCGCCGACAACGCCGCGGCGCAGACCCGGTTCGTCGTCGTCGGCCACCCCGGCCAGGTGCCCGCGCCGACCGGCGCCGACAAGACGACCCTCGTGGTGCACCTGCCCGACAACGAGGCCGGCGCGCTGCTGGCCATGCTCGAGCAGTTCGCGGTCCGCGGGGTCAACCTGTCCCGGATCGAGTCGCGGCCCATCGGCGACGCCCTGGGCCGGTACTCGTTCTCGCTGGACGCCGAGGGGCACATCACAGACGAGCGCGTCGGGGAGGCCGTCATGGGTCTGCACCGGCGCTGCCCGTACGTGCGGTTCCTCGGGTCCTACCCGCGGGCCGACGCGGTCCGGCCGACCGTGCACGTGGGCACCGCGGACCCGGACTTCGTGCGTGCCCGGTCGTGGCTGCAGGAGCTGCGGGGCGGCTCCGCCACCTGACGGCCCGGGTCAGGCCAGCGGGACGCGGACGACGAGCGCCGCGGGGTCCACGCGCGCCGACAGCTCGGAGACCCGGCCGACGATCTCCCCGTCCACCTGCACGTACTCGCCGCCCTGGACCACCACGCGGACCTCCTGCGCGCGCGTGTGGTCGATGCGGCCGATCTTGCCGGGCAGGTCGTTGCGCATGCCGGCGCCCTGCAGCACGACCTCGCCGAACAGCTGCGCCCAGCCGGCGATCCCACCGCGCGTGTCGATCGCGGCGATGTCGAGCCAGCCGTCGTCGAGCACCGCGTCGGGCAGCAGGGTCAGCCCGCCGGGCAGCCGCCCGCAGTTGCCGATCAGCAGGCTGCGCAGGCGGGTGGACGTCATCGGCTCGTCGTCGAGCCGGACGTGCACGCGGGTGCGGCGGCCGTGCAGGTGCCGCATGCCGGAGACGAAGTACGCGATCCAGCCGACCCGCGCCTTGAGCTGCTCGTCGGTGTCGGAGACCATCGCGGCGTCGAACCCGAGCCCGGCGATGACCAGGAAGATGTGGTCGCGCTGCAGCCCCAGGTCCTGCGCCGCCTCCGCGACCGGGTCGTCGATGTCCGACTCCCACCGCACCACCCGGAGCCAGCCGACGTCGATGGTCCGGTCGCGCCCGTCGAGCGCGATCCGCATGGCCGCGAGCGGGTCGCTCAGCGGCAGGTCCAGGTTGCGGGCCAGCAGGTTCCCGGTGCCCAGCGGCATGAGCCCCATGGGCACACCGGTCCCGACGAGGCCTTCCGCGACCGCCCGCACCGTGCCGTCGCCCCCGATCGCGACGACGACGTCCGCACCGTCGGCGACGGCCTGGCGGGTCTGCCCGACCCCGGGGTCGAGCACCGTGGTCTCCAGCCAGATCGGCTCCGGCAGGCCCAGCTGCTCGCACGTCAGCAGGACGGCGGCGCGCAGGGCGGGCACGTCGTGCTTGGTGGGGTTGGCGACGAACGCGACGCGCTGGCCGGTGGCCTCGACGTCACGGGCCAGCCGCAGCGCCCGGGCGCTCGCACCCGACCGCGGGGACTCGATCCGGCGGCGCAGCTCGCGCTGCCGCAGCAGGAGGAGCAGGACGAGGCTGAGGGCGGCGAGGGCGGCGACGGCGGCGCACACCGCGACCCACGCCTCCCACCTCATGCGCAGAATCTACGTGCCGCCGCCGACGCAGGACGTGAGAGGCCGCCGCCGCGCGGGTCGGTAGGGTTCTGGGGTGATCGATCTGCGGCTCCTCCGGGAGGATCCTGACCTCGTCCGTGCCAGCCAGGCGGCGCGCGGTGACGACCCGCACCTGGTGGACCAGGTGCTCGACGCCGACGCGCGCCGGCGCTCCGCGCTGACCGAGTTCGAGACGGTGCGGGCCGAGCAGAAGTCGCTGGGCAAGCAGGTGGCGCAGGCGCAGGGCGACGAGAAGCAGGCGCTGCTGACCCGCGCCAAGCACCTCGCCGAGCAGGTCAAGGCGCTGCAGTCCGACGCCGACGCCGCCGAGGCGCACGCCACCGAGCTGAGCCGCCGGATCTCGAACGTCGTCGAGGAGGGCGTGCCCGAGGGCGGCGAGGACGACTACGTCGTGCTCCGGCAGGTGGGCGACGTCCGCGACTTCGACTTCGACGTGCAGGACCACCTGGCGCTCGGGGAGGGCCTCGCGGCCATCGACACCGAGCGCGGCGCCAAGGTGTCGGGCGCCCGGTTCTACTTCCTCACCGGCGTCGGCGCTCGCCTCGAGCTGGCGCTGCTCAACGCCGCGGTGGACAAGGCCCTCGCGGCGGGGTTCACCCCCGTCATCACGCCCACGCTGGTCAAGCCCGAGGTCATGGCCGGCACCGGGTACCTCGGGGCCCACGCCGACGAGGTGTACCGCCTGGAGGCCGACGACCTCTACCTCGTCGGCACCAGCGAGGTCGCGCTCGCGGGCTACCACTCGGGGGAGATCCTGGACCTCTCGAACGGCCCGAAGCGCTACGCCGGCTGGTCGGCCTGCTACCGACGCGAGGCCGGCTCGTACGGCAAGGACACCCGCGGGATCATCCGGGTCCACCAGTTCCACAAGGTCGAGGCGTTCAGCTACACCACGGTCGAGGACGCCGCCGACGAGCACCGCCGCATCCTCGCGTGGGAGGAGGAGATGCTGGCCCTCGCCGAGCTGCCGTACCGCGTGATCGACACCGCGGCGGGCGACCTGGGCTCGAGCGCGGCCCGCAAGTTCGACTGCGAGGCGTGGCTGCCCAGCCAGCAGCGCTACCTCGAGCTCACCTCGACCTCGAACTGCACCACGTTCCAGGCCCGCCGCCTCGGCATCCGGGAGCGCACGGCCGACGGGTCGATGCGGGCGGTCGCCACGCTCAACGGCACGCTGGCCACGACGCGCTGGATCGTCGCGATCCTCGAGAACCACCAGCAGGCCGACGGCTCGGTCCGCGTCCCGGAGGGCCTGCGTCCGTACCTCGGTGGCCTCGAGGTGCTGGAGCCGGTGCGATGACCCGCTGCCGCCTCGTCGCCCTCGACGTCGACGGCACCCTGATGTCCTACGACGGCACGATCTCCGACGAGGTCCGCGCCGCGGTGCGCGCCGTCCGCGACTCGGGCCTGCACGTGGTGCTGGCCACGGGCCGCGGGGTGCACGCGGCGGCGCCGGTGGCACTCGACCTGGGCCTCACGCAGGGTTGGCTCGTCTGCTCGAACGGCGCGGTCACGGCACGCCTGGACCCGGCGGCGGAGAACGGCTACGAGATCGTCCGCGTGGTCACGTTCGACCCCGGCCCGGCGCTGAGCACGCTCGCCCTGGAGCTGCCCGACGCGCTGTACGCGGTCGAGGACCTGGGGCTCGGGTTCCGCGTCTCGGCCGACTTCCCGGACGGCGAGCTGTCCGGCGACCTCGAGGTGGTGCCGTGGGAGGAGCTCCTGGCCACTCCCGCCACCCGCGTGGTCATCCGCAGCCCGCAGAGCACCCCCGAGGAGTTCCACGAGCTGGTCGAGCGCGTGGGCCTGCACGAGGTGGAGTACGCCGTCGGCTGGTCCGCGTGGCTCGACCTGACACCCGGCGGGGTGTCCAAGGCCAGCGCGCTCGAGGAGGTGCGCCAGCACCTCGGGGTGCAGCCGCACGCCACCGTGGCCGTGGGCGACGGTGGCAACGACGTGCAGATGCTGCGCTGGGCCGCGCGCGGCGTCGCGATGGGTCACGCACCCGACGCGGTGCGCGCGGCGGCCGACGAGGTCACCGGCACGATCGACGACGACGGCGTCCTGGACATCCTGCGCAGCCTGCTCGTGTGAGGCGCTGCGTGCAGTAGGTGACGATGTCGATCGTTTCGAGCCCGATTCCGTACGGTTTCCGTCGCGTGAGGCCGCTGTGGTCGTCCTGTGACTCAATCGTGACCGGATTGCCCGGTCCGGACGGTTGCGCCTGCCTTGCGTAACGGATTGCATCGCTTGCAAGGGTGCCGGGATCCACCGGCGCCATACCGGAGCATGACGACGTGGAGGTCTCATGAACGGCATTCGCAGGCGCCGCAGCTACATGGCTGCGGCTGCGGCGGGGGCAGGGCTCGCACTGGTGCTCACCGCGTGCTCGAGCGACAACGGCGACGGTGGCGGCGACGGCGGTGGGGGCGACTCGACCGGGTCGACCGACTGCTCGGCGTACGACCAGTACGGCGACCTGTCCGGCAAGAGCATCAGCGTCTACACCTCGATCGTCGAGCCGGAGTCGGTGCAGCAGACCGACTCGTACAAGCCGTTCGAGGAGTGCACGGGCGCCACGATCGACTACGAGGGCTCGCGGGAGTTCGAGGCGCAGCTGCCCGTGCGCCTGCAGGCCGGCAACCCGCCGGACATCGCGTACATCCCGCAGCCGGGCTTCCTGGCCTCGATCGTCGCGGACTACCCGGACGTCGTCGTCGCCGCCCCGCAGCCCGTCATCGACAACGCGAACAAGTACTACACCGAGGGCTGGGTCAACTACGGCACGGTCGACGGCACGCTCTACGCCACACCGCTCGGCGCCAACGTGAAGTCCTTCGTCTGGTACTCGCCCAGCGCGTTCGCGGACAACGGCTACGAGATCCCGAAGACCTGGGACGACCTCATGACGCTCACCGCCAAGATGGTGAGCGACCACCCGGACATCAAGCCGTGGTGCGCGGGCATCGAGTCCGGTGACGCCACCGGCTGGCCGGCCACCGACTGGCTCGAGGACGTCGTGCTCCGCACGGCCGGACCCGACGTGTACGACCAGTGGGTCAACCACGAGATCCCGTTCAACGACCCGCAGATCCTCACCGCGCTCAACGAGGTCGGCGGGATCCTCAAGAACCCGGACTACGTCAACGGCGGCCTGGGCGGCGTCCAGTCCATCGCGACGGCGCCCTGGAACGAGGCCGGCAACGGCATCCCTGACGGCACGTGCTTCCTGCACCGTGCGGCCAACTTCTACCAGGCCAACTGGGACCCGAGCCTGACGGTCGCGGAGGACGGCGACGTCTACGCCTTCTACCTGCCCGGCCAGACGGCCGACGACAAGCCGCTGCTCGGCGGCGGTGAGTTCGTGACTGCGTTCGCCGACCGTCCCGAGGTCCAGGCGTTCCAGGCGTACCTGTCCAGCCCCGAGTGGGCCAACGCCAAGGCCGCTGCCACCGGCCAGGGCTGGCTCAGCGCCAACAACGGCCTCGACCCGTCGCTCCTGCAGTCCCCGATCGACAAGCTGTCGTTCGACCTGCTGACCGACGACAGCTACACCTTCCGGTTCGACGGCTCCGACCAGATGCCCGGTGCCGTGGGAGCCGACGCGTTCTGGAAGCAGATGACGGCGTGGATCGCCGAGGACCAGTCCTCGGAGAAGACCCTCGACAACATCGAGGCGGCCTGGCCGTCGTCCTGATCGCCTGAGCGATCGTCCGGGGTGGGAGTCGTCGTCGCGGCGGCTCCCACCCCGGTCGTCGCCGGTCGTAGCATCCGGGCAGGACGACGCCTCGACGACGAGGGAAGGGTGAGTAATGGACTGGTTCATCCACGCAGACACCGTGGGTCACAAGTTCGCGCTGATGGTGGTCGCGATCCTGCTGTTCGTGGGCGTGATGGGGGCGATCCTCTTCGGGATCGACAAGCTGAAGAAGCTGCCGCTGTGGGTGGTCGTCGCGGGCTTCCTGGGCCCCACGCTGATCTTCGTCGTGTTCGGTCTGGTCTACCCGGGCCTGAACACCATCAAGATGTCGCTCTACTCCGACAAGGGAAACACCTTCGTCGGACTCGACAACTACGTCGAGGCGTTCACCAAGGACCAGTTCCAGACGGTGCTGCGCAACACCGCGCTCTGGGTCATCCTCGTGCCGCTGCTGGCCACGTTCATCGGGCTGGTCTACGCGGTGCTCGTCGACCGCACGCGGTTCGAGTCGCTGGCCAAGACCCTGATCTTCCTGCCGATGGCCATCTCGCTCGTCGGCGCCAGCATCATCTGGAAGTTCGTCTACGAGTTCAAGCCGCAGCAGGGCAACATCCAGCAGATCGGCCTGGCCAACCAGATCCTGGTCTGGCTCGGGTTCGACCCGTACCAGTTCCTGCTCAACGAACCCTGGAACACGTTCTTCCTGATCGCCGTCATGGTGTGGATCCAGGCCGGGTTCGCCATGACGGTGCTCTCGGCGGCGATCAAGGCGATCCCGGACGACATCGTCGAGGCGGCGCGGCTGGACGGCCTGCACGGCGTCGGCATGTTCCGGTTCATCACCGTGCCGAGCATCCGGCCGGCGCTCGTCGTGGTGCTCACCACGATCGCCATGGGCACGCTCAAGGTCTTCGACATCGTGCGGACCATGACCGGCGGCAACTTCAACACGTCGGTCGTGGCCTACGAGTACTACACGCAGAGCTTCCGTGCGCAGCGCGCCGGTCTCGGTGCCGCCCTGGCGGTCATCCTGTTCGTGCTCGTGATCCCGATCATCGTGTACAACGTCCGACAGCTGCGTCTCGCGGAGGAGATCCGATGACCGCCCCGGTCCCCCCCGCCACGCTGACCGAGCCGGAGGAGCAGGACACCCGCACCTCCTCGCGCCTCTCGCGCGCCGACGCCCGGGCTGCTGCCGTCAAGGGCAGGGTCACCTCTCCGGTGACGTCCCTGATCGCGATCCTCATCGCGCTCATCTGGACCATCCCGACGATCGGTCTGCTGATCACGTCGTTCCGGCCCAAGTCCGAGATCCGGACGTCGGGCTGGTGGACGCTGCCGTGGAACCCCGGACTGACCCTCGACAACTACGTCGAGACCCTGTTCGGCTCCTCGACCAGCCTCATCACGTACTTCGTGAACTCGATCGTCATCACGCTGCCGGCCGTGATCATCCCGATCTCGCTGGCGCTGCTGGCGGCGTACGCGTTCGCGTGGATCGACTTCAAGGGTCGCAACATCCTGTTCATCGGCGTCTTCGCGCTGCAGGTGGTGCCCATCCAGGTCACGCTCATCCCGCTGCTCACGCAGTACGTGCAGTGGGGGATCGCCGGCTCGTTCTGGGTGATCTGGCTGTCGCACTCGATCTTCGCCCTGCCGCTGGCCATCTACATCCTGCACAACTTCATGAAGGACATCCCGCCGTCCCTCATCGAGGCGGCGCGGATGGACGGCGCCGGGCACGTGAAGATCTTCTTCCAGGTGCTCATGCCGCTGCTCACGCCGGCGATCGCGTCGTTCGCGATCTTCCAGTTCCTGTGGGTGTGGAACGACCTGCTGGTCGCGCTGACCTTCGCGGGTGGGACGACCGACGTGGCGCCGCTGACCGTGCGCCTGGCGGAGCTCGCCGGGACGCGCGGGTCGCAGTGGGAGCTGCTGTCCGCGGGCGCGTTCGTCGCGCTCGTCGTGCCGCTCATCGTGTTCCTGTCGCTGCAGCGGTACTTCGTGCGCGGCCTGCTCGCGGGGTCGGTCAAGGGCTGACGGGTGCGCGCGGGCACGGTTCGGGCTGTCTAGCCTGAGGCCGTGCCCGCGCCCCTGCTCTTCGTCCTGTCGGGGCTCACCCAGTACCTGGGTGCCGCGCTGGCGGTCGGCATCTTCGGCACGGTCGCCGCGGGCACGGTCGCCTGGCTGCGCATCACCGTCGCCGCCGCGGTCCTCGTGCTCTGGCGCCGTCCGTGGCGCTCGCGGTGGACGTGGGCGGACCTGCGCACCGCGGCCGTGTTCGGCGTGGTGCTCGGCGTCATGAACGTCGCGTTCTACATCGCCATCGACCACCTGCCGCTGGGCACCGCGGTGTCGATCGAGTTCCTCGGCCCGGTGGCGGTGGCCGCGGTGACCGGCCGCGGCTGGCGTGACCGGGTGGGCATCGCGATCGCCGCGGTCGGTGTGGTCCTGCTCGCCGGCGTGAGCCTGGACGGCGGGCCGGACGCGGTGGTCGGGCTGGTCGCCATCGGCGTCGCGGCCGCCTGCTGGGCCGGCTACATCGTGCTCGGACGCCGGGTGGCCCGCGCGGCGACCGGAGGCATCACCGGGCTGTCGGTCGCGATGTCCGCCGGGGCCCTGGTCCTGGCGCCCTTCCTGGCGGGCGGGGCCGGTCCGGTGCTGCAGGACCCGCAGCTGGCCGCGCTGGTGGTCGCGATCGCGGTGTGCTCGTCGGTGATCCCCTACGCGCTCGAGCAGGTGGTGCTGCGCCGGGTGCGGGCCGCCACGTTTGCCGTCCTGCTGGCGATGCTGCCCGCCACGGCCGCCGTGATCGGCGCGGTGGTGCTCCAGCAGGTGCCGCACGGCCTCGAGGTGGTGGGCCTGCTGCTCGTGTCCGGAGCCATCGCGCTCACCGGCCTGGACCGCGACGAGCCGCCGACGGACGAGGCGCCGCCGCCCGCGTGAGCTAGAGGTACTGGCCGGTGGACGGGTCCGGCCCGCCGGGGTCGGCGCGCGGCACGGGCATGCCCGGCCCCGGCCGCTGACCCGGCCCCGGCGGCAGCTGCCGCCGCATCCCGGTGAGCTGCGACTGCGCGGCCATCTGCTGAGCGACCAGCGCGGTCTGGATGCCGTGGAACAGGCCCTCCAGCCACCCCACCAGCTGAGCCTGGGCGATCCGCAGCTCGGCGTCGGACGGCGCCTGGTCCTCGACGAACGGCAGCGTGATCCGGTGCAGCTCCGCGACCAGCTCGGGGGACAGACCCTCCTCGAGCTCGTGCAGGGAGCGCTCGTGGATCTCGGCCAGCCGGGCGCGGGCGGCGTCGTCGAGCGGGGCGCTGCGGACCTCGTCGAGGAGCTGCTTGATCATGGTGCCGATCCGCATCACCTTGGCGGGCTGGCCCACCAGCGACGTGATGTCCTCGGCCCCGCCGTCGTCGTCGGCCCCCGCGTCGAGCACCTCCACGCGCGGCTTCTCGTCCGTCGGGGCGTCCTGCGCGTCGTTGTCGGTCATCCGGGCATTCTCACCGACTCCGGGCGTGGGCGCAGCGGTGTGCGGCCCCTCGGTAGGCTGGTCGTCATGGCCTGGCTCACCACCCCCGCCCATGCCCGCTGGCTCGAGGACGAGACCGACCGGCTCCTGGAGTTCGGCCGGCGCAGCGTCGTCCCCGGCGGGTTCGCCCGCCAGGACGAGGCCGGGGAGCCGGTCGACGGCCCGCTCGAGCTGTGGATCGCCTGCCGGATGACCCACGTCTACGCCATCGGGCACCTGCTCGGTCGACCCGGCACCGCTTCCCTCGTCGACCACGGCGTCGCCGCGCTGACCGGGGCGTTCCACGACGACGAGCACGGCGGCTGGTTCGCCGAGGTCGAGCGCGACGGCACCCCGCGGGACGCCACCAAGGCCGCCTACCCGCACGCGTTCGTGGTCCTGGCCGCCTCCAGCGCGGTCGCCGCGGGCCGACCGGAAGCGCGTGCACTTCTCGACGACGCCCTCGCGGTGTCCGCCGAGCGGTTCTGGGACGACGACGCCGGCATGGTCGTGGAGGAGTGGGACCGCACGTTCACCACGCTCGACGGCTACCGCGGCGTGAACGCCAACATGCACACGGTCGAGGCGTACCTGGCGGCCGCCGACGTCACCGGGGACCGCGTGTGGCTGGACCGCGCCGCGCGGATCGTGGAGCGCGTGGTGCACGGGTTCGCGGCCGGCAACTCGTGGCGCATCCCCGAGCACTTCGACACCGCGTGGGTGCCCGACCTCGAGTACAACGCGGACACGCCCGCGCACGCGTTCCGGCCGTACGGCGCCACGATCGGGCACTGGCTGGAGTGGGCACGCCTGACCCTGCACGCCCGGGCGGCGCTCACGGCCCGCGGGGACGTCGCACCGGCGTGGATGCTCGAGGACGCGATCGCGCTCTTCGACGCCGCGGTGCGCGAGGGCTGGGACGTCGACGGCGCCCCGGGGTTCGTCTACACCGTCGACTGGTCCGGCGAGCCCGTGGTCCGCGAGCGCATGCACTGGGTGGCCGCCGAGGGCGTCGCCGCCGCGGCCGCCCTGCACGCCGCCACCGGCGAGCAGCGGTTCGACGACGCCTACACGCAGTGGTGGGAGTACATCGGCGAGCACCACCTGGACCGGGAGGGCGGGTCCTGGTGGCACGAGCTGGGCACCGACAACCAGGTGTCGCGCACGGTCTGGGCGGGCAAGGCGGACCTCTACCACGCGGTCCAGGCCACCCTGGTCCCGCGCCTGCCCCTGACCCCGGTCATCGTCCCGGCCCTGGCCGCCGGCCTCCTGGACTGACGCCCCACCGAAGGCGCCCCGCCCACCCCCACCCACCACCGCAACGTCCGAGCATCAACGGGTCCTGACCCGTACTTGCTCGGACGTCCCGCCATCACACCCGTAGCGTCCGAGCATCTACGGGTCAGGACCCGTACTTCCTCGGACGCTGCGGGGGTGCAGGGCGGGGGGACGGGTGGTGGGTCAGGGGAGGAGGAGGACCTTGCCGAACGCCTCGCCCGTCTCCAGGAGGCGGTGGGCCGCCGGGGCCTGGTCGAACGGGAGGCGCGCGTGCACCACGGGCGTCACCGCGCCGTCGGCCACCAGCGGCCACGCGTGCCGGCGCACCCCGTCCATGATCGCGACCTTCTGCTCGTGCGGGCGTGAGCGCAGGGTGGTGCCGAGGATGCTCGCCCGCCGGGACAGCAGCAGGCCCAGGTCCAGCTCGCCGCGCCGGCCCTGCTGCATCCCGATGACCACGAGGCGGCCGTCGTCGGCGAGCACCGCGAGGTTGTCCGCGAGGCCCCCGGCGCCGAGCACGTCGAGCACCACGTCCACGCCGCGCCCCTCCGTCGCCTCCCGCACCGCGTCGACGAGGCCCGGCTCGCGGTGGTCCAGCGCGACGTCGGCGCCCAGCGCCCTGACCCGGGCGGTCCGCTCGGGACCGCCGCCGGTGGCGATCACCCGGGTGCCCAGCGCGTGGGCCAGCTGCACCGCCACCGAGCCCACCCCGCCGGAGCCGCCCCGCACCAGCAGCGTCTCACCGGGGGACAGCCGGGCGGCGCGCAGGTTGGACCAGACCGTCGCGAGCGCCTCCGGCAGCGCGGCGGCATCGGTCGTCGGCAGGCCGTCGGGCAGGCGCAGGGCGAGCTCGACGGGGACGGTGACGCGCTCCGCGTAGCCTCCGCCGGCCAGCAGCGCGGCGACGCGGTCACCCACCGGACGTCGTCGGGACCCAGCTCGTCCCCGCGGGCCACGACCGTGCCGGAGGCCTCGAGGCCCGGCCACGCCGGGCGCACCCGGGGGCGGCGGGTACTGGCCGGCGCGCTGCAGCAGGTCCGCCCGGTTGAGCCCCGCGGCTGCCACCTCGACGAGCAGGTCGCGGGGGCCGACGACCGGCTCCGGGACCTCCTGGACCGCCAGGACGTCCGGACCGCCGGGTTCCGTGATCACCACCGCACGCACGTCCGCACAGTAACCCCGCAGCCCAGCGCGTGCGTCGGGGGGCGCGTGCGCTAGCACAGCGCTCCTGAACAGGGGACCAGTTTTCGTATCCCCGTGGGTGAGGTCCATGGCAAACTCTGCCGCGGGCTAATGGTCCGGCGTCCAGCAGCCGATGAAGGCACACGGGACACGTCCGTGGTCACCTGACCGCAGGACACGACCGGTACGACCTGGTGGAGACACCGTTGTCGGAAGACGGAAGGGATCGACATGCTGCGACGGCTCGGCATCCGCGCCAAAGTGATGGCTGTCCTTGCCGTCCCCATGATCGTGCTGCTCGCCGCCGGCGGGTACATCTCGTGGAACGCGCTGAACGAGCTGAAGTACGCCCAGGCCTCCGACGGTGTCATCACGACGCTGCAGGCCTTCGCGCCCCTGTCGACGGCGCTGCAGACGGAGCGCGTGCTCTCGCTGAACGGCGGCGCACCGGAGCAGATCGCTGAGGCCCGCACAGTCACCGACACGGCCCTCGCGGCCGTCCGACCGGTCACGGCGAAGCTGGACCTGACCCAGTTCCCGAAGCCCGTCGTCGACCAGTTCACCGACGTGCAGCTCGCGTACAACACGCTGCTGCCCGCCGTCCGCGTCGGGGTCGACATCAAGTCGCAGCGTGCCCAGATCGAGCGCAACTACGCGCAGCTCATTGACGGCCAGCTGTCTCTGATGGAGCAGGTCGCCAACAGCCTCAAGAACCGTGACCTCGCGCAGTACGTCACCGCCTACCGCGAGGTCGGGTCCACGGCCGACAACCTGGTCGTCGAGATGATCGACGGCATCGCGCTGCTGAGCACCCGAAACGCGGCCACCGCCTCCGTGCGCGGGTACTCCACGCAGTCGTCGGCCACGGAGCTCGCCCGGTCGCGTGCCGGGAACGCGGTCGACTCGCTGGACGTCGCGGACCTGTCGCTGCCGTCCAAGGACCCGACCTCCAACTTCACGCGCATGCGCTCCCTGCTCGAGCAGGGCAACCCGCAGGGCTTCGCGCAGATCGACCCCGCGGCCTACCTGCAGGAGATCAACGGCCAGCTGGTCAGCCTGTCGGAGCTGAACGACGCGGTCCTGGCCGAGGCGCACGACGTGGCCTCCGCGGCCGCCGCCGACGCCCAGGCGCGAGCCCTGCTCACCATCGGCATCGTCGTCGCGGCCGTCGTCGCCTCGCTCTTCTTCGCCCTGCTCGTCTCCCGAGGCATCATCGTCCCGCTGCGGCGCCTGACCAAGGCCGCCGGTGACGTTCGCGAGCAGCTGCCCCGCCTGGTGGAGCAGGTGGCCGTGCCCGGTGAGGGCCCGGAGATCACTTTGGCGCCCATCCCGGTGACGTCGCGCGACGAGGTCGGCCAGCTGGCCGCCGCGTTCAACTCGGTGAACTCGACGACCGTCGCGGTCGCCCAGGAGCAGGCCGCCCTGCGTGGCTCCATCGCGGAGATGTTCGTCAACGTCGCCCGTCGCGACCAGGTGCTCCTCAACCGCCAGCTGTCGTTCATCGACTCCCTGGAGCGCGCGGAGGAGGACCCGAGCACCCTGGCCAACCTGTTCCGCCTGGACCACCTGGCCACCCGGATGCGTCGTAACGCGGAGTCGCTCCTCGTCCTGGCCGGCATCGACTCGGGTCGTCGTCTGCGCGACGCCATGCCGCTGTCCGACGTGGTCCGCACGGCTTCCTCGGAGATCGAGCAGTACGACCGGGTCGAGCTCGACCTGCAGGTCGACCCGCACATGCACGGCTTCAACGCCCTGGGCGCGGCGCACATGCTCGCCGAGCTGCTGGAGAACGCGACGATCTTCTCCGAGCCGGAGACCCCCGTCACGGTCACCACCGGTGTCTCGGGCCAGTTCGTCGTGGTCCGCATCCTCGACCAGGGCCTGGGCATGAGCGACCAGGAGATGGAGGCCGCGAACGCGAAGATCGTGTCGACGTCCGCCAGCGACTCCCTGGGCAACCAGCGCCTCGGCCTCTTCGTCGTCGGCCGCATCGCGCAGCGCCTCGGCGCCGACGTCCGCCTGCTCAAGGCCGCGCACGGCACCGGCACGGAGACGATCGTCCGGTTCCCGGCGACGCTGTTCGTGATGACCGAGACCAACCTGTACGGCGGTGGAGCACCCGCCCCGCTGGCCGCGCCGCGCGAGGACGTCGGCCTGCCGCAGATCGAGGCGCCCCTCGTCGAGGCGGTCGACCTGGCTGCGCTGACGGACGGTCAGACCTCGCTCGGCCTGCCGCACCGCCGTCGTCGCGACGACGGTTCCGACGAGACCGACGCCCCGGTCCCCACCCCCGAGCTGTCGCCCACCAGCGGCCTGCCCAGCCGCTCCAAGAAGACCTTCGACGAGGACAACCTGGTCCTTCCGGAGGCCCCGGACGGGCGGATCGCACCCGAGATCTCCGCGGCCGGCGCCGACTGGACGCCGCCGACGGTGGCCCCGCTCAAGGGTGGTCTGCCCAGCCGGAGCCGCGCCGCGACGTCGGCCTGGGCCAAGCCCGTGGAGCCGTCGACCACGGAGCCCGCACCCAGCGCACCCGCCCCGGCCGCCCGTGCGGGCCTGTTCTCCGGCTTCCGCGGTCGTTCCGAGACCGCCGCGAGCACCGACACCGGCGAGAACGTGGTCGTGCCGGCCCTGGTGTCCGAGGACGAGGAGCGCTCGCTGCCGCCCGCGCAGTCCAACGCCGTCCGTGCGCCGTGGATGTCCACCGGTGCCCACGCGGCCCCGCCCGAGCCCATGGTCGTCCCGCAGCTCGTGGACGACGAGGACTCGTGGGAGGCCCAGGAGGCGGAGAACCGCGAGGCCCAGCAGGCCGCCGAGGCTGCCGCCGAGCACGAGACGCCCGTCGAGCAGGACGCCCCTGCCTGGGCGCCCACCCCGGCGTGGGACCAGCCGAGCACGGAGACCCCCGCCGACGAGACCCCGTCGTGGGAGGCCCCGGCCGCTTCCGACGAGGCCCCGTCGTGGGAGGCCCCGGCCGCTTCCGACGAGACGCCCTCGTGGGAGGCCCCCGCCGCTTCCGACGAGGCCCCGTCGTGGGAGGCTCCCGTCGCTTCCGACGAGACGCCCTCGTGGGAGGCCCCGGCTGCTTCGGACGAGACGCCCTCGTGGGACGCCCCCGCCGCCGAGCAGACCCCGTCGTGGGACGCCCCGGCTGCTCCGGAGGAGACGCCGTCGTGGGACGCCCCCGCCGCGGAGCAGACCCCGTCGTGGGACGCCCCGGCTGCTTCCGAGCAGGCCCCGTCGTGGGAGGCCCCGGCCGCTCCCGACGAGACGCCGTCGTGGGACGCCCCCGCCGCTGAGACGCCCGCGTGGGACGCCCCCGCCGCCGAGGAGACGCCGGCCTGGCAGGCCCCGGCCGCCGAGACGACCGCGTGGGAGCTGCCCGCGGCCTCCGACAGCGCCGCCTGGGACCAGCCGGTCGACGACGACGAGCCCGCCTGGCAGGCGCCCGTCGTGTCGGAGTCCGCTCCGGCGCTGACCGCGCGTGTCGCTGCCCCGGCGCCCGCGCCCGTGGCGGACGAGGCCCCGGTCGCCCCTGCGCGCACCTTCACGTCGTACAGCGGCTACTCGGGCTGGGGCGCCCCGGCGTCC
This sequence comes from uncultured Actinomycetota bacterium, assembly GCA_963837795.1. Lineage (GTDB taxonomy): Bacteria > Actinomycetota > Actinomycetes > Actinomycetales > Cellulomonadaceae > Cellulomonas. The sequence goes on from CAWIOT010000007.1 coordinate 125,270, forward strand.
GACACGCCCGCGCCGTACCAGCCGTTCGAGCGGACCCTCGACGAGGCCCGCGCCTGGCACACGGGCGCCATGCCGATCGTGCCCGAGCCCGCCGCGCAGTCGGCCGAGCCCGTCCGCGACCCGGAGCCCGCGCCCGTCGCCGAGGAGCCGGCAGCGCCCGAGGCCGCCTGGCCCGCGCCGGCGTGGGAGCCGCCCACCTGGCAGGCCCCCGAGTGGAGCGAGCAGCAGGCCGAGCCCGTGGCCGAGGTCGCACCCGAGCCGGAGCCGGAGCCCGAGCCCGAGGTCGCGGTCGTCGACGGTGTCGCGTTCCGCCGCGTCTACCTCGAGCCCGACCCCGAGATCGTGGACGAGCCCGTCGACGAGCAGGAGCAGCCGGCCGAGCCCGAGCCGCAGCCCGTCGCCGAGCAGGTTGCCCCCGCCTGGGCCGCGCCCGTGCAGGACGCGCCGGCGTGGCCCGCGTTCCAGGCGCCGCAGCCGCAGGAGGAGTCGCCGACGCAGCTGTTCACGCCGGTCGAGGCCGCCGCTGCCGTCACGCCCGAGCCGGCGGCGTTCGCGCCGCAGGCTCCCGCGCCCCAGCTGCCCGCGTACGACCCGACCCCGGTGTCGTTCGCGCCCCCCGAGCCGGCCGCCGCGCCGGCCTGGGCCCCGGCCGCGCCGGCGGTGACGGCCGCCCCCGAGGCGTCGTTCACCGAGGTCGTGCAGACGCCGGACGACGCGAAGGGCCGCCGCAAGTGGGGCCTGTTCGGTCGCAAGAAGGGCGAGGAGGCTGCTGCCGCCTCGACCGCGTCGGCGCCCGTCCCGGTCGCACCCGAGCCCCTCAGCCAGGTCGCCCCGGTCCGGACGTCGGCCTGGAACGCCGAGGCACCGGCCCCGCAGACCCCTGCGGGCGCCGACGCCGGGCAGTCGTGGATGGCATCGACCACCTGGTCCGCCCCCGCCGCCCCGGCGGCGCCGCTGCCCAAGGCCCCCTCCGCCCTGGAGCCGGCCGCGGCCGGGTCGTGGTCGCCGCCCGAGTGGTCCGCCCGTCCCGGTGGCAACCCGACGCCGGCCTCGACGGTCCCGCAGCCCTCGCTGCCGCCGTCGGTCGCACCCCGGATCGGCACGCTCGACGACGAGGTGGCGGCCATGCTGGCGCTGCGCTCCGACATCCAGGAGCAGGCACTGTCCGAGCTCTCCCAGCTGTCGGCCTACCGGCCGGCGGCGACGGGCGGCAACGCGGAGCGCCTGACCAAGCGAGTCCCCACAGCTGTCCCGGCGTCCACCGTCGCCGAGGACGAAGGGAAGCCCGTGCAGCGCGACGCGGACCAGCTCCGCTCCCGCCTGTCCAGCTTCCAGTCAGGAACCTCTCGTGGCCGCCGAGCCACCGAGGCTCCGTCCGGCCCGAACGGAGCCAGCTCATGACCATCCCTGATCCCACAGCCGTCGTCACCATCTCGGTGGCGTCTGACCCCGCAGTCACCGACTGCACCAGCAAGGAGGAAGTGTGACCGCGCTCAGCACCGAGGCAGCCAACTTCGGCTGGCTCCTGGACAACTTCGTCCGGACCGTGCCCGGCACTCGCCACACACTCGTGGTGTCTGCGGACGGTCTTCTCATGGCGATGTCCGAGCAGCTCGACCGCACCAGCGGCGACCAGCTCGCGGCCATCGTCTCGGGCATGTCGAGCCTGACCCGTGGCGCCGCGCGCCAGCTCCGTGCGGGGGAGGTGCGTCAGGCGATCGTGGAGATGGACAACTTGTTCCTCTTCCTCATGAGCGTCTCGAACGGCTCCGTCCTCGCCGTGGTCGCGGAGTCGAGCTGCGACGTGGGCCTCATCGGCTACGAGATGGCGATGCTCGTCTCCCGTACCGAGGCCACCCTGACCCCGCAGCTCATCTCCGAGATGCGCGGCCAGCTCCCCGTCGACGGCGCGACCCGCGCGCCGGTGGCCTGAGGCCCCGGAGCGACGGACTCATGAGCGAGCACATCGAGTACGAGGCCAGAACGGTCCGGCCCTACGCCGTGACCGGTGGCCGCGTGCGCTCGGCGCGCTCCGACCTGCCTCTCGAGGCGTTGGTCGAGGCGATGCCGGGCGCCGTCACCAGCCAGGGTCTCCCGCCCGAGAAGCGGGCGATCCTGCAGCATGCCGCGTCCAACTACATCTCCGTGGCCGAGCTCTCGGCCCTGCTCCACCTGCCGCTCGGCGTGATCCGGATCCTCGTGTCCGACCTCGCCGACCAGCAGTTCGTGCGCGTGCACACCTCACAGCCGGTCGAGGTCAACACCGGTGAGTCACCTGCCCTGTCCCTCAGCGTGCTGGAGAGTGTTCTCAATGGCATTTCCGCCCTCTGACGCCGCTGTGGCCGCTCCGGCGGGCACGGCAGGAAGCGTCGCACCCACAGTCGTCAAGATCGTCGTCGCCGGCGGGTTCGCCGTCGGCAAGACGACCTTCATCGGTTCCATCTCGGACATCGAGCCCCTCAACACCGAGGCCGCGATGACCGAGCACTCGGTCGGCGTCGACGACGCCGGCGGTGTGTCGGACCGCAAGACCACCACGACGGTGGCGATGGACTTCGGTCGCATCGCCCTGCCGGGGTCGCTCTGGCTCTACCTGTTCGGTACCCCTGGTCAGGACCGGTTCCTGTTCATGTGGGACGACCTGGTCCGCGGTGCCATCGGCGCCGTCGTGCTGGTCGACACCGACCGGCTCGACCAGTGCTTCCCGGCCGTCGACTACTTCGAGAGCCGCGGCATCCCGTTCGTCGTGGGCGTCAACTGCTTCGACGGCGTCGCCAAGCACCAGCTGGACGACGTCCGTGAGGCGCTGGCGATCCCGGCGCACGTGCCGGTGCTCTACACGGACGCGCGCTCGCGTGCCGCGACGAAGCAGGCGCTGATCTCCCTCGTGCAGCTCGCGATGGAGCGTCTGCGCAGCCGGTGACCCTCGAGGTCTCCCTCGACCGCGGCCGGCCCCTGCACGGGGGCCGGCCGCGGTCGTGTCACGACGGGGTGGGGGATCATGGGCCCGTGCCCGAGCCGCCTCCCGCCCCCGCGCCGCGTCCGCGCGGCGACGAGCCGGCCGGGATGGTCCCGCAGCAGCGGCGGGCACCTGACGGCGAGCGCGGGCCGGTCCCGGCTCCGACGGGCCGGGTGTACGCGGACGGCTCGGCCCTGTCCCGGTACCTGGACGGTGCGCCGTGCGGACCGCAGTGGCTGGCGTGGGCGGCCGACCACGAGTCGCGTCTGGTCACCACCCCGTTGAGCCTCACCGAGCTCCGGCGGGTCGCGCGGCCGCGCGGGGTCGAGGCCACGGGCGTCGCGCACGACGTGCAGGAGCGGGTGGAGGTCGTGCGGTTCTCCGACCAGACGCTCAAGGCGGCGACCAAGGTCTCCGGCGTGCTGGCCCCGTTCCTCGCGCTGCACCTGGGCGCCGCGCTGGCCCATCCCGGGGTGGTCGCCGTGGCCACCTACGACGTCGAGCTGGCGCGCGTCAGCGCCCTGCACGGCCTGGACGTGGTGTCGCCGGGGTGGCCGGCGCGCTGGTGGGAGCAGGGGGGCTGAGGCCCTTCCGCCGCACCGCGGCGCGGCCTACGTTCGGGAGATGACGACCACGGGCACGGCCCATCCCGCACCACCGCTGCGGCCGGCACGTCGTCGGTCGACGGACCCGGTCCAGCACCTCACCCGCGCGGCACGCAAGGAGCGGGGCGCCGCGGCCCGGGTGCTGCTCGCGCGGGAGGCGCTGGCCGACGTCGGCGCCGGGGAGGACCGGCCCGACCCGCTCGACCTGCTGGTCCAGCAGGGCGCCACGCGCGTGCCCGACCTGGTGCCGCTGCGGTACGGGCGCATGGCCACGTCAGCCTTCGCGTTCTACCGGGGCGCCGCGCTGGTGATGGCCTCCGACCTCGCAGCGGTGCCCGACTCGGGCATCGACGTGCAGCTGTGCGGGGACGCGCACATGTCGAACTTCGGCCTCTACGGCACGCCCGAGCGCCGCCTCCTGTTCGACCTCAACGACTTCGACGAGACGCTGCCGGGACCGTTCGAGTGGGACGTCAAGCGCCTGGTCGCGAGCGTGGAGGTCGCCGCTCGGTCGATCGGCGCGAGCGCCAAGGAGCGGCGGGCCATGGTGGTCGCGGTCGCGCGCACGTATCGCACGACGATCCGGGAGATGGCGACGAAGCCCAACCTCGAGGTCTGGTACGCGCGGCTGGACGTGGACGACTTCCTGCGGGACGGCGCAGGGGACATGACCAAGCGGCTGGCCAAGCGGACGCGCAGCTCGGTGGACAAGGCCCGCACGCACGACCACCTGCAGTCGGTGGCCAAGCTGACCGGCGTGGTCGACGGTCGTCGCCGGTTCCGGTCGGACCCGCCGCTGGTCATGACCCTCGAGGAGCTGATGGGTGCGCGCGAGGCGGTCGCGTTCTCGGCGGGCCTCGGCGAGCTGGTCGCGGCGTACCGCAGCTCTCTGCAGCCGGACCGTCGGCACCTGCTCGACGGGTACCGCGTGATCGACATGGCGCGCAAGGTGGTCGGCGTCGGCAGCGTGGGGACCCGCGCGTGGATCCTGCTCCTCGAGGGCGTCGACGAGGACGACCTGCTCGTCCTGCAGGCCAAGGAGGCGCAGCCGTCGGTGCTGGAGCAGTTCCTCGGGGCCAGCGAGTACACGCAGTCCGGGCAGCGCGTGGTGGAGGGTCAGCGCCTGATGCAGGCGGCCAGCGACGCGTTGCTGGGCTGGCAGCGCACGCAGGGTGTCGACGGGGTCGAGCGCGACTTCTACATCCGCCAGCTGCGGGACTGGAAGGGGTCGGCGGTGATCGACCAGATGGTGCCGGCCGGCATGCAGCGGTACGCCGAGCTGTGCGCGTGGACGCTGGCGCGGGCGCACGCGCGTTCGGGCGACCGGGTGGAGATCGCCGCGTACCTCGGCAGCTCGAAGGTGGCCGACGAGGCGTTCGCGACGTTCGCCGCCGACTACGCCGACCGCACCGAGCGGGACCACGCCGCGCTGGTCGAGGCCATCCGCACCGGTCGGCTCGAGGCCATCCACGGGGTCTGACCCGCTCAGCCGGCCCGGCGTCCCAGTGCTGCCGCCGCGGCGGCCACGATCGACGGGTCGGTCGTCGTCCATCCGCCCGAGCCGCCGCCGGGACCTCCCGAGCCGGCCACGTGCCGGCCGGCCGACAGGTGGACCGCGTCGACGCCGACCGCCACGAGCTGCGCGACGTCCTGCGGTCGGACGCCGCCGCCGGCCATGACCTGCACCCGGCCGGCCGCGTGCTGCACGGTCCGGCGCAACCGGTCGACCCCGTCGATGCTGCGGGACGCGCCGCCGGACGTGAGCAGCCGGGTGACGCCCAGCGCCACGAGGTCGTCGACGGCCGTCGTCACGTCCGGGACGGTGTCGAGCGCGCGGTGGAACGTGACCTCGCGTCCGTCCGCGGCCTCGACCAGGGCGCCCACCGCGGCACGGTCCACCGAGCCGTCCGCGGCCAGCGCCCCGACCACCACCCCGGCGGCACCGGCGGCGACGGCGGCGCGCACGTCCCGGACCTGCACGGCGAGCTCGTCGGCGGCGTAGGTGAAGCCGCCCGGGCGTGACCGCACGAGGACGTGCACGCCGACCGTCGCGGGGACCGCGGCGACCACCTCGGCCAGCAGCCCGATGCTGGGCGTGAGGCCACCGGTCTCGGGCAGCGCGGCGCACAGCTCGAGCCGGTCGGCGCCGCCCGCGACGGCGACCCGGGCACCCGCGACGTCCTGGACGGCGATCTCGAGGAGCGTCATGCCCACGTCAGCAGGGGCTCGCCGGCGGCGACCGTGTCCCCGGGGCGCGCGAGCCGGGTGAGGTCGTCGGCGGGCGCCTCGAGGCCGACGACGGGGCAGACGGGCGAGCGTCCGCCCGCGCCGACCTCCTCGGGGTCCCACGTCACGACCACCTGGCCGGCGCGCACCTGGTCGCCCTCGGCGGCGTGCAGCGTGAACCCCTGGCCGCCGAGCTCGACGGTGTCGATGCCCAGGTGCACGAGCACCGCGCGGCCGTCGTCGTGCTGCACGACGAACGCGTGCGGGTGGAGCTTCATGATGGTGCCGGCGATGGGGGAGATGACCTCGGCACCCGGTACGCGCAGGGGGTCGACGGCCAGGCCCGGACCGACCAGCTCGGCCGAGAACACCGGGTCGGGCACCTCGGCCAGGGCCAGGACCTGCCCGCCGACGGGGGACAGGACGGTGAGCGCCGCCATCAGCGCAGGTCCTCGATGTCGGAGGCCAGGGTGTCCGCCTCGGGGCCGACGATCACCTGCACCGCGATGCCCGAGCGGACCACCGCGATCGCACCGGCCGCCTTGAGCCCGGGCTCGTCGACGAGGGTCGGGTCCTCCACCTCCACCCGCAGGCGCGTGATGCACGGCTCCAGGTCGAGCACGTTGGCGTCCCCGCCGAGCGCCGCGAGGATCTTCTCCGCCTTGGTCATGTCCAGCTCCTCACATCAGCTCGTCGAGGTCGGTGGCGATCAGGTCCACGTGCGGGCCCACCACCACCTGCACCACGCGTCCGGAGATCATCACGCCGAACGCGCCGGCCGCACGCAGGCCCGCCGCGTCCACCCGGCCCGCGTCACGCACCAGCGACCGCAACCGCGTGGTGCACGGCTCGATCTCGTCGATGTTCTCGACGCCTCCCAGGGCGGCCAGGATGGCGGCCGCCTGATCTCTGCTCTGCGGCTTCATCGCCGTCCTCCCGGTGCTCCCGCGGGCGCCGTTGCCGACGCGGGACTGGTGGTGCCGGTGCCGGCGGGGGCCGGTCCGGTGGCCGTGCTGCTCTCGTCGCGGTTCCGACGGGGGACCAGGGTGGGGCGCGGTGCGCGCAGCGGGACCCAGACGCTGTACCGGTCGGCGCGGTAGCAGGCGCGCGAGAACATGGTCGCCGCGTCCACCGAGTACGTGCGCCGCTCGGCGCGCAGGACGGCCCGGGCGTCGCCGAGGCCCAGCAGGGAGGCCTCGGTGTCGGTGGCCTCGTCGGCGGACAGCGTGTCCTCGCCCCACTCGGGCGCCAGCCCGCGCTCGCGCAGCGCCTCGTACATGCTCGGCGGCGGTCCCGCGGCGAACAGGTCCGGGGCCAGGGCCACGGGGACCCACACCTGCTCGATGCAGATGGGCGTGCCGTCGGCGCTGCGGACGCGGTAGAGGAAGTGCACCTTGTCGCGCGGCTCGATCTCGAGCGCGGTCGCGACGTCGGGCGTGGCGGCGACGACCTGCGCGGTGAGCACCGTCGTCGCGGGCTCCATGCCGCGGCGGCTCATCTCCTCGCCGAACGTGGTCAGCCGCATCTCGAAGTCGATGCGCTGCGGCGCGACGAACGTCCCGCGCCCCTGCTCGCGGACCAGCACGCCCTCGGTGACCAGCGTGTCGACCGCCTGCCGCACGGTCATCCGGGACAGCCCGAACTGCTGGGACAGGTGCCGTTCCGACGGGATCGCGTCGCCCACCCGCAGCTCGTGGGCGACCAGGGTCGCCAGGTGATCACGCACCAGGAGGTACTTGTGCGCGCTGCCGTGCTCCGACTCGTCCACCCCGGGCCACTCCTTCGTGCGACGGTCCGCGCCGTCGCGACGTGACCCTTGACACATCATGAGGTCTAGACCAGTCTGCTCGCAACTGGTCCAGACCAGACATCCCCCGGATCTTCAGGACACTTAACGAGGAGTGCTCCATGACCACCGCCACCGCCGAGACCCCCCGCTCAGCCGGCACCACCGAGAAGCGCGGCATCCCCGGCCTCGCCCAGCTGCAGCGCATCGGCCGCTCGCTGATGCTGCCCATCGCCTCCCTGCCCGCCGCCGCGCTGCTGCTGCGGCTCGGTCAGCCGGACATGCTCGGCGCCGACGGCCTGGGTGCGCACCTGCCCTGGATGCTCCCCGTCGCGGCCGTCCTGGGCGCGGCCGGCAACGCGCTGTTCGCCAACCTGCCGCTGTTGTTCGCCGTCGGCGTCGCGGTCGGGTTCGCGCGCAAGTCCGACGGGTCCACCGGCCTCGCGGCCGTCATCGGCTACCTGGTCTTCAAGGGCGTCAGCGACGCCCTGTCGCCCTACACGCTGGAGAAGGCCGGCGAGGGCGAGACGCAGGAGCTCATCAACTACGGCGTGCTGGGCGGCATCGTCATGGGCCTCGTCGCGGCGCTGCTGTTCCAGCGCTACTACCGGATCAAGCTGCCCGCGTACCTGGCGTTCTTCGGTGGCCGGCGGTTCGTGCCCATCGTCACCGCCGGCGCCGCGGTCCTGGTCGCCGTGGTGGGCGCGCTCATCTACCCCGTGTTCAACAGCGGGTTCACGGCCGTCGGCGACTGGGTCACCAGCTCGACCATCCTCGGCGCCTTCGTCTACGGCACGCTCAACCGCCTGCTCGTCCCGCTGGGCCTGCACCACATCCTCAACTCGCTGCCCTGGTTCCAGTTCGGCACGTACACCAACGCGGACGGCGTGGTGGCGCACGGCGACATCAACCGGTTCCTGCTGGGCGACCCCACGGCCGGCACGTTCATGACCGGCTTCTTCCCGATCATGATGTTCGCGCTGCCCGCCGCGGCCCTGGCGATCGTGCACACGTCGAAGGCCAAGAACCGCAAGGTCATCGCCGGCATCATGGGCTCGGCCGCGCTGGTCTCGTTCGTCACGGGCGTCACCGAGCCGCTCGAGTTCGCGTTCGTCTACGTGGCCTACCCGCTGTACGTCATCCACGCGGTCCTCACCGGCACGTCGCTCGCGCTGGTCAACGCCCTCGGGATCAAGGACGGGTTCGGGTTCTCCGCCGGGGCCATCGACTACCTGCTGAACTTCCGGATCGCCACGATGCCGCTGCTGCTCATCGTCATCGGGCTCGGCTACGCGGTCGTCTACTACGTGCTGTTCCGGTTCGTCATCACGCGCTGGAACCTGCGCACGCCCGGGCGTGAGGACGACGACGACGCGGGTGTGCTGCCCGCGGCCGACGACCATGCCGAGCGCCGGGTCGAGCCCGCGGTCGGACGAGCACGGTCGACGAGCCGGCCGCCGCACGATGACCACCGCGGTCGCTGCCGCAACGCTGACCCTGCGGGGGTTCGGGGTCAGCCCGGGCCGCCGGGTCGGGGTCGTGGCGCGCATGCCCGACGCCCCGCCGGCACCCTCGCCCGAGCCGCTGGCTCCGGGGACGGACCTGGCGGCGGCAGCGGCCGCGGTGGATGAGGCCGCCGACCACGTCCGGGAGGTCCTGGCCCGGGCGGCCGAGGCGGCCCACGGCGAGGCGGCGGACATCCTGGCGGTGACGGCCGCCATGGCGGCGGACCCGTCGCTGGCCGACGAGGCACGACGGCGCGTGCTCGAGACGCGCGCGGCACCGGCGCGAGCCGTCTGGGACGCCGCCGAGCTGGTGGCCGAGCAGCTGCGCGCGCTGGGCGGGATGTTCGCCGACCGCGCCCGTGACGTGCAGGACGTGCGGGACCGGATCGTCGCGCAGCTGCTGGGCCTGCGGCCGCCCGGCGTCCCGGAGCCCGACCACCCGTTCGTCCTGGTGGCGAGGGACCTGGCACCCGCGGACACGGCCCGCCTCGACGCCTCCCGGGTGCTCGCGATCGTGACCTCCGGCGGCGGCCCCACCGCGCACACCGCGATCCTGGCGCGCGCGCTGGGCATCCCGTGCGTGGTCGCGGTGGCCGGGGCGGACGCCCTCGCGGACGAGGACACGGTGCTCGTCGACGGCGCCACGGGCGAGGTGGTCCGCGACCCGTCCGCGGAGGCCGTGCGGTCCGTGGTGGCCACGCCGGTGCGGCCCAGCCGCCTGGAGAGTCCCGGCCGGACCGCCGACGGGCACCGCGTCGCGCTGCTGGCCAACGTCGCCGACGCGGCCGGGGCGGTCGCCGCCGCGGAGCTGGGCGCCGAGGGGGTCGGGCTGTTCCGGACCGAGCTCGCGTTCCTGGGCCGGACCACGGCGCCGGGCGTCCCCGAGCAGGTGGCGACGTACACCCGCGTGCTGGACGCGTTCCCCGGCGCGCGCGTGGTCATCCGCACGCTCGACGCCGGCGCGGACAAGCCGCTGCCCTTCGTGACGGCCGACGACGAGACCAACCCGGCACTCGGCATCCGCGGGCTGCGCACGTCCTGGACGCACCCCGAGGTGCTCGACGACCAGCTGACCGCGATCGCGCAGGCCGCGCGCTCGTCGTCGGCGGACGTCTGGGTCATGGCGCCGATGGTGGCGACCGCGCAGGAGGCCGACGACTTCGTCGAGCGCTGCGCGCGCCACGGGCTGGCGCAGGCGGGCGTGATGATCGAGGTGCCCGGCGCCGCGCTGCGGTCCGCGGACCTGCTCGACCGCGCCCGGTTCGCCAGCCTGGGCACCAACGACCTGACCCAGTACGCGATGGCCGCGGACCGTGAGCTGGCGGGCCTGGCCGCGCTGTCCACGCCGTGGCAGCCCGGCGTGCTGTCGCTCGTGCAGCTGGCGTGCGCCGGAGGAGCGGCGCGTGACCGGCCCGTCGGCGTGTGCGGCGAGGCGGCGGCCGACCCCGCGCTCGCGCCGGTGCTGGTCGGGCTCGGCGTCGCGTCGCTGTCCATGACCGCGCGTGCCCTGCCGGACGTCGGCGCCGTGCTGGCCTCCGTCACGCTCGACGAGTGCCGCGCACTCGCGGACCTGGCGCTCGCGCAGCGCACGGCCGACCAGGCGCGGTCGGCCGTGCGGGCCGCGCTGCCCGTGCTGGCGGAGCTCGGGCTCTAGACGCTCTGGCGCAGGAAGCCCTCGAGCGCGTCGATCGAGGCGGCCGCGTCCGCGTCGTCGTCGGCCGTCTCGAGCACGACCTCGTCGCCGGCCCCGACGCCGAGCGTCATGATCGCCAGGATCGAGGCGGTGGCCACGGGGGTGCCGCCGGCCTTGGCGATCGTCACCTTCGCGGGCAGAGCACCGGCCGCGGCGACGAACTGGGCGGCCGGGCGGGCGTGCAGCCCGCCGGAGAGTGCGACGACGACGGAACGCTGCATGGCCTGCCTCCAGGATGTGTCGACGATGACGCTCGTGACCCTACTGGTCTAGACCATGCGACGCCAGTGTGCTGTGGGAGACTCGTTCCCGCGTCGGGCCGCGCCCGCGCGGGAGGGCTGTCTGAGCGGCCGAAAGAGACGGTCTTGAAAACCGTTGGAGCGGGACAACCCCGTTCTCGTGGGTTCGAATCCCACGCCCTCCGCCGAATGTGTTCCGCAGTTCAGGCGGCCGATCCGCCACCGCATGGCTTCCGGTCACCGCCGAGCCGCGCCCCGGCCCGTGCCTGCCCCATTTCCACGTGTACCCATCGGCGAACTCGAACACGGAACTAACATCGGAACTCACGCCGAGGACCGTCGTGGACACCTTGATCCTACTCAGCGCGGCCGCCCACACCTCACAGGCTGGGGTGAAGTTGCAGGTCACAGGCTCGGCCAACGGCTGGCATACCGCCAATGTGGGTGCCTGCCTGTAACGTGAACCGCCCCGGGTTCCATGGAAAGGCTCTCCTCAATCCCCCGGCGCAACCGCCCCGGGTTGAGTGGAGGCTCGGAACTGACGTTTCGACGGTAGCCGCCGCGGGGTTGTGGCGGTAGTGCTGGTCTTCGTGCTCGACGGGTGGGATGAGTCCGATCTCGCCGTGGAGGCGGCGGTGGTTGAACCAGTCGATGTACTCCAGCGACCGCGATCTCGAGGTCGTCGATGGAGCGCCACGGACCCGAGGTTGCGGATCAGCTCGGCCTTGAAGAGGCGAGTTGAACGCCTCGGCGAGGGCGTTGTCGTAGGAGTCGCCGGTCGAGCCGACCGAGGCCACAGCGCCGGCGTCGGCGAGGCGTTCGGTGTAGCGCGACCGCGATATACTGGACGCCGTTGTCCGAGTGGTGGATCAGCCCGGTGATGTCGCGTCCGGCGCGGGCCCGGTCCCACAGCGCCATCTCCAGGGCGTCCAGGGCCAGGTCGGTGCGCAGGTTCTTGGCGGCCTGCCACCCCACGACCCGCCGGGAGAAGACGTCGATGACGAACGCGGCGTAGACCCACCCGGCGAAGGTCGCGCAGTAGGTGAAGTCGGCGACCCACAGCTGGTCGGGCGCGGTCGCGGTGAACGCCCGCTGCACCAGGTCGGCCGGGCGTCCGCGGCCGCTGCCGCGGGATCGTGGTGCGCTGGCCCTTCGCCGCGGCTCACACCGCGCAGCCCAGCGCCGCGCATGAGCCGCTCGACGTGCACCGGGCCACCGGGTGGCCCTGCGCGGCGCAGCTCGGCGTCACACCTTCCGGATGCCGTACACGCCGTAGTTCGTCCGCGTGGATCGTCGCGATCAGCGCGTCGTCAGCGCGCATCGCGCACCGACCGCGCCGATGGGGCGCGCTTCTTGGCGGCGTAGTAGGTGCTCGGGGCGATCTGCAGCCGGCTCGCGTGAGGACGGTGCAGATCGGCTCGACCCCGAACCGGTCGCGGTGCTCGTCGATGAACTCGACGAGCACCCCGGTCAGTACGGCTGCGGTCGAGCTCCGCCGCGAAAAAAGCGGACGCCGTCCGCAGGATCTCGTTCGCCCGGCGCAGCTCCTTGATCTCCCGCTCGAGCTCCGCGATCCGCTTCGCGTCCTCGCTCGTGGTCGCCCGGCCTGTGGCCCTGGTCGACCTCGGCCTGCTGGACCCAGTTGCGCAACGTCTCGGGGTTGATCCCGAGCTGGTCACCGACCCGCTTCAGCGCCGCGGGCTCGAGTCGCCGGGTCACGTCCGCAGCGTCGACGGCCAACCTGATCGCTCGCTCCCGAAGCTCCTCCGGGTACTTCCTCGGTGCTGCCATGACTCTCATCCTTCGTGGAATGAGAGCCTCCATCGAAGCCGGGGCGGTTCAGTCTGTCTGTGCAGGTCAACACGCTGTGCTCCGTGGGTCTTGAAAACCGTTGGAGCGGGACAACCCCGTTCTCGTGGGTTCGAATCCCACGCCCTCCGCCGACGGGCGACGACCCGCGCCCCCACCTAGGCTCGCGCCGTGCCCCGACGCCACGTCCAGCTGCACGCCCGCCCGCCGCAGGAGGCCCAGGGCGAGAGCATCGACGTCCTCATCCGCCGCGGCCTCGACGACCTGCGGCACGAGCTCGACGTGCCGGCCGAGTTCCCCGCCGACGTCCTGGCGGAGGCCGACGCCGTGATCGCCGGGGGCCCGGCGGGGGAGCGCGAGGACGCCACCGACGTCCCGTTCGTGACGATCGACCCCGAGGGCTCCACCGACCTGGACCAGGCGGTCCACCTCGAGCGCCGGGGGACGGGTTCCGGGTGCGGTACGCGATCGCCGACGTCGCGGCCTGGGTGCGACCCGGTGGCGCGATCGACCGGGAGGCACGGCAGCGCGTCGAGACCCTGTACGCGCCGGACGGCCGGACGCCGCTGCACCCGCCGCGGCTGTCCGAGGGGGCCGCGAGCCTCCTGCCGGACCAGGTGGCGCCCGCGCTGCTGTGGACCATCGACCTGGACGCCGACGGCGCGCCGGTGCGGACGGACGTGCGTCGGGTGTCGGTGCGCAGCCGCGCCCAGCTGACCTACGCGGGTGCGCAGGCCGCGGTCGACGACGGGTCCGCCGACGAGTCCCTCCAGCTGCTGCGCGAGGTCGGCCGGCTGCGAGAGGCGGCCGAGCGGGCACGCGGCGGGATCACGCTGCCCACCCCGGAGCAGGTGGTCGAGCAGGGGCCCGACGACACCTGGACGCTGGGCAGCCGCGCGACGCTGCCGGTGGAGGAGTGGAACGCGCAGATCTCGCTGCTCACGGGCATGTGCGCCGCGCGGCTGATGCTCGACGGCCGCATCGGGATCGTCCGGACGCTGCCCGAGGCCGACCCTCGCGACGTCGACCGGTTGCGTCGCTCGGCCCGAGCGCTCGGTGTGCCGTGGCCCGACGGGGCGACGCCGGGCGACGTCATCCGCGACCTGGACGCCGCGAACCCGGCGCACGCGGCGCTGCTGACCGACGCGACCACCCTGCTGCGGGGAGCGGCGTACGTCGCGTTCGACGGCGACGTCCCGGCGGCTCCGATCCATGCCGCGATCGCCGCGCCCTACGCGCACGCCACGGCTCCGCTGCGCCGGCTCGTCGACCGGTTCGTCGGCGAGACGTGCGTGGCCCTGTGCGCCGGTCGGCCGGTGCCCGACTGGGTCCGGGACGCGCTGCCCGGGCTGCCCGACCGCATGGCGGCGGGCGACAAGCACGCCTCCGAGCTGGAGCGCGGCTGCCTCGACCTGGTGGAGGCGGCGCTGCTGACGGGCCGCGTGGGCGACGTGTTCGACGGCGCGATCATCGACGTGCGGGACGACCGCGACGCGGGCGTGGTGCAGCTGCGCGAGCCGGCGGTGCGGGCGCGCATCGAGGGGACGGGCCTGCCGCTGGGCGAGGACGTCCGCGTGCGGCTCGTCGCGGCGTCCGTCGCCGACCGCACGGTGCGGTTCGAGCTGGAGACTCCCCGGGAGTGAGGCCGTCGTGAGCCCGTCGTGGACGGCGCGCCGCGGGCACGGCAAGGTCGGACCATGAGCGACCTGGACGACGTCGCCGACGACCTCTACGCCGGGCCGCCCGCCGACTTCGTCGCGCGGCGCACGGCCGCCGTGAAGGCCGCGCGCGCCGACGGCGACAAGGAGCTGGCCGCGGCGATCGGCGACCTGCGCAAGCCGACCGTCTCGGCGTGGCTGGTGAACCTGCTGGTGCGCGACGACCCCGCGCTCGCGCAGCAGGTCATCGCGCTCGGGGAGGGCCTGCGCGAGGCGGAGAAGTCGCTCGACGGCCCCGCGCTGCGTGAGCTGTCCGCGCAGCGCCGCCAGCTGGTCCGGTCGCTGGTCGCGCGCGCCCGCCGGCTCGCGCAGGCGGCCGGGCAGAAGGTGGGCGAGCAGGTGGCGCAGGAGCTCGACGCGACGCTCACCGCGGCGCTGGCCGACCCCGAGGTGGCGCGCGAGGTCGCCTCGGGTCGGCTCACCGCCGCGCGCGAGTACGCCGGGTTCGGCAGCGGCGACGCGAGCGCGTCGGCCGGCCCCCGGACGCCGTCCGCCCCGTCCCGGCCGCCGACGCCCACACCGCGGCGGCTCACGGTGGTCGGCGGTTCCGGGCGGTCCCGCGACACCCGGCCCCCGACGGCCGAGCAGCCGACCCGGACGCGCCCGACGAGCCCCGGGAGTCCGCCGCCGAGCGGGACCGGCGCGAGCGCCGCGAGGCCCGGGAGCAGCGCGCGCGCGAGGAGGCGCAGGCCGCGTGGGACGCCGCCGACCGCGCAGCGACCGAGGCCCGACGACGCCACGACGCGGCCGTCGCCACCCGCGACGACAGCGCCGCCGAGGTCGCCCGCGCGGAGCAGGCCGCGGCGCGCGCCCACGACGAGGAGGACGACCTGGTGCGCGAGCTGGCCGAGGTGCGGCGCCGGCTCGCCGCGGCCGGCAAGGCGGCCACCGCGGCGGACCGGGACGTCGGCCTGGCGCAGCAGACCCTGCGGCACGACGAGCGCGAGGTGACGACGCTCGAGCGCGAGCTGCGTCGGGCCGAGCGCGCCCGGGACGCGCTGACGCCCCCCGACTGACGTCCGGCGCGTGTGGGTGCCGACCGGTAGAGATGGTGCAGCCGACGACTCGGAGGACCCCATGGCCGGCAGGGACGATGCCCCGCACGTGCACGTCGAGACCGTGCAGGAGTGGCGCGACTGGCTGCTGGCCCACCACGCCACCGAGGCCGGCGCCTGGTTGGTGTCCTGGAAGTCGGTCACCGGCAGGCCGCGCGTGCCTTACGTGAACGCGGTCGAGGAGGCGCTGTGCGTCGGGTGGATCGACTCGTCCGGCCGGACGCTGGACGACGAGCGCCACGCCCTGTGGTTCACACGCCGCAAGCCGGGCAGCGGGTGGGCGCGCACCAACAAGGAGCGGATCGTGCGGCTCGAGGCCGAGGGGCGGATGACGCCGGCCGGGCGGGCGCTCATCGACGCCGCCAAGGCCGACGGCTCGTGGACGCTGCTCGACGACGTCGAGAACCTGATCGTGCCGGACGACCTGGGCGTCGCGTTCGACAGGCACCCCGGATCACGCGCGCAGTTCGACGCGTTCCCTCCGTCGGCGCGTCGGGCGATGCTCGAGTGGCTGGTGCACGCCAAGCGTGAGACGACGCGAGCCGCGCGACTCGAGGAGATCGCGCGGCTCGCGTCGCACGGCGTGCGGGCGTACCCGCCGGCGTCCCGCTAGGCGGCGACGGCGGCCTCCGCGGGCAGGTCGTCCTTCTTGGCCGTGATGAGCGTCAGCGCCGCGACGAACCCGAGCGCCAGCATGATCGCCCCGCCCAGGTAGGCCACGTGGAACCCGGCCACCTGCGCGGTCGCCAGGGTCGCCGCGGCCGACGGGTCGGCACCTCCCGCGGCCAGGTCGGACAGCCGGGTCGCGGTCGCGCTGATCGAGAAGGTGCTCAGCAGCGCCAGGCCCAGGGACCCGCCGACCTGCTGCGACGTGGTGAGCAACGCGCTGGCCACGCCGGCGTCGTGCTTGCCGACCCCGACGAGCGCGGTGCTGGACGCCGGGATGAACACCGCCGCCATGCCGAGGCTCATGATGACGATCCCCGGCAGGACGCTGGTCGCGTAGGACGACTCGGGTGTGGTGGTGAGCAGGAGCAGCATGCCGGTGGTGGCCAGCGCGAGGCCGACCAGCATGAGCGGCTTCGGACCGACCCGCGGCAGCAGCTGCGCCACCACGCCGGCCATGAGGATGATCCCGGCGCTGAACGGCAGGAACGCGAACCCGGCCTTGAGCGGCTCGTAGCCCAGCACGTTCTGGAAGTAGAGCGTCATGAACAGGAACATCGAGAACAGCCCGGCGCCGACCAGGAAGAAGACCAGGTAGGAGCCGCCGCGGTTGCGGTCCAGCGCGACGCGCATGGGCAGCAGCGGGTTCTTCACGCGGGTCTCGACGACGACGAACGCGACGAGGCACAGGACCGCGAACCCGAGGAAGCCGAGCACGGTCGGGTCGGTCCAGCCGACCGCCGCGACGGAGCCGTCGGCGCCGGTCTCCTGCTTGGCGGCCTCCGTGAACCCGTAGACCAGCGTGGCCAGGCCGACGCTCGCCAGGATCGCCCCGGGGATGTCGAGCCTGTGTCGCCGGGCGCCTTGGACTCGCGCAGGTAGCGGACGGCGAACGCGCCCGTGACCAGCGCGATCGGCAGGTTGACGAACAGGCACCAGCGCCAGTTCAGGTACTCCGTGAGCACCCCGCCCAGCAGCAGACCGATCGCTGCGCCGCCGCCGGAGATCGCGCCGAACACCCCGAACGCCTTGGCGCGCTCGCGGCCCTCCGTGAACGTCACAGTGATGAGCGCCAGGGCGGCCGGTGCGAGCAGCGCGGCGAACACGCCCTGCAGCGCGCGGGCCGCGAACAGCAGACCCTCGGTGGCCGCGGCCCCGCCGAGGCCCGATGCCGCGGCGAACCCGAGGAGACCGACGACGAAGGTGGTCTTGCGTCCGAGGTAGTCGGCGATGCGGCCACCGAGCAGCAGCAGCCCGCCGAACGCCAGCGTGTAGGACGTGATGGCCCACTGCAGGTCCGCCGGCGCGATGTCGAGGTCCTCTGCGGCGGACGGCAGTGCGATGTTCATGATCGAGGAGTCGAGGACGATCATCAGCTGCGCGACGGCGATGATCCCGAGGATCACCCATCGGCGCGGGTCGGGGGCGGACGTGTCGCGCGGGGCGTCGACGACAGGTGTGAGGGCAGGCTCGGACACAGCGGGGCTCCGGTCGGGAGAAGGGGGGCGGCGTCGCCGTGGGGTGGGGGACCGCGGGAGGCCCGGAGGGCGACCCGACCAGCTCTGGTCACCGAGGTCAGCAGACCAGCGGAGCCGCGGGCCGGTCAAGGAGTTTGCGGCCGGTCCCGACGCATCTTCTCAGCCGTTCCTCAGCGACAGAGCCCGATCGGATCGTGCTGGTCGTCACGCCCTGCGAGGGAATGAACCGGTGCGCCCGTGCAGGTCAGCGGACGCTTTGGTGGTCGGCCACCGGCCCGGGTACCCTGTGCTGGTCCTGGAGACGTCGCATAGCCCGGTCTAGTGCGCGACCCTGCTAAGGTCGTGAAGGCGTAAGCCTTCCGTGGGTTCAAATCCCACCGTCTCCGCTCTCAGAACAGCCCGAGCCCTCACGGTTCGGGCTGTTGCTGTACCCGGCCCCGTCGGGCCAGCACCACGTCGCCGACGATGACCGCGAGCAGCACCGCGTTGGACACCCAGTTGAGGGCCAGCGGCGACAACCCGTCGCGCAGCCGCGAACAGCGACGAGCGCCGCGGCCACGCCCACCAGGTGCGGCGCCGACCACCGACCGCCCGTGGCTCGTCGGAAGAGCGCGTTGCCCAGCAGGTAGACCGCCGCCGCCCCGCACACCAGGCCCGCGGTCCACGTCGCGGTGTGCCCGAGGGGGTGCAGGAGGACCAGCTCGTCGGCCACCGCGGTGAGGACGATCCCGCCGATGAGCAGGAACGGGACGTACGTGTAGGCGGTCTGCGCGACCATGCCCGGGTTGGTCTGGCCGGAGAAGTAGGCGGTGGCGGACTGCTCCGAGCGGTCGAAGAACAGCAGCCACATGAGCACCGTGCTGGCGAACGCCGCGAGGAACGCCAGCAGGGTCATGGCGTCGACCTCGAGCTCCGCGAACGCGGTGCCCGTGACGATGATCGACTCGCCCAGGCTGATGATGAGGAACAGCGCCACGCGCTCGGCCATGTGCGAGCCGCGGACGGACCAGGTGTGCGGGTCCGTCGCACCCAGCACGGGGACCCAGAACAGCGCCCGGGGTCCGACGACGTCCAGCAGCGCCGCGACGACCCAGAGCACCAGCCGCGTGCGCTCGTCGGCCAGGGCCCCGGCGATCCAGAACGCGCCCGAGACGCCGAGCCACACGCTGATCCGCACGAAGTTCTGGGCGTTCTCCGGCCAGTGCCGGCCCATCGCCCACACCGTGAACAGGGTGCGCCCCACCTGGATCGGCACGAACGGGACGGCGAACAGCAGCGCCTTGCCCTCGAACGCCTCCGGGATCGCACTCGACATCAGCAGCCCCAGCAGCATGAGGACCAGCAGCATCGTCCGGACCGGCACCGTCTGCGGGTCCAGCCAGTTGGTCACCCAGGTGGTGTCGATCCACAGCCACCACACCGCCCAGCCCAGGATCAGCGTGTGCAGGAGGGTCGTCAGGTCGGGGTGCGCGATGAGGCTGTGCGACAGCTGCGTCACCGCGAACACGAACACCAGGTCGAAGAACAGCTCGACGTACCCGACCCGGCTGCCGTCGTGCCCGTCGCCGTGGCGCAGCACGTCCGCACGCATGCCCCACCGGCCGCCGCCGGTGCCCAGGCGCTCGACGGTCGTCATGGCGGCGATCCTGCCACGGCGTGCCGCGGGTCACGGGGTTCCGGTTTGGGCGTGCGGGCTTCCGGCCTGTATCGTCGTCTGCGGCCCGCTGAGGGCCATGCGCCCGTAGCTCAATGGATAGAGCATCTGACTACGGATCAGAAGGTTGGGGGTTCGAGTCCCTTCGGGCGCACCCACGAGACGACGGCCCGGCACCGCGATGGTGCCGGGCCGTCGTCGTCTCTGGGGAGTAGGGTGTCACGGGGTTATGTGTTGATTGCGTTTGGTGCACAGTGAGCAGTGTGACTCTCTACGTCGGTTGACTCTGCGCGTGTGCGTGTGTGGATGTTTTGGGTGGTTGTTGGTGTTGTTGTTGTTTTGTGTGGTGTTGTTGTGGTGTTTGTTTTCGTTTTTGGTGTTTTTTGTTTTTGTGGTGTTGTATTGTGTTTTAGTGTTTACGTGTTTGATTTTGAGCTTGTGTGTTGTTTCGTGGTGTTTTAGTTTGTAGCTGTTAAGGATGGTGTTGAGCTCATGTTGATTTTGGTATGGTGTTTGGTGGATGAGTAGTAGTTATTGTTTGATGATGTTATTGAGTGTTATGTTTTTGAGTAGGAGTTGTATTGTTGTTTGTTTTTGTTGTAGATGTTGTGTTATGTGTGGTGTATTGTGATTGATGTTGTGTTGATGTAAGTTGTGTTATGTTTAGGTGAGTACGGTGTCGAGCTGAGACTGTGCCGGGCGTACGACAACGAGCTGTGACACTTGAGTTGCCGGCCGACTACGCCACAGCGCGCGCTTCTCCTGGACCCGGTTGCGCAGGAAGATCAGCGGCAGGATCAGGGTCCCGAGCATGGTGACGATCCAGACCGTCAGCGAGCCGAACACCCAGGCGCTGCCCCCGGAGATCGTGAGCCCGTCGCCGATCAGGGTCGCGACGAACAGCGCGACCACCGTGGACACCAGCCCGACAGCACCCGTCAGCGCGTTGGCGTACTTGCGCGTCATCACCAGGAACCACGGCGTCAGGATGCTCTGCAGCACCGCGAAGACGACGACCGCGACGACGAAGCCCGCGGCGGTGACGGTGAACCCGTCGACGATCAGCGACGCGATCCACAGGCCCAGGGCCGCGGAGCCGAGGAAGATCAGGGCACGGATGAGGAAGACGACCATCGACGCACTCACTCCTAGGTCAGTGGGCGCGGGACGGTTCCCTCGTCCTGAGGCCCACCCTAGGGATCGGCGCGATGCCGCCGCCAGGGTGTGATGCGTCTGTCTTCCCCAGGCGTCGGTCCCCGTCGTCAGATCCCAGGAATGCCCGCTAGCGTGGCGCGGGTGACGGAGAACACGACACCCATCGCCACCCCTGAGCACACCGTCGAGAGCTTTTCCGCGAGTTCCTGCGCGAACTCAACTTCGGGCAGGGCGTCGACCTGACCGCGCGTCGGACAACGACAAGTACCTGGCGCTCGCCAAGACGGTCCGGCACTACCTGATGGCCCGGTGGCTCGAGACGCTGCGCAACCAGTACCGGGACCAGGCCAAGACGGTCGCGTACCTGTCGGCGGAGTTCCTGCTGGGCCCGCAGCTCGAGAACAGCCTGCTCGCCGCGGACCTCGACGGCATCGCCGCAGGAGGCGCTGGCAGTCCTGGGCATCGACATCGACGGAGCTGCGCGACGGCGGAGGTCGAGCCTGGGCTCGGCAACGGCGGCCTCGGCCGCCTCGCGGCGTGCTTCATCGACTCGCTCGCGACGATGAACGTGCCGTCGATCGGCTACGGCATCCGCTACGAGTACGGCATCTTCCGCCAGACGTTCGTCGACGGCAAGCAGGTGGAGAAGCCCGACAACTGGCTGCGCCTGGGCTCGCCGTGGGAGATCCCGCACCCCGAGAACGCGGTCGAGGTGGACTTTGGTGGCCACACCGAGACGTACGACGACGGACGGCGCCGACGCGCACCCGCGTGGGTGCCGGGCTGGCGCGTCATCGGCGTCCCCTACAACTACATGGTTCCCGGCTACCGCAACGGCCGCGTCAACACGCTGCGCCTGTGGAGCGCCAGGGCGACCCAGGCGTTCGACCTCCAGATCTTCAACGCCGGCGACTACGCCGAGGCCGTCCGCGCGCAGACGTTCGCGGAGAACATCTCCAAGGTGCTGTACCCGGAGGACTCCACGCCGCAGGGCAAGGAGCTGCGCCTCCAGCAGCAGTACTTCTTCGTCGCCTGCTCGCTGCGCGACTTCCTCGACAAGGTGCTGCCGGCCGACTTCGACCTGCACGAACCTGCCCGACCGCATCACCTTCCAGCTCAACGACACCCACCCCGTCATCGCGGTCCCCGAGCTCATGCGGCTCCTCGTCGACGAGCGCGGCTGGGACTGGGACAAGGCCTGGGCCGTCACGCAGAAGGTCTTCGCGTACACGTGCCACACGCTGCTGCCCGAGGCGCTCGAGGTGTGGTCGGTCGACCTCTCGGCCGGCTGCTGCCGCGCCACCTCGAGATCATCTACCGGATCAACGAGCGAGTTCATGGACGAGGTGCGCGAGGCGTACCCCGGCGACGAGCTGCGGGTGCGCCGCATGTCGATCATCGCGGAGTACCCGGAGCGCGCCGTGCGCATGGCGCACCTGGCCACCGTCGCGGGCTCGAAGGTCAACGGCGTCGCGGCGCTGCACTCGCAGCTGCTCGCGGACAAGGTGCTCGCACGACTTCTCGCGACTGTGGCCCGGACAAGTTCACCAACGTCACCAACGGCGTCACGCCGCGCCGCTTCGTCCGGCTGGCCAACCCGGGGCTGTCCGAGCTGATCACCGAGGCGATCGGCGACGGCTGGGTCACCGACCTGGAGCGGCTCAAGGACCTCGAGCCGCTGGCCGACGACGCCGAGTTCCGGCGCGCGTTCCGCGAGGTCAAGGCGCGCGAACAAGCTGCGGCTGGTCGACGTGCTGGCGCAGCGCGACGGGATCGACGTCGACCCGCGACGCGCATGCTCGACGCCATGGTCAAGCGCCTGCACGAGTACAAGCGCCAGAGCCTCAAGCTGCTGCACATCGTCTCGCTGTACGAAGGATAAGTCCGGGCGCGGTCAAGATCGAGGACGTCACGCCCCGCACCTTCGTCGTTCGGCGCCAAGGCGGCCCCGGGCTACAAGATGGCCAAGGAGACCATCGGCCTGATCAACGCCGTCGGCCGCACGATCAACAGCGACCCGCGACTGCAGGGCCGGCTCACGGTCGCGTTCCCCGCCAACTACAACGTCACGCTCGCCGAGAAGCTCATCCCCGCGGCGGACCTGTCGGAGCAGATCTCGCTGGCCGGCAAGGAGGCGTCGGGCACGGGCAACATGAAGTTCGCCCTCAACGGCGCGCTGACCATCGGCACCGACGACGGCGCCAACGTGGAGATCCGCGAGCTCGTCGGCGACGAGAACTTCTTCCTGTTCGGGATGACCGAGCCGGAGGTCGCCGACGATCGTCGACGGCGGGTACCACCCGACGTCCTACTACGAGCAGAACCGGACGCTGCGGCACGCGCTCGACCTGATCGCGTCGGGCACGTTCTCGGGCGGCGACCGGACCACGTTCGAGCCGATCGTGTCCAACCTGCTGTCCGAGGACCGGTTCATGGTGCTCGCCGACTTCCAGGCGTACATCGACGCGCAGGCACGGGTCGACGAGGCCTACGCCGACACCGAGGCGTGGAGCGGTCGGCCGTGCTGAACGTGGCGCGCTCCGGCTTCTTCTCCTCGGACCGCAGCATGCGCGACTACATCGACCGCATCTGGCACACGCCCCCGGTCCCGCCGGAGCGCTGACCGCCCGCTCTCCACCGCCCGCTCTCCACCGCAACGTCCGAGCAAGTACGGGTCAGGGCCCGTACCTGCTCGGACGTTGTGATGTGGAGGGGGGCCTACCCTTGGGGGGTGGCACCCGTGAAGAAGTCCCAGGAGATGAAGGCGTCGACCGCCGCGGCCAAGCTCGACGTGTACCTGCCGGCCACGCCGGAGGACTTCCAGAACCGGATGATCACGCGCGACGAGCTGGCCGAGCTGCAGCGCACGCCCCCGCAGTGGCTGGTGGACCTGCGCCGGGACGGACCGCACCCGCGCAGCGTCATCGCGGGCCGGCTGCGCATCTCGATCAGCGGGCTCGCGCGCGGCGGCATCACCGAGGCGCTCACCACCGAGCAGATCGACGCGCTGCAGGCCGACCCGCCCAACTGGCTGGTGCGCGAGCGGGAGATCGCCGCCCAGGTGCGCCTCGAGGAGCGCCTGCAGGAGTCGCGCGCGGCGGACAAGCGCGCAGCAGCAGCCCGCGAGAGCTGACCCGGACGGCGGGTGAGTGGGTACGGCACCGGGGGCGGCGGCGGGCGGCGCGCGCGATGAGGGGGGAGAGAGAAGGGAGAGGGTGTGGGTAGTGGGGGGATGTGGGAGAAGGGAAGACGACCCCGCGCCGCTACCGGCACCGCCGCGACGACGCCGCGCGGGTGCGGAAGGCGAGCTCCGACGTACGATCTCCGCGACACGGTCAGCGGTGAATCGGGCCCGGCGAGCTCGACGTTGGTCGCGTTGGGAGCAGAGGACCGCGCGAGCAATGTCGATCTCGACCATGGCGGTAAAACGAGTGCGTCGGAAGGCGGGGTGCACGCGGCGAACTGCTCGGGCACGGCCTGTAGACCGCCATCGCCAGCGTCCCGCGCGCGGTCGGCGAGATCGTCGTCTGCGTCGAGGCGGTCGCGGACCGGCGATGCCGGAGCATGTCGACGCCATGGCGGGTCAGCGGGGCTCGCGACGACCTCGACGTGGGTCGCGTCCGCCCGTGCCGGTGCCGACGTGGTTGGGGGTGTGGGGGGAGGGGGCGGGGGAGGTAGGTTTGTGTTGTGGGTGTATGTGTTTGTTTGTGTTGTATGTTAGTGTTTTTGTGTGTGATGGTGTGTGTTAGGTGGTTGGGTTGTTGGTTGCTGGGTGTCGGGGGGGGGTCGGCGTGCCTTGAGTGTGGGTCGTTCAGTTCGCGTTGTGTGTGGTTTTGGTTTTTGTGTGTGTGTGTTTTGTGGTGGTTTGTTGTGGTGGTTTGTGTGGTGTTTTTGTTGGTTTTTGTTGTGTTGTTTGTGTGTTGGTTTGTGTGTGTGTTGTGGTGGTTCTCCGCCAGGGGTGTGCGTGAAGGCTTGTGGGTTGTGCTCCGCGGCGAGCTCGGCGACGTTGGTTGTGTGTTGTTTGTGGTGTTTGCGTGTTGTGTGTGTTGTTGTTGTGGTGTGTTGGTTGGTGTGTGTTGGTGTGGCGGGTGTTGTGGGCTCGTGGTGGGGCTTGACTGTGTTGTGTGTGGGGTGCGCGTTCGCGGTGTGCAGCGTCGGCGCGTGCGTGTGGTACTTGGCGGGTGTCGTTGTGGTTCGCTATGTCGTGGTGGTGGTGCGTGGCGGTCAGCGGGTTCGCGGGGGCGGTCGTGTGTGGTTGTTGTCGGTGTTTTTTTATAGATTTAGTTTGTTGTAGTTGTGTTTTTTTGTTTTATTTGTGGTTTTGTTGGTATGGGTGTTGTTGTTTTAATTTTTTGTTCGGTCGTGGGGGCGAGGGTGGCGCCCGCGCGCGGTGCTCGTCGGCGGTCGGGACCTGGTGCCGCGCCTAGGGTGGACCCTCGTGAGCCTCCCGTCCGACGCATTCCGGCACGTGGCCTCGCGCCCGCACGAGCCGCTGCGCACGTTCCACCCCCGACGGGCTGTCCTCGGTCGTGAGCGCGAGGATGCGCTACGGCACCTGTGGCCGCAGTTCGGCTTCTCGGTGCACGATGCCGCGTCGCCGATGCCGCTGTCCGCCGACGGCTCGCTCGACACCGTCGCGCTCTTCGGCCGGTCCGCGCCGCTGGTGCTGGAGATCGGCTCGGGCATGGGCGAGACGACGGCGACGATGGCGGCCGACGATCCCGCGCGCGACTTCCTGGCCGTCGAGGCGCACCTGCCCGGCGTCGCCCACCTGCTCGGGCTGATCGACCGTGCCGGCCTGCGCAACGTCCGGATCGCGCACGGCGACGCCCTCGACCTGGTCCGCACGCGGCTGCCGCAGAGCTCCCTCGATGCGGTGCACGTCTTCTTCCCCGACCCGTGGCCCAAGGCACGGCACCACAAGCGCCGGCTCGTGCAGCCGTCGCACGTCGCACTCCTGCGCTCGCGGCTGCGCGTCGGCGGCACGCTGCACTGCGCGACCGACTGGGTCGAGTACGCGGACGCGATGCTCGAGGTGCTCACCGCGGACCCGGGCCTCGAGAACACCGCCGAGGGATTCGTCGCCAGACCCGCGCACCGGCCCGTCACCAAGTTCGAGCAACGCGGTCTCGACCTGGGCCACGAGGTCCGCGACCTGGTGTTCCGGAGGACCCGATGACCGAGACCCGTACCTTCCGGATCGCGCTGGTCCCGGGCGTGAACCCCGACCGCTGGCTGCGCGTCTGGCAGGAACGCCTGCGCGACGTCCCGGTCGAGCTGGTGCACACGACCCCGGCCGACGCCACCTCCGTCCTGCGGGCCGGCGGCGCGGACGTCGCGCTCGTGAGACTGCCCGCCGACGGCGACGACCTCTCGACGATCCCGCTGTACACCGAGGCGACGGTCGTCCTGGTGCCCAAGGACCACGTGGTCACCGTGGTCGACGAGGTGGACGCGGCGGACCTCGACGACGAGACGCTCCTGGTCGCCGTCGACGACCAGCTGCACTGGACCGACCCCCCGGGCACGCCGTTCGCGGGCGGCCCGATCGCCACGACGGCCGACGCGGTCGACCTGGTGGCCGCCGGCATCGGGGTGGTCGCCCTGCCGCAGTCGCTCGGCCGCCTCCACCAGCGCCGAGGTCTGACCGCGCGAGTGGTCCGCGACGCCCCCGGGTCGTCGGTCGGGCTGACGTGGCTGACCGACCGGTACGACGACCTGACCGAGGAGTTCATCGGCATCGTGCGGGGTCGCACCGCGTCGTCCTCCCGCGGCCGCGGCACCCCGCCCCCGGAGCCGGCCGCCACGACCCGCCGGTCGACCGGCCGAGCAGCCCAGGACGCGACCGGTTCGGGCTCGGGCGCCAAGGGCGGGTCGGGGGCGTCGCGAGGCCGAACGGGCGCGGGAGGGTCGGGCTCGTCCGCCGGGAAGGGCGCGGCCGGCGCGAGGAAGTCACGCCCGCGCAAGCCGCGGCCGGGCCGCTGAGACCGCACCTCCACCACGCCGAGGCACGCGAGCTCGACATCAGCACCGCCCAAGGGCGCCGGGGCGCGACTGATGTCGAGCTCGTCGCGGCGGCTACCCGGGGAGGCGCCCACCGGCCGTCGGCGTGGCCGGCGGGTCAGGCCTGCGGGGTGGCCATGAGGGCGAAGACCTCGCCGAACGGTCCCGCGGCGATCGCCATGCGGCCGAACGGGGTGTCGGTGGGCGGGCTGACGACCGCGCCGCCCAGTGCGATGACCTGACCCGCCGCGGTGTCGGCGTCGGTGACCGCGAAGTAGAGCGTCCAGGCCGCCGGCGCGTCGGCTCCGGCCCGCGACCCGTACCCGCCGACGCCCGCCAGCGGCGCGCCACCGAGCGAGACCGAGGCGTAGGCGAAGCCCGGCGCGCTGAGGTCGTCGGCGGTGTACCCGAACACGCGCTGGTAGAACGCGAGCGCGGTCGGCTGGTCGTGCACCATGACCTCCGTCCACACCACCGACCCGGGCTCGTCGACGACGTCCCAGCCCGTGTGCGCCCCGGACTGCCACAGGCCGAACGCGGCGCCGGCGGCATCGACGAGGACCGCCATGCTGCCAAGGTCCAGGACGTCCATGGGTGGCAGTGCTACCTGAGCGCCGGCCTCGGTGGCGGCGGCCACGGTCGTCGCCAGCTCGTCCGTGGCCAGGTACAGGCACCACGCGGGCGGGGGTGCGGGGTCGTCGCCCAGCGGCTCGCCGAGGCCGACGACCCGCCGACCGTCGACGACGGCCTGCGTGTACGAGCCGGTGTCGGGCCCGCCGACCTCGAACTCCCACCCGAAGAGCGGACCGTAGAACGCGCGCGCGACCTCGAGGTCGGGGACGGTGATGTCCGCCCACGCCGGAGTGCCGGCGGGCCAGGCCTCGCGACGAGTCGTCATGCGCCCACCCAACACCGCACCACCCACAGGCGCCATCCCCGCGCACGTCCGGGTCGAGGGCGACCAGCACTCCGTGGACCAGGGCAGACACCCACCAACGGGAGACATCGGGCGGCCGGTGTGCTACTCACGTCTCATGGCGGACGCACCCGAGAACGGGACCGAGGCGCCGGTGGACATCACCGGCCGGGGATCCCGCGAGAAGCACTCCGAGAGCACCTTGACCGTGATCGTCGCGTTCGGCGCCAACCTGCTGATCGCGCTGGCCAAGACGGCGGCGGCCGTCATCACGGCGTCGGCGTCGATGCTCGCCGAGGCAGCCCACTCGTGGGCCGACGCCGGCAACGAGATCTTCCTGATCATCGCCCAGCGGCGCGCGGCCAAGCCGCCCGACCGCGAGCACCCGTTGGGGTACGGGCGGGAGGTCTACGTGTGGTCGCTGTTCGCGGCGATCGGGCTGTTCGCGGTCGGCGCCGGGGTGTCGATCACGCACGGCATCCAGGAGCTGGTCCACGCGGAGCCAGCGGGGGACTTCCTCGTCGCGTACGTGGTGCTCGCCGTCGCGTTCGTCCTCGAGGGCATCTCGTTCCTGCAGGCGTCCCGGCAGGCGAACCGCGCGGCGCAGACGCAGGAGAAGGACCTGCTGGAGCACGTCCTCGAGACCTCCGACCCCACCGTCCGGGCGGTGTTCTTCGAGGACGCCGCGGCACTCGTCGGCATCCTCATCGCCGCCACGGGGATCGGGCTGCACCAGATCACCGGCTCACCCGTGCCCGACGCGGTCGGGTCGATCCTCGTCGGCGTCCTGCTGGCCGTCGTCGCCGTGGTGCTCATCGACCGCAACCGCCGGTTCCTCGTCGGCCAGATCGCGGACCCGCGGCTCAACGACGCCGCGATCCGTGCGCTGCTGGAGCTGCCGGAGGTGGACCGCGTGACGGAGCTCCGGCTGGAGTTCGTGGGTGCGCGGCAGGTCTACCTGACCGGGGCCGTCGACCTGCGGGGCAACCTCGTGGAGGACGACGCCGCGCACGTGCTGGCCTCGCTCGAGCGGCGGCTGGCGCAGACGCCCGCGGTCGTGGGCGCCACCCTCTCGCTGTCGGTGCCCGAGGACGCCGCCTTGTGACCCTCCCCGAGGTCGTGACGGGACAACCGTTCCGGGTGCCGGTCCTGTCACTGGCCCGGCTCGCCGTCCCCGCCGCGGCCGTCGGGATCGGTTGCGCGCTGTCGCTGGCCGGGATCAGCTGGCTGGCCGGCCAGATCGAGCACTGGATCTGGGACGACCTCAGCGCCGCCGTCGGGCTGTCGTCGGACTCCGCGCTGTGGATCATCAGCGTGCTGACGGTCGTCGGCCTCCTGGTCGGGCTGGTCGTCCGGTACGCCCCCGGGCACGCCGGACCCGACCCGGCCACCCTCGAGCTCGTCGCCGAGCCGCTGCCGCTGCGGGTGCTGCCCGGGCTGGCGGTCGCGCTGGTGCTCATGCTGGCCGGCGGAGTCAGCCTGGGGCCGGAGAACCCGATCATCGGCATCAACGTGGGCCTCGCGGTCGCGCTGGGGCTGCGGTTCCTGCCGAAGGTGAACGCGCCGATCTGGCTCGCGATGGCGGTCTCCGGCACCATCGGCGCGATGTTCGGCACGCCCGTCGCGGCGGCGCTGCTGTTCTCCGAGCTGGACGCCGGGGATCGTCGCATCCCGTTGTGGGACCGGCTGTTCGCCCCGCTCGTCGCCGCGACCGCCGGGTCGCTGACCATGCTCCAGCTCGAGTCGTTCGACCTGGCCGTGTCCGTCCCGGCGTACACCTACGGCGGCCTGGAGGACCTGGGCTTCGCGATCGCGATCGCCGTCGGCGCGGCGCTCGTCGGCCTGGTCGCGGTCTACCTCTTCGTGCCGATGCACCGGCTGTTCCGCCGCATCGGCCACCCGGTCCTCATGCTGACCGCGGGCGGGCTGCTGCTCGGCCTGCTGGGTGCGCTGGGCGGCGAGGTCACCCTGTTCAAGGGCCTGACGCAGATGCAGGAGCTGCCCGGCCTGGCCGCGACGACCACCGCGGCGGGCTTCCTGGTGATGGCGGGGATCAAGCTGCTGGCCATGCTCGTCGCCGCCACGTCGGGGTTCCGCGGCGGGCGCATCTTCCCCGCCCTGTTCGTCGGCGTCGCGCTCGGCTTCGCGATCCACAGCCTCTGGGACGCCGTGCCGCTGGCGCTCGCCGTCGGGTCGGCCGTGGTGGGGATCGTCGTCGCCGCCACGCGCAACGGCTGGTTGAGCGTCTTCATGGCGATCGCCGTGGTGCCGCAGGTCTCGCTGCTGACCGGTCTGCTCCTGGCGACGCTCGCGGCGTGGCTGGTGGTCACCAACCGGCCGCCGCTGCTGGCGCCGGCGGACCCGCCGGTCAGCCCAGCCGAGCCGCCAGGAACGCCAGCACCTGCGTGACGTAGGTGTCCCGGGCGGGCGCGGGGGACAGTGCCAGGTCGTGCGCGCCGCCGGGGACCTCGACGAACGTGACGTCCGGGCCCAGCAGGTGGTGCGCGCTCGCGCATGTGCGCCACGTCCAGGACCGAGTCGGTGGTGGGCAGGGCGTCGTGCCAGACGTCGTCGGGACCCGACGCGTCGGAGGCGAGCACGAGCACCGGGACGTCGACCTGCAGCCCTCGGGCCACGCGGGCGTGCCCGCGGCGGACGGTGCGGACGAACCCCGCGCGGACCGGGAACCCGTCGTGCGGCTTCCACGCCAGGTCGTAGGCCCACTCGCCCCCGGTGCCCTCGTGCAGGGCCCGCCCGTAGAACGGACCGAGCTTGCCGACGACGAGGTCCGGCTCGAGGCGGCCGACCACGTCGAGCACCCCCGTGAGCACGGTGCGCTCGAACCAGGTGCCGCGCAGGTCCAGCCAGGGGCTGTTCAGCACCAGCGCGTCGATCAGGCCCTCGCCGCGGCGCGAGTCGGCCCACAGGGACGTGACCAGGCCGCCCATCGAGTGGCCCAGCAGGACCACCTCGTCGTGCTCGGCCCGGATGAGCCGGATCGCGGCGTCGATCTCCTCGGCGTAGGCGCCCAGGTCGGTGATCCGGTTGGGCGGTCGGCCGTCGCGGATGGACCGGCCGTAGTCGCGCAGGTCGAGCGCGTAGACGTCGTAGCCGTGGGCCGCGACGGCGTCGGCGAACTGGGTGTGGAAGAAGTAGTCGACGAACCCGTGCACGTACAGCAGGGCGCGTCGGTCGGTCGAGCCGGTGCGGTGCACCAGGGTGGCGACGGGGTCGGGCGTGCCGCCGTCCGGACGCAGCCGGAGGGTGCGGGCGGTCCATCCGGATCCGAGCACGTCCACGTCGTCGTCGATCATGGCGCGATCGTGTCACGCGACGGGCGAGCGAGAGTTGAGCGGAATAGACTCAACTCTGGTCGTCGTTGCGCAGGGCAGAGACGACACACAGGAGGTCATGTGGACGCCAAGTTCACCACCCGGTCCCAGGAGGCCCTCGGCGACGCCATCCAGCAGGCGTCGGCGGCCGGCAACCCCCAGCTCGAGCCCGCGCACCTGCTGAACGCGCTGCTGCAGCAGGAGGGCGGCGTGGCCAACGGCCTGCTCGACGCGGTCGGCGCCGAGCGCGGTGCCCTGGGCCGGTCCGTGCGCGGGATGCTGGTCAACCTGCCCACCAGCAGCGGTTCCACCGTCGCGCAGCCGTCGGCGTCGCGCGCCACGTCGACCGCGCTCGAGGCGGCGTCCTCGGAGGCGCGCTCGCTCGGCGACGACTACGTGTCCACCGAGCACCTGCTGCTCGGCCTGGCCGCGGGGCAGTCCGGGGTTGCCGACGCCCTGCGCGCGAACGGTGCGTCCCGCGACGCCCTCGCCGCCGCGCTGCCCGCCGTGCGCGGCTCCGCCAAGGTCAGCAGCCCGAACCCCGAGGGAACGTACAAGGCGCTCGAGAAGTACGGCGTCGACCTGACCCAGCGCGCGCGCGACGGCAAGCTCGACCCGGTGATCGGCCGCGACTCCGAGATCCGCCGCGTGGTGCAGGTGCTGTCCCGGCGCACCAAGAACAACCCGGTGCTCATCGGGGAGCCCGGCGTCGGCAAGACCGCCGTCGTCGAGGGCCTCGCGCAGCGCATCGTCGCGGGTGACGTCCCCGAGTCCCTGCGCGGCAAGCGGCTGGTGTCCCTCGACCTGGCCGCGATGGTGGCCGGCGCGAAGTACCGCGGCGAGTTCGAGGAGCGGCTCAAGGCCGTGCTCGAGGAGATCACCGGCTCCAACGGCGAGGTCGTCACGTTCATCGACGAGCTGCACACCGTGGTCGGCGCCGGGGCCGGCGGCGAGGGCGCCATGGACGCGGGCAACATGCTCAAGCCCATGCTCGCGCGCGGCGAGCTGCGGCTGGTCGGCGCCACCACGCTCGACGAGTACCGCGAGCGCATCGAGAAGGACCCCGCGCTCGAGCGGCGGTTCCAGCAGGTGTTCGTCGGCGAGCCGTCCGTGGAGGACACCGTCGCCATCCTGCGCGGGCTCAAGGAGCGGTACGAGGCGCACCACAAGGTGACCATCGCCGACTCCGCGCTGGTCGCGGCCGCCGCCCTGTCCGACCGGTACATCACCGGCCGCCAGCTGCCCGACAAGGCCATCGACCTGGTCGACGAGGCCGCGTCCCGGCTGCGCATGGAGCTGGACTCGTCGCCCATCGAGATCGACGAGCTGCAGCGCGCCGTGACCCGGCTCGAGATGGAGGAGGTCGTGCTCTCCGAGTCCGACGACCCCGCCTCGACCGACCGCCTGGAGCGCCTGCGCAAGGACCTGGCCGACCGCCGGGAGGACCTCGCGGCCCTGACCGCGCGGTGGGAGAAGGAGAAGGCGGGGCACAACCTCGTCGGCGACCTCAAGGCCCGGCTGGACGCGCTGCGCTCGGACGCCGAGCGCCTGCAGCGCGAGGGCGACCTGGAGAAGGCCGCGCGCATCCTCTACGGCGAGATCCCCGCGCTGCAGCAGCAGATCGCCGCGGCCGAGGCCGAGGAGGCCTCGGTCGACGCCGCCCCCGACGGCCCGCCGATGATCGCCGAGCGTGTGGGGCCCGACGAGGTCGCCGACGTGGTCGCGCAGTGGACCGGCATCCCCGCCGGCCGGCTGCTCGAGGGCGAGACCGCCAAGCTGCTGCG
Source organism: uncultured Actinomycetota bacterium (assembly GCA_963837795.1). Lineage (GTDB taxonomy): Bacteria > Actinomycetota > Actinomycetes > Actinomycetales > Cellulomonadaceae > Cellulomonas. The sequence goes on from CAWIOT010000007.1 coordinate 157,853, forward strand.
CATGGAGGACGTGCTGGGCGCCCGGCTCATCGGGCAGCGGCCCGCGGTCGCCGCGGTGTCCGACGCCGTCCGGCGCTCCCGCGCAGGCGTCTCCGACCCCGACCGGCCCACCGGCTCGTTCCTGTTCCTCGGCCCCACCGGCGTCGGCAAGACCGAGCTGGCCAAGGCGCTCGCGGACTTCCTGTTCGACGACGAGCGCGCCATGGTCCGCATCGACATGTCCGAGTACGCCGAGAAGCACTCGGTCGCGCGGCTGGTCGGCGCGCCCCCCGGGTACGTCGGGTACGAGGAGGGCGGCCAGCTGACCGAGGCCGTGCGTCGTCGGCCGTACTCCGTGGTGCTCCTGGACGAGGTGGAGAAGGCGCACCCCGAGGTGTTCGACGTGCTGCTGCAGGTGCTCGACGACGGGCGGCTCACCGACGGGCAGGGCCGGACGGTCGACTTCCGCAACGTGATCCTGGTGCTGACGTCCAACCTGGGCTCGCAGTTCCTGGTGGACCCGCTGCTGTCCGACCAGGACAAGCGCGACGCCGTGATGTCCGCGGTGCGGTCCTCGTTCAAGCCGGAGTTCCTCAACCGGCTCGACGACGTGGTGCTGTTCGACCCGCTGTCGCTCGAGGAGCTCGGGCACATCGTCGAGCTGCAGGTGGCGGCCCTGGCCAAGCGGCTGAAGGACCGCCGGCTCACGCTCGACGTGTCGCCGGCGGCGCGCGAGTGGCTGGCGCTCGAGGGGTACGACCCGGCCTACGGCGCCCGGCCGCTGCGGCGGCTGGTGCAGCGCGAGATCGGCGACCGGCTGGCCCGGCTGCTGCTCGCGGGGCAGATCAAGGACGGGGACACCGTGGTGGTCGACCGCGGCGAGACCGGCCTGGAGGTCAGCGCGCGGCGGTGACGCCCGCGTGCGCGGGCACGGGAGCCGTCCGATCCTGGAGTCGGTCGACCGAGGGAGGTTCCCGTGCCCGCGCGCATCGAACGCCCGGGCGCCCAGCAGTGGGTGCCCGACGGGGCGGACGTGGACGGCCTCGCGGCCGCCGCACCCGCGTGCCGGGGGTGCGAGCTGTGGGGACCGGCCACGCAGGCCGTGCGGCCCGGTTACCGCCTGGTCGGGATTGGTGCCGCGTGACATCCTGACGGCATGACGAGCGGGGAGAGCGGTCGTCCTGCGCGCATCAGCTCGTCACCGCCCGAGGGGCGTTCCGGCGGGTACGCGCGCGGCCGCGCCACGCGCGAGGACATCCTCGACGCCGCCACGCAGCTGTTCGGCGAGGTCGGCTACCGGACCGCGTCCCTGCGCGAGGTCGCCTCCCGCGTCGGCATCTCCCACCCGGGGCTGCTGCACCACTTCCCCAGCAAGGCGGCCCTGCTCGAAGCGGTGCTCGCGCGTCGCGACGAGGTCGACGAGGCGCTGTTCGCCGCGGACCTGGAGGCCGGTCTCGACTACGTGGAAGCGCTGGCGAGGATCGTGGAGCGCAACGCCGGGCGCGCGGGCATCGTCGAGCTGTTCGCGGCGCTGTCCGCCGAGGCCACCGCCGCCGACCACCCCGCGCACGCCTACGTCCAGGACCGGTACCGCCGGGTGGTCGAGCGGTCGGAGGCCGAGTTCGCGCAGTGGCGGGCACAGGGACGGCTCCGCGCGGGGATCGACCCCCGCACGGCCGCGCGGCTGACGGTCGCGGCCATGGACGGGATGCAGATCCAGTGGCTGCTCGCCGCGGACACCCCGGGGGACCGCCCGGACATGGCCGCCGCCCTGCGCGCCCTGGTCACCACGCTGCTGGAGGACTGACCCGCCCGGCGGTCCACCCGCCTGTCGACCGTCGACCGCGTCCCCGGGGCGGCCGGTGCGCGCGAACTCGACATCAGTCGCGTCCACGAGGTCGCAGGCGCGCGTGATGTCGAGTTCGCCGCCGGGTCCGGCAGCCGGTGGTCAGTCGGTCGCGGCCCGGGTCACCAGGGTGTCCAGCGCCGCGCGGTCGAAGCCGTTCAGGCCGAAGTCCGCGATCACCCGGGCGGGCATCTGCAGCATCATCGCCTGCATGGTGTCGTCGAGCGGGGGCATGTCCGCCGGCGGGACCAGGGCTGCCTGCAGGAGCGGGCCGCCCACGGGGTGCGCCAACCACTCCTCGACCGTCGACATCGGCGTGAGCTCGCCCCACAGCGGCTCGCCCTCGACGTCCACCGAGACCGACGCACGGATGTCGCGGGAGGAGGCGCCGACCTCGATGACGAACTCGCCACCCTCGACCACCCAGCGGCGCAGCCCGGGGTGCCAGTACGACAGGTCGCGCGCGCCCAGCTCGAACGCCACCTCGCGGGACGCGCCCGGCTCCAGGTGCACCTTGGCGAACGCCTTGAGCTCGCGCGTGGGACGCAGCACGGACGCCTGCGGGTCCCGCACGTAGACCTGGACCACCTCGGCGCCGGCCACGGACCCGGTGTTGGTGATCGTGGCGGTCACCGTGACCTCGTTGCCGGCTCCGGTGGCCGTGACCCCCGAGTACTCGAACGTCGTGTACGACAGCCCGTGCCCGAACGGGTAGGCGACGTCGACGGCCCGCGTGTCGTACCAGCGGTAGCCGACGAGGACGCCCTCGCCGTAGCGCACGACACCGGCCTCGCCGGGGAAGTTCCCGAACGCCGGGGTGTCCTCGAGGCGGTGCGGGATGGTCTCGGTGAGCTTGCCGGACGGGGTGCGGACGCCGAGCAGGAGGTCGGCGACGGCGGACCCGCCGGCCTGCCCGCCGAGCCAGGTCTCCAGGATGGCCGGGGCGAGGTCGCGCCAGTCGGTCAGGCTCACCGCGGAGCCGTTGGCGAGCACGACGACGACCCGCGGGTTGACGTCGGCGATCGCGCGCAGCGCCGCCACCTGGTTGTCGGGCAGCCCGAGCCGAGGGCGGTCGTAGCCCTCGGACTCGTCGGGACCGGGCAGGCCGAGGAAGACGACGACGGTGTCCGCGGACCGAGCGAGGTCCACCGCCTCGGTCAGCAGCGCCTCGTCGTCGCCGGACGGCCCGCCCGCGATGGTGAAGCCGGCCGCGAACGGCACGTCGGTGCCGGTGGCGCGCAGTGCGTCGAGCGCGGTGTCGAGCCGGGTCGGGTTCACCTGGGACGAGCCGGCGCCCTGGTAGCGCGGCGTGCGGGCGAACTCCCCGACCACGGCGACGCCGTCCGACGACGCCAGCGGCAGCAGCCCGCCGTCGTTCTTGAGGAGCACGGACCCGGCGGCGGCCGCCTCGCGGGCGAGCTCGTGGTGGGCGTCGACGTCGAACGTGTCGGTCGTCCCCACGCCGGGCAGGCTCCGGGCCACGAGCTCGAGCACGCGCCGGGCGGCCACGTCGAGCACCGCCTCGTCGAGCGAGCCGTCGCGGACCGCGGCCACGATCTCCTCGTCGGGACGCGGGCCGGCCGCGGGCATCTGCAGGTCGAGGCCGGCAGCCAGCGCGGGGACGCGGTCGTGCACGGCGCCCCAGTCGGAGACGACGAGCCCCTCGAACGCCCACTCGTCGCGCAGGACCTCGGTGAGCAGCCAGGGGTTCTGCGACGAGTACGTGCCGTTGATCTTGTTGTACGCGCACATCACGGTCCACGGCTGGGCCCGGGTCACCACGCGTTCGAAGGCGGGCAGGTAGATCTCCCGCAGGGTGCGCTCGTCGACCTGCGCGGAGACGCGCATGCGGTCGGTCTCCTGGTTGTTCGCGGCGAAGTGCTTGAGCGACGTGCCGACGCCCTGGCTCTGGATGCCGCGGACCAGCGCGGTGGCCAGGTCGCCCGCGACGACGGGGTCCTCCGAGACGTACTCGAAGTTGCGGCCGCACAGCGGGGTGCGCTTGATGTTGACGCCGGGACCCAGCAGCACGGCCACGTCGTTGGCCCGCGTCTCCCGGCCGAGCGCCTCACCGACGCGCGTGACCAGCTCGACGTCCCACGTGGAGCCCAGCGCCGCCGCGGTCGGGAAGCAGGTGGCCGGGACGGACCCGCCGAGTCCCAGGTGGTCGGCGTCCTCGGGCTGCTTGCGCAGGCCGTGCGGACCGTCGGAGACCATGACCGCCGGGACGCCGGCGCGCTCGACGCCCTGCGTGTGCCAGAAGTCGGAGCCGGACGTCAGCGACGCCTTCTCCTGAAGGGTCAGGCCGGCCAGCACGTGCTCGACGTCGAAGACCTGCGTCATCGCCGGGTCCCTCCTCGGTGGGGTTCGGTGGCGCCACGATAGCCGATTCCCTACCAGGTGGTAAGCGTCCGCGTCAGGGGAGCTGGGCGGTCCCGTCGAGGAAGGAACCGGTCACGCCGCCCCCGTCGACGACGGCCAGGCAGAGGCCTACCCGGTCGCCGTCCTGCCACGACCGCTCGCTGGGCGCCCAGGTGACGGTGCGCACGCCGGCCGTCAGCTCGCTGTCGTCCAGCACGCACGCCCGCGCCACTCGCGCGTCGGCGGCCTGCTGCCCCGGCCAGACGGCGTCGTCGGCGAAGGTGAACTCGGTGATCACCTGCGCGGCGTGCGGCTGGGCGCAGGGCAGCACGCGGACCCGGTCCACGGGGCCGTCGTCGGGGACCGCCGCCAGGCAGCTGCCCGTGACCAGCTGCTGGGCGTGCGCGCTGCGGGCGGCCGGGACGTCGGCGGGCAGGGGGCGGGTGGCCGACGCCGTGAGGACGGCGACGGTCACGACCGCCGCGACCGCCAGCGTGCCGACGACACCCAGGACGCCCCCCGCGATGGCCAGCCCGCGCCCGCGCGTGCCCCGCGCCGTGATCCGCCGCAGCGCCACCACCGCCAGGACCAGGGCCACCGGCCCGAGGGCGAGCAGACCGGTGACGAGCGACCACACCGCGGTGGGTTCGAGGCGTGCCCGCGGCTCGACCCACCCCGGCGCGTAGTGCGCGTCGGGGTAGGGGGTGGGAGCGCTCAGGACGACGTCCCGGAGGCGGCCAGCTGGAGCGACCCGGCGGTGGCCGACCCGGTCATGCCGGCGTCGTCGCCGTAGTAGACGCAGTAGCCGGACGTGGCGCCTGCGGCGTAGTCGTCCGGGTGGGGGAAGTACAGCTCGATGTTGCCGTCGTCGAAGTAGTCCGGGACAAGGCCCTCGGTGAGGCTGTCGCACGCGGCCCACGCCTCGTCGAAGGACGGGTTGGGCGCGTCCTCGGAGTCCAGCGCGACCGGCCCGGACATCGGGATCAGTCCGACGACCTCGGCCTCGTGCGGGGTGGCGCAGTCGACCGGCTCGGAGTCGTTCATGTCGTACGACCACGGGTAGGTCAGCAGGCAGGTGCCTGCCGTGAGGTCGGTGCGCAGGGTGAAGTCGGGCACGGGTCCGGCGGCGTCCGTCCCGCTCGACCCGTCCGAGCCACCCGTCGAACCGTCCTCGAGACCCTGCTCGACGCCGTCCCAGAAGCTCGAGGAGCTGGTCCCGGCGACGAGCGCGACGACGAAGATGATGTAGGCGATGATCGCCAGGATCGACAGGATCCCGACGGCGCCGATGGCGATGCCGGCGATGGCCCAGCCGCGACCGGCCTTGCCGGAGACCTTGATGCGGCGCAGCGCGGCGATGCCGAGCCCGAGACCGACCGGTCCGGGCAGGCCGCCGAAGAAGAGCAGGCCGGCCGTGCTGGTGACGAACGAGGCGATCGCCATGCCCTCGGTGGGCGGGGCGGCGTACGGCTGCGGGTAGGCGTAGCCGTAGGGCTGTCCGCCGTAGGGGGACTGCGGAGCGCCGTACTGGGGCGCGCCGTACTGAGGGGCGCCGTACTGGGGTGCGCCGTACTGCGGCGACCCGTACTGCGGTCCGCCGGGCTGCGGTGCTCCGTACGGCGACGCAGGAGCGGCGGGCGGCGGCGTGGGCGCACCGTCAGGCCCACCGTAGGGCGCGTTCGGCGCTCCGTACGGAGCCGTCGGAGCGCCGTAGGGCGCCGTGGGTGCCGAGGGTGGGTGCCGGAGCGGGCGCCGGGCCGGTCGTCGCCTCGTACCCGCTGGGCGCGATCGGTGCCGTCGGTGCCGGGTCCGGGACCGCGTACGGGTCGGGCGCCGGAGCCGGCCCCTCAGGCTCGTTGCTCATGCGCGCAACCTAGCCCAACGGAACCGTCCGCCGACCGGTCTTCCCACCGACATCACCCGGCTGCGGTCCCGGCGTCGTCGGCGATCTCCAGCACCACCGGGACGTGGTCGGACGGCGCCTTGCCCTTGCGCTCGTTCCGCTCGATGCTCACCCCGCTCACGCGGGCGGCCAGCGCCGGGGTCGCGTACGTGAGGTCGATGCGCATGCCCTCGTTCCGGGGGAACCGCAGCTGCTGGTAGTCCCAGTACGTGTAGGTGTGCTCGGCGGGCAGGTGCACGCGGGAGACCTCGGTGTACCCGGCGCCGGCCAGGGCGGTGAGCGCGTCGCGCTCGGCCGGGGTGACGTGGGTGCGCCCGGCGAACCGGGCGATGTCCCAGACGTCGGTGTCCAGGGGAGCGATGTTCCAGTCGCCGACGAGGGCCACCTGGGCCTGCGGGTCCGCGTCGACCCAGCCGGCGGCGGCGTCGCGCAGCCGGGCCAGCCAGTCCAGCTTGTACAGGTAGTGCGGGTCGTCGATCTCGCGCCCGTTGGGCACGTACAGGCTCCACACCCGCACGCCGCCGCAGGTGGCACCGATCGCGCGCGCCTCGGCGACCGCGGGGTCACCCCACGTGGGCATGCCCGGGAAGCCGACCTCGACGTCCTCGAGGCCCACCTTCGACACGATGGCCACGCCGTTCCACTGGCTGAACCCGGCGGTGGCCACCTGGTAGCCGAGCGCCTCGAACGCCTCGCGCGGGAACTGCTCGTCCTTGCACTTGGTCTCCTGGAGCGCCAGCACGTCGACGCCGGTCCGCTCCAGGAAGGCGACCGCGCGGTCGGTGCGGGCGCGGATCGAGTTGATGTTCCAGGTGGCCAGGCGCATGAGGCAGGACGCTACCCCGCGCCGCCGCCCACGTCCGACCGGACCGGACAGAGGGTTTGGGACGAACGCTGTACGGCGCACATCGCGCAGGAGGCGAGGAGTGGAGCACGCGCTGGCCGGCCGGCGCGCTCGTGACGGGCGGGGCGTCGGGGATCGGCCGCGCAGCGCGCTCGCGCTGGCCGGCCGGGGCGGACGTCGGTACGCACCTGTCGCACGACGGGAGAGCCGTCGTCGGCGAGATCAAGGACCTCGGCCGTCGCGGCGCGGTGCAGGTGGACCTGCGGCGCAGCTGGGACGTGGACAAGGCGGTGTGCGACGCGGCGTCGATGCTCGGTGGGCTCGACATCCTGGTCAACACCGTCGGGGGCCGGTGGAGCGACGTGACGTGCCGGCCAGGACGACGCGCACTGGCACGGCGTGCTCGACCTGAACCTGTCCCGGCGTTCTACGCCAGCCGCGCCGCGCTCACGGTCATGCCCGACGGGGGACGGATCATCACGATCGGCGCGCAGGCGGCCCGCAGCGGCGGCGGTACCGGGATGGTCGCGTACGCGACGGCCAAGGCGGCGCTCGAGGGGTTCACCGGGCGCTCGCGCGCGAGCTGGGGCCCCGCCGGATCACCGTCAACGTGGTCGCGCCCGGGTCCGCGCCGGGACGCCGCTGCACGCCGCCCACACGCCCGAGCCCGCGCAGCGCGCGGCGGTGGCGGCGTCCCCGCTGGGACGTGCGGGTGCCCCGACGACGTCGCGACGCGGTGGTCTACCTGGCGTGGACGGCGCGGGGCGTGACGGGTGCGGTGCTCGACGTCAACGGCGGCGCCACACTGAGCCGGTCAGTCGCCGGTCGGCCAGCCGCTCACGGCGGACCACGCCCAGGACGCCGCGTCCTGGGCGGGCGGCAGCGGGTCGTGCTCGAGCCACGCGACGAGCACCCCGATGACCGACCCGGCCAGCGCGGCGGCCGCGACCGGGAGCGGCAGGGCGGCCAGCGCGGGCGGTGCGCCGTGCATCTGGAGCCCCTCGAGCGCGAGCGCGGCGATGCGGCGCCGCAGCCGGGTGACGGCGACGGGGGAGCCGTGCTCGCCCAGCGCGCTGCGGTACAGCCCCACGTTGGCCGCGACGTGCGTGGCGTACCGGACCAGCACCTCGGGCGGCCTGCCGTCGCCCAGGCCCGGCCGGATCTGGGACAGGTCGGCACCGACGTCGGCGGCCTGCGCGTCGAGGGCGTCGGCCAGCAGCGTGTCGGTGTCGGGGTAGTGCTGGTAGAAGGTGCTGCGGTTCACCGTGGCGCGGTCGGCGACGTCGGCCACCGAGATCTCGTCGAGGCTGCGTTCGCGGGCCAGCGCGAGCAGGGCATCCTGGAGCAGCCGACGCGTACGCAGCACTCGTGGATCCACCCGGGCGCCATCGTCCTGGATCGTCACCGACCCATGATGCCACCTGCTGCTAACCGACACCTGTCGGGTATCCTGCATCGTCGACCAAGGAGTGAACATGGCACGCGTGCTGGACCGTCTGGGCAGGGGTAGCTTCCGCCACCGCTGGATCGTGCTCGTCAGCTGGGTGGTGGTCCTCGCGGCCGCCGGGTTCGGCGCCGTGGCGTCGGGGCTGAACATCTCCGACTCGTTCTCCATCCCGGGCACGGAGTCGCAGCGGGCGCAGGAGCTGGTGGCCGAGCGGCTGGGCGACCAGGCCGCCGACGTCGGCTCGGACAGCAGCATGTCCGCGCAGCAGGGCGGCGACACCTCCAGCGCGCGCGTGGTCGTCGGGGCGCCCGAGGGCGAGTCGTTCCTGACCGGCACCGGCATCCAGGACGTGCTGACCGCGCTCGCCCCGGTGGCGCAGGCCGACGGCGTCGCGGGGGTGTCCGACCCGGTGACCGCGCAGGCCGTGGCGCCGGACGGCAGCGTCATGTACGTCGACGTGGCCTTCGACGTGGGTGTCGACGACATCCCCGACGCCACGACCACCGCGCTCGAGGACGCCGGCGACAGCCTGGAGGCGGACGGCTACGAGGTCGCGCTGGCCGGCGGACCGTTCACCGCGCCGCTCGAGCTGGCCGGCCCGATGGAGGCGATCGGCCTCGTCGTCGCCCTGGTCGTGCTCGTCGTGACGTTCGGGTCCCTGCTCGCGGCCGGGATGCCGATCCTCACCGCCCTGCTCGGCGTCGGGATCGGCGTCGCCGGCGTGCTGTCGCTGTCCGGGATCGCGGACATCTCCTCCTCGACGCTCACCCTCGCGCTCATGCTCGGCCTCGCGGTCGGCATCGACTACGCGCTGTTCCTGCTGTCCCGGCACCGCCAGCAGCTGGCCGACGGCATGGAACCCGAGGCGTCCGCCGGGCACGCGGTGGGCACCGCCGGCAGCGCCGTGGTGTTCGCCGGGACCACCGTCGTCATCGCGCTCGCGGCCCTCACGGTCACCGGCATCCCGTTCCTGGCCGCGATGGGTCTGGCCGCCGCGGCCACCGTCGTCATCGCGGTCCTCGTCGCCGTCACCCTGCTGCCCGCGTTCATGGGGTTCGCGGGCGAGCGCCTGCGCCCGCGCGGCCGTGCGGCGCGGCAGGCGGAGCACTCCCGCGAGGCGAAGAACCGGTGGGGCGCGTTCACCACGACGCACCCGGTCCTCACGCTCGTGGTCGGCGCGGTGGTGCTGCTCGTCATCGCGATCCCGGCGCTGAGCATGCGCCTCGGCCTGCCGAACGCCGGCCGCGAGCCCGAGGGGTCGGGCGACCGCGCGGCCTACGAGATGCTCGCCGACGGCTTCGGCCCGGGCTTCAACGGCCCCCTCGTGGTGCTCGTCGACGCCGCGCAGGACCCGAGCGCGCTGCCGGACGCCGTCGCCCAGGTCACGTCGACGGTCTCGGCGCTGCCGGACGTCGCGTACGCGGCCCCGGTCGCCGCACCGGGTGCGTCGCCGGACGCCGCGCAGGGTGCCGAGGCGGCGCTGGTCGTCGTGATCCCGACGGGTGCGCCCGACTCGGAGGTGACCGCCGACCTGGTGCACGCCATCCGCGACGCGCGTCCCGACCTGGAGGCCTCGACCGGCACCGAGCTGTGGATCACGGGCGCGGCCGCGGCCAACATCGACATCACGGAGAAGCTGGCCGACGCGTTCCCGCTCTTCCTGCTCATCGTCGTCGGCCTGGCGATCGTGCTGCTGCTCGTCGCGTTCCGGTCCCTGCTGGTCCCGGTCACGGCCGTGCTCGGGTTCCTGCTGACCATCGCCGCGTCGTTCGGCGCCACCACCGCGGTGTTCCAGTGGGGCTGGCTGTCGGGCGTGTTCAACGTCGACTCGACGGGGCCGCTGCTGAGCTTCCTGCCGATCCTGCTGGTCGGGGTGCTGTTCGGGCTGGCCATGGACTACCAGGTGTTCCTGGTGTCCCGGATGCGCGAGGAGCACGTGCACGGCGCGGACCCGCTCACCTCGGTCCGGCTGGGCTTCGCCCACGGCGCCCGCGTGGTGCTGGCCGCGGCGCTGATCATGATCTCGGTGTTCTCGAGCTTCGTGTTCAGCGGCTCGGCGCAGATCTCCCCCATCGCGTTCGCGCTGGCCATCGGCATCGTCTTCGACGCCCTCGTGGTCCGCATGACCATGATCCCGGCGGCCATGGCGCTGCTCGGCCGGTCGGCCTGGTGGATCCCGCGCTGGCTGGACCGGGTCATCCCGAACGTCGACATCGAGGGCGCCGGCCTGGACCGTGGCGGGGCGCACGCCGCCGACGCCCCGGTGGACGAGGTGCCGGACGACGCGCACCACGGTGCGCACACCGCCCACGGGGTGCACGCCGCCGAGTGAGCGGGCACGACGGCACGACGACGGCACGACGAAGGCCGGGGGAGCGTGCCACCCCGGCCCTCGTCGAGTCCGTGCTGTGCGTGCCGAAGATCAGCTCACGTCGTCGTCGACCCAGTCGAACGTCTTGGTGACCGCCTTCTTCCACAGCCGGTACTGCCGGTCGCGCTCGTCGGCGTCCATCGTCGGCTCCCAGCGCTTGTCCTCGGCCCAGTTGTCGATGACGTCCTGCTCGCCGTTCCAGAACCCGACCGCGATGCCGGCCGCGTAGGCGGCGCCCAGGGCGGTGGTCTCCGCGACCTTCGGCCGGATGACCGTGACGCCGAGGATGTCGGCCTGGAACTGCATCAGCAGCTCGTCCTGGACCATGCCGCCGTCGACCTTGAGCTCGGTGAGGTCCACCCCCGAGTCCGCGTTCATGGCGTCGAGCACCTCGCGGGTCTGGAAGGCGGTGGCCTCCAGCGCCGCGCGGGCGATGTGCCCCTTGTTGACGTACCGGGTGAGCCCGACGAGCGCCCCGCGTGCGTCGGAACGCCAGTACGGCGCGAACAGGCCCGAGAACGCCGGCACGAAGTACGCGCCGCCGTTGTCGTCGACCGTCTTGGCCAGCTCCTCGATCTCCGGGGCCGACTTGATGATCCCCAGGTTGTCGCGCAGCCACTGCACCAGCGACCCCGTGACGGCGATCGAGCCCTCGAGGGCGTACACGGTGGGCTGGTCGCCGATCTTGTAGCAGACGGTGGTGAGCAGGCCGTTCTTGCTGGGGATGGCCTCCGTGCCCGTGTTGATGAGCATGAAGTTGCCGGTGCCGTAGGTGTTCTTGGCGTGCCCGACCTCGAAGCAGGCCTGGCCGAACGTGGCCGCCTGCTGGTCGCCGAGGATGCCCGCGATCGGCACGCCCGGGACCATGCCGCCCTCGCGGCCGTGCCCGTAGACCTCGGACGACGACTTGATCTCGGGCAGCATCGACATCGGGATGCCCATGTCCTTCGCGATGTCCTCGTTCCACGTGAGGGTGTCGAGGTTCATCAGCATGGTGCGCGAGGCGTTCGTCGGGTCGGTGACGTGCACGCCACCGTTGACGCCGCCCGTCATGTTCCACAGCACCCAGGAGTCGGTGTTGCCGAACGCGAGGTCACCGGCCTCCGCCTTCTCGCGGGCGCCCTCGACGTTGTCGAGGATCCACTTGACCTTCGGGCCCGAGAAGTAGGTGGCCAGCGGCAGGCCGACCTTGGCCTTGTAGCGGTCGGCACCGCCACCGAGCGCCCCCAGCTCCTCGGCGATCTTCTGCGTGCGGGTGTCCTGCCAGACGATGGCGTTGTACACGGGCTTGCCGGTGGTCCGGTCCCACACCACCGCGGTCTCGCGCTGGTTGGTGATGCCGACGGCGGCGAGGTCCTTGTAGGTGAGGTTCGCGCGGGTCAGGGCGAGGCCGACGACCTCGCGGGTGTTCTTCCAGATCTCCTCGGCGTTGTGCTCGACCCAGCCGGCCCGCGGGAAGATCTGCTCGTGCTCGATCTGCCCGGTCTCGACGATCTGGCCGGAGTGGTCGAAGACGATGGCGCGCGTGCTGGTGGTGCCCTGGTCGATGGCGAGGACGTACTTGGTGTCGGGCATGGTGGACATTCCTCCGGTGGCTTCAGGGGCGGTCCGGACGGCGCTGCACCGGCGGTGGTGGAGCGCCGCCCGGACAGGGCAGTGCGTGCGGTGTTCGGTGGCGTCAGACGATGTACGCGGCGGCCACGAGGCCACCGATCGCACCACCGACGAGGGGGCCGAAGACCGGCACCCAGGAGTACGCCCAGTCGCTCGAGCCCTTGCCTCGGATGGGCAGGAGGGCGTGCGCGATGCGGGGACCGAGGTCACGGGCGGGGTTGATGGCGTAGCCCGTCGGGCCACCGAGGCTGGCACCGATGCCGACCACGAGCAGCGCCACGGGGAGGGCCCCCAGCTGGGCAGGCGTCTTGGCGAACGCGAGGATGACGAAGACCAGCACGAACGTGCCGACGACCTCCGTGATGAAGTTCCACGCGTAGGACCGGATGGCCGGACCCGTGGAGAAGACCGCGAGCTTGACCCCGGCGTCGGCGTCCTCGTCGAAGTGCTTCTTGTAGGCGAGGTAGCAGACGAGGGCGCCGATGGCGGCGCCCGCCATCTGGGCGGTGACGTAGAGCACTCCGTTCACGAAGGTCACGGGGATGCCCGGCGCGAAGTTCTCCGCACCGCTGGTCCAGATGCCCATGGTCACTGCTGGGTTGAGGTGTGCCCCCGACTTGTACGCGACGTACACACCCGAGAACACCGCGAGGCCCCACCCGAAGTTGATGAGGAGCCAGCCGCCGTCGAATCCCTTGTTCTTCGGCAGGATGACGTTCGCCACCACGCCGGTGCCGAGCAGCACCAGCATGGCCGTGCCCATCACCTCGGAGATGAAGGCATCTCCCATTGTGAATTCCACTGTCGACCCTTTCTGACGGACGTCGTTGTCACGTGCGCCCCGCGGATGGCCGCGGGGAGTCTGCGGTCAGGTGCCGGCCGGGCCGGACGACCCCTTCCCCTGCGGCGAGCCCGGCTTGGTGCCGGCGCCCACGGGCTGGTCCTTGAGCATCGGCGCGACGTCGCCGGCGCGGAGCCGGACCCTCTCCGCCTCGGCGTCGTCGACCTCCATCGCCGCGGCGTCCTCCGCCGCGGCCCGCGCGCGGTACGCCTCGATCTCGCGGCCGCGCGTGTGCTCGTCCCAGCCGAGGATCGGTGCGACGAGGTCGGCGATCTCGTCGAGCGCGCCGACGCCCTTGTCCGCCTGCTCGTAGTTGAGCCGCGTGCGGTGCATGAGGATGTCGTCGAGGTGCAGGGCGCCCTCGTGGCTGACGGCGTAGACGATCTCGGCACCGATGTAGGCGTCGGCGTTCTCCAGCGGCTCGCCCAGCGACGGGTCGGCGTCGACCAGGTCGATCAGCTCGCCCAGCAGCGACCCGTACCGGTGCAGCAGGTGGTCCATCCGCGGGCGGCTCCACCCGTACTTCTTGCTGATCGAGCGGGCCTGGCGCTGGAACACCTGCAGCCCCTCGGCGCCGACCAGCGGGAGGTCGTGCGTGATGGACGGCAGGGTCGTCGCGCGGCTCCCGATGGCGAAGTCGACGGCGTCCTTGGCCATCACGCGGTAGGTGGTGAGCTTGCCGCCGGCGATGACGGTCAGGCCGGGAGCCGGTGCGGCCACCGTGTGCTCGCGTGACACCTTGGCGGAGCTGGTGCCCTCCTTGACCTGCGGCTGCAGCAGCGGGCGCAGACCGGCCCACGTGCCGATGATGTCCTCGCGGGAGATGGGCCGGGACAGCACCGCGTTGGCGTGCTCGATGACGTAGTCGATGTCCGCGCTCGTCGCGACGGGGTGCGTGAGCTCCTGCTCCCACGGGGTGTCGGTGGTGCCGATGACCCAGTACCGCGACCACGGGATGATGAACAGCACCGACTTCTCGGTCTGCAGGATCAGCCCGACGTCGCCGGAGATCCGGCTGCGCGGCACGACGATGTGCACGCCCTTGCTGGCCAGCACGCGCAGGCCGCCCTCGGCCCCCGCGAGCGACTCGGTCTGCTCGGTCCACACGCCGGTCGCGTTGATGACCGACCGGGCCCGGACGTCGATGTGCTCGCCGGTCTCCAGGTCGACCACCTCGGCACCGGTGACGGCGCCGCCGGTGGTCGTCTGCAGGTCGAGCACCTGCGTGCGGGACGCGGCGTGCGCGCCGTAGCTGACGGCGGTGCGCACGAGGGTCTCGACGAGACGCGCGTCGTCGACGCTGGCGTCCCAGTAGCGGACCGCACCGATCGCGGCGTCGTGGCGCAGGTCCGGGAAGAGCCGCTCCATGCCCTTGCGGCTGAGGTGGCGGTGGATGGGCAGCGCGCGCTTGGAGCCGGTCACCGACGCGAGCGTGTCGTACAGGGCGACGCCGGCGCCGACGTAGGCCCGCTCCCAGACGCGGTTCTCCAGCGGGTACAGGAAGCTGACGGGCTTGACCAGGTGCGGCGCCAGGCGGTTGATCAGCAGGTCACGCTCGGTGAGCGCCTCGCGCACCAGGTGGAAGTCGAGCATCTGCAGGTAGCGCAGGCCGCCGTGCACCAGCTTGCTGGAGCGGCTGGACGTGCCGCTGGCCCAGTCCTGGGCCTCCACGATCGCGGTGGAGAGGCCGCGGCTCACGGCGTCGAGCGCGATCCCGGCGCCCGTGACGCCCCCTCCGATCACGAGGACGTCGAGCTCGTTGCCTCGTTCTGCACTCGTGCGCATCGCGTCGAGTGCGTCCTGTCGTGCCTGGGCCGTCAGCGGCGCCGTCCTCATCCGTCGTACCCCCGGTGGTTCGTCTGTCCCGCTTGTCCCGCTCGCCCGGTCCGGGCTCGCTCGCTATCGTCGTCATGAGGCGAACGAACGCGCAACCGCGGTGCACAAACGTGCACGGTCGCCCGGCTTCAGGGAGGGGGTCGCGGTGTACATCGAGCGGGAGCAGGACGTGCTGCGGGCGGCGTCCATGTACTACCTCCAGGACATCAAGATGGAGGTCATCGCCCGCCATCTCGGCACGTCGCGCTCGACCGTGTCCCGGCTGATCAAGCGCGCGCGGCAGTCCGGGCTGGTCGAGATCACGCTGCGGCCCGCGAGCACGCGTGCACCCGGGCTGGGTCGCACGATCGCCGCGACGTTCGGCATCGACACCTACGTGGTGCCGGTGCCCGACTCGGCCAGCCACATCGAGCGGCTGGACCAGGTGTCGATCACCGCCGCCCGCCTGCTGTCCTCGTGGTTCGACTCGGACATGGTGCTCGGCGTCGCCTGGGGGACCACGCTGGCGTCGGTCTCGCGGTACCTGGCGCCCAAGCCGACCCGCGGCTCCGCGGTGGTGCAGCTCAACGGTGCGGCGAACATGCGCACCAGCGGCATCGAATACGCCACGGACCTGATCTCGACGTTCGGCACCGCGTTCGCGGCCGCCGTGCACCACTTCTCGGTGCCCGCGTTCTTCGACTACCCGGACACGAAGGCCGCCATGTGGCGCGAGCGGTCGGTCCGGCGCGTGCTCGACATGCAACGACGTGCCGACATCGCGGTGTTCTCGGTCGGTGCGGTCGCGGGTGCGGTGCCGTCGCACGTCTACTCGGCGGGCTACCTCGACGACGCCGACGTGAAGAACCTCCACGACGAGGGCGTCGTCGGCGACGTCTGCACCGTGTTCCTGCGCGCCGACGGCTCGTGGCAGGACGTGCACCTCAACGAGCGCGCCACCGGCCCCACCCCCGTCGAGCTGCAACGGATCCCGCGGCGCGTCTGCGTGGTGGCCGGGGACAACAAGGTGGCGCCGCTGCTGGCCGCGCTGCGCGCCGGGGTGGTGACGGACCTGGTGGTCGACGAGATCACGGCGACGGGGCTGCTGGACGCCGCCGAGCTCCCGCACTT
Source organism: uncultured Actinomycetota bacterium (assembly GCA_963837795.1). Taxonomy (GTDB): domain Bacteria; phylum Actinomycetota; class Actinomycetes; order Actinomycetales; family Cellulomonadaceae; genus Cellulomonas. The sequence continues at coordinate 174,005 of CAWIOT010000007.1, forward strand.
CCGCGACGGGGGTGCGCCACCGGGTCTGACCGCCGCGGGGCCGTGGCCGGGCCCGCGCGTCTCGGGCTCCGGGCCGGTCCACGGACGGTACCGGCTGCCAGTAGGTTGGCCCGGTGTCCTTCCCGAGTCCGCCCCGCCCTGCCGCCGACGTCCGCGCCATCCGTGACCTCGTCGAGCCGTACGCGCAGGAGCGCATCCTGCTGGCCAAGGAGTGGGTCGGCTACTACGAGGCGGTCCAGGAGTTCGTCGTCGCGGAGGCCGACGACGCCACGGTGATCGGCTGCGGCGCGCTGCACGTCATGTGGCAGGACCTCGCCGAGATCCGCACCCTGGCCGCCGACCGCACCTGGCGCGGGACCGGCGTCGGGCACGCGCTGCTCGACGCGCTCCTCGACCGCGCCCGCCAGCTCGGGCTGCGTCGGGTCTTCTGCCTGACGTTCGAGGTCGAGTTCTTCGAGGCGCACGGCTTCCACGTCATCGAGGGCACACCCGTGACGCCCGACGTCTACTCGGGCTGCTGCGGTCCCACGACGACGGCGTCGCCGAGTTCCTGGACCTCGCGCGCGTGAAGCCGAACACGCTGGGCAACACCCGGATGCTGATCGAGCTCGACTGAATTCCGTGGGCAACGGGGCGCCGGTCGGGCACCCTGGCCGCGTGAGCACCTACCTCGTCACCGACCGACTACCCTGCGCCCGTTCGCCGCCGACGAGGCCGACCTGCTGATCGAGCTGGACAGCGACCCCGCGGTGATGCGGTACCTGAGCGGGGGCGAGGCGACCCCGCCCGAGGTGGTCCGCGACATGATCCTGCCGAGCCTCCTGGCCGCGTACGAGCGGTGGGACGGGCGCTTCGGGCTGTTCGCGGCGCGGGAGAGCGACACCGGCGCGTTCGTCGGGTGGTTCTGCCTGCGCCCCGAGCGGGACGGTCCCCTCGACGAGGTCGAGCTCGGCTACCGGCTGCGTCAGGACGCGTGGGGCAAGGGCTATGCCACCGAGGTCTCGCGGGCGCTGCTCGACAAGGGGTTCGGGGAGCTGGGCGTGCGCCTGGTCTGGGGCGCCACGATGGCCCTGAACGTGCCGTCGCAGAACGTCATGGAGAAGCTGGGCATGGCCGTCACGGAGAGGCTCGAGACCCCGGACGACATGCTGGACGTCGAGGGGTCCGAGCAGGGCGGCCTGCGGTACGAGATCACGCGGGAGCAGTGGCAGCGGCGGTAGCCACGGCTCCGCGGGTCACGACGGCAGCCGGTAGGTCGGTGGGTCGTCGTCGCTCGCGCCCGGCACCCGGGTGAGCAGGCCGTCGGCCAGCAGACCGTCGACGCACCGGGCCAGCTGCCGCGCGTCCGGCCACACGGCGTCGACGGCCGTCGTCGGGACCGGCCCGAGCGCCTCGCGCAGCAGACCCATCACCCGGCCGCGGACCTGCCGGTCGGTGCCCTCGAACCCCTGGGTCCGGCGTCGCGCGGCGTGCTCGTCGGCGGGCCGACCCGCGGCGAACCACGCGCACACGTCCCGCACCGGGCACGCCTCGCAGCGCGGCGAGCGCGCGGTGCAGACGAGCGCGCCGAGCTCCATCGACGCGGCCGCCCAGCGAGCGGCGGTCGCGTGGTCGTCGGGCACGAAGCGGGTGGCGCGCCGGACCTCGTCGACCGTCTGGCTGGGTGCGGGCAGCGCGGCACCGTCGACCGTGCGCGCCAGGACGCGGCGGACGTTGGTGTCGAGCACCACCGAGCGACGGCCGAAGGCGAACGCGAGCACGGCCGCCGCCGTGTACGACCCGACACCCGGCAGGGCGAGCAGCTCGGGTTCCGACGAGGGCACCGCGCCCCCGTGCCGCTCCACGACCGTGCGCGCGCACTCCTGCAGCCGCAGCGCCCGGCGCGGGTAGCCCAGCCGGTCCCACGCCCGCAGCACGTCCGCGGTGGACGCCGCCGCCAGGTCAGCCGGCGCCGGCCACCGCGTCATCCACGCACGCCAGGCCGGCTCCACCCGGATCACCGGCGTCTGCTGGAGCATCACCTCGCTGACCAGCACACCCCACGGGGTGCGGTCCGCGGCGCGCCACGGCAGGACCCGGGCGTGCACGTCGAACCACGCGAGCACCGGCTCGCGCAGCTCGGTGGGGGTGGGCGGCACCGCAGCATCCTGCCTCACGTGTCGGTGGCCGTCGCTACGGTGCGGGCATGGCCGACGACGAGGGCGCCCAGCCGCCCGCGCTGCGCACCGCGACCTGCACGCGGGCCGAGGACGCCCTGGCGGTGCTGGAGGGCCCAGGCGACGCAGGTCGGTGCCTCTGCCAGTTCGACCGTTGGCCGAACGCGCAGCACCGCGCGATGTCCGTGCAGGACAGGACGGACCGGTTGGTCGCCCGGATCTCCGAGCCGGGGGCGAGCCCCGGTGTGATCGCGACGTTGGACGGCGTGCCGGTGGGGTGGGCCTCCGTGGCGTCCCGGACCGAGCTCCCGCGCGTGCGGACCAGCCCGTCGATGAGCACGCCGGAGCTGCGGGGCGACCTTGACGATGCCGGGGTCTGGGCGGTGAGCTGCTTCGTCGTGCGGACCGGGTACCGACGGCAGGGCGTCGCGACCGCCCTGCTCGACGCCGCCGTCGCGCACGCGCGGGCGTCCGGCGCGCACACGCTCGAGGGCTACCCGCTCGAGCCGAGCGCCGGTCGGCGGTCCGCGGCGGACCTCTACCGCGGCACGGTGAGCCTGTTCCTCGGCGCCGGCTTCGACGTCGTGGCGCGACCGCGGGACGGTCGCGCCATCGTGCGTCTCGCTCTCTGAGCGCTCCGCGCGTCGGCCGGGCGGTGCGGCGGTGCTCGCTCTACGGTGGTCGCGCCGTGGAACCACGCGGTGCACCTGAGACCGGCCGGAGGACGCATGAGCGAGTCGCGACGCCTCCCCGCCCGTGTCTACTGGGTCCGCCGACTGGTGGTGCTCGGCGTCCCGTTGCTGCTCATCGTGCTCGTGGTCTGGTGGGCCGCCGGCCGCGGCGGCTCGGACGACGCCACCGACCCCGTCGCGGAGACGACGTCGACGGCACCCGTCGCCCCGGCGGACGAACCGGGTCCCAGCGAGACTCCGGCATCCGACGACGGGGTCGCCGACTGCGCGCCGGCGGGCCTGGCCCTGGCCATGACCGCGGACGCCGAGTCGTTCGCCGCCGGCGTCAGTCCCACGTTCACCGTGTCGATCACCAACACGGGCACGGACCCCTGCCTGGTGGACGCGGGCGAGGCGCAGCGCGAGATCGTCATCACCTCGGGTACCGACCGGATCTGGTCCAACCGCGACTGCATCGTGCCCGGCACGGAGTCCCGCACCCTGCTGCTGGCCGGGGGCGGCAACGACACCACGTCGTTCGCCTGGAACCGGGTGCGCTCCGCGGAGGGGTGCCCGCAGGGGCTGCCCGCACCGGGGGCGGGGACGTACTCCGCGCAGCTGAACCTGGCCGGGGCCAGCGCTCCGCCGGTGGTGTTCGGGCTCGGCTGAGGGCTAGACGTACCGCTCGAGGATGCTCGACTCCGCCAGCCGGGACAGTCCCTCACGGACCGCCCGAGCGCGCTGCTCGCCGACGCCGTCCACCGCCATGAGGTCCTCGATGCCCGCGGCGAGCAGCTTCTGCAGCCCCCCGAAGTGGGCGACGAGCCGGTCGACGACCGCTCCGGGCAGCCGCGGGACCTTGGACAGCAGGCGGTAGCCGCGCGGACCGGCGGCGGCGTCGAGCGCGTCGCTCCCGCCGGGCAGGCCCAGGACACCGGCGATCCGGGCGTTGTCGAGCAGCTCGGTGGAGTCCAGCTCGGCCAGCTCCTCGAGGACGGAGTCGATGTCCCGGCGCGTGGTGTCGACGTAGTCCCGGATGATCAGCGACCGGTCGGAGCCGATGCCGCCCACCAGCTCGTCCAGCTGCAGCGTGAGCAGCCGGCCGTCGGTGCCCAGCTCGACCACGTAGCCCTCGATCTCCTCGGAGATGCGGCGCACCATCTCCAGGCGCTGCACCACCGCGGACACGTCGCGGACCGTCACCAGGTCCTCGATCTCGAGGGCGGACAGGGTGCCGCTGACCTCGTCGAGACGCGACTTGTACCGCTCGAGCGTGGCCAGGGCCTGGTTGGCGCGGGACAGGATGGTGGTCGAGTCCTCGATGACGTGCCGCTGACCGCCCACGTACAGGGCGATGATCCGCATCGAGGCGGACACCGAGACCACCGGCAGGCCGGTCTGCTTGGCGACGCGCTCGGCGGTGCGGTGCCGGGTGCCGGACTCGGACGTCTCGATCGTCACGTCCGGGAGGAGCTGGACGGCGGCGCGCACGATGCGGGAGATCCCGGCGTCGACGACGACCGCGCCGTCCATCTTGGCCAGCTCGCGCAGGCGCGTGGCGGAGAACTCGACGTCGAGCACGAACCCGCCCGAGCAGATGCTCTCCACGGTCGGGTCGAAACCGAGGACGATCAGCGCGCCGGTGCGGCCGCGCAGGATGCGCTCGAGGCCGTCGCGGAGCTCGCCGCCCGGGGCGACGGCGGCGAGGGTCGACCTCAGGAGGTCGTCGGGAGCGTGCGGCACGGTTGCATGGTAACGACGGGCGCCAGTCATGGCTGCTGCGACCCGCGCGGTGGACGGCGCGGACTGCCGTCTCGGGGCCGGACGCGCCGGATGGCGGTCGGCCCCGCCGGTTCGCGCGCGGAACCCGCGGCACTTGTGACGGGCGGGACTCCTGAGGCGCCCCAGGGGGTCCGAGAGTGGTCATCCGTGACAAGTGCGGCGGGTTGCGACGGTGCAGCCTCGGCCGGTGCGCGGGCGGAGGTGGGTGCGCCCGCGCGTCGGGTGGCGCGGGCGACGGGGCCGGGCGCGCGGTGACGCCGCCGCGGGCTGGTGGTGGGTGCTGCGGGGTCAGGCCGTCGGCGCTGGGGCGGTGCTGTCGCGGACCACGAGGTCGACCTTGATCCGGTGCTGGTCCGGCGCGGGAGGCTCGCCGGCCCGGAACCGGGCGATCGAGGAGGTCAGCGCGGCCGCGGCGGCCTTGCCCTTGGCGACGAAGTCCTGGTGGACGGTGGTCAGCGCCGGCCGCAGGCGCCGGGCCAGCGGGGAGTCGTCGAACCCGATCACCGAGACGTCCTGCGGCACGCGCAGACCGAGCTCCTCGGCGGCGTGCACCACGGCGGCGGCCATGAGGTCGGAGAAGCACAGGACCGCGGTCGGGCGGTCGCCTGCCGCGAGCAGGGCCCGGGCGCCCTCGGACACGTACGGCTCGACGTTGTCGTGGACCTCCATCACGACCGGCTGCACGGCCGCCGCGTCCAGCGCGCTCATCCACCCGGTCTGGCGCTCGCGGGCGACGAACCCGGAGCCCGCCGCGGCCGGGTCCGGGGCGAACCCGGGGGGCACCTCCACGTTCATGGTGAGGATGCCGATCCGGCGGTGGCCCAGCGCGAGGAGGTGCTCGGCGCCCAGGCGAGCGCCGTGCTGCTCGTCCAGCAGCACGCTCGCGGCGTCGGCCACCGGCTCACCGTCGACGAACACCAGCGGCAGGCGGCGCTTCACCAGCCAGTCGACCGCGGGGTAGTCACCGGCGCAGCCGTAGACCAGGGCACCGTCCATCGGGATGTCCCGGGCGGGGATCATCCCCTCGGAGCCCGTGGACGGGAGCAGCACGACGGCCATCCCCGTCGGCGCCAGCTCCTCGGCGACCGCTCCGAAGAACGCGGCGGCGATCGGGTCCCGGAACGCGGCGCCCACCGACTCGGTCAGCAGCACGCCGACCGCGCCCGTGGTGCCCCGCGCGAGCGCCCGCGCCGACGGGTCGGGACCGACGTAGCCGAGCTCCGAGGCCGCCGCCAGGATGGTGCGCCGCATCTCCGCCGAGAGCTGATCCGGGCGGGAGAACGCGTTGGACACGGTCATCCGGCTGACGCCCACCCGGTCGGCGATGGTCTGCAGCGTCACGCGGGACATCGCGTCACCCTGGTCCGCGCCATGCGGGACAGAGTAGGTGTCCGCGGCGGTTCCCGGGGGCGCTGATCCATTGCGCAGGACGGCCGGCGCAGCGGTCCCGGGCGCGAGGGTGTCGGCAGCAGCGTCCGGCCTGGATGCGTCGTGGCTGAGATGCTCGGGCTGCGGGGGTCGGCGAGCTGGGCGTCCGGCTCCGGTCGCGGCTCAGCGCCCGCCGGCCGCCGCGGTGCCGGCGCAATGCCGCGCTCGGCCCTGTCCAGGGCGACCGCACGCGGTCTCCGGACGAGTGGCCCGCCCCTCAGCGCCCCCCGGCCGCCGCGGCCTCCGGCACCAGGCCCGCCGCGGTCACGGCCTCCGCCAGGTCCGCCGCCACCAGCACGGTCAGTCCGGCGGGCGGGGTCGCTCCGTCGAGCGACCCGGCCGGCACGATCGCGCGCGTGAACCCGAGGCGGGCCGCCTCCGCGAGCCGGCGCCCGGTGCCGGACACGGTCCGGATCTCCCCGGCCAGCCCGATCTCCCCGATGGCCACCAGCCCGCGCGGCAGCGGCACGTTCTCGCGGGAGCTCACGGCGGCGAGCGCGAGCGCGAGGTCCGCGCCGGGCTCGACCACCCGCGCGCCGCCGATGGTCGACATGTACACGTCCTGGTCGGCCAGTCGCGCGCCGAGCCGGCGCTGGAGCACGGCGAGCACCATGGCGAGCCGGCTGCTGTCGACACCGCTGGTGGTCCGCCGCGGGTTGGGCACCGCACTGGGCGCCACGAGCGACTGCACCTCGGTCACCAGGGGGCGTCGGCCCTCGAGCGTCACGGTCAGGCACGTGCCCGGCACCGCGTGCAGCGCCTGGGAGATGAACAGCCCGCTGGGGTCCGGCAGCCCGACGATCCCGGACTCGGACAGGTCGAAGCAGCCGACCTCGTCGGTGGGTCCGTACCGGTTCTTGGTGGCCCGCAGCATGCGCAGCCGCGAGTGGCGCTCACCCTCGAACTGGCAGACCACGTCCACGAGGTGCTCGAGCGTGCGCGGTCCGGCCACGGAGCCGTCCTTGGTGACGTGCCCGACCAGCACCACGGGCAGGTCCCGGGACTTGGCCGCCTGGATGACCGCACCCGCCACCTCACGCACCTGGGACACCCCGCCCGCGCCGCCCTCGACCAGTGCCGAGGCGATGGTCTGGATGGAGTCGAGCACCAGCAGGTCCGGGTCCACGTGCTCGATGTGCCCGAGCACGGTGCCCAGGTCCGTCTCCGCGGTGAGCAGCAGCTGCGGGTCCAGGGCACGGATCCGGCCGGCGCGCAGGCGCACCTGGGCCGCCGACTCCTCGCCGGTGACGTACAGGACCTTGCGACCGGTCCGGGCTGCCCGGGCCGCCACGTCGAGCAGCAAGGTCGACTTGCCCACACCCGGCTCGCCGGCCAGGAGCACGACCGCTCCGGGCACGAGCCCCCCACCGAGCACGCGGTCCAGCTCGTCGACGCCGGTGGACCGCGCCTGGGCGGTCTCGACGTCGATCTGGTCGATGGGTCGGGCGGGGGAGCGGGTGGGCGACGTGGCGACCGTGCGCGGCGCTCCGCCGCCGGGGCCGGTGTCCTCGACCACCGATCCCCACGCCTGGCACTCGCCGCACCGGCCCACCCACTTGCTCGCGGTCCACCCGCACTCGGTGCAGCGGAAGCCGGGGCGGGCGCTGCGGTCGGCGCGCTTCGAGGTCGAGGAGCTCACGCGCCGCACACTAGACGCGGGGTCCGACAGCTGCCGCGGCGTGCCGCGCCGTTCCCGGTGCGACGTGCGCGCGTCGGTAGGCTGCGGGCGTCCGGCGAGGGTTCGGGCGACGCGATCCCAGGGGGAGCCCCGATGAGCGACACCGGCCGTCCCGGCCCCGAGCGGCCGACGGGCCCGCCGACGCCGCCGCCCGTCTCGAACTGGCAGGCCCAGCAGCCGCCCGCTCCCACCGCGGGCCCGTTCTTCACCCGGCCCACCGAGCAGGGCGCCGCCCGGCCCGCCGACCAGGCTGCCGAGCCGGCCGCCGCGGGGCAGACCACGTCCGACGCGCCGGGCCGCCCGCGCTGGCTCCTGCCCGTGATCATCGGCGTCGTCGTGCTCGTCGTCGCCGCGATCGTCGTCGGGATCCTGGCCTCGAGGGGCGGGGACGACGACGTCGCGCCGCCGGCCGCCGCGTCGACCGTCCAGCTGCCGTCGCCCACACCCACGGTCGAGCCCGTCGCCCGGCCGGCGACCACGACGTTCGCCGGTGCCCTGCCCACCACCGTCCTGCAGTACGCGCTCGCCACGTCCGAGGCGGACCCGCAGTGGCAGGCCGCCGGCGCGATCGAGGCGTACACCGAGACGTTCACCGACGGCGGCAGCGGCACCGTGACCGTGCGGTCCGGCCAGTGGGAGACGGCGGATGAGGCGACGGCGTTCGCGGCGAGCCTCGTCGCCGCGCTGCCGACCGCGCCCGCCCCGGACCCGTCGGCGTCGCCCACCGACGGCGCGACGCTGCCGCAGACCGGCGACGTGACCGCGGGCGGGGCGGCCGCGGGGACCTACACGATCGTCGACGCCGGCGACGGCACCGGTGTCGCCGTGTGGACCAACGGCACCGCCGTGTTCCAGGTGACGGCCCCGGTGGCCGACGTGGTCGACGTGTACACCGCGTTCCCCCTCTGAGGCGCGCTCAGGTCGCCTCGATGATCGACAGCACGTTGCCCGCCGGGTCGGTGAACCACGCGATCTGCGGACCGCCCTTGCGGAAGACGTAGTCCTCGTCGGTCTCCCCGGGGGTGCCCTCGTACCGCTCGAACCGCACCCCGCGCTCGCGCAGCTCGGCGACCGTGCCGGCCACGTCCTCGACCGGGAAGTTCAGCACCGTGAACGTCGCCGGCACGTGCGCGCGCCCCTTCGGGTAGACCAGCACGTGGTGACCCCGCTCGAAGCGCAGGAAGAGCATCCCGTTCTCCTCGGTCACCTGCAGGCCCAGCACGTCGCTGTAGAAGGCCTTCGCGGCTGGGATGTCGTCGGTCGAGAACCCGCTGAACGCCGTGCTGAGCTCGGCCATCGGTGCCTCCTGTCGAGGGGTCGGACGGAACCCGTCCAGGGTGCCGTACCGACCGCTGCCCGACCAGGGCTCAGCGGACCGCCGCGACCGCGGGCACCGGCGCGGCCGGCAGCGTGACCGTGAACGTGGTGCCGGGATCGCCGTCGACCGTGATGCTGCCACCGTGCGCGGTGACGACCGCGTGCACGATCGCCAGGCCGAGGCCGGTGGAGCCGGTGGCGCTGTTGCGCGACGCGTCGCCCCGGGTGAACCGCTGGAACAGGCTCTCGCGCAGCGTGGAGGGGATGCCAGGCCCGTCGTCGGCGACCTGCACGAGCACCTGGTCGCCCGCGACGCGGACGCGGACCGTCACGGCGGTGCCGGCGGGTGTGTGCAGCCGGGCGTTGGACAGCAGGTTGGCCAGCACCTGGCGCAGCCGGTGGTCGTCGCCGACCACGAGCACGAGGTCGTCGTCGGGGTCGGGCAGGTCGAGCCGCCAGTCGTGGTCGGGGCCGGCCGCGTGCGCGTCGGTCACGGCGTCGATGGCCAGCACCGTGAGGTCGACGGGCTCGGAGGCCAGGGGCCGGCCGGCGTCGAGGCGCGCGAGCAGGAGCATGTCCTCCAGCAGCGCCGTCATGCGCAGCGACTCGGACTCCACCCGGGACATGGCCTGCAGCGCACCGACCGGCATGTCCTCCGGGAAGCGGCGGACCAGCTCGGCGTAGCCACGGATCGAGGCCAGCGGGGTGCGCAGCTCGTGGCTGGCGTCGGCGACGAACTGGCGCACCTGCGACTCGGACTCGTGCCGGGCGGCCAGCGCCTGCTCGACGTGCCCGAGCAGCTGGTTGAGCGCGGCCCCCACCTGGCCCACCTCGGTGGCGGGGTCGGTGTCACGGGCGGGGACGCGGTCGGCCAGGACCACCTCGCCGCGGTCGAGCGGCAGGCGCGCGACGCGGTTGGCGGTGCCGACGACGCGGTCGAGCGGTCGCAGCTCACGGCGCACGAGCACCAGACCGACCGCCGCGGCCACCAGCAGGGCCATGGCCGCGACCACCAGCTCGATGACGACGAACGTGGTGACGGTGCTGGACGCGGCCGCGGTGGACATCGCGGTGACCGTGGTGGTGCCGGTGGCGCCGACGCTCGCCACCGCCCGGTAGCTGCCCAGCCCGGACAGGGTGACGGCGTGGGCGCGGCCGTCGGTCGGGACGGCGAGCAGCTGGGCCACCTGCGCCGGGTCGAGCGCGGTCGGTGTCCCGTCGTCGGCGATGTAGCCCGCCTGGTACACCGTCAGGTCCGTGGGATCGACGCCCTGCGGCAGCGACACGTTCACGGTGCCGGCGTCCTGGCCGGGCCGGACGTCGTCGCTGCTCGGCGGGGGCGTGGGCAGCTGGGCGTCGTCGCCCCGCAGGCTGGCCCGTCCCGTGAACTCGACCGACCGGTGGTGCGCTGCCGTGAGCTTCTCGTCGAGCTGCGTGGTCAGCGATCCCCGCAGGGCGAGCGTCGACAGCGTCCCCATGGCCGCGGCGACCACGGCGACGAGCGCGACCACGACCACCACGAGGCGCCGGCGCAGCGTCCAGCGCGCCCGGGTTCCCACCGCGGACCTCAGACGGCGGGCTTGAGCACGTACCCGACGCCGCGCAGGGTGTGCAGCATCGGCGTGCGTCCCTTGTCGATCTTGCGGCGCAGGTAGGACACGTAGAGCTCGACGATGTTGGCCTGGCCGCCGAAGTCGTACTGCCAGACGCGGTCGAGGATCTGGGCCTTGGACAGCACCCGCTTGGGGTTGCGCATGAAGTAGCGGAGCAGCTCGAACTCCGTGGCGGTGAGCCGGATGTCGTCGCCGCCGCGGGTGACCTCGTGGCTGTCCTCGTCCATGGTCAGGTCGCCGACCACCAGCACGGCCTCCTCACGCGCGGAGACCGCACCGGTGCGCCGCAGCAGGGCACGCAGCCGCGCGACGACCTCCTCGAGGCTGAACGGCTTGGTGACGTAGTCGTCGCCCCCCGCGGTCAGGCCCGCGATCCGGTCCTCGACGGCGTCCTTGGCGGTGAGGAACAGCACGGGGACGTTCGGGTGGGTGGCGCGGACGCGGCGCAGGACGTCGATGCCGGACAGGTCGGGGAGCATGACGTCGAGCACGATGACGTCGGGGTCCAGCGACTTGGCGGCGCGCACGGCCGCGTGGCCGCTCAGCGCGTGGTCGACCTGCCAGCCCTCGTACCGCAGGGCGGTGGAGAGCAGCTCGGCCAGGGTGGGCTCGTCGTCGACCACCAGCGCACGGACGGGGGAGCCGTCAGCACGGGTCAACGCGTCGGGGCGGGAGAGGGCGGTCGTCGTCATGGACCCAGGTTCGTCGCGTTCCCTGTCGTCCGGCTGGACCGAACCTGTGAAATCCCTGGGTGTGCTCAGTCCAGCGGGTAGGGCCGGGCTGTGCCCTGCAGGGCGGCCGCGAGGATGGCCTCGATCGCGAACTGCGTGGAGGTGGGCAGGTCGACGTCGTCGTCGAGGAGCCACTGCACCTGCAGGCCGTCCATGACCCCGATGATCGCGCTGGCCGCGTGCTCGGCCGTCTCCCGCGGGACCGTCCCGTCGCCGACCGCGAGCACGGCCTCGGCGATCTCGCCGCGCAGGATGCGGAACCGGTTGGCCACCCAGTCGCGTGCGGGGTGGTTCTCGGTGACCGACTCGCCCGTGAGCACCGAGTAGCCCTGCACGATGCCGCGCCGCTCGACGTTCATGCGTGCGGTGCGGACCAGGTGGCGGAACAGCGCGATGCCGTCGGGGATGTGCTGCCCCTCGAGGTCGCGCACGTCCTCCTTGTCGCGGTACTCGAGGACCTCGACCAGCAGCTGCTCCTTGGAGCCGAAGTGGTGCAGGACGCCGGCGTGCGTGATGCCGACCTGCTCGGCGACCTCGGCGAGCGAGCCGTTCTTGTAGCCCTTGGAGCCGAACGTGTTCGCGGCGGCCCGCAGGATCTCCGCCCGCCGCTCGGTCGTGGCCTGGCGGGGCTGCCGCGCGCGGCGCGGTGGCGCAGCGGCGGGGGGAACGGCGTCGTCCATGACCGAAACCATACTGTGACAATCGCACTTACTGACAAGTCAGTAAGTTGTGCTTTCATTCTCGACAGAAGACGACGACGTCCGAACGGAGCACCCGCTGTGTCACTCGACACGGCCACCCAGCCGCCCCCGGCTGGTGGGCCCGCCCCTCACCTCACCGCCCTCCTGGCTGCCCTCAGCCTCGAGGAGAAGGTGCGCCTGGTGGTCGGTGCCGGCCTGTGGTCCACCACCGCGGTCCCGCACATCGGTCTGCGTGCCATGCACGTGTCCGACGGCCCCGCCGGCGTCCGCGGCGTGTCCGACTCGGCCGACGAGACCTCGGCCTCCTTCCCGGCCCCGAGCGCGCTCGCGGCGACGTGGGACGTGGACCTGGCCGACGAGGTGGGGTACGCGTTCGCCGCCGAGGCCCGCCGGCACGGGGTCGACGTGGTGCTCGCCCCGCAGGTGAACCTGCAGCGCACGCCCGTGGGCGGTCGGCACTTCGAGTGCTACTCGGAGGACCCCCTGCTCACCGGCGCGATCGCGGTGCACGTGGTCCGCTCGGCGCAGGACCGCGGCGTCGGCATGTGCGTCAAGCACTTCGTCGCCAACGACTCCGAGACGCAGCGCACCAGCTACCTGGCGCGGGTGGACGAGCGGACGCTGCGCGAGGTGTACCTGGCGCCGTTCGAGAAGCTGGTGCACGAGGCGCAGGCCTGGTGCGTGATGAGCGCGTACTCCGGCATCGACGACGGGACCACCGCCGCGACCGCCGCCGAGCACCGACCGCTGCTGACCGGGGTGCTCAAGGACGAGTGGGGCTTCGACGGCGTCGTCCTGAGCGACTGGGTGGCCACCACGTCGGTGGTCGCGGCCGCCGAGGGCGGGCTGGACCTGCAGATGCCCGGCCCGGACGGCCCGTGGGGCGACGGCCTGCTCGACGCGGTCCGCACCGGGCAGGTCGGCGAGGACCTGCTGGACGCCAAGGTGCTGCGGCTGCTGCGGCTCGCCCAGCGCGTCGGCGCGCTCGACGGCGTCGAGCCGTCCGGCGTCGACCGGGACCGCGTCGCCGACGTGGACGTCCGCGGCGTGCTGCGCCACCTGGTCTCCCGCTCGATGGTCGTGCTGCGCGACGACGAGCACGCGCTGCCGCTCACCACCGACGACGTCACCCGGATCGCCCTGCTCGGGCCCAACGCCGTGCACCCGTTCGTGCAGGGCGGGGGTTCCGCGTTCGTCCGACCGGACCACCTCTCGACGCCCGAGGCGGCGCTGCGCGAGGCGTTCGGCGGGGTGACGGTCGACGTGCACCCGGGCGCGGTGTCCCGGCTGCTGCCCCCGGCCCTCGACCTGGCGGGCCGGTGCACCACGCCCGACGGTCACCCGGGTGCCCTGGGCGAGCTGCTCGACGCCGACGGCACCGTGCTGACCGCGACCGACGTCACGGCCTGGAACGGGTGGCTGCGCGAGGTCCCCGGTCCGGCCGCCGCGCTGCGGCTGCGCACCACCGTCCGGCTCGACGAGCCCGGTCGCCACGAGGTCGGCGTCGGCACCGTCGGCCGGCACACGATCACGGTCGGCGGTCAGGTCCTGTCGACCAGCGACCGCGTGGTCGGCGCCGAGGTCATCCTCGACTCGAGCGTCAACCAGCCGGTGCCGGCGACCCTGGTCATCGAGGTGACCGAGCCGACGACCGTCGAGGTCGACGCCGTCGTGCAGGCCGTGCACCCCGTGGGTTACGCCAGCTTCGCGCGCGCCGAGCTGGTGCACCGCGTCCCGGGCACGTCCCCCGACGAGCTGCTGGCGGTCGCCGTCGAGGCCGCCGAGGCCGCCGACCTCGCGGTGGTCGTCGTCGGGACCAACGAGGAGATCGAGTCGGAGGGCTACGACCGGACCAGCCTCGCGCTGCCCGGCACCCAGGACCAGCTGGTCAAGGCTGCGCTGGCCGCCAACCCGCGGACGATCGTCGTCGTCAACGCCGGAGCGCCCGTGCTCCTGCCGTGGCTCGACGAGGTCCCGTGCGTGCTGTGGGCCTGGCTCGGCGGTCAGGAATGGCCCGAGGCGCTCGCGGACGTGCTCACCGGCGTCACCGAGCCCACCGGGCGACTGCCGTGGACGCTCCCGGCCCACGAGTCCGACGTGCCCGTGCCGGACGCGATCCCCGTCGACGGCGTCGTCGAGTACCACGAGGGCGTGCACGTGGGGTACCGGTCGTGGCTGCGGCTGGACCGCACGCCCGCCGCGCCGTTCGGCCACGGCCTGGGCTGGACCACGTGGGAGTACGAGTCGGTCGCGGCGTCCGTCGACGACGACGGGTCCGTCCTGCTCGACGTCACCGTCCGCAACACGGGGGCACGCGACGGGCGCGAGGTGGTCCAGGTCTACGTCGAGCCGCCCACCGACGGTCGTGGCCGACCCGTCCGCTGGCTCGGCGGGTTCCGGGTCGTGCACGCCACCGCCGGCGCGCACGCGATCGTCCAGGTCCGGGTGGACGCGCAGGCGTTCCGGACCTGGGACACGGCACAGCCCGGCTGGGTGACCCCGGCCGGTACCTACCCGATCCGCGTGGGGCGCTCGTCGAGCGACCTGCGCCTCACGGTCGACGTGGTCCTCCCGGGGACCCCGCCGGCGTAGTCCAGCAGCCCGACCAGGCACACGCAGTCCCCGGCCCCGACCACCCGGTCGTGGGCCGGCACGACACGAACGACCAGCAGTTCCGACATCAGTGCAAGGAGGCACTCGTGAGAATGCGCAAGCTCGCCACGGTGGTCGCGACGACGGCCACCCTCGCCCTGGCCGCCACCGCCTGCTCCGGCGGCAGCGGCGGCGGCAGCAGCACCGGGGGCACCGACGGCGTCTCCGACAAGATCCTGACCATCGGCATGCCGAACGGCCCGCAGCAGCCCAACCAGAACCCGCTCGCCAACGGCTCCGCGTCGCTGTCGCTCGGCTACGCGTTCGCGGTCTACGAGTCGCTCATGCAGGTCAACGAGCTCAAGCCGACGGACCCCCCGACGCCGTGGCTCGCCGAGTCCGTGGAGTGGAACGACGACTCGACGCAGGCCGTCATCACGGCGCGCGACGGCGTCACGTGGTCCGACGGCACCGACTTCACGGCCGAGGACATCGCGTTCTCCATCCAGCTCCGCAAGGACAACACGGAGCTGAACACCGACTTCCCGGACCAGTACGGCGACATCACGGTCGACGGGAACACGGTCACGGTCGGCTTCAAGTCCGGCCAGTACGTCAACCGCGACAAGCTGCTCAAGCTCCTCGTCGTGCCCAAGCACCTGTGGGAGAACCAGGACCCGGTGACCTGGACCGACGACGACATGGTGGGCACCGGCCCGTTCAAGCTCAAGACGTTCACGCCGCAGGCCGTGACGCTCGAGCCGAACGCCGACTACTGGGGCGAGACGCCGAAGGTCGGCACGCTGCGGTACGACACCTTCAACGACAACGCGGGCCTGACCACCGCGCTGACCACCGGTGAGGCCCAGTGGGGCTGGACGTTCATCCCGGACTACGAGAACACGTTCATCGCCAAGGACCCCGACCACTTCCACCAGGTGGCCGGCGGTGGCTTCGGCGTCGACGTGCTCTACCTGAACAACCAGACCAAGCCGTTCGACGACGTGGCGTTCCGCACGGCGCTGAACATGGTCGTCGACCGGGCGGACATCTCGAAGACCGCCGGGTACGGCGTGTGGCCGCAGATCACGAGCGTCACCGGCCTGCCGCAGCCCTCGGGCGACGCGTTCATCTCCGACGCGTACGCGGACCAGGAGCTGTCGGTCGACGTCGACGGCGCCAAGCAGGTGCTCACCGACGCCGGCTACACGTGGGACGGCTCCGGCGCCCTGGTGGACCCCGACGGGGAGAAGGTCGCGTTCACGCTGCAGAACCCCACCGGCTGGACCGACTACCTGGACGCGCTGGGGATCATCTCCGAGGGCGCCAAGAAGCTCGGCGTCGACGCACCCGTCGAGGGCGTGGTCCAGGACACCTGGTTCAACGACATCATCCCGCTGGGCAACTTCCAGGCCTCGCTGCACTGGACCGACGGGGGCAGCACGCCGTGGAACATGTACTCCAACATCATGGACGGCGCGTCGTACGTGCCCGTCGGTGAGCCGGCCACGTGGAACTTCGGCCGGTACCAGGACGACGAGGTCACGCAGGCGCTGGCCGACTTCAAGGCCGGCACGTCCGACGAGGACCGCGCGGCCGCCCTGGACGTGGTGCAGAAGCACTTCGTCCAGGACGTCCCCGGCCTGGTCATCTGGTCGCGTCCGGCCGTCGCGCAGTACTCCACGGTGAACTACACGGGCTTCCCGACCGACGACGACCCGTACGCGAACCCGCAGCCGACGGGTCCGCAGGCGGCGCTCATCCTCTCGAAGCTCACGCCCACCAAGTGACACCCGTGCGGCGGGCGGGCCGGGGCCGCGCCCGGGCCCGTCCGCCGCACCACGCACCCGACCCCCGAGGTGGCCCGATGAGCACCCCGCACGAGGACGACCCCGTCCTGCAGGCGATCGACCTGCGCAAGCACTTCCCGGTCCGCGGCTTCCGCTCGCAGAAGGTCGTGCACGCGGTCGACGACGTGAACCTGTCCCTGTACCGCGGCCGCGTCGTCGCGCTGGTGGGGGAGTCCGGCTCCGGCAAGTCCACGATCGCCCGGCTGCTCGCGCAGCTGATGCCCGCGACCGGTGGCCAGATCCTGCTGCACGGGCAGGACGCGACCGCGGGCAGCCGCGCCGCGTTCCACCGGTACGTCCGGCGCGTGCAGATGATCTTCCAGGACCCGTTCGGGTCCCTGAACCCCGTGCACACGGTGCGCTACACCCTGACGCGGAGCCTGAAGATCCACCGCGGGCGGCTGCGCGGCGTCGAGCTCGAGGCGGCCCTGGACGAGCTGCTGGACCGGGTCCAGCTGCGTCCCGCCGCCCGGTACGTCGACAAGTTCCCGCACGAGCTGTCCGGCGGGCAGCGCCAGCGCGTCGCCATCGCCCGCGCGCTCGCCGCGGACCCCGAGGTGCTGCTGGCCGACGAGCCGATCTCCATGCTCGACGTGTCGATCCGCCTGGGCATCCTCAACCTGCTGCGCGACCTGCGGGACCGGCTGCAGCTCGCGATCCTCTACATCACGCACGACATCGCGTCGGCCCGGTACTTCGCCGACACGACGATGGTCATGTACGCCGGGCGGGTGGTCGAGACAGGCGACTCCGAGTCGGTGACGCAGGACCCCAAGCACCCGTACACGCAGCTGCTGGTGCGCTCGGCGCCCGACCCCGACGACCTCGAGGCCCGTGCCCGTGGGGCTCGCGGCGAGGCGCCCAGCCTGGTGGCCCCGCCCAGCGGGTGCCGGTTCCACCCGCGCTGCCCGTTCGCCGTCGAGCTGTGCCGGACCGAGGTGCCGCCGCTGATGCCCGTCGGCGAGGGCCGCGAGGCCGCCTGCTGGGGGTACGCCGACCGCCCGGACCGCCCGACGCTGGGCTCGGTGCTGGACGCCTACGGCGCGCGCTCCACCGCGGTGCAGGAGGACGTCCGATGAGGTTCTTCGTCCGCCGCACCGTCTTCTACCTGATCACCGCCTGGGCCGCGATCACCATCAACTTCTTCATCCCGCGGATCATGCCGGGCGACCCGGTCTCGGCCCTCATCGCCAAGAACCAGGGCCGGATCAGCCCCGACGCGGCGGAGGCGCTGCGCGCGCTGTTCGGGCTCGACAAGGACATGTCGCTGTGGGACCAGTACCTGGCGTACTGGCGGCTGCTGCTGCACGGCGACCTGGGCATCTCCTTCACGTACATGGCGCCGGTGGCGGACGTGATCCGGCAGGCGCTGCCGTGGACCATCGGCCTGGTCGGCATCGCGACCCTCATCAGCTTCACCATCGGCACGCTGGTCGGGATGGGGATCGGCTGGCGCCGAGGCACCTGGGCGGACGGGCTCCTGCCGCTGTCCACCTTCTTCTCCTCCGTGCCGTACTTCTGGCTCGCCCTGATCGCGATCTCGCTGTTCTCCGTGACGCTCGGGTGGTTCCCCGCCAGCGGCAGCTACGACCGCAGCATGGTGCCCAACCTGTCGTGGGAGTTCGTCGGCTCGGTGATCTACTACGGCTTCCTGCCGGCCATGACGATCGTGGTGTCGTCCATCGCGGGCTGGATGCTCGGGATGCGCAACATGATGGTGACGGTGTCCTCGGAGGACTACGTGACGGTCGCGCAGGCCAAGGGCCTGGCGGAGCGGACCGTGCAGATGGGCTACGCCGCGCGGAACGCGATCCTGCCGCAGGTGTCCAGCTTCGCGCTGTCCCTGGGCTTCATCGTCGGCGGCACCCTGGTCATGGAGATCGTCTTCTCCTACCAGGGCATCGGCTACTACCTGTTCAGCGCCGTGAACGCGAAGGACTACCCGCTGATGCAGGGCTGCTTCCTGGTGATCACCTTCGCGGTGCTGCTCGCCAACATGCTGGCCGACGTCGCCTACGGCGTGCTCGACCCCCGTACGCGTCAGGAGGGCTGACATGACCGTCGAGACTTCGATCCTCGAGGACCTCGAGGCGGCGCCGGACGCCACGCCGCCCCGGGCGGGCGCGCGCCGGTTCCTGTTCATGCGCAACGCCAAGGCGCTCACCGGCCTGGTGATCCTCGGGTTCTTCTTCCTGATCGCGCTGATCGGGCCGTGGATCGCGCCCTACGACCCGAACGCGCGCAGCTCCGCGATCCTGCAGCCGCCGTCCTGGCAGCACCTCATGGGCACCACCCACCAGGGGCAGGACATCATGAGCCAGCTGATCCTGCGGCACGCGCAGCGTGCTGGTGGTCGGGTTCGTGGCGGGCACCGTCGCGACCGTCATCGGCGTGATCGTCGGGGTCACCGCCGGCTACGTGGGCGGGCTCGGCGACGAGGGGCTGTCGGCGCTGTCCAACGTGTTCCTGGTGATCCCGCAGCTGCCGCTCATCATCATCATCGCCGGGCAGCTGCCGTCCGCCGGCGGTCTGACCGTGGCCATGGTCATCGCGTTCACCGGGTGGGCGTGGGGTGCGCGGGTGCTGCGCGCGCAGACCCTGTCCTTGCGCCGCCGCGACTTCGTCGAGGCCGCGCGGGCCAGCGGGGAGAGCACGTGGCGGATCATCACCGCGGAGATCCTGCCCAACCTCACCGCCATCATCGCCGCGGGCTTCGTCGGCACCGTCGGGTTCGCCGTCCTGTCCCAGATCACGCTGTCGTTCGTCGGCATCACGCCCACCAACGAGTGGAACTGGGGCACGGTCCTGTACTGGGCGCAGGCGCAGCTGGCCCTGCAGCGCGGCGCGTGGTGGTGGTTCGTGCCGGCCGGGCTGCTCATCGCGCTGCTGGGCACGGCGCTCGCGCTGGTCAACTTCGGGATCGACGAGTTCGTCAACCCGCGGCTGCGCAGCGTGGGCCTGAACGCCCGCACGATGCGCCGGCGCAAGATCCGTCCGCGCATCGGCTTCACGCCGGTCGTGCGAGAGGCCCCGGAGGACCGAGCATGAGCGCCGTGAGCGCCCAGCGCGCGTTCCGGGCGGCGGCCGCCGCCACCGACCCCGTGCTGGAGATCAGGAACCTCTCGGTCGACTACGGGTACGACGCCGACCCGACGCACGTGCTGCGCCAGGTCTCGCTCACGCTGAACCGCGGCGAGGTGCTCGGCCTGGCGGGCGAGTCCGGCTGCGGCAAGTCGACCCTGGCGTACGCGGCCACGCGGCTGCTCCCGCCGCCGGGGCTCATCACGGGCGGCGAGGTGGTCTTCACCGACCGCGACGGCAGCCGGACCGACATCCTCACGCTCAGCGACGACGACCTGCGGGCCACCCGCTGGCAGGACCTCGCGATCGTGTTCCAGGGCGCCATGAACTCGCTGAACCCGGTGTACCGGATCGGGCGGCAGATCGCCGACGCCATCACCGCGCACGTGCCCGGCGTCAGCAGGAAGGAGGCCCTGGAGCGGGCCGCGGGGATGCTCGAGCTGGTCGGGATCTCCGCCGACCGGCTGCGGGACTACCCGCACCAGCTCTCGGGCGGCATGCGGCAGCGGGTCATGATCGCGATGGCGCTGGCCCTGGACCCGCAGGTGCTGATCATGGACGAGCCGACGACGGCCCTCGACGTGGTCATGCAGCGGCAGATCGTCGAGCAGATCGCGGAGCTGCGCGACCGGCTCGGGTTCTCGGTCATCTTCATCACGCACGACGTGTCGCTGCTGATCGAGATCGCGGACCGGATCGCGATCATGTACGCCGGGGAGATCGTCGAGGACGCGTCCGCGCAGGACATGTACCGGCGACCGCGGCACCCGTACTCCGACGCGCTGCTGCACTCGTTCCCGCCCCTGCGCGGGCCGCGGCGTGAGCTGACCGGCATCCCCGGTTCGCCCCCGGACATGGCGAACCTGCCGTCCGGGTGCCCGTACCGGGACCGCTGCGCGTTCGTGTTCGACGCGTGCTCGGCGATCACCCCGGAGCTCGTCGCCCCCGCCGTCGAGGGCGACGACCCGCGCCGGTCGGTCGCGTGCCTGCGCCACGACCCGGCCACCGTGGCGGGGGCCGGCTACGAGCCGCAGCCGGTGCCCGTGGAGCTGTCCGTCCGCTGATCCCCGCCCTGCCCCCGGCTCCCTCTCCACAGGGCTGCTGGCCGGGGGCGGGGCGGTCCAACGGGTGGCCCCGACGACGTGCGGGCCGGGCCGGGCGGCTGCCCGCACGCGGTGGTCGTCGAGCCCCGGGGAGCCGACGCCGGTGTGACGAGACCCGACGTGGCTGAGCCGTCCGGGTGACCTACCGTGGTCCGGTGAGCGACGCCCCCACCCTTCGAGCGCCCGTGCGCCCGTCCGCCGGCGCCCCCGACCGCCGGGGGCTGGTCGTCGCGTCGGCGGTCGTCGTGGCGGTGCTCTCGTTCGTCGGGGTGTACGCGCTGTGGCGGCTGTTCGTGAACACGCTCGCCGGCCAGGAGGTGGAGAACGCGGCGCTGCAGGGAGCGCTGTACGGGCAGACGCAGCTGTGGCGGGTGGCCGAGCGCGTGCTCGACGTGGTGTCGGTCGGGTTCATCGCGATCGTGCTGCTGGCGGCCATGGTCATCGCGGCGCTGCGCCGACGGTGGTCGCTCGCCGTGCAGGTGGCCGTGCTGATGATCGGCGCCAACCTGACCACGCGGGTGCTGAAGACCTGGGTGCTGGACCGGCCGGACCTCGGCGTGGAGGCCAGCTACGGCAACACGCTGCCCAGCGGGCACACCACTGCGGCGGCCTCCGTCTCGGCGGCGCTGCTGCTGGTCGTGCCGCCGCGTGCGCGTCCGTGGGCGGCGATCGTCGGTGCCGGGTACACCACGGCGACGGGCGTCTCGACGCTGATCGGGCAGTGGCACCGGCCGTCGGACGTCGTCGCGGGCGTGCTCGTCGTCCTGGCGTGGACCGCGATCGCGTGCGCGCTCGTGGCGCTGACCCCCGCGCGGGCGTCGACGGCGACCGGTGCGCTGCGCCTCGGAGGGGACCGGCCGCCGACGCCGACGACCATGCGGACCGTCGTCGCGGCCCTGCTCGTCATCGGGGTGGCGGCCGGCGCGTCGGCCGTCGTCGCGCTCTCGCACACGTGGGACAACCGGGCGGACCTCGATGCCCGGACCGAGCAGGTCACCGCGTACCTCGGGGGTGCCGCGGGTGCGCTGATGGCGTCGTGCGTGGCGTTCGCGATCATGCTGATGCTGCGGCAGGCCGCGGCATCGCGATTGCCGCGCGCTTGACGTCACGCCGTAGAGTCCGCAGCGGTGCACGTGGAAGCGGGTCGACCGGCCCGCGGAAGTCTGGGAAGGGCCTGACCGATGTCTGCAGGGCGCAAGCTCGTGATCGTGGAGTCGCCCGCCAAGGCGCGCACGATCGCGGGGTACCTCGGTGACGACTACGACGTCGAGGCGAGCGTCGGGCACATCCGCGACCTCCCGCAGCCCTCGGAGCTGCCGGCGGAGATGAAGAAGGGTCCGTTCGGGAAGTTCGCGGTCGACGTCGACAACGGCTTCGCTCCGTACTACGTGGTCGACTCCGACAAGAAGAAGAAGGTCAGCGAGCTCAAGAAGCTGCTGAAGGAGTCGGACGAGCTCTTCCTGGCCACCGATGAGGACCGCGAGGGCGAGGCCATCGCCTGGCACCTGCTGCAGGAGCTCAAGCCCAAGGTCCCGGTCAAGCGCATGGTGTTCCACGAGATCACGCGTGAGGCGATCGAGCGGGCCCTGGCCAACACGCGGGAGCTGGACGACCGGCTGGTCGACGCGCAGGAGACCCGGCGCATCCTGGACCGGCTGTACGGGTACGAGGTCAGCCCGGTGCTGTGGCGCAAGGTCCGTCAGGGCCTGTCGGCCGGCCGCGTGCAGTCGGTGGCCACCCGTCTGGTGGTCGAGCGCGAGCGGGAGCGGATGGCGTTCGTCGCCGCCGACTACTGGGACGTCACCGGCACGTTCGCCGTTCTCGACGACGCCGAGCCGTCCTTCACCGCCCGCCTGACCTCCGTCGACGGGCGGCGCGTGGCCACGGGCCGCGACTTCGCGGACACCGGGCAGCTGCGGACGGCCGAGGTCGCGCACCTGGACGAGGCGCGGGCCACCTCGCTCGTCGCGGGGCTGGCCGACTCGTCGTTCTCGGTCGCCTCGCTCGAGACCAAGCCGTACACGCGGCGCCCGGCCGCGCCGTTCACCACCTCGACGCTGCAGCAGGAGGCGTCCCGCAAGCTGCGGATGGCGTCGCGACAGACCATGCGCACCGCGCAGGGCCTGTACGAGAACGGCTACATCACCTACATGCGTACGGACTCGTCGTCGCTGAGCACGCAGGCGATCGACGCCGCGCGCCGGCAGGCCTCCGAGCTGTACGGCGCGGAGTACATCCCGGACGCGCCGCGGGTCTACACCAGCAAGGCGAAGGGCGCGCAGGAGGCCCACGAGGCCATCCGCCCCGCCGGCGACCATTTCCGCACGCCCGCGCAGGTGGCCAAGGAGCTCTCGGGCGACCAGTTCCGGCTGTACGAGCTGATCTGGAAGCGCACGGTCGCCTCGCAGATGGCCGACGCCCGCGGGCAGACCGCGTCCGTCCGCCTGGGCGCGACGGCGTCGGACGGCACGGACGTGCTGTTCTCGGCGTCCGGCACGGTCATCACGTTCCGTGGGTTCCTCGCGGCCTACGAGGAGGGTCGCGACGACTCCCGGTACGACTCCTCGGAGGAGGCGGCCGCCGAGAAGGGCGACGCCCGCTTGCCGAAGATGGCCGAGGGCGACCCGCTGACCGCCTCCGACCTCAGCGCCGACGGGCACCGCACCTCGCCGCCCCCGCGCTACACCGAGGCGTCGCTGGTCAAGGCGCTCGAGGAGCGCGGGATCGGCCGACCGTCCACGTACGCCGCGACGATCTCGGTCATCCAGGACCGCGGGTACGTGACCGGGCGCGGGCAGGCGCTCGTCCCGTCGTGGCTCGCGTTCGCCGTCACCCGGCTGCTGGAGGAGAACTTCGACCGGCTCGTGGACTACGACTTCACGGCCGCGATGGAGCAGGACCTCGACGCGATCGCGGCGGGGGACAAGGACCGGGTGGACTGGTTGTCGCAGTTCTACTTCGGGGACCACTCCGGCACCGAGGAGGGCGAAGGTCTGCGGGACCTCGTCGCCAACCTGGGCGAGATCGACGCCCGCGAGGTCAACTCCATCCCGATCGGCGACGGCATCGTGCTGCGCGTCGGCCGGTACGGGCCGTACCTCGAGGACTCGGCCGCCGAGCCGGCCGAGGACGGCACGCGCCGCCGGACGTCCGTGCCGGAGGAGCTGGCACCGGACGAGCTCACCGTCGACAAGGCCCGTGAGCTGCTGGACACCCAGCCCGAGGGCGACCAGGTGCTGGGCACCGACCCCGTGACCGGGACGCCGATCGTCGCGCGCAACGGCCGGTACGGACCGTACGTGACGGAGATCCTGCCCGACCCGGAGATCGACACGTCGCTGTCGGCCGCCGCGCAGAAGCGCGCTCTCGCCGCGGCGCCCAAGCCGCGGACGGCGTCGCTGTTCAAGTCGATGTCGCTGCAGTCGGTGACGCTCGACGACGCGCTCATGCTCCTGTCGCTGCCCCGCGTGGTCGGCGTCGACCCGGAGAGCGGCACCGAGATCACCGCGCAGAACGGCCGCTACGGCCCGTACCTGAAGAAGGGCACGGACTCGCGCACGCTCGCGTCGGAGGAGGCGCTCTTCACGACGACGCTCGAGGAGGCGCTGGCCATCTACGCCCAGCCCAAGCGCGGGCGCGGGGCCACCGCCGCACCGCCGCTGCGCGAGCTGGGCGACGACCCGACCTCCGAGAAGCCGATCACGGTCAAGGACGGCCGGTTCGGTGCGTACGTCACCGACGGGACCACCAACCGGACCCTGCCGCGCGACCTCACGCCCGAGACGATCACGCGCGAGCAGGCCATCGAGCTGCTGGCCGAGAAGCGCGCGTCGGCGCCGGCGAAGAAGAAGCCGCCGGCCAAGCGGGCACCGGCGCGGAGCAAGGCGGCGACGAAGAAGTAGGGCGTCTCAGACGCCGACGGCTGCCTCGGCGGCCAGGTCCGGGTTGTGCAGGATGTCGGCGGCGACCTGGGGGTCGTGAGCCAGTCACCTCGCCGCCACGCTGCCAGGTGTCGAGCTGGTCATGGAGCCGGTCATGCGTCTGCACGAGTTGCCGCCCCCCGCGGAGGCGGTTGCTGGACGGCGTCCGTGTACTGCGGTTGTCAATCACCTCAGGGAAAGAATGTCGCGGACCGAGGGGTGCCGTGCATTCTTGTGGATGAGCCCGCCCAATTGTGGGGCTGTGGGCGTCTCGGTGAGATGGTCACGCGAGCGTGCCGCATGCACGGGTGCTGTCGCTCCCATGCTCTGCGTGACCACGTCCGGCATGCAGTGCCCCCCTGCTCGCTGAGCCCGGCACGTACCTTTGGCGAGGGCAACGTTTCCGTCATTTCCGCGGTCCGTGAGGAATGTCAGTGGTGGGTGGAAGACTTCTGTCTGGCGGCATTGCACCTCGCAATTGCCGGTCGGGTCTCGGGCAGGAGGTGAATGCAGTGGCGCTGGGTGACTTCTCCTCCAACATCGACACGGCCAACATGCGACACGGCCACCGGCGACACGGCCACCGGCGGCACGGCAGCGCCGGTTGGCAGCACCGGGCACGGCGCTCAGACCGCCGGAACAGGTGCCGCAACCACCACCACCTCCTCTGCCGTCAGCCCGGATCTCGATGCCACGATCGCCGCGCCGGTGACCGGTCCGGCGAGCGGCGCTGCGAACGTGGTCGGCGTCGGTGCGGCACTGGCGGCGCTGGCTGATGCGGTGGACATGCTCGCCCGCGCCGCCGACCCGACGGCTCCCGGTGGAGCGCCCGCCGGGGCGGAGGCGACGGAGGTGGTCCGGGAGGCGCTGGGGCTCGCAGGACGGTTGACGGCGATCGCTGCGCGCATGGTCCCCGCCGTGGAGGCCGACGGGTGGTGGGCGCTGGACGGTGCACGCTCGGTGACCTCGTGGGTCGCCGCGCAGGGGCGGGTGTCGCACGGCCAGGCGTCCCGTCTGGTCGCACTCGGCCGCGCGTTCCGCGACGACCTGCCGATCACCGCAGCCGAGACAGTGGCAGGGCGGGTGCCGATCGAGGCGGCGCACGCCGTCGCGGCGGCGGCGAACACGCCGGAGCGCCGCGCAGCGCTGGCGGCCACGGCGGACGAGTGCGGTGAGGGATTTCTGGCCGCGCACGCCCACGAGCTTCCCGTCGGGCAGTTCCGGGTGCTTGCGCGGCGGTGGGCAGCCCAGGCGGACCCTGCGGCCGACGAGCGCGGGTACGTCGAGGCCGGCGACCGGGAGTTCCTCGAGCTCGCGCAGACGACCGACGGATGCCACCTCGCCGGCTTCCTGACCACGGAGCACGGCCACGCGCTGCAGGCGGCGCTGACCGCGCTGACGCCGCGCTCGCCGGACCTGGCAGGACGCGGAGCCGCGCGCCGCCGTGCGGACGCCCTGGTCAACCTGACCCGGCTCGCTCTCGACCGCGACCTGACGGGTGCGACGGGGACGCACCGACCGCAGATCACGGCGGTCGTCGACTTCGGCACCTTGCACCGTGCCCTGGGGCGCGCGCCGGCTGGTACGGGCAGCGGCGAGCGGGTCGCAGAGCCCGACGCGGGCCGAGGAGCGGCACCGGGGTCGGCCGCGGCACCCGTGCCTGATGCCCCGCGCGGCCGGCTCGTGCCCGACTTCCGCGAGCGCGCTGGGTTGCCACCAGAGGAAGCCGCCGACGAAGTCCGCCCCGGCATGGCAGCCGGTGCCGACCTGGACCGGTTCGCCGTCGCGGAGCTGGTCGGCACCGGCCCCATCCCCGACCACGTCCTGGCGCGGCTCGCGTGCGACTCGACGATCACTCGCGTCGTGTTCGGACCGCAGTCGCAGGTGCTGAACGTCGGCCGCGCGGAGCGTACGTACACCGGCTCCCGGCGCCGAGCGGTGATCGCGCGAGACGAGCACTGCCGGTTCCCGCTCTGCGACGCCCCGCCGGCCCTGTCCGAGATCCACCACACCCGCCACTGGCACCGTGACGGCGGCGACACGGACATCCACACCGGCGTCCTGCTCTGCTGGCACCACCACGAGCACGTGCACGCCGCCGGCATCGAGATCACCCGGCACGACGACGGCCGATGGCGGTTCACCGACCGCCACGGACAACCGCTCCGACGGCCTGGCTGAGGCCCCGATCGTTCAGGGCGAGGCGCGACGAGCGTCGTCGACGGCGGGTGGTCGACCGTCTGCCCGCCGGCGGATGGTCGGCGTGTCCGCGACGCCGCGCCGCGAGGACGGGCACCGGCGGCGGCGACCCGCCGATCGTGCGCGACGCAGCGCGGCGGCGACCCGCCGATCGTGCGCGACGCAGTGCGGGCGTGCAACCCGCCGATCGCGCGGGAGGCCCCTCGACGATTGCGGTGTGATGGCAGGTCGGCACGGTGGTTGCCGACAGTCGTCTCGTCGACGGGTTTGACGGGCGCCAGGTCTCGCGGGAGGCCCAGCACGAGACCTCCGCCCTGTTCCGGCCGGGCCACGAGCGCCGCAAGGTCGTTCGCGATGGCAATTGCCAGCCCATGCCCAGGACGGCACGATCGCTCCCATGTCGAGTGCATTGGTGGTGACCAGCGCCGAGCTCAAGCCTTGCCGGGAAGGAGTGGGGCGGTGGCCAGGCGGCGGCACGGCCCGTTGAGGCTCTCCGATGGCGTGCGCGAGCGTCTCCGAGGGCCGATCGGACCGGCAGCCCGGCGGTTGCGCCGGGAGTGGCAGTGGCGGCGGGCTGGCGTCCGGGCGCGGCTGGACCGTGCGGCGCCGGACAGCTTCGCGCACGAGGTCGCGGCCCACAGCACGCCGATCTTCCGCGAGCTGGCCGGGGTGGACCGTCGGCTGCAGGAGAACAAGGCGGTGAACCTTGCGATCGCCGCCGGCCGGCTGGACGGCAGCGTGCTGCGGCCAGGGCAACGGATGTCGTTCTGGCGACTGGTCGGAAGACCCAGCTACCGGCGCGGGTTCAAGGACGGCTTGGTCCTGCGGCAGGGCCAGGTCGACGAGGCCGTCGGCGGTGGGCTGTGCCAGATGACCAACCTGCTGTATTGGATGACCGTGCACTCGCCTCTGACCGTGGTGGAGCGCTGGCGGCACACCTACGACGTCTTCCCCGACAACGGCCGCACTCAGCCGTTCGGCAGCGGTGCGACGTGCTCCTGGCCGGTGCTCGACCTGCAGATCGAGAACCGCACGGCTGCGACGTTCCGGCTGTCGCTGACGGTCGAGCAGGCGGACCTGGTCGGATCGTGGACCAGCGACCAGCCGCCGGTGAACACCTACGAGGTGTACGAAGCCGCGCACGTGATGACCAACGATCTGCCTGGTGTCTTCACTCGGCGCAACGTGCTGCGACGACGGGTGCTCGATCTCGCTGGAGAGGAGCTGGGCGACGAACTCCTCGCGGTCAACGAGGGCCGGCTGATGTACCAGCCGTTCCTGGAGGCCGGCGTCGTCGAGACGGACTCTTGATGCACCTGAGCGGAGCCGGAGAAGGCAGTTCCTACGCTCGCGGAGATCGGGCGACCTTCGCCCCAGCCATCACACCGCGATCGCAGAGGGGGGCGGGAGGCAGCGCCGAGGCGCTCCGACGCCGTCTGGGCTCCGCAGCGCCGAGGCGGTCCGACGCCGTCTGGCCTCCGGATGGCCTGCTCGGCCGTGCGCGCTAAGTTGTCGGCCATGGCACGCACCGAGGACCCCCGTACCGCACCGCCGATCCGCTGGGGCATCCTCGGCGCCGGGAACATTGCCGCGACCTTCGCGTCCGCCGTGAACGCGCACACGCGCGCGCAGCTGGTGGCGGTCGGCTCCCGCAACCGCGACCGCGCCGAGCGGTTCGCCACCGCGCACCACATCCCGACGACGCACGTCGGCTACCGGGAGCTGGTCGAGGACGCCCAGGTCGACGCCGTCTACGTCGCGACCCCGCACTCCGAGCACAAGGACCAGGCGCTCCTGGCCATCGCCGCCGGCAAGCACGTGCTCGTCGAGAAGGCGTTCACGCGCAACGCGAGCGAGGCGCAGGAGGTGTTCAACGCCGCGCGAGCCGCCGGGGTGTTCGTCATGGAGGCCATGTGGACGCGCTTCCTGCCGCACGTCTCCGCCCTGCACCAGGTGATCGACGCCGGCGAGATCGGCGACATCGTCAACCTCAGCGCCGACCACGGGCAGGCGTTCACCTACGACCCCACCAGCCGCCTGTTCGACCCGGCGCTGGCCGGCGGCGCGCTGCTGGACCTCGGCGTCTACCCGGTGTCCTTCGCGCACGACTTCCTCGGCGTGCCGGACGCGGTCCAGGCGGTCGGCCAGCTCACGCCCGACGGCGTCGACGGCCAGATCTCGATCGTCCTGTCCTACGGCAAGCAGACGCAGGCCACCCTCTCGACGACCATGTGGGCCAAGACGCCGACCATCGCCAACATCTCCGGCACCGAGGGGTTCATCGCGGTCCGCGGCAACTTCTACGGCCACACCTCGTTCCGGGTCCAGCGCCTGGACGGTCGCGTCTGGGAGTTCGACCAGCCGGGCACCAAGGGTCTGCAGTACGAGGCCGCCGAGGTCGCCCGCCAGGTGGCCGCCGGCGCCACCGAGAGCCCGCGCATGACCTGGGACAACACGCTCGAGGTCATGCGGACCATGGACACCATCCGCTCGTCGATCGGTGTGGTGTACCCGGGCGAGTGAACCGGTCCGGGCGCCCGCGGCGCCCCACAACGGCGTCGCGAGAGCCGTCCCGGCGCCCGACCGACCGTGTCCCCGGCGGCGGCTACCCTGGCGCACGTGACCTCGACCGACGCCCCGCACACCGCGGATCCCCTCGCTGTGCGCGCCGGTCTGTTCCTGTCCTTCGAGGGCGGTGACGGCGCCGGCAAGTCCACGCAGGCACGGCTCCTGGGCGCCTGGTTGACCGGTCTCGGCCGCGAGGTCGTGCTCACACGGGAGCCGGGCGGCACCGAGCTGGGCAAGCTGTTGCGCGACGCGGTCCTGCACGGCGACCACGTCGACGCCCGCACCGAGGCCCTGCTCTACGCGACCGACCGCGCCCACCACGTGGCGTCCCTGGTGCGGCCGGCGCTCGCGCGCGGCGCGGTCGTCGTCACGGACCGGTATCTCGACTCGTCGGTCGCCTACCAGGGCAGCGGTCGGGACCTGGGGGCCGACGAGGTCGAGCGCCTCTCGCTCTGGGCCGTCGACGGGCTGCTCCCGGCGCTCACGGTGCTCCTGGACCTCGATCCGGTGGCCGGTCGCGCCCGCCTCACCGGCGACCCTGACCGGCTCGAGCGCGCGGGCGACGAGTTCCACCGCCGGACCCGCGAGGCCTTCCTGGGCCGCGCGGCGGCCGAGCCCGGTCGGTGGCTCGTCCTGGACGCGACGAGACCGGTCGACGAGCTCGCGCTCGACATCCGCACCCGTGTCGCGGCCCTGCTCGGGGTGAGCGCGTGACCAGCGTCTGGGACGACCTCGTCGGCCAGGAGCCGGCCGTCGAGGTCCTGCGGCACGCGATCGAGGACCCGTCGGCCATGACCCACGCATGGTTGCTCACCGGTCCGCCGGGCTCGGGCCGCTCCAACGCGGCCCGCGCGTTCGCCGCGGCGCTGCAGTGCACGACCGGCGGCTGCGGCGTCTGCCACGACTGCACGACCACGCTGCGCGGCCTGCACCCGGACGTCACGGTCGTCGCCACCGAGGGCGTCGTGATCCGGGCGGAGACCGCACGCCCCCTGGTCGAGCTGGCGCAGCGGTCACCGTCGCAGGGCCGGTTCCGCGTCATCATCGTCGAGGACGCCGACCGCCTGAACGACACCAGCGGCAACGCGCTGCTCAAGGCCATCGAGGAGCCTGCGAGCCGGACCGTCTGGGTGCTGTGCGCACCGAGCACCGAGGACGTCCTGGTGACCATCCGGTCCCGCAGCCGGGCCGTCGCCCTGCGGGTGCCGCCGGTCGACGCCGTCGCGGCGCTCCTGGTCTCGCGCGACGGGATCGACCCGCAGGTGGCTGCCGTCGCCGCACGCGCCGCGCAGAGCCACGTCGGGATCGCCCGCCGCCTGGCCCGGGACCCCGACGCGCGTGCCCGCCGGTCGGCGGTGCTGGCGATCGCGGCGAGGATCCGGGGCGTCGGCGACGCGGTGCTGGCCGCCGGCGAGCTCGTCGAGACCGCGCAGGCCGACGCCAAGGCCGCCACCGAGCAACGTGACGCCGAGGAGAAGGCCGCCCTGCTCCGGTCGATGGGTGCCGAGGGCGCCGCGACCCTGCCGCCCGCGCTGCGCACCCAGGTCCGCCAGCTCGAGGAGGACCAGAAGCGCCGTGCCACCCGCGCGCAGCGCGACGTGCTCGACCGCGCGATGGTGGACCTGCTCTCGCTGTACCGCGACGTGCTGGTGGTGCAGCTGGGCGCGGGCGTGGACCTGGTGAACATCGAGCACGCGGAGTCGGTCCGCGCGCTCGCGGAGTCCAGCACCTCGGTGCAGACCCTGCGGCGCATGGATGCCGTCGGGCAGGCGCGCACCCGGCTCGCGGGGAACGTGGCCCCGCTGCTCGCGGTGGAGGCGATGGCCGTCGCGCTCCGGCCGCAGGGCTGACGACCATCGCGGTGCAGGTGATCGCCGTCGCGCTCGGGGCCGCAGGGCTGACCACCCCAGGGCGAGTGCCGGGCCGGGTGCCGCGGGGCGCGGAACAGGCGGTGTCGGCGGATCCGACCACGCCGCCGCCCGACCTCGCGCAGGCCCACGACACCCGTGCGGTTGTGCAGATCGGGTGATGGTCCCGCAGCCGCCCTGGACCGCGGTCCGAGGGTCCCAGCATCGACGGATACCGTGTGCGCATGCCGCTTCCCGCCAGCCTCGTCGCGCCCTCCGGCGCCGCTCGCACGGGGCTGTCCCGCACCCGGCGGCACCGGGTCGCGACGCCTCTGGTGGCCGTCCTCGTCGCGACCGTCGTCCTCCTCGCCGGGTGCGTCGCTCCCAAGAACCAGGCGGCGGGTCCGAACCCGGGCCAGACCACCGGAGCGCCCGCGCCGGAGGCGACCGGGGAGCTCGCCCGCTACTACGGGCAGCAGCTGGACTGGACCTCCTGCCCCCAGGGCGAGTGCGCGACCGCGCAGGTCCCCCTGGACTACGCCGACCCCGCCGGACCGTCGATCGGCCTGGCCCTCGCGCGGGTGCGCTCCACGGGCGGCGAGCCGTTGGGGTCGCTGCTCCTGAACCGCGGTGGCCCGGGGGCGTCCGGCGTCGACTTCGTGCAGCAGGTCGCCACCTCGATCGTGAGCGACGACATCCGCCGGCAGTACGACCTCGTCGGGTTCGACCCGCGCGGGGTGCAGCGGTCCAGCCCGGTGGAGTGCGTCGACGGACCCGAGCTCGACCAGCTGCTCGCCTACGACCCGGACTACTCGACCGACGCCGGGATCCAGGACGTCATCGACATGTACGGCGAGCTCGGTGCGGCCTGCCTGGACCGGACGGGACCGGCGCTCGGGCACGTGGACACGATCAGCACGGCCCGCGACCTCGACATCCTGCGCGCGGTGCTCGGCGACCAGACGCTGTCCTACCTCGGCTTCTCGTACGGCACGGCCCTCGGCGCCACGTACGCGTCGCTGTTCCCGGAGAAGGTGGGCCGGCTCGTCCTGGACGGCGCGCTGCCGCCGACCCTGACCTCCACCGAGCTCGCCGAGGGGCAGGCCGTCGGCTTCGAGAACGCCCTGCGCGCCTACGTCGCCGACTGCCAGGCCGGTCCGCGCTGCCCGCTCGACGGCTCGGTCGACGACGGGCTGAGCCAGATCCACGACCTGTTCGACCGCGCGGCCGCCAAGCCGTTGCCGACGGGCACCGACCGCAAGCTGACCCGGTCGCTCACGTTCTACGGCATCGCGCTCCCGCTGTACTCGCAGTCGTACTGGCCGTACCTGACCCAGGCCCTCACCGCCGCGCTCCAGCAGAACGACGGGTCGCTGCTGCTCCAGCTGGCCGACCAGTACGCCGACCGCGCCCCCGACGGCACCTACTCGACCAACTCGATGCTCGCGTTCTACGGCATCAACTGCCTGGACAGCCGCGAGCCCGCTGACATCCCCGCCATGCGGGCCGAGGCCGCGCAGATCGACGCCTCGGCACCGACCGTCGGCTACTTCTTCGGCTACGGCGCCACGGTCTGCGCGCAGTGGCCCGTGCCGGCGGTCGGCGGCCTCGACTCCTACGCCGCCGACGGAGCCGCCCCGATCCTCGTCGTCGGCACGACGAACGACCCCGCGACCCCGTACCGGTGGGCCGAGCAGCTGGCCGACGACCTCTCGTCCGGCGTGCTGCTCACCTACGAGGGCGAGGGCCACACCGCGTACGGGTCGTCGAACGACTGCGTCGCGAACGCGGTCGAGGACTACCTGCTCTCCGGGACCGTTCCCGCTGAGGGAACGCGCTGCTGACGGCTCGTCCGAGTTGCCGACGAGTCCCGGTGCAGCGACCGTGGCGGGATGACGGTCTCCACCAGTCCCGGCCTCGTCCTGCGTGCGCTGCTGCTCGGCTGGGCGGCCGGCGCGCGGTCGTCCCTCGGCCCGTCGGCGCCGACAGTGACCGGCGACGGCCCCGCGGCGCTCCGCGTGGGTGCGGCGCTCGCGGTCGCCGGGGAGGTCGTCGTCGACAAGCTCCCGATCGCGCCGAGCCGGCTCGCCCACCACGGCGCCCTGCTCCGAGCGGCGTCGGGCGCGATCGGCGCGACGATGCTGGCCCGCCGGGCCGGCGGCACCCCGGTGCTGCCCGCCCTGGCCGGGGCGGTCGGCGGGCTCGCCGGCACCTACGGCGGGGCGGCGTGGCGCGGCTGGGCCGCCGACCACGTGCCGGACTGGCAGGCGGCGCTGGCCGAGGATGCCGTGGCCCTCACGGCGGCGACGCTCGCCTGCCGGGACTGACCGGCGCTCGCTTTGGAGGCCCGGGGGTGCGCCAGGTACAGTGGGCGGGCTCGCCGAGGTCCACGGACCCGACGACGCCGCCTTAGCTCAGTCGGCAGAGCGTCTCACTCGTAATGAGAAGGTCAAGAGTTCGATTCTCTTAGGCGGCTCAGACACGAAGGCCCCGTGACCAGCGGTAACGCTGGCATCGGGGCCTTTGTCGTGGGGGTGCGCAACGAGGACTGGTAGCCACGATGGTCATCGCAGCGCGTCTCGGAGTGACTCGCGAGTGCTTGAGGCTCTTCGCCTCGGGGAGGACGAGGTGCGAGCCTGCCGCCTCGAGCTCGTGCTGCGCCGCCAGGGCCAACCAACCGTGGGCGGTCCACGCCGGGATGCACCGCCGAGGCCACCCGCTCCCCCGGATGCTCCATCGAGCGGCCGATGCGCGCTGGTGGGAGGTGCTGGGCCTTGCAGGATGCGGAAGCCCTGGGCTGACAGGGCTAGGTGCTAGGCCTCGACCGGGACCGGGTAGACCTCGGCGGCCGGGTGACCGGTCCGCTCATGGATGCGGCGGACCGCGTCGGCGCTGGGAGCCTCTGAGACGCACCAGACCATGCCCGACTCCGGGTCCCCCCAGGCACTCTGGAAATCGACCCCCTCCTCGTCCTGGATGTCGAGGTCAGCTTGGTGCGCGGCCTTGAGTGCTTCGGGCGTGATTCCGGTCATCCCGTGGTGAACATCCATGAACTTCGGCATGGCTTCGACTCCTGGCGGATTGCCGATGCACTGACTGCACCGTTTCGTCCCCAGTTCTACTCCGAGTCCTGAGCCGTGGATAGGCGCGGACAGGGGGCGGCGGGTCAGGGGGTGACGACGACCTTGCCGCGGGCTTGCCCGGCGCCGACGACGGCGAGCGCCTCGGGTACATCGTCGAGCCTGAAGGTCCGCTCCACGTGGATGGTCACGTCGCCGGTGAGGCAGCGCTCCACCATCGGGGCGAAGTGCTCGGGGCCCTCGCGGACCACCAGCATCCCGAGGGAGCGGCCGGACGCGGCGCCGAGCAGGCTCCCGGCCGTCAGCACGCGCAGCAGGGTCCGCGCCGTACCGCCGACGCACCGGTAGCGCCCTCCCGGCGCGAGCGCTCGGCGGTATGCCCAGATCGACCGCCGCGCGACGAGGTCGAGAACGAGGTCGAAGGGGCCGCATCGGGTCCAGTCGTCGGCCTCGTAGTCGACGACCTCGTGGGCGCCGAGCTCGCGCATCCACACTTGCTTCCCGGCGTTGTCGACCCCGGTGACGTGGGCGCCAGCAGCCTTCGCGAGCTGGATGGCGAACGCGCCGGAGCCGCCGCCGGCGCCGTTGACGCACACCCGGGTTCCCTCCCCTGCCCACTGCGTGCCCTGAAGCGCGATGGCCGACGACTGAGGCAGCGCCGAGGCCTCGACGAACGACAGGCCCCCCGGCTTCGGCGCCAGTGCGCCGGCCGGGGCGATGCAGTAGTCGGCGAAGCCGCCCTTGAGCCTGAGGTTGTCCCCGAAGACCTCGTCGCCGGGGACGAACGCCGACACCCCGGCACCCACGGACTCGACGACGCCCGCCACGTCGGAGCCGAGCACGGGGCGAGCCGGCCGTCGCGGGCCTTCGATGCGCGAGTAGGCAGGCCACCCGGTGAGGGTCTCCCAGTCCGAGAGGTTCACCGACGTGGCCAGCACCCGCAGCAGGACCTGGTCCGGCCCCGGTTCGGGTACCGGGACCTCGACGAGGCTCAGCACGTCTGGCGGGCCGTACCGGTCGTACCTGACGGCCCTCATGACCCGGCCAGCCGTCATCGCGCCAGCCTACGCGCAGAGCCAGCCAGGGGCGTCGCCCGGAACGTGACGGGTGCCGTCGTGGGCAACGCGATGCCAGCGAAGCCACGGCATCAGCGCCGACTGCCGTGGATCGCGGCTATCCGAGACTTCCCCCACCGGGCCAAGTCGCGACCCAAGCGTGTCCGATCATTGGCCAGCGCGGACCCTTATGCACTAGTCCCCGGCGACCGGCTCCAGCCAGAGCGCACGGCGGGGGCAGGCGCGCTCGGCACGCCGAGCTGCACGCACGTCCGCTGCCGTGCTGAGGGGTCCGAGGACCGGGTAGCCCCAACGGTCGAGCGTGACCGCCGCCGTCAGCTGTGCGCACACGCCGATGCCTTCGCACGCGACCGGGTCCACGCGCAGGCTCACCGGCGTCCGGGGAGGCCTCATCGTCCGGCCCCGGGGACCGGGAAGGCGGGTGCGTGCTCGAGCGGGCAGGCACGTCCACGCACATGGGCCGAGATCTCGTCGCGGAACGTCGCGACGGCGGAGGCCACCAGCCGGGTCGCCCCGTCGGGGTGGTGGCACGCGCCGCGGCCGTCGATCGTGGAGGCGTCCGCGAGGAGCCGGTCGAGCGGCCTGCGCGACGACGACCCGGCCGCCAGGGCAGCCAGGTGGTCGGCCAGTGCGGGCAGGCCGAAGGTGCACGGGCCGCACTGGCGGGCGCTCATCGTCGCGAGGTAGGCGACCAGCGACGCGGACTCGGCCACCCCGCACGTGCCCCGCGGCAGGGGCGCCAGGACCCCCGGGCCGAGGCTGAGCCCCTCGCGACGCAGGGCGGGTTCGTCGACGGGGAGGCGGCGGATGCGGTCCCAGGCGACCCACTGGCCGCCGTACCCACCCACGAGCACGGCCCGCGGCGGGACGGCATCGGGCCGTGCGACGGCCGCGAGCACGTCCTGGACCAGCGCCGACCGCTCGACCTCGACGACGTGGCGCCCACCGGGGAGCAGCACCGTGAGGAGCGTCGTGCCGGTCGGCGCGTGGCCGCGCACGAGCAGGGCGACGCGGGCCAGCGTCTCCACGTTCTGCACCAGCGTCCGCGGTGCACCCGGGGGGCCGGGGCGCCGGGCGGTCGGGAGGGCGGGACCGCCGGACAGCGCCTGGGCGATCGCGCTGGACTGGCCCGCCAGGTAGTGGCTCGGGCCGTGCACCAGCTCGATCGCCGGCTCCGTGCGAGACGTGCGACGACGCTCGGCCAGCGCCGCGCGCAGGACCCGGTATGCACCGAGGTCGTCGCCGTGCAGCCACACGACCGCGCGTCGGGCGCCCAGCGTCTCCGCCGCCAGCAGCAGTCCGTCCAGCACGAGGTGCGGTCGCTGCCGCAGCAGGGTGCCGTCCTTGGCGCTCAGCGGCTCGCTCTCGGCCCCGTTGGCGACGACGGTCAGCGGACCCTGGCCGGACAGCGCGCGCCGCCACCGGGACGCAGTCGGCACGTGCGCGCCGCCGAGCCCGTGCAGGGCCGCCCGCTCGATGGCCGTGAGCACGGCGGACGAGCCGGGCGGACGCGCACCGAGCCGGGTCTCGTGCGCGTCGGCGTCCTCGACCGGGCCGGGCCGTGCGGGCTCGGCGGGCCCCGTGCGCGGCAGCGTCGCGGACCCCAGGAGCACGCGCGGCCAGGCGTGGCGGACCACGACCGGGTCGGCTGCCGCCGTGCTGGTGCTCATCGGCGTCGCCCCGCCGGGGCGCCCAGGTCGTCGGTCAGCTCCGCCAGCCGGTCGCGCGGCGTCCGGGAGGCGTAGCGCGTGAGAGCGAGGCCGAGGACGGCGAAGCCCGAGGCGAGGTAGAAGCCCCGGAGCGCCGGGAGGTCGGAACCGCCCAGGACGCTGTGGCCCCAGATCAGCACGAGCACCGTCGCGGCCGCCTTGTGGATCGGCCACCAGGCCCGCAGGGCGAGCCGGCCGGCGAGACGCGCGGTCAGACCGGTGACGAGCCCGGCCCAGAGCGCGATCACGCCGAGCGTGACGGCGACGGGCCGGTACGTCGACGCCATCGGGAGCACGGCGCCGCGCCACCCCACCTGCGCCCACGGGTCGGTGGCGAGCACGACGACGTGCAGGACGGTGAAGGCGAGGGTGAACGTCGCCAGTCCCGCGTGCAGGCGCAGCCGCGTCGCGGGGGACGGTGAGCGCAGGTGCCGTGCCCAGGGGTGGGCGAGGACGAGTCCCGTGCAGACGAGTGCGACCAGCAGGACGTAGGAGGTGACGCCGCTGGCGCGCCCGAGCACCCACGCGGCCTTGTCGCCGCCGTACGTGTCACGCACCAGCGCGGCGACCCCCAGCAGCGAGGCGACGCTCGCGAGGACGAGAACGGCCCGACCGACCCTCGCGACCAGCGCCCGGCTCCGCACGCCGTCAGCCACCGTCACGCCGTCAGCCACCGTCACGACGCCAGACCACGAGCGGGTCCATGGCCGACGACGTGCCGACCTGCCCCGTCGTCGTGACCCACGAGGCGGCGAGGTGGTGCTCCTCCGCTTCTGCGCGGATCCTGTCGGCGCCGGCGAGGAACAGCGCCTTGGTCCACACCTCCGCCCACGCCGGGTCCGGCCCGGTGACCGTGACCGCCGCGAGCCCGGCACCGCCCGGTCGACCCGAGCGGGGGTCGACGAGGTGGTGCACCGGCACGCCGTCGTGGGTCCATCGGCGCACCCTCGTCGACGACGTGGCGCAGGCGGCGTCGCGGACGGCGAGCACCAGGACGAGCTGGCCCTCCTCCAGCGGATCCTCGACGCCGACCTGCCAGCCGGCGCCCGTCGGGCCGTCCCCGCCCAGGAACTGGTCGCCCCCCGCGTCGACCATCCAGGACGCACCGGACCCGGTCATCTCGATGGCCGCCCACCGCACGGCCAGACCCTTGCCGATGCCGCCGAGGTCGACCGGCCGACCGCCGAGGTGCACCGCCGTGGTCTCCTGCTGCCGGAGGGCGGGCCGCCAGGGCTCCACCAGGGGTGCCGGACGTGGAGCGGACGCGCCGCTGCCCGTGGTCAGGTCGCCGTCGGCGAACGGCAGCGAGCGGTCGTAGCCCAGGGCGAGCAGGGCGTCCAGGATCCGTGGGTCGAAGAGCCCCGCCGTCTCCCGGTGGGCGCGCTCCGCCTCGAGGACCACGTCGGCGAGCACGTCCGGCACGTCGTGCCACGAGTCGGGTGCGGCGTTCGCCCGGGAGAGGGCGCTCGTCGGGTCGAACCTGCTGCAGTGGAGCTCGACCGCGCGGATCTCCTCCTCGGCCCGTTCGAGGCAGGTGTCCGCCCCCGGGCCGGGCTCGACGACCCGCAGCTCGACCGGGCTCGCCATGGCGCGGAAGGAGCTGCTCAGGACCCTCGCCCCCGCCGGGGCCAGCGGCATGGGCACGTTCATCCCGACGCCTTGGTCACGGTGTCGACCGGGGGCGGGGGTGCGGGCGCCGGCGCGGGCACGACGGGGGCCGCCGGCGCGGGGGAGGAGGCGCCCGCGGCGCCCGACGCGGTCGGCGGGTCAGCCGTCGTCGCTGCCGCGGCGGGCGGGGCCGCGCCCGGGCCCGGTGCCGCGGAGCCGGAGGCGGCCGGCCCGCTCGTCGACGCGCTGCGCGTCGGCGCGGCCGGTTGCCCCGGCCCGGTCGCCGGCGCCGCCGCTTCCGCAGCAGCGGCAGCATCCGCCGCCGCCTGCGCCGCACGCTGGTCCAGGACTACCTGCAGCGCCGCGACCCGCGCCTGCGCGGCTGCGACCTGGACCTCGAGCTGGGTGACCCGAGGGTCGACCGTCACCGTCGGGACCGGCACCGGTTCCGCCGCCACCGTCGGGTCGTGCGCCCCCGCCCAGGTCAGGCCCACGCCGAACAGCCCCGCCGTCAGCGGGACGAGGGCCAGCGCGACCAGCCCGCGCCCGGGCCGGACCTGGTCAGTCATCGCCGTCGGGGTCGTCGGGACCGGAGCCGTCGTGGCCGGCCTCGTCGGAGCCTGAGCCGTCGTGGCCCGAGTCGTCGCTGCCGGGGCCCTCGGAGCCCGGGCGGTGCGTGCCGGCGTCCTGCGGCTCGGTGGTGGCGGGGTCGTCGGTGCGCTCGGTCGGCCGGGTCGAGGACGGCGTCGGTGCAGAGCCGGCCGTCCCTGCGCCGGCGGTGTCGTCCTCGTCCTGCGCGTGGTCCCCGGAGGCCTCGTCGTCGCGGTCGTCCCTGGCCGGGTGCCCCGTCGGTACCGTCCTCGCGCGGGCGACCGCCGGCGCCGTCGGGACGGCGGTCGGTGGGGCGACGACCGCCCGCTCGAGCGCGTCGATCTGGCCGTTCAGTGCGTCGAGCGAGCGCGTGAGCTCGGCGGCCCTGAGGTCCGGTGCACCGGCCACCGTCGGCGCGGGCGCTCCGGACGGCGTCGCTGCGGCCGCCACGGCGGCCGTGCCCAACCCGACCAGGACGATGGCCGATGCGCTCGCTGCGGCAGTGCGGACCTTCCGCGTCATCACGAACCTCCTCACCGTCGCCCCGGGTGGGCGAGCGGCCACCCTGTCGGCCCGGAGGTGAGCGTGACCGCAACCCCCGGCTAAGGCTTCGCTAAAGCCGCGGCAGCTCAAGGGTGAAGGACGCCCCGCCGGTTGCGTCGGCTGCAGCCCGCACCACGAGCCGACCGCCACCCCGTTCGGCGGTGCGCCGGGCGACATCGAGCCCCAGGCCGGTGGAGCCGGCTGCGCTTCGCCCGCGCTGCGCGAGGTCGTCGGTGGGCAGGCCGGGTCCGTCGTCGGCGACCTCGATGCGCACGACGTCGTCGACGACCGTGACGGCGAGCGCGAAGCCGGTGCGCGGCGGCGTGTGCCGGAAGACGTTGTCCACCAGCGCGTCGAGCGCTGCGCCGAGCTCGTCCGCCGCGACGCCGACGGGTGCCGGGGAGCCGGGCACCCGGACCTGGATCGCCCGGTGCTGATCGACGGCGAGAACCCGCCAGAAGCGACCCCGGTCCTCGACCACCTGCGCGGCGTCCGACCGGCCGGGCGACGCGGTGCCCCGTCGGCGCGCGGTCGCGATCGCGTCGTCGACCGCGCTGACGAGGCCGTCGACGTGGGCGGCCATGCGGTCGCGCTCCTCCGGGTCGCCGAGCAGGTCGACGTCGAGGCGCAGTGCCGTGATCGGCGTGCGCAGCCGGTGGGACAGGTCGGCGACCGCCTCGCGCTCGTCGGCCAGCAGAGCCGCCACCCGCTCCCCGAGGCCGTTGAGCACGACACCCACCGAGGCCACCTCGGCCGGCCCCGACGGGACGACGCGCGCCTCGAGCTCGCCCGCGCCGAGCCGGTGGGCGACCGCGGCGAGGTCCCGCACCGATCGGGACAGCCGGGCGGCCACGCGGTCCCCGGCGACCGCGGCGCCGGCGAGAAGTGCGACGCCGACGGCCGCGAGGACCGCCCAGGAGCGCTGCACGCCGGCGGTGAGCAGCGCGTCGGGCACGAACGTCCGGACGACGGCCACGCCGGCCGTACCGCCGACCGGGAGCAGCACCTCGACGCCTCCGTCCGTCCGGGCGGTGAGCGCGCGCCCGAGCCCGGCCAGCTCGACCGCGGGCGAGCGGGCCACCTGCTCTCCGACGAGGGTGCCG
The DNA here is from genome assembly GCA_963837795.1 of uncultured Actinomycetota bacterium. GTDB lineage: Bacteria > Actinomycetota > Actinomycetes > Actinomycetales > Cellulomonadaceae > Cellulomonas. The sequence goes on from CAWIOT010000007.1 coordinate 214,952, forward strand.
TCCGGCCGGAACACGGTCGTCCGACGGTCGCCGTCGTTGACGTCCAGCACGGCCGCCGCCAGCCGCGCGTCGTCCGTGCCCGGGCCCCCCGCGAACACGGCGACGCTCTGCGCGTCCTGTCGCGCGGCGGCGATCGCGCGGTCGGCGGCCAGCGAACGTGAGAGGAGACCCAGCGGCACGAGGAAGGCGACCAGGACGACCGCGGCCATCGCGACGCCGTAGCGGACGAGCAGACCTCTCACGGCGGCGGGACCAGCTTGACGCCCACGCCTCGGACCCGGTGCAGCATGCGGGGCTCGTCGGCGCTCTCCCCGAGCTTGCGCCGCAGCCAGTGCAGGTGGACGTCCACGGTCTTGTCGGCGCCGCCGTACGGCTGGTTCCAGACCTTGGCCAGCAGCTCCCGCTTGGCCACCACCTCACCGGGCCGCCCGGCGAGGTAGCTCAGCAGGTCGAACTCCTTCGGTGACAGCTCGAGCGGCACGCCGTCCAGGACGGCTGTCCGCGCGCGCGGGTCGATCACGAGCGGGCCCACGACCAGCGGACCGGGCGGCTGTGACGTGTCCGAGCGGCGCAGCACCGCGCGGATGCGCGCCTCGAGCTGGTCGGCGGCGAACGGCTTGACCAGGTAGTCGTCGGCACCCGCGTCGAGCAGCGCCACGATCCCCGGCCCGTCGTCGCGGGCGCTGACGACGATCACCGCGACGTCACTGACCGCCCGGATCATCGCGAGCAGCGACGCACCGTCCAGGTCGGGCAGGCCGAGGTCGAGCAGCACGACGTCCGGGTGATGTGCGACGACCATCTGCAGCCCGTCGAACGCGGTCGGTGCGGTCATCGTCGAGTGCTCGCGGGCCGAGAGCGCGCGCACCAGCGCCGTCCGGATGTTCGCGTCGTCCTCGATGATGAGCACATCGGCCACACCACGGACGGTAGGCCATCGCGGCAGGCCGTGACCCGGACCAGCGGTCTCTTGTTCTCGCCTTAACGCCGCCTTTCCCGGTCCGTGAGGCAGGATCCGGCGATGCGGTCTCCGGTGACGTCGGGACGCTCGCGCCGGCCCTCCCGCGCGAGCGCCCTCGCCGTGCTCGCGTGGACGCTCGCCGCCGTCGCCGGGGGCGCGATCGCCGCGCAGGCCCTGGCTGCCGTCGACGCCGGGGGGCGCGGGGGCGTGCTGAGCGAGTCCGAGGTCACCGCCGCGCTCGTCGCCGCGAACGCCACCGCGACACCCGCACCGACGGCACCGGCACGAGCACCGGTCCCCGGTCCCTCCGCCGACCCCACCCCGGCACCCGCCCCCTCGGCAGCGACGCCGGCCCCCACGCCGGTCCCCACGACCGCGACCACCGAGACGGCCCACCCTCGAGCAGCCCCGTCGACACCGTCCTCGGCCGGCACGTCCGTCCCCCCGGCTCCGGCGCCGCCACCGACGGTCGTCGCCCGGACGTGGACGGTCCCCGGGGGGATCGTCGCGGTGTCCTGTGCCGGGACGGCCATCACCCTGCTGTACGCCACGCCGTCGGACGGGTGGACGGTCGAGCTCGGGTCGACCGGTCCGCAGCACGTCGAGGTCCAGCTCCACCGCGACGGCGCCGAGACCCAGCTCACCGGAACCTGCGTCGCCGGGACACCCCAGTCCCGGCTCGAGACCGAGGGCGACCGCGTCCGAGGACGGACCGGGTCGTCGGAGCCCCGTCGAGCCCACGCGTCCCCCGGGAGGCGACGGCTGACGCGCTCGTCGCCGCCCCCCGAGGGCGCCGGACGACCTCACACGCGCACCGCTCCAGCGCAGGCCCCGACGAGCCGATACACCTGACGTGCCGCCCGCCCCCGACGACCTGCCCCGTTCGGCCTCCGGCCGTGTCCCGCAGTGGGTCGTCGACGAGGCCACCGGGCGCGCCGAGCCCCCGACGCCGTGGCGCGCGCCCGCAGCCGCCGAGCCGGCGCCCTCCTCGCGCCCGCCGCGCGCCCGTGGCCGGCGGGTCGCCAGCTGGCTCGTCCTGGGCGCGGTCGCCGTCGGGTGGTGGGTGACCTCCGGCACGCCCGGGCTGCCGTCGGACGTGCGGGCGTCCCTGCCCTCCGTCCCCGGCCTCACCCGCCCCGCGGAGCCGGCGCCGCCGCCGTCGCCGGAGGTGGTGGCGCTCGCGGACGAGGCGCACCTGTCCGAGGCGGGGCGCCAGCTGCTCTACGCGGCACGCCCGGCGCTCCTGGGTGCGCAGGCCTTCGCGGGGCAGTGCGACGGTGGCCACGCCGACGCGACGGCCGGGGGAGCGGTGGGCTGCTACCGGCCCGGGGACGGCACGATCGTGATCTTCGTTCCGGTGGACCCGCGGTTGCGGGGCTTCGTCGTGGAGACGACGGCGCACGAGACCCTGCACGCCGCCTGGGCGACCCTGACGCGGGCCGAGCAGTCGGCGCTCGGCCCGCTGCTCGAGGCCGAGGCGGCGACACTGCCGGCCGACGCCCCGGTCCAGGCGCAGATCGCCGCCTCGGTCGGCACCGAGCCCGGCAACCGGCCCACCGAGCTGTTCGCCTACCTCGGTACGCAGGTCTGGCGGGACGGGGGGCTCGCGCCCGAGCTCGAGGCCACGTACGCGCGGTTCGTCGCGGACCGCGCGGCACTCGTCGCCGTGCACACGGGCTTCGTCGCGGAGCGTGAAGCGACCTCGGCAGCGATCACCGCCGGCTACGAGGCCCTCGTGGCGACCGAGTCGACGAATGCTCAGGACCACGCGCAGTACGACGCCGACGCCGACGCGCTCGAGCTCTACCGCGACGAGTACCGGTCGAGGTCGGCGGAGGTCGCCGCCCTGCCCGCCGGCCAGCGGTCGCGGATGCGGCTGTCGTGGACCTGGTGGGACGGCACCGTGCTGCCCATGGCCCCCGCCGAGCAGACCCTGTCGAAGGCAGCAGACCTCCTGGCGCGTGACGACCGGGACCTGCCCCTGCGGCTGCAGGCCGTGCTCGCGGCGGAGGCCTCGGCGGCCGCCGAACGCGCGCGGCTCGACGCCCTGCTGGCGGATGCTCAGGCGCTCGACGCGCAGATGGACCCCTCCCGGGCGACGGGCTAATCCGCTTGCCCGCCGGTGCTAGGTTCGCCGCGACCAGAAGCCGTCGACAGGAGGTGAGACCCGTGACCGCAGGACCCCCACCGGGTGCTCCCCGCAGGCGTCGACCGCGCGACTGAGCCGGCCAACGCCGGGAGCCCCGCCATGCTCTTCCCGAGAGGCGACTCCCATGCACATCACCACACCCTCGTCCCGCACGACGGCCCTCGTCCTCGGCGGCGGCGGGTCCACCGGCAACGCCTGGCTGATCGGCGTCGTCGCCGGTCTGGCGCAGGCGGGCCTGGACGTGACCGACGCCGACCTGACCGTCGGCACCTCGGCGGGGGCCACGGCCGCCGCGCAGCTGACCGTTGCGACGCCGGCCCAGCTGTTCTCCGACACCCTCGCCGCCGCCCCCCAGCCGCGGCGTGCCGCGGTCGGTCCCGGACGGATGACGGACCACCTGGCCCGGCTGAGCGCCCTCGTCGCCGCCTCGACGGATCCCGCCGACCTGCGCCGCCGCGTGGGTGCCGCGGCGCTCGAGAAGCACGCCGCGTCGGACGGCTCCGGGCCCGACCGGTGGCGGTCGGTCGTCGCCGCCCGGTTGCCGGGCGCGCGCTGGCCGGCCCGGCACGTGCTGATCACGGCCGTCGACGCGCAGACGGGCGACCCCGTGACGTTCGACCAGGACAGCGGTGTCGACCTCGTCGACGCCGTGGCCGCCAGCACGTCCGGGGGCGGCACCCCCTACGCGATCGGCGGCCGGTGGTACGTCGACGGCGGCTACCGGTCCAACCCCGACAACGCCGACCTGGCGGCCGGGTTCGACCGGGTGCTGGTGCTCTCGCCCCTCGGGGGCCGGTCGCTGTTCCCGCGGGAGTGGGGCATGTGGCTCGAGGCCCAGGTCGAGGAGCTGCGCGCGGGCGGGAGCCGGGTCGAGACCGTCGTCCCGGGCAGCGACTCCGAGCACCTGTTCGGGGCCGACGCGATGGACGTGTCGCTGCGCCCGCTCGCCGCCCAGGCCGGGTTCGACCAGGGCGTCGCGCTCGCGGGGATGGTGACCGAGCACTGGCGCTGAGCAGATCGGGGTCGCGTTCCGACCACGCCGCGCCCGCTGCCCTGGCACCATCGGCGCATGGCGGGCACCGGGGCGGCGACGATCGAGGTCGCACCGTCGGTGGACGCACCGCCTCTGGCCTCCTGGTCCCGCCGGGTGATCGCCGCCCTGCTCGACGGCGCGATCCTCGGTGGGGCCACCTGGCTGGTGCTCGGGGTCCGCGGCGTCGCGCCGTCGCTGACCCCGGTCTTCGGCAGCGCCGCTGAGCCCGAGGCGATCACGTGGTTCACGAGCCCCTGGCTGGTCGGCCTCCTGGTCACGATGCTGGCGCTGCAGGGCTGGACGGGCGCGACCCCCGGCAAGCGCGTCGCGGGGGTGGCGGTCGTCCGGGCGGTCGACGGCCGGCCCGCCGGGCTGCTGGCCTCGGCCGCGCGGGTGGTGGCGCACCTGGTCGACGCGATCCTGGTGATCGGCTACCTGCGCCCGCTGTGGAACGGCCAGAACCGGACGTTCGCCGACTCGATGGTCGGCACCCTCGCGATCCAGACGCGCGAGCCAGCGCCGCACCCGTGGTTCGCGGGACTGCGCCGCGCACCGTCCGCGGCGGGGTCGACGGTCGTGAGCGTCGGCGCGGTCGTCCTGTGCGCGCTCGGCGTCGGGTTCTCGGTGACCAGCGCCTCCTGGGGCGGTGAGTGGGACGTGAGCCTGCCGTGCACCGACGACGGCACGGTGGCCGCGCCGACCGCCGAGGCGACGACGGCGCGCGTCGGTGGCAGCGTCGGCGAGCGGCGGCTCTGGGTCGCGCGCTCCGGTGGCGACCGGGTGGACTCCGGCCTGCACGTGACCTGGACCTGGACCTCGCCGGACCTGCAGGTCGACCGGCCCCGGGCCGAGACAGAGGTGCGGCGACGCGACGGCTCGACGATCCAGGAGAGCCAGGAGCTCGCGATCACGAGCGAGGGGGGATCGACGATCGTGTTCCAGGCCGCGACCGTACCCGCCGGTGACCTCGCCGACGCCGGCCCGGGGTGGTCCGCGCAGACCCGGCTGGTGGTCGGCGAGGAGGTCGTCGGGTCGTGCACCGTGGAGAGCACGGACTGGGCGGCGGCCAACGTCGGGGCGGGCGGCGGCTGAGCCGGCGGCATCCCGCGTACCGTGGCGCCCATGCCTGGTCCCGCCTGCGTCCCACCGTGCCGTCCTACCGGGTGACCGCCGCGGTGGGCCTCCTGCAGCCCGGCGTCGCCGCGCCCGACGTGCTGCCGGAGGCCGTCGCCACCGCTGAGGCGATGACCACCGTCGAGGCCCACGACGTCGCCGTGGTGCGCGGTCAGGCGCGGGTGACGGTCCGGTTCCAGGCCGACGACGACCAGAGCGCGCGGCGCGTCGGCTGGGCGGTGCTCGCGCGGCTCGACGAGCTCGCGGACATCAGCGGGCGCAGCGTCACCCGTCGGTACGGCTCGCGCTGGTACCCGGTCCGCGCGCAGACGGGCTGACCTGGCGCGGACGCCGGTCAGGCGCGGTCGATCGTCAGGCTGCCCAGACCGCCGGCGACGGTGACCTCGTAGTGGTCGGCGCCCTCGTCGAACCCGTCCGTGGTCAGTGCCGTGCCGGCACCGATGCCCTGCGTGGTGTCCCCGTCGATCTCCGCGCTGCCCGCCCCCGACGTGACGGTCACGCGCGCCCCCACCCCGTCGGGCAGGTGCAGCACCAGGTGGTCGGCGCCGGCCCGCTGGTCGATCGCGACGACCCCCTGCGGGTCGGGCAGGCGGATCTCGATGCTCCGTGCGCCGCCGTCGAGCACGATCCCGGTGACGGTCGTCGCGGTCAGGTCGGCGTCCACCGAGTCGGCCCCGGCGGTGACGTCGACCGACCAGCGGACGTCCTCGGCCAGCCGGACCACCGCCGCGCCGCCGTCCAGCGTCACCACCTGCGTGCCGTCGCTCTGGTCGATCTCGGGTGCCGAGTCCGCGTCCGGCGAGCTGACCTCCAGCAGGTCACCGGCGGACGCGTCGGTGCCCACCGTGATCGAGTCGGCCCCGCCGGTCAGCGACAGGTCGGCCGCGTCGTCCGTCCCGCGCTCGACGGAGACGCCGTCGTCCTGGCGGCCGTCGTCCGGCCGGGGGTTCGGGTCCACCGACGACGGTGACGAGCAGGCCGACGCGCCGAGGAGCAGCAGGGTGCCGACGACGGTCGAGGCGAGGAGTCTGCGCATCCGGGGACGCTACTGGCGCTCGTCCCGGTGCGCTCGTCGACCGCTACCCGAGGTCGAGGTCCGCCGCCGCCTTCGCGACCCGCCGCGCGCGGGTGTCGGCGGCCTTGGCGGCCTCGATCGGCTCGACGATCGCGCGTTGCCGGCTGAACGAGAGGGCGTCGAACGCGGCGCGGGCCGGACCCGACAGGGCCGCCGCCAGGTCGTCGGGCACCTCGACCGTCCGCGGGGCGTCGTCCGGCTCGATCTCGACCTCGATCTCCTGGCCCGCCTCGACGCCCGCGCCGGCCCGGTTCTCCGCGCTCAGCGGCAGCATGGTCCGGCCGCGGTACGGCGTCACGGTGCTGCGGTAGGAGTACCCGTGGATCGTGACGACGACGGGGAACCGGGCACCGCGGTCCATCGCCGCGACGACCTCGTCCGGGACCGGCAGCCCGGTGGCCGACCTCCCGCTGAGCTCGACGGTGGTGCGAAAGCGCATGACCCCTCCTGCGACGGCGCGGGCGCTCGGCAGGGGCGCTCGACCGAAGACTAGCCAGGGCACAGGGGCCCTCAGAGCAGCGGAGCGCCCTGCGCCAGCACGATCGGTTCGCCCATCGGCCGTGCCGGGCGGGGCCGGCCCTGACCCTCCGGCGTCGCGGTCGCGTACCGGTGCGCGACGACGAGGCTGGGCTCACCCGCACCGGACGCCTCGACGAAGACCGCGCGGGGGCCCACGGACCCCTCGCCGCCGTCACCGGGCAGGCGGCCGAACCAGGCGACCGCTGCCCGGGCCGCGCCCGTGGTGCCGACCCAGGCACGAGCGTCGCGGACGGCCTGCGCCGGGTCGCCGTCGAACCCGCGGACGTCGTGCCCTGCGCCCGGGGCGCCGTCGACCACCGCGAAGGGCGCGGGCAGCCCGCCCGGCGCCAGCGCGACGTCGAGGGCCTGGTCGAGCACGCCGAGCGCGAGGTCCTGCACCGGCGTCGACGGGGGATACGGCAGGTCGGCGGGGGTGCGGAACGGGGGTGCAACCGGTGTCTCGGCAGTGCGTCGTGCCGGCAGCGCGGGCGCCTCCCCGGAGGTCGTGGTCGGGGAGGGGGGCGGTGCCGTGCGGGGCGTCGGCACGTCGAGCGCCGCCCCCAGGTGGGCCGCGGCCGCGGTGACGTACTCGTCCACCCACTCCGGTCCGCACCCCGACTGCCAGCGCGCCGCGACGTCGGCCAACGGCAGGGCAGCGTCCAGCCCGGTGGCCGAGACCACCGCGGGCGTCGGCGCGGAGCCGCCCGTGCGCAGCACCCAGCGGGACCCCGGTGCGCCCGCCACGACCAGGTCACCGACCCCGACCCCGAGCGCCATCACCATCGCCTGCGGGACCGGCGAGCCCGGACCCTGCGCCCAGGCGGTCCGCGCCGTGTGCAGCAGGGCACCGACCGACCGGGCGTCGGCGACGTCGGCACCGCTGGCGCGCAGGTGCGCGCGGGCGCGGTCGAGGTACGCCTGCTCGTCGGCGGTCAGCGGACGCACACCGGGCACGGCGGCAGGGGTGCTCGGCGTCGGACGGGAGAGCGTCGGACGCACGTCGGTCATGGGGTCCGGATCGGCCCCGGGGCGCGCCTTCTTGAGCGCACGGGGGCCGGTTCCACCGGATGGCGGGGGTGCCCGCAGCGGGTGGCCGCGAGCGGTGCCGGTTACCCTGGCAGCCGATCCGGACCGGAACCCTCGACACCGGGAGCACTGCCATCCGTCGCCCACCGCGCAGCGTCGCCGCCGCCGTCACCGCCGTCCTGGTGGTGGGCGGGGCGGGCAGCGCGTGGGCGTGGTCGGAGCACGAGGACCGCGTGGCCGCGGAGCAGGCGTCCGCGCAGGACCGGGTGGCCGACACCGTCGCCGCGCAGGTGCACGACGCCGACGCCCTGCAGCTCCAGGACGCGCACAGCGCGCGGGTCGAGGCCGCGGCCGTGCGCGCCGATGCCCGGACCGCGCTCGCCACCGCTGCGGAACGGGCCCGGTCCACCCTGGCGACGACGGAGGGTGCGGTGGCCGACGACGCCGTGCGGCAGTCGCTCGCGACCGTCCTCGCGACCGCCGACGAGGCGCTCGCCGCGACCGACCCGGCCGGTGCGGGGTCCGCCGCTGATCCGGCGGCGGCCGGCACGGCGAGCGACCCGGCACCCGTCGCCCCGGTCGCGCAGGCCGCCGGCCCCGCCCTCGCTGCCCGCCACAGCGCGGTCGCCCTGCGCGCGCTCGCCGCCTCGCTCACCGCCGCGGACGCCGCCGTGGTCGCCGCCCACGACGCCTGGCAGCAGGAGACGGCCGCCGCTGCAGCGCGGGCCGCCGCGGCCGCCGCGGCCGCTGCGGCGAAGCCCACCGCGAAGGCGCCCACCGCCACGGCACCGAAGGCGGGATCGGCCCCCGCCGCCCCGTCGTGCGGCACCACCTACTCGGGTCCGCCGTTCTACACCTCACCCCCGACGGCCGGCGGCGACGGGTCCAACGGCAAGCTCCCACCGGAAGCGCTGACGGCGATCTCCTGGGACGTGGACCCGCACGGCACGCCGTACTACCTGACGACCTCCGCGGCAGCCGCGCTCGAGCGCCTGAACGGTGCGTTCCGCGCGGCGTTCGGGCACAACCTGGACCTGGACCTCACCTACCGCGACTACGACACGCAGGTGGCCATGCGGGCCGCGCTCGGCACGGTCGCCGCGACGCCGGGCACCTCGTCGCACGGCACCGGGCTGGCGCTGGACGTGCCGGAGCTGCCGTGCGAGTACGGGTGGGACACCCCGCAGCGCACGTGGCTGGTCACCAAGGGCCCGTCGTACGGCTGGGTCTCGCCGTCGTGGGCCGGCCGCGGCGGCTCCAACCCCGAGTACTGGCACTTCGAGTACCGCGGCTGACCGTTCAGCGCACCACGACGGGCCGCACCGCCTCCGCGCTGGACGGCACGGTCAGCAGGGAGACCACCGCGCCGCCCACGAGCAGCCCCGCGCAGACCAGCATCGCCGTGCGGTTGGCCGGCTGCAGCGTCGCGGGGTCGGTGAGCGACGAGCCGACGCCGGCCGCCAGGGGCAGCACGGCGATCGCCAGCAGGCCGGCCACCCGCGCGACCGCGTTGTTCACGCCGCTGGCCACGCCCGCCAGGTGGTCCGGTGCGGCCGCCAGCGCGGTGGTGGTCAGCGGGGCGACCGTCGCGCACAGCCCCAGGCCGAACACGACGATCCCCGGCAGCACGTGCGTCAGGTAGGGGGCGTCCGCGCCGATGCCGGCCAGCAGCACCGCACCGACCGCGCACACCAGCGGGCCGACCGTCATCGGGATCTTCGGGCCCATGATCGTGCTCAGCGCACCGGCGCGCGGCGACAGCAGCAGCATGAGGACGGTGACCGGCAGCGGCGCCAGGCCGGCGGCGAGCGGCGAGTAGCCGGAGACCACCTGCAGGGTCACGACGAGGAAGAAGAACAGCCCCGAGATCGCCGCGTAGATGAGCAGCGTGGCGGCGTTGGTGCCCGCGAACGGTCTCCACCGGAACAGGGCCGGTGGCAGCAGCGGGGCCGCGGCGCGCGACTCGACCAGCAGGAACGCCACCATCGCGAGCACGCCGAACGCGAGCGCCCCGAGCACCACCGCGTCGGGCGACCCGCTCGCGGTCCACGCCGTGAACCCGTACGTCAGGCCGGCCAGCCCGAGCGCACCCAGGACCGTCCCGGCGACGTCCAGCTTCTTCAGCGCGTCGGCGTCCGAGCTCTCCGGCACGTGCCGCAGCGTCACCCAGACCACGACCGCGGCCAGCGGCAGGTTGATGCCGAAGATCCACCGCCACGTGGTGACCTGCACGATCCAGCCGCCCAGGAACGGCGCCACGGCACCCGCGATGCCGCCCAGCCCCGACCACGCACCGATCGCCCGGCCGCGGTCCGGACCGCTGAACGTGGACTGCAGGATGGCCAGCGACCCGGGCGTCAGCAGCGCGCCACCGATCCCCTGCAACGCACGCGCGGCGTTGAGCAGGCCGATGGTCGGCGCGACCGCGCACAGCAGCGACGCCGCGGCGAACCAGACGACGCCCACCAGGAACACCCGCCGCCGCCCGAACCGGTCCCCGAGCGAGCCGCCCAGCAGCAGGAACGCGGCGAGCGTCAGGGCGTACGCGTTGACCGTCCACTGCAGGTCCGACGTCGAGGCGTCGAGGTCGTCGGCGATCGTCGGCAGCGCGATGGTGACCACCGTCGCGTCGATGAACGCGATGGCGCTGCCGAGCACCGTGGCGAGCAGGATCCAGCGGCCGCGGGCGGAGGCGTAGACGATCCCGCCCGCCTGCTCAGCGGGGGCGGTCACGGTCCTTGCTCGGCTGCACGCGCTTGGGCTCGCCGGGCATCTTCGGGTACTCGGGCGGGTAGGGCAGGTCGCCCTCGCCGTGGTCGCTCTCCTGCCGGTCCGCCAGCTCCAGCAGCGAGTCGAGGGAGAAGCGCGGGGTGGCGTGCGCGACGAGCGGCGCGAACAGGTCGCCCACCTGCGCGAACCGCGCCGGCATGGTGGTGACGTCGAAGTCGTTGGGGTGCACGTCCGGGATCTCCTCCCAGCGCAGCGGCGCCGAGACCGTGGCCCGGGGGTTGGTGCGGATGGAGTACGCGGAGGCGATGGTGCGGTCGCGGGCCATCTGGTTGTAGTCGACGAAGATCTTGGCGCCGCGCTCCTCCTTCCACCACTTCATGGTGACCTGCTCGGGCATGCGCCGTTCCAGCTCGCGGCCGAAGGCGATGGTCGCGCGGCGGGCGTCGGTGAACGACCAGCGCGGCTCGATGGGCACGAAGACGTGGATGCCCCGGCCCCCCGACGTCTTGGGCGTGCCCTCCAGCCCGTGCTCGGCCAGCAGCTCGCGCACGTGCGGCGCCACCCGCGCGGCGTCGGAGAAGTCGGTGCCGGGCTGCGGGTCGAGGTCGATGCGCACCTGGTCGGGGGAGTCGACGTCCTCGCCCAGCACGGGCCAGGGGTGGAACGTCAGCGTGCCCAGGTTGGCGGCCCACGCCACGACGGCGAGCTCGCTGGGAGCCACCTCGTCAGCGGTCCGGCCGCTGGGGAACGCGATGCGTGCGGTCCGGACGTACTCGGGAGCGCCCTGCGGCACCCGCTTCTGGTAGAACGCGTCGCCCGTGGAGTCGGTGCGGGTGGCCAGCTTGGCGCCCTCGAAGACGCCCTTGGGCCAGCGCTCGAGCGTGGTCGGCCGGTCGAGCAGTGCCCCCAGGATGCCGTCGCCCACCGAGACGAAGTACTCGACGACGTCGAGCTTGGTCAGGCCGCGCTCCGGGAAGTAGACCTTGTCCGGGCTGCTGACCCGCACGGTCCGGCCGCGCACCTCGAGCTCGACCGCGGGGGTCTTCGACGGGGACATGCTGCTCAACCTAGGGGTTCGCGTCGGGGGCCGCCCAGGGGTCGGCGGTGGTCAGCCCGCACCGATCAGCCCCCGCTGGTGCGCCACGGACACGGCCTCGGCCCGGCCCGACACACCCAGCTTGGCCAGCAGGTTCGAGATGTGCACCGACACGGTCTTGCCGGAGATGAACAGCTGCTCGCCGATCTGCCGGTTGGACAGCCCCTGCGCGACGAGGGCCAGGACCTCGGCCTCGCGCGCGGTCAGCACGTCGACGCCGGCCACCCGGACACCCGGCAGGTCCAGCCGCCCGCGCCGGGCCAGCCCGCGCACCGCGGTGGCCAGCGGTACCGCGCCCATCTGCTCGGCGTCGGCCAGCGCGAGCGCGGCCTCCTGCCGTGCGCCGTCCCGGTCACCGGTCTGCACCAGCGCCTCCGCGAGCCGGAACCGGCTGCGCGCGACCTCGTAGCGGTAGCCGTAGCCGAACTCGGCGACGGTGGTCCGCCACAGCCCGACGTCGTGCGTCCCCGCCAGCCGTGAGTGCTCGGCGTGCGCCCGCGCCAACCACGCCCGGCCCTCCGGGCCCAGCCGCCCGCCCCGCGGCCGACCTCGCTCCGCCGTGGTCCGGGCGCGCTCCAGCAGGCGCTCACCCAGCGCGACCCGCTCGGACACGTCCTTGCCCAGCAGGCGCTCCTGCGCGGCCGCGTCGGCCAGCGCGCTCAGCGCGAGCGCGACCAGCCAGATGCCGCCCAGGAAGTAGTCGGACCACGCGCGCCACAGGTGCTCCAGGAGCCGCAGCGCCAGCGCGATGGCCTCGTCGAGCTCCCCGCGCCAGGTGTGCGCGTCGATGGTGCACCCGCCCGCCACCAGGGCGATGAGGCCGTCGCGGGACCAGCTGGGCTCCAGGGCGTGACCGCGCTCGGCGGCGTCGGCGTCCCCGCGGGCCACGGCCGCGTACAGGTTCACGGCGACGAGGGTGTCGGCCAGGTCGTCCGGGATCGCGCCGAGGGGAGCGGGTGCCAGGTCACCCGTGACGTACCGGATCAGCAGCGTGAACATGTGCAGCTCGACGCCGTACACGCTCCAGGTCATGCCCAACGACCGGGCGCGCGCCACGCCCTCGGCCGTGACGCGGGTGGCGCCGGGCAGGTCGCCGGCGTAGTACCGGTTGCTGGCCAGGTTGTACATGGTCCGCAGCTCGGTGGCGTAGTCGCAGGCCTCCCGGGCCCGGGCCAGCGCGCTGGACAGCAGCTCCGCGGCGCGGTCCTCGTCGTCCACCACGAGCACGGCCAGGGTGGTCAGCGCGTCGGACTCCGCGTCTGCGGCTCCGACGGCGCGGGCCAGCTCCACCGCGGCGGTCGCGCTGGCCACCGCCTGCTCGTCGAGGTCGGCGTTCAGGGCGCTGCGCGCGTAGGTGGCCAGCGCCCAGGCGCGCGCCGCGGTCGGCTGGTCCGGCAGGTCGGCCAGCGCGCGCGACGACTGCTCCAGGGCGTCGTGCACGCTCTCCACCCCCAGCAGGTACCGGGCCAGGCTGGTGCGCAGCGCGGCCTGCCGCGGGACGTCGGACGCGGTCTCCTCGACCGCCGCGCGGGCCAGCTGCACCGCCCGGTCCACCTGACCGGCCCGGCTCGCCGCGCCGGCGGCCTCGACCAGCACGTCCACGTGGTCACGTCCGGGGCCGTCCGCACGCAGCCCCGCGGTGACCTCCGGGACCGCGTCCCACAGCCGGAGCACCCCCTCGAGGTGGCGCAGCTCCTCCGCCGGCGCCAGCACCTCGTGCGCCTGCTCGGCCGCGTCGAGCGACGCCAGCAGCGCCGTCGGCAGGTCCGGTGCGCGCAGGGCGTGCGACGCCAGCTGCGAGGACGGTCCGAGCGTCGGGTCGTCCCGCAGCACCCGCAGGTACGCGCGGTGCAGGGACGACTGCTCGCCGGGCAGCAGGTCGGTGTAGACGGCCTCCGCCAGCAGCGCGTGCCGGAACGCGATGAGGTGGTCCTCGCCGACCAGCACGTGGTGGGCCACGGCCTCCCGCAGCGCGACGTCCACCGCGCCCGGCGCGGTCAGCACCGGGTCGCCGTCGGCGGCGACCGCGGCGCGCAGGAGCGGCTCCGACACCCGCCGGCCCGCCGCCGACGCGATGCGCGCCAGGCGCTGCACCGTCGGGTCGAGCAGCTCGAGCCGCGCGCGGAGGACGTCCGCGAGGGACCACGGCAGCTCGTCGGCCTCGGCACCCGCCTCGAGCAGCTCCTCGGCGAAGTACGCGTTGCCCTCCGACCGGTCGATGACGCGGCGCAGCGTCGGCTCGGTCAGCGGCGCACCGCTGAGGGCCGTGGTGAACTCGCGCAGCTCGTCGTCCGTGAACGGCGCCAGCTCCAGCCGCTCGACGCGCGGGTGGCGGCTCAGCTCGGTGGCGACCGGGCGCCACGGGTGCCGGCGGTGCAGGTCGTCCGTGCGGTAGCTGGCCACGAGCAGCAGGTGCTGGTCGCGCAGGCGCGAGACGAGGAAGCGCAGGACGTCCCGGCTGGACGCGTCCGCCCAGTGCAGGTCCTCCAGCACCAGCAGCAGCGGCCGTCCTTCCGAGCCGACGGCGCCGAACGCCTCCACGAGCCCGTCGAACAGCTGCAGCCGGTTGGCCTGGTCGTCGGGCGCCCCGCCGGACCCCGACGGACCAGGCAGCAGCCGGGCCAGCGCGGGGCGGTTGGCCACGACCGCGTCGACCGCCTCCGGGTCCAGCGCGCGCAGCTGCGACAGCGCCTCCGCGAAGGGCAGGTACGGCAGGCCGATCTCGCCCAGGTCCACGCAGTGCGCGACGACCACCCGGGCGCCGGCCGCGTCCGCGAGCTCGGCCACGTGGCGCAGCAGGCGGGTCTTGCCGACACCCGCGTCCGCCCCGAGCAGCACGGTCGACGGCTCGCCGGCGCCCGCACGCTGCAGGGCCTGCACCAGCTGGTCCACCTGCTGCGCGCGGGCGACGAAGGGTGTGCTCATCGAGCCACGTGCCATGACCCCGATCCTCGCAGCAGCCACCCACGCGCGGCACTCACCAGCGGGTGGGCGGGCTGCACGGGGCGCAGCGACCCGTCGGGTCGGGTGGCGGCGGAAGGCTCGTCGGCACCCAGCTCGGCGCGCGCACCGTCCTGGTCCGCGGCGGGGATGCCGCGCAGCGCCGTGAACAGGCGCTCGTGCCGGTAGGCGAGCTCGGCGTCGAGAGCGGGTCCCCAGAAGTCGGCCATGGTGTCCTCCTCGTCCGCACCGGACGATCTGCCCGGTGCTCGGTGACGGGACCGACTCTCGTCGTGAGGCGGCGCCCGGCGGATCGGGAGACCGACGGGTCCTGACGGGGCGGCCCGGCCGCGGTACCTCTGAGGTGGCAGGGCCGCGCACTGAGGTGGGCGCCGGATCGTCTGAGGTACCTCAGGAGGGTGGTTCACCCGGGCTCGTCGGCGGTCACCCGAGCAGGAACGGACAGCGTCAGGCAGTCTGGGTGCGTGGGTGATGTCCGGGATCTGTCGAGCGCGGCGAGCGTGCGTCGTCGTGACGCGCTCGCCATCGACGGCGAGCTCGTCGTCGAGGCGGAGCGTTCGGCACCCCGCGCCGCCCGCCACTGGGTGATGCGGGCCGTCGCCGACGCGGACGTCGGCGGCGCGGCCAACCAGGTGGTGGAGCTGCTCACCGGTGAGCTCGTGTCGAACGCGGTGGTGCACGGGCCGGCCGGACGCGCGGTGCGGGTCCACGTCCGCATCGACTCCACGACCGTGCGCGTCGGCGTGCGGGACACCTTCGGCGGCACCCCGACCGTCGGCCACCCCGAGCCGACGGCACCGAGCGGCCGCGGCCTGGCGCTGGTCGAGGCGCTCTCGTCGAGCTGGGGGACGCTCACCCACGACGACGGCAAGACGGTCTGGTTCGAGGTCCGCACCGACGAGTGAGCATGGTCCCGACGAGCGCCGACGAGCGCCGACGCGCCCGAGATGTCGGGGCGTGCCCGATCTCACGTCGGCCCGTCGGGCGCCTGCTCAGGGTGCCTCCCGGGGGCGTCCGTAGGGCGCTCGCGGCGCGCTGGCCTGCGCCTCGACGATGCACGGGAGGCCCGTCCGGCGTAGTTTCGGGGGCGGACGACCGGGAGCGAGGGGCACCAGATCATGAACGACCGCACCGACGGGCAGAGCTCGTCGACGACGACGACCCGACTGCCGGACATCCGGGCCGAGGTGCGCGACGACGGCACCGGCGAGATCTCCGTCGACGGCGTGATCGAGCGCGTGCGGATGGCGACCCTCGCCGAGGCCGGCGCCGCGATCACCAGCCGCATCGCGGAGCTGGCCGGCACCGTGGGCAGACCCGTCCCGGTGCAGGTCAGGGACCCCGACGGTGTGTGGTCCCTGCTGATCCACCCGGACGGCGTGGTCGACGAGGCGCCCGGTGAGCAGCCCACCGGCGCCGGACCGTCGTCGGCCACCAAGGACGACGCCGCGGCGCGTGGACCCCGACCGGGCCCGACGCCCGCCGCCTCGAGCCCGACGGAACGACCGGCCGACGCACCGGCCGCCCCCGCTCCGACCTCGCCCACGCGCGGCCCGGCGGCCACGCGCGGCACTGCGACCTCGACCACCCGCCCGCAGGACGGCCCCGCCGCCGACGACGACGCACCGACGAGCCTCACCGGCGACCGGCTGGCCGCCGCGTCGACCGGCAGCGGTCAGCTCCCGACCCTCGACGACCTCCTGGCCGCCCGACGACCGGCGGGACCGGGGGGGCCGGCCGAGCACGGCTGGCGCGCGGGCGTGCGGCGGCTGACGTTCGGCGGCATCGCGCCCGGTCCGGGTCGCGACGAGCGTCGTCGGCGCAGCGCGTCGGCGTCCGTGCGGCGCACCCTCGACGGCCCCAAGACCGTGGTCGTCCTCAACCCCAAGGGTGGCGCGCACAAGACCACGGCCACGATGCTGCTGGCGGCGACGTTCGGTCTGCAGCGCGGCGGCTACACGCTGGCGTGGGACAACAACGAGACCCGGGGAACGCTCGGCTGGCGCTCGTCGCACGCCGACCACACCCGCACCGCGGTCGACCTGCTCAACGCGCTGCCCACGCTCGGCACGGAGGGCACCGTGCGGATCGGCGACCTGGACGGGTTCGTCCGGACGCAGCCCAGCGAGCAGTTCGACGTGCTGGCGTCGGACGAGAACTCGGCGTCGGCGTCGTCGGTGGACGCCGAGTCGTTCACGGCCCTGCACCAGGTGCTCTCGCGGTTCTACCGGGTGCTGGTGATCGACACCGGCAACAACATGCGCGCCTCGAACTGGCAGGCGGCCGTCGGCGCGGCGGACCAGATCGTCGTGGTGTCGACGGTCCGCGAGGACACGGCGCAGTCCGCGGCCTGGGCGCTGGACGCGCTGCGCGCCACGGGTCACGACGAGGCGGTCCGCCGCGCGGTCACCGTCCTGTCGGCGCCCGAGCCCAAGGTGGACAAGGACCTGCAGAAGCGGCTGCGGTCCCACTTCGGCGCCCTGACCCGCGCGGTGATCGACGTGCCGCACGACAGGGCGCTCGTCGCGGGCGGACCCATCAACTACGACGCGCTCAGCACCACCACCCGGGACGCGTGGCTGCGGGTGACCGCCGTGGTGGCCGACGGGCTCTGAGACTCGCCCCCGGGGCGGTGCAAGATCGGTCGTGCACGCGACAGAGTGCAGGTGTAGGCCATCGCCGGACCACCTCCAGGGAGCACAGTGCCGTCGCGGACACCGAGCACGCCGGACAGCGGGACCACCGTCCCGCAGGACGACCAGCCCCCGGGTGAGGTCGCCCCGGCGGACGAGCCGGGGACCGGGGTGCCGGACCCCTCGCACGATGCCGCCTGGTTCGAGGCGCTGGTCCGGGCGCACGCGACGGCGGTGCACCGGTTCGTCGTGCGGCGCGCGGGTCGCGACGAGGCGGAGGACCTGACGGCGGACGTCCTGACGGTCGCGTGGCGCCGTCGCGGGGACGTGCCCGACGGCGCCGAGCTGCCCTGGCTGTACCGGACGGCGGGGTTCGTCGTCGCCAACCACCGCCGCAAGGGCCGCCCGATCCCGGTGGCCGACGTGCCCGACGAGGTGGACCTGGACGACCCCGCCGTCCGCGCGGTCACGGACGAGCGGGTCCGCGAGGTGCTGGGCGGGCTGAGCGCGCGCGACCGCGAGGTGCTGCTCCTGAACGCGTGGGAGGGCCTCACCGGCGACGCGCTCGCGGCCGTGCTCGGCATCGGTCGCGGTGGCGCCGACGCGGCGCTGAGCAGGGCCCGGTCCCGGCTGCGCGAGGCGTGGGCGTCGGCCGAGGCCTGACCCACACGCACCGGGGGGCGACCCGATGCCCCGGCCGACGAGAACGTCACACCGGCGCGAGAACGGCAGGTACTCCTGCCGTTCTCGCGGCGAACTGCCGTTCTCGCGCGGCGCATCGCTGCGTGCCCGGCGACCGCAGCCCCCAGCGACGGGGCCACCCAACGGCCCTGCGCCGCCTCCGGGGACGCACAGCGGCGGGTGGTTCTCGCGGCGGCGTGCAAGGGGGGCGGGTGTCGACACACATCAGGGGTAGGGAGCAGCCGTGAGGGGTGCACCGCACCCCCGAGCCAGGAGGAACGACCGTGGACGAGCGCACCGAGCACGACCCCGCGCAGGATGCGCCCGACGACACCGCGTTCGCCCGGCTGCAGGCGGCCGACCCCGCGGCAGGCTCGGCGCCGGACCTGCCCGCGCTGTACGCGGCCGTGTCCGAGCGGTCGGGGGTCCCGGTGTCCGCGCCCGGCGACGAGCTGGCCGCCCGGCGCTCCCGACGCGCACCGCGGTGGCTCCAGGTGGCGGCCGCCGTGGCGGGTGTCGCGGTGATCGGTGGGGGCAGCTATGCGTACGGGCTGAACCACGCGCCCGAGACGAGCGCGGTGACCGCCGCCCCGCCGATCTCGCTCGAGCAGGGGCAGGGTTCCCGTGAGCTTGCGGGAGCCAGCGCGCCGACGTCGATGGCGGCCGGCGCGGCCGACTCCGCGAAGCTGATGTACCCCTGGTGGGGCGGTCGCACGGTGTTCACCGCCCAGGGCCTGTCGAGCGAGGGCGGCTCGGGCGACGCATGGGGGTTCGACGCCGAGGCGGCCTTCTCCCAGGAGAGGCTCGTGGCGGCGGCTGCGGCGCTCGGCGTGACGGGTCAACCCCGGATGGAGTACGGCACGTGGTCCATCGGCCCGACCGACGGCAGCGGCCCCTCGGTGTCGCTGTCCCCGGACGGGCTGGCCAGCCTGTCGTACTACGACCCGACGCGGGACCCGTGGAGCTGCGTGCGCTCGGCGCCGGACAGCATCGAGAAGCCGGCGGACGGCGTGGCCGAGGGGGGCAGCGGGCTCGACGGTGCGACCGTCGCGCCTCCCGCCCTCGACGGACCGGGGGAGTGCGCGACGCCGACGGCGGCGGCCCCGACCGGTGACGCGGCGGTCGAGCGGGCCAAGGACGTGCTGTCGAGCGTGGGTGTCGACCCGGCCGGCTTTCAGCTCGAGGCGTCGACCGACCCGAGCAGCGCGCAGGTCACCACCGTGACCGCGAGCCAGGTGATGGACGGACAGCAGACCGGCGTGACGGCGAACGTCACCCTGGTCGCGGACGGCGTGCAGTCGCTGTACGCGCCGCTGGCCGCCCTGGTCGAGCTGGGCAGCTACGACGTGGTCAGCCCCACCGAGGCCGTCGAGCGGCTGGGTGACCCGCGGTTCGGCGCCACGGGCGGCGGTGTCATGCCGCTGGCCGCCGGCTCCGTGCGGGCCACCGACGATGCCGCGATCGCCCCGGCACCGACCGACGACCCGACGGTGCCCCCGACCCCGGCGGCCGGCAGCCCGCTGGCCTGGCCGGTGCAGGAGGTCACGCTGGTCTCGGCCCGCCTCGGCGTGGCGCTCACGACCCTGCCGTCGGGCGCCTCGGTGCTGGTCCCGACGTACGAGCTGGCCGACGCGGACGGCGCCACGTGGAGCGTCATCGCGGTGGTCGACGACCAGCTCGACTTCTCGGCCGTCGGCTGACGGCCCCACGGACACGGAGGCCGGTCGGCGTCGGAGGGGACGCCGACCGGCCTTCGTCGTGACCGGGCCGGGCTCAGCGCCGGAGCGTCACCGGCGCCGAGGTGGACCCGAGCACGGACAGGTCACCCAGGTACTGCGCGGTCAGCACGTGCCGGCCGCGGGACAGCTCCGGCAGCCGGACGTCGACCCGGCCGTGGTCGCGCGGACCGAGCACCGCGCGGGCGACCTCCACGTCGCCGTCCCGCACGACGACCAGCCCGGTCGGCCGGTCGCGCCCGGCCTTGACCGTCACGTGGGCGGTCGATCGATGCGGGTCGAGCCGCAGCGACGTGCGCGACGCGGCACGGTGCGCCGGAGCCACGGGGTCAGGGGCCAGCTCCGCCGCCACGGGCAGGAGCCGCCCGTCGAAGTCGAACATCGCCTGGTTCTCCCACGCGTTGCCCGACGCCGGGTCGGCCGGGTCCCAGCCGTTCCCGGCCACCGACGTCCAGGCGGGCTCCCAGTAGACGGTGCCCAGCCCACGGCCGCCCGGTGCGGAGGCCACGACGTCCTGCACGGCACGGAGCGCCGACGCCTGACCGGCCGGCGTCGCGGGGTAGCCCGGCACCAGCTCGTCGGGCGTGTCGATGACGTTCTGCCACGCGGGCGCGTCGTCGTCGAGCGTGAACGGGTAGGCGGTCTCCACCACCAGGACGTCCCGGTCGTACCGCGTGGACAGGGTGCTCACCGCCTCCTGCAGGTCCGCCAGTGACCCGTGCCAGTAGCCGTAGTACGACAGCCCGATGACGTCGAACGGCACGTGCCGCGCGGTGACCTCGTCGAACCACCAGGTCAGGCCGCCGATCCCGTTGTTGATGTTGGTCAGGTGCAGGATCGTCCGGGTCGACGGCGAGACCTCGTGCACGGCGGTCGCGCCGGCGGTGAGGAACGCGGCCAGGTTGTCCCACTGGGCGCCCGGCACGCCGTCCGACGGGTCGACGTCCCACGTCTGGCCCCACGGCCAGAGCATCCCCGGGTTGATCTCGTTGCCCACCTGCACGTAGTCCGCGGTGATCCCCGCGTCCTTCAGGGCCGTCAGCACCGCGGCGGTGTGGTCGTGCACGTCGACGGCCAGCTGCTCGGGCGTGTGCCCCACCCAGGCGGCCGGGACCCCCTGCGCACCGGGGTCGGTCCAGCGGTCGGAGTAGTGGAAGTCCACCAGCAGCTGCATGCCGGCGGCCTTGATCCGGCGCGCGGTGTCGACCACGTGCGTGACCTCGTTGTACCCGTCGGCGGGGTCCACCCAGACCTTGAGCCGGCCCAGGTTCATGCCGGCGTCGGCCAGGAGGGACACGGCGTCGCCCGGCACGCCGGTGGCCGAGGCGTAGGTGGCGCCGTGGTCCTCGTTCTTGGCCAGCCCGGACAGGTCACCGCCCCGGATCGCGCGCGTCACCTGGCCCGGGGTCAGTGACACGTCGTCGACGTTCGCCCACGCACCGGCCGGCCCGTCGGTCGTGAGGTCGATGGTGCACGCACCCCCCACGACGTACGCGGACACCGACAGGCGCACCCAGGCATCGTCCTGGAGCGTGCCGGGCAGCGTCGTGGCGTCGTCGACCCCGCATCCCGTCAGGCGCAGAGAGGTGGCGTCCAGCCCGCCCGACTTGACCCAGGCGCTGACCGTCCACCAGCCGTCGGCGAGCCCCTCGACCCGCTGCGACGTGCTCACCCGGTACGCCGACGCGGACCAGTGGGTGAGCCGGGTGGCCGAGCCGTCGTGCCCGCCCGCCTCGACGGCCGCACCGCTGCCGGTGACCGTCCAGCCGGCGAGCCCGGACTCGAACCCGGGGTTGTCGACGACGCCGGGCGTCGGGTCGGGCGGTGGCGCCTCCGTCGGCGTCCTGGCCCCGGCGGTCAGCACCAGCCCGACACCGAGCGCGGCGACGACGGCCGTCGACCTCATCAGCACTGCAGGAACCCTCATCCTCGTCCTCCTTGACGAAGCGGCCGGGCGGCGGTCTGCACCCGGGGTGGATCAGCTGGCGTGCGCCTCCTGGATCACCACGACGCCGCCCGCGGGCACCTTGGTGGAGCCGTGCACGGTCTCGCCGGTGAGCAGCAGCGTCCCCTCGGCGGCCAGCGACACCGGCTCGTCGGCGTGGTTGATCGCGATGACGTAGTCGGCGTCCGCGCCGTGCCGGCGGACCACCTCGAGCTCGTCGGGAAGCCCGGCCGGCACCAGTCCGGCGTCGGCGTACACCGGGGCCAGGACGGTCTCCAGGGCGGCGACGTCGAGGCGGGTGGACACGTACCAGCCGGTGCCCGCGCCGTGCTCGTGACGGGTGATCGCCGGTCGGCCCGCGGCGGGGCCGTCGACGTAGGCGGACACCACGCGGGCGCCCTCGAGCGCCAGGTCCTCGGTCCAGGCGGAGCCGACGAGTCCGCTGTCCAGCTGGACCCGACCGCCCTCGCGCAGCGGCAGGAACTCCTCGACGGTCAGCCCCAGGGCGTCCCGCAGGGGTGCGCCGTAGCCGCCGGGGTGCACGGCGTCGTGCTCGTCGACGATCGCGGAGAAGTACGAGGTCAGCAGCGTGCCCCCGCCCTCGACGTACCGCGTGAGGTTCTCCCCGGACGCCGCGCTGAGCAGGTACGACGCCGGCGCGAGCACCAGGCGGTACCCCGACAGGTCCGCGTCCGGGTGCACGAAGTCGACGGTGAGCCCGTCGCGCCACAGCCGGTCGTAGTAGGCCATCACGCGCTCGCGGTGGTCCAGGTCCACGCTCGGGCGCCACTCGAGGTCCTGCGCCCAGAACGACTCCCAGTCCCACAGGATCGCGACGTCGGCCCGCACCTGCGAGCCGCGCAGGGGCTCGAGCCGGGACAGCGACCGGCCCAGCTCGACGACCTCGCGCCACACGCGGGAGCCGGTCCCGGCGTGCGGCAGCATCGCGGAGTGGAACTTCTCCGCGCCCGAGCGGGAGGCCCGCCACTGGAAGAACAGGATCGCGTCGGCCCCGCGCCCCAGGTGGCTGAACGCGTTGCGCGCCATCTCGCCGGCCCGCTTGGCCACGTTGCGCGGCTGCCAGTTCACGGCCGAGGTCGAGTGCTCCATGAGCATCCACGGCTTGCCGCCGGCGACCGAGCGGGTCAGGTCGGCGACGAACGCCAGCTGCACGTGGTTCCGCTCGTCGGCGGCGGTCAGGTAGTGGTCGTTGGAGACCACGTCGACCTCGCGCGCCCAGGCCCACAGGTCGATCGACGGGCACGAGCCGGCCTGGAAGTTGGTGGTGATGGGCACGTCGGAGTGGGCGCGGATGGCGTCGCGCTCGGCGACGAACGCCTGACGGATGGCGTGGTCGGAGAACCGGGCGAAGTCCAGGCGCTGCGCGGGGTTGACCACGCTGGGTGCCACGGCCGGCGGGCTGATGTGCTCCCACGCGCCGTACCGCTGGCCCCAGAACGCGGTGCCCCAGGCGTCGTTCAGCGCGTCGAGCGAGCCGTAGCGGTCCTGCAGCCAGGCGCGGAACGCCACGGCCGACGCACGCGGAGTAGTCCTCGCCCACGGGAGCGCCGTACTCGTTGTGCACGTGCCAGAGGGCGACGGCGGGGTGCTGCCCGTACCGCTGCGCCAGCTCGGAGGCGACGCGGGTGGCGGCGCGCAGGTAGTCCGGGTTGCTCGGCCCGCACATGCCGCGGGAGCCGAAGCCGAGCACGGTGCCGTCGCGGGTGACGATCCGGGCGTCGGGGTAGGTGGCGAAGAACCAGGCCGGCGGCGACGCGGTCGGCGTGCCCAGGTCCACCCGGATGCCGTTCTCGTGCAGCAGGTCGATCAGCCGGTCCAGCCAGCCGAACTCGAAGACGCCCTCGGACGGCTCGATCAGCGCCCAGGAGAAGATGCCGACGCTGACCAGGTTCACCCCGGCCTCACGCATGAGGGCCACGTCCTGCGCCCAGACCTCCTGCGGCCACTGCTCGGGGTTGTAGTCGCCGCCGTAGGCGATCCCGTCGAGGCCGAGCGGCCAGGGGTTCTCAGGCATGACACCTCATCGAGTCAGAGTTTGCTGTGCACGGTCCCGGACTGTGAACGTGCACAACGAGGAGATAACACCATGGACACAGCGGTTGACAACCCACGAAGTGTGCTGACTACTGTGAGCGTGCACAGCCAAGGCGACCGGAAATGGGCGCCCTGTCCGTCGCGACGTCGCGACGGACCATGACGAGGAGGTCACATGCGCCTGCACCACGGCATCAGGCTCGCGGCGGTCGTCGCCGCGACAGCACTGCTCGCCACCGCCTGCTCATCCGGTGGCGACGACGAGGCATCCGGCAGCTCGGGCGGGAAGGTCGACCTGACCTTCTGGACCTGGGCACCCGGGATGGAGGAGGTCGTCGCCGCCTGGAACGAGGCCAACCCCGACATCCAGGTCACCGTCAACAAGCAGGACGGCGGCGACCCGGCGGTCACCAAGCTGCTCACCGCCATCAAGGCCGGCTCCGGCGCCCCGGACATCTTCCAGACCGAGTACCAGAAGATCCCCACCCTGGTCTCGTCGGACGCGCTGGCCGACATCTCCGGCGACCTGCCCGACGGCACGGCGGACCACTTCGCCGACGGCACCTGGCAGGCCGTGACGCTCGGCTCCGACGCCGTCTACGGCGTCCCGCAGGACTCCGGCCCCATGGAGCTCTACTACCGCGACCGACATCTTCGAGCAGTACGGCCTCGAGGTCCCGACGACGTGGGAGCAGTACGCCCAGGTCGCCGAGCAGCTGCACACGGCCGACCCGACGAAGTACCTGGGCACCTTCTCCGCGACCGACGCGGGCTGGTTCACGGGTCTCGCGCAGCAGGCCGGCGCCTCCTGGTGGGGGATCGACGGCGACGCGTGGTCGGTCGACATCGACGCCGAGCCCACGCAGAAGGTCGCGCAGTACTGGGGCGACCTCGTCGAGAAGGGCGTCATCGACAACAAGCCGATGTACACCCCGGAGTGGAACGCCGCGCTGAACGACGGCACGCAGGCCGGCTGGGTCTCCGCCATCTGGGCGCCGGGCGTCCTGCAGGGCAACGCCCCCGACACCCTGGGCAAGTGGGCCATGGCGCCGCTGCCGCAGTGGTCGCAGGGTGACGAGGCGACCGGCAACTGGGGCGGCTCGGCCTCCTCGGTGACCTCGCAGTCGGAGCACCCGGCGGAGGCGGCGAAGTTCATCGCGTGGATGAACAGCAGCCAGGAGGGCGTGAACATCCTCGCCCAGGCCGGCGGTCTGTACCCCGCCGACATCCCCGGCCAGGCCGAGGCGCTGTCCGCGCCGCCGACCTTCTTCCCCAACCAGACGGACTTCTACACGACCGCCGCGAAGATCGCGGACACCGTGCAGCCGTTCACCTACGGCCCGAACGTCAACGTGGCGTTCTCGGCGTACAACGACGAGTTCGCCAAGGCGGCCGAGTCGAAGAGCGCGTCGGCGTTCGTCGACGCCGTGACCGCGATGCAGAAGATCACGACCGAGGACCTCAAGGACTCGGGCTTCACGGTCACCGACTGACCCGTCGCGCGGCCGCCCGGGACGTCCCGGGCGGCCGCGCGCACCACCTCGACGGAGAGGACGGCTCATGACCACGGTCGCCGTCGCACGAACCCCCGCGCAGTCGCGCCGCGAGAAGCGGCGGATCGCCCCGTACGTCTACCTCGCACCCGCGATGACGCTGTTCACGCTCTTCCTCGCGCTGCCGATCGGCTACGCGGTCTACCTGAGCCTGCGCACCGTCCAGGTCAGCGGCCTGGGGCTCGGCAAGGGCGCCCGCACCGAGGTGTGGGCCGGGTTCACCAACTACCAGCAGGCGCTGACCGACCCGGCGTTCGTCGCGTCGGTGCTGCGGGTCGGGCTCTACGGGCTCATCCTCGTGCCGACGATGCTCGGCCTGGCCCTGCTCTTCGCGCTGCTGCTCGACTCGCGCCGGACGCGGACCAAGGGGTTCTCGCGCACCTCGATCTTCCTGCCCTACGCGGTGCCCGCCGTGATCGCGTCGCTGCTGTGGGGGTTCCTCTACCTGCCGCGGGTCAGCCCGTTCTACTACGTGTTCGACCAGCTCGGCTGGGACGTGCCCGACATCCTGTCGCCCGGCCTGGTGATCTTCGCGATCGCGAACATCGGCCTGTGGGGCGGCGTCGGCTTCAACATGATCGTCATCTACACGGCGCTGAAGTCCATCCCCACGGAGATGTACGAGGCCGCGCGCCTGGACGGCGCGTCCGAGGTGGCCATCGCGTGGCGGATCAAGATCCCGATCGTCACCCCGTCGCTGATCCTCACGTTCCTGTTCTCCATGATCGCGACCCTCCAGGTGTTCGCGGAGCCCATGACGCTGCGCCCGCTGAGCAACACCATCTCGTCCACGTGGTCGCCGCTGATGAAGGTGTACCGCGACGCGTTCACGCGGGACGACATCTACTCCGCCGCGGCCACGTCCGTGGTGATCGCCGTCGCGACGTTCGTCATCTCGTTCGGCTTCCTGCGCCTCGTGCAGCGCCGCGCCTTCGCCCAGGAGAACAGCTGATGACCTCCGTGCTCACCATCCCGCTGCTCACCGAGAAGCCGGCGCCGCCGGCCAACCGGATCCGCCGCGAGCGTCCGTCGGCCCTGTCCACCGCGGTGCTGCTGGCCGGAGCCGTCTACTGCCTGCTCCCCGTGCTCTGGGTGGTCACCGCCTCGTCCAAGAGCGCCGGCGAGCTGTTCACCACGTTCACCTTCGCGCCCTCCACGCACCTGTGGGACAACGTCCAGACCCTGTCCGCCTACCGCGGCGGCCTGTTCTGGCGCTGGATGCTGAACACCGCCCTGTACGCGGGGGTCGGCGCGCTGCTGTCGGTGCTGGTCTCCGCGATGGCCGGCTACGGACTGGCCAAGTTCGCGTTCCGCGGCAAGAAGGCGATCTTCAACGTCATCCTGGCCGGCGTGCTGGTGCCGGGCGTCATCCTGGCCATCCCGCAGTACCTGCTGCTGGCCCAGGTGGGCCTGACCAACACCTACTGGTCGGTCCTGCTGCCCAGCATCATCAGCCCGTACGGCATCTACCTGGCCCGCATCTACGCCGCGTCGTCGGTGCCGGACGACATCATCGAGGCCGCGCGCACCGACGGCGCCAAGGAGTGGCGGATCTTCACCAGCATCGCCACGCCGATGATGGTCCCGGGCCTGGTGACGGTGTTCCTGTTCCAGTTCGTCGGCATCTGGAACAACTTCATGCTGCCGTACATCATGCTCGGCGACGACAAGCTGTTCCCGATCACGGTGGGCCTGTCCGGGCTGCTGAACCAGGGGGCGTCGCAGCCGGCCATGTACACGTCGGTGATCACCGGGGCGCTCCTGTCGATCATCCCGCTGGCCGCGCTGTTCCTCACGCTGCAGCGGTACTGGAAGGTCGACCTGACGGCCGGGGCGGTCAAGGCCTGATCCCGTGGCACCCCGACCCCTAGAGTTCCGTTCGATGGACCCCAACGCCCCGGCGCGCAGGCGCCCGACGATCCGTGACGTCGCCGCCGCCGCCGGCGTGTCCCGCGGCACCGTGTCGCGCGTGATCAACGGCGGGCACTGGGTGTCCCCGGAGGCGCTCGCCGCCGTCGAGGAGGCCATCCGCACCACCGGCTACTCCGCCAACCAGCACGCGCGGTCGCTGGTGACCGGCCGGTCGAACTCGGTCGCGTTCCTGCTCACCGAGCCGCAGCACCTGCTGTTCGAGGACCCCAACTTCTCGATCCTGCTGCGGGGGGCCGCCCAGGCGCTCGCGGCCCGCGGCATGCCCCTGCTGCTCATGGTCGCCGGCACGCCCGAGGAGCAGCGCCAGGTCTCCGCCTACGTCGGGCGCCGGCCACGTGGACGGCGTGCTGGCCATCTCCTCGCACGCGGGCAACAAGCTGCTCGACGAGCTGGTCCGCCAGGGCATCCCGATGATCGCGTGCGGCATCCCGCTGGGCTACGAGGGCAGCGTGGGCTACGTCGCCGCCGACGACCTCGCGGGGGGCCGACGGATGACGCGCCACCTGCTGGACCGCGGCCGCACCCGGATCGCCCACATCACGGGCCCGCTGGACACCCCCGGCGGGCGGCTGCGGCTCGAGGGGTACCGGCAGGAGCTCGGCGCCCTGGTCGACGAGTCGCTGGTGGAGGTCGGCGACTACTCGCGCGAGGGCGGTGCCCAGGCCATGCGGGTCCTGCTCGAGCGCCGGCCCGACCTGGACGCGGTGTTCGTCGGCTCCGACCTCATGGCCGCGGGCGCCCTGCAGGTGCTGCGCGAGTCCGGCCGGTCCGTGCCCGGTGACGTGGCGGTCGGGGGTTTCGACGACTCCGGTCTGGCGGCCACCCTCGACCCGCCCCTGACCACCATGCGCCAGCCTCTGGAGCGGATCTCCGCGGAGATGGTCCGGCTGCTGATCGAGGTCATCGAGGGCGCGGAGCCCGCGGCGATCACCCTGCCGACGTCCCTGGTGGTCCGCAGCACCGCGTGAGCCCGCCCGTCGGCGGTTGCTGCCAGACTCGCCCCCATGGCCGACCGCCCCGACAAGCTCCTCCTGCTGGACACCGCCTCGCTGTACTTCCGCGCGTACTTCGGTGTCCCCGACTCGGTGAAGGCGCCCGACGGCACCCCGGTGAACGCGGTCCGCGGGCTGCTCGACATGATCGCCCGCCTGGTCACCGACCACCGGCCCACGCGCCTGGTCATGTGCTGGGACGACGACTGGCGCCCGCAGTTCCGGGTGGACGCGATCCCGTCGTACAAGGCGCACCGCGTGGCCACCGAGGTCCCGGGCACCACGGGCGTGGAGGAGGTGCCCGACACCCTCTCGCCACAGGTGCCGATCATCGTCGACGTGCTCGCGGCGCTGGGTATCGCGCGGGTGGGCGTGCCCGGCTACGAGGCGGACGACGTCATCGGCACCCTGGTGGCCCGGGAGGTCGCGGCCGAGCACCCCGCCGCGGTCGAGGTGATCACGGGGGACCGGGACCTGTTCCAGCTGGTGGACGACGCGGTGCCCGTGCGGGTGCTCTACACGATCCGGGGCATCAAGGACCTGCTCGCCGTCGACCAGGCGGTGCTGCGGGAGAAGTACGCGGTCTCGTCGGGACCCGGCTACGCCGACATGGCCGCACTGCGTGGGGACCCGAGCGACGGGCTGCCCGGCGTGCCGGGGATCGGGGAGAAGACCGCGGCGCAGCTGATCCACCGGTACGGCTCGCTGGACGGTGTGCTCGCGGCGCGCGACGCGGGGGACGCCGGTCTCACGGCGACGCAGCGCAAGCGGCTCGTGGAGGCGGCGGACTATCTCGCCGTCGCGCCGACCGTGGTGCGCGTCGCACCGGACGCGCCGGTCGGGGACGTCGACGACCGCCTGCCGCGCACCGTCGCCGACCCGGACGCCCTCGTCGCGCTCGCCGAGCGCTGGGGCCTGACGTCGAGCGTCCGGCGGGTGGTCGACGCGCTCGCCGGGTGAAAGCCGGGGCGACGCCCCGAAACGGACGTATCAGACATGGCCACCTGTCCTCCTGCTGGGACGTGCGTTACCGAGCGGTAACCACGGCCCCGCCGGTGCTCACCGGCACCCGCACCCCGACCCGGGGTCCGACCGGAAAGGCACGTCCATGTCCTCCGTCCCCACCCTGACGTCCCGCCGCCGACCGGTAGCAGGGACGTCGCGCCCCGTCCCCAGCAACACCCTCGCCCGCCCGGCTGCGGCGCCGACCCGGGTGGCCCGGGCCGAGGCGGCGCTCGCCACGTTCCTGACCCGCTGGTCGCTCACCGCGCTGCGGGTCAGCCTCGGCCTCGTGTTCCTCGGCTTCGGCGTCCTCAAGTTCTTCCCCGGCATGAGCCCGGCCGCGGAGCTGGCCGAGCGCACGATCGGTGCCCTGACGTTCGGGCTGGTCGGTCCGACCGCGGCGCTGCTGCTCACGGCCGTCATGGAGACCGTCATCGGGCTGACGCTGGTGACCGGGTGGTTCCTGCGCACCGGCCTGGTGGTCCTGGCGGGTGCCCTGGTGGGCATCCTGTCCCCGCTCGTGCTCTTCACCAGCGAGCTGTTCCCTGCCGGCGGCCCCACCCTGACCGCCCAGTACGTGCTGAAGGACGTCGTCCTCGCGTGCGCGGCTGCGGTGGTCGGCGCCGCGGCGCTCGGGGCGCGGCTGCGCCTCCCGCGGCAGTGAGCGGCGTCAGTCCTTCAGGAACACCTGCGGGCCCGCCTCGTGCCAGCCGTCCGCGGCGGCCGGGGCGGGTCCGTCTGCACCGACGAGCATGAGCTCGTCGCCGATGGTCATCTGCAGACGCGTGCCGTCCGTCGAGGTGCATCCGGTGCTCGGCAGGTCGCCGGCCGTCAGGGTGAGCACGCAGAGCAGGTGCGTGCGCGAGACCCCGGCGAAGTAGCGGGTGTCCTCGGTCTGGGCGATCAGCCGGGTGCTGTCCGGGTCGATGAGCGTCCCGGACAGGTCGCTCGACGCGACGACGTCCGACGGGCGCTGCGCGCGCTCGAACACCGACAGCACGGTCGACGGGTCCGCCGGGGTGGTCGCGACGGGGGTCTGCGCCAGGCGCACCCAGATCATCCCGCCGGCGACCAGCGCGGCCGCCGCGACCAGGACGAGCGCGGTGAGCAGGCTCGACCGGCGCCGCGGCGCTCGGTCCGCAGCGAAGTCGGCGAAGAAGTCCGTCTCGTCGAACGTCGTCATACCGAGATATCGGTCGCAGGGACGGCCGACCTGAGCGCCACGGGACCGGAAGAGTCCGCGCGCAGGGCAGAATCACCTCCCGTGATCACGGTCAGCACGGACGGCTCCTGCCTGCGCAACCCCGGCGGGGCGATCGGGTGGGCGTGGGCCAACCACGACGGCACGAGCGCCAGCGGCGGGCACGCGTCGGGCACCAACCAGGTCGCGGAGCTCATGGCGGTGCTCGAGGCGATCCGCTCGCACCCCGGCGACGAGCCGCTGGTCATCCAGGCCGACTCGCAGTACGCCATCAAGTGCGCCTCGGAGTGGGTGCACGGCTGGAAGCGCAAGGGCTGGCGGACGGCGGCCGGCGGGCCGGTGCAGAACCTCGACCTCGTGCAGTCGATCGACCGCGCGATCGCCGAGCGCGCCGGCGCGGTGTCCTTCGTGTGGGTCCGCGGTCACCGCGGGGACCGGTTCAACGAGCGCGCCGACGAGCTCGCCGGCCTGGCCGCGCGCGCTGTGCGGGACGGCGTGCCGGTGAGCGCGGCGCCCCTGGTCGCGGTCGCCGCGTCGGCGACGCCCTGCGAGCCCGTCCCGTGCCCGTGCCCGACGCCCTGTTCTGACGCGCCAGCCGGATCCCGGCCGGCCGACGGCTCAGTGCGGCTGACGTGCCTGCGCGAGCTCGGCGAGCGTGTCGCCGGAGGTGCGGTGCACGTAGTCCTGCACCCACCCGAGCGGAGCGGACCCCCACGCCTCGCCCACGGCGGCCACGGGGAAGACCACGACGTCGTGCTCGGGGTGCGTGAGGACCAGCTCCGAGGTGCCGTCGGCGTGCGCGGATCCCCAGACCAGACCAGGGACGCGGTGCGCCACCAGGTCACCGAGCGAGACGCCGAACGCGTGCACCAGCGACTCCGGGTCGGTGCGGTCCTGCGACTGCACCCAGATCGCCTGCACGCGGTCGAACAGGTCGCCCAGGCTCTGCGTGTCCACCGTGCCGGCGCACAGGCCGGTGATGATCTCGCGGTGCTGCGCGGCCCACACCAGCTCGGCGGGGTTCAGCGGCTCCACGCGGAGCGTCCGCGTCTCGTCCGCGGGCGTGTGCGGGTGCGGCACCTCGGTCCCGTCGGTCGGGCGCGATGCGCGGCGGAACATGGCCATGCCTCTCCTATCGACGGCGCAGGGCCGAGTCTTGACCGGTTGGTGCGACGTCGCCCGGACGGAGCCGTGCCGCCGACGACGAGGGCCGCGCCGACCCGGAGGTCGACGCGGCCCTGGTCAGTCTGCCGTGCGGGTCAGCGCTTGACGGTCAGGGTGTGCGCCGCGACGGTCGGCAGGTAGCCGGCGTCGCCCTTGTAGGTGGCGATCACCACGCCGGTGCGCTGCACGGGCGGCAACGTCACCGTCGCCGTCCCGTCCGCCATGAGCGGCACGGTGGCCACGTGCTGGAACCCGACCATGACCACCACCTGTCCGGTGGGCGCCGGGGCGCCCTTCGGACCGGTCACCGTGACGGTCACCGTGGGCTGGTCGCCCCTGTCGACCTTCCACGACGAGGCCGACAGCGACGCCTTGGCCAGCGCCGGGCGCACCGTGAACCGCTGCTGCGCCTGGGACGACGACACGTCGGCGTTCCCGCTGTAGACGGCGGTCAGGTGGTGGCTGCCGGCGGTGAGCGTGCCGGGCACCTCGATCTTCACCTTGCCCTGCAGGCCCTTGACCTCGAGCGTGCCGCTGGCCACGGTCACGCCGCCGTCCTTGATGTCGACCGTGCCGGTCGGCGGCGCGGTCTTGCCGGTCACCACGACGGTCGCCGTGGTGCTGTTGCCGTAGGTCACGGTCGACGGCTTCAGGGAGAGGGTCGTCGACGAGCGCGACTGCTCGACGTCCACCGTGACCACCTCGGACGTGGACGGCGCGAACTGCCCGTTGTCCGGGGCGAACGTGGCGCTCAGGGCGTGCGGTCCCGCACCGAGCGTCACCGTGGCCTTCGCCTTGCCCTTCGTCACCGGCGACGACCCGATCGTCGTCTGGCCGTCGAGGAAGGTGACGGTGCCGGTGGCCTCGGACGGGTCGACGGTGGCCTTGAGCGTGAGCTCCTGACCGGCCTTCTTCCCGCCGCTGACCGCCAGCGTCGTCGTCGTGGGCGTCGCGGTCGGGACCGTGACGTCGACCACCTGCACCCGGGAGACCGGGTCGGCGTTCTGGTGCTGGAACACCAGGAGGGAGCCGTCCGCCGCGCCGGTGCCCTGGTGGACGCCGATCGTGGTGCCGTCGGCACCGAGCGAGGAGAACGTGCCCGGGATGTCGGTGTCGAACCAGAACGGCGGGTCGTACGGGTTGACCGTGAACGACTCGGCGGTGTCGAGCACCCCGGAGTCGTCCGCGGCGTAGTCCGAGTACGTCCACACGTCGACCGTCGGCGTCGCGCCGGCCGGGATGCCGGCGTAGTCGAGCCCGATCGGTGCGACCAGCACGTTGTTGTCGAACACGCCGGACTCGATGTCACCCGCGAACCCGTTGATGAGCTGCAGGTCGAGGTTCTCGCCGGTGTCGTAGTCGAACGTCGCGGACACGGTGACGTCGGCGTCCGCGTTGAGCTTCTGCACCACCGTCTCCAGGTCGTAGGCGCCGTCACCGTCGATGTCGATGTCGATCACGGGGAGCACGTACCGGCCGAGTGTGGCCCAGTCCCCGTCCGTCGCGATGCCGATGCCGAGCAGCCCCGTGCTGGGGTCGCCCCCGGCGGCGGCGACCGCGGGTGCGGTCGACGCCCAGCCCACGTACCGGATGTCGCCGGCCGCGGTGGCCGACGGCGACGTGACCAGACCGGGCACCGTCTCGAGCTTCGGGCTCGTCACGGCGAGGTTGAGCGGCGTGGTCAGCGAGTACCAGCCGCCGGACGCGACCCCGCGACCGGAGATCGTGAGGTCGGCCGTCGCCGCGGAGGCGTCGGCGAACGTCACGTCGCTCGCGGTCAGGTCCGACACCAGCCGCGGGGCGGCCTGGAGCGGGACCCGCAGCTCGTGCGAGCCGGAGGTCAGGACCAGCCGGCCGGACACCTCCGCCACGTACTCGCGGGGGACACCGGCCTGGAGCTCCGCCGACGTCGGGTCGAGCTCGCGTGCCAGCGTGGTGGGGTCGGCCGTCAGCGTCAGCGTGACGACCGCGGACCGGCCGGGTGCGAGCGTGATCGACGCGGGCGAGGCCGTGATGGTCGCGCCCCCGGCGGTCGAGGAGCTGGACACCGAGGTGGTGTACCGCTGGCTCGTGCTGCCGAAGTTCTTCACCGTCACGGTCTTCTTGGCGACGACCGGCGTGGCGCCGACCGGCACGACGCCCCAGGTGACCGAGGTCTGCTCGGGGTCCTGGGTGTTGTACGCGATGACGTTCGTGGAGACGGCGTCGAACGCGTCGACCCGGCCTGCGCCGACCCGCTCGGGGCCGTACGCCGTGCCGGTCTGGCCCGGGGCGGTCCACACGTCGTGCGTGGCCGTGTTGACCACGGCGGACTTGACCTGCGCGGCCTCCCAGCTGGGGTGCGCCGCGCGGACCAGGGCGGCGATGCCCGCGACGTGCGGGGTGGCCATCGAGGTCCCGGTCAGCGACTGGGGCTCGGTGCCCGAGCCGGACGCGGCGGACAGGATCTGCGTACCGGGCGCCGCCACGTCGGGCTTGGCCTGGCCCAGGGAGCCGTGCACGCCGCGCGACGAGCTCGCGTTGAGCATGTCACCCGCGAGGTCCTGGATGACCGTGCCGGCCAGCGACGGACCGATGTGCACGGTGAGCGTGCCGGCGGTGATCTCCGGCAGCAGCGTGTCGGTGGTGGCCGCCGTCATCTGGAAGCCGGGGATCCCGGCGTTGCCCGCGATGCCGGCCGCGAACGGGGTCATCTCGGTGGGCAGCAGCACGCCCACGGCACCGGCCGCCTGCGCGTTGTTGAACCGGACGGCCGAGCCGCAGCGGCGCGACGTGTCGTCGTCGTCCCACCACAGGTAGGCGATCTTGCCGGCCACCGCGGCCGCCTGTGCGGGCGTGAACGCGGTGCAGCCGTCGAAGTTGCTGCCCGGGTCGCCCACCGGCGCGGTGACGTCCCCGCCGCTGTAGCTGACCGAGTTCTGGCCGGAGTAGGTGCCGACGAGGGCCGGGTCGGCCGCCGCGGTCACCTCGAGGCCGTCGTACGTCTGCGGGGCGCCGACGGAGTTCGCCACGGTGAGCGCGCTCGCCGCGTTGCCCGGGCCGCCGCCGATGTCGGTGATGTCCCCGGCGTTGCCCGACGCGATGACCATGACGGTCCCGAGGGCCGTGAGCTGGTCGATCAGCAGGTTGTCGGGGTCGTCGGCGGGGGAGCCGTCGCTGCCCAGCGACATGTTGACCACGTCGAGCCGGTCGCTCAGGTCGCCGTCGTTGTTGGGGTCCGCGGCGCGGTCCAGGGCCAGCGAGGTGAGGTTGGTGGAACCGCCGATGTCACCGAACACCTTGAGCGCGAACAGCTGGGCGCCCGGCGCGCTGCCGGGGCCGACCTTCCAGTCGGACACGTCGGTCAGGCCGCTGTAGTCACCGCGGAACGTCGTGTCGTCGGGCAGGACCCCGTAGCCGGCGGCGGTGCCGGACACGTGCGTGCCGTGGCCGCTGTTGTCCGACAGGTACGTGGAGTCGATCGGGTTCTCGTCGGGCATCGGCACCGTCGTCGCGCCCGGGAGCTCGGAGGCCGGGTCCGCGTCGTACAGCGGTCCGGCGAAGTCGTAGCCGCCGATGAACTTGGCCGGGTCGTACAGGCCGGCGGGGATCGGGCCGGTGCCGTCCGTGCCGTAGGCCGCGGTGTACGCCTCGAGCGTGCCGGGGCCGCCGAAGTCGGCGTGGGTGTAGTCCAGGCCGGTGTCGATGACGCCGATCCGGACACCCTCACCGGTCTGGCCGGTGTCCTGCCAGACCTTCAGCGCCCGCGTGAACTCGACGGTGTGCGCGTTGTCGGCGGTCTTGGGGGTGACGCGGTACACGGCGACGACGTCGGGGGAGTCGGCCAGCGAGCGGACCTGCTCGGCGTCGCCGGTGACCAGCGTGCCGGCCACGAGGTTGGTGAGCGTCGCGATCTTCTTGGGGGCGTCCGAGGTGGCCGAGCGCGCCGTCATCTCCTGCGGGACGACCTCGTCGGCCAGCTTCTCGGCGTCCGCGGCGGCCGCCTTGACCTCGGCCGGGCTGCCGCCGTCGGTGGTCACGTCGCTGCCGGAGGGGGTGTCCAGCTGGACGAACGCGGTGACGGTCCCGCTCGCCTCGGTCAGGTCCCGGGCGATCTTGCTGTCGAGCCGACCGTCCACGGCCTTGGCGTTGCCGGCTGTCGGCCGGTCCGGTGGTGGGGCGGCTGATGCGCCCGTAGCGCCGAGTAACGCGGTGCTGGCCGCGACGGACAAGGCGGTGACGGCGGCGAGCAATGGTCGACGTGGCATGGGCGCATCCCTGCTTCGAGGAGGATCGACAGCCGTGCGCCTCCGACGTGACCGTAGTCACACAGCGACGCACGCCCGGTGCACGTTACTGGCAGGTACGGCATTCGTCGACCTTCTGGGGGAATGCACGTTTGGACGGGTTGTCGTCAGCAACTCAGCGCAGCGGGACGAACCGGTACGAGCCGTGCGTGCTGACCGTCGTGCGCCCCTCGTCCCGGACCACGAGGTGCATGGTCGAGCGGACCGGCACGACCATGCGACCGGGGTCCTTCAGCTGCGCCAGGAGGGCGTCGGGCAGCTCACGGGCGGCCGCACTGACCAGGATCCGGTCCCAGCCCCCAGGCACCGGGCGACCGAGCGTCCCCGGCGTCGCCGGCTCCAGCCGCGCCCACGGCTGGTCGCACGCCTGCACGTTGGTCGCGCCCCACGCGGCGAGCTCCGGGTCGAGCTCGAGCCCGAGCACGCGACCTCCCGGTCCGACGAGCCGCGCGAGCAGCGCGGTCGTCCAGCCCGAGCCGGCACCGACGTCCAGCACCCGCGCACCGACCGGGACCTGGAGCAGCCGCAGCATGTCCGCGACGGTGCTCGGCTGCGAGCTGGTCTGACCGTGCCACAGCGGCAGCGGCTGGTCCTCGTCCGCCCGGGCCCGCTGCGCCGGCGGCAGGAACCGCGCACGGGCCACCTCGCGCATCGCCTCGGCCACGTCGGCGGCGCGTGCCGGCTCGGCACCCTCGCCCATGCGCCGAGCCTACGATCGGCGCACGGACCCGAGGAGGTGGCATGGCCGAGTACGACGTCGTGGTGGTCGGCTCCGGGTTCGGCGGCTCGGTGGCCGCGCTGCGGCTCGTCGAGAAGGGGTACCGGGTCCTCGTGCTCGAGGCCGGCCGCCGGTTCACCGACGAGACGCTGCCCCGCACGTCCTGGGACGTCAGCCGGTTCCTGTGGGCGCCGCGGCTCGGCTGGCTCGGCATCCAGCGCATCCACGTGCTGCCCGACGTGGTGGTGCTGGCCGGCGCCGGGGTGGGCGGCGGGTCGCTGGTCTACGCCAACACGCTCTACCGGCCGTCGTCGGACGCGTTCTTCGCGGACCCGCAGTGGGCCGGCCTCACCGACTGGCGCAGCGAGCTGGCGCCCTTCTACGACCAGGCGAGCCGCATGCTCGGCGTCGTCGACAACCCCACCTGCACCCCCGCCGACGAGGTGGTGCGCCGGGCCGCCGACGACCTGGGCGTGGGGGCCTCGTTCCGGCTCGCGCCCGTCGGCGTGGTGTTCGGGCGCCCGGGGGTCGAGGTGCCGGACCCGTTCTTCGGTGGCGCGGGACCGAGCCGGCGCGGCTGCCTGCAGTGCGGCGAGTGCATGACGGGCTGCCGGCACGGCGCCAAGAACACGCTGCCCACCAACTACCTGTACCTGGCCGAGCGGGCCGGTGCCCGGGTGGTCGCCGAGACCACCGTGACGTCGGTCCGCCCGTGCGGCGACGCGTGGGAGGTGCGGACCACGCGCACGGGCCGACGCGGCGCAGACCGGACGGTGACCGCCGGACAGGTGGTCCTCGCGGCCGGCACGTGGGGGACGCAGGAGCTGCTGCACCGGATGAAGGCGGACGGGACGCTGCCGCGCCTCTCGGACCGGCTCGGCGCCCTCACGCGCACCAACAGCGAGTCGCTCGGCGGGGCGGCCACGCGGTGGCGGGGGTGGCGACGACGACCGGACATGACGCGCGGCGTCGCCATCACGTCCTCGGTGTACCTGGACGAGCGCACCCACCTGGAACCGGTCCGCTACGGGCGGGGGTCCAACCTCATGGGGCTGCTGAGCACCGTGCTGACCGACGGCGGCGGCCGCGTGCCGCGTCCCGTGCGCTGGCTCGGGAACGCCCTGCGTCACCCGGGGCAGCTGGCCTCGCTCCTGCTGGGCCTGGGCAGCTGGTCGCAGCGCACCGTGATCGGGCTCGTGATGCAGACCGGGGGCGCGTCGCTGACGGTGCGGTCCCGGCGGACGTGGCGCGGCACCACGCGGCTCACGTCGAGCCCCGGCGAGGGCGAGCCCAACCCGACGTGGATCCCGGCGGCGAACGCGGCCTACCGGCGGATGGCGGTGCACCTGGGCGGGTTCGCGGCGAGCAGCCTGGGGGAGGTGGCCGACGTGCCCATGACGGCGCACTTCCTGGGCGGCTGCACGATCGGTGCCACCGCGGCCGAGGGCGTGGTCGATCCCTACCACCGGGTGCACGGGTACCCGGGGCTGCACGTCGTGGACGGGTCGACGATCTCCGCCAACCTCGGCGTCAACCCGTCGCTCACCATCACCGCGCAGGCCGAGCGGGCGTGCGCGCTGTGGCCGAACGCGGGCGACGCGGACCCGCGTCCGGCGCCCGGTCGGCCGTACGTCCGGCTCGCACCCGTGCCGCCGGTGCGCCCCGCGGTGCCGGCGTCGGCTCCGGGAGGGTTGCGGCTGACCGTCCTGTGACGCGCCCCGTCTACGGCGTGGGCGGTGTCGCGCCGACCACGGTGACCACGGGGATCATGCCGGTGCGGGGCACGTCGGCGGCGGCGGTGGCCGGGACGAACTTGGGCTTGCGCCCCGGGCGGCCGCGCTCACGGCGCATCTCGATGCCCTCGAGCGTCGTCGCGCGCCACACCGCGCCGCCGTTCAGTCGACCGTCCGGCTGGGGCAGCCACGGCACCTTGCGGGACAGCCACACGCGGATCGTCGCGTGCTCGACGCCGAGCCGCTGCGCCAGGCGGGCGATGTCATAGAGGTCGTCGAGCCCCTGCACGGGACCGGAGACCGGCGGTGCGGTCGGGGGCTGGTCGAGGGGCACGGCGGAAGCGTAGCGGCCCCTGACGGCGCATCGTGTGACGGAGACGTGACGAGATCCACACGAGATCTCCCCCGCCCGAGGGGCTCAAGTGTCCTGAGCGACCTTCCGAAGAACTTAACGTGTTACGCGTGAGTAACAAGATTCCGTCTCGAGGCCGGCCCGTCGGTGGCCGGCACGCTGCGGCGCGCCCTGCGCCGACGCGTGCCGTCGCCCGACCCGCTCGCCTCGCACAGGGTGCCGTCGTCGCGGCGCTCGCCGTCAGCCTGTGCGGTGTCGTCGCCGCGTCCGCGAACGCCCGTGACGGTGGGAGCGCACTCCTGGCCTCGCCGGAGTCGCCGGCCGAGACGACCGTGCAGAAGGCGCGTGCCGGCGCGGTGGACGTGGCCACCGACGCGATCGCGGTCGCCCAGACCGTGCAGGCCGAGGGCGCCCAGGCCGCCGTCGACGCCGCCCAGCTGCAGGCGCTGCAGGACGCGACCGCCCACCTCGACGAGCTCCTGGCCGTCGCCACGGCGGACGAGCCGGCGATCGACCGCACCTCCGGCACGTCGCGCTCGGCGGTCCGCGGCGAGTCGGCCCAGCCGTCGGCCGCGCCGTCCACGTCGCCGCCCGCCGCCCAGCCGTCCGCGGCACCGTCGGCAGGCGCCGAGCAGCCGACCGCCCCCGCGACCCCGTCGGACCCCGCGGCGACGCAGCCCGCGCCCACGCAGCCCACGCAGCCCGCGCCGACCCCGTCCGCCGACGCCACGCCCGACCCGGCCAGCGTCTTCGAGCAGACGCCCGCCCCCGCGCCCGTGCCGACGATCCCGCCGAGCAAGGGCGAGGAGGACGCCACGACGGCCCAGCTGCGCGAGGCGGTCGCCGAGGTCGCGACCCTCACCACCACGGTGCGCCAGAGCGCCGAGGCGAAGAAGGCCGCCGATGCCGCCGCCGCGAAGGCCGCCGCCGACGCCGCCGCCGCACAGGCGGCCGCCGACGCCGCCGCCGCGGCCCAGGTCGAGCAGCGCGCCGGCTGGAAGAAGTCCCTGCTCGGCTATGCCAACGGCAAGATCCCGGCCTCCGCGCTGTGCGGCGTCAGCTTCGACCCCTCCGTGCAGCTGCGCTGCGACGCCGCCGAGCAGCTCGACGTGCTCAACAACGCCTACAAGGCGCGGTTCGGCACGGACCTCGTCGTGAGCGACTCCTACCGGTCCTACGCGGGCCAGATCGTGTGCAAGCGGACCAAGGGCTACCTGTGCGCGACGCCCGGCACGTCCAACCACGGCACCGGTGTGGCGGTGGACCTGGGTGGCGGCGTCGAGTCGTTCGGCACCAAGCAGCACCGCTGGATGGAGGCCAACGGCCCCGGGCTCAGCTGGACGCACCCGTCCTGGGCCGAGCCGGGTGGCAGCAAGCCGGAGGCGTGGCACTGGGAGTACGTCGGCTGATCGTCCGCCGGTCGGTCCGGCCCGCCGCGGTGGCGGGGCCCTAGCATCGGGCGCATGAGCACCGCGGCCGAGCCGGGTCGGACGTGGCCCCTCGTGGGCCGCGCCGCGGAGCTCGACGACCTCGACGACATGCTGTCGACGGCCGCCGACGGGGTCGGCGTGACCGTCCTGCTCGAGGGCGAGGCCGGCATCGGCAAGTCGAGCCTGGTGGACGCCCTGCGCGGCTCCGCCCGGCTGCTGGACATCGAGCTGTGCACCGCGCGGGCCTCGCAGGTGCGTGGCTGGCCGTTCGCCCTCCTGTCGGACGCGCTGCTCGTCCGCGGCGGGCGCGGCCCGGTCGAGGCCGAGCTCGCCGACCTGCTCGAGGCCATGCACGCGGACCCGGACGGGTCGGCCGGTCGCCAGGAGCGTGCTGCCGAGCTGTTCGCCGCGCTGCTGCGTCGCCGCGGTGACAGCCGGCCCTGGGCCCTCGTGCTGGAGGACGTGCACGAGGCCGACGCCCCCTCGCTCGAGGTGCTGCTGGAGCTCGCGCACGAGGGCACGGTGCCGAGGGCGCTCGTCGTGCTGACCCTGCGCCCGGTCCCGTACCGGCCGGAGCTCGCCCAGCTCGTCGCCGCGTGGACGCGCGCCGGCGCCCGGTACCTCGAGCTGCGACCGCTGACGGCCCGCGCCACGGTCGAGCTGGCCGAGACGCTCGTCGGCGGCCCGGTGGGCCCCGCCCTGCGCGGGACGCTCGCGACGACGGGGGGGAACCCGCGGCTCGTCGCCGACGTGGTGCGCACGGCCCGGGCCGCCGGTGCCGTGATGGTCACCGACGGCGTGCACGACGTGGTCGGCGTCCGCTGGCTCGGGCCCCTGGACGAGGTGGTCCGGCGACGCGTCGAGTACCTGGGGCCGCAGGTCCTCGCGCTGCTCGGTCAGGCGTCGGTGCTGGGCACGTCGTTCGTCATCGCCGACCTGGCCGCCCTGGCCGGTGACCCGGTGACCGAGTGCTGGCGCACGCTGCGGCACGGGCTCGCCGCAGGTGTGGTCCGGGCGCGTGGCGACCGGCTGGTGTTCGGCCACGACCTGGTGCGCGGCGCGCTCTACAACGGCCTCGAGCCGGACCAGCGCCGCGCCCTGCACGCCCGGGCGGCCCGCGCGCTGCGGCAGGCCGGTGCACCCGCACCGATCGTCGCGGCGCACCTCGACCGCGCGCGCTGAGCGCCGCCGTTGCCTAGCGTGGCCCCGGCGGCGACCCGTCCGCCCCGTCCACCCGAGGAGCAGCAATGCCCACGCGCACATCACGCACCGCCTGGAACGGCACCCTGCAGGAGGGCAGCGGCAAGGTCGAGCTCACCAGCTCCGGCGCCGCCACGTTCGACGTCTCCTTCCCCAAGCGCACGGCGGAGGACGCCGACGGCACCACCAGCCCCGAGGAGCTCATCGCCGCGGCGCACTCCTCGTGCTTCGCCATGCAGCTGTCCGCGGTGATCGCCGAGGCCGGCGGCACGCCCCTGTCCCTGGAGGTCAGCGCGGACGTCACGCTCCGGCCCGACCCTGCGGGAGGCTTCCGCATCTCCGGCATCGCCATCGACGTGCGCGGTGACGTCGACGGCCTCGACGCCGACGGCTTCACCGCCGCCGCGGAGCAGGCCAAGGCCACCTGCCCGGTGAGCAAGGCCCTCACGGGCACGGACATCACCCTGACGGCCGCGCTGGTCTGACCCGCACCCCCCACTCCCCGCAACGTCCGAGCATCGACGGGTCCTGACCCCTGGTTGCTCGGACGTTGCGCTGCGGGGAACCGTTGCGTCCGAGCATCGACGGGTCCTGGCCCGTGGGTGCTCGGACGTCGTGGGGGGTGACCACTCCTCGGTGACGCGTGCCGGGCACCGGTGTGCCGGTGCGAGACTGCCCCCGTGGTGGCCGTGACCGAGACCGTGACCGGGGATCCGGTGGGACCCGACAGCGCCGACGTCGTGCAGGCGCTGCGGTCCGCGATGCGCGGGATGGTCGACGACAGCACGCGCCGACGCGCCGAGTACTCCACGGACGCGTCGAACTACCGCGTGGTCCCGCAGGTCGTGGCGTTCCCGCAGGATCCCGACGACGTCCTCGCTGCCGCGGAGGTGACCCGGTCGCTGGGCGTCCCCCTGACGGCGCGCGGCGGCGGGACCTCCGTGGCCGGCAACGCGGTCGGCACCGGGGTCGTCCTCGACTTCTCCCGGCACGTCAACCGGATCCTGGAGATCGACCCCACCGAGCGGACCGCGCGCATCGAGCCCGGGGTCGTCATGGCGGCCCTGCAGAAGGCCGCTGCCCCGCACGGCCTGCGGTTCGGACCGGACCCGTCCACGCAGGCGCGCGCGACGCTCGGCGGCATGATCGGCAACAACGCCTGCGGGCCCCGCGCGGTCGCGTACGGGCGCACGGCGGACAACGTGCTCGCCCTGGACGTCGTCGACGGCACCGGTCGGCGGTTCGAGGCCCGGTCCGGCGCGGGCGCGCTCGACGCGGTCCCGGGTCTCGACGAGCTGGTCCGCGGCAACCTCGACATCCTCCGGACCGAGCTGGGGCGCTTCGGCCGGCAGGTCTCCGGCTACTCGCTCGAGCACCTGCTGCCCGAGAAGGGCACGGACCTGGCCAAGGCGCTCGTCGGCACCGAGGGCACGGTCGGCACGCTCCTGGGCGCGACGGTCCGCCTCGTCCCGATCGCCGCGGCGCCGGTGCTCGTCGTGCTGGGCTACCCGGACATGCCGACGGCCGCCGACGCCGTCCCGGCCCTGCTCGCGCACGCCCCTCTGGCCATCGAGGGCATGGACTCGCGGCTGGTCGACGTGGTCCGCCGCGTCCGCGGTGCTGCCGCCGTGCCGCCGCTGCCGGCCGGGGGCGGCTGGCTCATGGTCGAGGTGGGCGGTGACACCCTCGACGAGGCGCTGGACCGGGCGTCGGCGCTCGCGGCGTCGTCGGGCACCACCGCCGTCGGGCTGTTCCCGCCCGGACCCGAGGCTGCTGCGATGTGGCGGATCCGCGAGGACGGCGCCGGTCTGGGTGGTCGGACGCCGTCGGGCGAGCAGGCATGGCCGGGCTTCGAGGACTCGGCGGTCCCGCCCGAGCGGCTGGGCGCGTACCTGCGTGAGCTCGAGGCGCTCATGGCGTCGCACGCCGTCGACGGCCTGGCGTACGGGCACTTCGGCGACGGCTGCGTGCACCTGCGCCTCGACATCCCGCTCGAGCGCTCGGGCGACCCGCTGCGCGACTTCATGACCGACGCCGCGGCCCTCGTCGCCAGCCACGGCGGCTCGCTGTCCGGGGAGCACGGCGACGGGCGCGCCCGCTCCGAGCTGCTGCCGACCATGTACTCGCCGAAGGCCATCGAGCTGTTCGGCGCGTTCAAGGACCTGCTGGACCCGCGCGACCTGCTCAACCCCGGCGTGCTGGTCCGGCCCCGACCGCTGGACGCCGACCTGCGCCGGCCGTGGGCACGCCCT
Source organism: uncultured Actinomycetota bacterium (assembly GCA_963837795.1). Taxonomy (GTDB): domain Bacteria; phylum Actinomycetota; class Actinomycetes; order Actinomycetales; family Cellulomonadaceae; genus Cellulomonas. Next base: position 258,501 of record CAWIOT010000007.1, read on the forward strand.
CTGCTGGCCGACGGGCACGGCTTCTCGTTCGCGCACGACGCCGGCGACCTGACCACGGCCGTGCACCGCTGCGTCGGCGTGGGCAAGTGCCGGGCGGACAGCACCGCGACCGGCGGCTTCATGTGCCCGTCGTACCTGGCGACGAAGGACGAGAAGGACTCCACCCGCGGTCGGGCCCGCGTCCTGCAGGAGCTGGCCAACGGCACGCTCGTCACCGGGGGTTGGGGATCACCGGCGGTGCACGAGTCGCTGGACCTGTGCCTGTCGTGCAAGGCGTGCTCCTCGGACTGCCCCGCGGGCGTCGACATGGCGCAGTACAAGTCCGAGGTGCTGCACCGTACATACCGCGGCAGGCTCCGCCCGACCTCCCACTACGCACTCGGCTGGCTGCCCCGCTGGGCCCGGCTTATCACGGGCGTCCCGGGCCTGGCCGCCCTGACCAACGCGGTGCTCGGCGTCCGCCCGGTCGCCCGCGCGGTGCTGGCCGGGGGCGGGATGGACACCCGCCGCCAGATGGTGACGTTCGCGCGGCAGCCGTTCCGCGCCTGGGCCCGCGCGTCCACGGACGTGACGCTGACCTCGGACGCCCGCGCCCTGCGCACCGACGCGGACGACCGCTCGCACGGACGCAGCACCTCCGCCGACGAACCCCGCGGGCGCCGCCCGCAGGTGGTGCTGTGGGCCGACTCGTTCTCCGACACCCTGGCGCCGTCGGTCGCGCAGGCGGCCGTCGCCGTCCTCACCGACGCCGGCTACGACGTGCTGGTCCCACAGGACGGCGCCTGCTGCGGGCTCACCTGGATCAGCACCGGCCAGCTCGACGGAGCGAAGAAGCAGCTGAGCCACCTGCTCGGCGTGCTCGGCCCGTTCGCGGTCAACGGCATCCCCATCGTCGGCCTCGAGCCGTCATGCACCGCGGTCCTGCGCTCCGACCTGCTCGACCTCCTGCCCGACGACCCCCGCGCGGTCGCGGTCGCGCGCGAGACCCGCACGCTCGCGGAGCTGCTCACCGCGCCCGCGCCGATCGGTCCCGGCGACCGCTGGCAGGTCCCGGACCTCTCGGACGTCACCGCGGTGGTCCAGCCGCACTGCCACCACCACTCGGTGATGACGTGGACGCCCGACCGCCGCCTGCTCACCGACGCCGGTGCGCAGTTCTCCGCGCTCGCGGGCTGCTGCGGGCTGGCCGGCAACTTCGGCATGGAGAAGGGGCACTACGAGGTGTCGGTCGCGGTGGCGGAGAACGCCCTGCTGCCGGCCCTGCGAGACGCGCAGCCGGGGGACGTCTACCTGGCGGACGGGTTCTCGTGCCGGACGCAGGCGGAGCAGCTGGCCGGGGTACAGGGCGTGCACCTGGCGGAGCTGCTGGCCGCGCACCTGCCGACGCGGACCGCGGTGGACAGCCCGCGCTGAGCCGACCAGTCTGGGCGCATGCTCGTCGCCTTCTCCGTCGCCCCGCTCGGTGCGGGTGAGTCCGTGACCGCCGCCGTCGCCGATGCCGTGCGCATCGTCCGCGAGTCCGGTCTGCCGCACCGCACCGACGCCATGTTCACCACGCTCGAGGGGGAGTGGGACGAGGTGATGGACGTGGTCAAGCGGGCCACGGAGGCGGTCGGCCGGCACGGCAACCGGGTCAGCCTGGTGCTCAAGGCCGACATCCGCCCCGGGTACACGGACCAGCTGACCGCGAAGGTCGACCGGGTCGAGTCGGCGCTCTCGGACGGGTGACGACGGGAGCACCACCGCGCATCCGGGTGATGTGACCGATCCCTTCCACCCCGTCCGGTGGACGGGCTGACGCGCTCAGCACGCTGTGGGACAGTGTGGTCGCAGGCGCGCCGGACGGGGAGCGCGGGCGGACAACGGGAACGTGCGGCGGGCGGCTGCACGCCCAGGAGGGCCGGGACAGATGCCGATCTTCGAGCTCGACGAGGGCCGACCGCGTCTCGTCCAGCCGATGCAGCCGCTGACCGGCTCGTTCGCCCAGGAGTGCGCGTCCCTGCTCACCCACCACCTGGCCGCCATCGCCGGTGAGCCCCTGTTCGCGGTCCGTTCCCGTGCCGCCGCCCCGGACCACGCGGACCTGCCCGAGCTGCTGGCGCTGGACGCCACGGGCCGCGCGGTCGTGATCGACGTGGTGCAGGTGGTCGACGACGACGCCGTCATCGCGGCCCTGCGGCATGCCGGTGCGGCGACGCGGATGACCACCACGGACCTGGCCCGCGCCTACCATCCGGACCCCAGCCGGTTCGCCGTCGACTTCGCCGCGTTCCGGGAGCAGGCCGCGTTCGGCACGCAGACCAACCGGCGCGAGGGCGTCCGTCTGATCCTGCTGTGCTCGGAGGTCGCCGCGGAGGCGGGGGACACGCTCGGCTTCCTGCGCGGACCGGGCCGGCACGTGGACGTGCTGCAGGTCGGCGTCGTGCGGGGCGTCGACGACCGCCGTCTGCTGGACGTCTCCCCGCTGGCCACGCACGAGGGTGCACGGCGCTCGGTGGAGCCCACGGCGCTGCGGCTGGTCCGCTCGAGCGAGGGGTTCGTCGGCGGTTCCTCCGGCCCGTACGAGCCGCTCGTCGGCCCGGTCGCACCGCCGCGCACCCCCGCCACGGGCGAGCTGCGCGCCGTCACCCCGCCACCGGCCGCACCGGCGCCGCCCGCGCCCACCCCGCTGCGCGCGCCGACCGGTGCGCCGACGGACAAGCCGCGTACACCGCCGAGCGTGCACGAGGCACCGACCACCCTGACCCCTGTGGTGGGACTGCGCTCGGCCGCCGACCAGGTGGTCCCGCGCACGCCGCCGCGCGACCGTGCCGACGAGGTCGCCGGTCCGCGCCCGTTCCTGCCGCCCTCCGCGCCGCTGCCCGTCTCCTCGAGCTTCCCCACCCCGCCCGCGGCGCCCCCGACTCCCCGGGCGGAGCCACCGGCCGAGGACCCGGAGCCGCAGGCCACCGAGGAGATGGCGCCGGTCCCGGACGCGCTGCCGGCCGACGACCTGTCCGCCGTCCCGGAGCTGGCCACGCTGGCCAAGAGCCGCCGCGCCATCACGACGCTGGTCTGGGTGCGGGCCCGCCGCGGTCAGCGGCTCATCGCGATGCTGCGCACCGACGGGTTGCTCGAGCTGCCGTCGGGCGAGCTGTTCGCGGACCCGGACGCGGCGGCCTCGGCGGCCGTCGGCGCGGAGAACCCCGTGGACGGCTGGCGCGCCTGGCGCCTGGGCGAGGGCGGTCCGACGCTGGCCGAGGCGACCGGCATCCTGCGTCCCTGACTCCCGGGTCTGCGCGTCAGCCCCACCCGTACGCGGCGGCCCACCGGTCGATCTCGGCGTAGAACCGCGCGCGCACGGGCCGCGGGGACAGGGCCAGGTCGTGCAGGCCGTCGCGGATGCGGACGACGGTCACGTGGGTACCCAGCTGGACCGCGCGGCGTGCCAGGAGCTCCACGTCGAGCACCACGTCGGCGTGCCGCATGTCCTCGCTCCAGCGGGGGCTGATCACGGTGCGGCTGGACGCGAGCATGAGGATCGGCTGCTCGACGGCCAGCCCCCGGGCCACCCGCGCGTGCCCGGCCATGACCGCCTGCAGCCAGCCGGCCCGCACCGGGAACGACGGCGTCGGCCGCCAGGTGGTGTCGTAGGTCCACTCGCCGCCGCTGGCGCTGCTCAGGGTGCGGGCGTAGTAGCCGGGGTCGATGTTCGGCAGGGGCGCCTTGGGCTGGAACCGGGCGATGCGTGCGACCGCGGGGGCGCTGATGTGCCGCAGCACGGACGACCCCTGCAGCTCGAGCCAGGGGCTGTTGAGCACCAGGCCGCTGAGCTCGCCGGGGTTCCGGTCGGCCCACAGCGCGGCGACGAGCCCGCCGGTCGAGTGGCCCATGAGCATGACCCGCGCCCGGGTCCCCAGATCGTGCGCGATGACGTCGAGGGAGGCCTCGATCTCCTCGTCGTAGGTGCGCAGGTCCGCGACGTACCCGGGGGTCTGGCCGGGGCGCAGGCTCCGGCCGTACTTGCGCAGGTCGAGGGCGTAGAACGCGGCGCCGCGGCCGTGCCAGTACTCGGCCAGGCCGGTCTGGAAGAAGTAGTCGGACCAGCCGTGCAGGTAGAGGATCGCCCGCGACGGGCGCAGCGGCTCGCTCGTCGGCGGGGCGTACCGGACCAGGCTGGCGACGACGTCGCCCTCGTCGTCGGGCCGCAGCTCGAGCGTGCGGACGCGGTAGTCGGGCCCGAGGACGTCGTCGGCCCACTGCGTGCTCACGCAGGCGTCCTCACGGCTCGAGGACGATCTTGCCGAACTGCTCGCCCTCGGCCATGCGGCGCACGGCCCGGTGGGCGTCGGCGAGCGCGAACGTCGAGTCCACCAGCGGACGGACGCCGGTGCGGGCCAGGAACGCGAGCAGGTGCTGCAGGTCGTCGCGGCTGCCCATCGTGGCGCCGGCCACCGTGATCTCCTGGAAGAAGATCCGCGTGAGCTCGGCCGGCTCGGCGTCGCCGCTGGTGGCGCCGGCGACGACGATGGTCCCGCCGGGGCGCACCGAGCGGACCGAGTGCGACCAGGTGGCCCGCCCGACGCTCTCGAGCACCACGTCGGCACGCGGGACGCGCGCCCCGGGCTCGACCGCGGCGGCCGCCCCGAGCGTCAGCGCCCGCTCGCGCCGCTCGGGCGAGCGGCTGGTGACCACCATCTCGAGCCCCGCGGCGGCGCCGAGCAGGACCGCCGCCGTGGCCAGCCCCCCGCCCGCGCCCTGGACGAGCACGCGCTGCCCCGGGGTCGCGCCGCCGGAGCGGAACAGCATCCGGTAGGCGGTCAGCCACGCGGTGGGCAGGCACGCGGCCTCGACGAACGACAGCTCGGCGGGCTTGTCGACGAGGTTCCACGTGGGCACCGCGAGCTGCTCGGCGAGCGTGCCGGGATAGCGCTCGGACAGCAGGCTGCGCGGCTCGTCGGCCGGCACCCCGCGCCCGTCCGGCCCGCCGATCACACCGTGCACGACCACCTCGCGCCCGTCGGCGGTGACCCCGGCGGCGTCGGTGCCCAGGATCATCGGCAGCTGCTCGGCCCGGACGCCGACGCCGCGCAGGGTCCACACGTCGTGGTGGTTGAGCCCGGCAGCCCGCACCTCCACGACCGACCAGCCCTCGCGCGCCCGCGGGTCCGGCTGGTCGCCGACCTCCAGGGCGCTGACGGGGTCGTCGGACGAGAACCGGGCGGCGTAGGCGGCGATCACCGCCTCAACGTAGCCCGAGCCCTACAGGACCGGCAGCATCCGGCCCAGGTCCGGCACCGCGTCCGAGGTGTACCGCGGGTGCAGCGCGACGGCCAGCTGGTCGACGTCGTACTCCTGGCGGCCGGCCGCCAGGCGCACCCACGTGCGGGCGTCCGCGACCTCGAGGCTCCAGCCCCCGCGGGCGACGACGACCGCGAGCAGGGCGTCGGCGACGAGGCGCAGGGCGTCGGGGTCCACGGGGCTCATGGCGTCCCGCGCACGCGGCACCGACCGCGCCAGGTCGTCGGCGTGCACCACGAGCTCGACCACGCGCGACACCGTCATGGTGCTCAGCAGCACCGGTCCGCGGCGGGCCTGGACCACCCGGTCGTCCGGACCGAGCTCGTCGAGGCGCGTGAAGGCGGCCGCCGCGCGGGCGTCCACCTCGGCCAGCGGGTCGTGCGCGATCTCGTCGGCCAGGTCCCGGGTGGTCTGCGCGATGTCGGCGGCGCGGTCGCGGTACGTGCCGAGGTACTCCCCGAGCGTCAGGGGCACGGTGCCGTCCTCCAGCGGGACGCAGACGGCGAGCGCCTCCATGGCACGCCCCAGGTGCGCGACCAGCTCCGCGACGGTCCAGCCGGCCAGCACCGACGGGTCGTCGGCCACCTCGTCGACGACGACCTCACCGACCCAGGACCGCAGGCGGTCCCACTGGGCGTGCAGGGCGGTGCGGGCGGCAGGCGAGGTCGGGGGAGGCCATGGCGCTCATCGTGCCGCAGCGCGCCCTACCGGCGGGACGACTCCAGGAAGCCCTGGACCGCGGCGCCCACCTGGTCGGCCTCGATGAGGAAGCCGTCGTGGCCGTGCTCGGAGTGGATGGTCTGCAGCGTGGCGCGGGGGATCCCCGCGGCGATCCGCTCGGACTGTGCGGGCGGGAACAGCCGGTCGGAGTCGACCGCGACGACGAGCGCGCGCGCGGTGATGGCCCCGAGCGCGGCGTTGACCCCGCCGCGGTCACGGCCGAGGTCGTGCGTGATCATGGTCCGCGTGAGCACCACGTAGGTGTTGGCGTCGAAGCGTCGGCTCAGCTTGTCGCCGTGGTGGTCCAGGTAGGACTGCACCGCGAACCGGCCGCCCTCGAGGGGCTCCTCGCTGCCCTGCGGGATGCGTCCGAAGCGCTCGTCCAGCTCGCGCGGGCTGCGGTACGTCTGGTGCGCGATCTGCCGGGCCAGGCCGAGCCCCACGTGCGGGCCCTCGCCGTCCGGGGCGTCGTAGTAGTCGCCGTCGCGGTAGTGCGGGTCCGCACGGATCGCCGCGAGCTGCGTGTGGAAGCCGGCGATCTGGTCGCCCGGACGTCTGCGCGGCCGTGGCGATCGCCGCCAGCGCAGCCACGCGCTCGGGCGCGCTCGCGGCCCACTCGAGCACGCGCAGGCCGCCCAGGGACGCGCCGATGACCAGTGCCCAGGTGTCGATGCCCAGCAGGTCCGCCAGCCGGATCTCCGCGGCGACCTGGTCCCGCACGGTGAGCAGCGGGAAGCGGCTGCCCCAGGGCCGGCCGTCGGGGGAGGTGGACGCGGGGCCGGTCGACCCCTGGCAGCCGCCGAGCACGTTGGGCGCGACGACGAACCAGCGGTCGGTGTCGATCGGCGCACCGGGGCCGACCATGGACTGCCACCAGCCCGCGGTCGGGTGCCCGTCACCGGCCTCACCGGTCACGTGCGAGTCGCCGGTCAGCGCGTGCAGCACGAGCACCGCGTTGCTGCCGTCCTCGTTCAGCTCGCCCCAGGTCTCGTACGCCAGCCGCACCGCGGGCAGCCGCCCGCCGGACTCGAGCTTGAGGGGTCCGAGGTCGGCGAACTGCCGACGACCCACCGGGTCGCCGTCGCGCCACGCCGCGCTGGCGGGCACCGCCGGGCGGTCGGCGGGCAGCGCCCGGGCGCCCAGGGTGCGCGGTCGGGCGGGCGGCAGGCTCAGGTCGGGCACAGCGGTCCTCTCACGGGGCGCCACCGGGCCGTCGGGGCGCGCGAGGCGCTCCGACGGCCCCGGCGGCGTCGTGCTCATGCGGTCAGACGCCCTTCGCGGCCCGGAAGCCGGCGTCCAGGTCCGCCAGGATGTCATCGATGTGCTCGATGCCCACGGCGAGCCGGACCAGACCGGGGGTGACGCCGGACAGGGCCTGCTCCTCCGGCGTCAGCTGGCTGTGCGTCGTCGACGCCGGGTGGATGACCAGGGAGCGCACGTCGCCGATGTTCGCGACGTTCGAGTGCAGCTCGAGCGCGGACACGAACGCCTGACCGGCCTCCGACCCGCCCTCGAGCTCGAACGCGAGCACGGCACCGGCACCGCGCGGTGCGTACTTGAGCTGCGCCGCGTGCCACGGGCTGGACTCGAGGCCGGCGTAGTGGACCCGCAGCACGTCGTCGCGCGCCTCGAGCCACGCCGCGACCTTGGCCGCGTTCTCGACGTGCCGCTCGACCCGCAGCGACAGCGTCTCGATGCCCTGCGCGATGAGGAACGCGTTGAACGGCGAGATCGCCGACCCCAGGTCGCGCAGCAGCTGCACGCGCGCCTTGAGGATGAAGGACAGGTTGACGCCGAAGAGCCCGCCGACGCCCAGGTCCCGCGCGAACACCAGGCCGTTGTACGACGGGTCCGGGGTGTTGTAGTTGACGAAGCGCTCGGGGTGCTGCGCGAAGTCGAACGTCCCGCCGTCGACGATCACACCGCCGATGGCCGAGCCGTGCCCGCCCAGGTACTTGGTGGCGGAGTGCACGACGATGTCGGCGCCCCACTGCAGCGGGTTGATGAGGTAGGGCGTCGCGACGGTGTTGTCGACGATCAGCGGGACGCCGGACTCGTGCGCGACGCCCGCGACCAGCTCGATGTCGAGGATGTCGGCCTTCGGGTTGGGGATGGTCTCCGCGAAGAACAGCTTGGTGTTCGGGCGGACCGCGTCCTTCCACGCCTGCGCGTCGTGCGGGTCGGTGACGAACGTCGTCTCGATGCCGAGCTTGGGCAGCGTGTAGTGCAGGAGGTTGTACGTGCCGCCGTACAGCGACGGGCTGGCGACGACGTGGTCACCGGCCTCGGCGATGTTGAGGATGGCCAGCGTCTCGGCCGCCTGGCCCGACGAGACGAGCAGCGCACCGACGCCGCCCTCGAGGTCCGCGATGCGGTTCTCGACGACCTCCTGCGTGGGGTTGCCGATACGCGTGTAGATGGGGCCGAGCTCCTTGAGCGCGAACCGGTCGGCGGCCTGCTGCGCGGAGTCGAAGACGAAGGACGTCGTCTGGTAGATCGGCAGCGCGCGGGCGCCGGTGGCGGGGTCGGCGCTCTGGCCGGCGTGGATCTGGCGGGTCTCGAAGTTCCAGTTCTCGTTGCTCATGGTTCTGCGCTCCTCAGCGGTCGGTCTCGGGCTCGGGCGGGATCCGCGGAGGGCCTCGGGCAGCCGACGTCCGTCCCGCGGAAGGGGGGCAGGGGCGCACGGTTCGAGCCATGGCTCGGGCGGGTCTCAGGGCCGTCGTGGACCGACGACCTGCCCGCGGGCACAGCCGAGCGTGCGCTGGGTCAGCGACACATTCGGCGGGACATGGGGTGACAGTACGTCGAGTCGTCCGGCTCGTGGAACGGGCGTCTCACCATGTGATCGCGCTGTCTCAACGCCACCGGGTGGTTCCTCCTGCGTCGTCCGATCGTCGCCCGGTGGACCCCTGGCGTTCGTCCCTCGGCCCCGCACAGGTCGCTCACAGATGTCGGACATGGGTTCAACTTCATCGGGTGCGCCGCGACAGGCGCCGCGACGAAAGGACGGGATGCGTGCGGTGCCGCCCGTGTTCCAGCTCTACCGATTCTCGGACGCCCCGGTGGTGTGGTGGCGCCTCGTCAGCCCGAACGGCCGGGGCATGGCGCGCAGCGTCCTGGCCCTGGCGACGACGCGGACGCGGTGCGCTCGAGCTGGACGAGCTGCGGGCCTCCTGCCCGCGCCCGAGGAAGTGCTCGGCTGACGCCCGACTACCGCTGGCGGTGGTCGTTGCGAGCCGACGGCACGAGATCCCGTGGCGCAGGGCATCGGCGACCAGGACCGGCGGGTGCGGTGCGCCCACGCGTGCCGCGACGTTCGTCGCCCTGGTCCCGCCGGCGCAGCGTCGACCCGGTGGTCGCTGCGTACCGACGCGCGGGACAGACACCTCTGCTGCTCCGGGGCGCCGCGGCTCGGCGCGGAGACGTGGCGCGGTGACGGCACACCGTCCGGGAGAGGAGGCCGACCCCGGCCTCGTCGCCGGTCGGTTCCGTGTGCTCGGGCTGCTCGGCTCCGGAGGAAGTGCCGTCGTCTATCGCGCGTTCGACATCGAGACGGGCACGACCGTCGCGCTCAAGGTGGCGCACCCGCACACCGACGCGGCCAGGCTGCCCCGCGAGGCCGGCGCTGCGCGGCGGGTCAGCCACCCGAACGTCGTCCGCGTGCTGGACGCCGGCGTCCTCGACGACGGTCGGGCGTGGCTCACCCTCGGGCTGGTCGACGGCGCCAGCCTCGCAGACGTCGTCGACCGGCGTGGCCCCCTCGGACCGACGGACGCCCTGGCTGTCGCCGACGGTCTCCTCGCTGCCCTCGCTGCCCTGCACGAGGTCGGGCTGGTGCACCGCGACGTCTCGCCGCAGAACGTGCACGTGACCGACGGTGTGGTTCGCGCCGAGGGCGTCCGGTTGCTCGACCTCGGGCTGACCGGCGCCGCCGGCAGCGCCGCGGTCGACGAGTCGGGGGGAATCCTCGGCAACGCCGCCTACGTCTCGCCCGAGCAGGCGAGCGGGGCCGGGGTCGACCCACGGGGTGACCTCTACCAGGCAGGGGCGGTGCTGTACTTCGCGCTGACGGGGCGGCCGCCGTTCGGCAGCGGTCCGCCCGAGCGCCTGGTGGAGAGCCACCGCTCGGCGCCGCCTCCTGTCCCGTCGGAGGCCATGCCCGGTCTGCCTGCGGAGGTCGACCAGCTGGTCGTCCGGGCGATGCTCAAGGACCCGGGCTTGCGGTTCGGGTCCGCGACCGCGATGCGAGAGGCCGTCCTGCTGGTGCGCGGTGCGCCGACCGCCGGGCCCGGGACGCGGGTGCTGCCGGCGTCGTCCCCGGTGGTGGCGGCCGGCGCGGCGCGCGCGACCGCCTCCGCGATCGAGATCGCCGATGGGTCTCGACCTGACCACGCCCCGACGACCGCACGCGGCGCGGTCCTCGCCGTTCTCGTGGTGCTCGCGGCTGTCGTCGGGGTCGCGTGGTTGGCGCAGGCCGGGCCCGGCCCCGTGACGGAACCGGCTCCGGCGAGCGTCGACGCGCCCGAGCCCAGGCCGACTCCGTCTCGCACCGAGGTGCGAGCCGGACCGCCGGTCCGGACCGTCGCGGTCCCGGTGCTCGCCGGGCTCAGCACGGCGGAGGCTCTCACCATGCTCGACGGTGCTGGGCTGCGGGCCGGTGCGGTCTCGACCGTGCCGGCTCCGGCAGCTGCGGGGACGGTGCTGCGCACGTCGCCCACGGCAGGGGAACGAGTGCGAGCCGGCACGGCGGTCGACCTCGAGGCGGCGACCGGCACGACGATCGTGCCCGCCGTCGTCGGGCTGCGTGCCGAGGACGCGGAGGCGGCCGTCCGCGCCGCCGGTCTCGTGCCGGTGCGTCAGGGCGCCGGTGCGGCCGCGGTGCTGGCGGTATCGGTGCCGGCCGGGATCGAGGTGGCGGTCGGTTCGCCCCTCACCCTCGACCTGGGCGAGCCCGCACCGCCTCCGACACCGACGACCACGCCGACACCGACCTCGACTCCGACCCCGACCACGACGCCCAGCGCGTCGCCCTCGGCGTAGTCCGCTCCATGCCCGTCGTCCCGCGGGGGCACCCCGTACGCCGCGGCGTCGGTCGTCGTTCACCCGCAGTCCGGACCATCGCGTCCGACGTCCGGCGGTCGCCGACGCATCCCTGCCCGAGGACGGAGACGTCATGACGCTGCTCGACGAGCGTCCGGCGAGCATCCCGCCGACCCCGGAGCAACCGGTCCGGCGCAAGCTCACGTCGCGCCCCTCCGCGGCCGACACCGTCTTCCGTCGCACCGCGTACGCCGCCGGCGTGGTCACGGTCGGGATCATGCTCGCGGTCGGGCTGTTCCTGTCGCTGCGCGCCAGCAAGGCGCTGCGTGCCGCCGGGCTGTCGTTCCTGACGGAGCGCGAGTGGATGCCGGAGATCCAGCGCTTCGGCGTCGCGGCCGTGCTCTTCGGGACGGTGACGATCGCGCTCGTGGCTCTCGTCGTCGCGTTCCCGCTCGCGATCGGGACGGCCCTGCTGCTCTCGGAGGTGGTGGCCGGGCGCGCGCGTGCCGCGCTGGTGTCGCTCGTCGACCTCATGGCGGCGGTACCCAGCATCATCTTCGGGCTCTGGGGCGTCTACTTCCTGCAGTCCGCGGTCATCCCGGTCTCGCGGTGGATCTCGACGACGTTCGCGTTCGTCCCGTTCTTCGCGGTGACGGACGAGCGACGGGGAAGGGTGTCACCGACGCGAGCTTCTTCACGTCGTCGGCCTTCATCGCCGGGATCGTCGTCGGGCTCATGGTGGTGCCGACGACGACGTCGATCATGCGTGAGGCGTTCTCTCAGGCGCCGGTCGGCGAGCGCGAGGGCGCCTACGCGCTCGGCGCGACCCGATGGGGAGTCATCCGCACGGTCGTCCTGCCGTTCGGCCGCGGCGGCATCATCGGCGGCACGATGCTCGGCCTCGGTCGGGCGCTCGGCGAGACGATCGCGGTCTACATGATCATCTCGCCGGTGTTCGTCCATCAACTGGCAGGTGCTGAGGTCGGGGACCAACTCGGTCTCCGCGCTCATCGCGCTGCGCTACGGCGAGGCCAGCCGTTCGGTCTGTCGGCACTCATGGCCGCGGGCCTGGTGCTGTTCCTCCTCACGCTCGTCATCAACTTCACCGCGTCGTCGATCGTCGCCCGGTCGCGCTCCGGCGCCCAGAGCCTGGGGTGACCCGATGACCGTCCAGACGCAGCCGAGACCTCCGCCCGTACCGAGACACCGGTCAGCAGCGGGCCGGTAGGTCCGCGCCGCGGCGTGCGCACGGCCGACGCGCGTCGAGCGCTTCGACCTGCTCGGTGGGGCAGCAGCCGCCGTCGCCATCGCGACGCTGCTGTTCGGCTGGGTGACCCCCCTGCAGTCGGCCGATCGGGTGGACGGTGGTCGCGCTCCTCGCGTTCATCGGCTTCTACGCGCTCCTGGTCTCGCTGCACGGTGACCGGCAGGAGGTCGGTGGACAGCGTCGTGTCCGTGCTGCTCGCTACCGCCGGCGTGATCCTGTTCTGCGGCCTGGCGTTCATCGTGGTCTACACCTTCGGCCGGGGTCGGCACGCGTTGCGCCACCTCAACCTGTTCACCCAGACGATGGAGCTCGCCGGCCCGCTCGACCCGCTGACGCGTCGGCGGCATCCGGCATGCGATCGTCGGCACGCTCATCCAGCTGGCATCGCTCTGGTCATCTCGATCCCGCTCGGGGTATCCACGGCCGTGTTCCTCAACGAGGTGGGCGGGCGGTTCGCGCGGTTCGTCCGGACCGTGACCGACGCCATGACCGCGCTGCCCTCGATCGTCGCCGGCCTGTTCGTCTACGCCTCGGTCATCCAGCTGGTCACCCACGAGCGTCGGGCTTCGCGGCGCGATCGCGATCACGGTGATGATGCTGCCGATCATCATCCGGTCGTCGGACGTGGTGCTGCGGCTCGTGCCCGAACCCCCTGCGCGAGGCGTCGTACGCGATGGGGACCAACCGCTGGCGCACGGTCTGGCACGTGGTGCTGCCGACCGCCCGCTCGGGTCTGGCGACGGCCGTCATCCTGGGCACGGCCCGCGGGATCGGCGAGACGAGCCCGGTCCTGCTCACCTCCGGCGTGACGGCCGTGCTGAACACCGACCCATTCCACGGGCCGATGATCTCGCTGCCCCTCCAGGTGTTCGACTTCGTCCGCTCGCCCGAGCCGGCCATGGTCGCCCGCGGCTTCGGCAGCGGCGGCCGTCCTGATGATGCTGGTCCTCGCCCTGTTCGGCATCGCCCGCGTCATCGGCGGGCGCGGGCCGGGCCAGCTCAGCAACCGCCAGCGCCGGCGGGCGCGGGAGCGTTCGGCGCGCGACGCCGCCCGGATCGCAGGCGCAGCCACATCTCGCAGCACGCTGCTGCTCCCCGACGGAGACCCCCCGATGGAGTCCGCCTGCCGCTCGCGCTCGTCCTGACCGCTGTGCTGGCACTGCTCGGCGTCGTGCTGCCGCCGGCGCGGCGCTCGCCGACGGGTACGTCCCGATCACGGGCACCGGGTCGACATGGTCGCAGAACGCGCTCGACCAGTGGCGGCGGAACGTCGCGGCCAACTACGGCATGACGGTGAACTACTCCGGTGTGGGCTCGACCCAGGGCCGCCGAGACTTCATCAACGGGTCGGTCGACTTCGCGATCAGCGAGATCCCGTTCCAGGCCGCGCCCGAGGACGGCTCGGCGCCCGAGAGGCCGGCGATCGGGTACGCCTACATGCCGATCGTCGCCGGCGGCACGTCCTTCATGTACAACCTCAAGATCGGCGGCAAGCAGGTCACCAACCTGCGCCTCTCGGGCGACACGATCACGAAGATCTTCACCGGCGCGATCACCTCGTGGGACGACCCGGCGATCAAGGCGGACAACCCGAGCCTGGCCATGCCGGCACGGCCGATCGTCCCCGTGATCCGGTCGGACGGCTCCGGAACGACCGCGCAGTTCACCCTGTGGATGTCGAAGCAGTTCTCCAGCCTCTGGCAGGCCTTCTGCGCGAAGATCGGCCGCACCTCGACGTGCGGGTTCACGTCGCAGTACCCCATCTTCGGCGGTGCGAAGGCGCAGCGAGGCTCGGACGGCGTCTCCGGCTACGTGTCTCAGAACTACGGCGAGGGTGCGATCACCTACGTCGAGTACTCCTACGCCAAGAAGTCCGGCTTCCCGGTGGTCAAGGTGCTCAACAACGCCGGGTACTACATCGAGCCCACGGCCCAGGCCGTCGCCGTGGCCCTGCTCAGCCGCGAAGATCAACACCGACCCGGGGTCACCGGACTACCTGACGCAGATCCTCGACGGCGTCTACAACAACGCCGACCCCCGGACGTACCCGCTGTCCAGCTACTCGTACATGATCGTGCCCACCCAGGTGGCCGGGATCTTCACCGAGACCAAGGGGCAGACGCTCGGGACGTTCGCGTCGTACATGATCTGCGAGGGCCAGCAGCAGGCGGACAGCCTCGGCTACTCGCCGCTGCCGATGAACCTGGTGCAGGCGGCGTCCGAGCAGATCAAGCGGATCCCGGGCGCCGACCCGAGCGGGGTCGACCTCGCGCAGTGCCGCAACCCGACGTTCAAGCCGGGCGACAACCCGGCGAGCAACCAGCTGGCGGCGACCGCGCCGCAGCCGCCGCCTGCGACAAGAAGGGCGGCACCGCCCAGTGCACGACGGGCACCGGCGGCGCCCAGGCGCCGACCGCCGTCACCGCGGCCTCCGGCGGCGGGTCCGCCGCCGCGGCGCCGGGCTCCGGGGGCGCAGGGGCGGCAGGTGCCGGCGTGAGCGACCCGGCGACGCGGGAGCGGTAGCCGGGGACGTGGCGGTGGACAGGCCGCGTACGACGAGCTCGGGCAGCCGATCGACGGGTCCGGGAGTGCGGGCGCGGCCGTCTCGTCGGCGTTCACGATGCCCGCCAGCGCGAGTCCGGCGTGGGTGACGGCCGCGGCTGCAGTGCTGCTGATCGCGGCGATCTCTCTGCCCCCGCTCCTGTCGCGCCGCCTGCGGACGCCGCCGACGAGCGGCTGACCTCCTGCCGTACGGACGCGGGAACGTGCGCTCCTGACGTCGTTCCTGTCCCGTTCACCAACGCTCCACCAGCGCCACCCAGGGTTCGTAACGAGCGCGAAACTGCGCCGCCGAACGAGCTCGGGAGCACTGTGAGCACCGCCGCACGAACGGCCCAGAACCTCTGGGGATCGACCGTCTTCCGGTCGACGGTCGTCGGGCTCGGCGTCTTCGGTGCGCTGCTCACGACCGGGCTCCTGGTCCCGACCGCGGCGCCGGCGGACGACTCGTCCGAGGTCACGGTCACGGCCGCCGAGCAGGACCCGGACGTGGCAAACGCCCCGTTCCCGGACCTGTCGGTGACGGTGTCGCAGACGACAACCTGACCAGCCAGGGCATCCGGCTCACCTACTCGGGTGGCGAGCGTCGGTCCCGAACCAGCAGCCGGCGGGCGGCCGAACTTCCTGCAGGTGATGCAGTGCTGGGGCGATCTCAAGAACGCCGACGGCAGCCTCGACCTGGACGCCAACGGCCAGCCGCAGCCGGATCGGACGACGTGCCAGTACGGCGCGCGGGGGCGCGGGACAGTCGCGGACCTCGACCGGCGGGCGGCCCCGAGCACCTGTCGCCTGCGGACGAGCCGTACTTCTACCCCGGTGGCGGCGAGTTCACGCCGCCCGAGGTCTCGGTCCCGTTCCGGTCCGTGACGGGCAAGACACTTCAGACCGTTGCGAACGGCGCGTCGTCCCGTTTGTGGACGTCGACAACAACGAGTTCTTCACCAAGTTCACCTCGAACGAGGTCGCCTGGGCGCCGTTCGGCAAGCGGCTCGGGTCACGCGACGTTCGAGGTGCAGACGAACATGCAGGCGCCCGGCCTCGGCTGCGGCAACCCGCTCACCGCGGCCGACGGCTCGGTCACGGGCCAGCCCTGCTGGCTGGTCGTCATCCCCCGGGGGACCACGACGCGGGCGAGACCAGGTCGTCCACTCGGGCCTCCTGGCGGACAACTGGAAGCACCGGCTCGCCGTGCGGTTGGACTTCAAGCCGCTCGGCGTGCGATGCGTCGTTGGGCGCGGCAGAGCGCTCTGGCCGGCAGCGAGCTCATGACGGCCGCCGTCGGTTCGTGGCAGCCGAAGCTGTGCGGTGCCTCGGCGGGCTCGGTCTACAACCTGATCATCTCCAACGAGGCTGACCAGGCTCACGAGGCCAACGGGACAGGGACGGCGCCCCTGGCGCTGACCGCCCGCGCGTTGTCCGAGCCCGGCGTGACTGACGCCCTCACGTACGCACCTGTCGCGGTGACCGGTCTGACGATCGCGTTCGCCATCGATCATCCAACTCGCTCGGCGACGTCCCGGACGAGGTCCGGGGTCTTGACGGGCAGCCGATCACCTAGCTCCACCTCACGCCGCGGCTGGTGGCCAAGCTGCTCACCAATTCGTACCGGGCGCGCTGCCGCGAGGGCCGGACACGACACCTCGGCGACAACCCGGAGAACCTCACCCAGGATCCCGACTTCCTCGCGGTCAACGACCCCATGTGGAAGGACCAGTCGCTGACGGGCGCGGTCGCGGACGCACTGGTACCTCTCGGGCGATCCGACGCCGCGTGGCCGTGTGGAACTACGTCCTGTCCGATCCGGAGGCGGTCGCCTTCCTCGCCGGGCGCCCGATCCGTGGGGCATGGTCGTCAACCCGTACAGCTGGACCGACGCGGCGATGAACCCCAAGGGCGTGGCGGCGACCTACCCGACGGACAGCTTCCCCAAGGCCGACCCGGTCGAGACCGACTTCCCCAAGGACCCGGCGGTCTCAGCATCCTCAACCTCGTCACCTTCCGGCCGTACGCCAACGACCTGGACACCGCTGGCTACTGGGTGCTGCGCGGCGATCTGCGGACGCTCGGGGACTGGGACACCTTGTCGTCCCCCACAAGTTCTCGCCGCACCGTTCCCCGCAGGGCGGCAGAAGGTGATCGGCCTGACGGACACCGCCTCGGCGGCGAAGTACCAGGTGTTCACCGCGGCGTTGCGCAATCCCGCGGGCGCCTTCGTGGAGCCGACGAGCGCGTCGATGGCTTCGGCGGCCGCGGTGATGACCCCGACGCCGGCGCAGCCCCAGGTCCGCGCGCTGGACTACGGCGCCGGCCGTCAAGAAGGACGCCGAGGCGTATCCGCTGACGGTGCCGGTCTACGCCGCGACGAACCCCTGGGCGGGGACCCGGCGCCGCGCCATGCGTATGCCGCGTTCATCCGCTACGCCGCGGGCGGCGGCCAGACCGCCGGCACGGACGACGGCGAGCTGCCGGCCGGCTACGCGCCGCTGCCGCCGCCTGGCGCGACGACGCCCGCAGCGCCGGCCGCGCGATCGCGGCCGGCCCGCCAGCCGTCCCGGCGCCGGATGCAGCACGACGACGCCGACCCTCACCGCGGCGACGGTCGACCCGCGGGCCGGTCGCTCTCCCAGCGGCCCGACCGGTGCGAGCCCCGCCGTCGGCGCGAGCGCGCAGCTGCCGCCGGCGCCCGCCGCGACCGGCGAGCCGGCCGGTGCGCTCGTGGGCGCCCGACCCCGGACGACCCGAGCGTCGGCGCGTCGCGGCGACCGTCCCCCTCAGTGCCGTCGGCGGCCTCGCCGCCGCCGCGTCCGTCCCCCTGCTCACCCGGCGCCGCCGCGGGGCCTGACCGACCCCCGATTCCCCACGCAGTTCCCCGAGTAAGGAACGACCATGAAGTTCCGCAAGATCGCAGCCCTCGGCGTCGCACTCGGCCTCGTGGTCGGTGGCATCGCCGTCGCCGGTCCCGCTTCGGCCGACCCGGTGTCCGGCGGCTACGTGCTCCGGCTCGGACACCCTGCAGGACTCGATGAACGCCCTCCCCAACGGCACCACCGTGACCGGCGCGTCGGTCCGGGTCATCGCCGGCGGCACCCCGCTGGGCAACTTCGACGCGTTCGGCTCCGCGCACATCCAGACCAAGCCCGGCGGGCCGTTCTTCGTGCGCCCTGCCGGCTCGGGCAACGGCGTCAAGGCGCTGCGCGCCTCGATCACGGGCGCGCTGCAACGGCACCGCCATCACCGGCCAGGTGGACATCGCCCGCTCGTCCAGCGGCCCCGGCACCAACGCCAGCACGGCCGGCCTGCTCGCCTACGTGCCGTTCGCCCGTGACGCCGTGGCGTACGCCTACAAGGGCGACCCCGCCGCGCTCGGCAACCTGACCACGGCGCAGCTGACCGCGCTCTACACGGCGGCCACCGGGGGCCGACCACCATCGACGGTGTCACCATCACGCCGCGTCTCCCGCAGACCGGCTCGGGCACCCGCTAGTTCTTCCTCGCGGCGATCGGCGTCACGGCGGCCACGCTCGGCGGCGCCGTGAACGACACCGGCAACACCACGCCCGAGAACGACGCCACGGTGCTCGGCGCCAACGAGATCATCCCGTTCTCGGTCGCCAGCTGGGTCGCTCAGTCCAACGGCGCCGCCCCCAGCACGATCGGCTCGACCGGCGTCCAGATCGGTTCCCCGACCGGCGCGGCGCCGTTCACCGGCTCCGGCAGCGCCCTCGTGCCGAACCCCGCGTTCTACTCCAACACGACCTTCGGCCGTGACACCTACCTGGTCGTCGAGTACGCCCGCGTCAACTCGGCGGACCCGAAGTACGACCCCGACCTGGCCAACCTCGTCGACCCGACCCAGGGCCTGGCCAGCCTCACGAGCTTCGGCACGCTGCCGTCCACGCCCGGTGCCGTGAAGAAGAAGTTCGGATTCCTGGCGCCGTCGTCGACCGCGCCCATCCGCGCCTACACCACGCTCTGACCTCCGTTCGGATCAGTCCCACCTCACAAGGAGATCGAGATGTCAGCACGGACCTTGCGTCGGACCTTCGCGGCGAGCATCGCAACCCTGGCCCTCGTGGCTGCGGGTGCGGGCGCGGCTCACGCGGCCGACCAGATCACGCCCGACCAGTACTTCGGTGGCACCGTCTACCTGGCCGACGGCAGCACCGGTGAGGACATCGCGCTCGATGCGACCCTCGACTACGACTACCAGCCGATCGGTCTGCCGGCTGTCGGTGACCTGGACAACAAGTTCCCCATCCCGGCCGGTGCCGAGACGGTGCGCACGTTCATCGCCCCGCAGGGCCAGGAGGCCGTGGTCAGCAAGTGGAACGCGTACGCGGACATCGGTCTGACCCCCGGTGGCGTGTACCTGCCGAACATGACCCCGCTGAACCAGGTGGGCATCGGGTCCGGCACGCCGGCGGGTACCAACGCGGTCAAGTCCGCCGGTGGTGACTACTCGATCGGTCTGGCGTTCCTCAAGACCAACAACCTGTACGTGGTCCCCGGTGGCCTGTACTTCATCCACATCCACGTCACCCCCGGCACCGGTTCCTACACCTACGCCCAGGTGGTGCCGGCGGCCGCTCCGCTCACCCCGACGACCACCTCGCTCTCGGCTCCGGCTTCGGCCACCGCGGGTGCGGCGGTGAACCTCAGCGCGACGGTCGCCCCGGCCGCCGCGACCGGTTCGGTCGAGTTCTACGACGGGTCGACACTGCTCGGCACGTCGGCGCTGACCGCGGGGTCCGCCTCGTACAGCGTGGCTGCAGGCCTGTCCGTCGGCAGCCACTCGATCACCGCCAAGTACCTGGGTGACTCGGCCTACGACGGCTCGACGTCGGCACCCAGCACGGTGGCGGTCGCCGGCCAGCCGGTCAACACGACGACGACGGTCACGGCCACGTCGGCCACGGGCTACGCGCTGTCGCCGGTCGTCCTGACCGCGACGGTGGCTGCCGCGAACAGCACGGACCCCACTGGTTCGGTCGCCTTCACGGGGTCGGTCGACGGCGGTGCCGTGCAGAACCTGGGCACCGTGCCGGTCGGCGCCGGCGGCGTCGCGTCGCTGACGAAGAACAACCTCGTGGCCGGAGCCTGGACCATCAACGCGTCGTTCGTCGGGACCGGCGTCTACCAGGCCTCGGCCAGCACGACGGCCGCGACCCTGACCCTCGTCGTGGACGCCACGGGCACGAGCTCCACGGACGTCCAGGACGTCGACGTGACGATCCCGGCCGGTGCGATCGAGATCACCACGCCGTACCAGGGTGGGAACGTCTTCCACCTCGGCACCGCGGTGCTCGACCAGGCGACCTCGACCTACTCCGCCTCGGCTGCGTTCCCGAACGCTGCCGACGCTCCGATCAAGATCACGGACACGCGCGCTGGCGCCCTCGGCTTCACGGCCAAGGTCACGGCGAGCGACTTCGTGTCGACGGTCGACCCGACCAAGCTGTTCTCGGGTTCCTACGCCGGCCTCACCGACCTGGTGCCGACGGTCCCCGCGGGCAACCTGTTCTCGCTCGCTGCCCTGCACACCACGCAGATCCCGGCGAACACCCCCGGCCTGGCCGCGGCGACGCCGTTCGCCAAGTACGACGCCGGCAACCCCGTGGGCACGGTCGAGTACCGCGGCACGCTCGGGATCTCCGGTGTGCCGACCTCGGTCATCGGTGGCCTGTACACCGCGACCGTGACGTTCACCGCGTCCTGACCGGGACCGTCCGCCGGCTCGCATAGGCGGACGAACCCACAGGGAGGCGGGGCGCTCGGCGCCCCGCCTCCCCTCGGCCGTCCATCGACGGCCGGACGAACCCACCGAGAGAGCTCACCGCATGCGCCACGGACACGTCGCCTCCCTGGCCGCCCGACTGGCGGCCGTCGTCACGCTTGCCGGCCTGTGCGCCGCGGGCGTGACCGCAGCCCACGCCGACGACGCCGCACCCGGCGGCAGTGACCTGGTCACCTTCGGCATCTCGCCGGCGTCGGGCGGCCGGCCGGACTCCCGCAGCTTCGTGGCGCTGACGGCGCCGCCGGGATCGGTCGTGCAGGACGACATCGCGGTGCTCAACCAGTCGGACGTCCCGCTCGACCTCGACGTGTACGCGACCGACGCGATCAACGATCCCAACGGATCGATCAGCCTGCCGGACCGTGCGGACGCACCGCGGCTCGCCGGGAGCTGGCTCACGCTCGGCGCTCCGTCCGCCCATGTACCTGCGCAGTCGAGCACCGACGGCATCGGGTTCGTGGACGTCCCCGTGACCATCACGATCCCGGTCGACGCCGAACCGGGCGACCACGTCGCCGCCGTCGTCGCGGCCCTGACCGTGCAGGGCGACGGCGCCGCCGACTCGCCGGCCATCAAGCTGGAGCAGCGCACCGGTGCCCGGATCTACATCACCGTCGACGGTCCCACCAAGGCCGGCGTCACCGTGAGTGACGTGCACGCCGTCTATCAGCAGGCGGACGTGGCGGGTCTGGCCGGGCTCGGCAGCATGCGCGTGTCCTACACGCTCACCAACAGCGGCAACCTGCGGATCGGCGTCGCCCCGACGGTGCAGGCGTCAGGGCCGTTCGGGGCGCTGGCGCGCAGCGCGGACGGCGTCACCATCGACGAGCTGCTGCCGGGAGCCTCCGTGGAGCAGGTGGTGACCGTCCCGGGCGTCGCCCCGCTGCTGCTGGACTCGGTCTCGGTCTCGGCCACCGCCCTGGCGGTCCCAGGCCGCGACGCCCCCGGCATCGCGCCCGCCCACGCCTCGACCTTCACGTGGGCGGTGCCGTGGGCGTTCCTCGCGCTCCTGGCGCTGCTGGTCGGCGGCGGCCTGCTGCTGCGCCACCGTCGTCGATCAGCCCGGACGCCTCCGCCCGCGTCCCCGTCCACCCCCGAGCCTGCGGTCTCGACGACGCCCGTCGTCGAGACCGTCCGATGAGCACGCGGCCGACCCTCGACCGCACCGACCCAGAACTCCACCGCACGACGAGAGGAAGACACACCATGACCATCTCCCGACTTGCCCGCGCCGGCCTCGGCGCCGGCCTCGCCCTGGCCCTGGCAGCTGCGGGTGCGGGCGCGGCTCACGCGGCCGACCAGATCACGCCCGACCAGTACTTCGGTGGCACCGTCTACCTGGCCGACGGCAGCACCGGTGAGGACATCGCGCTCGATGCGACCCTCGACTACGACTACCAGCCGATCGGTCTGCCGGCTGTCGGTGACCTGGACAACAAGTTCCCCATCCCGGCCGGTGCCGAGACGGTGCGCACGTTCATCGCCCCGCAGGGCCAGGAGGCCGTGGTCAGCAAGTGGAACGCGTACGCGGACATCGGTCTGACCCCCGGTGGCGTGTACCTGCCGAACATGACCCCGCTGAACCAGGTGGGCATCGGGTCCGGCACGCCGGCGGGTACCAACGCGGTCAAGTCCGCCGGTGGTGACTACTCGATCGGTCTGGCGTTCCTCAAGACCAACAACCTGTACGTGGTCCCCGGTGGCCTGTACTTCATCCACATCCACGTCACGCCCGGCACCGGTTCCTACACCTACGCCCAGGTGTCCGGCGGCACCGTCGTCGACCCGCCCGCCGAGCCGGGTGGCCAGGCGCAGGGCCTGTCGGCGGAGGTCACGGCGCCGCCCGTCGTGGACGGCGTCCTCTCGCTCGTCGCCCCCGCCTCCTCGACCTCGACGATCGGCTCTCCGGCGATCGTCGGCGGCCTCTCCACGTCGACCGGCGCGCTCGGCCACCTGACGGTGCAGGACGGCCGTGCGGCGTCGAAGCCCGGCTGGACCCTGACCACGACGAGCGTGGCCGGCTTCGTCAACGGCGCCACGACGATCGGCAAGCAGCAGCTCGGCCTGGCGCCCAAGAACGTCTCCGGCGTCGCGACGACGCTCGGCGCCGCGCAGGTGGCGGGGTCGGCCACGTACCCCAGCCTGTTCGCGCAGCTGCCTGCAGGATCCGCCGGTGACTCCGTGCTGGACGCCGACCTCACGTTCGTCGCCCCGTCCGGCAGCCCCGCCGGTACCTACACCTCGACGCTCACGGTGACTCTCGTCTCGCAGTGACAACCTGAGGTCCGAGGACGGCGCGGGTCGCGAGGCGGCCCGCGCCGTCGTCGCGTCCGCGTCCCCACCGCGGCGCCGTCCTGCGTTCACCGCGCGGTCGTGACGACGCAGGCCGTCCGCCACGTGCGCGCGGGTGAATGAGCCATGCTCGCCTCGTTCCTGGACCGCCGGCAGGCCGTCGGTCCTCTCGCCCGCGCCCTGCTCGTGATGCTGCTGGTCGGCGCGGGCGTCGCCGCCGCGGCACCGGCGTACGCCGACGACACGGTCGGCATCGCCGGCGCGCCGAGCGACGGCACCGACCCGGACGGGCGCAGCCGGTTCAGCTACCAGGTGCAACCGGGCCAGCAGGTGACCGACGCCTACCTGGTGCGCAACACCGGGACCACCGACCAGTCGGTCGAGGTCGTGGCGACGGACGCGTACAACACCGACGACGGCGCCTTCGCGCTCCTCGCGACGGACGAGGTGCCGAAGGACGCGGGCGGCTGGGTGACGCTCGACGGCGACCAGAAGCGCCTGACGATCGTGCTCGCCGCGGGCGCGCAGCAGATCGTCCCGTTCACGGTCGCGGTCCCGGCCGACGCGCGGCCCGGAGACCACCCGGCGGGTCTGGTCGTGTCGGCCAGCGCCGTCGACGGGCAGGTCAAGGTCGAGCGCCGCGTCGCCACGAGGCTGTACATCCGGGTCGCGGGCGAGCTGCAGCCGGCCCTGTCGATCTCGAGCATCAGCGCGTCGCAGCCTGCCGGGAGCAACCCGCTGACCGGTCCGACGAGGATCACCATCACCGTGACGAACACCGGCAACGTGGCACTGGGTGCCGCGGTCGTCGCAGGTGCGAACACCTGGTTCGGGATGTCGGCGGCCCAGGCGGTCCGCGACGAGGTCCCCGAGCTGCTGCCCGGCGCCACGAGGGCGGTGACCTTCGACGTCCCCGGCGTGGGCCGTTCCGGCCTCCTTCGTCCCTACGTGGACCTGCAGCCGACGGTCGCCGACGACGCGCTCGACCCCGGCGCGCTCGCACCGGTGCACCGCGACACCACCGTCGTCGCGGTGCCCTGGATCCTCCTGGCCCTCGTCGCCCTCGCCGTCGGCGCATGGTTCGGCCTGCGAGCGAAGCGGCGTCGAGACGCTCGCCTGGCGCAGGAGTGGATCGCCTACACCCAGGAGGAGGCGCGCCGCGCCGCTGCGGCTGCGCCGGGACTCGCGCGATGAGCATCCCTACGTCGCTCCGGCTCGTCGCCCTGGTCGCGCTGGTCACCGTCGGCCTCCTGCAGGCCCCGCCCGCGGGCGCCGCCGATCCGGACGGTCACGGCGTGGGTCTCGAGGCGGTCGTCGGCCAGACCGGCGGCGGAACAGGATCGTCGGGCTCGGGGCACCGGTCGGGATCAGGCTCGACCGACGAGGGTGCCGCCGACGACGGCGACGCCGCCGTGGCCGAGCCTGTCGACACCGACGCCCTCGCAGCGTCGACCGTCCTCGACGTCAGCGGCCTGCGGACCCGGTACCGCGCGTCGATCGACCCCGGCGGCGGGCACCTGGCCGTGCGCCTCGTCGTCCGCAACTCCTCGCACCGAACCGTCGACGCCTCCGTGCGCTTCTGGGTCACGGCCGCAGGAGGTCATCGCGTCGGGTCGGCACCGACCGTCACGGTCGACGGCATCCCACCGGGTGAGTCCCGGACCGTCTCCCAGGAGGTGGGGGGCATCGGGCAGTGGACGTTCGTGACGGCGCATGCGGAGCTCGAGCCCGTGCTCCCGACGGGGGCGGAGAAGATGGAGCCCGTCGTGCGGGACCGGACCGTCCTGGCGGTGCCGTGGGCCGTGCTGGCGCTGCTCCTGGTGATCGCCGCCGGTGTCGTCTCCGCACGCTTGTCCGGTGACCGGTCGGCCAGGGCACCCGGGCCCACGCCGGTCGTGGTCGCATGACGACGACGGCGGAACGGCCGCCCGAGGTCACCGAGGCGCCGCCGCAGGACCCCCCGGGTCCTCCAGCCGGAGAGCTGTCGCCGCGGCCACGCCCACCGCGGAAGATGCCGCGGTCGCTGGCGCCCCGGGCGGAGCTGTCGTCCGGGCAACGTCTGGCCCGTGGTGTGGCGGTGCTGGTCGCCGCGATGCTGCTGACGTTCGTGGTGTACCTGACCGGCTTCAGCCAGCTGCAGCACCTCGTCGCGCAGCAGCGTCTGGACAGCCAGTTCCGCGAACAGCTCGCCGCCGGGACGGCGCCCGTCTCCGAGGGCACCTTCGACGGTGTCCTGCTGGCCGACGGCGCGCCGGTCGCCCGCATCCAGATCCCGTCCATAGCCCTCGACGAGATCGTCGTCGAGGGCACCACGTCCGGGGACCTGATGGGTGGTCCAGGGCACCGCCGCGACACCGTGCTGCCCGGTCAGCAGGGCGTGTCGGTCCTCCTGGGTCGCGCAGCCGCCTTCGGCGGACCGTTCGGCCGACTGCAGGAGCTCGCACCGGGTGCCACGTTCACGGTGACCACCGGGCAGGGCGAGCAGTCGTTCGAGGTCGTCGGGCTGCGATACGCAGGGGACCCCTCCCCGGCCCGGCTCGAGAGCGGCGAGTCCCGCCTCATCTTGGAGACCGCCCGGGGACCGGCATACCTCCCGCAGGGCGTCGTCCGCCTGGACGCCCGGCTCGTCTCGGAGCCCCAGGCGCCCGGCGGCCGGCAGACCCGGACGGCGACGCTCCCGCCCGAGGCGAAGGAGCTCGCCGGCGACAGCTCGACCACCTGGGCCCTGCTCTTCGCGCTGCAGCTCCTGGTCGTCGTCGAGGTCGGCGCCGTGTGGGCGACCAGGCGCATCGGCGCGCGCCAGGCCTGGATCGTCTTCGTCCCCCTCGCCCTCCTCGCTGCGCTGCTGGTCGCCGACCAGGGGGCGCGGCTCCTCCCGAACCTGCTGTGAGATCGGAGCCCGATGTCCTCCACCATGCCCACCGCCGACCTGACCCAGGTGTTGCCGCCGGTGACGGCCGCCGACCCGTTCCTGGCCCCCTCCGCCGCGCCGGCGATCCTGCAGCCGGGCGGACCACTGTCCGCGCTGGAGGCGCGGAACATCTCGGCGTGGTTCGGTGACCACCAGGTCCTCGACCGGGTCTCGACGTCGATGCCGCGCCGGCCTCGTCACGTCGCTGATCGGCCCGTCCGGGTGTGGCAAGTCGACATTCCTGCGGATCCTCAACAGGATGCACGAGCTGGTGCCGTCGGCGAGCCGATGGCCGGGGA
Organism: uncultured Actinomycetota bacterium; assembly: GCA_963837795.1. Taxonomy (GTDB): domain Bacteria; phylum Actinomycetota; class Actinomycetes; order Actinomycetales; family Cellulomonadaceae; genus Cellulomonas. Next base: position 284,663 of record CAWIOT010000007.1, read on the forward strand.
GGTGCTGCTCGACGGCGAGGACATCTACGACCCGACAGCGCGGCTCGTCGACGCCCGGCGGCGATCGGCATGGTGTTCCAGAAGCCGAACCCCTTCCCGGCGATGTCGATCTACGACAACGTCGTCGCGGGCCTGCGACTGACCGGTATCCGCGCGGACCGGGAGACCAAGGACGGTCCTCGTCGAGAGCTGCCTGACCAAGGCGGGCCTCTGGAAGGAGGTGCGGGACCGGCTGTCGGTCGCCCGGCGGGGGCCTGTCGGGCGGTCAGCAGCAGCGGCTCTGCATCGCGCGGTCGCTCGCCGTCCGGCCCCGCGTGCTGCTCATGGACGAGCCCTGCTCGGCGCTGGACCCGACGTCCACGCGCGTCATCGAGGAGACGATGCTCGAGCTGGCCACGAGGTGACGATCGTGATCGTCACGCACAACATGCAGCAGGCTGCGCGCGTCTCGCAGCGCTGCGCGTTCTTCCTCGCCTCGCAGGGGACGCCGGGAGTGATCGTCGAGCACGGCGAGACCGAGGCGATGTTCAGCTCGCCGCAGGACGAGCGCACTGCTGCTTACGTCGAGGGACGGTTCGGGTAAGCCGGGAGGGGTGGGCCAGTCAGCTGACTGGCCCACCCCTGACCTGGTGATCGGTCCTGGCCCGTCGCCGTACCGTCCCGACGTCTCGGTGCGCCCACAGTGACGCGGCGATCGGGTGATCCGTCCGCGATCCCGTCCGGTTCGTCCCAAAGCACATCGGTGTGACTCGTGGGACTGGTGTGACAGGTGTTCTCTTCTGAGGTTTCCGCCGGTAGCGTCCCCTGCGGACGGGGGTCCAGGACGGCCCTCAGGATGCCGACGTGTCAGGTACGCGTGCCGGCACCGGGGCGTCAGACGAGGGGAGCACCAGGCGTGAGGCAGCGCACGACGAACGGCCGACGGGTCCAGCGGGGACTCGTCGCAGGAGCGCTCGTCGCCACCCTGCTCGGCGCCGGCGCCTCGAGCGCGCTGGCCGACCCGACCCCGCCCTCGCAGCAGGACGTGGACCGGGCCAAGGGCGCGGTGAAGAGCGCCGAGCGCTCGGTCGCCTCGATGGAGGTGCGCCTCGCGCAGCTCAGCGCGCAGACCGACGCGGCAGACCTCAAGGTCCAGCAGGCGGGCGAGGCCTACACGCGGGCGGTCGTCGACGCCGACGCCGCGGAGCAGGCCTCGGCGGACGCCGTCGCGCGCTCCCAGGACGCGTCCGACAAGGCGGAGGGTGCGCGGCGGCAGCTCGTCGCGATCGCCCGCGAGATCGCCCGCTCGGGCGGCTCCACCGACCTGCTGCAGGCGCTCCTGTCGTCCGACGGGTTCCAGGACGTCGCGCGCCGCACCACCGCGCTCGACCGCATCAGCGGCAAGGCCGACCAGGCGGTGCAGGAGTTCCGCGCGACGCAGCTCGTCGCCACGACGCTCGCCGACCGGGCCACCCAGGCTGCCGACGACGCCAAGGCCGCCAAGGCCACCGCGACCGACGCTCTCGCCGACGCGCAGCAGGCGCAGGACGACGCGACCGCTGCCCTGGCCGCCGCGTCCGCCGAGCGGGAGTCGCTGATCACCTCCCTGGCGGCGGCCCGGCAGACCAGTGCCGACGTCGAGCGCTCCCGCCAGGACGCCCTCGACCAGCAGCGCCGTGACCGCGAGGACGCCGCCGCCCGCGCGGTCGCGATGCGCCCGGTCGCCACGACGCCCGCCAGCACGACCCCGGCCGCCTCGGGCGGGACCACGACGACGACGCCGCCCACGACGACGACGCCGCCCGCCACCACGACACCCCCGGCGACGACCACCCCGCCCGCCGCACCGGCTCCCGCACCGGCACCGGCTCCCGCACCGGCCCCCGCGCCGGCTCCGGCACCGGCTCCCGCGCCGGCTCCGGCACCCGCCCCCGCCCCCGCGCCGGCACCCGCCCCGACCGACAAGTACGGGCTCGGCACCGGCACGTCCCGCGGCTCGGCGGCAGCCGGTGCGGCGGCGCTCGCGTGGGCGCAGACGAAGACCGGCCTGCCGTACATCTGGGGCGGCGTCGGACCGGCCGGCTACGACTGCTCGGGCCTGAGCATGAGCGCGTGGCGGACCGCGGGGGTCAACCTCGCGCGCACCACCCGTGACCAGTACAAGCAGGTCCTCAAGATCAGCTACAACGACCTGCGCCCCGGCGACCTCGTCTTCTGGTCCACCAACCCGAACAACCCGGACGCGATCTACCACGTGGCCATCTGGGCGGGGAACGGCAAGATCATGGAGGCCTCCAAGCCGGGCGACCCCCTGCGCACGACCTCCATGCGCTGGGGCAGCACGATGCCCTACGCCGGCCGCCCGTAACCCCGTCTCCTCTCTCTCCCTGTCGCAGCGTCCGAGCAAGTACGCCTCCTGACCCGTAGATCCTCGGACGTCCGCAGGCGCCACTCCGCTTGCGTCCGAGCAGGTACGGGTCAGGGGGAGTCTTTGCTCGGACGTCCGGGGGATGTGGGGCGCCAGCCGGCGTGGCGGAGGGCTCGTTCGACGGCGTCCAGGTGGCGGTCCGGATCGAGGCGCAGGCCGAGGCTGGGCACCCGGAGGACGACGTCGCCGGCGAGCACGATCTCGTTGTGCCGCAGGCTGTCCTGGATCCAGCGGTCCGGCTGCAGGTGGCCGATCCCGTCGACCTCGACGACGACCCGCCACCGCGACCAGCGGACGTCCAGGTACGCCCGGCCGTCGCGGTGGGCGATCACGACCTGCCGGTCCGGTTCCGGCAGACCGCGGCGTCGGCAGAGGACGGCGAAGTCGAGCTCGTTGAGCGACTGGACCCCGTCGGTGACCTCGTCGAGGACGGACCGCAGCAGTGTCCGGCGACGATCGCGGCGCACCCGGTCGAGCACGCGGCGACGGCGGCGGCTGTGGTCAGACGCTGCTGGACCGGCGCGACGAGCAGGAGCGCGGCCTCGCGGTCGGTGCGCGCCCACAGCGCGGCCTGCACGGTGGCCACGGCCGGTCGCACCCGCGGAGCGCCGGGCGCCTCGAGGACGTCGTCGTCCTGCCACCGTCGCGTCTCGTGCAGCCGGATGTCCGGCGACGGTGCCAGGGGGCGCGACGACTTCGGGGCGGCGACGTGGACCATCCCGTCGCCCTCGATTCCCCGCAGGCCGCATGCCTGCAGCGCAGTCATGCCGGCGAGCGCTGCACGCGGGACGTCCGGCGGTGACCGCATCGAGGCGCGCACTCCAGGACCCCGAGCCACCACGACGGTCGCTCCCCGTCGGCGGGCGGCGTACGACCAGCTGTGCCGGCCCGCCGACGTGCCAGCCGCTCGGCTCGACCTCGGCTCGACGTGCGCCGGCGTGAACCGAGCGCCGCGCCTGCCACCGGGTCAGCAGGCCGGCCTGACGCGACGCGTGCACTCTGCGCTGCCGTCGTCGACGGCCATGCGCTCCGGCGTCGCTGGTCCACCATGCCCGAGACGTTCCCAAGACGCCCCGACGCACCGGCCCGTGGCGCCGACCCACATCTGTGCACGACCGACCCCCACCGGCGCCTCCTGAGGGCGCCTCGCTAGACAACGGCGTCGCCGACGCAACGTCCGCACAACCGAGGGTCCAGGACCCTACATGTCGGACGCTGCGAAGTGACGCGCGGACGTCCGAGGAATGAAGGGTGCAGGACGCGCTGGATGCTGCGGACGTTGCGGGGGAGAGAGGGAGGGGAGGGGGTCAGTGGTTGTAGTAGTTCGTGTCGATCGCGCGCTGGCGGCTGCGCTCGATCTCTGCCTCGGCCTCCGAGCGGCCCACCCAGTGGGCGCCCTCGACCGACTTGCCGGGCTCCAGGTCCTTGTACACCTCGAAGAAGTGCTGGATCTCGAGCCGGTGGAAGTCGGACACGTCGTCGATGTCCTGGCGCCAGGCGGCGCGCTGGTCGCCCGTCGGCACGCACAGGACCTTGTCGTCGCCGCCGGCCTCGTCGCGCATGCGGAACATGCCGAGCGCGCGGGCGCGGATGAGGCAGCCGGGGAAGGTCGGCTCCTCCAGGAGCACCAGGGCGTCCAGCGGGTCACCGTCCTCGCCGAGGGTGCCCTCGATGAAGCCGTAGTCGTCGGGGTAGCGCGTCGAGGTGAAGAGCATGCGGTCGAGGCGGATCCGCCCCGTCGCGTGGTCGACCTCGTACTTGTTGCGCTGCCCCTTGGGGATCTCGATCGTGACGTCGAACTCCACAGCATTCCTCCCCGCGAGAGCGCCGGTCGCGCAGCACTCGTCATCCTGCGGCGCGCCGGATCGTCAGGGGCGCCCTTGTCTCGGACAGTAGTCTGACGCACCGCGGGACGGGGCGTCCCCTCAGGGATCGGACGGGGCGAGGTGACGATGACCACAGCGGCGCGAGTCGTCGGCACGAGCGTGCTCGTCGTGCTCCTGGCGGGCGGCGCGTACGTCACGGCCGACGCCTACGACGTGGTCCCCGGCATGGTGACGCTGCAGGACCCGCCGCCCGAGCCGCTGCCGTTCCCCACGGCGCCCGGTGCGGTCGACCCGGGGGACACGGTCCCGGCGCTCGGCGACCTGGACCCGCAGGCCCCCGTGCCGGCCGCGGCCTCGGTGCAGTCGCTGGTCGACGGCCTCGTCGCCGACCCGCGCATGGGCGCGAGCGTCGGTGTGGTGGTGGCGGACCAGCTGACCGGTGACGTCCTGGCCGGTCACCTGCCCGAGCAGGGCCGCACGCCGGCGTCCACGGCCAAGCTGGTCACGGCCGTCGCGGCGCTGAGCACGCTGGGTCCGGACGTGACCTTGCCGACGAGCGTCGTGCGCGGCCCGGGCAGCAGCATCGTGCTCGTCGGCGGCGGGGACATGATGCTCGCGGCCGGCGCCGGCGACCCCGCGGCGGTCGAGGGCCACGCGGGCCTGGCGGACCTGGCCGCGCAGGTGGCCAAGGAGCTGCAGCTCGAGGGCGCCACCACCGTGAGCCTCGGGTTCGACGACTCGCTGTTCGGGGCCCCGACGCTGAGCCCCACGTGGGACCCGGCGGACGTCGCCGCCGGCTACGTGGCCCCGGTGACGGCGCTCGCGGTGGACACCGCCAAGATCAAGCCGGGGGAGTACCCGCCGCGGTACGCGGACCCGTCGCTGGCGGCGGCCACGACGTTCGCCCAGCGGCTGGCCGAGGTCGGGATCACGGTCGAGGGCTCACCGCACCGCACGGAGCGGCCGAGCAACGCGCGCGAGCTCGGGGTCGTGCGGTCCGCGCCGCTGGACGGCATCGTGCACCACTTCCTGGACACCTCCGACAACACGATCACCGAGGTGGTCAGCCGCCTCGTCGCGCTGGACGCGGGCCTGCCCGCGACGTTCGAGGGCGGTGCGACGGCGGTCCTGCACGCGGTCGCCGTCGCGGGCGTCGACACCACGGGTGCGCACCTGTCCGACGCGTCCGGCCTCGGCGCGGGGTCGGTGCTCCCGCCGGACCTGCTCCTGGGCCTGCTGCGCCTGGCCACCGACCCCGCGCACGGCGTGCTGCGCGACGTCGCGACGGGCATGCCCATCGGCGGCCTGACGGGCACGCTGAACGACCGGTACACGCACTCGTCGGCGCGCGGGCTGGTCCGGGCGAAGACCGGCAGCCTGCCGCACGTCACCGCCCTGGCGGGGACCGTCATGGACGCGGACGCCCGCCAGCTGGTGTTCGTCGTGCTCGCCGACGCGACCCCCGACGGCGGGCAGTGGGGCCCCCGCGCAGCCATCGACGCCTTCGTCACCACGCTGTCCGGGTGCGGCTGCGGTTAGTTTGGCTCGGTGGACACCCCCCGAGGACCGGTCGACTGGGAGCTCGCCGCCCGCCTGGCGGGACGCATGGCGCCCCCGGGGCCGATGGGCGACCGCGAGCAGCTGACCTCGCTCGTCGACGAGCTGCGCGACGCCGCGGGGCGCGCCGCGGTGCACGCGTCGGCCATCACCGGGCTGACCGCCGCCGACGGCACGCCGCCGGAGCAGGTGTCCCGGGTGGTCGTCGTCGACCGGCCGCGCTGGGCGCAGGCCAACGCGGAGATCTTCGCCGCGATGACCGGTCCGCTGGCGGCGAGCACGGTCTCGGCCGCAGGGCGGTCGGCGGCGGCGGTGCAGGTGGGCGGTGTGCTGGCGCTGCTGTCCGGCAAGGTGCTCGGCCAGTTCGACCCCTTCACGTCGGCCGACGGGCACGGTCGGCTGCTCCTCGTCGCGCCCAACGTCCTGCACCACGAGCGTCGGCTCAAGGTCGACCCGTCCGACTTCCGGCTCTGGGTCGCGCTGCACGAGCAGACCCACGCGCTGCAGTTCGCCGCCGCGCCGTGGCTGGCGGACCACCTGCGCGCCCGGGCGGCGGACCTGATGGGGGACCTCGCGGCCGACAAGGCGCTCCTGCCGCGCGTCGGTGAGCTGCTGCGGGCCGTCACGCGGGCGCTGGGCGGCGGTCCCGACGACGACGGCGGGGGCGTGCTCGACCTGCTCTCGGACGAGCAGCGGGCGGTCTTCGAGGAGGTCGGCGCGGTGATGTCCCTGCTCGAGGGGCACGCGGACGTCGCGATGGACGAGGTCGGTCCCCGGGTGGTCCCCAGCGTGCGCCGGATCCGCACGGCGTTCGAGGCCCGGCGCGACGAGGTGGCCAAGGCCCGCGGCGCCGACCGCGTGCTGCGCCGGCTGCTGGGCCTGGACACCAAGCTCGCGCAGTACCGGGACGGCGCCGCGTTCGTGCGGGCGGTGCGCGGCCAGGTCGGCCTGACGGGGTTCAACGCGGTCTGGTCGTCGGCGGACCACCTGCCGCTGCCCGCGGAGATCGCGGACCCGGCCGCGTGGGTGCGCCGGGTGCACGGGTGACCGGACCCGCCCCGGCGGTCGCGGCGGTGCGCTCGGCGGTGGCGGCCGCGGTGGCGGACCTGCCGACCGACGCGCTCGTCCTGGTCGCGTGCTCGGGCGGGGCGGACTCGCTCGCGCTCGCGGCGGGCGCCGCGTTCGTCGCGGACCGGTCGGCGCGGACGGGGGCACCGTGGCGGGCGCAGGCGGTGGTCGTCGACCACGGGCTGCAGGACGGGTCGGCCCGGGTGGCCGACGAGGCCGCGCAGGCGTGCCGGGGCCTCGGGCTGCCGGCCGTCGTCGTCCGCGTCGAGGTACGAGGGGCCGACGAGGCCGCCGCGCGCACCGCCCGGTACGCGGCGCTGGAGCGGGCCGCCGACGACGCCGGCGCCGCGGCCGTCCTGCTGGGCCACACCCTCGACGACCAGGCCGAGACCGTGCTGCTCGGCCTGGCCCGCGGCTCGGGGGCACGGTCGCTGGCCGGCATGCCGCCGACCCGCGGACGGTTCCGGCGACCCCTGCTGGGCCTGCGCCGGGCCGACACCCTGGCCGCGTGCGCGGCCCTGGACCTGGCGCCCTGGCACGACCCGACCAACGACGGGACCCACCCGGACGCCGCGCTGCGCAGCCGGGTGCGCTCGGACGTGCTGCCGGTGCTCGAGCGCGTGCTCGGTCCCGGGGTCGCGCAGGCGCTCGCCCGGACCGCGGACCAGCTGCGCGACGACGCCGACCTGCTGGACGCCCTCGCCGACGAGCTGCTGCAGGCCGCGACGATGGACGACGGGCTCGACGTCGACGTGCTCGCGGCCGCCCCGGACGCACTGCGCACGCGCGCGATCCGTGCCGCCGCGGTCGCCGCCGGCAGCCCCGCGGGCGCGCTGCAGCGGGTGCACGTGCGCGCCGTCGACGCGCTGGTCACGCAGTGGCACGGGCAGGGTCCGGTCGCGCTGCCGGGCGGGGTCGCGGCGCACCGCTCGTGTGGCAGGCTTGCCCTGGGTCCGGCCCCCGCCTAGCGCGGGAGACGCCGGTACGGAGGAACAGCGCGCGGGCCGCGGCAGCGCGTGGATCAAGAGGAGCGACTTCGGTGGACCCTGCGGACATGGGCGCGGACCTGGAGCGGGTGCTCCTCTCGGAGGAGCAGCTCCACCAGCGGCTCGACGAGATCGCGGCACAGATCGACGCCGACTACGCGGACAAGGACCTGCTCCTGGTGGGGGTCCTCAAGGGTGCCGTGATGGTCATGGCGGACCTGGCCCGGCGCCTGCACGCACCGGTGCAGATGGACTGGATGGCGGTCTCGTCGTACGGCTCGGGCACCAAGTCCTCGGGCGTCGTGCGGATCCTCAAGGACCTGGACGCGGACCTCACCGGCCGGCACGTGCTGATCGTCGAGGACATCATCGACTCGGGCCTGACCCTGTCGTGGCTGCTGTCGAACCTGCGCTCGCGCGGGCCGGCGACGGTCGAGATCGCGACCATGCTGCGCAAGCCCGAGGCGTCCAAGGTCGACGTCGACGTGCGCTACGTCGGGTTCGACATCCCCAACGAGTTCGTCGTCGGCTACGGCCTGGACTACGCCGAGAAGTACCGCAACCTCCCGTTCGTCGGGACGCTCGCGCCGCACGTCTACGGGGCCTGAGGGGCCGGTCGGGGGGAGTGCGCCCTCGGTGAACACGGGCGGGAACGTCCAGGAACTCCGTGTAACTTCGAGGCCACCTGTCCCGCGAGCGGAGGTTGAGGGGCTCTGCCCCGATCGCCCATGAACGTCAGACGCCTAGTCCGTGGCCCCATCCTGTGGGTCGTCATCGCCGTGATCCTGCTGTACATCGGCGCCTCCACGCTCGCGACGCCCCGGATCAGCAAGATCGACACGTCGGACGGCATCTCGCTGCTCGCGGACGGCAAGGTCGACCAGGCCAAGATCACCGAGGGCGTGCAGCGGGTCGACCTGACGCTCAAGGACGACTTCCAGAAGGACGACAAGAACCTGGGCAAGCTGGTCCAGTTCAACTACGTCGTGCCGCAGGGCGAGTCGGTGGTCAGCGCCATCGAGGACGCCGACCTGGACCAGGGCTACACCTCCGTGGTGCCGCAGACCTCGTGGTGGAGCAGCCTGATCGGCCTGATCCTGCCGTTCGTCATCATCCTGGGGATCTTCTGGTTCCTCATGTCGAACATGCAGGGCGGCGGCTCGCGCGTCATGAGCTTCGGCAAGTCGAAGGCCAAGCTGGTCAACAAGGAGTCCCCGCAGGTCACGTTCGCGGACGTGGCGGGTGTCGACGAGGCGGTCGAGGAGCTCGAGGAGATCAAGGAGTTCCTGGCGGAGCCGGCCAAGTTCCAGGCCGTCGGCGCCAAGATCCCCAAGGGCGTGCTGCTCTACGGCCCTCCCGGCACCGGCAAGACCCTGCTGGCCCGGGCGGTCGCCGGCGAGGCGGGCGTGCCGTTCTACTCGATCTCCGGCTCGGACTTCGTCGAGATGTTCGTCGGCGTCGGCGCCAGCCGCGTCCGTGACCTGTTCAACCAGGCCAAGGAGAACGCCCCGGCGATCATCTTCATCGACGAGATCGACGCGGTCGGTCGGCACCGTGGCGCCGGCATGGGCGGCGGGCACGACGAGCGCGAGCAGACGCTGAACCAGATGCTCGTCGAGATGGACGGGTTCGACGTCAACGCGAACGTCATCCTCATCGCGGCCACCAACCGGCCCGACATCCTGGACCCGGCGCTGCTGCGTCCCGGGCGCTTCGACCGCCAGGTCGCGGTGGACCCGCCGGACCTCAAGGGCCGCGAGCGGATCCTCACGGTGCACTCGCAGGGCAAGCCGATGGCGCCGCACGTGGACCTCAACGTCGTCGCGCGCCGCACGCCCGGCTTCACCGGTGCGGACCTGGCCAACGTGCTCAACGAGGCCGCGCTGCTCACCGCGCGCTCGGGGGCGCAGACCATCACGGACCGCACGCTGGACGAGGCGATCGACCGCGTCGTCGCGGGCCCGCAGAAGCGCACCCGGGTGATGAACCCCAAGGAGATCAAGATCACCGCGTACCACGAGGGCGGTCACGCCCTGGTGGCGGCGGCGCTGCGGTACACGGACCCGGTCACCAAGGTGACGATCCTGCCCCGCGGCCGCGCGCTCGGGTACACGATGGTCATGCCGACCGAGGACAAGTACTCGACCACCCGCAACGAGCTGCTGGACACCCTGGCCTACGCCATGGGCGGCCGCGTCGCCGAGGAGCTCGTGTTCCACGACCCGACGACGGGCGCCAGCAACGACATCGAGAAGGCGTCGTCGACCGCCCGCAAGATGGTCACGCAGTTCGGCATGAGCGCGCGGCTCGGCGCCATCCAGCTGGGCCAGGCCTCCGGCGAGGTGTTCATGGGCCGCGACATGGGCCACGGGCGGGAGTACTCCGAGGACATCGCGGCGTCGATCGACCTCGAGGTGCGCGCCCTGATCGAGCACGCGCACACCGAGGCCTGGGAGATCCTGGTCGAGTACCGCGACGTCCTGGACGCCCTGGTGCTCGAGCTGCTGGAGAAGGAGACCCTGAACCAGGAGCAGCTGGCGCAGATCTTCTCCCCGATCACCAAGCGGCCGCCGCGCCAGGTCTGGCTGTCCAGCGAGCAGCGCGCGGTCTCGGACCGGCCGCCGGTCATGACGCCCGCCGAGAAGGCCGCCCAGAACGGGCACCCGATCATCCCGGAGGACGAGGCCGCCGCCGCGTTCGGCCACCCGACCGACCAGGTCATCGAGGTCCCGCCCTCGCAGACCCCCGACGTGTAGGGCCCGACCGTGTCGCACGAGGTGTCGCACCAGGACGGGACGCCGTCCGTCATCGGCCCGGTCACGTTCAGCGGCCGCGCCGTGGGCGAGTACGACCAGGACCGCGTGGAGGCCGCCGTCCGTGAGCTGCTGCTCGCGGTGGGGGAGGACCCGGACCGGGAGGGTCTGCGCGACACCCCCGCACGGGTCGCGCGCTCGTACCGGGAGATCTTCGCCGGGCTGTACCAGGACGCCTCGGACGTGCTGACCACCACGTTCGACCTCGGCCACGAGGAGATGGTCCTGGTCAAGGACATCGAGGTGTACTCCACCTGCGAGCACCACCTGGTGCCGTTCCACGGCGTCGCGCACGTGGGCTACATCCCCGCCGTGGACGGTCGCATCACGGGCCTGAGCAAGCTGGCCCGGCTGGTCGACGTGTTCGCGCGCCGGCCGCAGGTGCAGGAGCGGCTCACGTCGCAGATCGCCGACGCCCTGGTGACCGAGCTCCAGCCGCGTGGCGTGCTCGTCGTCGTCGAGTGCGAGCACCTGTGCATGTCGATGCGCGGGGTGCGCAAGCCCGGGTCGCGCACGGTGACCTCCGCGGTCCGCGGACAGATGCGTGACGTCGCCACGCGGGCCGAGGCCATGAGCCTCGTGCTCGGTCGCTGACGACCCGCCCCGGCGCCCCCTAGGCTCGGCACCGTGACAGGCCCCGGCCCCTCCGCCCGCCCGGCTCCGCTGCCGGCACGGCTGCACCAGCTCGGTCGCACGCTCGTCATGGGCGTCGTCAACGTGACGCCCGACTCGTTCTCGGACGGCGGCCGCTGGTTCACCCCCGGGGCGGCCGTCGCGCACGGCCTCGAGCTCCTGGAGCAGGGCGCGGACCTGCTGGACGTGGGCGGCGAGTCCACCCGGCCGGGGGCCCGACGCGTCCCGGTCGACGACGAGCTGGCCCGCGTGCTGCCGGTGGTCGAGGAGCTGGTGGCGCGCGGTGCCACGGTGAGCGTGGACACCACGCGCGCGATGGTCGCCCGCGCGGCGGTGCAGCGCGGTGCGGCGATGGTCAACGACGTGTCGGGCGGCCTGGCCGACGACGCGATGTACGAGGTGGTCGCGGCCACCGGCGCGGTCTACGTGGCCATGCACTGGCGCGGTCACGCCGACGTGATGGACGGCCTGGACGACTACGACGACGTGGTGACCGACGTGCGGCGCGAGCTGGCCGAGCGCGTCGCGGCGCTGCGGGCGGCGGGTGTGAGCGACGAGCAGGTGGTGCTCGACCCGGGGCTCGGGTTCGCCAAGGCCGGGGCCAGCAACTGGCCGCTGCTCGCGCGGCTGCCGGAGCTGGTGGCGGACGGGTTCCCGGTGCTGGTCGGCGCGAGCCGCAAACGGTTCCTGGGCCACCTGCTGGCGGGTCCGGACCGGGACCCCGCTCCGCCGCTGGCCCGGGACCGCGCCACCGCCGCGGTCACCGCCCTGGCCGCGGCCTCGGGAGCCTGGTGCGTGCGGGTGCACGAGGTGGCAGGCTCGGCCGACGCGGTGCGGGTGGCCGCGGCGTGGCAGGGCGCGCTGCGCACGTCCCCGCCGGGCACGACGGGCACGACGGGCACGACGAGCACGCGGGGGACGGCGGTCGACGAGGACGAGCTGCCCGTGGACGAGGACGCGAGAACCGGAGGGAGCACGCGGTGAGCACCAACGACGAGAGCCGGCCGGACGCGCGGGACGCCAGCGGGCGTCGGCTCGACCAGATCAGGCTGACCGGCATCACCGCGTTCGGCTACCACGGGGTGTTCGAGCACGAGCGGCGGGAGGGTCAGACGTTCGTCGCGGACGTCGTCGTGCACCTGGACACCCGACGCGCCGCCGCGCGTGACGACCTGGCCCACACGCTGCACTACGGCGAGCTGGCCGAGCAGGTGGCCGCGGTGCTGTCCGGGGAGCCGGTGGACCTGATCGAGACGGTGGCCGAGCGCATCGCCGCGACCGTGCTCGCACAGGGGATCGTGCAGGCGGTCGACGTCGAGGTGCACAAGCCGAACGCGCCCATCCAGGTGCCGTTCGGCGACGTCGTGGTCGCCATCCACCGCGACCGCACCAAGCTGCCGGCCGCCGAGCCGTACGTGCCGCGCCCGGCGGTCGAGGCGGAGCCGGCGTCGCGCCCCGCACCGACCGCGACCGCGGCCTTCCCGGTCACGCCCGCGCCCGGTGGCCCGGCCGTGCCGCCTCCGGACGCTCCCGCCCCGCTCGCGGTGGCAGCCCCGGTGCCGGTGTGGGCGGACGTCGCCGTGCCCGCGCCCGGCGCCCTGTCCGTGACCGGGCCCGACCGGCCGTCCACCGAGGTGGCCACGCTGGCGGCCGAGGAGCCGGTCGAGGCCGAGCTCGTCGTCGACGTCCTGGACCAGGTCCCGGACGGGGCGGTGGACGTGGTGCTGGCCCTGGGCGCCAACCTCGGTCCGGCGCAGGAGACGCTGCGGGCCGCGGTGAGCGACCTGGCGCGGACGCCCGGGGTCGAGGTCACCGAGGTCTCGCCGCTCGCGCGGACGTCCGCGGTGGGCGGCCCGGAGCAGCCGGACTACCTCAACGCGGTGGTCCTGGCGACGACGACCCTGGCGCCGCGCGAGCTCCTGCGCGCGACGCAGGCGATCGAGGCGGCCCACGGGCGTGAGCGCCACGAGCGCTGGGGCCCGCGCACGCTCGACATCGACATCGTGCTCTACGGCTCGGTGCTGGCGGTCACGGACGACCTCGAGCTGCCCCACCCGCGGGCCCACGAGCGCGCGTTCGTCCTGCAGCCGTGGGCGCAGGTGGCGCCGGACGCGATGCTGCCGGGCCTGGGCGGTGGGCCCGTCGGTGCCCTGGCCGCGACCGCGCCGGACCGCGACGGCGTGCGCTGGCTCGCCCTCGACTGGCTGACCGCGAACATCCCCGCGGTCGGCAACGACACCGGTGCCGTGGTCGCCGGCGGACCCGGCCCGGAGGCCCTGGACACGTGATGCACCGCACCCGCTGGCAGACCCTCCTGCTCATCACCGCCGCCGGGGCCGCCGTCACGTGGATCGTGCTGGGCGCGATCGCGGACCGCGGCGCGATCCTGCCGGAGGTGCCGCCGCTCGTGGTGGTCGTCGAGCTGCTCATCGCGGGCGTCGTCTTCTCCATGGGGTGGGCGGTGCGGCAGTTCCTGCGTGGCAGGCGCCCGACGCTCGACCCCATCCGCGCCGCCCGGACCGCGGTGCTGGCCAAGGCCTCCTGCTACACGGGGGCTCTGCTGGCGGCCTGGTACGGCGGGCAGGTGCTGGCGTTCGTCAGCGACCTCGACGTGCCCGGCAACGGCGGCCGGGCGGGCGCCGCGGCGATCGCGGCGGGCGGCGCGGTCGTGCTGGCCGTCGTCGGCCTCGTGGTCGAGTGGTTCTGCCGGGTGCCCCCGCCGGACGAGGGCGCCGAGGCCGCCGGCGAGCGACCGGCGCCGGACCCGAGCGCCACGTGACCGGGTGGAAGGATGGGGCCATGACCACCGACGCCACGCCCGCCACGAGCGAGCCGTTCGACCCCGCCGACGTCACCTGGACGCCGGTGTCGCGGCGCCTGGTCGGTGCGCGGCTGGCGGTCACGGCGATCGTCCTGACGCCGCTGCTCGTCGCCGTGGTCCTGCTCGCGGTGCTCGTCGGGGACGCATGGCTGTGGGTGTTCCCCGCTGCCGTCGTCCTGCTCGGGGTGTGGATCGCCTGGCTGGTGCGCCGGCAGGTGGGCGCCATGGCGTACGCCGAGCGCGCGGACGACCTGCTGGTCCGGCGGGGCATCGTCTTCCGGTCCCTGGTCGTCGTGCCGTACGGGCGCATGCAGTACGTGGACGTGAACGCCGGCCCGCTGGCGCGCCGCTTCCGCATCGCGTCGGTGCAGCTCCACACGGCGTCGCCGGCGACGAGCGCGTCCATCGACGGGCTGCCGCCGAACGAGGCCGCGCGGCTGCGTGACCGGATGGCCTCGCGTGGCGAGGCCCGGCTGGCGGGGCTGTGACCAGCACGCCCGAGACGCGGACCGAGAGCGACGAGGACGTCACCGGCTGGCGTCGGATGCACCCGGTCACCCCGGCCCTGAAGGGCTGGAAGGTCCTGGTCGCGGTGCTGGCCATCGGCTGGTTCCAGGTCGGGGAGAACATCCAGCAGGCGATCGACCTGCTGCACGGCGGGGCGTTCCTGCTGCTGCTCGGCGGGATCCTGGTGGTGGGCCTGATCGGGTTCGGCTACTCCGCGATCGCCTGGCGGGTCACCCGGTTCGCGGTCACGGACGAGGCGGTGCACCTGCGCACCGGCATCCTGTTCCGCCAGCAGCGGCAGGCGCGGCTCGACCGGCTGCAGGCCGTCGACGTGGTGCAGCCGCTCCTGGCGCGCCTGGTCGGCCTCGCCGAGCTCAAGCTCGAGGTCGCGGGCGGCACCGGGTCAGCCGTGTCGCTGGCCTTCCTGCGGGAGGCCGACGCGGAGGCCCTGCGCGCCGAGCTCCTGGCGCTCGCCGCCGGGCTGCAGCGCCCGAGCGCACCGGCGCCCGCAGTGGCGTCGGCGGAGGTCGCCGGTGCTCCGGCCGCCCCGGTCGCCCGGGTCGCGCCCGCGCCGTTCGAGGTGGCTCCCGAGCGCCAGGTGTACGAGCTGCCGATGGGCCGGCTCGTCATGGCCACGCTGCGCTCCGGCGCCGTGCCGATGCTCCTGCTGCTCGTCGCGGGTGCGATCGTGCTGGCCGTCGTGTCCCGCGACGTGAGCGCCGCTTTCGTGCTCGTCGCGCCCCTGTTCGGTGGCATCACGTTCGTGTGGAGCCGGATCAACCAGGGCGCCAACTTCCGCGCGGCGATCTCCCCCGACGGCATCCGGCTGCGGCACGGGCTCACCGAGGCGCGCGCGCAGACCGTGCCGCCGGGGCGCGTGCAGGCGATCCGGCTGCGGCAGGGACCGCTGTGGCGCGGGCCGGACTGGTGGCGCGTCGAGATCAACGTGGCCGGCTACGGGCAGGGCGACCAGCAGCAGCGGGACACCGTGCTGCACCCGGTGGCCACCCGCGAGGACGCGATGACGGCCCTGTGGCTCGTGCTGCCGGACCTCGGCGTCGCGGACCCGAGCGCGCTGGTGCAGGCCGCGCTGACCGGCAAGGACGCCGACGGCGGCTTCACGCCCGCACCCCGACGCGCGCGCTGGGTGGACCCGATCGGGTGGCGGCGGCACGGCGTCGTGGTCACCGACCGCGCGCTGGTCACCCGCTCGGGCCGGATCTGGCGCTCCGTCGACGTGGTCCCGCACGAGCGCACGCAGTCGCTGGGGCTCGCGCAGGGACCGATCCAGCGCCGGCTCGGGCTGGCGACGTTCGTGCTGCACTCCACGCCGGGCCCGGTCGCGCCGCGGGTCGAGCACCTCGACGCCGGCGTCGCGGCGGCCCTGCTCGACGAGCAGGCCGAGCGCGCCCGCACCGCGCGCGCGACCGCCACGCCCGAGCAGTGGATGCGGGCCGTGGGCGCGCCGACCGCGGCGATCGTCGAGCCGGCCGGCGGGGACGCCCGGGGAGCAGGTGCCGCCGGCCCCGTCCCCCGCACCGACCGCGGGAGCCGACGAGTGACCCCTGCGGACCCGGCCGCGCGGCCCGGCCGGCTCGGGGTCGGCGTCGTCGGGACCGGTCGGGTCGGTGCCGTGCTGGGCAGCGCCCTGCGTGCCGCGGGGCACCCCGTCGTCGCGGTCTCCGCGATCTCGGAGGCGTCCCGCGAGCGCGCCGCGTCGCTCCTGCCCGGCGTGCCCGTGCTCGACATCCCCGAGGTGGTGCGCCGCGCCGAGCTGGTGCTGCTGACCGTCCCGGACGACGCGCTCGCGGACCTGGTGCGCGGGCTCGCGGACCTGGGGGCGTGGCAGGCCGGGCAGATCGTCGTGCACACCTCGGGCCGGTTCGGCGTGGACGTGCTGGCGCCCGCGCGTGCGGCCGGGGCGATCCCGCTCGCGCTGCATCCCGCGATGACGTTCACGGGCACGTCGCTGGACCTGTCCCGGCTGGTCGGCTGCTCGTTCGCGGTCACGGCGCCCGGCCCGGTGCTGCCCATCGGCCAGGCGCTCGTCGTGGAGATCGGCGGCGAGCCCGTGGTGCTCGCCGAGGCGGCGCGCGGGCTCTACCACGCGGCCCTCGCGCACGGCGCGAACCACCTGGTCGTGCTCGTCGCGCAGGCCGCCCAGGCGCTCGCTGCGGCGGGCGTCGCCGACCCCGGGCGGATGCTCACGCCGCTGCTCGAGGCGGCGCTCGACGGCGCGCTGCGTGCCGAGTCGACCGACGGGCCGGGGGCCATCACCGCCCTGACCGGACCGGTGCGCCGCGGGGACGCCGGGACGGTCCGGGAGCACGGTGTGGCCCTCACCACGTTCGCCGCCGCGACCGGCGCGGTCGACGTCGTCGCGGGATACCGTGCCCTGGCGCGCTCGGCGACGGGGCGGGCGCTCGCAGCAGGCCTGATCTCCCCGGACGCCGCGCAGGAGCTGCTGGACGGCATCACGCAGGACGCCGGGACGTTGGAGGGGGAATGAGCACGCAGACCACCACGCCGACCCTCGTGCACACGCGCGAGGAGCTCGCGGCGGCGCTCGCGGTGCAGGACGTGCAGGCGGTCCCGCGCACCGAGGGGCACGCCGGCACCGCCCACACGGCCCGCCCGTACCGCCGCGCGGTCGTCATGACGATGGGCGCGCTGCACGCCGGGCACCTGTCTCTCGTGGCGCGGGCGCGCGAGCTCGCGGACGCCGTCGTCGTGACGATCTTCGTCAACCCGCTGCAGTTCGCCCCCTCCGAGGACCTCGACCGCTACCCGCGGGACCTGGACCGGGACCTGGCGCTGCTGTCCGGCCCCGGCCTGCTCGGCCCGGACGACATCGTCTTCGCCCCCGGGCCGGACGTGGTCTACCCCGACGGCGACCCGGTGGTGCGCGTGAGCGCCGGCGCGATCGGCCAGGTGCTCGAGGGTGCGTCCCGTCCGGGTCACCTGGACGGCGTGCTCACCGTGGTGCTCAAGCTCATGCACCTGACGCGCCCGGACGTGGCGCTGTTCGGTGCCAAGGACGCGCAGCAGCTGGCCGCGGTGCGCCGCATGGTGCGCGACCTCGACGTGCCCGTCACCGTGGTCGGGGCGCCCATCGTGCGCGACGAGGACGGCCTCGCCCTGTCCAGCCGCAACGCCTACCTCAGCGGCGACGAGCGCGGCCGCGCCCTGGGCCTGTCCCGCGCGTTGCGCGCCGGCGGGTCTGCCGACGAGATCCGGGCCGGTGCGCGGCGCGCGCTGACCGGGACGGACGTCGACTACGTCGCCCTGGTGGACCCGGAGACGTTCGCCGAGGTGCCGGCCGACTTCGTGGGCGAGGCCCTGCTGCTGGTCGCCGCGACCGTCGGCACCACACGGCTCATCGACAACGCGATCGTGGAGGTGGGCGCGTGACCTCGCTGGTGCGCACCATGATGACCGGCAAGATCCACCGCGCGACGGTGACCCAGGCGGACCTGCACTACGTCGGGTCGATCACCGTGGACGCCGACCTGCTCGCCGCGGCGGACGTGCTGGTGGGCCAGCAGGTGGACGTGGTCGACGTGACGACCGGCGCCCGGCTGACCACGTACGCCATCGCGGGGGAGCCCGGCTCGGGGCAGATCTGCATCAACGGCGCCGCCGCGCACCTGGTGCACCCGGGCGACGTCGTCATCGTCATCGCGTACGGCCAGCTGTCCGACGCCGAGGCGCGCACCTACGAGCCGCACGTCGTGCTGGTCGACGAGGCCAACCGCATCGTGCACGTCGGCGAGGACCCGGGCCAGGTCCCGGACGACTGGCCGGGGCTGGAGCCCAGCGGGGTGCCGTTCGTCGAGGGCCGCGCGACGGTCGCTCGGTGACCCGGCTCGCCACGCGCCTGGCCGCCCCCGAGCCGGGGTGGACCGTCGAGGCCGACGCGGTCGTGGTCGGCTCCGGGATCGCCGGCCTGACGGCCGCCCTCGAGCTGCGCACCCGGGTGCCGCGCGTCCTGCTCGTCACCAAGGACACGCTGGCGTCCGGGTCCACGGTGTGGGCGCAGGGTGGCATCGCCGCGGCGCTCGACCCGTCCGACTCGCCCGCCGCGCACCTGCAGGACACGCTGGTGGCCGGCGCGGGTCTGTGCGACCCGCGCGCCGTCGAGGTGCTGGTCACCGAGGGCCCGGCGCGCGTGCGCGAGCTCGTGGCCCGGGGCGCCGTGTTCGACACCGCGCCCGACGGCAGCATCTCGCTCACGCGCGAGGGCGGGCACCACGCCGACCGCATCGCGCACGCGGGCGGCGATGCGACCGGTGCGGAGATCTCCCGCGCGCTGGTGGCGCAGATCGAGGCGGTGCGCGACGACCCGGGCATCGAGGTCATCGAGCACGCGCTGGTGCTGGACGTGCTCACCGGCCCGCCGGGACCGGACGGCCGACCGGGCCGCGCGTGCGGCGTCACGCTGCACGTGATCGGCGAGGGGCAGCGCGACGGCGTCGGTGCCGCCCTCGGACGCGCCGTCGTGCTGGCGACCGGCGGCATCGGGCAGGTCTTCCGCTCGTCGACCAACCCCGCGCAGGCCACGGGCGACGGGATCGCGGCGGCGCTGCGTGCGGGGGCCGTGGTGGGCGACGTGGAGTTCGTGCAGTTCCACCCGACCGTGCTGTGGCTGGGCTCGGGCGTGAAGGGCC
Source organism: uncultured Actinomycetota bacterium (assembly GCA_963837795.1). Taxonomy (GTDB): domain Bacteria; phylum Actinomycetota; class Actinomycetes; order Actinomycetales; family Cellulomonadaceae; genus Cellulomonas. Next base: position 303,948 of record CAWIOT010000007.1, read on the forward strand.
AGCTGACGCTGGTGTCGGAGGCGGTGCGCGGCGAGGGGGCCCTGCTGCTGGACACCGACGGCGTGCGCTTCATGCCCGACGTGCACCCCATGGCCGAGCTGGCACCCCGGGACGTCGTCGCGCACGCGATCGTGCGGCGGATGGCCGCCACCGGGTCCGACCACGTGTGGCTCGACGCCCGGCACCTGGGCGACGACTTCCTGCGCGCCCGGTTCCCGACGATCAACGAGCGGCTGCTCGAGCACGGCATCGACATGACCACCGACCTGGTGCCCGTCGCGCCCGCGCAGCACTACCACTCGGGCGGCGTGGTCACGGACCTCGTCGGCCGCACCAGCCTGCCGGGTCTGTACGCGGTCGGGGAGGTGGCGTGCACGGGCGTGCACGGCGCCAACCGGCTGGCGTCGAACTCGCTGCTCGAGGGTCTGGTGTTCGCCACGCGGGCCGCCCGGCACATCGCCGCGCAGGTCGGCTCGGGTGGCCTGGACCCGCTCACGCCCGTGGTCCGTCCGGGTGACGAGGCGCTGGTCGCGGCCGCGTCCCGGGCCCGGGTCCAGCGGATCGCCTCCGACGGTCCCGGACCGCTGCGGTCCGGCGACGGGCTGCGCCGTGCGGCGACGGCCCTGGCCGCGGTGCCCACGGACGCGCACCGGCGCACCGACCTGGGCCGGCGCCTGGCCGCGCCGCAGGTGGCCGAGTGGGAGACCACGAACGTGCACCAGGTGGCCACGGTCCTCACGGCCGCGGCGCTGGAGCGCGAGGAGAGCCGCGGCGGGCACGCGCGCAGCGACTTCCCCGACACGGAGCCGTCGTGGCAGGTGCGGCTGGAGCTGTCGCTCGACGCCGACGGCACGCTGGGGTCGCGGCGCACGTCGCTCGACTGAGGCGCCCGACAGTATCGAGGCCCCGCGCGATACGGCTGGGCAACTTTCGATACTCCCAGGTCTGGATTGGCCGGGTTGCGCCTGCCTACCCTCTGTCCAGGATCGCCCAATGGGGGGCGAACATCCACGCAAGGGAGCGTCGATGCGCCAGGCAAGGTCCCGGAGACCGTTCGAAACTATCGGAGTCGCCCTCGTGGCACTCGCGCTCGCGGCCGTCCCCTCGGCGGTCGGCTCGTCGGCCGTCGCGGCGGACACGACGACCGTCCTGTCCGCCGGGTTCGACGACGGCACGCTCGGCGGGCTGACCCAGAGCGGCTCACCGACGCTGGGCTACGTCGGCAACGGCGACGGCCAGGCGCTGAGCATCACCGGCCGGGTCAACTCGTGGGACACGGTCCAGACGGCCACCGGCCTGCTGACGCCCGGCACCCAGTACGACCTGTCCATGCAGGTGCGGCTCGCACCCGGCACGGCGGGCACGTCGCAGGCGCACTTCACGTCCCGGGTCGACACGACCTACAGCTGGATCGGCACCACCGACGTGACCGCGGACGCGTGGACGACGGTGTCCGGCACGTTCGCCGTGCCGGCGGACGCCGACCCCGGCACGGTCCAGGTCTCCATCGAGGCGGGCGCGATCGACGGCGTGCTGCCCGGCTTCCTGCTCGACGACGTCCTGGTCTCCGGCGCGGCCGGTGGCGAGGACCCGGGGCCCGCCCCGGACGTCCTGCCCGGCGGCGCCCTGAACCCGACCACCACGCCGGTCACCGCGGCGCAGGGCACCGGTGACCGGGCGGCGCTGACGTTCGACGACGGCCCCAACGGCGCCGACACCACCGCGCTGCTCGACGTCCTGGCGGCCCGTCACCTGCACGCGACGTTCTGCGTGATCGGCCAGAACATCCAGGCCGCGGGCGGGGCGGCGCTGCTGCAGCGGATCGTGGCCGACGGACACACGCTGTGCAACCACGGCACCACGTACGCGGACCTGGGCGGCTCGATGACCCAGGCGCAGGTGCAGGCCGACCTGGCCGCCAACCTGACGATCATCCGCGACGCGCTGGGCGACCCGCAGGCGAAGGTGCCGTTCTTCCGGGCCCCGAACGGCTCGTGGACCACGGCCAACCAGAACGCCGCCGTCGCGCTCGGCATGCAGCCGCTCGCGGTGGTCAACCTCATCAACGACTGGGAGACGCAGGACGAGGCCACGCTGACCGCGCGCCTGCGCGACTCCATGACGAGCGGCCAGATCGTCCTCATGCACGACGGAGGCGGCTCGCGGGCCGGCACGGTCGCGGCGGCCACCACCGTGATCGACGAGCGCCTCGCCGCGGGCTGGACGTTCACGCTGCCCGCGGTGACGCTCGCCCCGAGCCAGCCCGCCGGGAGCGCCGTGATCAGCGCCGACTTCGAGGACGGCCTGCAGGGCTGGGTGCCGCGTGCCACGGGCAGCGGTCAGGGCACGCTGGCGGTCACGTCGGACGACGCGCACGGCGGCGCGCAGGCCGCGCTGCTCACCGACCGCACCTCGCAGGGCGACGGCATCGGGTTCGACGCCACGGGCGTCCTGGTGCCCGGCACCACCTACGACTTCTCGGCCTGGGTGCGGTTCGCGCCGGGCCAGCCCGTGGACGACGTCTGGCTGAGCCTGGCCCGGACCGTCGGCGGCGCCACGTCGTACGACACGCTGCAGCAGTTCACCGGCATGTCGAACAGCGGGTGGGTGCAGATCTCGGGCAGCTTCCCGATGTCCGCGGCCGACTCCGCGCTGCTCTACCTGGAGACCGCGTACCGCAACGGCGACACCGGCAACACCTCCGACCTGCTCGTCGACGACGTCGTCGTCACGGTGCAGGACCCGCTGCAGGTGCAGGACCTGACCCCGATCAAGGACACCGTCGACTTCCCCGTCGGCGTGGCCGTGGACAGCCGCGAGCAGACCGGCTCGGCCTCCGAGCTGCTGCTGCGGCACTTCGACCAGGTCACCTCCGAGAACTACATGAAGCCCGAGGCCTGGTACGACGCCGACCACGTGTTCACCCCGCACCCCGAGGCGGACGCGCTCATGACGTACGCGCAGGAGAACGACCTGCGCGTCTACGGGCACACCCTGGTGTGGCACAGCCAGACGCCGGCCTGGTTCTTCCAGGCCGCGGACGGCTCCCCGCTGACCACCAGCGCGGCCGACCAGCAGGTGCTCAAGGACCGGATGCGGACGCACATCTTCTCCGTCGCGCAGTACCTCAGCGACACGTACGGCGCGTTCGGCAGCGACACCAACCCGCTGGTCTCGTTCGACGTGGTCAACGAGGTCGTCGACGACGGCAGCGGCTACGCCGACGGCCTGCGCCGCAGCGAGTGGTACCGGGTGCTGGGCGAGCAGTTCATCGACCTGGCGTTCCAGTACGCCGACGAGGCGTTCAACGACCAGTACGCCGCGCCGGGTGCCGACCGTCCGATCACCCTGTTCATCAACGACTACAACACCGAGCAGGGCGGCAAGCAGGCCCGGCTGCACGCGCTGGTCGAGCGGCTGCTGGCCCGCGGCGTGCCGGTCGACGGCGTGGGCCACCAGTTCCACGTGAGCCTGGCGATGCCGGTCGAGACGCTCGGCGCGGCCCTCACCGCGTTCGAGGACCTGCCGGTGGTCCAGGCGGTCACCGAGCTCGACGTCACCACCGGCACGCCGGTCACCGACGGCAAGCTCGTCGACCAGGGCTACTACTACCGGGACGCGTTCCGGGCCTTCCGGGCGCACGCCGACCACCTGTTCTCGGTCACCATCTGGGGGCTGACGGACGGCCGGAGCTGGCGCAGCGGCTCGGGGGCGCCCCTGGTGTTCGACGACCGCCTGCAGGCCAAGCCCGCGTACGTGGGGATCGTCGACGGTGACCTGCCCGCCCGGCAGCGCACGGCCGACGTCTTCCAGGACGACGCGCCGCTGACCGACGACGCCACGTCCGACGTCCGGTGGGCGCAGCTGCCGCTGCACACCGTCGAGGACTCGGCGGCGTTCCAGCTGCGCTGGGCGCCGGACCACCTGACCGCGTACGTGCGCGTGCAGGACGCCACGGTCGACGCCTCGGACGGGATCGAGGTGGCCTACGCCGGCACCACGGTGCGGTTCGGCCGGGACGGTACGGGCGACGTGCAGGGTGTGGTCGAGGAGCAGGACGGCGGCTACGCGGTCGTGGTCCGGCTCCCGCTGACGACCCCGGTGGCTCTGGGGGGCACCCTGCCGTTCGACCTGCGGGTGACCGACGGTGGCGGCACGGTCGCGTGGAACACGCCCGGCACCCTGGGCACCCTCACGCTGGTCGAGCCGCTGTCCTTCACCGAGATCGCGCAGGCCTCGTCGGCGCCGGAGATCGACGGGGACGTGGACGCCGTCTGGGCCGACGCGGGCACGGTCCGCACCGACAAGCAGACCAGCGGCACGGGTGGAGCCGTGGCGGACGTCCGCACCCTGTGGCAGGACAACACCCTGTACGTGCTGGCGGAGGTCACCGACCCCGAGGTCGACGTCACGGGCTCCGACCCGTGGACGCAGGACTCGGTCGAGATCTACGTGGACCCCGGCAACTACAAGAACGGCTCGTACCGGTACGACGACACCCAGATCCGGATCAGCGCGCAGAACGCGGTGTCGTTCGGCACGGGTGACGAGACGTTCCAGCGCAACCGGCTGCAGAGCGCGACCCGGCTGACCGGCACCGGGTACGTGGTCGAGGCCTCCATCAGCCTGCTCGAGAACGGTGGGGCCGGCACGTTCCAGGGCGTGGACTTCCAGGTGAACGACGCCGCCGGCGGCGTCCGGACCTCGATCCACAACTGGGCGGACCCGACCGGTGCCGGTTACCAGAGCACCGCACGGTGGGGCGTCGCCCAGCTGGTCGGGGCGAGCGTGCCGTCGTCGACCACCACGCTCACGGCCTCGTCGCCGAGCCAGGTGTTCGGGGCGTCGTCGCGGGTGCTGCTCACCGCGACCGTGGCGGCCGACGTGCCGGTCACGGGGACGGTCGAGTTCGTGTCCGGCACCACGGTGCTCGGCACGGGGACGCTGCAGGGCGGGACCGCCACGCTGCGGCTCGCGTCGTCCACACCGGCCGGGAGCTACCCGGTGGTCGCCCGGTTCGCCGGCGACGCCACGGTCACCGGCTCGGAGTCGGCGCCCGTGACGGTCACGGTGGACAAGGTGACCACCACCACGAGGCTCACGGTCACGCCCGGCTTCTGGTTCGTCCCGTCGTTCGCGGTGGCCACGGTCGCGACGAACAACGGGCGCCTGCCGTCGGGGACCATCGAGCTGCGCGACGGCAGCACGGTGGTGAAGCGGGTGAACGTGGTGCTCGGCGTCGCCCTCGGCACGCTCCCGTCGGGCCGCCACACGTACACGGCGACGTTCGTCCCGAGCGACGCCGCGAACGTGAGCCCGAGCACCAGCGCGGCCGTCCGCACCCGCTGACGTCCGGCACCGAGGCCCGCGTCCCCTGCGGCGCGGGCCTCGGTGCGTCCGCCGAGGGCGCGCCCGGTAGCGTGACCGCGTGACCGACCCGACGCCCGCCCTCGACCCCTCCTGGCTGGCCCGCACGGTCGCCGTCGCGCTCGACGAGGACCTCGGCGACGCTCCCGGACGCGACGTCACCACGCAGTCGACGATCCCGCCGGACGCCGTCGGCACCGCGGACCTGGTGGCCCGGCAGGACGGGGTGGTCGCCGGCCTGGTGGTGGTGCCGGAGGTCGTCGGCCAGGTCGCCGCTCGCCTGGGGCTGCCGACGCCGGCGGTCGACCAGCGCGTCGCCGACGGCACCCGCGTGGCCCGCGGGGACGTGCTGGCGGTGCTGCGCGGACCGGTGCAGGTGCTGCTCGTCGCGGAGCGCACGCTGCTCAACCTGGCCTCGCGCGCGTCCGGCGTGGCCACCCACACGCGCCGGTGGGCCGACGCGCTCGACGGCACGGGCGCCCAGGTGCTCGACACCCGCAAGACCACGCCGGGGCTGCGCGCGCTGGAGAAGTACGCGGTGCGCTGCGGCGGCGGCACCAACAAGCGCATGGGCCTGTACGACGTCGCGATGGTCAAGGACAACCACGTGGTGGCCGCCGGGTCGGTGCGGGCGGCCGTCCGGGCCGTGCAGGAGCGGTTCCCCGACGTGACCATCCAGGTGGAGGCGGACACGCTCGACCAGGCGCTCGAGGCGGTCGCGGCGGGTGCCCGGTTCCTGCTGCTCGACAACATGCCCACGCCGGTGCTGGCCGCGGTGGTCCAGGCGGTGCGCGCGCAGGACCCCGGCGTCGAGCTCGAGGCCACCGGCAACCTCACGCTCGAGCGCGCGCGCGAGGTCGCCGCGACCGGGGTGGACTACCTGTCCGTGGGCGGCCTCACGCACTCGTCGCCGATCCTCGACCTCGCGCTCGACCTGGAGCCGGCCCCGGCCCGCTGACGCCCGGGGCGGCAGCGCCGCGCCGGTACGATCGTGCGGTGAGCGAGACCCCCCAGAGCACCCTGGCAGCCGACGACGCACCCGAGCAGATCCGGGTCCGCCGCGAGAAGCGGGACCGGCTGCTCGCGGCAGGTGTCGAGGCCTACCCCGTCGGGGTGCCGCGCACGCACACCATCGCGCAGGTGCGTGCCGAGCACCCGGACCTCGAGCCCGGCCAGGAGACGGCCGACGAGGTCGGCGTGGCCGGCCGGGTCGTCTTCGTCCGGATCGGCGGCAAGCTGTGCTTCGCCACGCTGCAGGACGGCGAGGGCAACCGGCTGCAGGCCATGTTCAGCCTGGACGCCGTGGGCGAGGAGCGGCTCGCGGCCTTCAAGACCGACGTCGACCTGGGCGACCACCTGTTCGTGCACGGCCGGGTCATCAGCTCCCGGCGCGGCGAGCTCTCGGTGCTCGCGGACTCCTGGCAGATCGCCGCCAAGTCCCTGCGCCCGCTGCCCAACCTGTACGAGGGCGTCGAGCTGTCCGAGGAGGCGCGGGTCCGGCAGCGCTACGTCGACCTGATCGTGCGGCCCAAGGCCCGCGAGACCGCCCGTCAGCGCCCCGCGCTCCTGCGCTCGCTGCGGGACAACTTCCACCGCCGGGGGTACGTCGAGATCGAGACGCCGATGCTGCAGACGCAGCCCGGCGGCGCGACGGCCCGACCGTTCGTCACGCACATGAACGCGTTCGACATCGACCTGTACCTGCGGATCGCGCCCGAGCTGTTCCTCAAGCGCGCGCTGGTGGGCGGCATCGAGCGGGTCTTCGAGATCAACCGCAACTTCCGCAACGAGGGCGCCGACTCCACGCACTCCCCGGAGTTCGCGATGCTCGAGGCGTACGAGTCGTACGGCGACTACGACACCATCGCGGCGCTGACCCAGGACCTGGTGCAGACCGCCGCGCTCGACGTGCTGGGCACCACCACCGCGACCATGGCCTCCGGCGAGGAGTACGAGCTGGGCGGCCAGTGGGCCCGGCTGAGCATGTACGGCTCGCTGTCGGAGTCGCTCGGGCAGGAGATCACCCCGCAGACGACCCTCGCCGAGCTGCAGGTGTACGCCGACCGCTTCGGCGTCGAGGCGGACCCGAAGCGCGTCAGCCACGGCAAGCTGGTGGAGCTGCTCTGGGAGCACCGCGTCGGTGACCACCTGGTCGCCCCCACCTTCGTGCGCGACTTCCCGGTGGAGACCAGCCCGCTGGTGCGCGACCACCGCAGCATCCCCGGCCTCGTCGAGAAGTGGGACCTGTATGTGCGCGGGTTCGAGCTGGCGACCGGCTATTCCGAGCTCGTCGACCCCGTGATCCAGCGCAAGCGGTTCGAGGCGCAGGCGCTCCTGGCGGCCGCGGGTGACGACGAGGCGATGCGCCTGGACGAGGACTTTCTCACCGCCGTCGAGTACGCGTTGCCGCCCGCGGGCGGACTGGGCCTGGGTATCGACCGCCTGCTCATGGCGCTCACCGGGCTCGGAATCCGCGAGACCATCCTGTTCCCCCTGGTGAAGCCGCAGAACTCATGAATCCCTTTCTCGCCGCCCTCGCAGCGCTCCTGCCGTCCATCGGAGTCGGTCTGTTGTTCTGGTTCGCCATCCGCGCACTGGTCAATGCGGACCGTACCGAGCGTCAGGCAATCGCCAGAATGGACGCCGCCGAACGCGACGCGGCCCGCAAGAATGGCAAGGAATCCACGCCGGGGGTTTGACCGGGTAATGGGCCGATGCGATAGTGGGCGAGACAGCATTACTACATCTCCCACACGGAGCGAGAAATGGCGCAGAAGGTCCAGGTCCTGCTGGTCGACGACATCGACGGCGGAACTGCAGACGAGACCGTGACCTTCGGTCTCGACGGCGTCTCGTACGAGATCGACCTCACGTCCGCGCACGCCGGTGAGCTGCGCGACGCCTTCGCCCAGTGGGTCGGGCACGCGCGCAAGGTCGGCGGCCGTGCGGGGTCGGCCAAGGGCGCCGCGCCGGCACGCGGCCGGCGCTCCTCGTCGGGTGACGCGCAGGCGATCCGCGAGTGGGCCAAGGAGCACGGGCACCACGTGTCCGAGCGTGGACGCATCTCCGCCGAGGTCAAGGCCGCGTACGACGCGTCGCACTGACCGCACGCACGACGAGGGGCCCGGCACACCGTGCCGGGCCCCTCGTCGCGTCCGTCAGGCCGGGCGCGTGCCGGTGAGCTCCCGCACCGCCGCGTACTGCTCGCGGACGCGGGCCACGGGCTCGCCGCGGTAGGAGGTCGCCTCGGCCGCAGCCGTCCATGACGGCGCGGTCGCGCTGCCGGACAGCACCCACGCGGCCTGGCGGGCGGCGCCGTCGGCCACGTACTCGCCGGGCGTCGGCACGTGCACGTCGAGCCCGAGCACCGAGGGGGCGATCACCCGGACGGCCTCCGACTGCGCACCACCGCCGATGAGGAACAGCCGCTCCACGGCGACGCCCTGGTCGCGCAGCGCGTCGATCCCGTCGGCGAGCGCGCAGAGCATGCCCTCCACCGAGGCCCGTGCCAGGTGCGCCGGCGTGGTGTTGGCCAGTCGGAGCCCGTGCAGGGCGCCCGTGGCGTCGGGGCGGTTCGGCGTCCGCTCGCCCTCGAGGTAGGGCACGAGGACGAGCCCGTCGGCGCCCGCGGGTGCGGACAGCGCCAGCGCGGACAGGCCCGCGTGGTCGACGCCGAGCATCCGGGCCGCGGCGTCGAGCACTCGGGAGGCGTTGAGCGTGCACGCGAGCGGCAGGAAGGCACCGGTCGCGTCGGCGAACCCGGTGACCAGGCCCGAGCCGTCGGCGGTCGCGGCCGACGCGATCGCCGAGACCACCCCGGACGTGCCGATGGAGACGGCCACGTCGCCGGGCTGCAGCCCGAGGGCGAGCGCCGCGGCGGCGTTGTCGCCCGCACCCGGACCCAGCACCGCACCGCCGGGCGTGCGCGCGCCCGCCTCGAACGGGCCGAGCACGCGCGGGACCAGGGCGTCGTGGCCCAGGCCCAGCTCCAGCAGGTCGTGCCGGTAGTCCTCGGTGGCGGGGGACCAGTAGCCGGTGCCGGACGCGTCGGACCGGTCGGTCGTCAGGTCGTCCAGGGAGGTGGAGCCGGACAGCTTCCAGGTCAGCCAGTCGTGGGGGAGCGCGACGGCCGCGACGCGTGCGGCGTTCTCCGGCTCGGCGTCGCGCAGCCAGCGCAGCTTGGTCACGGTCAGGGACGCGACGGGCACCGAGCCGACGGCGTCGGCCCATGCCTGCGGTCCGCCCAGCTCGTCGATGAGGGCGAGCGCGGCCGGTGCCGAGCGGGTGTCGTTCCACAGCAGCGCGTCGCGGACCACCTCGCCGTCGGCGTCGAGCGCCACCATGCCGTGCTGCTGGCCGCCGACGGAGACGGCCTCGACGTCGTCGAGACCCCCCGCGTCGGCGATCGCGGACTGCAGGGCGTCCCACCAGTGCCGGGGGGCCACCTCGGTGCCGTCGGGGTGCGACGCACGACCGGAGCGCACGAGCGCCCCGGTGCCGGCGTCGCGCACGACGACCTTGCAGGACTGCGTGGACGAGTCGATGCCGGCCACGAGTGCCATGAGCTACCTCCGAAGACGTCCGCGACGTCCGAGCACCGACGGGTCAGGACCCGTGGATGCTCGGACGTCAGCGGTGAGGGACGCGCAACGTCCGAGCAGGTACGGGTGGGGACCCCTACGTGCTCGGACGTCGCGGTGGTGGGGACGGGTCAGCGGGCGCCGAGCGCGTGCTCGAGGGCCAGCTGGTTGAGGCGGACGAAGCCGAAGCCGCGCTCGGCGACCGCGTCGACGTCGAGGTCCTCGTACGCGGAGGTGTCGGCCAGCAGGTCGGCCAGGGTCTCGCCCTCGGCCAGCGTCGGCTGCGAGAGCTCGAGCACGCCGGACTCCTCGAACGCCGCCTGGACCTCGGGGTCGGCGCGGAACGCCTGCGCGCGCTCCTTGAGCAGCAGGTACGTCGCCATGTTCGCGGCGGCCGAGTCCCACACGCCCTGGAAGTCCTCGGTGCGCGACGGCTTGTAGTCGAAGTGCCGGGGACCGTCGTAGGTGGGGCCGCCCGACGGGAAGCCGTTCTCGAGCAGGTCCACCGTGGCGAACGCCGAGAACAGGTCGCCGTGGCCGAACACCAGGTCCTGGTCGTACTTGATGGACTTCTGGCCGTTGAGGTCGATGTGGAACAGCTTGCCCGCCCACAGCGCGAGCGCGATGCCCTGCGTGTAGTTGAGACCGGCCATCTGCTCGTGGCCGACCTCGGGGTTCAGGCCGACGATGTCGGAGTGCTCGAGCCGGTCGATGAGCGCGATCGCGTGGCCGATGGTCGGGAGCAGGATGTCGCCGCGGGGCTCGTTGGGCTTGGGCTCGAGCGCGATGCGCAGGTCGTAGCCCTTCTCCTTGATGTACGCGGCGACGGTGTCGATGCCCTCGGCGTAGCGGTCGTGCGCGGCGTTGAGGTCCTTGGCCGAGTCGTACTCGGCACCCTCGCGGCCGCCCCACATGACGAACGTGTCGGCGCCGAGCTCGGCGGCCAGGTCGACGTTGCGGACCACCTTGCGCAGGCCGTAGCGGCGCACGCGACGGTCGTTCGAGGTGAACGCGCCGTCCTTGAAGATCGGGTGGCTGAACGTGTTGGTGGTGACCATCTCGACGGTGATGCCGGTCTCGTCGAGCGCGCCCTTGAAGCGGGACAGGATCCGGTCGCGCTCGGCGGCGTCGGAGCCGAAGGGGACCACGTCGTCGTCGTGGAACGTCACGTGCGCGGCGCCCAGCTCGGCGAGCTTGTGCACCGACTCCACCGGGTCGAGCCACGGCCGGCTGGCGGAGCCGAACTGGTCCTGGGCGTTCCAGCCGACCGTCCAGAGGCCGAACGAGAACTTGTCTGCACGGGTGGGCTGTGCTGCCATCACGCGTCTCCTCATCGAGATGAAACCGGTTTAGTTTGTCCGATGAATTTATCTCGCCCGGCCGGTAGGGTCAAGCCATGCCGACGCCCGAACGCCGCGACCCCACGCGCGTGGCCCGGCAGGCGCAGATGCGCGACCAGAACCTCGGCGTCGCGCTGCGGGGCATCGTCGACGCCCCTGCGCCCGTGTCCCGGGCGCAGCTGGCCGCCGCAGAGGGGCTGGCGCGCGCGACCGTCTCGGGGCTCGTCGACCACCTGATCGAGGCCCGCCTGGTGCGCGAGCTGGACCCCACCCAGACCCAGCGCGCGGGCCGGCCGGCGGTGCCGCTCGCGCCCGCGCGGGGGACCGTGGCGGGCGTGGGGATGGAGGTCAACGTCGACTACCTCGGCATCCGCGCGATCGACCTGGCCGGAGACGTGCTCGAGGAGCACGTCGAGCTGGACGACCTGCGAGGTGCCGACGCCGGGCCGGTCCTCGACCGGCTCGCCGCGCTGGCCGCCCCCGTCGTCGAGAAGCTCGAGGGCTCCGGCGTCCGGGTGGCCGGCACGGCGCTCGCGCTGCCCGGCCTGGTGGACCGGGTCACCGGCCCGCTGCGCATCGCGCCGAACCTCGGGTGGCGGGACGTCGACGTCGTCGCGGCGGTCGCCGCCCATCCCGCGCTGGCCGCGATCCCGCCGCGGGTGGCCAACGAGGCCAACCTGGCCGCCCGCGCGGAGGCGCACGCGCGCCGCGGGGCGCCCAGCTTCGCGTACGTGTCCGGCGAGGTCGGCATCGGCGGCGCGATCGTGCTGGACGGCGAGATCTTCCCGGGCCGGCACGGCTGGAGCGGCGAGATCGGGCACATCGTGGTCGATGCGTTCCGTGGACCGCGCGCGTCCGACGGGAGCCTCGAGGCGCTGGCCGGCCAGGATGCGATGCTCCGCGCCGCCGGTCTGCCGCCGACCGCCCGGCTGGACTCGCTGCTCGACGCGCTCGCGGCCGGTGACGACCGTGCGAGGGGTGCGGTCGCGCAGGCCGCCCGGGCGCTCGGGGTCGCGCTCGCGTCGGTGGCCAACGTCGTCGACGTGGGGGAGGTGGTCCTCGGCGGCACGTTCGGGCAGCTGTTCGCGCACGTGCACGAGGAGGTCTCCGCGCGGCTGGACGAGCTGGTCATCTTCGCGCCCTGGTCGCCGCTGCGGGTGTCCCCCGCGCGCGCCGGGCAGTACCCCGCGATGACCGGGGGTGCGCTCGCGGCGCTGGGCACCGTCCTGGCGGACCCGGCGGAGTGGCTCCGATCGCAGCGACCGCCGACCGGCCCGTAGGCTCGCCGACCGTGAGCGCCTCGCGGACCCCCCTGTGGATCGGTACCTACCCCGTCGCCGGAGCGGGCTCGCCCGTCGGTCAGGGGGAGGGCATCTGGCGCGTCGACCTCGATCCCGCGACCGGTGTGCTGAGCGGCGCCCGGCAGGTCGTCGAGACGCCGTCCCCGTCGTTCGTGGCCCTGCGCGGCACGGTCCTGTACGCGGTGAACGAGCAGTCCGGCGGCACGGTCAGCGCGTTCGACGTCGTCGGCGACGGCCTGGTGCACCGGGCCACGGTGCCGTCCGGCGGCGCCGACCCCTGCCACCTGCTGCTCGACACCGACGGCCGCACGCTGTTCGTCGCCAACTACTCGTCGGGCACCCTCGCCGTCCTGCCCCTCGACGAGGACGGCGGCTTCGCGACGACGGCACCGGCGCAGGTGTTCGCCCACGAGGGCGCGGGTCCCGTCGAGGACCGCCAGGAGGCCTCGCACGCGCACTTCGTCGCCCTGGACCCCAGCGGCGCGTTCGTCCTGGTGGTGGACCTGGGCACGGACCAGGTCCGCCGGTACCGGCGCGAGGGCGGGCTGCTCGAGGAGGACGGCATCGCGGCGACGCTGCCCGCCGGCACCGGTCCGCGGCACCTGGTGTTCAGCGCGGACGGCCGGTTCGCGTACGTCGTCGGCGAGCTCGACGTCACCGTGCGGGTGCTCGCCTGGGAGCGGGGCGTCGGTGCGCTGGTGCAGACGCTGCCCGCGACGACCGTCGCGGCGCGCGAGGCCGGTCGGTCCGTGCTGCCGTCGCACGTGGTGCTCGACGGCGACCGCCTGCTGGTCGGGGTACGCGGGGACGACGTGGTCGCGCGGTTCGCGGTCCGCGCCGACGGGCTGCTGGACCCGGTGGCCGACGACGCCCTGCCGGGGCGCTGGCCGCGCCACCTGGAGGTCGTCGACGGCTGGACGGTGACGGCCGACGAGAAGTCCGACGACGTCGCTGTCCTGGACCGGCAGGGCGCGGTGACCTCGACCCTCCGGCTGCCGGCCCCCACCTGCATCCTCCGCGCCTGACCACCCCACCCTTGCGTCCGAGCATGTACGGGCCCTGACCCGTCTGTGCTCGGACGCAACGGCCTTCCCCACCCTTGCGTCCGAGCATGTACGGGCCCTGACCCGTCTGTGCTCGGACGTCACCGCCAGTGACCCCGTGGCGTCCGCACAACCGCGCGTCCGGACGCCTGGTTGTGCGGACGCAGCCGGGATGGGGGAGGCGTCCGGATCGACCGGTTCGCCCGTTATCGAATCGTGATCTTCTGGGACTGACCGCCCAGTAAGTGACTGTGGTTGTCTGGCCGGAGCCGCACGGGCAGGCGGAGCAGAGGCGCCCCGCCCACGGGCCTCGCGGCAGTGGCTGCGCAACGGAGCCCGGCCACGTCACGAGGGAGTGACCGTGCGTCGTGCCGACCGCCTGAACCCGTTCCCCGCCGCGCTCGCCGCCCTGGCGCTCGTCGTCCCGCTGGCCCTCGTCGGGCTCGCGTCCCCGGCGTCTGCCGCACCGGGTGACCTGGCGCGCACCGGCACCGCGTCGGCGTCGCAGTCGCAGTCCGACGCCGACGGGACGTTCCCGCCGGACGCGGCGATCGACGGCGACCCGACCACCCGCTGGGCCAGCGGCAACGGGCCGGACGAGGACGTGCCGTTCACCCAGTGGCTGCAGGTGGACCTGGGTGCCGTGGCGTCGGTGGACCACGTGGTGCTGGCGTGGGAGGCGGCCTTCGCAGCGGGCTACGACGTGCAGGTGGCGACGACCGCACCGGACGACCCCACCTCGTGGACCTCGGTGCACACCGAGACGGCCGGCGACGGCGGCACCGACGACGTGACGTTCACCGCCACCGACGCCCGGTACGTGCGCGTGCTCATGACCCAGCGGACCAGCTTCACGTGGGACCCCGCGCGGCTGCACTGGTACGGCTACTCGGTGTTCTCCCTCGAGGTCTACGGCACGCCGACGCAGGTGGCCGTCGCGTTCGCCGGGGCGGGCACCACCGTGCCGGCCGGGACCGACGCGGTCGTGCCGGTGATCCTGGCCACCGCTGCCGCGAGCGACACCACGGTGCGGGTGCGGTCGACCGGCGGATCGGGCGAGGCCGGCACGGACTACACCGCGGTCGACCAGGTCCTGACCTTCCCCGCGGGCACCACGCAGGCCGACGTCGCGGTGCCCACCGTCGACCACGGCCCGCTCGGTCAGGTGCGCACGGTCGAGCTCACGCTGTCCGAGCCGTCCGCGGGTCTGGTGCTGGGCGGCCGCACGACGAGCACCGTGACGATCACCCCGCACGGTGACCTGCCGGACGTCGGCGCCGTGACGGTGCTCGACGACTACGAGTCGGGCGTCCCCGCGGGGTACACCACCTGGGGGATCAGCGCGCCGGTCACGCCGGTGCTCTCCACGGCTCCCGTCGACCGCGGCGGCAGCGGGCTCGTCGCCACCGTCTCGGGCGGCCCGGCCCCGGGCGACTGGTTCGGCTTCACGCACGACACCGCGGTCACCGACTGGTCCGCGCACGACGGGTTCACGTTCTGGTTCCTGGGCACCGGCGGCGGGGGGCTCCTGCGGTACGAGCTGAAGAGCCACGGCCAGCTGTTCGAGCGCTCGGTCACCGACGACACCGCGGGCTGGCGCCAGGTCAGCGTGGCGTTCTCGCAGCTGCGGCTCAAGGGCGATCCCGCCTCCGACGCGCGGTTCGACCCGTCGGCGAGCACCGGCTTCGCGGTCACGCTGACCGACCTGGGTGCCGGGCGCGTGGACCTTCGACGACCTCGGGCTGTACGACCGGGTCACGACGATCGAGGACGCCGAGGGTGACGTGCCCCTGGCCGCGCCCGGCAGCACGGTCGGAATCTTCACGTGGGGCTCCGCGCCGGACCTGGTCAGCCTGGCGGTCACGCCGCAGGACCGGCCCGGCGCGCCCGCGGGCAACCACGTGCTGTCCGGCGACTACCTCATCCCGTCGGGCGGCTGGGGCGGGTTCAGCGAGAACCTCGCCGCGGGTCAGGACTGGAGCTCGTTCCGCGGCATCCGGCTGGCCTGGTACGCCTCCCAGCCGACGCGCCCCGCGAGCCCGACCGCGGGCGGCGACATCAAGATCGAGCTCAAGGACGGCGGTCCGGACGGTGAGCACTCCGAGCTCTGGGCCACCACGTTCAAGGACACCTGGTCCAGCGACGGCAGCCGCTGGAACGTGGTGGACCTGCCCTTCTCGGCGTTCACGCTCAGCGGCTACCAGCCGGGCGACGCCGCGACGCGCAACGGGACGCTCGATCTGACGTCGTCCTGGGGGTACGCGCTGACCATGGTGCCCGGCACGGCGGAGCCGGTCGGCTGGGCCGTCGACGACGTGCAGCTGTACGGCTCGGCGGTCCCGGCCGCCACGGCGACCGTCACGGCCGGCACCGACGTCGTGCTCGTCGACCCCGGTGAGACCGCGCAGGTGCCGCTCGTCCTGACGACCACCGACGGCGCGCCCCTGACCACGGACGTGACCGTCGACTACGCGAACGGTGCCGGCACCGCCGTCGCCGGCACCCACTACGACGCGTTCTCGGGGACGCTGACGTTCCCCGCCGGCACGGAGTCCGGCACCACGCAGAGCATCGACGTGGTGACGCACGCGACGGCCGCGGTCGACGACGCCCGCACGGTGCGCGTCGACCTGACCGCCGCAGGCGCCGCGGTCGGCACCAGCCCGCAGGTCGTCCTCAACGCCGTCGGGGCGCCGTACCTGGATGCGACGAGGCCCACGGCGGAGCGCGTCGACGACCTGCTCGGCCGGATGACCCTGGCCGAGAAGATCGGCCAGATGACCCAGGCGGAGCGGCTCGGGCTGCAGTCGCCGACCCAGATCGCCGACCTCGGCCTGGGCTCGGTGCTGTCGGGCGGCGGCTCGGTCCCGGCGCAGAACACGCCGGCCGGCTGGGCGGACATGATCGACGGCTTCCAACGCCAGGCGCTCTCGACGCGGCTGCAGATCCCGCTGATCTACGGCGTCGATGCCGTGCACGGCCACAACAACGTGGTCGGCGCCACGATCTTCCCGCACAACGAGGGCCTCGGCGCCGCACGCGACGCCGACCTGGTCGAGCAGGTGGAGCGGACCACCGCGCAGGAGGTCCGCGCGACCGGCGTGCCCTGGGCGTTCGCGCCGTGCCTGTGCGTCACGCGCGACGAGCGCTGGGGCCGCAGCTACGAGTCGTTCGGCGAGGACCCGGCGCTGGTGACCGCCATGGCCGCCCCGGCCGTCACGGGCCTGCAGGGGGCGGACCCGTCCGACCTGTCCGGCCCGGACAGCGTGCTGGCCACCGCCAAGCACTGGGTGGGCGACGGCGGCACGAGCTACGACCCGACGCAGGCGGGCTCCGGCTACCCGATCGACCAGGGAATCACCCACGTCGACAGCCTGGACGAGCTGAAGCGGCTGTACGTCAAGCCGTACGAGCCCGCGATCGAGGCCGGCGTCGGCTCGATCATGCCGTCGTACTCGGCGGTCTCGATCGCCGGCGCCGACCCGGTCCGGATGCACGAGTACGGCGCCCTGAACACCGACCTGCTCAAGGGCGACCTCGGCTTCGACGGCTTCCTCATCAGCGACTGGGAGGGCATCGACAAGCTGCCCGGCGGCACGTACGCGGACAAGGCCGCACGGTCGGTCAACGCCGGCCTGGACATGGCGATGGCGCCCTACAACTTCGGCGCGTTCATCGCGGCGATGACGGACAAGGTGTCCTCCGGCGAGGTGTCGCAGGAGCGCATCGACGACGCGGTCCGCCGGATCCTCACGCAGAAGTTCGCGCTCGGTCTGTTCGACGCCCCGTTCGCGGACCGCACCCTGGCGGCGGACGTGGGGTCCGACGCCCACCGCGCGGTGGCGCGCGAGGCGGCGGCGAAGTCCCAGGTGCTGCTGAAGAACGCGGACGGCCTGCTGCCGCTGGCGGCGGGCACCAAGGTCTACGTCGCCGGCTCCAACGCCGACGACGTGGGCCACCAGTCGGGCGGCTGGACCATCTCCTGGCAGGGCGGCTCGGGCGACATCACGCCGGGCACCAGCATCCTCGAGGGCATCCAGGCCGCCGACGCCTCCGTGACCTACTCCAAGGACGCGTCGGCGCCCGTGGGGGATGCGCAGGTGGGGATCGTCGTCGTCGGCGAGACGCCCTATGCCGAGGGGCAGGGCGACGTCGGCAACAACGGCAAGTCGCTGATCGCTGAGCGCCGCGGACCGTGCCGCCATCGACACCGTCTGCGGCGCCTGCCGTGCGCGGTGCTCGTCGTCGTCGGGCCGCCCGCAGCTGGTCACCGACCAGCTCGGGTCCATCGACGCACTCGTCGCGTCCTGGCTGCCCGGCACCGAGGGCGCGGGCGTCGCGGACGTCCTGTTCGGCGCGCGGCCGTTCACGGGCAGGCTGCCGGTGAGCTGGCCCGCGACGGCCGACCAGGTGCCCGTCAACGTCGGCGACGACACCTACGCGCCGCTGTTCCCGTACGGCTGGGGCCTGCGCACGGACCCGCAGCGCGACCGGCTGACCGCGCTCGTCGCGACCCTGCCCGCGGGCGACGCGCAGGACGCCGTGCAGGCGGTCCTGGACGCACCGGTCTGGGACGGCACGCACATCGACCCCGCACGCACCGGCCCGGCGGTCCGGCTGCTGGCCGACGCGGCCGCGGAGCTCGACGGGACGGACCGCGACACCGCGGCGGCTGCGGGCGTGGTCGTCTCGGTGGTCCGCGACCTCGCCCAGGACGTCTCCGGTGCCGACGACGCCGCCACCACGGCCGACGCCGAGCACGCGCTCATGTCCGGCGACGCCTCCGGTGCGGTCGACCTGCTGGCCGACGTCCTCGGCGTCTCCACGGCCCCGCCGGTCGCCTCGTCGACGCACCTGTCGCTGTCCTCGTCGATCACCGCGTTCGGCCGGCCGGTGACGGCCCGCGTCACCGTGACGGCGCCGGGTGGCCAGCCAGAGGGTTCCGTGCAGGTGCTCGTCGACGGCACCTCCGTGGCCACCGTCCCGCTGTCCGCGGACGGCACCGCCAGCGTCCGCCTGCCCGCGGACGTGGCCACCGGTCGGCACGGTGTCACCGCGGTGTACGCAGGGGCGCCCGCGGCCGACCCGCCGGTGACCGGCTCGACGTCCCGGGCCGCGACGCTCGTCGTGGTGCGTACCCTCCCGACCGTCCGCACCGACGGCACGGACTGGACCTTGCGCCGCGGCGACCCGAAGCAGGTGCACGTGCAGGTGACCGGCGTCGCCGACGTGACGCCCACGGGCCGGGTCGACGTCTGGGTCAACGGGGCGCGCAAGGGCTCGGCGACGCTGGACGGCCGCGGCGCGGCGGTCGTCACGCTCCCGACCAGCACCCGGACGTCGCTCGTGGTCGTCACGTACGCGGGCGACGACACCTATCTCCCGTGGGCCGCGGTACCGCGGCTGCTGGTCGTCCGATGACGCCTTTCGGGTGACACCGGGCGAATCGGCTCCAGGACCCCCTCCCACGTGCCGATCCCTGTGCGTCGACGACGAACAGGGAGGTACCGCGATGCGCAACGGTTTCGACATCTATCGCGTCGGTCCGGACCGGAACCACCAGGAGCCGCCGAGCCCGTGGGGCTGGACCCCGCGGCGCGGCGAGGTGCCCACCGGGGAGACCGTCGTCCAGGACCACGACTTCTCGCTCACCTACACCGGCAACGACCCGCAGCTGGCGGCCGCGTTCGCGCGCGGCGCCCGGCTCAAGGAGATCGTCACCATGTGGCCGGAGCTCGCGTTCTACCCCTCGACCGCGGGCGGCTTCCTCCCGGACGGGAACATCTTCCCCATCCGCGGCGACTACAAGCCGCCGAGCGGGCTCAGTGCCCTGCGCTCCAAGCTCAACGGCCGCCGGTCCGAGGGCGCGCACGCCGCGGAGGCCCCCGCCCGGCCGTGAGGTGAGCGGGCGCTCCGTGCGTGAGAATGGGCCCAGACCCGTCCGCGAACAGGAGCAGCCGTGACCCTCGAGCACGCCCCGCGCGTCGCCATGCTCTCGGCGCACACGTCCCCGCTCGACCAGCCGGGGACGGGCGACGCCGGCGGCATGAACGTGTACGTGCTCGAGCTGTCCCGTGCGCTCGCGGCCCGGGGGGCACGCGTCGAGATCTTCACGCGCGCGACCGCCTCGGACCAGCCCGAGACCCTGCTGCTGGCCGGTGCGGACGCCGACGGTCGACCGATCGAGGGCGAGGAGGCCCGCGCGGTGCTGCTGGCCGACGCGGTCGAGCCGGGCGTCGTCGCGCCGATCCTGGTGCACCACGTGCCGGCCGGCCCGTTCGAGCGGCTGGACAAGAACGACCTGCCGGGCGTCCTGTGCGGGATGGCCGCGGGAGTGCTGCGGTGGGAGGCCGCGCGTCGGCCGGGCTGGTACGACGTGGTGCACTCGCACTACTGGCTGTCCGGCCAGGTGGGGCAGATCGCGGCGGACCGCTGGGAGGTGCCGCTGGTGCACACCGCGCACACCCTGGCCCGCGTGAAGAACGCGTCGCTGGCGCCGGGGGACACGCCCGAGCCCACGCAGCGCGTGGTCGGCGAGGAGCAGCTGGTCCAGGAGGCCGACGCGCTCGTGGCCAGCACACCGGTCGAGGCGCAGGAGCTCGTCGAGCTGTACGGCGCCGACCCGTCGCGCGTGCACGTGGTGGAGCCGGGGGTGGACCTGGACCGGTTCGTCCCGGGCGACCAGGCGTCCGCGCGGGCGGCCCTCGGGCTGCCGACCGACCGCGCGATCGTGCTCTTCGCCGGCCGCGTGCAGGCGCTCAAGGCCCCCGACGTTCTGGTCCGCGCCCTCGGCGTGCTGCGCACCACCGGTCGTCCGGTGCCGCTGCTCGTGGTCCTGGGCGGCCCGTCCGGACGCTCCAGCGCGGTGCGCGAGCTCGAGGCGCTGGCGGCGGTGTGCGGGGTGGCCGACGACGTCGTCGTGCACCCGCCGGCCGACCGTGACGCCCTGGCCACCTGGTACCACGCGGCCGACCTGGTGGCGATGCCGTCGCGCAGCGAGTCGTTCGGGCTGGTCGCCGCGGAGGCCCAGGCGAGCGGCGTCCCGGTCGTCGCCGCGTGCGTGGGCGGCCTGCGCACGATCGTCGACCACGACGTGTCCGGCCGGCTGGTGCGCGGGCACGACCCCGCGGTGTGGGCGGACGTCATCGCCGACGTGCTGGCCTCCTCGGACCTGCGCGCCCGGTACGCCGTCGGGGCGCGCCAGGTGGCGGAGCGGTTCGGCTGGGAGACCACCGCCGACCAGATGCTCAAGGTGTACGCCGTGGCCGGTGAGGTCCGCTCCTCGCGAGTCTGAGGGCCGGACGTCCCAGGCCACGCCGCCACGGCTGCGGCAGGATGGGTCCATGACCTACACCCTCGTGCTGCTCCGCCACGGCGAGAGCGAGTGGAACGCCAAGAACCTGTTCACCGGCTGGGTCGACGTGCCCCTGTCCGAGAAGGGCATCGAGGAGGCGAAGCGCGGCGGCACGCTGCTGACCGACGCCGGCGTGCTCCCCGACGTCGTCCACACGTCGCTGCTGCGGCGGGCCATCACCACGGCCAACCTGGCGCTCGACGCCGCCGACCGGCACTGGATCCCGGTGCGCCGCTCCTGGCGCCTGAACGAGCGGCACTACGGCGCGCTGCAGGGCAAGGACAAGAAGCAGACCCTGGAGGAGTACGGCGAGGAGCAGTTCATGCTCTGGCGCCGGTCCTACGACTTCCCGCCGCCGGACATCGAGCTGGGCTCGGAGTTCTCGCAGGACAGCGACCCCCGGTACGCCGGTGAGCCGATCCCGCGCGCCGAGGCGCTCGAGCAGGTGCTGGTCCGTGCCCTGCCCTACTGGGAGTCGGCGATCGTGCCGGACCTGCAGTCGGGCAAGACCGTCCTGGTCGCCGCGCACGGCAACTCCATCCGCGCGCTGGTCAAGCACCTGGACGACGTGGACCCCGGCACCATCGCCGGTATCAACATCCCCACGGGCATCCCGCTGCTCTACACGCTGGACGAGCAGACGCTGAAGCCCACCAACCCCGGCGGCACGTACCTCGACCCCGAGGCCGCCGCGGAGGCCATCAAGGCCGTCGCCAACCAGGGCCGCTGACCCCGGCGGCACCCCACAGAACCACAACGTCCGAGGAGGTACGGGTCAGGACCCGTACCTCCTCGGACGTTGTGCTGAGCGGCGTCCGCTCAGGTGGCGGAGCGGTCCAGCTCGCCGCGGGCCGCGGCCCCGGTGACCAGGTACGTCACGCGGCGGGCGACCGAGACGCCGTGGTCGCCGAACCGCTCGTAGTAGCGGCCCAGCAGGGTGACGTCGATGGTCTCCTGCGTGGTGCCGGCCCAGGACCCGCCCAGCAGCGCCGCGAACGTGTCCTCGTGCAGTTCGTCCAGGAGGTCGTCGTCCTGCTCGATGCTCTCGGCCAGCTGGACCTCGCGGCTGTTCAGCAGCGTCGTCGTGCGCCGGGCCACCCGCACGGCGGCGTCGTGCATCTCCGCGAACGTGCCGGACAGCGCGTGCGGCACGGCGTGCCGGGGGTACCGGCCGCGCGCCACCTGCGCGACGTGACGCGCCAGGTCACCCATGCGCTCCAGCGACGCGCTCATGCGCAGGGAGGAGACGACGATCCGCAGGTCGGTGGCCACCGGCTGCTGCTGCGCGAGCAGCAGGACGCAGCGCTCGTCGAGGTCGCGCTCGATGGCGTCGATCGCCAGGTCGTCGGCGATCACCGACTCGGCGAGCGCCAGGTCGGCGGTCAGCAGCGCGATGCCGGCGTTCGTGATGGCCTGCTCCACCCGGCCGCTCATGGACGCCAGGTCCTCGCCCAGCTGGTGCAGCTCGGCGTCGAAGATGTCCCGCATGTGCTCCCTCTCGTGCCGCGACGGCACGTGCCGCGCGCAGCGCCAGGCTGACACCGGCAGGTGAACGGCGGGGCGCGCCCAGGTGAACGGACGGCGGCTGTTGTGTCCCCGGGCGCCCAGGTCATGCAGATCGGGTGACGCAGGTCACACCTCACCTGCGCCAGCATGGCCGCAGACGGTCCCGGCCACGAGGAGACGACGATGGCGCAGCGCGTGACGGCTTGGGTCGGCTGGGTGTGGTTCGCCGCGTTCGCGATCATCGTGTCCGGGTTGTTCAACATCATCGCGGGTGCGGTAGCCGTGTTCTCGCCGGCCACGGTCCTGTCGTGGTCGTCGGACGGGATCGCGGTGGTGGACGTCTCGACGTGGGGCTGGGTGCACCTGGTGCTCGGCGTGCTGCTCCTGGTCGTCGGCTTCGCGCTGTTCTCCGGCCGCGGCTGGGCCCGGGTGGCGGCGATCCTGCTGGTGATGATCAACGTGCTGACGCAGTTCGTGTCGCTGCCGATCACGCCCTGGTGGTCCATGACGGCGATCGTCCTCGACGTCGTCATCCTCTGGGCCCTGACGATCCACGGCGACGAGGTCGCCCAGGCCTGACCACGAGCACGACCGACCACCCGGAGGGACGGAACCGACGATGACCACGTTCACCGCATGGAAGTTCGAGACCGCGGACGGTGCACAGAAGGCCGTCACGGCGCTCAAGGGCGCCCAGTCCGACGGGCTGGTCAAGATCGTCGACCACGCCGTCATCAGCTGGCCGGACGGCGAGTCCAAGCCCTCCATGCACCACGCGCACGAGGACCAGGTGCGCGGCACCGGCTGGGGCGCGTTCTGGGGCCTGCTGTTCGGCGGGCTGTTCTTCGTGCCCCTGCTCGGTGCGGCGGTCGGCGCCGCAGCCGGCGCCATCACCAAGGCGGTCGCGGCGGTCGGCATCACCGAGCGCCAGCTCGACGACATCCGGGCGCAGATCACGCCGGGGACGTCGCTGCTGTGCGCGGTGACGGAGGGTGCGGACCAGGACCGGCTGGGGGAGCGGATGCACGGCCTGCACAGCACGCTCGTGGCCACCAACCTCACGGACGCGGAGCGTTCCACGCTGCTGGAGACCTTCGGCTGAACACCCGGTGAACGCTGGGCGGCGGGGCGGTCGAGCGCAGCGTCGTCGGCGCGGCGCACGGCGGCGGGCGTCCTAGGGTGAGCGGTGTGAACGGCATCGACGGGCTCATGCTGCTGCTCGCGGGCGGCCTCGGGCTGCTCGTGGGCGTCTGGGCGACCCTGGCGTTCCGCTGGAGCGAGCGGACGCAGCGGACGCTGCCCCCGCAGGCCGAGCCGGTGCTCGACGACGGCCTGGTCCGGACGCTCGCGGTGCTGCGCTCGGCCGCGGTGGTGCTGGACGAGGGTGACACGGTGCTGCGCGCGAGCGCTCCCGCGCACGCGCTCGGCATCGTGCGCGACGGGCGGGTCTCCCCGGCGGCCATCCGCGACCTCATCGCGCAGGTGCGCCGCGACGGCGTGATCCGCGACGAGGTCCTCGAGGTGCCACGCGGCCCGGTCGGCCCCGGGGTCCTGCTGGTCCAGGTCCGCGTGGCGCAGGTGACCGCCCAGCACCTCGTGGTCCTGGCGGAGGACCTCACGCAGGCGCGCCGCCTCGAGGCCATCCGACGCGACTTCGTCGTCAACGTCTCGCACGAGCTCAAGACACCCGTCGGCGCGCTCGCGCTGCTCGCGGAGACGGTCCAGGACGCCGCCGACGACCCGCAGGCCGTGCGCCGGTTCGCCGGCCGCATGCAGGCGGAGGCCACCCGGCTGTCGGCGCTCGTGCACGAGATCATCGAGCTGTCCCGCCTGCAGGTGGCGGGCGCGCTCGGGCAGGTGGGTCTGGTCGAGGTGGACGCGGTGCTCACCGAGGCCGTGGACCGTGCCCGGACCACGGCCGAGGCCAAGCACGTGCGGCTCGACATCGGCGGCGTGCGCGGCACCCGCGTGCTCGGCCAGCACGACCTCCTGGTCACCGCGGTGCGCAACCTGCTGGACAACGCGGTCGCGTACTCCGGCGAGGCGTCCCACGTGGGCGTCGGGGTGCGCAGCGACGGGGACCTCGTGGAGATCGCCGTGGTGGACGAGGGGATCGGCATCCTGCCGGCGGAGCAGGAGCGGGTGTTCGAGCGGTTCTACCGGGTGGACCCCGCGCGCTCGCGCGACACCGGCGGCACCGGCCTGGGCCTGTCCATCGTCAAGCACGTCGCGGCGGACCACGGCGGCGACGTGACCGTGTGGTCGCAGCCCGGCCGGGGCTCGACGTTCACGCTGCGGCTGCCCCGTGCGCCGGAGGAGCCGACGAGCACCGTCACCGCGCTCCCGGCCGCCGACCGCGACGCCACCACCGACATCGAGAACGAGGGAGCGCACGTGAGCCGGAGCGCCTCATGACCCGGATCCTGCTGGTCGAGGACGAGGAGTCCTACCGCGACCCGCTGACGTACCAGCTGGAGCGCGAGGGCTTCGACGTCGTCACCGCCGCGACCGGACCGGACGCGCTGGCTCGCTTCGAGGAGCTCGGTGCTGACCTCGTGCTCCTCGACCTCATGCTGCCTGGCCTGCCCGGCACGGAGGTGTGCCGCCGGCTGCGCCTGGTCAGCGACGTCCCCGTCATCATGCTCACGGCCAAGGACGACGAGATCGACAAGGTGGTCGGCCTGGAGCTGGGCGCCGACGACTACGTCACCAAGCCGTACTCGTCGCGCGAGCTGCTCGCCCGCGTGCGGGCCGTGCTGCGTCGCCGGGCGGCGGCCGTGGTCACGGCGGGGGCGTCCGGGCCGGTCCTGCCCGACGACGAGGACGACGAGGACCTGCTCGTCGCCGGGCCGGTGCGCATGGACGTGGAGCGGCACACCGTGCGCGTGCGCGACGAGCTGGTGGCGTTCCCGCTCAAGGAGTTCGAGCTGCTCGAGCTGCTGCTGCGCAACGCCGGCCGCGTGCTCACCCGTGGTCAGCTCATCGACCGCATCTGGGGCTCGGACTACGTGGGAGACACCAAGACCCTCGACGTCCACGTCAAGCGTGTCCGCGCCAAGATCGAGGTCGACCCGGGCAGCCCGGCCCTCCTGCTGACCGTCCGCGGCCTGGGGTACAAGCTCGCCGACGACGAGGAGTAGACGCCCGGACCGTCGACGCCCAGGACGCCCCGCCCACCACCCGGTGCGCGGGGCGTCGTGCTGCCGGGGTCGGACACGCGTCCGACTCGTCGGCCACCGTTCACCTGGGGTTCACCCGCTGCCGCCCGCCTGGTCACGTGCGGTTCCTACCGTCGACCTCGCCGCGCACACACCGGTGCGCACCTGATCGACAGGACGGAACACAGTGAAGCTCTCCCTCCACGGCCGGATCGGCGCGATCGCCCTCACCGGCGCGCTCGCCCTCTCCCTCGCGGCCTGCGGATCGGACGACCCCACCGGATCGGGCGACAGCACGTCCGACACGGGTTCCGACGCTCCCGTCTCGACCCTGAGCGGGACGCTGAACGGCGGCGGCTCGAGCGCGCAGGAGAAGGCCCAGCAGGCCTGGGTCGCCGGGTTCCAGACCGCCAACCCGGACGTCACCGTGAACTACACGACCACCGACTCGGGTGCAGGCCGCAAGGGCTTCCTCGACAGCTCGCTGGACTACGCCGGCTCGGACGGCGCGATGAACGAGGAGGAGCTGGCCTCCTCCACCGACCGCTGCTTCGGTGGTTCCGGTCTGGACCTGCCGGTCTACATCAGCCCGATCGCGGTCGCGTTCAACATCGACGGCGTCAGCGAGCTGAACCTCAGCCCCGAGCTGCTGGCCCAGATCTTCAACGGCACGGTCACCACGTGGGACGACCCGGCCATCACCGAGCTGAACCCCGACGCGAGCCTGTCGGGTGCGATCACGGTCGTGCACCGCTCGGACGACTCGGGCACGTCCAAGAACTTCCAGGACTACCTGTCCAAGACGGCCCCGGACGTGTGGACGTACGACGTCTCCAACACGTGGCCCGTGAACGTCGGCCAGGGCGCCAACGGCACCTCGGGCGTCGTGCAGACGATCCAGGCCGCGACCGGCACCATCGGCTACGCGGACGCCTCGGCCGTCGGTGAGCTGGGCAAGGTCTCGCTGGGCGTCGGCTCCGAGTTCGTCGCCCCGACCGCGGAGGCCGCGGCCAAGACGGTCGACGTCTCCCCGCGCGACGACAGCCGTGCGGACGGTGACATCGTCATCGACATCGACCGCACCACCACCGAGTCGGGCGCCTACCCGGCGATCCTGGTCTCGTACCTGCTGGTCTGCAACACCTACGACAGCCAGGAGAAGGCCGACCTGGTCAAGGGCTACGCGACCTACGTGGCCAGCGCCGACGGTCAGGACCAGGCCGCGACCGCGGCTGGCTCCGCGCCGATCTCCGACGCGCTCCGCACGGACGTGACGGCCGCCATCGAGGCGATCACCACCAAGTAACGAGCTCGTACCGCCGTCGTCCGGCAGCCGATCCGTCGGCTGCCGGACGACGGCGCTCCACCACCCCCTGACAGGAGCGCATCCGTTGGCCTCGCCCACGACAGCCGTGACCCCGCCGGTCACGCCCGTCCGCCCCGCCAGACGCCGCGGCCGGTCGACGGACCGCGGCCTCGACCGCGGCTTCCGCCGGCTCGCGGTCGCCTCCGGGATCCTCATCCTCGCCGTGCTCGCCTCGGTGGCCATCTTCCTCGTCATCGAGGCCCTCCCGGCGCTCACCAACCCGGACCTCGCGTCCGAGGTGCCGTGGATCCCGGCCGACGGAAACCTGTGGTCCGTCGTGGGGCCGCTCATCTTCGGCACGATCCTGGCCGCGATCGTCTCGCTCGTGCTCGCGGTGCCGGTCGCCGTCGGCATCGCCCTGTTCATCTCGCACTACGCGCCGCGCCGCATGGCCTCGGCGCTGGGCTACCTGGTCGACCTGCTCGCCGCCATCCCGTCGGTCGTCTTCGGCCTCTGGGGTGTGCTGGTGCTGGCGCCCAAGGTGCAGCCGGTGTGGCAGTTCTTCGTCGACTACCTGGGCTGGATCCCGCTGTTCGCCGGCGACGTGCACGGCAACGCGTCCAACCCGCCGCGCGTCCTGGCGACCACCGCGATCGTGCTGGCCGTGATGATCCTGCCGATCATCACGGCCGTGAGTCGCGAGGTGTTCCTGCAGACCCCCCGCCTGCACGAGGAGGCGGCCCTCGCCCTCGGCGCCACGCGCTGGGAGCTGGTCCGGATGACCGTCCTGCCGTTCGGGCGCTCCGGCGTGACATCCGCGGCGATGCTGGGCCTCGGCCGCGCCCTCGGCGAGACGATGGCGGTCCTCATGATCCTGTCGCCGGGACTGCTGTACTCCTTCAAGCTCATGGTCGCGAGCCAGCAGCAGACCATCGCCGCGAACATCGCCGCGCGGTTCAACGACGCGAACGACATCGGCCGCTCGACGCTCATCGCCACCGGCCTGGCGCTGTTCGTCATCACGCTGCTGGTCAACCTCGCCGCCCGCGCGATCGTCGCGCGGCGCAAGGACTTCTCGGGAGCGAACTGACGTGGCCGTCGAGACACTGACCCCCGAGGCGGCGGAGCTGCGCCGCACGCTGAGCCAGGTCGACCCCGCCCGGCGGCGCACCGACCGGATCATGCGTGCCCTCATCTACGGCGCGTTCGCGCTCGCGATGATCCCCCTGATCTCGCTGGTCTGGAGCGTGCTCGCCAACGGCATCGGCCGGTTCGACCTCTACTTCCTGACGCACTCGATGCGCAACGTGTACGGCGGCATGGACGCGGGTGGCGTCTACCACGCGCTGCTCGGCACGCTCCTGATCACGGGCCTGGCGACGCTCATCTCGGTGCCGATCGGCATCATGACGGCGATCTACCTGGTCGAGTACGGCTCCGGGCACCTGGCCCGGTCCGTGACGTTCTTCGTCGACGTCATGACCGGCATCCCCTCGATCGTCGCGGGTCTGTTCGCGTTCGCCCTCTTCTACCTGGTGGTCGGGCCGGACGCGCGCAGCGGCGTGGTCGGGTCCGTGGCGCTGTCGGTGCTGATGATCCCCGTGGTGATCCGGTCCACCGAGGAGATGCTGCGGCTGGTGCCCAACGAGCTGCGCGAGGCGTCGTTCGCGCTCGGGGTGCCCAAATGGCTGACCATCCTGCGGGTGGTGCTGCGCACGGCGGTCGCCGGCATCACCACCGGGGTGATGCTCGCGATCGCCCGCGTCATCGGCGAGACCGCCCCGCTGCTCATCACGGTCGGCGCGTCCGACTCGATCAACAACAACGTGTTCGAGGGCAACATGATGACGCTGCCCGTCTACGTCTACCGGCAGTACGCCGCAGGGCTCGTCCCGTGCACCCCCGGCGACGACACCTGCATCTCGACGATCAACTACGACCGGGCGTGGAGCGCCGCGCTCGTGCTGATCCTGGTCGTCATGCTGCTCAACCTCGTGGCGCGCGGCGTGAGCCGTTGGTTCGCGCCCAAGACCCGGGCCTGAGCCCACAAGGAGATCCCCATGGCACAGCGCATCGACGTCAAGGACCTGAACATCTTCTACGGCGACTTCAAGGCGGTCGCCGACGTCGAGATGTCCGTCGAGCCGCGGTCCGTGACCGCGTTCATCGGTCCGTCCGGCTGCGGCAAGTCGACCTTCCTGCGCACCCTGAACCGCATGCACGAGGTCATCCCCGGCGCGTACGTCCAGGGCTCCGTGGCGATGGACGGCGTGGACCTGTACGGCTCCGACGTCGACCCGGTGGCGGTCCGGCGTCAGGTGGGCATGGTGTTCCAGCGCCCCAACCCGTTCCCGACCATGTCCATCGCGGACAACGTGCTGGCCGGCATCAAGCTGAACAACAAGCGGCTCTCGAAGTCGGACGCGCAGGACGTGGTCGAGTCCTCGCTGACCAGCGCCAACCTGTGGAACGAGGTCAAGGACCGGCTCAACCGGCCGGGCTCGGGCCTCTCCGGCGGTCAGCAGCAGCGCCTGTGCATCGCGCGCGCGATCGCGGTGAAGCCGCAGGTGCTGCTCATGGACGAGCCCTGCTCGGCCCTGGACCCCATCTCGACGCTGGCCATCGAGGACCTCATCTCCGAGCTGAAGTCCGACTACACGATCGTCATCGTCACGCACAACATGCAGCAGGCCGCGCGCGTGTCCGACCGGACGGCGTTCTTCAACCTGGCCGCGACGGGACAGCCGGGCCGCCTGGTGGAGATCGACGACACGTCGACGATCTTCTCCTCGCCGCGCGAGCAGGCCACGGAGGACTACATCTCGGGCCGCTTCGGCTGAGCGGTCCGCACGGGTCAGGACATGCAGGAGGGGCCGTCGGTACGCCGACGGCCCCTCCTGTCGTGCGGTCAGCTGGAGGCGGTCGGCACGGCCGTCGCGTACTCGGGCAGCGTGCCGTCGAGGACCGGGACCTGGATCTCGACGGACCCGTCCTCCGGCGTCGAGAGGGTCACCGCCAGGAGCCCGCCTGGCGGGACGTCGACGGACGAGAACCGGACATCCGCGGCGTCGCCCACCGGGGGGTTGTCGACGCCCAGCAGCGCGGTCTGTCCCGGGGCCAGCCGCACCGTGGTCGTCTCGTCGCCTGCCGCGACCGTGACCGTGCGGTCCTCGGCCCCGTCGTTGATGAGACCCCCGTACATCGCTCCGGTCGCGCCCTCGGCCGCCGTGAGCACCAGGAGGTTGCTGGCGCGCACGTCGCCGAGCGTGGCCCGCACCCCGTCCGACGCCGAGTACTGGTTCTCGGTGGTGATCGGGTTGGTGGCGGAGCAGCCCGCGAGCACCGATCCCGCCACGGCCAGGCCGGCGGCGAGGGCGGCAGCCCGGAACGTGCGGGGGCGGAGCGAGGTCACGATGACTCCTCGGGGCGTCGAGCGGGCCGGGTGGTCGACGGGTGTCCGTCGGGGGCCAGCCTAGCCGCCGTGGGACGGTCCGCCCGGCGTGCCCGGCCCGTGGGCGACCGGGTCCGCCGCGTGCTCCCGGACGGCCCCGTGACCTGCGCCGATGGGCGTAATCACGCGGCAAAGGGGCGAAATGGGCGTGATAAGATACCCCTCTGCGAAAGGGGACACCTGCAGATGACTTTCACTGTTGGGGAGACCGTTGTCTACCCGCACCACGGTGCGGCATTGATCGAAGAGATCAAGACCAGGACCATCCGTGGAGAGGACAAGCTCTACCTCAAGCTCAAGGTCGCCCAGGGTGACCTGACCATCGAGGTGCCGGCGGAGAACGTCGACCTCGTGGGTGTGCGTGACGTGGTGGGCCAGGAAGGTCTCGACCGCGTGTTCGAGGTCCTGCGGGCGCCCTACACCGAGGAGCCCACCAACTGGTCGCGTCGCTACAAGGCGAACCTCGAGAAGCTCGCGTCGGGCGACGTCATCAAGGTGGCGGAGGTCGTGCGTGACCTGTCGCGCCGGGACGCCGACCGCGGCCTGTCGGCCGGCGAGAAGCGCATGCTCGCCAAGGCCCGGCAGATCCTCGTCTCGGAGCTCGCACTCGCCGAGCACACCGAGGAGGAGAAGGCCGAGGCGATCCTCGACGAGGTCCTCGCCTCCTGAGGCCACCGCACAGGTGAGCGTCGCTGCTGTCCTGACTGCCGCCGGGAGCGGCAGCAGGCTCGGTCATTCCCTCCCCAAGGCTCTGGTGCCGCTGGGAGGTCGGTCGCTCGTCGTGCACGCTGCCCGCAACCTGCTGGCAGCGTCCGCGGCGGGCGACAACCGTGTCCGGGTGCTGGTGGTGACCGCGCCGGTCCTCCACCTGGAGGCGATCGCGTCCGAGCTGGCGGAGGTGGCCGGGGACGTGACGCTGGTGGTCGTACCGGGTGGCACCACCCGGCAGGCGTCCGTGGCGGCCGGCCTGGCCGTCCTCGAGGCGGACCCGCGCGCGGTGGACGTCGACGTGGTGCTCGTGCACGACGCGGCCCGCCCCCTCGCCCCGCCGTCGCTGGTCGAGCGGGTCATCGACGCGGTCCGGTCGGGGCACCCCGCCGTGGTGCCGGGGCTGCCGGTGACGGACACGATCAAGCGGGTCGAGATGCACCGCGGGGTCCACGTCGAGCCGGTGGTCGAGACCGTGCCGCGTGCCGAGCTCCGGGCGATCCAGACGCCGCAGGGGTTCACCCGTGAGCTGCTGGCACGGGCGCACGCGCACGGGGCCGACGACGCGCACGACGAGTCCCGCGCGGCCTCGGACGACGCGGGCCTGGTCGAGCGGCTCGGGGAGCAGGTCTGGGTGGTCGCGGGCGACGAGCGCGCGGCCAAGATCACCACCGCCCGCGACCTGCTGATCGCGGCCCTGCCGACGAGGGACGACGCATGAGCACCCTGCCCCGCACCGGGATCGGCGTCGACGTGCACGCCTACGACCCGGACCCGGCCCCGGACGCCGTGCTGCACCTGGCGGGGCTGGCGTGGCCGGGTGAGCGGCCGCTGGCCGGGCACTCGGACGCCGACGTGGCCGCGCACGCCGCCGCGGACGCGCTGCTGTCCGCCGCAGGACTGGGGGACCTCGGCTCCCACTTCGGCACCGCCGAGCCGCAGTGGGCGGGGGCCGCCGGGGCCGTGCTGCTGGCGGAGGCCGCCCGGCGCGTGCGGGCCGCGGGGTTCACGATCGGCAACGTCGCCGTCCAGGTGATCGGCAACCGCCCGAAGATCGGTCAGCGGCGCGCGGAGGCCGAGTCGGCGCTGTCGGCGGCGGTCGGGGCACCCGTGAGCGTGTCGGCGACGACCACCGACGGGCTCGGGCTGACCGGACGTGGGGACGGTGTGGCGGCCGTCGCCACGGCGCTGGTCGTCGGCGGCTGACGCCCGCGGGTGCTGCCCAGCAGCACGCCGGCCAGCACGAGGGCGCCGAACGCCAGCTCGACGACCGAGGTGCGCTCGCGCAGGAGCAGCCACGAGGCGCCGATGCCGACCACGGGAACGAGCATCGAGAACGGCGCGACCGTGCTGGACGGGTGGCGGCTCATGAGCGCGGTCCACAGCCCTGAGCCCACGAGGGTCGCGACGACGACCGTGAAGAGCAGCCCGGCGAGCGCCAGGAGGCCCTGCGTGCTGCCGAGGTCCTGGAACGCGCCGGCGATCCGTGCGGGTCCCTCGACGGCGAGAGACAGCGCCAGCATCGGCAGCGGCGGCACGACGGACATCCACAGCATGAGGCGGAACGGCTCGCCGGGCTGGGCCTGCACGGCCCGCCGGTTGCCCAGGTTGCCCACGGCCCAGCCCAGACCGCCGCACAGGGTCAGCAGGACCGGCACCAGCGTCGCGCCGCCGGCCAGTCCGGCGCGGTGCACGGCGATCCCGGCCAGACCGGCCACGGCCAGCAGGGTCCCGGCGCCCTGCCGCGACGTCAGCCGCTCGCGCAGGAACAGCCCGGCCAGCACGACGGTGAACGGCGCCGACGACTGCAGGACCAGCGACGCCAGCCCGGTCGGCATGCCCGAGGACATGGCCCAGTAGAGGAACACGAACTGCAGCACGCCGAACCCGAGGCCGTACAGGCCGATCCAGCGCCACGGGGCCGTCGGGCGGGGAACCAGCAGCAGCGTGGGCACGGCGATGAGCGCGAACCGGAGCCCGACCAGGAAGAACGGCGGGAACTGCGCCAGGGACAGGTGGATCGCCGGGAAGTTCAGGCCCCAGCAGACCGCGACGAGGACGGCGAGGAGGCGGTCGCGCAGCGGCATGCACCGAGGATGCCCGCTGGCTACCGTGCAGCACCATCGAAGAGTGATGACGTCAGCATGTAGCGTCGCTGCATGGACCCACGTGCTCTCGAGACGCTCCGCACGATCGGCACGCAGGGCGGCGTCACCGCTGCGGCGGCGGTGCTGCACCTGACCCCGTCGGCGGTCTCGCAGCAGGTCGCGTCGCTCCAGCGCGAGGTCGGGGTGGCCCTCACGGAGCGCGTCGGGCGCGGGCTGCGGCTCACGCCCGCCGGCGAGGCGCTGGCCGACGCCGCCGTCGACGTCGCGGTGGCGCTCGAGCGGGCGCGTGCCGCGTGCGAGGAGTTCACCGCGCGGCCACGAGGGCTGGTCCGGGTGTCCGCGTTCCAGAGCGGTGCCCAGCTGCTGCTGCCGGCGCTGCTCACCCGCGTCGCGACGCTCGACGGCATCACGCTGGAGTGCACGGACGAGGACGTGGCCCAGGACGACTTCGTCGGCCTGACCGACCGGATGGACGTGGTCGTCGCGCACCGGCCCGACGACGGCGCGGGCTGGGCCGGCGGCACGGGCGTGCAGGTGGTGCCGCTGCTGCGCGAGCCGCTCGACCTGGCGGTGCCCCGCGACCACCCGCTGACGGCGCGGCCGGAGGTGCGCCCCGAGGACCTGCGCGACCTGCCGTGGATCGCCGTGCGAGAGGGGTTCCCGGTGGCCACGGTGCTCGCTGCCGTCGGCGCTCGGTCGGGTGCGGCGCCACGCATCGTGCACCGGGTCAACGACTTCCACGTGGTCGAGGCGCTCGTCGAGGCGGGCCACGGGGTCTCGCTCCTGCCCCGGTACACGTTCGGCGGGGGAGCGCGGGTGCGTCTGGTGCCGCTCGCCGGCGTGCGGGCGGGCCGGCGGATCGACGCGCTCCTGCGCCGCGACCGGGCGGAGCGCGTGGTGGTCCGGCGGGTGCTCGACGAGCTGCGCGCGCTGGCCACGGAGCTGGGCGGGGAGTGACGAGGCGGCGCGTGCGGGCGCGTCGTCGGCGTGTCCGAAATCGGGGCTGGCGTCCGCTACGTCCGCCCCGGTACCGTCCCCGGCGTGACACAGACGTCGGAGGCCCCCACCGAGATCCTGCCGGTGGTGGGAGCGCTCGCACACCACCGCCTGCCTATCCGCGACTCGGGCGCGCAGGCGGTCCGCGTCCGCGTCCGCGTGCCGCTGGAGGTGCTGGAGGCGACCAGCGCGGGGCTGCGCGGGCTGGACGACCACCACCGCCACGCGGTGACGGAGCCGCCCCCGCCGCTGCCCTTCTGAGCGGCCCCTACGGCAGCAGGACGAGCTTGCCGGCCGCGTGCCCCGTCTGCCCGTCGCGGTGCGCCTGCGCCACCTCGGACAACGGGTAGGTCTGGGCCACCCGGACGTCCAGCGAACCGTCGGAGGCCAGCTCGACCAGCTGGGCCCGGGCGGCCTCCCGCACCGCGGTGCCGGGGTCCGCGCCGGGGCCGCCACCGAGCGCCGCGATGCCGAGCTCGCCGGCGCGGCCGAACCCCGCGATGGTCGCGATGCGGCCGCGGTCCGGGAGCACCGCGACGGAGGTGTCCAGCGCCTCGTCCGTGCCCACGGTGTCGATCGCCACCGTCACCGGCCCGGTCTCGCGCTCCGCGGCCCGCACGCGCTCGAGGAGCCCCTCGCCGTACGCGACCGGGAGTGCGCCCAGCTCCCGCAGGTCGTCGTGCTGGGTCGGCGACGCGGTGGCGATCACCTGGGCGCCGCGCAGCGCGGCCAGCTGGACCACCATGCGTCCGACGCCCCCGGAGCCGCCGTGCACGAGCACCACGTCGCCGTCGTGCGTTCCCGTCGCGCTCAGGGTGTGCACCGCGGTGGTGCCGGCCAGGAGCAGCCCGGCGGCCGCCGCCCAGTCGACGTTCCCGGGCCGGCGGACCGTGACCTGCTCGGACACCACGATGCGGTCCGCGTAGCCACCCCGCACGCGCCACGCGATGACCTCGTCGCCCGGTGACAGCCACCGCACCGACGGCCCCACGGCGGCCACCACGCCGGACACCTCGTAGCCCAGCCGCAGCGGCAGCTTCGCCGGGTCCGCGCCGGGCCGGTCGGCGTAGCCCTTCCAGTCCGTCGGGTTCACGCCGGCAGCGCGGACCTCCAGGAGCACGGTGCCGGGGCCGGGGTCCCCGGGGTCGGCGTCGACGAGGCGGAGGACATCGGGTCCGCCGTACGCGGTGGCGACGACGGCCCTGCTGGTGTGGGCCACCGGGACACTCTGCACCCCGCACCCGGACCGGTGCCAGGCCGCGACCGACCCCGCGCACGGGATCACCCCTGCGGGTGAGTGGTGAGGACGCGGACGGTCAGCCGCGCCCGCCCAGCACCCGGTCCAGGTACGGGTTGCTGAACACGCCCTCGGGGTCGGCCTGCGCCCGCACGCGCTGCGCGTCGGCGAACCGCGGGTACAGGGCCGCCAGCTGCTCCGCCTCGAGCCAGTGCATCTTGCCCCAGTGCGGGCGACCGCCCACCTGCGCGACGATCCGCTCGACCGCCGCGAAGTACCGCGCGAACGGCAGGCGCAGGTACTGGTGCACGGCCACGTACGCCGTGGGTCGGCCGTGCGCGGTGGACAGCCAGAGGTCGTCGGCGGCGGCGAACCGGACCTCGACCGGGAAGGGGATCCGCTCCTCGCTGGACTCGATCCAGGCGTCGATCTCCCGCAGCACCTCGACCAGCCGGTCGCGGGGCACGGCGTACTCCATCTCCCGGAACCGCACGCGCCGGCGGGAGACGAACACGTCCGCGGACGGTGCCGTGTAGCGCCGGGAGGACAGCGCCCGGGCGGCGACCGCGTTGAGGCTCGGGGTGATCCGTGGGGCGAGCGTCGCGACCCCGTTGGTCAGCGAGAACAGGGCGTTCGACAGCAGCTCGTCGTCCACCCAGGCGCGCACCGGGTGCAGAGGGACGACGACGTCGTCGGTCACCCTGTTGTTGCGCTTGGTCAGTGCGCGACGGGTGTGCGGGAACCAGTAGAACTCGAAGTGGTCGTTGCCCTCGACCAGCCCGTCGGGGCCGCCCAGCTGGTCCAGCACGTCGTCCAGCGGCCACGGCTCCTCGCGGGCCTCGAGCCGGTAGGCGGGTACGACCTCCAGGGTCACCGCGGCGAGGACGCCCACCGTGCCGAGGCCCAGCCGCGCCAGCTCGAAGAGCTCGGGCTGCTGCGTCGGCGACGTCTCGACGACCTCGCCGTCCGCCGTGACCAGCCGCGCGCCGACCACCTGCGTGGCCAGGCCACCGAGCGCGGCGCCGGTGCCGTGCGTCCCGGTGGAGACGGCACCCGCGATCGACTGCTGGTCGATGTCGCCGAGGTTGCGCATCGCCAGGTCGTGCGCGGCGAGCAGCGTGTTCAGCGCATGGAGACGGATCCCGGCACCGACCGTCACGTGCGTGGTGCCGTCCGGCTGCGGCGCGACACGCTCGAGACCGCCGAGTGCGTCGAGGTGCAGGTGAAGACCGTCCGTGGCGGCCACGGGGGTGAACGAGTGCCCGGCACCGACGGCACGCACGCGCAGGCCGTCCTGGGCGGCCGCGCGCACCGCGGCGGACAGTTCGCCCTGGTCACGGGGGTGCAGGACGCGCTGCGGCGCCGCGCGCGCCGTGCGCGCCCAGTTCTGCCAGTCGTCGCCGGCCCCCCCAGGTCCCATAGGGACGAAGAGTTCTCCTGGTCGATTGTCCAAGTCAAGTGCGCGATGTCCTTGACTATCGTGACAAGTACTACTGAACTGTGCACCTGGGGGAGGCGCCGGTGGGACCACCGTTCGGAGACGAGCGGTGGGGGCTGGCGCACGAGGGAGGGGACCCTGTCATGAACCGCTTGCCTGTCGCCGAGAGGCGCGAGCAGCTGATCGAGGCCGCGCTCGCCGTGGCGAGCCGCGACGGGATCGAGGCCGCCACCGTGCGCGCCGTCGCTGCCGAGGCCGGGGTGTCGCTCGGGGTCGTGCACTACTGCTTCCAGGACAAGGACGAGCTGCTGCGCGCGATGGCCCACGCCATCACGTCCGCCAACCTGCAGCGCAGCCTGGGCGACCTGCCCGAGCAGGTCCAGGACCCGCAGACGGTGATCGAGACCGTCATCGACGCGCTCTGGTCCGGGATCCGGGAGTCGCGCGGACCGCAGCTGCTCAGCTACGAGCTCACCACGTCGTCGCTGCGCCACCCCGAGCTCAACCAGGTCGCCATCGAGCAGTACCGCGGGCAGTGGGCCGCCGCCGAGCAGGTGCTGGAGCTCGTGGAGCGGTCCGCGCGCGTCGACTGGTCGGTCCCGCGCGCCGCGCTGGCCCGCACGGTCGTCGCGGTGGTCGACGGGTTCTCCCTCGCGTGGCTCGTGGACGGGGACGGCGAGGCGGCCCGGGACGGGCTGCAGGGTTTCGGTCGCTTCCTGATGAGCATCGCCGTGCCGCAGGGGGGCACGGCGGAGCCGGGAGAGGGGAGCTCCGAGGCGGCCGCCCAGGTCGAGCCCGACGACGCGGTGGCCACCGCGTGACCACGCAGGCAGCGACGGCACGCCGCGCACGGGTCGCGACGTCGGCGGGCTTCGCTGCCCAGGGGTTCGTCTACGCGACCCTGC
The DNA here is from genome assembly GCA_963837795.1 of uncultured Actinomycetota bacterium. Taxonomy (GTDB): domain Bacteria; phylum Actinomycetota; class Actinomycetes; order Actinomycetales; family Cellulomonadaceae; genus Cellulomonas. Next base: position 341,746 of record CAWIOT010000007.1, read on the forward strand.
TCACCAGTCTCGAGGGCTTCAAGGAGCGCTACGGGATCGACGACGGCCAGATCACGCTCGTCGTCCTCGGCGTGTGCGTCATGGCGGCGCTGGGCACCGTCGTGGCGGACCGGGTGGCCCGCTCGGCGTCCGGCAGCCGCGCGGTGCTCGGCACCGGGCTCGTGATCGTCGCTGCTGCGGTGGTCGTGGCCTCCGTCGCCCCGGACTTCGCCCTGCTGGCCGCCGGGTTCGCCGTCTACGGGGTCGGCCTCGGCATGGTCGACGCAGGCACCAACATGCAGGCCGTCGCCATCCAGCGCGAGTACGGGCGGTCCCTGCTGACCGGGTTCTACGCCTCGTGGTCGGCCGGTGGCATCGTCGGCGCGGTCCTGGTCGCCGCCACCACCGGTCGCACGCCCACGGATCCCGTCGCGGTCGCCCTGCTGGCCGGCACGCTGGTCGCGGGGCTCGCGGCCGTGCTCGTGCTGCGCGACGCCTGGCGGGGTGTCGCGCCCGCCGTGCACGCGGACGGCGTCGCGCGGCCCGACGAGGCGCTCGCCCTGCCCGCCGGTGGCAGCCGTTCCGCCGTCCCGTGGGGCGCGGTCACGCTCCTCGGGCTGGGCGTGGTCGCCTACTACGTGGCCGACACGGCCATCTCCACGTGGAGCACCATCTACCTCGGCGACGTGCTCCTGGCGGCGGCGTCGTTCGCGCCCCTGGGCTACGCGGCGTACCTCACGACGACGCTCGGTTCCCGGCTGGTCGGCGACCCCTCGTGCACCGCTGGGGCCGCGCGATCGTCCTGCGCGTCGCCGCGATCGTCGGCGCCGCCGGCCTGGTGCTCGTCGTCGTGGCGCCCGGACCGTGGGCCGCCCTGCTCGGGTTCGCCGTGGCCGGCGCCGGGCTCGGGGTCATCGCGCCCCTGTGCTTCTCCGCGGCCGGTGCCCTGGCGCCCGGGCACGCCGACGCGGTCGTCGCGCGGCTCAACGTCTTCAACTACGTGGGCGCGGTGCTCGGTGGCGTGCTGGTGGGCGCCATCGGCAGCACCTCGTCGCTGACCTACGGGTTCCTGGTGCCGATCGTCCTGGTCGTCGCCGTCGCCGTGCTCGCCGGCCGGTTCGGCGTCACGCGCGGCGCCGAGACGCCCGCGACCGCCGACGCCGGAGCGGGTGCATGACACGCACGCTCGGCGAGCGGCTCGACGCCGCCACGGCGGGCCTGCCCGCGCCGCTGGCCGTCGTGGACCTGGACGCCCTCGACGCCAACGCCGCCGACCTGGTGCGCCGCGCCGACGGGACGCCGGTCCGCGTGGCCAGCAAGTCCGTCCGCGTGCGGCACGTGCTCGAGCAGGTGCTGGGCCGCCCCGGCTTCGCCGGTGTGATGGGCTACTCGCTGCGCGAGGCGCTGTGGCTCGTCGGCCAGGGGGTCGACGACGTGCTCCTGGGCTACCCGACGGTCGACACCGGGGCGCTGGACGCACTCGCCGCCGACCCCGTGGCCGCCGCGGCAGTGACGCTCATGGTCGACGACTCCGCGCAGGTCGAGCTCGCCGCGCGTGCCGCCCAGGCGCACGGCACCACCCTGCGCCTCTGCCTGGACGTCGACGCGTCGCTGCGGGTGCGGATCGGCCCGTTCGTCGCGCACCTGGGCGTCCGCCGCTCACCCGTGCACTCCGCGCAGGACGCGGGAGCGCTCGCCGCCGCGATCGCGCGCCGCCCGGGGGTCGACGTGGTCGGCGTCATGTTCTACGAGGCGCAGGTGGCCGGCCTCCCGGACACGTCGGCGGCCGTCCGCACGGTCAAGCGGCTGTCCCTGCGGGACCTGGCCGTGCGCCGCGCCGCCGTGGTCGACGCCGTGCAGCAGGGGGTCGGCCACGAGCTGTCCCTGGTGAACTCCGGCGGCTCCGGCTCCGTGGCCACCAGCGCGTCCGACGCGGTGGTCACCGAGGTCACCGCCGGGTCCGGCCTGTTCGTGCCGACGCTCTTCGACGACTACCGCTCGTTCACCCCGCGCCCCGCCGCGTTCTTCGGGCTCGACGTCGTGCGCATCCCGGGCGCCGGGTTCGCGACCGCGTTCGGCGGCGGCTACATCGCCTCCGGCCCCCCGACGGCGTCGCGCCAGCCGCGGCCGGTGTGGCCGGCGGGTCTGGCGCTGACCGGCCGAGAGGGCGCCGGCGAGGTGCAGACGCCGCTGAAGCTGTCCGGCGACGCCGACCTGCGCGTCGGCGACCGGGTCTGGTTCCGGCACGCCAAGTCCGGCGAGGTCATGGAGCGGTTCGAGCAGGTGCACCTGGTCCGCGGCAGCACGCTCGAGGCCACGGTCCCCACGTACCGCGGCGAGCACCACACCTTCGGCTGACCGCGCCCCCCGCGCCCCGTCCGCACCGCTGCGTCCGCACAACCGGTCGTCCCCACGCACGGTCCTGCGGACGCAGGCGGAGGGAGATGGTTGCGTCCGCACAACCGGTCGTCCCCACGCACGGTCGTGCGGACGCACGGGGGAGGGTGTGCAGGGTGGGTGGGTCGCGCCCCGGTAGCCTGGCCCGGTGACCCTGCGCCTCTTCGACACCGCGACCCGGACGGTGCGTGACTTCGTACCGCTCGTGCCGAACGAGGTGGGCATCTACCTGTGCGGTGCGACCGTGCAGGCCCCGCCGCACATCGGCCACCTCCGGTCCGCGATCGCGTTCGACGTGCTGGTGCGCTGGCTGCGCCGGACCGGGCACCGCGTGACGCTGGTCCGCAACGTGACGGACATCGACGACAAGATCCTGACCAAGGCCGCCGACGCCGGTGAGCCGTGGTGGGCGTGGGCCACCGCCAACGAGCGCGCGTTCACCGCCGCGTACGACGCGCTCGGCGTGCTGCCGCCCAGCCACGAGCCCCGCGCCACCGGTCACGTCCCGGCGATGGTCGAGCTCATGGACCGGCTCGTCGAGACGGGCCACGCCTACAGCACGGGCGCCGGCGACGTCTGGTTCGACGTCCGGTCGTACCCGGAGTACGGCGCGCTGACCAACCAGCGCGTCGACGACATGGTTCCCGCCCCGGACGGCACCGTGGACGACGACGCCAAGCGCGACCCGCGCGACTTCGCCCTGTGGAAGGCCGCGAAGCCCGGGGAGCCGACGACGGCGTCGTGGGACACCCCGTTCGGCCGCGGTCGGCCGGGCTGGCACCTCGAGTGCTCGGCGATGGCGCAGCGGTACCTGGGCGACACGTTCGACATCCACGGCGGTGGCCTGGACCTGCGGTTCCCGCACCACGAGAACGAGCAGGCGCAGTCCCGTGCCGCCGGCTACGGCTTCGCGCAGTACTGGCTGCACAACGGCTGGGTCACCCAGGGTGGCGCCAAGATGAGCAAGTCGCTGGGCAACGGGCTGCTGGTCAGCGTCGTGCTGGCCAAGGAACGAGCAGCGGTCCTGCGGTACGCCATGACGGCCGTGCAGTACAGCTCGATGCTCGAGTGGACGGACGACACCCTGCGCGAGGCCGAGGCCACGTGGGACCGGCTCGCGGGGTTCGTCGAGCGGGCCGCCGAGAAGGTGGGCGTGGCCGACGACGCCGAGGTGGCGGCCGTCGACCTGCCGGCCGAGTTCGTCGCCGCGATGGACGACGACCTGAACGTGCCGGCGGCCCTCGCGGTGGTGCACGAGCACCTGCGCACCGGCAACTCCGCGCTGGCCCGCGGCGACCTGGCCGAGGCCCGCGACGCGATGCTCGTGCTGCGCGCCATGCTCGACGTGCTGGGCCTGGACCCGGGCAGCCCGCAGTGGCGGGCCCACGGCAGCGACGCGCGGTACGCGCGGGCGCTCGAGGCGGTCGTCGCCGCCGAGCTGGAGGCCCGTGCACAGGCGCGTGCTGCCCGCGACTTCGCCACCTCCGACGCGATCCGGGACCGCCTCGCCGCGGCCGGCATCGTCGTGGAGGACTCACCCACAGGAGCGCGCTGGTCCCTGGCCGCGCGCACCGACTCTGACCAGATGGAGAACTGACCCATGGCCGGCAACTCACAGCGGCGCGGTGCCACGCGCAAGGGCGGCTCGAAGAAGGTCGCGAGCGCGGGGACGGGCGGCAAGAACCGTCGTGCGCTCGAGGGCAGGGGCCCGACGCCCAAGGCGGAGGACCGGGAGTACCACCCGGCGCACAAGGCGAAGGTCGCCGCCGAGCGGCGCGCGGTCGCGGGCAGCCGCGGCACGTCGGGCCGCCAGTCGGCCTCGGCCAGCCGCAGCGCCGCCGGCTCCAAGGGTGGCCGCAAGAGCTCGACGCACGAGATCGTCTCGGGGCGGAACTCGGTGGTCGAGGCCCTGCGGGCCGGCATCCCGGTGTCGACCGTGTACATCGCGTCGCGGCTCGAGGCCGACGACCGCACGCGGGAGATCATCAGCGTCGCCGGCAACTCCAGCTACCCGCTGCTCGAGGTCAGCCGCGCGGAGCTGGACCGGCTCACCGACGGCTCGGTGCACCAGGGCGTCGCCATCCAGGTCCCGCCGTACGAGTACGCGGACGACGACGACCTGCTCGACGCCGCCGAGGAGTCCGACCGCCCGGCGCTGATCGTCGCGCTCGACGGGGTGACCGACCCCCGCAACCTGGGCGCCGTGCTGCGCTCGGCCGGGGCGTTCGGTGCGCACGGGGTGCTGGTGCCGGAGCGTCGGGCGGCCGGCGTGACGGCGTCCGCGTGGAAGGTGTCCGCGGGTGCCGCGGCGCGCGTCCCCGTGGCGCGCGTGACCAACCTGGTGCGCACCCTGCAGGGCCTCAAGGCCGCGGGCGTGTTCGTCGTCGGGCTCGACGGCGGCGGTGACGTCGCGATCACCGACCTGCCGTACGCCAACGACCCGCTGGTCCTGGTGGTCGGCTCGGAGGGCAAGGGGCTGTCCCGGCTGGTCCGCGAGCAGTGCGACGCCATCGCGTCCATCCCGATCGCGTCCGCCGTCGAGTCGCTCAACGCCGGCGTGGCCGCGGGCATCGCGCTGTTCGAGGTCGCGCGCCAGCGCGCGCTGTAGGTCTCGCGCCAGCGCGCCGTCCAGGTCTCTCGCCGGCGCACCGTCCAGGTCTCGCGCCAGCGCGCCGCGGAGGCCGGGTCAGCCGAGGATCTGGTCGTCCTCGATGCGGGGGATCAGGTCGGTGTCCCGGATCTCGCCGGCCTGGACGCCGAGGATCGCCTGCTCGTCGGGCCGTGAGGGCAGGATGTTCTTGACGTAGCTCTTGGCCGCCTGCTTCATGGGCACGTCGTGGCCCTGCTGCTCGGACAGGTACCAGCGGTGGTCCAGCAGCTCGTGGTAGATCTGCGCGGGCTCCAGCTTGCCGCGCAGGTCCCGGGGGACGGCGCGCACGGCCGGCTCGAAGATGTCGGTCAGCCAGTCGTGGGCCACGAACGACTCGTCGTCGCGCTGCCGGTCCGTGGCGGCGCGGAACTCGTCGAGGTCGTTGAGCAGCCGGCGCGCCTGGTTCTCCTGCACGTCGAGCCCGGTCAGGCGCATGAGGCGGCGCGAGTGGTGGCCGGCGTCGACGACCTTGGGCTGGATGCGGACGCTGGTGCCGTCGACGTCCGTGGTGATGTCCAGCTCGCCCACGTCGAACCCGAGGTCGTTGAGCCGGTCGATGCGGGCCTGCACGCGCCAGCGCTCACCGAACGTGAACGACTCCGACTCGGTGAGCGCACGCCACAGCTCGCCGTACCGCTCGGCGAGGGCGTCGCCGATGGCCACCGCGTCGACGTCGTCCTCGAGGAACTCGCCGGCCTGCAGGTCCATCAGCTCGCCGATGATGTTGACGCGCGCGACCTCCAGGTCGTACCCGCGCTGCCCGTCGGAGAGCCGGTCGTGCAGGTCGCCCGTCTCGGCGTCGACGAGGTAGGCGGCGAACGTCTCGGCGTCGCGGCGGAACAGGGTGTTCGACAGGGACACGTCGCCCCAGTAGAAGCCGACCAGGTGCAGCCGGACCATGAGGACCGCGAGCGCGTCGATGAGGCGGGTGGCCGTGTCCGGCCGCAGGGACTGGCTGAACAGCGCGCGGTAGGGCAGCGAGAACTGCAGGTGCTGGGTGATGAGCACCGCCTCGAGCGGCTCCCCGTCGGGGTCGCGGCGGCCGGTGATCACGCCGACGGGCTCCACGCTGGGCACGTCGAGCCGGCGCAGCTGGCGCAGCAGCTCGTACTCCCGGTAGGCCACGGTCTCGCCGATCTCCTTGACCGCCACGACGCGGCCGGACATCTTGGCGAACCGGACGATGTGCCGCGAGATGCCGCGGGGGAGGGCCGCGAGGGTCTCCGCCGGCCAGTCCTCGAGGGGCACGTCCCACGGCAGGTCGAGCAGGGCAGGGTCGGGCGAGGCCGCGGTGATCTGCAGGCGGTGCGGCGTCGGGCTCATGACCTCGATCCTCTCAGAGAACGCCCACAGCTCCAGCGGGCAGACGCACAGGGCGGCCCCGGCCGAGGCCGGGACCGCCCTGTGTGACGTGCCGTGGGTCAGACGGTCGCGATGCGCTCGCCGGAGCCCGCGTGGAACAGGTGCTGCTCGTTGTCCCGGATGCGGACGAAGATCGTCTCGCCCTTGTGGGGGACCTGGCGGGGGTCGACGCGCACGATGACCTGCGCGTCGCCGGCACCCGAGTGCACGACGTCCGCGTGGCCGAACTCGTTGGTGAGCGAGCCGTACACGAACGCGTCGGAGCCGAGCTCCTCGACGATGTTCACGATCACCGGGATGCCGTCCGCGGTGCCCTGCGGCACGACGTCGAGCGACTCGGGGCGGAAGCCGACCGTGACGTGGTTCTTGTCGTCGTCGGTGAACTTGCTGATGACGTCGCGCGGGACGGCGACGCGGGCGCGGCCGAGGTTGGCGTTGCCGTCGAGCACCGGGAACGTGCCGATGTTCATGGCCGGCGAGCCGATGAAGCCGGCGACGAACACGTTGGCCGGGGTGTCGTACATGTCGCGCGGCGTGCCGACCTGCTGCAGGAGGCCGTCCTTGAGGACCGCGATGCGGTCACCCATGGTGAGGGCCTCGGTCTGGTCGTGCGTGACGTAGACGGTGGTGACACCGAGCCGGCGCTGCAGCGACGCGATCTGCGTACGGGTCTGGACGCGGAGCTTGGCGTCGAGGTTCGACAGCGGCTCGTCCATGAGGAACACCTGGGGCGAACGCACGATGGCGCGGCCCATGGCGACGCGCTGACGCTGACCGCCGGAGAGCGCCTTCGGCTTGCGGTCGAGGTACTGGGAGAGGTCGAGGATCTTGGCGGCCTCCTCGACGCGCTGGCGGATCTCCGCCTTCGGCGTGCCGGCGATCTTGAGCGCGAAGCCCATGTTGTCGGCGACCGTCATGTGCGGGTACAGCGCGTAGTTCTGGAACACCATCGCGATGTCGCGGTCCTTCGGCTGGACGTCCGTGACGTCGCGGTCGCCGATGAGGATGCGGCCCGCGTTGACGTCCTCGAGGCCGGCGAGCATGCGCAGGGAGGTGGACTTGCCGCAGCCGGAGGGGCCGACGAGGACGAGGAACTCGCCGTCCTCGATGTGCAGGTCGAGCGAGTCGACCGCGGGGCGCTCGGTGCCCGGGTACACCCGGGAGGCCTTGTCGAAAGTGACCGTTGCCATAGCTGATCAATCCCTTCACCGGCAGGTACGTGCCGGACGATCCGTTGTGAAGAGTGTCAAGAGTGTCCTCGATGACACGGGCTGCGGGGGAGGGTCGTCCTCCGGTGGCCCGCGGTCATCATGCCATATCGGTCAGGACCGTCCACATCCGTCGTGATCTGGCACACGTTCGCCACGGCCGCGGCACCCGATCAGCCCAGCACCGGACCAGCGTCAGCCCAGCACCACCCCGGACCCGTCGGTGAACCGGACGAGCAGCCGGTCGCCCTGCTCCGCCACCTGCTCGACGACACGCTCGACGACACGCGCGCCGGCCCCCGAGCCGGCGCCGGCCAGGTCCGCGACGTCGGTCACCGGGGCCGCTCGCCCGTCGGCCAGTGCGAGCACGTGGAGGCCGCCGTCCGAGGTCAGGGCCACGACGGCCGACCCGTCGGTGCCCAGGTAGGCGGGGGTGGAGCCGAGCCGGGCCCGCCAGCGGACCGCTCCCGTGCGGGCGTCGCGGGCGACGACGGCGGTGCCCTCGACCGCGTGCACCACGCCGTCGACGAGCACGGGCCGCCCGGCGAGCGACTCCGACCGCCAGAGCTCGGCGCCGGTGACGGCGTCGTGGGCGACGAGGGCGGTGCCGGGTCCGGCCGGGTCGGACAGCAGGACGACGTCCGGGGCGGTGCCGTCGTCGACGGCGAGCCGCGTGGGGCTGCCGGCCAGGGAGACCCGCGTGCCGTCGCGCGTGACGAGCAGCCCGGCCGGTACCGCGAACGTCTGCCAGGGCGTCCAGACCAGGGTCCCCGCACGGGCCAGCTCCGCCCAGCCGTCCGTCGCCACGGTCACGTCCCCCCGGGGCGTCCCGTCGGCCGCGAACAGCCAGGCGTGGCCGCTGTCGGTGAGCAGCAGCCGGTCCTCGTCGGCGCTCAGGTCCGGGGCCGAGCGGATCCGCTGGTCCCCGAACCGGACCTCGTGGACCTGCGGGACCACGTCGGTGCGGCGGCGCCACTGCACGGACCCGGTGGACGGGTCCGTGGCCGTGAGGTCCCAGCGCACACCACCTGCGCCGTCGAGCGTCGGGGTCGCGACGACGAGCCGGGTGCCGGTGGCCACCCAGCGCGAGCCGGGGGCGACGACCGGGGTGGCGAGCACCGACCCGGTGATCGGGTCGAGCACCAGCAGCGGCGTCGCGGTGCCGTCCGTCGCCACGGGTGCGACCTCAGCCGCGCACACCACCACCGGTGCACCGGTGGGCCGGACGGTGCTGCAGCGGACCCGCACGGAGGGGAACTCGGAGCGACCGCCGGGCGGCAGGGCGGCGTCCAGGGAGAAGGGCTGTGACCACAGCTCGGCGCCCGTGGCCGGGTCGGTGCCGCGCAGGTCGACGCCGCCGGGGTGGTAGCGCGCGCCGACCGCCCACCGGCCGGCGTCGTCGTCGGCGACCGGCACGCCGGCCTGCGGTGTCCACTGCCACAGCGCACGCGCCGGGAGGTCCACGTGGTGCAGGACGCCCGGCACGCCCGCCAGGTAGGCCAGCCGTGCCCGCTCGCGCGCATCGAGCGCCCGCTGCGCCCCGACCAGGCCGAGCGTGACGGCGACGACGGCCGCGACCACCCCCCACGCGCGACGCCGCGTCCACCGGGTCGGCCGAACGGGCTCCGCGTCGGTGGCCGGCTCGTCGAGCACGACCGGTGCCAGACGCACGGGTGTGGCCACCGGTCAGCCCAGGACCGCGACGGAGCCGCTGTCCATCCACACGTACAGGCGCGGGTCGTGCCAGCCGGCCTGGAACCCCTGGATGAACACCGGCGAACGGTCGCCGGCCACCTCCTGCTCGAGGTCCTTGTGCCACGCCAGGGTGCCGTCGCGCATCGCGTACGCGTCGAGCGTCACCCCGAGTCCGGGGACCAGGAGGTACTGCCCGTCGGTCGACATCTGCTCCGGCAGGTGGTCCAGGGGCGTCGTCCAGCGCTCGTCGCCGGTGGTGGCGTCGAGGGCGACGAGCGCCTCCCCGGTGGCGACGTAGACCGTGCCGTCCAGCAGCAGGCCGGCGACGACGTTGCCGGCCAGGTGCCACAGCCGCGCACCGGTGCTGGCTGACCGGCCGCTGAGCCCGTCCGCGCCCGCGGGGCCCTGGCCGACCGTGAACACGACGTCGGGCGCCGACCCGTCGTCGACGGACAGCCAGGCCGGGGTCTCGTCGACCGGGACGCGCGTGCCGTCGCGCAGCAGCAGGGTGCCGGAGAAGGAGCTCGACGGCGGACCAGCTGCTCTCGACGTACGCCCCCCCGCGGGCCGGCTCGAGCCAGGAGCCGGGCTCGAGCGGCACGTCGAGGTGCTCGGCACCGTCGGTGGTCAGTGCCCACGCATGGTTGTCGACGCCCAGCACGAGCTGGTCGGCGACGACCTGCAGGGACGCGCGCCCGCTGGCGAAGCGGCTGCCCGGGCCGTCCTCGCGGCCGACGACGTCCACGGGCGGTGTGGTCCACGTCCACCGGGTGCCACCGCCGACGGGGTCGGCGGCCGTCACCACCCACCGGACCGTGGAGGCGTCGGCAGGCGACGGCGTGCCGTCCGCGGCCACCCGGTGGGCGGTCACCAGGGAGTCGCCGGTGAACGTCATCGCGTCGGACCCGTCCACCACGCGGTCGCTGCGCACGTGCCCGTCGCCCGGGTCGAGGATCCAGACCGTCGACGGCGGTACGCCCACGACGCCCTCGCCCACCTGCTGGGACACGCAGCCGGCCACGGCGGAGCTCCCCGTCCCGACCGCGCTGCACGTGATCCAGAGCTCGGGCGACGCGGCGCTGGGAGTCATCTGCGGCGTCCCGGTGCGGACGGGCGTCGACCACACGCGCCTGCCGGTGTCCGGGTCGAGGCCGACGATGCTCGGAGCGCCCGCGGCGTCCTGCACGCCCCCCACGAGCAGACCGTCCACCACGGCACCCGACCGCACGGCCGTGGCCAGCCGGGCGTCGGCCCGCCACAGCACGCCGATCGACGGGTCGGCGGGCGGCACGACGCCGGGGATCGCGGCCAGGGCCGCCAGCCGGGTGGCCTCGCGGTGGTTGATCGTGAGCTGGCCCGCGACGAGCGCGCCGAGCAGCACGACCGCCGTGGGGAGCAGCCACCGGGCGTGGCGACGCAGCCAGCCACGAGCCGCGACGACGCCGTCACCGGGCTCGGCGGCCTCGTCCGGCTCGTCGTCGACCACGACCTCGACGCGCTGCCCGGGTCGGGCGCTGCGGGACGCCGGGGGTCCCGCGGCCGCTGGGGCCGGGCGGGAGCGAGCGGGCTCGTCGACCGACTCGACGAGCTCGACCTCGTGCATCCGGCCGGGCATGAGCCGCACGCTACGCCGGGCACCGCCGGGGGACCAGGCGTCGCGACGCCCGGACGGGGTGAACGCTCAGAGGGCGTCGGCGAGCCCCGAGAGGGCCGCCACGAGCTCGTCCGGACCGTCCACCCGGTACCGCGCGGCGGTCGTGCCGTCGCCCACCTTGACCGTCAGGGCGTCGTCGTCGAGGGCCTCGAACGCGCGCTCGTCCGTGACGTCGTCGCCCGCGTAGAGCACGACCGGGGCCGAGAGCTCGTCGCGCAGCGCGGCGAGCGCGTCACCCTTGTTGGCCTGCAGCACCGAGATCTCGACCACGTCCTTGCCGTGCAGGACGCCGGACCCCAGCCGCTCGCCCAGCTCGACGGCCTCCTGCTCCGCGGGACCCGCGACGTCGTCCTGCGCGAGCCGGGTGTGCACCACGACGGCCGTCGGCTTGCTCTCCACCCACACGCCGTCCCGGCCGCGGGCGATCCGCGCGGCCTCCGCGCCCAACGACGCCAGGCGGTCGGCCTGCTCGTCGCTGAGCTGGACCACGTCGCGGTCCAGGCCGAACTGCGTGACGCGCGCACGCTCGGCGCCGTGGCTGCCGATGAGGTACGTCCCGGCCGGCACCTCGGCCAGCGTGTGCAGGTCGTGCATCGCGCGGCCGGAGACCAGCGCGAGCTCGACGCCGTCCGCGGCCGCCAGCCGGGCCAGCACCTGCACGCCCTCGGGCGTGATGCGTGAGCGCGACGGGTCGTCCTGCAGGGGCGCGAGCGTGCCGTCGAAGTCGAGCGCGACCAGCACGGGGCGGCGGCCGGTGTCGGTGGCGACCGCGTCCAGCGCGGTGGTCAGGTCCTCAGCCACGGCTGCCTCGCACGGGGACGGAGTTGAGCGCGGCGAGGAAGTCCTCCGACCACGCGACGACGTCGTGCCCGAGCACCCGCCGGCGCAGCCGTCTCATGCGCTTGCGGGACTCGCGGGCGTCCATGTGCACGGCGTAGGTGATGGCGTCCTTCATCCCGTCGATGTCGTGGGGGTTGACCAGCACGGACCCCGTGAGCTCGTCGGCCGCGCCCGTGAACTCGGAGAGCACCAGCGCGCCGCGGTCGTCGGAGCGGGCGGCGACGTACTCCTTGGCCACGAGGTTCATCCCGTCGCGCAGGGCGGTGACCAGCATGACGTCGGCCGCGAGGTACAGGGCCGCCATCTCCTCCATGGGGAACGACTGGTGCAGGTACTGCACGGGCGCGTGGCCCACCTGGCCGTAGTCGCCGTTGATCCGGCCGACCAGCAGCTCCACCTCGTCGCGCAGCTGCTGGTAGGCGCCGACGTTCTCCCGGCTGGGGCTGGCCACCTGGACGAGCGTGGTGCTCTGCGGGGACAGCCGGCCGTCCGCCAGGAGCTCGCCGTAGGCCTTGATCCGGTGCCGGATGCCCTTGGTGTAGTCGAGGCGGTCCACGCCGAGCAGCAGGTACTCCGGGTCGCCCAGCTCGCTGCGGATCTCCCGGGCGCGCTCCTGCACCGCGGCCGTGCGGGCCAGCTCGTCGAACGCGTGCGAGTCGATCGAGATGGGGAACGCGGCGGCCCGCACGTGCCGACCGTGCCCGGCCGCGGCCGGCTCCCCGTCCGGCTCGCCGAGGGTGATCATCTGGCCGCGGGTGGTCAGGTCGGTGAGGCGGCGGACCACGCGCACGAAGTTGGCAGCGTCCCCGGCGCGCTGGAAGCCGACCAGGTCGGCCCCCAGCAGGCCCTCGACCACCTGGGTGCGCCAGGGCAGCTGCGCGAAGATCTCCAGCGGCGGGAACGGGATGTGGTGGAAGTACCCGATGCGCAGGTCCGGTCGCAGCTCGCGCAGCATGCGCGGGACCAGCTGCAGCTGGTAGTCGTGCACCCACACCGTGGCGCCCTGCGCGGCCTGGTCCGCGGCGGCCTGCGCGAACCGCTTGTTGACCCGCTGGTACGCCTCCCACCACTGCCGGTGGAACGCCGGCGGGGCGATCACGTCGTGGTAGAGCGGCCAGAGCGTGTCGTTGGAGAACCCCTCGTAGAAGCGCTCGAGGTCGCTCTCGCTGAGCATCACCGGGATCAGCTCGGTGCCGTCCACGTCGAACGGCTCCAGCTCGAGGTCGGGTGAGCCGCCCCAGCCCACCCAGGCGCCGGACGTGCTGGCCATGACGGGCGCGAGCGCGGTCACCAGGCCCCCGGGCGATCGGGTCCACGTCGGCTCGCCGTCCTCGGTGAGACTGACGTCCACGGGCAGACGGTTGGCGACGACGACGAAGTCGTAGCCGTGCGCGGGCGCGTCGACAGGCACCACATCAACTCCTCGGGTTTCGCACGACCCTATCTGTGCAGGTGGCCGGACAGCGCGTTGAGCGGCCCGTCCGCAGGTCCCCCGCTACGGTGCGGGGATGGAGCGGATCGGTCTGACGCCGGGGTCGGAGATCGGCGGATACACCGTCGTGGCCCCCCTCGGCTCGGGCGGCATGGGGGCCGTCTACCGGGCGGTGGACGGGGGCGGTCAGGCGGTCGCGCTGAAGATGCTGCACCCGCACATCGGGTCCGACGCGGTGGCGCGGGACCGGCTGCGCCGCGAGGTGCGCGCCCTGCAGAAGCTCCGGCACCCCGGTGTCGCGGCGATCCTCGACGCCGAGGCGGACTCCACGGAGGCCTTCCTGGTCACCGAGCTGGTGCCGGGGGACAACCTCGAGGAGCACGTGCGGGAGCGCGGCACGCTGGACGCCGAGGAGCTCCTGGACCTGGCCGAGGGGCTGCGCGACGCGCTCGCGGCGGTGCACGGTGCGGGCGTGGTGCACCGCGACCTCAAGCCGTCGAACGTGATCGTCGGCGACGACGGACCGGTGCTCATCGACTTCGGCATCGCGCAGGCCGCCGACGACTCGCGACTGACCTCGGACGGCCTCGTCGTCGGCACCCCCGGGTACCTGGCGCCCGAGCTGCTGGACGGCGGCGAGCCCGATGCCGCCACCGACTTCTGGGGCTGGGCCGCCATCCTGGTGTTCGCCGCGACCGGTCGGGACCCGTTCGGCAGCCGGCCGCTCGAGGCGGTGCTCGCCCGCGCCCGTTCGGGTGACGTCGACGTCGCGGGACTCGGACCGCTGACCGCGGCGACCCTGCGTCGCGCGCTCGCCCCGGCGGTGACCGACCGGATCTCGCCCGACGACGTGGTCGCCACGCTCACCCTCGTGGCCGCCGAGGGGGAGCCGATGGCCGACGAGACGCAGACCGCGGTGCTCGTCGCCGAGGACGTCGTGGGCACCACCGTGCTGCAGCCGTCGCCCGCGCTGCCGGCGACGGCCGCCATCGCCGGCGGGGGCCGTCCCCTCGTCGCCAACGACGGCCGCACGCGCGCGTTCGACCCCGCGTCGGCAGGGGACGGAGAGGGCCCGTACGACGAGCCGGACGGTGGGTGGGACGACGACCCCGAGGGCGTCGAGTGGATCAGCGAGGACCTGGACGCGTCCGAGGAGCCCGAGCCGGAGGGGTCCGGGTACACGCGCCCGCCGGCGCGTCGACGCTGGGGCACCCTGCTCGCCGCCGGACTGCTGCTGGGCTCCGCCGGCGCGCTCTACCCGGGCGTGACCCTCGTGGTCTTCGTGGTGCTCGTCGTGCTGGTCCGCACGGCGGGGTCGACGATCGAGGCGATGCATGCGCGCCGCGAGCGCGCCGGGGTGCGCCGGTCCGACCGCGCCGTCGCGGCGGCCAGCACGCCGTGGCACCTGCTGCGCTCGCTGGTCGGGCTCGTCCCGTCGCTCGTCGTGGGTGCCAGCGTGCTCGTCATCGCGCTGGGTGTGTCCTGGTGGCTGATCGGCGAGGGCCACTGGGTGGTCGACGGGTCACCGTCGGGGCAGGAGCCCCAGGGTCTGACCGCGTCGATCCTGGTGGGCGGCATCGTCCTGCTGGGTGCGGCGGTGGTCTGGTGGGGACCGCTGTCCCTGATGACCCGCACCGGCGCCAGACGTGTCCTGGCCGTCGTCGCGCCCGGCCGCACGGGTGCCCTCGTCGCGACCGTGGTGCTGCTCGCCGCCTCGGCCGTGTGCATCGTCCAGGTCCTCACTGGCGCCCCGATCACGTGGGCGCCGCTGCCGACGCCGTCGCTGCCCTGAGGCGGTCCCGGCCGCCGCGTCGTCGCGACGGGTGCGGGGATCCTCAGGACCGACCCCTACGCTGTGCCGCATGACCGCGCGACGAGCCCCGCACCGGGCTGCCGCGCGCCTGTCACCCGCGCTCGCGGTCGTGCTCGCCGGCGTCGCCGCGCTCGTCGCCGCCCAGGGGCGCGTGCTGCTGCACGACTGCGTCAGCGCGGGCGGTGCCCTGGGTCCCCTCGCGCTGCGGCTGTCGGTCCTGCGCGACGCCACGGACTGCCCCGACGGTGCGTACGGCCTCGGCACCGTGTCGCAGGGCGCGGTCGTCCTGCTCAGCGTGGCGGTGCCGGTCGCGGCGCTCTACCTGGCCCTCACCGCCTGCGGCGTCGGGCTGGCGACCCTGCTGGTCCGCGCGGCGCACCAGGTCCGGCTGCTGGCCGGGCGCGCGCTGCGTGGTGCGGTGCGCGCTCCGCGACCGCTCCCGGTCGCGACGAGGCTCCGGACGGTCCTCACGGCCGTCGTCCCCTCCTGGACCGAGCGGCTGACGGTCGCCGGGATCGTGCAGCGGGGGCCACCGGCGGTGGCCTGACCCCACGCCGTCCCCCCTCGCCCGACCCTCGTCCCACCAGGAGCACGCATGCCCACCAACGACCCTCGTCCCACCAAGGCGGTGCGCCGCGAGGACGCCCGCCTCAAGGCCGCGCAGATGCGCAAGGAGCAGGAGCGCAAGGCCAAGCGGAACCGCATCCTCGCCATCGCCGGCCTCGCCGTCGCCGTCCTCGCGCTCGTCGCCGTCGCCTTCACGATCGTCAACCAGAACAAGGCCAACCAGGCCGCCAACTCCGACGTCGTCTACGGCCAGGGCTCCGACAACGTCGTCGCCCCGGCGCTCGCGGACGTCACCTCGCCGGCGCCCGCCGACGACAAGGGCGGCATCCCCGTCAGCGGCCCCACCGGGGACGACGTCGGCACCACCGGCGACGGCGACGTGAACCTGACGGTCTACTTCGACTACATGTGCCCCTACTGCGGCCAGTTCGACACCACCAACTCCGCGGACATCGACGCCCTGCTCGCGGAGGGTGGCGTGACGGTCACCTACCACCCGGTCTCGATCCTCGACCGCCTCTCGTCGGGCACCTCGTACTCCACCCGAGCCGTCAACGCGACGGCGATCGTCGCCGACAAGTCGCCGGAGCACTTCACGGACTTCGTCACGGCGATGTACGTGGACCAGCCGGAGGAGGGCAGCTCCGGGCGCACCGACGCGGAGATCGCCCAGATCGCCGAGAGCGTGGGCGTCCCGGCGGACGTCACCGCGACGTTCACCGACACGGTCGACGGCACCTACGCCACCGACAAGGACGACTCCGTGCAGGGCACGTGGCGCACGTTCGCCCCCTGGGTCGCGGCCACCACCAACCAGGCGAGCATCGACATGCCGAAGTTCGCCACGCCGACGGTCCTCATCGACGGTGAGCCGTTCACCGGCTGGCAGACGCCGGGCGCCCTCAAGCAGGCGGTCGAGGCCGCCAAGTCCTGACCCTCGGACGACCGGGCGCTCCCTCGCGGGGGCGCCCGGTTATCCTGGGGCCGCCCGCCTCCTTAGCTCAGTCGGCCAGAGCACCTGTCTTGTAAACAGGGGGTCATCGGTTCGAATCCGATAGGGGGCTCCATCCGACGTCCGACCTGCATCGGGCTCCGCTCAGTACAAGCACCAGTTCGGCCCCCGGCACATCGTGTGCTGCGGGACCGCGTCGACCTGGGCGACGGACCGCGGTGCCGGATCCGCCGGAGGTGCTTGGCGCCCGGCGGTGTCGCAGGCGCTGAGGCCCACGGCCAGGACGAGGGCGACGAGGATGCCAAGGCTCTTGTTCATGGTGTTCTCCGAGGTGATCGGCGCCGCGGAGCTGCGGCGACGAGTCCGTTCTCGTCCACACCGGTCACACGGGGCGCTCGTGGCGGTAACAGCCCGGTGTCAGGGACGTTGACCGCTCGGAGCGCGGGGCGGACAGTCGGACCGTGGGCATCCAGGTGCTCGGCCCCCTCACCGTCGGTGGCTCCGACGGCTACGCACTGCGCGACCGTGTTGTCCTCGAGGTCCTCGTCGTGCGGGCGAACGAGGCGGTCGACCGCGAGGTCCTCGCGGACGCCCTGTGGGGCGAGGCTCCCCCGACCACGTGGCCGAAGGTGGTGCAGGGGTGCATCAGCAGGCTGCGGCAGCACCTCGGCCGGGACGCCATCGCCACGACCTCCTACGGCAGCTACGTGCTCCGTGTGCGCGACGACCAGGTCGACAGCCGCCGGTTCGAGCACATGCTCACGCGGGCGCGGGACCACCTGTCCGACCACGACGCCGACCGCGCCTCCTACGTGCTCGACGAGGCGCTCGCACTGTGGCGAGGCAGGGCGCTGGCCGACCTCGACGAGTGGGAGCCGGGTCGGATCGAGGCCGAGCGGCTCGACGGCTTGCGGAAGGCGGCCCAGGAGCTCCGGGTCGAGGCCGAGATCGCCGCCGGGTCGCGCCCGGGCCAGCCTCGAGGACGCGCGCGCGCTGGTCAGGGAGGCACCGCTCCGCGAGAAGCGCTGGGCGCTGTTCGCCCGTGCGCTGTATCAGTCGGGTCGGCAGACCGAGGCCCTCGACGCGATCGGCCAGGCCACGCGGATGCTGCGCGAGGAGCTCGGGCTGGACCCGGGCTCGGAGCTGATGGCGCTCGAGGAGGCGATCCTCCGGCAGGACCCCGCGCTCGAGCGCGCGGAGTCGTCGACCACCAGCCTCGTGTGCCCGTACCGCGGGCTGCTGCCCTACGGCAGCGAGGACGCGGACACCTTCTTCGGGCGTGAGGCGGACGTGGACGTCTGCCTGGCGCGGTTGCGGGCCAACGGTGTGCTCGCCGTGGTCGGACCGTCGGGCACCGGCAAGTCGTCGCTCGTCCGGGCCGGCGTGGTCGCCACTCTCGAGGCCGACGGCGGACGGGTCCTGGTGACGACACCGGGGAGCCGGCCGCTGAGCTCCCTCGCTGCCCTGCCCTCCCGGCCCCCGTTCCCCGTGCTCGTGGTCGACCAGGGCGAGGAGGCCGTCACGCTCTGCGTCGACCCGGCCGAGCGGACCGCCTACCTGGACAGGTTGGCGGCCTATGGCGGCGGGGTCGTGCTGGCGCTGCGCGCCGACCGGCTCGGTGAGCTCTCGACGCACCCCGGCATGGCGCGGCTCGTCGAGCGGGGCCTCTTCCTGCTGTCGCCGATGGGCGAGGAGAACCTGCGGGCCGCGATCGAAGGACCGGCCCGGCAGGCAGGGTTACGCCTCGAACCCGGCCTCGTGGACCTGCTCGTGCGCGAGGTGCAGGGCGAGCCGGGTGCTCTGCCGATGCTGTCCCACGTCCTGCGCCAGACCTGGGAACGGCGCGAGGGCCCGACGCTCACGGTCGAGGGCTACCGCGCGACCGGCGGGATCAAGGACGCGGTCGCCCAGTCGGCCGAGGACCTGTTCACGCAGTTCGACGAGCTGCAGCAGACCCAGGTGCGCACCCTCTTCCTGCGCCTCGTGGCGCCCGGGGACGACGGCCAACCGGTCCGGTCGCGCGTCCCGCGGCAGCGGCTCGCGCTCGACGCGTCGCACGTGCAGCTCATCGACCGCCTGGCCGCGGCCCGACTGGTCAGCAGCGACGAGGGCGACGTCCAGATCGCGCACGAGGCGCTCGCGCGCGAGTGGCCCCGGCTGCGGGGCTGGCTGGAGGACGACGTCGAGGGCCAGCGCCTCCTGCGCCACCTCACGGCCTCCGCCGAGGGGTGGGATGCCCTGGACCGCCCGGACAGCGAGCTGTACCGCGGAGTGCGGCTGGCCGCGGCCACCGACTGGGCCGACCGGCACCGTCCCGAGCTCACGGGGACGGAGCAGGCCTTCCTCGACGCCTCCCGTCAGGACGCGGAGAGGGAGCTGCGGAGCAAGGCGCACAGCAACCGCCGGCTGAGGCTCGCGCTCGGGGGCGTGGGCGCGCTGCTCGTTGCGGCGCTCGTCGCCGGGGCAGCCGCGGTGGGCGCTGCCCGCCGGTCCGACGAGCAGGCGCAGATCGCGACCTCCCGCCGGTTGTCCGCGCAGGCCCTCACCACGGTCCAGCCCGATCTCGCCCTGCTCCTGGGGCTGGAGGCCGTGCAGCTGGACGACTCCCTGGCGGCACGCTCCACGGTGGTCGACGTGCTTGAGAAGACGTCCGACCTGACGGCGATCGCACGCGCGTCGAGCTTCGACCAGCTCGACGTCAGCCCGGACGGCCGCACCGTGGCAGTCACCACCACGTACGGGTCGGATGGCTGGAGCCAGTCCACGTACGACGCGCAGACCCTGACCAAGACCCGCGAGCGGCCGGACCTGCCGACACTGGCTCTGGGGTACAGCCCGGACGGGAGCCAGCTGGTGGTCGCCGCTCTGACATGGAACCCGGCCGACCCCGACGCCATCCCTGACCCCCACCCGCTGCGTGTGCTGGACCCGGCGTCCCTCCAGCAGGTGGGTACGTTCGACGGCTTCACCGACGGCGCGTACGTCGACTGGGGCGGGTTGGACTTCAGCGCGGACGGCTCCCACCTCGCGGTGATCGCCTGGCGGAACGAGACACCCGTCGAGGTCCTGGTCTGGGAGACCGACCGGCCCGCCGAGCCGGTGCTCCGCGTCCCGCTGTCTCGAGAGATCTACGGCCGGGTCGAGCTGAGCCCGGACGGCCGGACGGTCTACGTCGCCCAGCGATCAGGGCCGGACAGCCTGCGTGCCATCGATGTGGGCACCGGTGCGGTGCTCCGCTCCAGGGCACCCCAGTGGGGCGGCGAACGGCCGGCCATCATCGCCCTCAGCCACGACGGCACGACGCTGGCGCGCTCGGACGAGAACGGCCTGGCCGTCCTCGACGCGATGACGTTCGAGCAACGCTCCCTGCTGGGTGAGCCCCGTGGAGTCAGCGCCCTGGCGTTCGACCCGGACGGCACCCGCCTCGCGGCCGGCTATGCCGACGGCACGATCGTGGTGTGGGACGTTGCCGGCGAGGTGGAGCCGCACGTCCTGAAGGGGCACGACAAGGAGGTCACCGACGTGGGGTTCAGTCCGGACGGAGCCGCGCTCTACTCGGTCGGTCTCGACGGGCTGCTCCTCTCCTGGGACCTCGCCGGGACGCAGGGGTACCCCGGGTGGCACGACTACCCCGAACGGCCGGGAGCCGGGGACGATGCGCAGCCGCACGCCAGCGTGCCGTCACCCGACGGGACGGCCGTGCTGTACGAGAGCTGGCACGGGAGCGTCGGGAACGAGCTGATCGAGTTCCGCGACCTGACGACCGGCGCCCTGACGGCCCAGCACGAGGTCCACGACGTGAAGCAGTTCCTCTGGAGCCCGGACTCGAGCATCGTCCTCACGGCCGGGGTCAACCCCCTTCCGGCGGGCAGCGACCCGGGCGACAACACCTTCTGGCGGCAGCCGGCGGAGACCTTCTGGTTGGAGACGTGGGACCCGCGGACCGGGAGCCCGGTCCGGCGGAACGCCGACGCGGGGGTCAAGACGGCGGTCTTCGCGAACGACGGCGGCTCGATCCTCGCCGTGGATCCTCACGCCGGCCTCCGGACCGTCGACCCGACCACGCTCGAGGCGCAGGGGGCGCCGATCCCGCTGCCCGAACCGGACGAGGGCGACGAGTGGCAGTACCCCGTCCTCAGCCCCGACGGTCGCACGTTGGTCCTCGCCCAGTGGGCCAGCCCCCGGGTCGCCGTCGTCGACCTGGCAACGCGTACCGCGCGGGAGGTGATCTTCGACGCGCCGCCCTTCACCATGGGTTTCTCGCCCGACGGGAGGCGCCTGGTGGTCCTCTACGTCAACTCGAACACCTGGGGTGTCGCGGATACCGCCAGCCTCCGCAGCGGACGCCTCGAGTACGTGCGGGCCCCCGTCACCTTTCCGGGCAATCCCTTCTGGGACGTGAGCTACAGCGGGGACGGCACGCAGCTCGTCACGACCGGCAGCGGGGCGGTCGAGCTGTGGGACGCGGAGTCGCTGGAGCACGTCGCCACCCTCACCGCCGGCAGCCAGGACGACATCGCCTCGGCACGTGCGATGGCCGACGGGCACACGATCCTGCTCGCCCATCCACGCGGTCAGGTGCTGCGCTGGGACATCCGGCCGGAGAAGGTCCTCGACTTCGCTTGCGCGTTGGCCGGCCGCAACCTCAGCGCCGACGAGTGGGACCGCTACGTCGGGCAGGGGAGCTACCGGCCCACCTGCCCCGACCCGGCGTGAGGCGACCGGCCGCTGCCTGAAGGTCCCGCGCGGCAGGGGCTCCATCCACCTCTCCGCGTGGTCCGGCAGCGCAGACGCCTCGCTCCGTCTACGGTGCTGGCGTGACCAGCGCACCCGAGCACCCCGGCCCCGACGACGGAGGCCTGCGTTCCTCCCTGCCCGGCACCGAGTTCGTGCTGGTGCGCCAGTGGGTGCTGGACAACACCGCCGAGCTGCACGGCCTGCGCGAGACGCTGCGGGAGGAGATCAACGCGCGCGCCCAGCAGCGGTCCGACCGGCTGCTCGACGGCGTCGCGCAGGACCTCGTGCTGGTCGCCTCCGAGCTGGCGACGAACGGGATCCGCTACGGCCGCCCGCCGACGATCGTCGAGCTCCTGCAGCACGAGGACCGCTTCCTGCTGACCGTGGCGGACCACGACCTGGGCTCCGAGCCGCGGATCGCCGGGGACCGTCCGCCGGGCGAGGGTGGGTTCGGGCTGCAGATCGCCCGCCGCCTGGCCGTCGACGTCGGGTGGTACCGCACCGACGAGGTGAAGGTGGTCTGGGCCGAGGTGGGCGGCGGTCCGGGGCGCCTACCGTCGGCCGGCTGAGACCACCGGCTCCTCCACCTGGGCGGGCACGGTGACGTGTCGCGCGGAGCGCCTGGCCGACTCCAGCGGCTGGGGCCGCCCGAGGAGTGAGCCCTCCGAGTGGGGGTCAGGCGGTCGACGACGCGGCGTCCGCCCGCGCGCGCGACGCGAGGATCAGGGGGGCGTGGGTCTCGGACCAGGACCGCACCCCCTGGAGGGCGTCGACGAGCGAGGTCCCCAGCGGCGTCAGCCGGTACTCCACCCGCGGCGGGACCTCCGCGAACACCTCCCGGGACACCAGGCCGTCGCGCTCGAGCGCGCGCAGGGTCTCGGTGAGCACCTTCGGGGTGATGTCGGTCAGCACGGACCGCAGCTCGGTGAAGCGCAGGACCGACCGGTCGAGCGCCAGCAGGATGCGTACGGTCCACTTCTCGCCGACGCGGGCCAGGACCATCCGGCTGGGGCAGCCGACGTCCATGACGTCGTAGTGCACAGTTCCCACGGCGTGACCGACTTCCGTTGAAGTGACTGGTATCCGATTCATACTATCGGCGACGCCAGCCCACCACACCCACCTGGAGTCCTCATGAACGTCCTGCTCACCGGGGCCACCGGCTATGTCGGTTCCCACGTCCTGACCGCTCTGCTCGCCGCCGGCCACGAGGTCGTCGCGCCCGTCCGGTCCGAGGCGTCGGCGGCGCGCGTCCGCGAGGCCGGCGCCAAGGCCGTCGTGCACGACCTGACCGACACCGCGTGGCTCGTCGACGAGCTCGGGACGGTCGACGGCGCCATCCACACCGCGGCCACCGGCGACGCCGACAACCCCGCGTTCGACGACGCCGTGGTCGACGCGGTCGTCGCGGCGTTCGGCGGCACCGGCCGGCGGTACGTCCACACGAGCGGCGTCTGGCTCTGGGGTTCCGGCCGGGCTGTCGAGAGCGCCCCGCTCGACCCGCCCGCCCTGGTCGCGTGGCGGATCGAGCGGGAGGAGCGCCTCCTCGCGTCCGACGTGGAGGCGACGGTCGTCGCCCCCGCGATCGTGTACGGGCAGGGCCGCGGCATCGTCGCGGGGGTCTTCGGGACGGCGTCGCGGACGGCCGACGGAGCCCTGCGTCTCGTCGGCTCGGGAGACCAGCACTGGGCGACGGTGCACGCGGAGGACCTGGCGGAGCTCTACGTGGCGGCGCTCGGTGCGGGGCCGCAGGGGCGGGTCATCGCGGCGTCGGGCCAGAACCCGACGGTCCGCGAGATCGCACAGGCCGTCGTCGGGCCGGCCGGCCATGTGCAGCCCGAGTCCGCCGACGACTCGCGCGCCCGCCTGGGGGAGGCCTTCGCCGACGCGCTGCTGCTCGACCAGGAAGCGGACGGAGCGCTGGCGCGGGCGACGTGGGACTGGGCGCCCACCCGACCGAGCCTGCTGGACGTGCTCCGAGGCTGAGCGCAGACGGGGCTGGGCCTCACTCCACCCGCAGGTCCAGCCCCATCCCCTCGACGATGGCGATCGCCTGCGGCAGCGTGATGATCGCGCCGCGCAGCTGCACGGTCTGCCGGGTCGATGCCGGCCAGCACGCTGCCGCGCAGGTCGCAGGCGCTCAGGTCCGCGCGGTCCAGCACGGCCCCGACAGGTCGCAGTCGCGCAGGGTGCCGCCCGACGCGCGGACGCCGGTGAGGTCCGCCTCCCGCAGCCGGACGCCGGTGAAGGCGGCCGAGCGCAGGTCGGCGCCGGGCAGCGCGACGAACGACCAGTTGCCGCCCTCGACCTTCGCCACGTCCCAGGAGCAGCCGTCGAACCGGGAGCCGACGAGCTTGCACCGCTCGAAGCGCACGTCGAAGAGGTTGGAGCGGTGGAACGTGCAGTTCACGAAGGCGGCGTCGGTGTGCACGGAGGCGTTGAGCCGGACGTTCCGGAAGACGCAGTCCTCGAAGACGGCGCCGACGCCGAAGGTCTCCGTCAGGTCGACGTCCACGAGCTCGACGCCGCGGAGCTCCTGGCCGGAGAGGTCTCGGGCGTACCAGTCCTCGCCGCGGATCACGGTGGTGGTGGGTGCCATGCGTCGATCATGGGGTACGACGACGCCCCCGGGGGTTCTCCCCGGGGGCGTCGTCGGTGGGTCAGCGGTTGGCGATGGTGATCGCGACCAGCTTCTCCGTCGTCTGGCCGTCGATGCCGACGGCGTCGATCTTCAGCGTGTAGGACCCGTTGGGGTAGTCACGGGTGTCCAGCACGAGCGTGGGCTTCTTGCCGGCCTGCGTGCTGCCGGGCGCCTTGGTGTTGTCGGTGATCCAGGTGCCGCCCTGGTTGAGCTCGATGTACGTGTAGCGCGGCTCGGTGTCGAGCGTGACCCGCACCGTCTGGCGGCCCTTGAGCACCGCACCCTCGGTGACGTTCACGTTCTGGATCGCGGGGGCAGTCGGCGACGGGGCCGACGGGTCGAGGCGCAGCGCGTCCCGGATGGTGAAGAAGAGGTCCGTCTGGTCGGTCAGGCCGACGACGTTGCCGGCGCGGGGGCCGTACGCGGCGATGCGGACCTGGCTGCCGGTGTGGTCCTGCGAGCCGCCGGTGTCGGCCGTGCCGTACGCGACCGTCATCGGCTTGCCGTCAGCGGTGAGGAGCGTGCGCGTCAGGCCCGGCGTCGTGGTGCCCGGGTAGATGATCTGGCTCGAGTGCGCGTGGTCCGCGGTGACGACGACGAGGGTGTTGCCGTCCTTCTTGGCGAACGCGAGCGCGGCCTGCACGGCCTCGTCCAGGTCGACGGTCTCACCGATCTGACCGCAGGGGTTCGCGGCGTGGTCCTGCTTGTCGATGCTGGCGCCCTCGACCTGCAGGAAGAAGCCCTTCTTGGTGCCCTGGAGCAGGTCGATGGCCTTGGTGGTCATCGCGGCGAGCGTCGGCGACGTCGCGGTGTACGCCGGGTTGGGCGTGCAGGTGACGGCCGGCTCGGCGCCGCCGGTGTGCGTGGCCAGCGGGCCGACCCAGCGGGTCGCCATGTTGCCCGGGGCGAACAGGCCGAGGACGGGCGAGGACTGGTCGGCCTTCGACACCGCGTCGAGACCGGCGGCGTCGGTGACCACCTGGTAGCCGCGGTCCTTGGCCTGCTGGAGCAGGGTCTTGCCCGCCCACGGACCCGCGACCGCCTGCTCGTCGAAGGACTTGGCGCCGCCACCGAGCACCACGTCGGCACGGTTGCCGATGAGCTGCTCGGTGATCGACCCGAGGCCGCCGTTCTGCAGCGCGTTCGTCGGGCACTTGGCCGTGGTCGACGACGGTGCGTAGCAGCCGCGGTCGGTCACGTGCGCCACCTGGACGGCGGGCGTCGCGTCCTGGATCTCGGCGGTGCTGACGTCACCGGTGCGCAGGCCGTTGGCCCGCGCGATCTCGAGCAGCGTGCGCTGCGGCGTCCCCGCGACGTCCACGGAGATGGCGCCGTTGTACGTCTTGGTGCCGGTGGCCCAGCCCGAGCCGGACGCGGCGGAGTCGGTCACGTAGTCGGGCTTGCCGTCCGCCTTGTCCAGCGCGTACGTCGTGTACTGGCCGGTCAGCGGCAGGGCGTCGATGCCGGCGAACCGGCCCGCCGCGCCGAGCGCGTAGTTGCGGGCGACCGTGATCTCCGAGTCGCCCATGCCGTCCCCGATGAGCAGGATGACGTTCTTCGCGGCACCGCCGCGCAGCTCCTGCTTGACGGCCGACGTCTGGTCGCCGGTGAGCCGGCGCGCGTCGCCGTTCCCGGTCAGGTCGCCGGTGGCCGCCCACCCGCTCGCTGCTCCCAGGAGCAGCGCCCCACTGACTGCTGCCACGCCGAGCGGGCGCAGTGCTCGTGTCCCCATCATTCATCCCCTTCGCGGTGGTCCCCCTGCGGCGACGATCCGTCGCGGGAGGAGTCGACCGGGTGAAGATGGACGGGACGTGAGGTCCGTGTGAGCACGGGAGGAACAGGACGAGTCAGGCGGACGGTCCGGTCTCCTCCAGCAGCCGCAGGGCGGCGGTAACCCGCGGGTTGCGCTGGGGGTCGCTGTCGATCCCGAGCGTGGCGTACATCCCGTTGACGTGGTTCTGCACGGACTTCTCGGTGATGCCCAGCCGCTCGCCGATGCCCGCGTTGGACAGCCCGGCGGCCAGCAGGCGCAGCACCTCGTACTGGCGGTCGGTGAGCCGCGCGACCGCCGAGCCCGCGCGAGGGGTCATCCGGGCCAGCAGGGCCGGGTCCAGCACGGTCTGGCCGATCGCGGCGGCGCGCACGGCGTTGACCAGCACCTCCTCGCTCGTCGACGAGGTCTTGGACAGGTACCCCCAGCCGGCGGCCACGTCCGCGGGCAGGTCCAGCAGCAGGTCGATCGCGTCGTGCGCCGAGAGCAGGAGGATGCCCAGGTCGGGCATCCGACGCCGGAGCGTGACGCCGAGGGCGATGCCGTTGCCGTCGGGCAGGTCGATGTCCAGTACCGCGCAGTCGACCATGCCGGGGCGCAGGGCGCGGGTGGCGTCCGTGGCGGTCCCGACGGCAGCGACCACCCGCAGCCCGGGGGTGCCGGACAGCGTGTGCTCGAGCATCGAGCGGAACAACGGTTGGTCCTCGACGATCGCGACGCGGACGTCCCCGGTGGGAGGGAGAGTCATCGGGACCAGTATCGTCTCCGCCGAGGTCCCACGGTGCGATGCGCGCCGGAAGGATCGGCAGGTTCACGCGCTCGACGGGCGCACCCACGGCGGCTGCGGACGAAGGTGAGCGACGGTGACCACCATCGACTGGGCTGCGACGGAGGCCACGCGTCGCGACGACCTGCACCGCGACCGCATCACGCTCCTGCGCGGCTCCGCGATCATCGCGCTCGGCTACGGCATCGGCGCCGGCCTGCAGTCGTCCTACGTCTACGCCCGGTACGTCCCCGAGTGGGTCGACGTGTCCATCTGGGCCCGCCTGGCCGCGAACGCCATGGCCATCGTGGTGCTCGTGCTGGTGCTCGCGGTACTCCAGGCGCACCGGGCCACCCGGCTCTGGTGGATGATCACGTCCGTCGGGCTCGCGGCGG
Source organism: uncultured Actinomycetota bacterium (assembly GCA_963837795.1). Lineage (GTDB taxonomy): Bacteria > Actinomycetota > Actinomycetes > Actinomycetales > Cellulomonadaceae > Cellulomonas. The sequence continues at coordinate 368,605 of CAWIOT010000007.1, forward strand.
CCACCGCGGCGGCCGCGCGGTTCGGCGTCCAGGTCGTGCTCGGCGTGCACGCCGGCGGCTCCGACCCGGCGCGCGACGCCGAGCTGCTCAGCGGCTTCGTGCTCGGCGCGATCTCCGCGGCGATCGGCATGTGGGCCATGGCCACGCGGCGGGGTGCCCGCATCCGCACCCGGGTGGCGACGCGCAACGCGGTGCACGTCGAGGTCGCGCTCAAGGCCCTGGAGCAGGAGGAGATCCGCGTGCGCCGCGCGGTGGCGGAGGGCCTGCACGGCACCCTGCAGTCCAAGCTCGTGCTCGTCGATGCCCGGCTCGAGGAGGTGCTGACCCAGGCCGGCACGCGAGGGCTGGACGACGACGCGCTGGAGTCGCTGCGCTGGGTGCGCAGCGAGCTGGCCGAGGCGCGGGAGATCGACGTGCGTGAGATGAGCCGGCTGCTGTACCCCGACCGCCTGGAGCTGGGTCTGGTGCCGGCCCTGCGCGCGCTCCTGGGCCGCATCCCCGCGACGATCGCGACGCGGCTGACGGTCAGCGACGCGGTGCGCGCCCTCGACGACCCGACGGCGTCGGCGCTGACGGTCAGCGAGCGCCTGCTGGTGGTCCGGGTGGTGGAGGAGGCGCTGACCAATGCGCTCAAGAACGGGCCCGCCTCGTCGCTGACGGTCGTCCTCGACGTGGCCGACGACGTGCTGCACGTGGTGGTGGAGAACGACGGTGAGCTGTACGACCCGGCCGTCGCCGGGCTCTCGTCCGGCACCGCCCGCCTGGGCACCCGACTGTCCCTCGTCGGGGGTCGGCTGGAGCTGACACCGGGACCCGAGAAGGGCGCCCGGCTCGACGCCTGGCTGCCGCTGGGAGCCGGCGCGCAGTAGGACGCCTGTCCAGGTTGCGGCGTCCGTCGCATTCGCCCGGGGTGAAAGAAACGGGCACTCCGGACCCCCCGGGTGCTGCCACCCAGACCCCTCGGGGCCCACGTGCCGAAGCACTTTACGTTCACTCGCGACCGCCGGAAGGCGTGTCCTCGTGAGCGGGTCTCGGTGAGGTGCCGATGCCCGGCACCCACTCGATCAGGAGATGCATCATGGCTTCCACCACGAAGAAGAAGTCCCGCAAGGGCTTCGCCGTCGCGCTCGCCGTCCTCGGCGTCGCGGGCCTGTCCCTCGCCTCCGCCTCGCAGCTGACGCTGTCGGGCACCCCCCAGCTGCAGGCCGGCGTCAAGGACGTGGCGGGCTGCCAGAGCACGTCCATCGCCGTCGCGTTCACGACGCCCGCCATCTCGGCCGGCGAGTACAAGTCGACGTCCCTGACGCTGACGAGCTTCGACGCGGCCTGCACCACGGCCGGCGCCAAGTTCAAGGTCGCGCTCCTCGACTCGACCGGCACGGTCGTCCAGGAGACCGCCGCCGCCACCGTCACCACCGGTGTGGCCACGGTCGCGCTGACCACCGCCACGCCCGCGAACATCAGCAAGGTCGCCGTCACGATCTTCAGCTGATCGCGACCCGCACCTCCTCGCCGTGACCGAGACCGGTACGCCCGCCGCACCCGACGCCCCCGTGGCGCGTCGGGTGTGGCGGGCTGCCGTCTCGGTGGCGTCGTGGGCGGTCGTCGCGCTCGTCGCCTGGTTGCTCTGGCCCACGAGCCTGGGTGGGTGCACGACCCTCACCATCGTCTCCGGGCACTCGATGGAGCCGACGTACTACACCGGCGACCTGGTGGTCGCCCGCTGCGGGCAGGCCGCTGTGGGCGACGTGGTGGTGTACGAGCCGCCCGAGCTGGGCGGCGGCCGCATCATCCACCGACTCGTCGGCGGCGACGGCCGCTCCGGCTGGCAGGCCCAGGGTGACAACAACAGCTGGGTCGATCCCTTCGTCCCCGCCGACGACGACGTCCTGGGCATCGCCCGGGTGCACGTGCCCAAGCTGGGGATGGTCGCGACCGCGCTCGCGACGCCCTACGTCTGGGTCTCCCTGATCATCCTCGCGCTCGCGATCCTCGTCTGGCCCCGCGACGACGAGGCCGACGATGAGGATGCGGACGAGACCGACGACGGCCACGACGACGCGGCCGACGACGCTCCCACGCTCGCGGGCACCGGCGAACCCGTCCCCGAGGACCCCGGTACGCCGCCCGCGACTCCCCGGCCCGTGCCCGTGACCGCCAGGAGTGCCTCGTGAGCGGGCGCCCGGACCTTCCCCGGCTGCCGAGGCGCGCACGCCGCCCCGCCGCCGTGGCCGTGGTGACCGCGCTGCTGCTGGCCATGGTCGGCGCGTCGATGGCGAACGCGTCCGCCCTGACGCTGGCCACCCGGCTCAAGCCGTTCTCCACCAGCCAGAGCCGCTGCACGTCGCAGACGGTGGCCGTCACCAACGCCGCCACGTCGAACACCACGTCGTCCCTCGTCGTGAGCAACCTGGACACCGCGGGATGTGCGGGCCGGCCGCTCGTCGTCACCGTCTACGACCCCACGGTCACCACCTGGCCGGCCGCGCGCCGCCTGGTGGCCTCCGGCACGGTGACCACCGCGACCGCCACCCTCACGGCTGCCACCGGCACCTTCACGCCCTCGACCGGCCTACGCGTGCACGTGACGATCGGCGGCTGGCAGGTCCCGGCCACGTGGACGTCCACGGCGCCCGTCCCGCTCCTGTCCTGCACCGTGCTAGGCACCCCGACCGCCACCTGCACGGCCACCGTGACGGGCGGGAGCCAGTGGGGCTACCCGACGACGAGCGACTACCTCGGCACCGTGCAGATCACCACGACGTCGTCCACCCCCGTGCGCTGGCAGGTCACGATGAACCTGTCCGACGCCACGCTGCCGTTCCTGGCCGATGCGCTGCAGGACACGCAGGGCGGCCTCGTCCTGGTCGGCACGTCCGGGTGCACGGCGTCGCCGCGCACCGTCACGGTTCGGGGGACGACCGCGTGGGGCACCTACGACACGGTCTCCGCAGGGCAGAGCCGTTCCCTCCAGGTGCACGGCTTCTCCACCAACCAGGCGACGCCGATGCTGCTCAACTGCCCCTGACCGCTCACTCGAGCGGCGCCAGCTCCGGACGCTTGGGCACGCGCTCGTCGCCCGACGACCGACCGCGCAGCCGCCGCGTCGCCCACGGGTAGACGTGCTCCCGCACCCAGGCGGCGTCCTCGCGGGCCTTGCGCATGCGGGGGGTGGCCGGCAGCGGGGCGAGCGGGTCGTCCCAGTCGGGGGCGTCGGGCGCGAGGCCCAGCCCCACCAGGGCCCCCTGCGCGACGCGCGCGTGGCCGTCGGTGGTCAGGTGGATGCGGTCGTCGGCCCACATCCGCCAGTCCCGCAGCGAGCGCATGCCCCACAGGTCGACGACGTAGGCGCCGTGCCGTCGAGCCATCGACCAGATGAGCGCGTTGTAGATGGCGACCCGGCTGCGGGTGGCCTTGACCAGCGGGCTGTCGGCGGAGTCGACGCCGGTGCCGAGGAGCACGTCGACGCCGGCCTCGCGCAGCCGCACGACACCGGCCTCGAGGTTGCGGGCCATCCGGTCGACGTCGGCGGCCGGGCGCAGGATGTCGTTGCCGCCGCCCACCAGGCTCACCAGGTCGGGCTTCAGGTCGAGCGCGGCGGGCACCTGCTCGACGAGGATCGGGCGCAGCAGCCGACCGCGGATGGCGAGGTTGGCGTACTGCAGGGGCTCCTCGCCGCCGGCGACCCGACGGCGGGACAGGTGCGCCGCCAGCAGGTCGGCCCAGCCGCGCTGCGGGGCGTCGGGGCCGTCGGGGGAGTCCCACAGGCCTTCGGTGAAGGAGTCGCCGATGGCCACGTACCGGGACCAGGGTGGGGTCGGGTTGCTCACCGGGTCATTCTGCCGGGATCCACGTGTCGCTCAACTCGACGTCGTCCGAACTCCTCAATGCGGCCCCGGGCCTGCCGATCGGCCGGATGAGGACCAGGTCGCCGCCAGGGGGCCGGGTGCGGCACGGCGGCGTCCGCCGGGCCGCCGACGACGTGCAGGATGCCGGCGACGCCTCCACGCGCAGGACCGCGCCCACGGAGGGGAGCGTCATGTCGTCGACCCGAGGACGCGTCCGGCCGTCGCGCGAGCGGTTGTACTGGGCGGGCTCGCTCGTCGCGCTGGCGGTCTCCGGCATGCTCGCCGCCGCCCGCTTCGCGGACCAGGCCGCGGCCTTCCCCGGTTCGTCAGCACCCGACTGCGACGTCGCGTCGGTGGCGTGGGGGTACGAGGTCGAGCTCAGCCCCGGCACCGGGTCCTACTCGGTGGCCGGCACGCACTTCGACCGCGTCCCACCGGGCTGCGACGGCGCGGCGGCCGTGATCCTCTACCGCGACGAGCGCGAGGTGCAGCACCGCTCGCAGGTGGTGCTGGCCCCGGGCCTGGTGGACCGGCTCGACGCCGACGTGTGGACGACGCACTCCCTGGTGTCCGCGTCGTGGGGGATCGTCCCCGGCACCTGAGCCGACGCGGGCGACGGGCTCAGCCCAGCGACCAGTCCACCGGCGGGGCGCCCTGCGCGACCAGCAGCTCGTTCACGCGGGAGAACGGTCGGGAGCCGAAGAAGCCGCGGCTGGCGGACAGCGGGCTCGGGTGCGCGCTCTGCACGGTCGGCACCGGGCCGAGGGCGGGGACCAGCGACTGCGCGTCGCGCCCCCACAGCACCGCGACCAGCGGGCCGCCGCGTTCGACCAGGGCGGCGATGGCGCGGTCGGTGACCGCCTCCCAGCCGCGGCGCCGGTGCGACGCGGGGGCGCCCGGCCGCACCGTGAGCACCCGGTTCAGGAGCATGACGCCCTGGTCCGCCCAGGCAGACAGGTCGCCGCAGGTCGGGGGAGCCACGCCGACGTCCGCGACGAGCTCGGTGAAGATGTTGGCGAGCGACCGGGGCAGCGGACGGACGTCGCGCTGCACCGAGAACGACAGGCCCATGGGGTGGCCGGGGGTCGGGTAGGGGTCCTGGCCGACGACGAGCACGCGCACCTGCGCGAGCGGCCGCTGGAAGGCTCGCAGCACCGCGTCACCGGCCGGCAGGTAGCCGTGCCCGGCGGCGACCTCGTCGCGCAGGAACTGGCCCGCCGCACGGATCTGCGGCTCGACGGGAGCCAGGGCGGCGGCCCAGTCGGGGGCGACGAGCTGGTCGAGCGGCGTGGCGGTCACGGGCGTGAGGCTACCGACCGCCGGCGACGGTCGTGCAGCACCAGCGGCACCGGCACCGGCGTCGCCGCGGCACACGGGGGACGACGCGCCGAGCGGAATGACACGTCTGTCATTCCGGTCGTACGATGACGGACGTCGGCCGCCCGGCACCCGTGAGGGTCAGGCCGGGACCACGAAGAGCAGCTGGAGGACACATGGACGCCGCGACGGTCGTCATCGGGTCGGTACCCGACACCGCTGCACCCCATGAGGTCGCCCGCTCGTCCGGCCTCTCCGAGCGCGACGAGCAGGTGCTCGCGTTCGAGCGTCAGTGGTGGAAGTACGCAGGGGCCAAGGAGTCGGCCATCCGCGAGCTGTTCGACATGTCGGCCACCCGGTACTACCAGGTGCTCAACGCCCTGATCGACGACCCGGCGGCCCTCGCCCACGACCCCATGCTCATCAAGCGCCTGCGCCGCATGCGGTCCTCGCGCCAGCGCGCACGCACAGCACGCCGCCTCGGCGACGCCTGACCTGCAGCGCCCCGACGGGCGGTCGTCACCATCCCTGCACGTGACACGGCGGACGTCCGCCCGCGGGTGGACACGACGGCCCGACCCGAGCCGTTAGCCTGTCCGGCGTGAGCAAGGCGGAGTACTCCTATCCCGAGGACGAGTTCGACGTCCCGTCGAACCCCGACGTCCCCCGCGGGGTGCACCGCGCACCCCGGTCCGCGTGGAGCAGGTGGTGGCCGTTCCTCGTCGTCCTCGTCGCCGCCCCCGCCCTGGCCTTCGTGCTCGTGAACCTGGCGGCGCGCGACGGCAACCTGCCCGCGCTCCCCGGCACGTCGCAGGCGCCGGACGCCGGCGACGAGACGCCGTCCGACACCCCCACCGACGGCGAGACGGCCGCGGAGGGCGACACCGAGACGCCGCCCGCCGAGGAGCCCGCAGCCCCCGCGCCCGCGCTCGACACCCCGGTCGTCGTGCTCAACGCGGCCAACATCAGCGGTCTGGCGGCCGCGCAGGCCGAGCAGCTGACCACCGCCGGCTTCACGGCGGTCACCACCGGCAACTTCACCGACACCAAGCCGGACGACTCCACGGTCTACTACGCCAGCGAGGACCAGAAGGCCACCGCCGACCTCGTCGCGCAGACGCTGGGCCTCACCACGGTCACGCTGTCGGCCGCCGACGCCGGCACGGGCATCAGCGTGGTGCTGGTCAGCAACCCCGACGCCTGACGCGCTGACCTGCGCCGGGACTGCGTCGCGGGCCTGGTCCTCGCGGGAGCGCGACCACTAGGCTGCCGCGCACCGAGCGCCGGCGGAGCGCTCGGCACCGGACGTCGAGGAGCACGGCATGGCCCAGGGCATCGTGAAGTGGTTCAACGCGGAGAAGGGGTACGGGTTCATCACTCCCGCGGACGGGGGACAAGACCTCTTCGTGCATTTCAGCGCCATCCAGTCGGACGGCTACCGCTCCCTCGAGGAGGGGCAGCAGGTCGACTTCGAGGTGGGCCAGGGCACCAAGGGGCCGCAGGCCGAGCAGGTCCGCCCCCTCTGAGCACGACGCCGACGGGCCGCACCCACGTCGGGCGCGGCCCGTCCGTGCGTCCGGTGCCGCGTGACGGGCGCTCTCCTCACGACTCGGCCGACCCGAGCGCGTCCAGCGCCAGCAGCACGCACGCCGCGCTCCAGCCGAGCGGGGCGACCGCGGCGGGGGAGCCGTCGGCCAGCACCTTCTCCGGCAGCGAGCCCGAGGGGGTGCGGTGGGCGTCGAGGAACGTGAGCCAGCGGTCGGCGAGCGCCCGGTCGCCGTTCTGCGCCGCCACCCAGGCGTAGAGCGAGGTCTGCGGGGTCCAGGAGACGCCGTCGTCGCGCCACCCGGCCCCCGGCGCCAGCCCGTCCGCGGGCCGCACCATCAGGGTCGCCGACGCCCGCCAGGCCCGCTCGGCGCCGGGTACCGCGTCGGTGAGGAACGGCGGCAGCAGGAACGCGCTCGCCGCGTCCGCGTGCCCGCCGTCGGCGTACCGGGCGAACCCGGTGGGTCCGAACGCGCGGATCACGGCGACCTTGGACCGCAGCGCCGCGTCGAAGGCCGACCGCGCCAGGGCGTCGTCGTCGGTCAGCGGCAGGAGCCGCGACGCCTGCTGCAGCCCGGCGACCAGCGGGGCGACGGTCCCCAGCGTCAGGGCGTCCTCGGGGACCTCCCAGTAGTCCGGCGACGCGGGCGGCAGGCCGTCGCGGGCGACCAGCTCGATCGCGTGCCGCGTGGAGCGCTCGACCAGGGGACGCAGCTGCCGGGCCGCCGCCGCGCGCTCGTCGTCGTCGGCGATCTGCATGACCACCTGGCCGGCCGCCCACAGCGCCCAGCCGGTGCCGTCGGTCTGCACGCCGCGGTCGTCCGGCGGTCCGGAGCCGTCCGGCAGGTACCGCGCCTGGAACGAGCCGTCCGGGGACTGCACGCGGTCGAGGAAGCCCAGGACGTCGAGCGCGTCCTCCACGTGCCCCGTCCGGGCGAGCGCCACCGCGACGAACGACGCGTCGCGCGGCCAGACGTACCGCCACTTGTCCGACCACCCGGCGACGGCGGCGCCGCCCGGCAGCACCAGCGCGTGCAGGTCCAGGAGCGCCGCCCGGGCCATGTCCTCGTACGGTCCGCCGGCGCCCGGCAGCGTGCCGGCGGCGAGCCAGGCACGTTCCTCGTCGGCCACCGACGCCGCGGCGTGCACGGTCGCGCCGTGCCCGGTGACCCGGCCGCCGGCGACCACCCGGGCGAGCGTGCTGGCGGCCGGGTCGACCACGTGCGTCCCGGCCAGGAACGTGGCGTCCGTGCCCACTCGCAGCGGGACCCGCAGGCCGCCGGCCATGGTCGTGACCCCCTCCTGGTACAGCGGGATGCTCGCGTAGCGCGCGGCCGGTGCCTGCGCGGGTGCCGCGGGTGCGGGGGTGGCCAGGGCGCCGGTGGGCACCGTGGCGACGAGGGCCGTCGCCACCCCGGCGACGACCGCCGCGGCCAGCAGGGGGCCGACGCTGCGCCGCGGGCGGGCATGCCGGTGCGAGCGCTCGGCTGCGCCGCGGGGGACGGCAGGGTCGCCGGCGGTGGCGACGTCCTCGTCGTGATCCTGCACACGCGCACCCTAGTCCGGCCCCGTCGGTGCCCGGGCGGACCCCGCGAACGACCGCGTCGCCGGTGCTGCTCTGGGCGAAGCCTGCTTGCACTCTCTGGGGTCGAGTGCTAACCATGGACTTAGCACTCTCCGGTGGAGAGTGACAGAATCACACCAGCACCACCCCGGCCGTCCGGTGAGGGCCGTCGCACGCGGGACATGACCGCGCGTGGCGTGTCCGTCCGTCGCGGGCACCGTCGGCCCACCCGAACCCAGTGAAGGATCACAGCCCCATGGCCAAGATCATTGCCTTCAACGAGGAGGCCCGCCGCGGCATCGAGCGGGGACTCAACATCCTCGCCGACACCGTCAAGGTCACTCTCGGCCCGAAGGGCCGCAACGTCGTCCTGGACAAGAAGTGGGGCGCCCCCACGATCACCAACGACGGCGTCTCGATCGCCAAGGAGATCGACCTCGAGGACCCGTTCGAGAAGATCGGCGCGGAGCTCGTCAAGGAGGTCGCCAAGAAGACGGACGACGTCGCGGGCGACGGCACCACCACCGCCACCGTGCTCGCCCAGGCGCTCGTGCGCGAGGGCCTGCGCAACGTCGCGGCCGGCGCCAACCCGATCGCGCTGAAGAAGGGCATCGAGAAGGCCGTCGACGCCGTCACGACCGCCCTGCTCGCGCAGGCCAAGGACGTCGAGACCAAGGAGGAGATCGCCGCCACGGCCGCCATCTCCGCCGGCGACCAGGCGATCGGCGACCTCATCGCCGAGGCGCTCGACAAGGTCGGCAAGGAAGGCGTCATCACCGTCGAGGAGTCCAGCGCGCTGGGCCTCGAGCTGGAGCTGACCGAGGGCATGCGCTTCGACAAGGGCTTCCTGTCGGCGTACTTCGTGACCGACCCCGAGCGTCAGGAGGCCGTCCTCGAGGACGCGTACGTCCTGCTCGTCGAGGGCAAGATCTCGAACGTCAAGGACCTGCTGCCGCTGCTGGAGAAGGTCATCCAGGCCGGCAAGCCGCTGTTCATCGTCGCCGAGGACGTCGAGGGCGAGGCCCTGGCCACGCTCGTCGTCAACAAGATCCGTGGCCTGTTCAAGTCGGTCGCCGTCAAGGCCCCCGGCTTCGGCGACCGCCGCAAGGCGATGCTGCAGGACATGGCCATCCTCACCGGCGGCCAGGTCGTCTCCGAGACGGTCGGTCTCAAGCTCGACACCGTGGGCCTCGAGGTCCTGGGTACGGCGCGCAAGATCGTCGTCACCAAGGACGAGACCACGATCGTCGAGGGTGCGGGCGAGGCCGCCCAGATCCAGGGCCGCGTCACGCAGATCCGCGCCGAGATCGAGAACTCGGACTCGGACTACGACCGCGAGAAGCTCCAGGAGCGCCTCGCCAAGCTCGCCGGCGGCGTCGCCGTCATCAAGGCGGGCGCGGCCACCGAGGTCGAGCTCAAGGAGCGCAAGCACCGCATCGAGGACGCCGTGCGCAACGCCAAGGCGGCCGTCGAGGAGGGCATCGTCGCCGGTGGTGGCGTGGCGCTCATCCAGGCCGGCAAGACGGCGTTCGAGGGCCTCAAGCTCGAGGGCGACGAGGCGACCGGTGCCGCGATCGTGAAGCTCGCGATCGAGGCCCCGCTCAAGCAGATCGCGATCAACGCCGGTCTCGAGGGTGGCGTCGTCGCGGAGAAGGTGCGCAACCTCCCCGTCGGGCACGGCCTGAACGCCGCGACCAACGTCTACGAGGACCTGCTCGCCGCGGGCGTCAACGACCCGGTGAAGGTCACGCGCTCCGCCCTGCAGAACGCTGCCTCGATCGCCGCGCTCTTCCTGACCACCGAGGCCGTCGTGGCCGACAAGCCGGAGAAGGTCTCTGCTCCGGCCGGTGGCGGTGGCGAGGACTTCGGCGGCGGGTTCTGATCCCGCGCTGATGCGCTGAGCACGCTCTGAACGGGCCGGTCACCTTCGGGTGGCCGGCCCGTTCGCCGTCCCCGCCCGGTGGCGCGCACCCCCGAGGCGCCCGCTCGCTCTCGGTGCGGGGCCGGCTGCCGTGAGGGACGTCCGAACCGCTGCGGGACGTGCGTCGACGGGTGTCCTGGTGCGGTTGAAGCGTCCCTCGTGGTTGCGCGGTGCGCTGCTGGCGGATGCGCGGTGCGCGGTGCGCGGCACCATCCAGATGCGCCCGCACCATGCCCGGTGCACCCGATGCCCCCCGGCGCTTCCCGTGCGGAGCCTGCTCGCGCGAGGGACGCGCGAACCGCACCGGGACGCGCGTCGACGGGTGTCCTGGTGCGGTTCGGGCGTCCCTCGGCGGGTGCGCGCCGCGCTGCTGGCGGCCGCGCCGCGCGCTACTGGCGGTACGACGACAGGAAGTTGCCCATGCGTTCGATCGCCTCCGCCAGGACCCTCGCCTCGGGGAGCGTGACGATGCGCAGGTGGTCCGGGGTGGGCCAGTTGAAGCCCGTGCCCTGCACCAGCAGGATGTGCTCGCTGACCAGCAGGTCGTAGACCAGCCGGGCGTCGTCGCGGATCTCGTGCACCTCGGGGTCGAGGCGCGGGAACAGGTACAGGGCGCCGTCGGGCCGGACGCAGTCGACGCCGGGGATCGACGTCAGCCCGCGGTACGCGACGTCCCGCTGCTCGTGCAGCCGCCCCCCGGGCGCGACGAGGGCGTCGATGCTCTGCACGCCGCCGAGCGCCGCCTGGACCGCGTGCTGCGCCGGCACGTTCGGGCACAGCCGGGTCGACGCCAGCAGCGTGATGCCCTCCAGGAAGCCGCGGGCGTGCTCGCGGGGGCCGGTCACCACCATCCAGCCGGACCGGTAGCCGGCCACCCGGTACGTCTTGGACAGGCCGTTGAAGGTCAGGCACAGCAGGTCCGGCGCGACGGTGGCCAGGGGGACGTGCTTCGCGCCGTCGAACAGGATGCGGTCGTAGATCTCGTCGGCCAGCAGCAGGAGGCTGTGCTCGCGGGCGATGGCGGCGATGCCCTCGAGCACCTCGCGTGAGTAGACCGCGCCCGTGGGGTTGTTCGGGTTGATGACGACGATCGCCTTGGTCCGGGGGGTCACCAGCGAGCGGATGTGCTCCAGGTCGGGTTCCCAGCCGGCGGACTCGTCGCACCGGTAGTGCACGGGCACCCCGTCCGACAGCGAGGTCATCGCGGTCCACAGCGGGTAGTCGGGGGAGGGGATGAGCACCTCGTCGCCCTCGTCGAGGAGCGCCTGCATGACCATGGTGATGAGCTCGGAGACGCCGTTGCCCAGGTAGACGTCGTCGACGTCGATCTCCGGGAAGCCGGGCTCCGTCTCGTACCGGGTGACCACGGCGCGGCGGGCGCTCAGGATGCCGCGCGAGTCGGTGTAGCCGTGCGCGTGCGGGACGGCGGCGATGACGTCGCGCACGATCTGGTGAGGGGCCTCGAACCCGAACGCCGCGGGGTTGCCGGTGTTCAGCCGCAGGATCGTGTGCCCCTCGGCCTCGAGCCGGACCACCTCGTCCAGGGCTGAGCCGCGGATCTCGTACAGGACGTTCTTGAGCTTCGCGGACTGGTCGAGCGGGCGCAGCGGCGGCATCTGCCGAGCGTAACGCCGGTGGTCACGCGGCCGGTGCGGCGCGAAACAGCCCGTTCATCGCACGTTGTCCCCGGCGGAACATCGCCCACCTAGGTTCACGGCTCATGGGGTCCGCCAGAGGTTCGGTGCACGGAGCAGCGCTTGCTCGACGTACGGCTGCGACGGGGCGTACGGCCCGCGTCGAGCCCGGCCAGCACGTCGCGCCCGGCGCGCCACTGGTGATCGTGGCGGTGGGCGCGTGACCGGGACGACGATGGCGACCGTGACGGGGAGCCAGCAGGGGCAGGTGTTCGATGGCGGCCGGGGCGGCGGAGCCGCGGAGGCGCGGGTGCGTGCCGCGTACGCCCGGATCGCCGAAGCCGACCGGCCGGAGGTGTGGATCACGCTGCTGCCCGAGGCGTCGGCGCTGGCTGCGGCCCGGGCGGTGGACGCGCGCGTGGCGGCCGGCGAGGTGCTTCCGCTCGCAGGATGCACCCTCGCGGTGAAGGACAACGTCGACGTCGCAGGGCTGCCGACGACCGCGGCGTGCCCGTCGTACGCCACGGCCGCGTCCGGCCGGCCAGGACCGGCGGCGTCCAGCGCTCCGGCGGTCCAGGCCCTGGTCGACGCCGGCGCCGTGGTGCTCGGCAAGACCAACCTCGACCAGTTCGCCACGGGGCTCGTCGGGGTGCGCAGCCCGTACGGTGCCGTCCGGCACGCCACGCTGCCCGACCGTGTCTCCGGTGGGTCGAGCTCGGGCTCCGCGGTGGCCGTGGCGCTCGGGATCGCCGACATCGGCATCGGCACGGACACCGCGGGCTCGGGACGGGTCCCGGCCGCGTTCGGCGGGTTGGTCGGCATCAAGACCACGCTCGGCCTGGTGCCCACCACGGGTGTCGTGCCCGCCTGCCGCAGCTACGACGTGGTCACCACGTTCACGCGCGACCTGGCGCTCGGCGTGCTGGCCACCCGGACCATGACCGGCGCGGACCCGTCCGACCCGGGACGCCGGACGTGGCCGGTCGACGTCCGCCTCGGGCTCGCGTCGGCGCCGGTGGTCGCGGTGCCGCGCGACGAGGACCTCGGCCCGCTGTCGCCGGGGTGGCGCACCGCGTTCGCCGCGGCGGTCGACGCCGTGCGGGGTGCGGGCGCGCAGGTGCGGACCGTCGACATCTCCGGGATGCTCGCGGCCGCCCGCCTGCTGTACGACGGCGCGATCGTGGCCGAGCGGTACGAGGCCGTCGGGCCGTTCCTCGCGGACGCGCCCGACGCCGACCCCACCGTGCGCTCGATCATCCTGGCCGGCCGGGACACCCCGGCCCACGCCTACGTGCAGGACCGGTCGCGCCTGGCGGAGGCGAAGGTGCAGGCCGCGGCCGTGCTCGACGGCTGCGACCTGCTCCTGCTGCCGACGACCACCGAGCACCCGACGATCGCCGCCGTGCAGGCCGACCCGGTGGGCATCAACCGCCGCCTGGGCACCTACACGAACTTCGTCAACCTGCTCGACATGGCCGCCGTCGCGGTCCCCGCGGGCAGCGCGGACGGCGGACCGTTCGGCGTCACGGTGGTGGCCCGCGCGTTCGACGACCAGCTGGCGATCGACCTGGCCGCCCGGCTGCTGACCGGTGCTGGTGAGCCCGCGCTCGCCGCGACCGCCCGCCCGCTCCTCGTCGAGCCCGGCGTCGACGTGCTCGTCGTCGGCGCGCACCTGCGAGGTCAGCCGTTGAACCGCGAGCTCGAGGAGCTCGGGGCACGGTTCGGTCGGTCGGTGCGCACGTCGGACGCGTACCGCCTGGTCGCGCTCGACACGCAGCCGCGCAAGCCCGGGCTCGTGCGGGTCGGACCCGGCGGTGGCGACCCGATCGCGGGGGAGGTCTGGCGCGTGTCGGCGGGCGCTCTCGGGCGGTTCCTGGCTGCCCTGCCGGCGCCGATGTCGCTCGGCCAGGTGGAGCTGGCGGACGGCACCTGGGTGGTCGGGTTCGGCTGCACGGCCGAGTCGGGTGCGGCCGGGGCGGACGTCACCGCGGCGGGCGGGTGGGTGGAGGCACTGCGCCGAGGCCTGTGACGATCCCCGGGCCGCGCGTGGGCAGACGACCGGGCCGCTACCCCCGGCGGTCGCGCGCCGGGACCCGGAGCCCCGACGCCCGCAGCCGCCGGATCAGCTCCTTGGCGCTGACCGGCTCGGCGCCGAGGGCCACGAGCTCGTCGATCCGCTCGTCCGGGACGTCGTAGTGGTCGTGGTCGAACCCGCGTCGGGGGATGCCTGCCCGGGCGGCGAACGCGTGCAGCTCCTCGAGGGACGAGTCGCTGACCAGGTGTCCCCAGAGCCGCCCGTGGTTGGGCCACATCGGGGGATCCACCAGCACGGCCACCGCATGAGCGTAGGCGCGCGACGGCCGGCGTCACACGGCGAACGGCACAGCCCGCCTCACGCCGCGAGCAGGACCGCCCACCTCACACCGTGAACAGCCGCGACGCCTGCGTCTCCGCCTCGGCGTAGGTGCGCGCCGCCGCCTGCATCGCGGCGACGATCTGCTCCAGAGAGGCGTCGAGCCGCGCCTCGGTCGCCGACCAGTCCGTCAGCACGCCGCTGAACGCCGTGGCGGCGGCGCCCTGCCACGACCCCTGCAGGTCGGCGAGCTGCCGGTGCATCGTCGCGACCTCGCTGCGGATCGTCGCTGCGCGCGCCTGCACGCTCGCGGCGGCCTGCGCCACCTGGGCGCTGTCGACCTCGTACCTGCTCATGTGACCTCCGTCCGTGCGCGCCGGGGTGTCCGGCTCGCACTCTGGACGGTAGGAGCCGCCCGGGGGCCGGCGGAGGGCCCGGACGCAGACGGGGTGCGTCGGCCACGCGGGGCGGGGGCTGTGGGCGGCTCGGTGCGAGGTCCGGGTCAGGAGCACGGGGGCGCCCGGCCCGGACCTCGCGGCACGCCTCATCACACAGACATCGCAGCCCGACCAGAGACCAACGGTGCAGTTGCACGCGAGAGCGCTCCCACAGCGTACGCGGCGGAGCGCCGTGGCACCAGCACGTGCGACCGGGACACCGGTTCGTCCGCCGCCGCGCGGGTCAGCGCCTCAGATGCGCGCGTCCTCGGCGGTGCCGCTGCGCGGGGTGGCCGCCTGCGAGCCGGCCTCGACGTCGATGCGGCGCAGCTCCTTCTCCAGCCGCTGCAGCTCGCCCGAGAGGTTCTGCCGCGCCGGCTCCTCCCAGGCCGCACCGAGCGGGCTGACGAACAGCGACGGCCGAGCCAGCAGCTTGTGCAGGATGCGCACGCGGGCGCGCACGTAGTCCTCGACCGGCAGGTGCGCGTACTCGGTGCGGATGTCCTGCACGTACGCCTTGTACTTCTGCGGCTCGGTGGCCAGCATCGCGAGGTCGGCATCGCACAGCACCGCGCAGTCGAAGTCGGCGGGGTCGGGTGCGTGGCGCACGAGCGCGACCACGAGGTCGTGCACACGCTGTGCCTTCGGCTCGGGGACGCCGAGCGCCGTGAGCTCGTCGAACGCGAGCCGTGCGCTGGCGATCTCGTCTTCACCGCCCCGGTTGGCGTACGCCTTGCGGTCGGCAGCGTCGAAGATCGCCCCGTGGTACCAGGCGGCCAGGCGGACGATGTCGGGCTGGTGGGTCTCCTCGACCAGCTCGTCCACGCGGACCAGGACGTCCACCAGGTGCTTCAGGTTGTGGAACGAGCGGCCGGGGGAGCCCCAGCGGTCCACGAGGGCCTGGCCGGCGTCGCGGATCTGCTCGGTCGGGGCGGTCGCACCGACCCCGACGACACTGCGGACATACGCGGACAACAACCACTGCGGTGCGTCATGGACGCCCATGAATCAGCCTTACTCCGACGGCAGGAACCCGCCATGGTAGCCCTCAGGGCTGGGCGTCGTGGGCCGTCTGGTCGGCGGCCGGAAGGGTGACCCGAACGGTCGTCCCGCCGCCCGGTGTCTGCGACAGGCGCACGGTGCCGCGGTGCGCGTCGACGATCGCGGCGACGATGGCCATGCCGAGGCCGGCCCCGCCGGAGTCCCGGCCGCGGCTGGCGTCGACCCGGTAGAAGCGCTCGAACACCCGGGCGGCGTGCTCGGGGTCGATGCCCGGTCCGTGGTCGCGCACCTCCAGCGCGCACTCGCCCGACGGCAGGGTGCCGACGGCGATCTCCACGGGCGTGCCCGCCGGCGTGTGCTGGACGGTGTTGCCGACGAGGTTGGCCAGCACCTGACGCAGCCGCGACTCCTCGCCCGTCACCACGCACGGCGCGCCGACCGCGCCCTCGACCAGCGGGACGAGCCGCGCGGCGCGCGACGGGTCCAGGGCGTGCAGGTCGCTGACCGCGTCGGCGGCGAGCACCGTGAGGTCCACGGGCCCGGTGCGCATGGGTCGGCCCTCGTCGAGCCGCGCCAGCGCGAGCAGGTCCTCGACCAGTGCGCCCATCCGGGTGGCCGACTGCTCGATGCGTCGCAGGGTGTCGTCGACCTGGTCCGTCGTGGTCAGCGCGCCCATCCGGTAGAGCTCGCCGTAGCCCCGGATGGTGGCCAGCGGGGTGCGCAGCTCGTGCGAGGCGTCGGCGACGAACCGGCGCATGCGGGCCTCGGACGCGGTCTGCGCGCCGAACGCCTGCTCGATCTGGGTCAGCATCCCGTTGAGGGCGGCGCTCAGCCGGCCGACCTCGGTGTGCTCCGGGGGCGAGGGGACGCGCTGGGTGAGGTCGCCGGCGGCGATCGCGGCGGCGGTGGTCTCGATCTCGCGCAGGGGCCGCAGGGACCGGTGCACCGCCCAGGTGCCGGCTGCGGCGCCGAGCAGCACGATGCCGACGCCCGTGAGCAGCAGGACGAGGCTCATGTGCCGGACGGTGCGCTCGATGTCGCCGAGCGGCAGGGCGACGACGATCGAGCCGGCCGGGCTCCCGTCGGCCGTCGACAGCGGGTAGGCGACAGCCCGCCAGGTCGAGCCGCGGTGCGTCGAACCGACGGTGAACGGCTCGCCCACGTCGACCGCCGCCTCGGCCGCCGTGAGGTCGGGGATCTCCGGTCGGCCGTACCGCGTGGTCGCCGAGCGCGAGATGTTCGCGTCGTCGAAGCCGTCGACCTGCACCCGCACGTAGTAGTCGGTGGGCGCCATGCCGCCGCCGAGGCCGTTGCTCAGCGACGTCACCGTGCTCTGCGCCAGGGTCTTGCCCTCGGTCTGCAGCTTGGTGTCGACCTGCCGGACCAGCGTGCCTTCCAGCAGAGCCGCGCTCGTCGCGCCGGCCAGCACCAGGCCCACGGCGAGCAGCACGGTGACGATGCCGACCAGCCGGGTCGCCAGCGTGGTGCCCGCCCACCAGTCGCGCACCGCGCCGGGGCGCCGGGGCGGCGGCTCGGCCGCGGGGACGGCGTCGACGGGCTGCTCCACCACGGCCTGCGCCGTCACGACTGCTCGCGCAGCAGGTACCCCACCCCGCGCTTCGTGTGGATGAGCGGGGGCAGCTGCTCGCCGTCGGGGCCGTCGAGGTGGTCCACCTTGCGGCGCAGGTAGGAGATGTAGGACTCGACGATGTTGGCGTCGCCGCCCCAGTCGTACTGCCAGACGTGGTCGAGGATCTGCGACTTCGACAGCACACGACCGGGGTTGAGCATCAGGTAGCGCAGGAGCTTGAACTCGGTGGGGGACAGGTCGATCGGGTGGCCGCCCCGGACCACCTCGTGCGAGTCCTCGTCGAGCTCGAGGTCGGCGTAGCGCAGCACGCTGGTGTCGTCGTCGAGACCCGGGCGCGTGCGGCGCAGGACCGCACGGATGCGGGCGACGACCTCCTCCAGGCTGAACGGCTTGGTCACGTAGTCGTCGCCGCCGACGGTCAGGCCCTGCACCTTGTCCGCGGTGTCGTCGCGCGCGGTGAGGAACAGCACCGGGACGTGCTGCCCCTTCTCGCGCAGCCGCCGCGTGACGGTGAACCCGTCCATGTCCGGGAGCATGACGTCGAGCACCACGAGGTCCGGCTCGACGTCGCGGGCCAGGCGCAGCGCGGAGCCCCCGTCGGCCGCGGCGTGCACCTCGAAGCCGGCGAACCGCAGCGAGGTGGCCAGCAGCTCACGGATGTTCGGCTCGTCGTCGACGACGAGCAGGCGCGCCTCGGGCGCGCCGGAGGAGGGCCGGATCGACATGTCTCGAGTGTGGACCCGGAACCTGGGAGCGCGCTGGACGAACGCCGGACGTCGTGACCGCCCGACGTGCTGGTGTGACGGGTTCATCCGGCCGTCAAAGGTGGGCGGATGACCAAGAAGGGGACGGATCGGGACCTGCGGCCTTGCAGAG
The DNA here is from genome assembly GCA_963837795.1 of uncultured Actinomycetota bacterium. Classification (GTDB taxonomy): domain Bacteria; phylum Actinomycetota; class Actinomycetes; order Actinomycetales; family Cellulomonadaceae; genus Cellulomonas. Next base: position 386,693 of record CAWIOT010000007.1, read on the forward strand.
AGCCGGTGGGACGGGAGTACCGTCTGCGCGTGATCACCCCTCTGCACGGCGGCCCCCGCCCGGTCGTCACCGTCATCCAGAGCTCCCCGGACGTCTCCCTCGACCGCTTCGCCGACTGGCTGGGCGACGTCGAGCTGCGCATCGTCGCGGCGTTCGCTGGTGAGAGCGTTCCCGCACCCGACCAGCTCGGCGACGGGCTCGTGGTCCTCGGCGGCCACATGTCGGCCGTCGACGACGCCGTGGCGCCCTGGCTGCCCGAGGTGCGCGCGCTCCTCGCGGACACCAGCGCGCAGGGCGTCCCGACGCTCGCCATCTGCCTGGGGGCGCAGCTGCTGGCCGTGGCGCGCGGCGGTCGCGTGCAGGTCGCGGCACCTCCCGGACGCGAGTCGGGGATCGTCGACGTGCGCTGGCGGCCCGAGTCGGTCGGTGACGCGGTCGTCGGCGCGGTCGAGGCGCTGGCCGACGAGCGGCACCTCACGCCCCAGCCGAGCATGCACGCGGACGCCGTGGTGGACCTGCCCCGCGGGGCGGTCTGGCTGGCCTCGTCGGCCATGTACCCGTACCAGGCGTTCCGCGTCGGCTCCGCGTGGGGCGTGCAGTTCCACCCGGAGGCAGGCGCCGAGACCCTGCGCAGCTGGGCCGACCGGTACGACGACGTCGACACCGACGCGGTGCTGGCCGCCTACGCCGCGCGTGCGGACGAGGTCACGACGGCCGGCCGCGCGCTGGCCGAGTCGTTCGCCGCGCACGTGCGGGCCGTCGCGCAGGAGCCCGAGGCCGTCCCCGTCTGACCATCACGGGAGCGCCCGACCCCCGGCGGGGTCGGGCGCTCTCGGCGTCTGCGGGCAGGCTCAGTCGCGCTCGGCCGCGAGGCCCAGGTCCTCGGCGTCGACGATCGAGTACGCGTAGCCCTGCTCGGCCAGGAACCGCTGCCGGTGGGCGGCGAAGTCCTGGTCGACGGTGTCCCGGGCGACGACGGTGTAGAAGTGCGCGGTCCGACCGTCGGCCTTGGGCCGCATGATCCGGCCGAGGCGCTGCGCCTCCTCCTGGCGGGAGCCGAACGAGCCGGAGACCTGGATGGCGACGGCGGCCTCGGGCAGGTCGATCGAGAAGTTCGCGACCTTGCTGACCACGAGCTTGGTGATCTCGCCCGACCGGAACGCGTCGAACAGCCGCTGCCGCTCGCGCACGGTCGTCTCGCCCGTGATCAGGTCGGCGCCCAGGTGCTCGGACAGCTCGTGCAGCTGGTCCAGGTACTGGCCGATGACCAGGGTCGGCTCGCCCTCGTGCCGCGCGACCAGCTGCTCCACCACGCGGTTCTTCCCGCTCGCGGTGGCGGCCAGCCGGTACTTCTCCTCCGGCTCGGCCGTGGCGTAGGCCATGCGGTCGGCGTCGGGGAGCGTGAGCCGGACCTCGATGCACTCCGCGGGGGCGATGTACCCCTGCGCCTCGATGTCCTTCCACGGCGCGTCGAACCGCTTGGGTCCGATGAGGCTGAACACCTCGTCCTCACGCCCGTCCTCCCGCACCAGGGTGGCGGTCAGACCGAGGCGCCGGCGGGCCTGCAGGTCCGCGGTCATGCGGAAGATCGGCGCGGGGAGCAGGTGCACCTCGTCGTAGACCACGAGGCCCCAGTCGCGGGCGTCGAGGAGCTCGAGGTGCGTGTAGACGCCCTTCCGCTTGGTCGTGAGGACCTGGTACGTGGCGATCGTGACGGGGCGGATCTCCTTGCGGGCGCCCGAGTACTCGCCGATCTCGTCCTCGGTCAGCGAGGTGCGCTTGACCAGCTCGTCGCGCCACTGCCGAGCGCTCACGGTGTTGGTCACCAGGATCAGGGTGGTCGTCGACGAGCGGGCCATGGCGCCCGCGCCGACCAGGGTCTTGCCCGCACCGCAGGGCAGGACCACGACGCCGGAGCCGCCGTGGAAGAAGCCGTCGACCGCCTGCTGCTGGTAGGGGCGCAGGCTCCAGCCGTCCTCGTGCAGGTCGATCTGGTGGGCCTCGCCGTCGACGTAGCCGGCCAGGTCCTCCGCGGGCCAGCCGAGCTTGAGCAGGACCTGCTTGAGGTGGCCGCGCTCGGACGGGTGCACGATCACGTCGGTCGCGTCGAGGCGCGTGCCGAGCAGCCCCGCGGTGCGCTTGGACCGGACCACCTCGGCCAGCACCGCGGCGTCCAGGGCGTGCAGGACCAGGCCGTGCACGGGGTCCTGGACCAGCTGCAGGCGGCCGTAGCGGGACATCGTGTCGGCGACGTCGACCAGCAGGGCGTGCGGGACCGGGTAGCGCGAGTACTCGAGCAGGACGTCCACCACCTGCTCGGCGTCGTGACCCGCGGCGCGCGCGTTCCACAGGCCCAGCGGGGTCAGCCGGTAGGTGTGCACGTGCTCCGGGGCGCGCTCGAGCTCCGCGAACGGGGCGATCGCGCGGCGGCAGGCCTCCGCCTGGTCGTGGTCGACCTCGAGCAGGAGCGTCTTGTCGCTCTGCACGATGAGGGGGCCGTCGGTCACGGGTTCTCCTGGGGATCGGTGGCGCGGCGGACGGTGGCGATGCGGTGCACGGCGACCGTCAGCTCGGACTCGCGGGCGGTGTCGATGGCCCGCAGCCGGCCGCCCTCGACCCGCAGAGGTCGCAGCAGCCGGCGCTGGGGCACCCCGTGGGAGCCCACCAGCTCGACCCACACGTCGGCCTTCTCGGCCGCCGCCTCGCGCAGCAGCACCAACGCGTCCACGGGGTCCGCTGTTCCCGCGGGGGCCGGCGGGGTGGCGGGGCGCCGCGTCGGGGTGGGCAGCCCGGCGCCGGGCAGCCGCTCGGCGACGTCGGCCGTGCGCTCGGTCTCGGCGCGGCGCAGCTGGGGGACGAGCGCGAGCAGGCGGTCGTCCGGCAGGGGCTCCCGGGCGCCGGCGGGGGCGTCGGACGCCCGACGCCGGGCACCGGCCGTGGCACGACGACCGACGCGCCGGGCCGTCGCGACGACGTGCAGCACCTGGCCGTCCGGCCCTTCCGCCACGGGGGCCAGGCCGTGGCCCCGCAGCGTCTCGACGAGCTCGCGCACCGGGGCCTGGGCCGCGAGCACCGTCGGCGCCAGCCGGACCAGTCCGAGCGAGGCGAGCCGAGGGTCCTCCACGAGGCCGGCCAGCAGCGCGGGGTCGTCGGCGCGGACGTAGGCCGACGCGGTCCCCACGCGCAGGCGGCCGTGCCGGCGTGCCGCGTCCCGGACCAGGTACTCGAGCGGCTGGGGGACGGTGCCGCGGGCGTGGGCGGCCAGCTCGGCCAGGAGGCCGTCCGCGGTGGCGCCGGCGTCGAGCGCGCGGCGGACCGAGTCGGGCGTGAAGCGCACGGTGAGCGCTCCGCCGCGGGACTCGACGTGCGCGGTGCGGTCCAGCAGGTCCTCGAGCTCCGGGCTGGGGCGGCCGGGAACGACGCCCGTCAGGTCGCCCTGCAGCAGGATCTCGTCGACCGCGGCGGGCAGGGCCGCGGCCAGCGCGTCGGCGGGGTCCGCGGCGTCGGCACCGATGAGCGGCGCGGTCTCCAGCAGCAGGGCACGGCCGGCGTCGGACAGGGCGCCCGCCCCGACGACCCCCAGCCGACCGGCCTCGACGAGCACCGCCTGGACCGCCGCGGCCGGGGGGACCGACCGCGGGGTGCGCCAGCGCAGGACCGCCAGCACGTGCGCCGCGTCGAGGGCGGTCCCGGGTGGGACGTCGGCGAGGACGTCGAGCACCGAGCGCCGCAGCCGGGGCGCCCAGCTGCGCTGCAGCTCGGGGTCGAGCGCCGCCCGCACCGCCCCGCGCTCGTCGCGGCTGCCCACCAGCCACGGGGTGCGCAGGGTCGACCGCCACGTGCGGGCCAGGGCCGCCCACCGGTCGGGCACGTCCTGCGCGGCCCACTCGTCCACGGCGACCGTGGGCGCGAAGGACGGGTTGTCCTCGCCGTCGTCGGCGACGAAGGCCGCCGCGCCGGCCAGCTCGACGACGAAGGCCGTCTCCGCCTCGTCGGTCTCCAGGGCAGCCGCCGCACGCCGCAGCTCGCGCACGCCGAGGCCGCCCGCACGCAGGACGCCGGGCGGGCTCTGCTCCCACAGGCGGACCAACCGCGCGACCAGGAGCACCATCCGTTCGCCCGCGGCGGCAGACTCCGCGGCGACGAGCGAGTGCGTGCGCACGGGGAGGTCGTCGGGTACTGCCGGCGGGAAGGCGGGGGCGGCGTGCGAGCGCCCACCGCGCAGCGCGAGCGCGACCGGGCGCGGCAGGATCACGTGACGGGCGTCGCTGTGCAGGAGGAGATGGCGCCGGACCAGCCAGTCGACGGCGGCGGCCGCGGCCGTGCTGTTCGAGGGTGCGGTCCCCACGGGCGGCCCCCACAGGAGCGCGTCGAGCACGGGACGGGCACCGGCGGGGGCGGCCGCCAGGAGGGCCGGCAGGTCGTCGAGGTCGACGGGCTCGGTCGGTGCCGCTCGGCGCTGGCCGGCATCGAGGGGAGCCAGACCAGCCGGGTAGGGCCCGAGCATCTCGGCCAGACCGGGCGACGGGTGCAGGGGTGCCGACTCGTCGTCGGACTCCGGGAAGACCAGCGCGCCGACGACGGCGAGCCGCAGCGCCCGCTGGACCAGCGCGACGCCCGCCTCGTCGGTGGCGCCCAGGGCCGAGGGCAGGTCGGTCGCCGTCACGGGGCCGGGGGTCCCGAGGGCGACGACGGCCTCGAGCACCTGCATCACGCTGGCGTCGACGGCGGCGAGCGCACGGTCGAGGCTGGAGCGGCTGGTGGCCCGGACCGCGAGCGAGGACAGCGTCGCCGGCGAGGGCGACGCCAGGTCCGGACGGCTGCGCAGCAGTGCGACGAGCTCGTCGTCGCTGCGTTCCCGCAGGTATCCGGTGAAGGTGGGCATCCGCACAACCTTACGTGCCGTCGGCGGTGCGCGCGGGCTCGCGTACCGGGCGGTAACCGGGGCTGGCACGGGCCGACGGGCTGGGCTCGTGGCAGGCTCGTGGCCGGCCCCGGTGTGCGTCCGGGGCCCCTCGTCGCCCGTCCTGCCTGGAGGTCCGCGCGTGCCCCTGTCTTCCGACGTCCTCGCCGGCCTGAGGTCCGACGCCGCCGCGCAGCTCCCGGACGTCGTCGCCCTGCGGCACGCGCTCCACCGGACGCCGGAGATCGGGCTCGACCTGCCGGCGACGCAGCTCCTCGTGCTCGACGCCCTGGCGCCGCTGGGCCTCGAGGTGAGCATGGGGGCCGGTCTCAGCTCGGTGGTCGCGGTGCTGCGCGGTGGTCGCCCGGGCCCGGCGGTGCTGCTGCGCGGGGACATGGACGCCCTGCCGGTGACGGAGGACTCGGACGAGCCGTTCCCGTCGGAGAACGCCGGGGTCATGCACGCGTGCGGTCACGACCTGCACGTGGCGGGGCTCGTGGGCGCGGCTCGGCTGCTGGCGTCGCGTCGGGACCAGATCGCCGGTGACGTCGTCCTGATGTTCCAGCCCGGCGAGGAGGGCTTCCACGGGGCGCAGCTGATGATCGACGAGGGCGTGCTCGACGCAGCCGGGTCGCGAGTCGTGGCCGCCTACGGGCTGCACGTCATGTCCTCGATGGTGCCCAGCGGCGTGGTGACCTCCCGGGCGGGCACGCTGCTCGCCGCCGCCGACTCGGTCGTCGTCACCGTGCACGGCCGGGGCGGCCACGGCTCGATGCCGCACCTCGCCGCGGACCCCGTGCCGGTGGCCGCGGAGATCGTGCTGGCCCTGCAGGCGATGGTGACCCGGCAGTTCGACGCGTTCGACCCGGTGGTGGTCACGGTGGGCCGGATCGAGGCCGGCACGACGAACAACGTCATCTCGTCGACCGCGACCCTCGAGGCCACCGTCCGTACCTTCTCCGAGACGACCCATGCCGCGGTGCCCGAGCGGCTGACCCGGGTGGCCGAGGGGATCGCTGCCGCCCACGGGCTGACGGTGACCGTCGACTACCAGCGCGGCTACCCGGTCACGTCGAACACGCCCGCCGAGGTCGACCGCGCCGCCGGGGTGGTCCGCGGTCTCTTCGGCGAGCACGCGTACGTCACCGCGCCGCAGCCGATCTCCGGGGCCGAGGACTTCTCGTACGTCCTGCAGGAGGTGCCGGGGACCTACCTGGCGCTCGGCGCGACGCCGGCCGGGCACGACCCGAGGACCGCGGCGTACAACCACTCCGCGCAGGCGACGTTCGACGACTCGGCGCTCGCGGTCGGGCCGGCGGTGCTCGCGGCGCTGGCGCTGGACCGGTTGGCGGAGAGGGCGTAGGGGCGCCCGACCGCGTCTGCACCCGCGCCCGCGACTCGGCTGGAACCGTTGGCGGACGCCGGTCTGGGGCCGTGGCCGCCAGCCGTCCGGGTGAAGCTCGACGGCACAGGGAGGGATCGCAGGCTGAGGGGTCCCGGGCGGCGTGGCGGCTGGCTACGGTCGGCCCGGTGGGTCGGTCGACCGGGTGGGGGACACGTGCGTAGCGAGGACGAGGGGGCCGCCGCTCCGGGCGACGGGTCCGCGCCGATCGCTCCTGCGACCGAGCCGTGGCGACGCCGGACCGCGTGCGTGCTCAGCGTCGTGGTGGGTTCCGCGATGCTCCTGTCGCCGGCCCAGCTGTCCGCGAGCTGGGGCCTCGGCGTAGCACGGCTCACCGTGGACGGTGCGTCCGGGGACGAGTCGGTCGGGGGCGACGCCGTCGCCCAGTCCGGCGAGAGTGCGCTCGGTGCCGGGTGTCCGCGTCCCGTCGAGGGCGACATGGTCTGCGCGGTGGTCCACGTGCACGCCGCACCGAGGGCGGCGGGACCCGCAGCGCCGATCGATGACGGCCTGGACCCGCTGACGGAGTTCCTCGCCGGCGCCGGCTACTGCGACGCCGTGGCGTGGTCGGACGGCGACGAGGCGCTCGATGGCCTCGAGGAGGACGACCCTGACGGGGACGGCGATGCGGAGGACGTCGGGGACGCCGACGCGGCCACGGACGGGAACCTTGACGACGCAGGCCCGACCGACGTCCGACACGGTGAGTCGCCATCGGACGGCCCGGTCGACGGGGCCGAAGACGCTCCTGGGAGCGCCGCAGCCTTCGCCGAGGGCGGACCGGTGCCGACCCAGCCGGGATGCCTCAGCGCGGACGTGCCCCTTGACCTCTCCGACGTCCCCGACGACGACCGGACCATGATCGAGAACCTCCTGTCGACATCCCACGGCGGGCCCTACACGATCGCCGGCAGCGCAGCGGGCCCCGCTGTGCCTTGAGGTGTCCGTTCCGGTCGGCCGGTCACGTGCGGAGCCGCTGGCCGTGGCGGTCGGTGAACTGCCATCGTCCGGCGGCGTCGCGGGCGATCTCGATCGCGCGGTCGTGGACGTGGGAGTGGTGGTGCCAGCACAGGAGGATGCCGGTGCGGGTGTCGGTCTCCCCGTGGTCCCGGTGCCAGTGCTCGGTGTGGTGGATCTCGCCGAGGGCGGGGGGCGCGTCGCAGCCCGGGTACCGGCAGTGCTGGTCGCGCGCGATGATCGCCCGCCGCTTCGCCCCCGTGTAGGTCCGCTCGGCACGGCCGACGTTGAGCACCTGCGACTGCGGGCCGAAGACGACTCGGGTGATCGCCGAGTCGCACGCCAGCCGAGCCAGGACCTGGTCCGGGATCGGTCCGGTGCCCACGAGCTCGGCCACCGCGAACCGCTCGACGTCGTCTGCCTCCGGCCGGTGGCGGACCGCGGCCGGGTCGTCGGACGCCGCAACGGGCTCTCGGACTGCCGCGTACCCGTGCGGGCGCGGCGTGTTCGTTGCCAACCCGTGCGCGGGCGGGGCCGTCGACACCTCCCCGTCCGCGGGCGGCGTGATCGCCTCCTCCTCGGGCTCCGTTCGGTCGGTCGCCCTCGGACGATCCGTCCCCCAGCGGTCCGTCGTCGTGCCTGCGCGGCTGCCGGGCGCGCGGTCGAGGGCGCGGTGCAGCGTGCCCAGGTCGACCACGGCGGTGATCTGCGGCCGGTGGGTGCCCGTCGCACCGGTCAGGTCGGCGTCCAGCACGAGGCGGGTGAGGTTCACCAGTGCACGGGCGCGACGGCGCGGCGCGGGCTCGCCCGCCAGGTCGGTGGACCGAGGCGTGACGGCCGCGAGCGCGGCGGCCAGGGCGTGCCCGTGCTCGGTGGTCAGGAAGCCGGCCAGGTGGCAGCCGTCGGTGCTCTGCGCGAGCGTCAGGAACTCGCGGTCGCTGGCCTCGCGGTACCCCCGGTCGTCGGCCGCCGGGTCCGCCTGCGCGGCCCATCGACGTGTCAGAACCCGGAACTGTCCGACGGGCAGGGTGGCCGCCAGGTCGCGGAGGAAGCCTTCGCCGCACTCCTGCGCGGGAGCCGCCAGGGCTGCCCTGCGCTCGGTCGTGTTCGCCGCCGCGGCCATCGCGTGGGCAGCCTCGAGCGGCACCGATCCCGCGACGGTGTCCGTGGCGGTCGCCGCGAGCTCGTCGCGGAACGCCCGGCCCAGCCTGACCACGTGGGACGCCTGGCCGTGCGTGACGCGCCCCTGCGCGGCGACCCACGTGGTGATCGATCGTGCGCCGTCCAGCGCCCACCAGCCGTCGGCCTCCACCACCGGGACCATGCGGGCGGCGATCGCCGACAGACGCCCCGCGAGCCGCATCGACTCGCGCAGCACGTCGGCCGCGACCGGGCCCTCGGGCCGGCCGACAGGGGAGGACGGACCGGTCGCAGCGGCCAGGGCGTCCACCGCAGCCGTCACGGCCGCGAGCGCCGCGCCCGGCGTCGTCGCGTGCTCGTCGGCGCTGCAAGGAGGCGTCGTCGCGTGCTCGTCGGCGCTGACAGCAGCGGAACGTCCGGACGCCTGCTCAACCGACACCGCGGCGCTCCTTCCGTGTCCCGGACCGGCCCGACCATCGGACCCATAAATCCCGTCACGAAGAAGTGTTCCACCGCCCACTGACATTCACGTGGCCGCCGGGTCGCGAAGGACGAGCAATTCGCAGAAGCTGCGGACCAGCAGGTCATCGAGCCAAAGAATGCCGTTCACCGAGCCGCCCACAGCCCCTGGCAAATGCATTCCTCTCCACAGGGCCAGGACGTCAGGAATGCGCGCAGCCGACGCACGTCGTCGCCGTCGGCCGCACCTCGAGCCGTCCCGCCGGGATCTCGCCCCCGCACACCGCACACACCCCGTACGTCCCGTCCTCGAGCCGCCCGAGGGCCACCTCGACGCTGCGCAGCCGAGCCGTCGCGTCCCGCGCCAGGGCATCCACCTGCGCCCGCTCGAACGCGATCGTCGCGCCCTCGGGGTCGTGCTCGTCGTCGGCGTTGCTGTCCCGCGACGCGTCGACGACGGACCGGTGCTCACCCTCGAGCGCGCGCAGGCGGTCCAGCGTGGTGGCGCGCAGCTCCTCGAGCCGGGCGCGGGCGTCGTCGGTCATCGAGGGGCTCAACGCTCGAGACGGCCCGGGGCTTCCGGGCCGAGGGGATTTTCGCGAGCCACGGCCGGTAACCTGGTGGCCAGCACGTCTTCTTCTCATGAACGGGGTTCACCGTGCCTACCGGCAAGGTCAAGTGGTTCGACACCGAGCGCGGCTTCGGGTTCATCGCCAGCGACGACGGCGGCGAGGTCTTCCTGCACGCCTCCGCGCTGCCCGAGGGCGTCACGGCGCCCAAGCCGGGCGCCAAGGTCGACTTCGGTGTCGCCGACGGACGTCGCGGCCCCCAGGCCCTCTCCGTCAAGCTGCTGGACCCCGTGCCCTCTGTCGCCAAGGCCGCGCGCAAGCCCGCCGACGACATGGCCGTCATCATCGAGGACCTCATCAAGGTCCTCGACCGCGTCGGCAACGACCTGCGTCGTGGCCGCTACCCCGAGAAGGCTCGTGGGGCCCAGTACGCCACCCTGCTGCGAGCCGTCGCGGACGACATCGAGGCCTGAGCATGCCTGCAGCAACCAAGGACGCCGTCCTGGGATCGGCCGTCGAGCTGGCCCGTGAGGTCGCCATCGAGCTGGCCGAGGACCCGTCGGACGTCGGCGAGTACCTGGGCCTGGTGGTCGAGGGTGAGCGGCTGGTCTCCCACCGGTTCGCGTCGGCCGCACGCGGCTACCGCGGCTGGGAGTGGACCGTCACGGTCGCTCGCGTACCGCGCGGCCGCACGGCCACGGTGTGCGAGGCCGAGCTCCTGCCCGGTCCCGACGCCGTGCTCGGCCAGGCCTGGCTCCCGTGGTCGGAGCGCATCCGGCCCGGTGACATCGGCCCGGGCGACGTCCTGCCGTTCAAGGCCGACGACCCCCGGCTCGAGCCCGGCTGGACCCCCACGGGAGACCCCGAGCTCGACGACGTCGCGATCGACGAGCTCGCGCTCGCCCGCGTGCGGGTGCTCTCGCCGCAGGGTCGCGACGAGGCCGCCGACCGCTGGTACCGCGGCGCACACGGTCCGACGAGCGCCGGCGCGCTGGCCTCGGCCGCCGCGTGCGGCAGCTGCGGGTTCCTGGTGCCGCTGCAGGGCTCGCTGGGCACCGTCTTCGGCGTGTGCGCCAACCAGTGGTCGCCCGACGACGGCACGGTGGTCAGCATCGACCACGGCTGCGGCGCTCACTCCGAGACCGACTCCGAGACGCCGCCCACCGACTGGCCGGCGCCGGACCCGCTGATCGACGAGATGAGCCTCGAGCTCGTGCGGCGGGACCCCGCGCCGGAGCCGACCGACACCGACGAGGCGTCGAACGGCGCCGTGGAGGAGGCGTCGGACAGCACCGCCGAGCCGTCGACCGACACGGCCGAGCCGTCGACCGACGACGACCGAGCCGTCGACCGACACGACCGAGCCGTCGACCGACGCGACGACCACCGACGACGCGACGGCAACCGACGACGCGACGACCACCGACGCCGCCTCAGCGGCTGAGGCCGACGCCCCCGAGTCGGCTGCGACCGCCGACACCCGCGTCCCGGACACCACCGGCGACCCCGCGGAGCAGCCCTCCGCGAGCCCCGACCCGGAGCCGTGACCGCCGACGCCTTCGGGACGGCTGCCCTGCGTGCGGCCGTCCTGGAGGCGTGGCGAGCGTCCCCCGCGCGGTTGCGGGAGGACGCCAACACGGAGGAGGACCACGCCCGCGGCTACTACCGGGACCGCGTCCTGGTGGAGCTGGCGCAGAACGCGGCCGACGCCGCGACGCACGCGGGGGTGCCGGGCCGGCTGCTGCTGCGACTGGCGCGCGCCGACGACGGCACCACCGTGCTGGTCGCCGCGAACACCGGGGCGCCGCTGGACGCCGACGGGGTGGCGTCGCTGTCGTCGATGCGGGCCTCCTCGAAGCGCGACGACGCCGCACGCCGGAAGCCGCCAGGTGGTCGGCCGCTTCGGCGTGGGGTTCGCCGCGGTCCGCGCGGTGGCCGACGAGGTGTCCCTGCTATCCACCACCGGCGGCGTGCGGTTCTCCGCCCGGGACACGGCCGAGCTGCTGACGAGGCCGCCGTCGACGTCCCCGCGCTGGCCGAGGAGGTGCGCCGACGCGACGGTTCTCTGCCCGCCCTGCGCCTGCCGCTGCCCGCGGACGGCCGGCCGCCGGTCGGCTACGACACCGCCGTGGTCCTCGAGCTGCGGGACGAGGTCGCCGCCGACGAGGTCCGCGGGCTGCTGCGCGAGGTCGGCGACCCGCTGCTGCTGGCGCTGCCGGGGCTCGTCGAGATCCTGGTCGAGGACCACACGTCCGACGCGCCACCGCGTCGGCTCGCGGACGTCGAGCAGCGCGCTGGGTCGTCGAGTCCGGCGAGGGGCAGCTGTCCGTCGCGGTGGTCGCGGACCGCCCGGTCGAGGAGCGCAGCGCGCGGGCGTGGCGCGTGACGTGGGCGGTCCCGCGCGACCTTGTGAACGACGGCGTGAACGACGGTGTGAACGACCGCCTGAACGACCACGTGGACGACCGGGTGCGTGGCCGGGATTCGTGGCCGGCGGTCGTGCACGCGCCGACACCCACCGACGAGCCGTGCAGCGTGCCCGCGTTGCTCGTCGCGACCCTGCCGCTGGACCCGACGCGTCGGCACGTGGCTCCCGGGCCGCTCACCGACGTGGTGCTCGAGCACGCCGCGGACGTGTACGCGCGGCTGGCGCACGGGCTCGCCGTGGCCGGCGCCGACCCGCTCGCGCTGGTGCCCACCGGCCTGGCCGCCGGGGCCCTCGACGGGGCACTGCGCGAGCTCCTGGTGGAGCGACTGGCACGCACGCCGCTCCTGTCGCACGCGTCCGCGCCGGTCGAGGGCAACGGGTCGGACGCCCTGGTCGCGCCCGACCGCGCGGTGATGCTGGCCGGGCCGGCGGGGGCGGCGCGGACCGCGCTGGCGGCGCTCGGCCGGCGGATCACCGGGCTGGTCGCGGTGCCGCCGGGACGCGATGCGCAGGCGCGGACGCTCGGCGTCGAGGTGCGCAGCCTGGCGGACGTGGTCGAGGAGCTGCCCGCGGTCGACGACGGTCGCTGGGCGGAGCTGTACGACGCGCTGGACCCCCTGGCCGACGACGCGCAGAGCCGCGAGGCGCTCGGTGCGCTGCCGGTACCGCTGGCCGACGGTCGGATGGTGCGGGGCGCCCGCGGGCTGGTGGTCCTGTCCGAGCATGACGCGACGGCGGTGGGCGCCGGGGCGCTGCGGACGCTCGGGCGCTGGGGACTGCGCGTGGTCGGCCCGGCCGCCGTGCACCCGCTGCTCGTCCGGCTCGGGGCCGAGGCGCCCGACGCGCAGGCGCTGCTGGCGCACCCCGCGGTCCGCGCCGCAGTGCTGGAACAGGCTGACGACGACGACCTCGATCTGGCCGACGAGGTCACCGCCGCCGTGCTCTGCGTCCTGGCGGCGGCGGGAGCACCGGCCGGCCACGAGCCGCTGCTGGGCCTGCTGACGCTGCCCGCGGCGGACGGCGAGCCGACACCCGCGCACGGCCTCGTGCTGCCCGGCGGCACCGCGGCGGACCTGCTCGACGCGCGCGTGCTGGCGCCGGTGACCGTCGAGTCGGTCGAGCGCTGGGGTGCACGCACGCTCGTCGCGGCGGGCGTGCGCGACGACCTCGCGGTGCTGCGGGTCAGCGACGTCGTCGCCGAGCCTGCGGCGCTCGACCCGGACGCCACCGACGACGCCGGTCTGGCCGCCCAGTCGCTGGACGGGTGGCCCGACTACCTGGCCGCGCTGGCGCGCGCGCTCGGACCCGGCGAGCTGGTGGGCGACGTCGAGGCGGTCGCCGACCTCGACGCGGTCGAGGAGGGGCGGTGGGCCGACGCCCTCGCGCGGATGGCTGCCGTGCCCGCGCTGCGGCGGGCGCTGCTCGAGCCGGTGCGCGGCGAGCGGGGCACGGTCGCCCCGTCGTACACCGCGTGGTGGCTGCGCGAGCGCGGGCCGGACGGGCTGGGCGACGTCTTCGCGGTGGAGGGGGACGATGTCGACCCGGCTCTGCGCGAGGTCCTGCCGGCGGCGCCTGCGGTGCTGCGCGGCCTGGACGCGTCGGTGCAGCGGGCGCTCGGGGGCGTCGCGTCGTTCGACGAGCTGGCGCCGGACGCGTGGGTGCGCGTGCTCGACGGCCTCGGTCCGGCCGGGAGCCCGGTGGAGGTGTCGACGGCGGTCGCGGTGTGGCGAGGGATCGCTGTGGCCGCCGCCGGACTGGACGACGACGAGCGCGTCGCCGAGTGGGCGGTCGAGCGGGTTCCCGCGCTGGTCGCGCCGGGGCTGGTGGCGGTGGTGCACGCCGACGACGCGGCCGTGGCCGATCAGCCGATGTGGTGGCAGCGCACCGACGTCGCCGCGATGGTGCCGTGCACCCCGGACCGCGCGGAGGTGCTCGCGGCCCTGCTGGACCTCCCGCTGGCCACCGAGCTGGCCGACGGCACGGTCGACGGCGTCGTCGACGGGTCGGGGGACGCCCAGGCCGACGGATGGATCGACGGCGCGGGGGACGGCCCCGCGGACGGCCCGGCGGACGGCTCAGGTGACGGATCGGTCGACGGCGCGGTCGACGACGGTGCCGGCGCGGTGCTCCATCGGGTCCCGGCCGAGGTGGTGGCGCTGCTGACGGATGCGCCGACGACCTGGTGGGAGCACGACGAGCTGACGGTCGACGGTGCACCCGTGGACTGGTGGGTCACCGGGTCCGGCGCGCAGGCGGTGGTCCGTGCGGTGCACGCGGCGGGTCTCGCGGCCGCGCTGGCGCAGGCGGGCGGTCGGTGGGCCGCCCGCCACGTGATCGAGCAGGTGCTCGTGGCCCCCGACCGTGCGGCGGAGCTGGTGCTGGCGACCGTGCTGGACGACGCGACACCCGCTCCGCACGGGACCGCCTGACGCCAGCCCCCGCGCGCCCGCGCTGGGCTGCGCGACCACGAGCTCGACATCGCGCGCGTCGCAGGGCGGGAGCGCGTGGGTCATGTCGAGCTCGGCGCCGGCCAGATCCCGGGCCGATGGTGTGCGAGAGGTCGGGCTCGACATTGGTCGCGTCAGCGGGGCGGATGGCGTGTGTGATGTCGAGCTCGCGCTCGGTGGGTGCTCAGGAGGCGAGCTGGTCTGGGGTCCCGCCGGGCGGCCGTGCCCTCGTCGGGCGGTCGACCTGGGTCCACAGCGCGTCGAGGGAGAGCCCCAGGACGCCCGCGAGGGAGGCGACGGTCGCGAAGGCCGGTGTGGCGATCCGGCCGGTCTCGACCTTGCGCAGCGTCTCGGGCGACATGCCGGCGTCGAGCGCGACCTCGAGGATGGAGCGCTCGGCGCGGGCGGCGCGCAGCAGGGCGCCGAGGCGCTGACCGCGCTCGATCTCGGCAGGGGTGAGCGGGAGACGGACCATGATGCGGATGATCATACCGTTATAGTCAGACCGGTATAAGTATCTGCTGACCGAGGAGTGTGCCCGATGATCGAGATCCTGGATGCGGGGGAGCTGGTGCGGGCCCAGCGCGTCGGCGCCCTCGTCGGCAACGTCCTGCGAGCCCTGCGGAGCGCGCTCCACCGTCGGCACGAACCTGCTGGACATCGACCGGTGGGCGCAGCGCATGATCGCCGACGCGGGCGCCCTGTCCTGCTACGTCGACTACGCGCCGTCGTTCGGCCGCGGACCCTTCGGGCACTACATCTGCACCTCCGTCAACGACGCGGTCCTGCACGGGCTGCCGCACGACTACGCCCTGGCGGACGGCGACCTGCTGACGCTCGACCTCGCGGTCAGCCTCGACGGCGTCGTCGCCGACTCCGCCGTCAGCTTCCTCGTCGGCGATGCACGGCCGCCCGCGGACGTCGCGATGATCGACGCCACCGAGCGGGCCCTGCGCGCCGGGATCGCCGCCGCCGGACCGGGCGCGCGCCTGGGCGACGTGTCCCACGCGATCGGCACGGTGCTGAGCGACGCCGGGTACCCGATCAACACCGAGTTCGGTGGCCACGGCGTGGGCTCGACCATGCACCAGGACCCGCACGTGGCCAACACCGGGCGGCCCGGTCGCGGCTACCGGCTGCGGCCCGGCCTCCTGCTGGCCCTGGAGCCGTGGATCATGGCCGACACGGCGGAGCTGGTGACCGATCCCGACGGCTGGACGCTGCGGAGCGCGACCGGGAGCCGGACCGCGCACAGCGAGCACACGATCGCGATCACCGACGACGGCGCCCAGGTGCTCACCCTGCCGACCGCGGCGTAGCCGCGCGCCGGTCCGTCGTCAGCCGGCGGCAGGCGCCGGGTCCGTGGGCTCGTCCGGAGGCGATGTCGGGGAAGTCGGCGCCAGGGGGTGACGACGCGCCCAGTCCGCGCCCAGCAGCCCGAGGACCGCACCCGTGGCACTCACCCACACGACGTCCCACGCCACCTCGCCCGTCAGGGCGAGCACGAGCGTCACGACGAACGCTCCGCCCCAGACCGCGGTCCCGACGAGCATCACGCGGCGCAGGTCGACGGCCACCGGGGGCGGCGCCGTGCGCGTGGGATGCCACAGGGTCGAGAGCGAGGACGGCACGCGAGCAGCCTAGTCGCGCCCCGACGCAGGTCAGGCCGGGGTGCGGGTGAGACGGGCGCTGCCGGAGAGACAGTCGCTGCCGGTGAGACAGTCGCTGCCGGTGAGACAGGCGGCACCGGTGCGGCCGGCCAGCGCGACGGGAGCGTCAGTCCTGGGCCGACCCGGCCAGCTGCGTGGCCGTGGCGAACGCCTCGGAGACGGCCGCCAGGTAGATCCTGGCCACCTCCTGCGGGTCCAGGCCGGTCGCCGCGACGCCAGCGAGGTCGTTCTCCTCGTGCGCCAGGACGGCAGCCAGCACCGGGCCGTAGACGCCGGTCTGGTCGCGCAGGGCGTAGGCGATCTGGTCCGAGACCCCGGAGCGCTCGACCAGCGACTCCACGGACAGGTGCTCCTTCTGGGCGACCGCCGACAGGAGCCCGGCGGTGTAGCCACCGTCCGAGTCGGCGAGCACGCCGCAGGTCAGCGCCCGCGCGAGCACCGACCACAGCGCCTCGACCGTCGCGGGCCGGGCATCCACCAGCGAGGCCATGGCCAGGGCGGTGAGCTGTCGCGGGCCGAGCAGGACGGTCGCGTGCCGCACCGAGTCGATGTGGCGACGCACGCCCGACGCGCTGGAGTTCACCATGTGCAGGACGCGCATGGTCAGCTCGGGGTCGGACTCGACGGTGTGCACCACCGCGTCGTAGTCGGGCGACTCCTGCGACAGGAGCCGCACGAGCGTCAGGCACTGGATCTCACCGGCCGTGAAGTCGCGGCCCGTGCCCTCGGGCCGGCGCTCGAACATGGGCCCCTGGAGCATGTCGACGCCCAGGTCGAGCGCGAACGCGATCGACTCGGTGGACACCACGCGCTCACCGATCACGCGGACGTCGGCCGCGTGCGCGCGGCGGATGAGGTCGAAGAGGCGGTCGTGCGTGCGGCCCATGTGGACCTTGACCAGGTCGACCAGCGGGAGCAGGGCGTCCTGGGCGACCGTGCCGCTGTAGTCGCCGAGCGCGAGGCCGTAGCCGAGCAGCCGCAGGTTGATGAGGCGCTCGGCCGTCCCGGGGTGCGCCGCGAGCGACGCGGGGACCTCGAACGCGATGCCGGCCTCCGCGGCGGGCGCGGGGGTGAACCCCAGCAGCAGGCCCGCGGTCGCGCGGATCATCAGCGGCCGGTCACCCGCGATCGTCGCCGGGTCCAGCGTGGCGTAGGCCTGGTCGAGCTCGGCCTCGACGAGGTCCTCGGGGGTCACGGTGCCGTCGGTGTCGTGCACCTCGGCCCGGACCGCGTAGCCGAAGACCGTGCGGTCGGGGTGCACGATCGGCTGCCGCAGCAGGGTGGCGCGGCGCGTCATGCGGTCGTCGTGGTCCAGCAGGCTCATGTCTCTCCCCCGGGGTGTTCGTCGACCTGCCCATCGGCCGCCACGCCGCCCAGATGAGAGGTCGCGACGGGCGTGTCAGCCGACGGGGGCGCGCAGGGGCCAGTCGCCGTCGAGGACCACCTGCGCGGCCTGGCCGCTGCGGGTGTCGACGACCAGGGGGGCCAGCAGGTTGACCGTCGGCACGTCGCCGCCGCCCTGGCCGGGGTGGACGACCGCGAGGACCGCCGTGTGCTCGGCGTCCGCGTCCCACGCGAGCGCGTCGGCGTCGATGGTGGGGGTGTAGTCGGGGAAGTGCGCGGCGGGGCTGACGACGAACAGCCGCACCGGCGCGTCGGCCTCGTCGGCCGGGACGCTGCGCAGCGCGAACAGGACGCCGGCCTCGTCGAGCGGCTCCAGCGCGTACCGCACGTGGCCCGGCAGCCCGGGCAGGGGCGCGACGAGCTCGAGCAGGGCCGGGACGTCGACCACGTCGGTCCCGGAGCCCGCGACGCGGACGCTGGTGGCGGCGCTGGGGGTGCTCATCGCAGGAAGTCCATCAGAGACGGCTGCAGGACCTTGCCCGCCGCGCCGAGCGCGCCGTTGTAGGCGACCTCCTGCATCTGCAGCTCGAGGATCACCTCGGCGAGGTCGATGTCCTCGATGCCGGACAGCTGCGTCTTCACCGTGAGCTCCTGGTCCTTCAGGGCGCTCGTCGCCGAGATCACCTGGGCGTGGCGCGCACCGACCGAGGAGACCTCCGTGAGCATCGCCTCCATGTGCGTGTCGATGCCGTCGAGGTGCGCGGTGGGGTCGGCGCCGGAACGCAGGTCCGCCGCGATCGTGTCGAGCAGCGCGAACACCGAGTCCGAGCCGGTGCCGAACACCGCGGCGCCGTCGGAGTCGACGCGGACCGTGGTGCCGGAGCCGATCCGGCGCTCCACGGGCGACGCGGTGGCGCTGCCGGTGAACGCGTAGCCGGGGCCGAACGCCTGCCCGGCGTCCGAGGTGCCGGCGAAGACGCTCCGGCCGACGTAGGAGGCGTTGGCCTGGTCGACGAGCGTGTCGCGGATGCCCTCGAGCTCCGCGGCGAGCGCCTCGCGCGACGTCGGGCCGAGCGCGCCGTCGCCGCCCTGGATGGTCAGGTCACGGGCGCGGCGCAGCGCGGACAGCGACGACGACAGCGCCGAGTCGACCGTGGTGAGCCACGAGTCGCCGTCGGACGCGTTGCGGGCGTACTGCGTCAGCGCGCGCTGGTCGCCGCGCAGCCGCAGCATGTCGGACGCGCCGGCGGGGTCGTCGGACGGGACGCTGATCTTCTTGCCGCTGGACAGCTGGGCCTGCAGCGCCGCCATGGCCGACAGGTTGCCCTGCAGGTTGGCCAGGGTCTGGCGCTGGACGGTCTGATGGGTCACGCGAGCGATCACGGTGACTACCTCCCCACGAGGCCGGTGCGGTTGATGAGGGTGTCCAGCATCTGGTCGATGGCCGTGAGCACGCGCGCGGCGCCCTCGTAGGCACGTTGGGAGGCGAGCATGTTCACGGTCTCCTCGTCGGTGTCGACGCTGGCCTGGGCGAGCTGCTGCGCGGCCGCGGTCGCGCGGGCGGACTCGGCCACCTTCGCACGGCTTCCCGCCGACGCGGTGCGCACGCCGAGCTCCACGACGCTCGCGCTCCAGGTGGCGTCCGGCCCGTCGGAGCGTGTGGCCAGCTGCGCGATCGTGTCGCCGACGGACCCGTCGAGCGCCCCGCCGCCGGCTGCCGCCACGGCGACGCCGGCGGGGTCGGTGATCGCGACGGTGAGCCCGAGAGCGGGCGGTCGGCCGGCAGTGAACGTGAAGAAGTCCCCGCCGGCGGTGCCTCCGGTGGTCAGCGCGGGGGAGTGCAGCGCGTTGACCTGCGTGGCGATGGTCGTCGCCAGGGTGTCGTAGCGGGCGGCGGCCTCCGTGAGGATGCCGCCGGTGCCGGCGCCGTCCGTGGGGGCCAGGACCGAGAGCAGGCCGGCCACGCGGCCGCCGTCGAGCCCCGCGGAGCGGGTCGGCTGTGCGGCCCAGACCACCGAGACCGCCTGGCCGACGACGGGCGGGGTCGCGGTGGCGTCACCGGTGGCCTGCTCGAAGCTGGTGGCGCCCCGCACGGCGAGCGCGTTCGCGCGGTTCCCGGACACCAGGGCGTTGCCGCCGACGAGCACGTCGACCTGACCGTCGGGACGCACGGAGACCGCGGCGCCGACGAGGGAGGACAGCGAGGTGATCAGCTGGTCGCGCTGGTCGGCCAGCTCGTGCGCCGTGCCGCCGCTGTTGGTGATGTCGCGGATGCGTCCGTTGAGGTCGGCCACGCTCGCCGCCGTGGTGTTCACCTGGTCCACCAGCGCCACCGTGGTGGACCGGGCCTGCGTCCACTGGGTGCGGGCGCCCGAGTACAGGGTGGCGATCCGGTCGGTGACCGCGCGCGCGTCCTCCAGGAGGACCGCCTTGGCGGAGCCCTTGTCCGGGGTGTTGGCCACGTCGTGCCACGCCCCCCAGAAGGTGGAGAGCTGTGCCGACAGGCCGGTGGTCGCGGGCTCACCGACGCTGGTCTCCAGCGTGGTGTACGCCTCGGCGCGTGCCTGGAGGTAGGAGGCGCCCGACGTCTGCGTGCGCAGCCGCGTGTCCAGGAAGACGTCGGCGAGCCGGTCGATGCTCGACACGCGGGTGCCCTCGCCGGTGCCGTCGGACGTCGAGAACATCGACGGGACCAGGGCGGCGGGCAGCGCCGAGAGCGTCGCGCGCTGCCGGGTGTAGCCGACGGTGTTGGCGTTGGCGATGTTCTGCCCCGAGACGTCCAGCGCCTGGCGCTGCGCGATCAGAGAGCTCAGCGCGGTGCTGAGGCCGGAGAAGGTGCTCATGCGTCCTTCCTCAGAACGACCGGTCGACCAGCTGCGCGGCTGGCGCCGCGCTCGCTGCCTGGCCCGAGCCGTCGTAGGTGTGCACGTCCTGCAGGGACATCAGGGTCTCCTGCGTGGCGCGGTGGGACAGGGCGAGGAGCTCGCGGTTGCCGTCGGCGAGCT
This sequence comes from uncultured Actinomycetota bacterium, assembly GCA_963837795.1. GTDB lineage: Bacteria > Actinomycetota > Actinomycetes > Actinomycetales > Cellulomonadaceae > Cellulomonas. The sequence continues at coordinate 407,017 of CAWIOT010000007.1, forward strand.
GGGCGATCTCGGTGGTGAGGGAGGCGAACGCGTCGCGGTGCGCGCGCAGCAGCTCGTCCCAGGGGGCGGGGGCCCGCTCGGCCAGCTCCGCGAGGCTCGCGCCCGGCTCGAGACCGAGCATCTCGGCGACGGCGTCGGCCTCCGCGGCGCGGCCCAGCTCGGCGGAGCGGATCTCGTCGAGCACGCTCTCCACCTCGCGCGTGGCGTGCCCCAGCCAGCGGCTGCGGCCGCTGGTGAGGATCATCTGCTCCTCCTCGAGCTTGAACAGGAGCAGCTCGAGCAGGGTCCGCTCGCGCCACAGCACGTCGGACAGCCGGGTCAGTGCCATCGGCTCGCCATCCTTCCTCTCCCGGAGCGGGTCGCTGCGGTGCTTCTGATGCCACCTATCGGGTGACGACCTCGGGTTTCTGACTGTTCTTACTCGACGAGTTCTGTCACGTGTGCCCGGAATTGTGACTCTCGCCCATGACACCGCGCCAGGCGGCGCTCGGGAACCTGGACGATCGTCCGGTTAACCTGCATGATCACGCGGGACCGCTCCCACCGATGTGATCTGCGTCACACTCGACCGGGTCGGGTGCTACCACCCGGCTGACTTTTGCCGCGTGATCACGCGGAAGCGTTTCGAGAATCGATTCAAAATCGCTCGGCCACCGTTCGGACGAGTTGCGGAGGTCCCCTCAAGAGGTCGCCCCAGGCGACCGACCGGTTCCAGGTGACCAGCACCACGCCCTCAGTCGACGACCTCGTCCTGGCGAACCTGCCCCTCGTCGGGTACGCCGTCAGCGAGCTCCTGCACCGCGTCCCGCCGAGCGTCTCGCGCGACGAGCTCGCGTCGGCCGGACATCTCGCGCTGGTCCTCGCGGCCCGCGCCTACGACCCGACGACCGGCGTGCCGTTCGCCCGCTACGCGTCGCTGCGCATCCGCGGCGCGCTGGTGGACGAGCTGCGCTCGATGGACTGGGCGTCCCGCGGTGCCCGGCACCGTGTCCGCGAGCTCGCCTCGACGTCCGAGCGGCTCACCGCGAGCCTGGGCCGCGCCCCGAGCCGCCAGGAGCTGGCCGGCGCCATGGGCACGGACGTCACCGCGGTCGACCGCGCGGCGCAGGAGACCGCCCGCCGGGTGCTGTCCATCGACGCAGGCGACGTGCCGGTGGCCGAGATGGTCCGTGACGACGCGCCCAACCCGGAGGAGGCCCTGCTCGCCGCAGAGCGCACCCACTGGCTGCGCGCCGCGGTGGTCACCCTCCCCGACCGCCTGCGCGTCGTGGTCGAGGGCGTCTTCCTCCAGGACCGTTCCGTCGCGGAGCTCGCCGAGGAGCTGGGCGTCACCCAGTCCCGCATCAGCCAGCTGCGCACCGAGGCCCTGTCCCTGCTGCGCGACGGGCTCAACACGCACCTGGAGCCGGGCCTGATCGCCGCGGCCGAGCGTCCCGACGGTGTCGCCGAGCGGCGCCGGCAGACCTACTTCGCCGCCGTCGCCGCCCGCGCGGCCCTGGGCTCGACGCCCTCGGCCGTGCCCGGGATGGTGCCGACGCAGCGCTCCACGAGCGCGGCTCCGTCCGTCTCTGCCTGATCTGCCGAAACTCGTCCGGCAGAACTTCTCACACCCGCCGATCGCAGCCGATCGGAAGGGCATGCCCATGGAGGGGCAGTCCTGACCCAACTCAAGGAGGAAGATCACGATGGGTCTCTCGATCAACCAGAACATCGCGGCCGTCAACTCGTACCGCAACCTGTCCAACACGCAGAACGACCTGAGCAAGTCGCTCGAGAAGCTGTCCTCGGGCTTCCGCATCAACCGCGCGGCGGACGACGCTGCTGGTCTGGCCATCTCCGAGGGCCTGCGCTCGCAGGTCGGCGGTCTGAAGGTCGCGGCCCGCAACGCCCAGGACGGCATCTCGGTCGTGCAGACCGCTGAGGGCGCCCTGACCGAGGTCCACTCGATCCTGCAGCGCGTGCGTGACCTGGGTGTCCAGGCGGGCAACGACTCCAACAACGACAAGGCTCGCGCCAACATCAAGACGGAGTCGGACAGCCTCGTCGCGGAGCTCGGCCGGATCGCGAAGTCCACCAACTTCAACGGCACCAAGCTCCTCGACGGTTCGACCGGGACGCTCAAGTTCCAGGTCGGCGCCGACGGCAACGCCGACAGCCAGATCGCCGTGGACCTGTCCACGGCGAACGTCTCGTCGGTGCAGACCGCTCTCACCAACGCGGCCATCGGTGGCGGTACGACCTTCGCCCTCGCGGCAACGCCGAGCTACGCCAACGGCACGTTCAACTTCACGGTCGACAACGGCGGCGTCGACACCAACATCTCGGTCACGACGTCCGGGACGGCGGCGACGTCCGCCCAGGAGCTCGCCGACAAGCTGAACTCGACGGCTGGCTTCCAGGGCAACCTGACGGCGTCCGTGGTGAAGAACACGGACGGCGTGTCGACGGGCATCGTCGTGCGCTCCGTGGCGGGTGGCACCGTGCACGGTGGCGCCGTCGGCGCCTACGCCGAGCCCAACGCTGCCGTCTTCGCAGCCGGCGACGGCTCGACCGCGGCGCCCTCGGCCGGCCTGGACTTCAGCTCTGCCTCGGCTGCGCAGGCGTCCATCGGTCTGATCGACCAGCAGATCGAGAAGGTCTCCACCGCTCGCGCCAACCTCGGTGCGATGCAGAACCGGTTCGAGCACACCATCAAGAACGTCAACGTCGCGGTGGAGAACCTGTCCGCGTCGGAGAGCCGGATCCGTGACACGGACATGGCCTCGGAGATGGTGTCCTTCACCCGCGCGCAGATCCTGTCGCAGGCCGGCACGGCGATGCTCGCGCAGGCCAACCAGATCCCCCAGGGCGTGCTCTCGCTCCTGCGGTGATCCTGACCTGGGCCGCGGGTGAACCCCGCGGCCCAGGGTTCGACCCCCGGTGGCGGGCCGGCGCACAGCCGCCCGCCACCGGTGCTCCACCAGCCCGCAGACCTCGCGACCACCTCGCACCGATCGGACGGACGGCCCATGGCATCGCTCGGCATCGACGGACTGGTCAGCGGGCTGGACACCACCTCGCTCATCAACAGCCTGATGTCCGCCGAGGCCGCCCCGCAGACGCTGCTGAAGTCGAAGCAGACCTCGACCACCTCGATGGTCTCCGCGCTCCAGGCGCTGAACACCAAGGTCGCCTCGCTGGCCGAGGCCGCGACGAAGGCCGCGAAGGCCGTGTCCTGGGACGCGACGAAGGCCACCTCGTCGGCCACCTCCGTCACGGCGACCACCGCCACCGGCGCCCAGCCCACCGCGCTGAGCTTCACCGTCGACGCCGTCGCGCAGAGCCAGGTGTCGCTCACCAGCCCGACCGACCTGGCCAAGCTCACCGGTGGCGCGTCCACGCTGACCATCCGCAAGAACGACGGCACACTCACCGAGATCGCCGTCGGCACGGACGCCGCGGCCACCGCGCGCGCGATCTCGTCGTCGGCCGCCGGTGTCTCCGCCGTCGCCGTGACCGTGGGGTCCGACACCCGGCTGCAGCTCACCGGCACCACGACCGGTGCGGCCTCAGCGTTCACGATCTTCGCGGGCACCAAGGACGAGGTCACCGCGGGCACCGCCACCGCGGTCACCCTGACCCCCACCCGGACCGCGCAGGACGCGAAGATCACGCTCTGGCCGGGCAGCGGCGCGGCACAGGCGGCGACCTCCGCCACCAACACCTTCTCCGACGTCCTCGCCGGCACCAGCATCACGGTGTCCAAGGTCGAGACGGACCCGGTCACCCTCAGCGTCGCGCACGGACACGCGGCGCTGACGTCGCTGGCCTCCGGCCTCGTCGGCTCCCTCGGCGTGGTCCTGTCGGAGATCAGCTCGCGCAGCGCGACCACCACCGCGACCGACGCCGACGGACGCACCACCGTCACCGGTGGCCTGTTCTCGGGCGACAGCGCGGTGCGCGGGCTCCAGCAGCAGCTGCAGACCGCCGCGTCCTACGGCGTCGACGGCATCTCGCCGTCCGCCGTCGGGATCACGGTGGGCCGCGACGGCACCTTCACGTTCGACGCCTCGGCGTTCTCCACCGCGCTCGCCGCCGACCCGGCGAAGGTGCAGAAGGTCGTCGCCGGGCTGGCCCAGCGCGTCGCCGACGTGGCCACCGCGGCCAGCGACAAGGTCGACGGCTCCCTGACGCTGAAGATCACCGGTCAGCAGAGCGTCGTCAGCGACCTCGGCCGGCAGATCGAGGACTGGGACCGCCGCCTCGCGCTGCGCCGCGAGTCGCTCCAGGCCACCTACTCGGCGCTCGAGGTCAGTCTCTCGGGCCTGCAGTCCCAGTCGTCCTGGCTCTCCGGGCAGCTCGCCTCGCTGCCGAGCTCGAGCTGACCCCGACCACCGTCCGACCGATCGAAGGGCACCCCTCATGCACAGCGTCCGCTCCCGGTACGTGACCTCCGCCGTCGAGACCGTCGGCCCCGCGCGGCTGCTCACCATGCTGTACGACCGCATGCTGCTCGACGTCGACCGCGGCGTGGAGTCCCTGCTGGCGGGCGACCGGGTGGAGGGCAGCGGCCACCTGCAGCACGCGCAGGAGATCGTCGCCGAGCTGATGGTCAGCCTGCAGCCCGACGGCTGGGAGGGCGGCGAGCAGCTCATGGCGATCTACCGCTACCTGCTCAGCGAGCTCATCGGCGCCGGTGTGCACGGGGACGCCGACCGCGCCCGCGCCTGCCGCGACCTCGTGCTCCCGCTGGCCGACGCCTGGCACGCGGCCGCCGACGAGCTGACCCGGGCCTCGGCCACCACCCCGGTCCCGGCCGCGACCACCGACGCCGTCATGGGCGCCAGGCTGCTCGGCGTCGGCTGACATGCCCGCCCTCGCGGTGAGCGACCCCTGGCTCGACGCGTGGTCGCGGGCGCTCGACGAGCTCGAGCTGGACCTGCAGACCGCCGAGGCGGTGCTGCGTGACGCGCACCTGGCCGGCGTCGACGAGGTCGCCCGCGCCGCCGCGTGGCACCCGCGCTCCGACCTGGGCCCGCTGCCCGCCTCGCTGCAGGTGCGCGCCCAGGCCCTCCTGGACCGCCAGATCGACACCGCCCGCCGCACGGCCGAGGCGATGATCCGCAGCCGCCGCCAGATCGCGGCCACCCGCGCGCTCCAGGGCCGGCCGCCCGAGGCCGCCGCCGTGTACGTCGACGCAGAGGCCTGACCTGCGGGCACACCCGATCGGGTGAACCCGGATCGGCGCGCAGGAACTCCTCCACACCCCGCCACCCCGGTCGATGGGGTGGGTGAGCACGGATCGCTCGCACAGCAGGCCACGGATCGGCCGACCTCGTCTCCTCTCGGTGAGGTGGGTCCCGTCATGGGCATGTTCGACTCCGTGAGCTCGGTCGCGCTGAACAGCGCGCTCGACGGGCTCGCCCTGCGCCAGCGCGTCATCGCGGACAACGTCGCGAACATCCAGACGCCTGGGTACCAGGCGCAGCGGGTGTCCTTCGAGGACGAGCTGTCCCGGGCCGTGAAGCACGGCAGCGGAGCCGTCACCGCCCAGGTGGAGCGGTCGCTCGAGCCGACGCGCGAGGACGGCAACAACGTCAACCTCGACACCGAGACGCTGCTCAACGTCGACACCAACCTGCGCTACCAGCTGGCCACCCAGGCGATCTCGGGCCAGTTCGCGTCCGTGCGCGCCGCGATGCGGACCAGCTGATGACGATCTTCGGCGCGATCGGGATCGCGAGCACCGGCCTGACGGTCCACCGCAAGTGGCTCGACGCCGTCAGCGACAACCTGGCGAACGTCAGCACCGTGCGGCCCACCAGCGAGGACGCGTTCCGGCAGAAGTACGTCGTGGCCCAGGAGATCGAGGCGGGCCCGTCCGGACAGGGCGGCGTGCAGGTGGCCGGCATCGTCGAGGGTTCCGCGGAGGGACGGCTCGTGTACGAGCCGGCCAACCCGCTGGCCGACGAGCAGGGCTACGTGCGCTACCCCGACATCGACATGTCCAGCCAGATGACCCAGCTGATCATGGCCCAGCGCGGCTACCAGGCGAACGCCGCCGTGGTGGACCGCGCCAAGGAGACCTACGCAGCGGCCCTCCAGATCGGACGATGACCATGAGCTTCCCCGTCACCGCCGTGTCCGCAGTCTCTGCGGTCACCCCCACGTCGTTCGTCGCGCCCACGGCCGCGACGACCCCCACCGACCCGACCGCGGGTGCCGGGTTCGCCTCGGCGCTCGGCTCGATCGAGCAGCTCCAGTCGCTGCAGTCCACGTCGAACGACCTCGCGGTGCGTGCGGTCACCGGTGACCTGGACGACGTGCACGACTACACGATCGCCGCGGCCGAGGCGTCCACCGCGATGGAGCTCACCGCCGCCGTGCGCAACAAGGCCGTCGAGGCGTTCACCGAGATCATGCGGATGCAGGCCTGATGCCCGCGCAGATGCAGGCGGCCATGAACCGGATGACGGCGGCCGCCAAGGAGTTCTCGTTCGCGCAGCGCACGCTCGCGCTCATCGGCGTCGCGGTCCTGGTGCTCGGTGCGGTCGCGCTGAGCAGCTGGCTGTCCAAGCCCACCATGAGCCCCGCTGTTCACCAGCCTGTCCGGGGCGGACGCCAGCGCGGTCGTCGACGAGCTCGACTCCGCGGGCGTGAAGTACGAGCTGGCCGACGGCGGCTCCACCGTGATGGTCCCCGCCGACCAGCTGTACGCGCAGCGCATCAAGCTCGCCGCGGCCGGTCTGCCCAGCAACTCCGACGGCGGCGGCTACTCGCTGCTGGACCAGATGCCCATGACGTCCTCGGAGTTCCAGCAGCAGAAGACCTACCAGCGCGCGCTCGAGGGTGAGCTGGCCAAGACGATCAGCGCGATCGACGGCGTCGACACCGCCACGGTCCGGCTGGCCCTGCCCGAGGACACCGTGTTCGTCTCGGAGAAGGCGGACCCCACCGCGTCGGTCTTCGTCCGCACGCGGGCCGGCGTCACGCTGAGCGCCGACCAGGTGCAGTCGATCGTGCACCTGGTCTCCGCCGGCATCGAGGGCATGGAGCCCACCGACGTCGCCGTGGTCGACGCCTCCGGGCAGGTCCTCTCGGCCGTCGGCACGGGCGCCACCGGTGGCGGTCTGGCCGGCCGGCAGACCAACGAGTACGAGGACCGGGTGCGCGGAGCCGTCCAGGAGCTCCTGGACCAGGTGGTCGGCGTGGGCCACTCGGCCGTCACGGTCACCGCGCAGCTCAACTACGACGAGACGAGCCGCACGGTCGAGCAGTTCTCCGCGACCGACGGGACGCCGCCGCTGGCGTCGTCGACCACCAAGGAGGACTACACGGGCTCGGGCGGCGGGGCCACCGGCGTGCTCGGCCCGGACAACATCGCGGTGCCGGGCGGCACGTCCGGGAACGGCACCTACACGTCCACCACCGAGGACGTCACCAACGCGGTGAACAAGAGCACCGAGGTCACCAAGGCGGCGCCCGGTGCGATCGAGCGCCAGTCGGTCGCCGTCGCCGTGGACAGCGCGTCCGCCACCGGGTTGGACATGACGCGGCTGTCGGAGATGGTCGCGGCCGCCGCGGGCATCGACACCACGCGCGGGGACACCATCGCGGTGCAGAGCATGGCCTTCGACACCTCGCAGGCGCAGACCGCCGCGGACGCCCTGGCGGCCGCGGACGCCGAGGCGGAGGCCGCGGCGGGCCGGTCGTTCATGCGGCAGGCCGCGATCGGGGGAGCCGTGCTGCTCCTGGTCATCATCCTGGTCATCGTGTTCGCCCGGCGCTCGGGCCGGTCGCGACGCACCACGCTCGACCTGGGCGAGATCTCCCTGAACCCGGGCCCGACCGACCCGCTGGCGCTCGAGGGCGTCGGCGCGGACGACGTGCCGGCCCTGCCCGTGGCGCCCCTGCCGCTGGCGCCCGACCCCGTGGCGGTCAAGCGCGCGGAGATCGGGGCGCTCGCGGACGAGCAGCCCGAGGAGGTCGCGGACCTCCTGCGCGGCTGGCTCGTCGGCTCCGGCTCCTCCGCGGGACGCGGCCGATGAGCACGCTGACCGGGACGCAGAAGGCGGCGATGCTGCTGCTGCAGCTGGGCCGCGAGCGCGCCGCCCGCGTGATGGCGCAGCTCGAGGTCGCCGAGATCGAGGAGCTCACCGCGGAGATCCTGCGCCTGGAGCGAGTGGACCAGTCGCAGGCCGACGAGGTGCTCGAGGAGTTCTACGCCGCGTCCGTCATCGGACCGGGCGTGGGCGGCGGCCTCGGCCTGGCGCAGCACCTGCTCGAGGCGTCGCTGGGCGCCGAGCAGGCGGCCGGCGTCATGGAGCGGCTGCAGACGAGCATGGCCGGACAGCCGTTCGAGTTCCTGCAGCAGGCCGACGCCCGCCAGGTGGTGTCGCTGCTGGCCGGCGAGCACCCCCAGGCGATCGCCCTGGTGCTGGCCCACCTGCGCCCGGAGCACGCGTCCGCGATCCTGGCCGGCCTCGAGCCGAACCTGCAGGGCGACGTCGCGCACCGCATCGCCCTGATGGAGCGCGCCTCGCCGGACGTGGTGACCGTGATCGCGGAGTCGCTGCAGCGCAAGGCGTCGACCGTGCTGCAGCCGCGCGAGCTCGCGCCCGGTCGGCGGTGTGCAGCCGCTGGTGGAGATCATCAACCGCGCGGACCCGACCACGGAGAAGCTGATCCTCGAGGGGCTGTCCAGCCGCGACGAGGCGCTGGCCGAGGAGGTCCGCAGCCGGATGTTCGTGTTCGGCGACATCGTGCTGCTCGAGGACCGGGCCATGCAGCTGGTGCTGCGGCAGGTGGAGACCTCGCAGCTGTCCGTGGCGCTCAAGGGCGTGGCCGACGAGGTGCGCGACACCGTGCTGCGCAACCTGTCCGAGCGCGCCCGGGAGAACCTGGTCGAGGAGATCGAGCTGCTGGGCCCGGTGCGGCTGTCGCAGGTCGAGGACGCCCGCGCCGAGATCGTGCAGGCCATCCGGCGGCTCGAGGAGAGCGGCCAGATCGTCATCCGCCGCGACGGGGAGGACGAGTACGTTGCGTGACCACCGGTCCAGCATGGCGTTCGTGCCGCAGGGCACCACCGCCGCCACCGCCGGCGCGCACGCCGCGGTGACGTTCCGACCGGCCGTCCTGGACGCGCCCGAGGTCGACCACGCCGTCCGCGAGTCGGCCCGGGCCGCCGGGTACGCGGCCGGGTTCGCGGCCGGCGCCCGCCAGGCGGGGTCGGTGGCCGCGGCCGAGGCGCGGCGCGTCGCCGCCGAGCGGGCCGCTGCCGAGGCGCAGGCTGCCGCCGCGCTCGAGCGCGCGCTCGCCGTGCTGGCCGCCGCCGCCGCGGCCGCCCAGGCGCGCACCGCACCCGTCGTCGCCCTGGCGGAGGAGCTCCTGCACGCCGGCGCCCTCGAGCTGGCCCGCGCCGTGCTCGGGGTCGAGCTCGCCGACGCCGAGCGGTCCGCGACCGCGGCGCTCGCCCGCGTGCTGCAGCACCCGCAGCTGCCGGAGACCGTGACCGTGCACCTGCACCCGCGCGACCTGGACGCCCTGCGCGCGGTCGGTGCGGAGGACGTGCCCGACGGCGTGGAGCTCGTCGCCGACGCCGCGCTGGCGCCCGGGGACGCGGTCGCCCAGCACCCCGACGGCTACCTCGACGCCCGGATCGGCAGCGCCCTCGACCGGGCCGCCGCCGCGCTGACGCAGGACGTCCGATGACGACGACCACCCTCCAGCCGCCGCGCACCCGGTGGGACGACGCGCTCGACGCGGTGGCCCCCGAGGTCGTCGGCACCGTCCGTGCGGTCGTGGGGCTCTCCATCGAGGTGGCCGGCACCGGCGCCGCGGTGGGGGAGCTGCTGCGGCTGGGCGGCGAGGCGGGGGAGCCGCCGGTGCTCGCCGAGGTGGTGGCCACGTCCGGCAGCACCGTGCGGTGCATGCCGCTGGGGGCCGTCCGTGGCATGCGCGCCGGCATGCCCGTGCGCCCGCTGGGCACGTCGCTGCGCGTGCCGGTGGGCGCCGGGCTGCTCGGCCGGGTGCTGGACGGGCTGGGTCGGCCGATCGACGGCCGTGGTCCCCTGCGCGCCGACGCCTGGGTGCCCGTCGACGGGCACGCGCCGCACCCGCTGGACCGCGCCCGCGTCGACACGCCGCTGGACCTGGGTGTGCGTGTGCTCGACACCCTGGTCACGGTCGGTCGCGGTCAGCGGCTCGGGCTGTTCGCCGGGTCCGGCGTCGGCAAGTCGAGCCTGCTGTCGATGATCGCGCGGGGGACCGACGCCGAGGTGTCGGTCATCGCGCTCGTCGGCGAGCGTGGCCGTGAGGTGCGCGAGTTCCTCGAGGACGACCTCGGCCCGGAGGGGCTGGCGCGGTCGGTCGTCGTCGTCGCCACGTCCGACGAGCCGCCGCTGGTCCGGCTGCGCTCGGCGTTCGTCGCCACCCGGATCGCGGAGCACCTGCGCGACGGCGGCGCGCACGCCGTGCTGATGATGGACTCGCTGACCCGCGTCGCCATGGCGCAGCGCGAGATCGGGCTGTCCGTCGGCGAACCCCCCGCCACCCGCGGCTACCCGCCGAGCACGTTCGCGCTGCTGGCCCAGCTGCTCGAGCGCGCGGGCACCGGAGCGACGGGCTCGGTCACCGGGCTGTACACGGTGCTCGTGGACGGCGACGACCACAACGAGCCCATCGCCGACGCGGCGCGCTCGATCCTCGACGGGCACGTGGTCCTGGACCGGCGGCTCGCCGTCGCCGGCCACTTCCCGAGCGTCGACGCGCTGGCCTCGATCAGCCGGGTCGCGTCCCGGGTCTCGACCACCGAGCGCCAGCTGCTGGCCCGCCGGCTCCGGGCGGTCATGGCCGCGCGCCGGCAGGCCCAGGACCTGCTCGACGTGGGCGCCTACGTGGCCGGCTCGAACCCGCTGGTCGACGCCGCCGTCACGCACGGCCGCGCGATCGACGCGTTCCTGCGTCAGGGCATGGACGAGTCCGCACCGGCCGACCAGTCGTGGGCCCACCTGTCCGCGCTGGTGCACGCCCTCGGGGACCTGCCGTGACCCGCGCGTTCCCGCTGGCCGGGCTGCTGCGCCTGCGCGCCCTGGCGGAGGAGCAGGCGGCCGCCGAGCTCGCGCTCGCCCGGCGCGAGCAGGCCGCGGCCGAGCGGCGTGCCCGCGACACCGCCGAGCGGCTCTCGGGCTCGACGATGCCCGCCGTCGGCGACCGGCTCGCGTGGCACGCGGCGGTCGCCGGCCGTTCCGCGCTGGGCGCCCTGCTGATCGAGCGCCGCACGGAGGTGGTGGTCGCCGAGTCCGCCGCCGACGAGTGCGCGCAGACCTGGACGGACGCGCGCCAGCGGGTCCGTGCCCTCGAGCGCCTGGAGGAGCGGCACGACGAGGCGGAGCGCGCCGAGGAGGCCCGGACCGAGCAGCTGGTGCTGGACGAGGTGGCGGGACGCCGCGCCACCGGGCCGGGGGCCGACGCGTGACCGCCGGGATCGCCGCCGTGCAGGCGCGCATCGGGGAGCTGCGCCAGCTGGTCGAGCGGCCGGCGCTCGCCCCGGTGCGCGCGCAGCCCACCGTGGCCACCTCGGCGTCCGTGAGCAGCGCGCCCTCGGCGTTCGACACCGCGCTCACGGCCGCGACGTCGACGAGCCCGGCGCCCGGCGCACTCTCGGGAGCCGTCACCGGCCAGGACCTGGTCGACGCCGCCACGCGCTACGTCGGCGTGCCGTACGTGTGGGGCGGGGAGTCGCTCGACGAGGGCGGCCTGGACTGCTCCGGGCTGGTGCAGCGCTCGCTCGCGGACCTCGGCGTCACCGACGTGCCTCGCGTGGCCCGCCAGCAGATGACCCTGGGGACCGCGGTCCCCTCGCTCGACCAGGCGCTGCCCGGGGACCTCGTGGTCTTCGGCGGCGGCAGCCACATCGGCATCTACGTAGGAGAGGGCCGCATGATCGACGCACCCAAGCCCGGCAAGGCGGTGACCGTCCGCGACGTGTACACGCAGCCGACGGCCATCCGCCGGATCCTCCCGCAGGCCGGCACGGACGTGCCCGCCTCGAGCACCCCCGACCGACCGCCACCACCGCCACGCGCCGCCACCGCCGCTGCCGCCGCCGTCGCCGCGGCCCAGCGCGCGACCCTGCAGGCGCTCGTCGGCGCGGGGGTGTCCCGGTGACCGCCGTCCTCAGCGTGCTGCCCCCGGCGTCGCCGCGTCCCGCCGCGCGGGCCACCGGTGCCGGCTCGGGCGACGACTTCGCGCAGGTGCTGGACCGCGTGTCGACGACCGACCGGACCGACGGCCCGCGCAGCCGGGACCGGGCGCCCGGCCGCCCGGACGCTCCCGGTGCCGATCGTGCGCCGAGCGCTGCGGCTGCGCGGGACCGTGCCGTCGGCCGGCCTGAGGCGGCCGGGGGCCGTGACCGGTCGAAGCCCGCCGGCCGTGCTCCGGCCGAGGGTGCGGCTCCGGCCGACGACACCGCCGCGGCGTCCGGCGCGGTCGTGTCCGCTCCGCAGACGTCCGGTGCGACCGGGACGTCGACCACGGACGACGCGGCCGGCACGCCGCCGACCCTCGACCCCACCGCGACGCCGACCCCGGACCCCGCCACCACGAGCGCCGTCGCCACGGGTGCCGTCGCGCTGCTCGCCGGCGCACCCACGCCCGCCACCGTCGCTCCGGCCACCGGGCCCACCACCGACGCGACCGGCGAGCCGACCGCCGCCGACCCCCCGGCCGCCGCCGTGCTGCCCACGGGGTCCGCGACCGCGCCGTCGACCCCGGTCGCCGGTGCGAGCGCGCCGGTCGCCCCCGTCACCACAGCTGCCACACCGTCGGGTCCCACCGACGGGGCCGGTCCCGTCGTGGCAGCCGGCACGATGTCCGCGACACCGGCCGCCACGACGGCCCGCACCGCCACCGCCGACGGCGAGACGACTCTGACGGCCCCCGCGCAGGTGGGTGCGGCGGTGCCGGCCGAGGCGGCCGACCCGTCCGCCGCAGGCTCGGACCGGACCGTCGCACCGCCCGCCGCGGTGACCGCCTCGCCCGCCGCGGCGGCACCGACCACGCCGGTCGCACCCGCCCTGCTCGCCGCACCCGTCGCGCCGGCCCCGGGGACGGCAGCCCCCGCCCCCGTGCCCGCCGCACCCGCACCCGCGCCGACCACCCCGCTGCCGGTCGCCGAGCAGCTGGGGGCGCGCCTCACCGCGCTCACCGGCCCCGGCGGCCTGAGCCACGGACGGCACGTGCTCACCGTCCCGCTCGACCCCGAGCACCTGGGTCACGTGCGGATCGTCGCGCACATCGGACCCGAGTCGGTCCGCGTGGAGCTCGTCGGCGCCACCGACGCGGCGCGCGAGGCCCTGAAGGGCTCGATGGCCGAGCTGCGCCGCGACCTGGCGGCCAGCGGGCTGACGGTCGACGTCGGCACGGGCGGCGACCGGTCCGACGGCCGCGAGCCCGGCGCGGGCCAGGGGATGCCCCGCGGCGAGGCACGGGTGCCGACGGCCGAGCCCGCCGGACCGGCCCCCGCCGCCCCGGACCGACCACGGGCGCGAGGACTCGACCTGCTCGCCTGACTCCCTGACCCTCCCGCACCCGACCTTCTCCCCGACCTTCTCCCCGACCCGGAGGCAGCATGTCCATCGACGTCTCGTCGTTCGGCGCCACGCGCGCCGCGAGCGGCACCACCAGCACCGGCAGCACGTCCGGCACCAGCGGCGCCAACGGCGACCTGGACAAGCAGGCGTTCCTCGACCTCCTCGTCGCGCAGCTGCGCAACCAGGACCCGAGCAGCCCCATGGACTCCTCGCAGCTCATGGCGCAGACCACCCAGCTCACCACCATGGAGAAGCTCGTCCAGCTCTCCGACACCTCGCGCGAGTCCTTCGCGCTGCAGATGCGCATGGCTGCCGCCTCCCTGGTGGGGCAGCAGGTCACCTGGACCGACGCCGACGGCGGCGGTCACACCGGCACGGTCGGCGGCGTCTCGTACGCCGGCGCCGTGCCCACCGTGACGGTGGGCGACCAGACGGTCGCGCTCGATGCCGTCTCGTCCGTCACGAAGCCCGCCTGACCCACCGAAGGGAACTCACCATGCTCCGCTCGCTCTTCTCCGGCATCAGTGGCCTCCGCAGCCACCAGACCATGCTCGACGTCACCGGCAACAACATCGCCAACGTCAACACCACGGGCTTCAAGTCGTCGCAGACCCAGTTCCAGGACACGCTCAGCCAGGTGCTGCAGAACGCGGGCGGGGCCCAGCCCGGCACCGGTGGCACCAACCCGGCGCAGGTCGGTCTGGGCGTGCGCGTGGCCGGCATCACCACCAACTTCACGCAGGGGGCGTCCCAGATCACCGGGCGCAGCACCGACATGATGATCCAGGGCGACGGGTTCTTCGTGGTCCGCAAGGGCGCCGAGACGTTCTACACGCGGGCGGGCTCGTTCGACTTCGACGCCACCGGCCAGATGGTCCTGCCGGGCGAGGGTGCCCTGGTGCAGGGCTGGGCCGCGGTCAACGGCGTGGTCGACACCAACGGCCCGCTGTCCGACCTGCGGGTGCCGGCCGGCTCGATCATGCCGGCCGTCGCGACCACGTCGGCGACCTACGAGGGCAACCTCGACGCGGAGGCCGCGGACGGCACCGTGCTCGAGCGCACGGTCAGCGTGTTCGACGCCACGGGCAACGAGCGCACGCTGGCGCTGACGTTCACCAAGTCGGCGACCGGCTGGACGCTGGGCGCCACCGACGGCACCTCGACGGTCGCCCCCGCGGCCCTGACGTTCGCGGCCGACGGCACGCTGACCACGCCGACGAGCCTGACGGTCGGCACCGTGACGGTGGACGTCTCCGCGCTGTCCGGGTTCGCCGGGCTGGACACCGTGAAGGCCAAGACGCAGGACGGGCAGGCCGCCGGCACGCTGCAGAGCTTCGCGCTCGGCGCCGACGGCACCATCACGGGCTCGTTCAGCAACGGCCTCAAGCAGACCATCGGCCGCCTGGCCCTCGGGGCGTTCACCAACCCGGCGGGTCTGGAGAAGGCCGGCGGCTCGCTGTTCCGCACGTCGGTCAACTCCGGCGACGCGCAGGTGGGCGCCGCCGGCACGGGCGGTCGCGGCTCGCTGGCCGGCGGTGCGCTCGAGATGTCCAACGTGGACCTGTCCAGCGAGTTCACCTCGCTGATCGTGGCGCAGCGCGGGTTCCAGGCGAACTCGCGCGTGATCACGACGTCGGACGAGGTCCTGCAGGAGCTGGTCAACCTCAAGCGCTGACGCGCCTGACGGGGGACCGCGACGACGGACGGCAGGGGGAGCACGACATGCAGGGCATCGCGGCGATCTCGCAGCGGATGGCGCAGATCCAGGCACTGGTGGCACCGCCGCCGGTGCGCACGGTCGCGTCGACGTCGGCAGCGTCGGCTTCGGCACCGTCCTCGGCAGTCGTCGGCCTCCGGGCCCACCTTCGCCGCCGCCCTGGCCGAGGAGGTCGCCCGCACCACGGCGACCTCCTCGGCGGCAGCACCTGCCCGCCTGAACGGGGACGGCGTGCCCGTCGAGCTGGCGGCGTACGGGAACGGGAAGATCCCCGCGGCCGCGCTGCAGGAGGTGGGCAGCACCGGTGCGCGGCTGTGGGCGCCGGCCGCCCAGGCGCTGACGGGCCTGCTGTCGGCGGCCGCGGCCGACGGTGTGCACATCGGCATCACCGACTCGTACCGCTCCTACGCGGCACAGGTCGACGTCGCCCAGCGCAAGGGCCTGTACAGCCAGGGCGGCCTCGCAGCCGCGCCGGGCACCAGCGACCACGGGTGGGGGATGGCGGTCGACCTCGACCTCGACCCGGCGGCGCAGTCGTGGATGCGCGCGCACGCGGGCGAGCACGGCTTCGCGGAGGACACGCCGCGGGAGCCGTGGCACTGGGGCTACACCCCGTGACTGCCCGACACCTGTCGGGCGGAACTCCTCAGCTCGGCGGCGGACCCGCCGATCGGAAGGTCACAAGAGCCCACGGACGGGCTCGGGCGGCCTCGGCCGTCGCAGGACCAGGTGACCAGGGACGGGTATCGCCGTGATTGTCGTGACGCGCCTTGCCGGAGGGCAGTTCGGGGTGAACCCCGACCTCATCCAGCGCATCGACAGCGCGCCGGACACGATCCTCACCCTCATCGACGGCACCAAGTACATCGTCGCCGAGTCGATGCCCGAGGTCATCGACCGCATCCAGGAGCAGCGGGCCCAGATCCTGGCCCGCGCCCAGGACATCCAGGCACAGCCCCGCATGGAGCTGGTGCCCGACCTGCCGTCCGACCCCGAGCGTGCCGACGAGGACGCCGCCGACCAGCACCGTGCGCACGACGGCGCGCTGGCGCCCGCCGTCCCCCTGCGACCGAGGAGCCGCTGATGGACCCCGCCGGACTGATCGGGATCGGTGTCGCGTTCGCGGCCATCTTCGGGGCGCTGTTCCTCGAGGGCGCGGACCCGATGTCGATCTTCCTGCCCGCACCGCTGCTGCTGGTCTGGGTGGGCACCATCGGCGTCGGCGTCGCCGGCCACACCATCAAGGACGTCATCGCGTCGTTCGCGGCCGTGCCGCGGGCGCTGCGCAGCAAGGCGCCGGACCCGGCGGCGACCGTCGAGACGGTCGTGGAGCTGGCGGACCGTGCGCGCCGCGACGGCCTGCTGGCCCTCGAGGACGCGACCCGCACGATCGACGACCCCTTCCTGCGCAGCGGGCTGCAGGCGGCGATCGACGGCACCGACCCCGACGACCTGCGCACGATCCTCGAGGACAAGATCGCGACCAAGCGCACGCGGGACCGGGTGCACGCCAAGTACTTCGCGGACATGGGCGGCTACGCGCCGACCATCGGCATCATCGGCACCGTCATCTCCCTCGTCCACGTGCTGGAGAACCTGTCCAAGCCGGCGGAGCTGGGGCACTCCATCGCCGCGGCCTTCGTCGCGACGCTGTGGGGCATCCTGTCCGCCAACGTGGTGTGGCTGCCGCTCGGCGCGCGCATCCGGCGCATCTCCGACCTGGAGTGCGCGTCGATGGAGGTCACGCTCGAGGGGCTGCTCGCCGTTCAGGCGGGGGCCAACCCGCGCCTGGTCGGCGAGCGCCTGCGCAGCCTGCTGCCCGAGGAGCCCGCCGCCAAGTCCGCCAAGGCCGCCGCATGAGCGCGTCCTCGGCCGGCTCCCACGGGGGCCGCGGCCGGTCCCGGCGCGGCGGCGGCCACGAGGAGGAGCACGTCAACCACGAGCGGTGGCTGGTGAGCTACTCGGACATGATCACGGTGCTCATGGCGCTGTTCATCGTCCTGTTCGCCATCAGCCAGGTGGACCAGGACAAGTACGTCGCCCTGCGCGACAGCCTGGCCGCGGGGTTCCAGGACGGCACGGTCAAGGTGTCGGTGCTCGACGGCAGCTCCGGGAACATGGACGGCACCAGCGTCGTCCCGGACACCACCCCCGCCGCCGGCACCGCCGGCATGGTCAGCGCCGACAGCGGCCTGGGCATGCAGGGTGCGGAGCCCGCGCCCCCGACGCCGGCCGCCGACCCCGCCGCCGTGGACCCTGCGGTGCTCGCCGCCGCGCAGCAGGAGGCCGCGCACCTCGAGGAGCTCGAGGCGCAGATCGCCGCCAACCTGGCCGCGAACGGCCTGAACGACACCGTGCGGTTCCGGATCGACGAGCGCGGGCTGATCCTCGGCCTGGTGGCCGACGACGTGTTCTTCGCCGCCGCGAGCGCGCAGATGACCGAGACGGCCCGCCGCGTGCTGGACGTCGCCGGTCCCACGCTGGTGGGCATCGGCGAGCAGATCTCCGTCGAGGGGCACGCCAACGTCATCCCGGTCTCGGGGCGCTACGCCACCAACTGGGAGCTCTCCGCCGACCGCGCGACGCAGGTGCTGCGGCACCTGGTCGAGACGGACGGCATGCCCGGCGGCCGCATCATGGCGATCGGCTTCGGCGACACGCGGCCGCTGGTCGCCGACTCCTCGCCCGACGCGCTCGTGCAGAACCGCCGCGTCGACCTCGTCGTCCTCAGCGGAGCGCCCGAGCAGGTGCGCGCTCTGCTGCCGGCCCTCACCGCGAAGGGATAGCGCCATGCCCATCGAGCAGCGCGTGGTCTCCGGACCCACCAAGATCGGCGGCGCCAAGATCGGCGGCGGCGCCTCGTCGTCGACCGCGGCCGCCGAGCCGGAGGAGAAGCCGACGAAGTCCCGGCGCAAGCTCCTGGTCATCGTCGTCGTGGTCGTCGTCGTGCTGGCCGCCGGTGCCGGGGCGTACCTGACGCTGTTCCGCGGGGGCGGCGAGCCGGCCGCGGAGCCGGCGCCCGAGAAGGGCGTGGTCCTCACGGTCGACCCCGTGAGCCTCAACCTGGCCGACGGCCACTACCTGCGCCTCGGCATGGCGCTGCAGCTGACCAAGGACGTCGGCGAGGAGGCCCCGGACACCGCCCGGGCGCTGGACCTCGCGATCGCCCTGTTCTCGGGCCGCACCGTGGCGGAGGTCTCCGACCCCGCCACGCGTGACGCGCTCACCGCGGAGCTGGCGACACAGCTCGCCGAGGTCTACGAGGGCGAGGTGATGGACGTCTACCTGACGAACTACGTCACGCAGTAGCCGCGGGCGGCCGACGGCCGCCGGCAGCACAGATCGGGGCGCCACGGAGGGCGCCACACCGCTCCGCAGCACGCACGCGACCCAGGACGGGTCGTGCGGAGAAGAAGTCGCCCGCGCGGACCGCTCACAACCCCTGCGCGCGCGCCGATGGGCAGCACGTGACGGTCCAGGACACGATGCCCACGCGCACGGCGACCCCCGTGAGCACCGCGGGTCCCGCGGCGCGCCGCGGACGCACCGCGACGCCCGAGCCCTACGACTTCCGCCGGCCCCTGACCCTCCCGCGCGACCACGCGCGGCACCTCGAGATGGCGTTCGAGCGGTTCGGCCGGCAGTTCGGCAACCAGCTCACCGCGCGGCTGCGCACCCTGACGGCCCTCACGCTCGACGAGCTCACGCTGAGCACCTACGAGGAGTACGTCAACCTCCTGCCGACGCCCACCGCGATGGTCCTGTGCACCCTGGCGCACACCCGCCAGACCGCGATGCTGCAGCTGCCGGTGCCCGCGACGATGGTGTGGATCGACTACCTGTTCGGCGGTGACGGGCGCGGCGACGACCGCGAGGGCCGGGAGCTGACCGAGATCGAGCTGTCGCTGGTGCGCGACCTGCTGCAGCACTCCCTGAGCGACCTCGAGTACGCGTTCGCCGGCCTGGCCCCGCTGGGCCTGACGGTGGGCGGGGTGCAGTACAACCCGCAGTTCGTGCAGGCCGCCGGTGCGTCCGACCCGGTGCTCGTCGCGTCGTTCACGCTGCGCGTCGGCGAGCGCGAGGACGGCGTGACGCTCATGCTCCCCGCAGACACGATGCTCGCCCAGCTGCGCGCCGCCGAGGGGCCCGTCGCGCGCTCCGAGGACGAGCGCGTGGCCGCCGCGCTGGCCCACGCGGACCTCGAGCGCGCCGTGCAGGACGTGCCCGTCGAGGTCGCCGTCCGGTTCGCCCCCGTGGTCATCCACCCGCGCGACGTCGTCCACCTGTCGGTGGGCGACCTGCTGCCCCTGTCCCACCCGTCGACCGAGCCGCTGGACGTGGTCGTCGACGGGGTCGTGCTCGCCCGGGCCGCCGCCGGCAGCCACGGGTCCCGGCTCGCCTGCCGCGTCGTCACCGTCGAGGAGAACCCCGCATGAACATGGCCACCGTCCCGACGGCCCGCTCGGCCGCCGACGTCGACGCGGCGGCGACCGCCCTGTCGGCCGCGTCCGCCGCCGCCGAGCTGGTCCCGGCGACGACCGCGCTGGTCGCGGTCCCCGCCCAGCACGGCGACGTCCCCGCCGGCGCCACCGCGCTCGTCGCGTCGTTCGTCGGCTCCCCGAGCGCCGAGGTCGCGCTCGTCGCCGCGGACGTGGTGCAGGACGCGCTGGCGTCGGGTGAGGCCGCGGGCACACCGCTGGCCCTGGCCGACGCCCTGCGCCCCGCGCTCGAGGCGGCCGCGGCCGTGCTCGGCGCCGGGGTGCTCGAGGCCGCCCGGTCCGAGCCGGTCGACGCGGTGCTCGGCGCCGACACGCACGTGGTCGCGCTGCAGCAGGACGGGGTGACCACCGCGTGGTTCGCGCTGCGCCTGCGCGGGCCCCGGGTCACCGCGCCGACCGCCGCCGCCGCGACGCCGCGGGCCAACCTGCGCATGCTCTACGACGTCGAGATGACCCTCACGGCCGAGATCGGCCGCACCCGCCTCCCGGTGCGGCAGGTGCTCGAGCTCGCGCCCGGCGCGGTGCTCGAGCTCGACCGCACCGCCGGCAGCCCGGCCGACGTCATGGTCAACGGCCGCCTGGTCGCGCGCGGCGAGGTCGTGGTGGTCGACGAGGTCTACGGCATCCGCGTCACCGAGATCGTGCCGGGTGCGGAGCCCGCTCTCTGATGGTCTCGACGATGCTCGTGCTCCGGGTGCTGCTCGCCCTGACCTGCGTGGTCGGGCTGATCTGGTACGTCGCGCGCCGCCTCAACGGCGGCGCGCCGCAGCGCACGTCGCGCGAGCACGAGGTCCGGCTGGTCGGCCGGCAGGGCGTCGGTCGGCACACCGGTGTCGCGGTCGTGGCCGTCGGCTCGCGCCGGCTGCTCGTCGGCTACGGCGACCAGCAGGTCACGCTGCTGACCGAGCTCGGTCCCGTCGTCGACCTGCCGCCCGCCCCGGTGGCCGAGCAGACCGGACCCGGCCGCGACTGGGTGGCCACCGCCCGGGCGTCGCTGGGCCGGGTCCCCGCACCCCGGCCGCCGCAGGAGGCGACCGACGCGCCGGTCACCGACGCGCCGCCCACCGACTCGCCGCCCACCACCGTCCAGCCCGCGCCCCTGCAGGGCTCGATCCTGGCGCCCGAGACCTGGAAGCAGGCCGTGCGCACGCTGCAGGACCGTACGGTGCGCCGCTGATGTTCTTCGCGCCCACCCCGCCGACGCCGCCCGCGGTGCCGGACGTGCCCGCCCTGGGCGACACCGTCACGGTCGCCGTCAACGGCGTCAACGGTGCCCCGAGCAGCTCCATCGTGGTGCTGCTGGCGATCACGCTGCTGTCCGTGGCGCCCGCGCTGCTGCTCATGACGACGAGCTTCACCAAGATCTTCGTGGTGCTGTCCTTCACGCGGAACGCGCTGGGCCTGCAGGGCGTGCCGCCCAACCAGGTGCTGGCCGGGCTGGCGCTGTTCCTCAGCCTGTTCATCATGGCGCCGGTGGTCGGGAACGTGAACGAGCTGGGCGTGCAGCCCTACATGGCGGGCGACGTGACGTTCACGCAGGCCGTCGAGGCCGGCAAGGCGCCCCTGCAGGAGTTCATGCTGGCCCACACGCGCGAGCAGGACCTGGCCCTGCTGACCCGCGCGGCCAAGCTGGACAACCCGCAGGACGCGGCGGACGTCCCGTTCACCACGCTCGTCCCCGCGTTCCTGCTCTCGGAGCTGCGCTCGGCGTTCATCATGGGCTTCGTCATCTTCGTGCCGTTCCTGGTCATCGACCTGGTGGTCTCGGCGTCGCTGATGTCGATGGGCATGATGATGCTGCCCCCGGTGATGATCTCCCTGCCGTTCAAGCTGCTGCTGTTCGTGCTCGTCGACGGCTGGGGCCTGGTGGTCACGTCGCTCGTGGGCTCCTACACAGGGAGCGGCTGAGCATGGACACCAACGCCGTCCTCGACGTCGGCATCGACGCCCTGGTGCTCGCCGCCAAGCTCTCCGCCCCGGTGCTGGTCACCGCGCTCGTGGTCGGCTTCGTGGTGTCCCTGGTCCAGTCCGTGACCCAGATCCAGGAGGTCACGCTCAGCTTCGTGCCCAAGGCCATCGCCGCCGCCATCGCGCTCGTCGTGTGCGGGCACTGGATGATCTCGGAGCTCGTCGCGTTCACGCACGACCTGTTCTCCCGCATCCCCGCGCTGGTGGGCGGCTGACGTGGACCCGATCTCCGTCGCGCTGCCGCTCGGTGCGGTGCAGACCACCATGCTCGCGGGCGTGCGCATCGCCGCGTTCCTGGTGATCGCGCCACCGTTCGCGCAGCGCGCCGTGCCGGCCACGGTGAAGGTCGTGCTCGCCCTGGGCCTCGCACTGGCCGTCGCGCCCCGGCTCGAGCCCGTGCCCTCCGACGGCACCGGGGCCTTCGTCGGCGCCCTGCTCCTGCAGGCCGTGGTGGGTGCCGCGTTCGGCTTCCTGGTGGCCATGGCGTTCTCCGCGGTGCAGTCCGCCGGCACCATGATCGACCTGTTCGGCGGGTTCCAGATGGCCGCCGCGTTCGACCCCATGAGCATGACCAGCGGCGCGCAGTTCCAGCGGCTCTACCAGATGACCGCGATGGTGCTGCTGTTCGTCAGTGACGGTTACCAGGTGGTGCTCGCGGGGCTGGTCCGCACGTTCGACGCGCTGCCGCTCGGGGCGGTGCTGGACCCGGCCGCGCTGGGGGAGTCGCTGACCACGGGGCTGTCCCAGATGTTCGTCGGCGCCCTGCAGATCGCCGGTCCGCTCCTCGTGGTCCTGTTCCTGGCCGACGTGGGGCTGGGCCTGCTCACCCGCGTGGCGCCGGCGCTCAACGCGTTCGCGCTCGGGTTCCCCCTGAAGATCTTGCTCACCCTCACGTTCGGCGCGTTCGCGTTCCTCGCGCTGCCGGCCGTCGTCGAGGGCCTCACCGGCCACTCGGTCGAGGCGATGCTGGGGGTGGCGCGGTGAGCGAGAGCGGCGAGCGCAGCGAGAAGGCCACCGCGCAGCGGATGCGCGAGGTGCACCGCAAGGGCAAGCTCAGCCGGTCCCAGGACCTGTCGGCGTGGGTGGGCCTGGGGGCCGCCGTGATCACGCTGCCGATGGTGGTGACGCGGGGCAAGGCCGCCGCGATGGACCAGCTGGCCGCCGTCCGCGACGTCGCGCACGACCCCACCGTGGGCGGTGCGCTGCAGGTGCTCGACTCGTCCCTGCGCTCGGTGCTGTCCACGCTGGCGCCGCTGTTCGTGGTGCTGGTGCTGGTCACCGTCGGGGTCGGCATGGCGCAGGGCGGCGTCCACCCGCGGCGGTTCCGGCTGCACGTCGACCACTTCAACCCGGTCTCCGGGGCCAAGCGGCTGTTCGGCGCGCAGGCGTGGTGGCAGGGCCTCAAGACGCTGCTCAAGACGGCCGTCGTCGCGCTGGTCCTCGTCACGGCCCTGCAGGCGCTCGTGCCCACGCTCATGGCCTCCGGGCAGCTGCCGCTGTCGCACCTGCTGGGCGTCGCGGGCTCCGGCACCACGTCGCTGCTGCGCACCGGCATCGGCGCGGGCATCCTGCTGGCGGTCGCGGACGTGGTGGTGGTCGCGCGGCGCAACCGCAAGCAGACGCGCATGACGCTGCAGGAGGTCAAGGAGGAGAACAAGCGCACCGAGGGCGATCCCATGCTCAAGGGCGCGATCCGCTCCAAGCAGCTGTCGATGAGCCGCAACCGCATGATGGCGGAGGTCGCCACGGCCGACGTCGTCCTGGTCAACCCCACGCACGTCGCGGTGGCGCTGCGCTACGAGCCCGGCTCGGGCGCCCCCAAGGTCGTCGCCAAGGGCGCCGGCGCCGTCGCGGCCCGCATCCGCGCCGAGGCCTCGGAGCGCCGCGTGCCCCTGGTGGAGGACGTGCCGCTGGCCCGCGCGCTGCACGCCGCGTGCGAGCTGGGCCAGGAGGTCCCCGCGCACCTGTTCACCGCGGTCGCCCGCGTCCTCGCGTTCGTCATGGCCCTGCGCCGGCGCGGCGCGGGCGCCGGGCAGCACCGCGTCCCCGGCGGCTCGACGCTGCCCGCCGACGACACCACCGACCACCGGTCCGCGGCCCGTGCCGCGCGCCGTCCCGTCCGGGCACCCCGCCCGCCGGCCCCGTCCCCGAAGCAGGGATCCTGATGAAGAACCGCTCCCTCGGTCAGATGGCCGTGCCCGTCGGCGTCGTGGGCATCGTGCTGCTGCTCGTCGTGCCGCTGCCGCCGGCCATGCTCGACGTCCTCATCGCGGTGAACATCACCGCGTCGCTGGTGATCCTGCTGACCAGCATGTACGTGCAGCGGCCCCTCGACTTCTCGGTGTTCCCGTCGCTGATCCTGGTGTTCACCCTGTTCCGGCTGGGGCTCAACGTGGCATCGACGCGGCTGGTGCTGCGCGACGGGTACGCCGGGCAGGTCATCGACGCGTTCGGGCACTTCGTCGTCGGCGGCTCGCTGGTGATCGGCCTGGTGATCTTCCTGATCCTCGTGGTCATCCAGTTCGTGGTCATCACCAACGGTGCCGGGCGCGTGGCCGAGGTCGGGGCCCGGTTCACGCTCGACGCCATGCCCGGCAAGCAGATGGCGATCGACGCGGACCTGAACTCGGGGCTCATCGACGAGGACACGGCCCGCCAGCGCCGCGCGGACGTGGCCGCGGAGGCCGACTTCTACGGCGCCATGGACGGTGGCTCCAAGTTCGTCAAGGGCGACGCCGTCGCGGGCATCATCATCACGGTCATCAACCTGGTGGGCGGCTTCGTCATCGGGATGCTGCAGATGGGCATGAGCCCCGCGGAGGCGCTGCAGCGGTTCAGCCTGCTGACCATCGGCGACGGCCTGGTCACGCAGATCCCCGCGCTGCTGCTGTCGGTGTCCACCGGCATCGTCGTGACCCGGTCGACCGCCGAGGGCGACATGGGCACCGTCGCGGCCAAGCAGCTGGGCCAGTCCCGCAACGCGCTGCTCATCGCGGGCGCCGGCGCCATCGCGCTCGCGCTCCTGCCGGGCATGCCCAAGCTCCCGTTCCTCCTGGTGGGCACCACGCTGCTCGTCGTCGCGCAGCGCGCGAAGTCCGTGGCCGCGAAGGTCGACGCGGCCGACCAGGTCGACGCCGCGGCCGCCACCGCCGCCCCGGCCAGCGACACGCCCGAGCAGCTCATCGAGCAGATGCGCGTGCACACCCTGGAGATCCTGCTGGCGCCCGACCTGGTGGACCTGGTGGGCTCCGGCCCCGACCAGGACCTGCTGGCCCGCGTGCGTGGCCTGCGCCGCAAGACGGCGCTCGAGCTGGGGATCGTCGTGCCACCGGTCCGCACCCGCGACAGCGTCGACCTGCCGCGCGCCACGTACGTCGTGCGCATCGCGGGCGTCGAGGTGGGCCGCGGCGAGGCACCCGCGGGGCGGATGCTCGCGCTGGGTGACGACCTGGCCGCGCTGCCGGGGACCACGGTGCACGAGCCCGTCTTCGGGCTGCCCGGCAAGTGGATCCCCGCGGAGCTGCGGCACGCCGCCGAGATGTCCGGCGCCACGGTCGTGGACCGCGTCTCCGTGCTGATCACCCACCTGGGCTCGCTGATCAGCCAGC
Source organism: uncultured Actinomycetota bacterium (assembly GCA_963837795.1). Classification (GTDB taxonomy): domain Bacteria; phylum Actinomycetota; class Actinomycetes; order Actinomycetales; family Cellulomonadaceae; genus Cellulomonas. Next base: position 432,380 of record CAWIOT010000007.1, read on the forward strand.
ACGCGGCCCGGCTGCTGGGGCGCGAGGACGTGCGCGTGCTGACCGAGGGCGTCAAGCGCGTCAACCCGTCGGTGGTCGAGGAGCTCATCCCCACCCTGCTGAGCCTGGGCGAGGTGCAGCGCGTGCTGCAGGGCCTGCTGGCCGAGGAGGTGCCCATCCGCGACCTGGGCCGCATCTACGAGGCGCTCACGCTGCGCGCGCGGACCAGCACGGACCCGGAGGGGCTGGTCGAGGCCGCCCGCGCGGCGCTGGGCCCGGCGCTCGGTGCCCTGTACGTGCAGGACGGCACGCTGCGCGCCGTCACGCTCGACGCCACCCTCGAGCAGCAGCTGGTCGAGTCGCTGCGGCCGTCCGAGCACGGCACGCACCTGCTGGTGGACCCGGTGCGCCTGGAGTCGATGCTGGCGCAGCTGCGCGACGCCGTGGCGATCGCCGAGCAGGACGGCCGGACCGTGGTGCTGGCGTGCGCCCCGGCGATCCGGCCGGCGCTGCGGCGGCTGGTCGCCATGGGGCTGCCGCGCCTGCCCGTCCTGTCGTACGCCGAGGTCACGGGCGTCGGCGCGGTGGTCGAGACCATGGGGGCGGTGACCGGTGGCCACGCGATTGCTGCTTGAGGGCTCCGACCTGGCGCAGCTCATGGCGCAGGTGCGCGAGGAGCTGGGTCCCGGCGCCCGGGTGATCAGCGCCGAGCGCGTGCGCAGCGGCGGGGTCGCCGGGTTCTTCGCGCGCGAGCGGTTCGAGCTGACCGTCGACGTGCCCGAGCCGCCCGCGAGCCGTCCCCGGGCGCTGCGCGCGGCCCCGGAGGCGGCCCGTCCCGCGCTGGCGGGGATCGACGCGCTGCTCGCGGCGGCCGACGCCTCGGACGTCCTGCCGGACGGGACGGCCCCCGAGATCCCCGCCGCGCCCGCCGTGTCCACCGGCGACCCGTCGTTCGCGGCCATCCTCGACCAGGTCCGCTCGATGGCCGGCGCTCCCGAGCCCGCGGACATCGAGGTGCCCCCGCCGCCGCCGGAGGACCCGCTGCGGGTCGCCCTGCGCGGCCTCGGCGTGCCCGACGCGCTGCTCGCCGGCACGGGCCTCACGCTGCCCGCGGTGCTGGCCCGCGTCCCCGCCGCACCCCCGGTGCCGCGCGCGGCCGGCCAGGTGGTCGCCGTCGTCGGCACGCAGCAGGACGTCGACGCGGTCTCGCTGCTGCTCGCCGAGAGGATGCGCCTGGACCCGCCCGCGGTGGTCGCTGCCGGCGTCCGCACCGACCGCCGTGGCGCGCGTCCCGGCGGCCGTGCGGGCACGGCACGGGCCGCGGGGGCCGACGAGCTGGCCACCTGGCGTGAGCGCGCCCGGCTGGCACCCCACCCGGGGATCGTGGCGCTCGCGGTCGGTCCCGAGCCCGCGGACCGGGCGGACGCCGCGGCGCTGCTGCGCGTCGCCCAGGCCGACCAGGTGTGGGCGGTGGTCGACGCGCGCACCAAGACGGTCGACGCCGCGGCCTGGATCGCGCAGGTCGGCGCGCTGGTCGGGGTCGACGCGGTCGCGGTGCGCGGCCTGTTCGATACCGCGCAGCCCGGCACGGTCCTGGACCTCGGCGTCCCGGTCGCCTGGATCGACGGGGTGCCCGCGACCACGGTGGCGTGGGCGGCGGCGCTCGGTCAGGCCCTGGGTCCGCGGTCCGCGTGGGACACGTCCGGGCGCACCGAGCCCCGACGAGGACCAGCCACGATCGCGGGGTAGGGTCGCCGCATGCTGGTGCTGAGCCGTCGGGTGGGGGAACGGCTCGTGATCGGGGACGACATCGTCGTCACCGTGATCGAGGTCCGCAGCGACGGCGTGCGCATCGGCATCGACGCGCCGCGGGACGTGCGCGTGCACCGCGCCGAGGTGCTCGACGCGCTGCGGGCCGCGAACGCCGAGGCGGTCGCCGCCGACGACGCCACGGCCGCCGACCTGCGCCGCCTGGTCTCACCCGCCCGGAGCGCCGGCGACTCCTCAGGAACCCCGCCCGCCGACCGATGAGGTCGGACGCCGGTGACGCGAGGTCCCCGGCGGGCGGGAGGACACCGTGGAGGACGTCGACGAGATCGTCCGTGAGTTCCTGGTCGAGAGCTACGAGAACCTCGACCAGCTGGACCGCGACCTCGTGGCGCTCGAGGAGTCGCCCGGGTCGCGTCCGCTGCTGAGCAGCATCTTCCGGACCATCCACACCATCAAGGGCACCTCCGGGTTCCTCGCGTTCGGGCGCCTCGAGCGCGTGGCGCACGTGGGCGAGAACCTGCTGGTCGAGCTGCGCGACGGGCGCCGGTCCATGGACCAGCCGACCACCGACGTGCTGCTGCGCATGACGGACACGGTGCGCGAGATCCTCACCGCGATCGAGCAGGACGGCACCGAGGGCGACGTGGAGATCGACGCGGTCGTCGAGGCCGTGGAGGCCGTCCGTGCCGCCGCGCCGCCGGCGCTGGACGCCGAGCCGGCGCCCGAGGAGCCGGCCGTCGAGCAGCCGGTGGTCGTCGAGGAGCCTGCCGTCGTCGAGAAGGCGGTGATCGTCGAGAAGCCGGTGATCGTCGAGAAGCCGGTCGTCGTCGAGAAGCCGGTGATCGTCGCGAAGGCCGCGGCCACGCCCGTCGTGCCCACGCAGAACGTCGCCCCCACGTCCGAGGCCCTCCCCGAGGAGCCCGGCACGCTGCGCAGCGCGGCCGACACCTCCATCCGCGTGGACGTCGACCTGCTGGACGCGCTCATGCGCCAGGTGGGCGAGCTCGTGCTCGCGCGCAACCAGATCAGCCGGCTCGCGTCGGGCACCGACGACGTCGACCTGACCCGGTCCGCGCAGCGTCTCAACCTCATCGCCGGTGAGCTGCAGGAGGGCGTCATGAAGACGCGCATGCAGCCCATCGAGCACGTCTGGTCCAAGATGCCGCGCATCGTGCGGGACCTGGCGGCCGCGTGCGGGCGCGAGGTGGCCCTCGAGATGACCGGCGGCGACACCGAGCTGGACCGCGGGCTGCTCGAGGCCGTCAAGGACCCGCTGACGCACCTGGTCCGCAACGCCGTCGACCACGGGATCGAGCCGTCCGACGTGCGGGTCGCCGCGGGCAAGGCGCCGCGCGGCGTCCTGTCGCTGCGGGCGTACCACGCGGGTGGTCAGGTCGTGGTCGAGGTGGCCGACGACGGCAAGGGCATCGACCCGGAGCGCATCGCCGCCAAGGCGGTCGAGAAGGGCCTGCGCTCCGCCGACCAGGTGGCCACCGCCAGCCACGCCGAGCTCCTGCAGCTGCTGTTCCTGCCGGGCTTCTCCACCGCCGAGGCGGTCACCAACGTGTCGGGCCGCGGGGTCGGCATGGACGTGGTGCGCACCAAGGTCGAGGCCATCGGCGGCACGGTCGACGTGGACTCCACCGTGGGCTCGGGCACCGTGTGGCGGCTGCGCATCCCGCTGACGCTGGCGATCATGCCGGCGCTGACCGTGGAGTGCGCGGGCGACCTGTACGCGGTGCCGCAGGTCAACCTGCTCGAGCTGGTGGCCCTCGACGGCCAGCGCTCGGGCTCGGGGATCGAGTACGTGCACGCGGCCCCGGTCTACCGGCTGCGCGGCGAGCTGCTCCCGCTGGTGTCGCTCGCGTCCGTGCTGGGCGTCGACACGCCCGGCGACGCGCCGGGCGAGGGCTCGAGCGTCATCGCGGTCGTCCAGGCCGACCACCAGCGCTTCGGCCTGCTCGTGGACCGGGTGCTCAACACCGAGGAGATCGTCGTCAAGCCCCTGTCGGCCCGCCTGAAGTCGATCGGCGGCTACGCGGGCGCCACGGTGCTCGGGGACGGGCGCGTGGCGCTCATCCTCGACGTGCAGGCCATCGCGCGTCGTGCGCTGGTGGGTGAGCTCGAGCAGGTCAGCAGCGAGGCAGCACGCCGCGCGCACGAGGCCGCCGCGCGCGCCGCGCAGATGGAGCAGGTGCTCGTCGTGGGCATCGGCGGCGGCCGTCGGGTGGCCATGCCGCTCGCGTCCGTGGCGCGGCTCGAGCACGTCCGCGCGGCGGAGGTCGAGCTGGTGGGTGGCCGCGAGGTGGTCCAGTACCGCGGCACGATCCTGCCGCTGGCGCGCCTCGACCGGGTGCTCGGCGCGTACGGGGACGACCCGGGCGAGGAGCTGCTCGTGGTGGTCTACAGCCGGGCGGGCCGCAGCGTCGGCCTGGTCGTGCACGAGATCGTCGACATCGTCGACGACGACGTCGCCCGCCACTCGGACATCGAGGACCACGGCCTGGTCGGCTCGACCGTGCTGGGCGATCGCGTGACCGAGCTGCTCGACGTCCGCACGGCGATCCTGGCCGCGGACGGCGCTTTCTACGACACTCCGTCCACGTCCGAGGAGCTCGACGGGCTCGCCGGGATCGCTGGGCACCCCGACCTGGTGGGAGCCGCACGATGAGCCAGTACGTGACGTTCACGCTCGACGGCTCGCTGTACGGGATCGACGTGGTGCGGGTGCAGGAGGCCCTGCGCTCGCACGCCCGCACGCGGGTGCCGCTCGCGCCGCCCACGGTCGCCGGCCTGGTCAACCTGCGCGGTCAGGTGGTGCTCACCATCGACCTGCGCACCCGGCTGGGGCTGTCCGGGCGGGCCGACCTGGCCGAGCCGATGATGGTGGTCGTGCAGGTGGACGGCGAGCCCGTGAGCCTGCTGGTCGACGAGATCGGTGACGTGGTCGAGGTGGGTCCGGGCTCGTTCGAGACGCCGCCGGACACGCTCGACGCGACGCTGCGTCCGCTGATCCTGGGCGCGCACAAGCTCGACGCCGGTCTGCTGCTGGTGCTCGACGTGGACCAGGCCGCCGCCGCCTGACAGGTGCTCGGGGCAACCCTTTTGTCCGGTCTTCACCCGGGACGACTGCTCAGTGAGCGCTTCCCCGGGCCGATCGGCGGGGTGCGGGCCCACCCGGGGCGCCGCCCGACGAGAGGCCCGCCATGTCGACGACCCAGCCCGAGCCCGAGGGCCGGACGACGCGCCGCAGCGCGTGGTTCGGCGACCGGTCGGTCCGCACCAAGATCCTGTCCCTGACCGCGATCTTCGCCCTCACGGCCGCCGGCGCCGGCACGTACGCGCTCCTCACCATGGACAAGATGGCGAGTCAGACGGAGGCGCTGTCCACCGCGGTGACGACGATCATGGCGCCGCTGAGCACGGTCCACCAGGACCAGCTCAAGGCGCGCATGATCGTCGCCCAGCTCGGGGCGGTGCGCAGCCCGGAGGCGACGCAGCACTGGCTCGAGGAGCAGGCGTCCAACGACGCCGAGATCGACGCCGCGATCCAGGAGTTCGAGGCCGCCGGCGGCACCGTCGTGCCCAGCTGGGCGGACTTCCGCACCGCGTTCGACGCCTGGCGCACGGCGCGCGACGAGCAGCTGGTCCCGGCCGCCACGAGCGGCGACACCGCGGAGTACGAGCGCGTGCTCGACGAGGTCACCGAGCCGCTGAAGAGCACCTACGTCGACGCCCTCGACGCTGCCGCGGCCGCCGGTGACGAGTACGCGCAGGGCATCGCCGACGAGGCGGACCACGAGGCGTCGCGGGCGAGCACCGTCCTCATCACGGTCCTGGCGCTCGCGATCATCGGCGTCACGGCGCTCGGTGCGCTCGTCGCCGGCTCCATCCGCCGCTCCGTCCTGCGCGTCCAGGCCGCGCTCGACGCCCTGGCGCGCGGCGACCTCACCGTGCGCGCCGACGTGCACAGCCGCGACGAGATCGGTCGCATGGCCGACTCGCTCGGCATCGCCCAGAACGCCCTGCAGTACACGCTGTCCGGGGTCATCGAGACCTCGCAGACGGTGGCGTCGGCGGCGGAGGAGCTGTCGGCGTCGTCGAGCCAGGTGGCGGCGGGGTCGGACGAGACGTCGGCGCAGGCGGGTGTGGTGGCGGCTGCGGCGGAGCAGGTGAGCCGTAACGTGCAGGCGGTCGCGGCGGGTGCCGAGCAGATGGGTGCCTCGATCCGGGAGATCGCGCAGAACGCGAACCAGGCGGCGAAGGTGGCGGGTCAGGCGACGTCGGCGGCGGAGTCGGCCAACGACCAGGTGGCGCGGCTGGGTGAGTCGTCCCAGCAGATCGGCAACGTGGTCAAGACGATCACGTCCATCGCGGAGCAGACGAACCTGCTGGCGCTGAACGCGACGATCGAGGCGGCCCGTGCCGGTGAGGCGGGCAAGGGGTTCGCGGTGGTGGCCGGGGAGGTCAAGGAGCTGGCCTCGGAGACGGCGCGGGCCACGGAGGACATCGCGCGGCGGGTGGAGGCCATCCAGGCGGACACCACGGGTGCGGTGGCGGCGATCGGGCAGATCGCGGCGATCATCGCCTCGATCAACGACTACCAGCTGACCATCGCCTCGGCGGTGGAGGAGCAGACGGCCACGACGAACGAGATGTCGCGCGGGGTGGCCGAGGCGGCCACGGGCTCGGGGGAGATCGCGGTGAACATCGGCGGGGTCGCCTCGTCGGCGGCGTCGTCCTCGGAGGTCCTGGGGCAGATGGGTCAGGCGGTCGGCGAGCTCGCCCGCCTCTCCACCGACCTGCGCACCCGGGTGTCGGCCTTCACGTTCTGACCCCGGCGCACACCCGTACCGGACCAGAGCCGGACAGACCCGACGCCCCGCCGCAGACCGCGGCGGGGCGTCCTGCGTCAGCACTCATTTCCGGGTGCACGCGGCCGATCGGAGGGCCGACGAGAGAGATCACGCACTTCGAGGAGCCAGACCCATGAGCACCACCCACGCGTCGCCCAGCACCGTCGCTGACCAGCGTCGACCCGGCGGCTGGTTCCGCAACAAGTCCGTGCGCACCAAGATCCTCACGGCGATCCTGCTGCTCGCCGCCGTCGCGATCGGGTCCGGCGTCTACGCCGTGACCGCGCTGCGCAGCGCCTCGACGGACACCCAGACCCTCGCGGTCATCCAGTCGGACATCGTCGGCACGCGCGTGCAGGTCCAGCTGGGGCAGGCCGAGGCCCGGCTGGTGGTCGCTCAGCTCGCGGCGGCGGACGACCCCGCCCTGGAGCAGACGTGGCTGGCCAAGCAGCAGGCCAACGACGCCGCGATGACCGCCGCGATGGACGCCTACAGCGCGTCCGAGGCCGCCGTCGACCCCAACTGGCAGGCCTTCGTCACGGACTACGCGGCGTGGTTGACCGTCCGGGACGAGCAGCTGGTGCCGGCCGCGACGGCGGACGACATGGAGTCCTACACGCAGGTCCTGGACACCGTCAGCCAGCCGCTGGTCGACACGTTCCTCGCCGACCTCGACGGGATCGTCACGGGCACGGTCGCCTACACCGACGGGCTCGCGGACACGTCCTCGGCCGCGGCCGACCGGGCGGGCCTGATCCTCACGATCGCCCTGGTGGTCGCCCTCGTCGTGACCCTGGCGCTCGGCTTCGCCATCGCGAACGGCGTGGTCGCCGGCGTGCAGCGCGTGCGGAGCTCCCTGAACGCCATGGCGGCCGGTGACTTCACGGTGCGGGCCCCGGTGACCTCCGACGACGAGCTGGGCCGCATGGCGCACGCGCTGAACAAGGCGCAGGACTCCGTGCGGTCCGCCCTGGGCGGTGTGGTCCAGACGGCCGAGACGGTGGCGTCGGCGGCGGAGGAGCTGTCGGCGTCGTCGAGCCAGGTGGCGGCGGGGTCGGACGAGACGTCGGCGCAGGCGGGTGTGGTGGCGGCTGCGGCGGAGCAGGTGAGCCGTAACGTGCAGGCGGTCGCGGCGGGTGCCGAGCAGATGGGTGCCTCGATCCGGGAGATCGCGCAGAACGCGAACCAGGCGGCGAAGGTGGCGGGGCAGGCGACGTCGGCGGCGGAGTCGGCCAACGACCAGGTGGCGCGGCTGGGTGAGTCGTCCCAGCAGATCGGCAACGTGGTCAAGACGATCACGTCGCATCGCGGAGCAGACGAACCTGCTGGCGCTGAACGCGACGATCGAGGCGGCCCGTGCCGGTGAGGCGGGCAAGGGGTTCGCGGTGGTGGCCGGGGAGGTCAAGGAGCTGGCCTCGGAGACGGCGCGGGCCACGGAGGACATCGCGCGGCGGGTGGAGGCCATCCAGGCGGACACCACGGGTGCGGTGGCGGCGATCGGGCAGATCGCGGCGATCATCGCCTCGATCAACGACTACCAGCTGACCATCGCCAGTGCGGTGGAGGAGCAGACGGCCACGACGAACGAGATGTCGCGCGGGGTGGCCGAGGCGGCCACGGGGTCGGGGGAGATCGCGGTGAACATCGGCGGGGTCGCCTCGTCGGCGGCGTCCTCCTCGGAGGTCCTGGGGCAGATGGGTCAGGCGGTCGGCGAGCTCGCCCGCCTCTCCACCGACCTGCGCGGCCGCGTCGCGGCGTTCACCTTCTGATGCGCGCCCGGACGCTGCGGACCGCAGCCGCCCTGCTCGCCGTCGGCGTGCTCGCCGCCGGCTGCGGGGCACCGGCTGCCTCCGACGACACCCAGCTGGTCGGCGTCGCGATGCCCACCACCGTCCAGGAACGCTGGATCGGGGACGGCAAGAACCTGCAGACCCAGCTCACCTCGCTGGGCTACGACGTCGACCTCGAGTACGCGGACGACGACGTGGACACCCAGATCGCGCAGATCACCACCATGATCGACGACGGCGCGGACGCGCTCGTGATCGGCGCGGTGGACGGCAGCAAGCTGCGCGCGGTGCTGGCGCAGGCCTCGGCGGCGGGGATCAAGATCCTGTCCTACGACCGCCTGATCCGGGACTCGCCGGACGTGAACTACTACGCGTCCTTCGACAACTGGAGCGTGGGCGTCCTGCAGGCCGACGCGCTGCTCACCGGGATGGGCGTCCTCGACGCCTCGGGGGTCCGCACGGCGGCGCCCGGCCCCTGGGCCGTGGAGATCTTCGCCGGCTCGCCGGACGACAACAACGCCACGGTGTTCTACCAGGGCGCGATGTCGGTGCTGCAGCCGTACCTCGACGCCGGCACGCTCGTGGTCCCGTCGGGGCAGACGGACTTCGCGACGGTCGCCACGCAGGGCTGGAAGGGCGAGACGGCCGCGCAGCGCATGGGGACCCTGACCGGTCCCTACGCCGGCGGCCTGCACCTGGACGGTGTGCTGGCCCCGAACGACGGCATCGCGATCGCGGTGCTCGGGGCGATCACCAGCGGCCTCGGCTACGGCGGCGACGGACCGGCGCTGCCGGTGGTCCCCGGTCAGGACGCCGAGCTGGCGTCGGTGAAGTCGATCGTCGCGGGTGAGCAGTACTCGACGGTCTACAAGGACACGCACCAGCTGGCCGAGGTGGCCGTGCAGATGGTGCGTGCCCTGCTGGCGGGCGACGAGCCCGAGGTGAACGACACGACGTCGTACGACAACGGCGTCCGGGTCGTGCCGTCCTACCTGCTCGCGCCGCAGCTGGTCACGCTCGACAACTACCGCGAGGTCCTGGTGGACGGCGGCTACTACACCCAGGACGAGCTGGGCACCCCGCCCGCTGGAGGATCGAAGTGACCACACGCACACGCGCCGGCTGGTTCTGGGACCGGCCGATCGGCGCCAAGATCGCGACCGCCCTGGTGGTGCTCGGCACGGTGTTCGCCCTCGTCGGTGGTGGCGGGGCCGTGGTCCTGTACCGCGCCGGGCAGCACCTCGAGGAGATGTCCGCGCTGACCGGCCGGCTGCAGTCCGCCATGGCCGAGCTGCGCACCGCGCAGGTGCGCAGCCACCTGCTGGTGCACCGCGCGGCCGAGGCCTCGGACCCGGCCGTCCGCGCGCAGCTGCTCACCTCGTCGGCCTGGGTCGACGACGACGTGGCGCGCCAGATCGCCGTCATCGAGGAGTTCCCGCAGTCCGGCACCGCGCAGTGGTCCGACTTCGTGGACCGGTGGGCCGCGTGGACCGCCTACCGCGACGCGACCCTCGTCCCGCTGGTGCAGGCCGGTGACCAGGTCGGCCTGGCGGCCGCCATCCGCGCCAGCGCCGCTGCCGACCCCGACGCCGCCGGACGCCCGCTGGCCCTCGCGCAGGGCCAGGTCGACGCCCAGGTGAACGAGATCCTCGCCGCCGGGCAGGCCGAGGTGAGCCGGACGATCGTCGTCCTGGTGATCGCGTTCGTCGTCGGCGCACTCGTGGCCGGGGCGCTCGCCGCCGCGGTGACCCGCCGGATCACCCGGGCGGTGCGGCAGGTGCAGGCCTCGCTGGACGCCATGGCCGCCGGGGACCTCACGGTCGAGTCGCGGGTCGAGTCCCACGACGAGACCGGCCGCATGGCGGACGCGCTCACCCGGGCGCAGACGTCGCTGCGGGCGACGCTCGCCGGCGTCGTCGAGACCGCCGCGGGCGTCGCCGAGTCGGCCGAGCGCCTGTCCGAGTCGAACGGGCGCGTCTCGGGCGCCGCCCAGGAGACCAGCGCCCAGGCCGGTGTGGTCGCCGCGGCGGCCGAGCAGGTGAGCCGCAACGTGCAGGCCGTGGCCGCCGGCGCCGAGCAGATGGGCGCCTCCATCCGGGAGATCGCGCAGAACGCCACCGAGGCCGCCAAGGTCGCGCACCAGGCGACGGGCGTGGCGGAGGCCACCAACCAGCAGGTCGCGCGGCTGGGTGAGTCCAGCCAGCAGATCGGCAACGTGGTCAAGACGATCACCAGCATCGCGGAGCAGACCAACCTGCTGGCGCTCAACGCGACCATCGAGGCCGCGCGTGCCGGTGAGGCCGGCAAGGGGTTCGCGGTCGTCGCCGGAGAGGTCAAGGAGCTCGCCTCCGAGACGGCCCGGGCCACCGAGGACATCGCGCGCCGGGTCGAGGCCATCCAGGCCGAGACCGCCGGGGCGGTGTCCGCGATCGCTGAGATCAGCGCCATCGTCACGTCCATCAACGACTTCCAGCTGACCATCGCGTCCGCCGTCGAGGAGCAGACCGCGACGACGAACGAGATGTCGCGCGGTGTCACCGAGGCGGCCACGGGGTCGGGGGAGATCGCCGTGAACATCACGGGGGTGGCCTCCGCCGCCGTGACCAGCACGGAGGTCCTCCAGGAGGTCGGCGAGCAGGTGGACGACCTCGCGGTGCTCTCGCACCGGCTGCGCGACCGCGTGGCGGCGTTCACCTTCTGACCCGCTCACAACGTCCACCGCCGCACCGATAGGCACCACGACACCGGAATCCCGGTGCACCACACCAGGAGGAACCGTGACGAGGATCCGCGTGCTGGTGGTCGACGACTCGGTCGTCGTCCGCCGGCTCGTCACGGACGCGCTGTCCCGCGACGCCGACATCGAGGTGGTGGGGGTCGCCGCGAACGGGCGGCTGGCGCAGTCGAAGGTGGCCCAGCTGGCGCCGGACCTGGTGACGATGGACATCGAGATGCCGGAGATGGACGGCATCGAGGCGGTCCGGGAGCTGCGCCGGGCGGGGCACCGCATGCCGATCGTCATGTTCTCCACGCTCACCGAGCGCGGGGCGTCGGCCACGCTGGACGCCCTGGTGGCCGGGGCGCAGGACTACGTGACCAAGCCGGCCAACGTGGGCAGCGTGCAGGAGTCGCTGGCGCAGGTCGCGGACAACCTGATCCCGAAGATCAAGGCCCTCGTCGGGCCGGCGCGGTCCCGGCTCACGCTCGGGTCGGCACCCGCCACCGCGCGGCCGGTCGCCGCGGCGCCAGCCCCGCGGCGAGGCGTCGCCCTGCGCCCCGAGCCCGCCCCGCACCCGGTGCGCGCGGTGGTGCTCGGCTCGTCGACCGGCGGCCCGGAGGCGCTGTCCCGGCTGCTGTCCGCGCTGACCGTGCCACCGGCCGTGCCGGTGCTCGTCGTGCAGCACATGCCGCCGGTGTTCACCCGCCAGCTGGCCCACCGGCTGGACCGGCTCGGCCCGGCCCGGGTGGTCGAGGCGGAGGACGGGACCGAGCTGCTGCCCGGCACGGTGCACGTCGCCCCCGGCGACCGGCACCTCGAGATGCAGCGGCACGGCACCGTCCTGCGCACGGTCCTGACCGACGGTCCGCCGGTGAACTACTGCCGGCCGGCCGTGGACGTGCTGTTCCGCTCCGCGGTGCGGGCCTGCGGTGGCGACCTGCTGGCGGTGGTGCTCACCGGGATGGGCTCGGACGGGCGCACCGGCTGCGAGGACGTCGTCGGCGCGGGTGGCACGGTCCTCGTGCAGGACGAGGCCACGAGCGTCGTCTGGGGCATGCCCGGAGCGGTCGCGACCGCCGGGTTCGCCCACCGCATCCTTCCCCTGCCGGAGGTGGCACCCGCGATCGAGCGCGTGCTGGCCTCCGCCGAGTCCCCCCGCGTCGAGAGGAGCCTGAGATGAGCCTGACCGCCGAGTCCTTCGCGTTCGTGGCCGACCTGGTTCGACGCCGCAGCGCGATCCAGCTGGTGCCGGGCAAGGAGTACCTGGTCGAGAGCCGGCTGCTGCCGCTGGCCCGAGAGGCCGGCCTGGCCGACGTCGACGCCTTCGTGGTGCGCGTGCGCGCCGCTGGGCGGGAGGCGGACCTCGTCCGCGTGGTCGAGGCCCTGACCACCAACGAGACGTCGTGGTTCCGGGACTCGACCCCGTTCGCCGCCCTGCGGTCGTGCGTCGCACCCGCGGTGGTCTCCACCCGCGGCGCCACCACGCGGCTGCGGGTCTGGTCCGCGGCCTGCTCCACGGGCCAGGAGCCGTACTCGATCGCGATGACGCTGGTGGACTGCCTGCCGTCGACCGCGTCGTTCGACATCCTCGCCACCGACCTGTCGGAGCAGGTGCTCGCCCGCGCCCGGGAGGGCCGGTACAGCCAGCTCGAGGTCAACCGTGGCCTGCCCGCACCGATGCTGGTGCGGCACCTGGTCCGCTCGGGCCCCGAGTGGGAGGTGGCCCCGGCGCTGCGCTCGCACGTGACGTTCCGGGCGCACAACCTGCTGGACGCGCCCCCCGCGGGCGGCCCGTTCGACGTGATCTTCCTGCGCAACGTGCTCATCTACTTCGACCTGCCCACCAAGCAGGCGATCCTGCGCCGGCTGCGCCAGGTGATCCGGCCGGACGGTGCCCTCCTGCTGGGCGCCGCCGAGACCACCATCGGGGTCGACGACGACTGGGTCCGCGTGCCGTCGGGCGCCGGCTCGATCTACCGCCCGCTGCGTCCGGCGCCCGGCGGCACCGTGCCGCAGCCCCGGACCGCCACCGCGTCGGGCGCCACGCCCGTCGTCCCACCCGCCCGACACCCCGTCCCCCCGACCGTGCTGACCCGAGGAGCACCACGATGAGAGCGCTCGTGATCGACGACTCCCGCACGATGCGCCGCATCGTGTCCGCCGCGCTGCACCCCCTCGGCATCGAGACGCACGAGGCGGAGCACGGCCGCGCCGCCCTGGACCGGCTCGAGGACGGGCTGGACGTGCAGCTGGCGTGCATCGACTGGAACATGCCCGTGATGGACGGCCTCACGTTCGTCACGGAGGTGCGCGCCAACCCGGCGTGGCGGCACATCACGCTGATGATGGTCACCACCGAGAGCGAGCAGGGCCAGATCGTGCGCGCGCTGGCGGCCGGTGCCCACGAGTACCTCATCAAGCCCTTCACCCCGGACGCCATGCGCGGGAAGCTCGACCTGCTCGGGCTCCTGCCGGTCGGGGAGCCGGCATGACCACCACCGTCGAGCACGACCAGGTCCTCACCATCGCGCAGGAGGTCTTCGCCGCGATGGTCGACGGCGAGGAGGGTCTGCTGCAGCCGTGGCCCGGTGCGGCCCCCGCCGCCGCGGAGCCGATCGCCGCGTGGGTGGACCTGTACGGTCCCCACGCGGGCCGTGCCCAGCTGACCACCGAGGTGCCCACCGCGCACCACCTCGCGCGCGCCCTGCTCGGCATGGCCGACGACGAGGTCGTCTCCGAGCTCGACCTCGTCGACGCCTTCGGCGAGGTGGCCAACGTCGTCGGTGGCAACGTCAAGTCCCTGCTCCCGCAGCACGGCACCCTCGGGCTGCCCCAGGTGGCGCCCGTCGCGCCGGCCGTGCCGGGCGCCCTGCTGGTCCACGAGCTGCCGCTGTCCTGGCGCGGCCGATCCCTGGTCGTCGCCGTCTGGGCGTTCACCTCGCCCGTCCACCCGGAAGGAACCCGCTCATGATCCGTGTCCTCGTCACCGACGACAGCCGCGTGATGCGGCAGATCGTCATCCGCACCCTGCGTCAGGCCGGCTACGACTGGGACGTCCGCGAGGCGGCCGACGGAGCGGAGGCCCTCGAGGCCATCCGCGCCGACGAGCCCGACGTGGTCCTGTCGGACTGGAACATGCCGAACCTGACGGGCATCGACCTGCTGCGCCAGCTGCGCGCGGAGGGGTTCGCCACACCGTTCGGCTTCGTCACGTCGGAGGGCTCGCCGGAGATGCGGTCGCAGGCCGAGGCGGCGGGTGCGCTGTTCCTCATCGCCAAGCCGTTCACGCCGGACGCGTTCCGCGAGGTCATCGAGCCGGTGCTCGCATGAGCGCGCAGACCCCGCTGCCCACCGCCAAGGACGTCCGCGAGCTGGTCGAGGGACTTGTCGGCCGGGACGTCCAGGTGACCACGGGCGGCGCGATGCTCGACCCGACCGACGGTGACGGCACGCTCGTCGGCGTCTACGTGGACGACCGCCACGCGCTCGCGGCGCTGGTCCTGCTCGACCTTCCGCTGGCCGCGCACATCGGCGCCGCGCTGGGCCTGGTGCCCGCACGCGTGGCCGCGACCGCCGTCGAGGAGAGCATGCTCACGCCGGCCCTCTCCGAGAACGCGGGGGAGGTGCTCAACGTCATGGCGTCGCTGTTCAACGCCGAGGGCGCCCCGCACGTGAAGCTCGACGTGCTCTACGAGCCGCGGCACCCGCTGCCCGCGGACGTCGCCGCGTGGGTCCTCGCGTACGTCCGGCGCACCGACCTGGACATGGAGGTCGCCGGGTACGGCGCGGGCCGGTTCTCGCTGCTGGTGCTCTGACCGGTTCGTCGGAGCTGTCGGTAGCGCGCCGGACCCGCTAGCGTCCCGGGGGTGCACCCCTTCGCCCCGGTCCCGCGCGCGCCGCAGCGCCGCCGAGAGCTGCGGGGGCGCGGGCGCGCCACCCCGGCGCGGCGGGTGCGCGTGCTGCGCACCGCGGTGCTGGCGGCGCTGGCCACGGCGGCGCTGGTGACGGTCCCGGCGGTGCTGGCGCCGCCGCCGTCGGGCTCGGACCGAGCCGTGGGTTCGGGACAGCAGTCCGACGTGCAGGCGCTGCGGGAGACCGAGCGCGCCGGGCGGTCGGGGGCGCGGGAGCCGACGAGCACCACGAGCCCGTCGGCCACCGACGGCGCCACGACCCCGCCCGGTGGCACCCCGGCCACGACGACGACCCCGTCGGCGACGCAGCCTGCCGTCCCTGCCGCACCGCCGACGGAGCCGACGGCGTCCACCGAGCCCGGTGTCGAGCCCGCCGCCGACCCCACGGTCGCCGACGAGATCGTGACCCGCACCAACGCCGAGCGCGCGGCGGCCGGCCTGGCGCCGTTCACGGTGTCCACCTGCGCGACCGAGCAGGCCGAGGCGCGCACGGCGCTGCTGGTGGCACAGGACCGCTTCGAGCACGACCCGCTCGAGCCGGTGCTGACGGCGTGCGGGGCGCACGCCGTGGGGGAGAACCTGGCCCTGGGCTACCCCACCCCGCGGGCCGTCGTCGCCGGCTGGATGGGCTCCGACGGCCACCGCGCCAACATCCTCAACCCCACGTACACGCAGATCGGCGTCGCCTGTACGCCAGGCGCTCACGGCCAGCTCTGCGGGCAGGTGTTCCTGGGCTGAGCACGCCCGGTATCCGCCTGGCGGAACGCAATCTGTCCGTCACAACCGTCTGCCACACTGCGCGTCATGTCCTCGACCTCGACCGCGCAGACGGACCGTCCTGCGCCCCCGACGAACGCTGTCGACCGCTACTTCAAGATCACCGAGCGCGGCTCGACCATCGGTACCGAGATCCGCGGTGGTCTCGTCACCTTCTTCACGATGAGCTACATCATCGTGCTCAACCCCCTCATCATCGGCACCGTCCGCTCGGGTGACGGGCAGTTCCTGGGCGGCGGCGACGCGCCCGACCTGACGGCCGTCGCGGCGACCACGGCGCTCGTCGCGGGCGTGCTCACCATCCTCATGGGCGTGGTGGCCAACTTCCCGCTCGCGCTGGCCGCGGGCCTGGGCCTGAACGCCGTGGTGGCCTACTCCATCGCCGCGCTGCCGGGCATGTCCTGGCAGGACGCCATGGGCATCGTGGTGCTCGAGGGCCTGATCATCCTGCTGCTGGTCCTCACCGGCTTCCGGGCGGCCGTCTTCAAGGCGGTCCCCGTGGAGATCAAGACCGCGATCAGCGTGGGCATCGGCCTGTTCATCGCGTTCATCGGCTTCGCCGACTCCGGGTTCGTGCGCATCCCCGCCAGCCAGGCGACGCCCGTGGAGCTCGGCATCGCCGGCTCGCTGGGCAGCTGGCCGCTGCTGGTGTTCGTGTTCGGCCTGCTGCTGGCGATCATCCTCATGGTCCGCAAGGTCCGGGGCGCCATCCTCATCGCGATCGTCTCGGCCACCGTCCTGGCGTTCGTCGTCGAGGCCGTGGGCAACATCGGCAGCAAGACCGACGAGACCGGCGCCGTGGTCAACCCGGCCGGCTGGGCCCTGGACGTCCCGGCATGGCCGCAGGGCGGCATCGTCGCGACGCCGGACTTCTCCCTGGTGGGTCAGTTCTCCCTGTTCGGCTCGATCGAGTCGATCGGGATCGTCGCGGTGCTCCTGCTGGTGTTCTCGCTGCTGCTCGCCGACTTCTTCGACACGATGGGCACCATGGTCGCCGTCGGCGGCGAGGCGGGTCTGCTGGACAAGCAGGGCAACCCGATCGGCACGCAGCGGATCCTCGTGGTGGACTCCATCGCGGCGGCCGCGGGTGGCGCGGGCAGCGTCTCGTCCAACACCAGCTACATCGAGTCGGCGTCGGGCGTGGGTGACGGTGCGCGCACCGGGCTGGCCTCCGTGGTGACCGGCATCGCGTTCCTGCTGGCCACGTTCCTGTCCCCGCTGGTGTCGATGGTCCCGTTCGAGGCGGCCACCCCGGCGCTGGTCGTCGTCGGCTTCCTCATGGTCACGCAGATCGCGGGCATCGACTGGCGCAACTGGGAGCTCGCCATCCCGGCGTTCCTCACGATCATCCTGATGCCGTTCACGTTCTCGATCACCGCGGGCATCGGCGCGGGCATCATCACGTTCGTCGTCATCAAGCTCGCGCTGGGCAAGCTGCGCGAGATCCACGCGTTCATGTGGATCGCCTCCGTGCTGTTCGTCCTGTACTTCCTCATCGGCCCGATCAAGTCGCTCCTGGGCGTCTGAGGGCCTACGCGACACCGAGGCCGGGTCCCGCGAGGGGCCCGGCCTCCGTCGTGCCGGCTCAGCGGCGGACGGCCGCGACGATCGTGTCGACCGCGGGGAGGAGCTGGTCGAAGGACCGGCGGTACAGCGCGCAGTCACCGCGGTAAGGGTCCACCACGTCGTCGTCGGTGGGTCGGTGCACGGTGAGCCCCCGCCGCGCGGCGGCCATCGGGACGAGCGCCCGCAGACGGTCGGCCGTGGTGGCGTTGGCGCCGGGCAGCGCGGCCGGGTCGACGTCGCGGGTCAGGCGCGCCAGCTCGCGGAGCGTGAAGGTGCGGCGCACGGCCGCGGGCACCAGCTCGACCACGGCCGAGCGGTGCCGCCGGGTGAGGCCGAGCACCAGGTCGGCCCCGCGCACCAGCTCGGGCACCAGCTGCCGGGCGGCGAACCCAGCAGGGTCGACGCCCTGCCCCGCCACCAGCGCGGCCATCTCGTCGGTCATCGGCCGACCCACCATCGCGCCCGTGCCCGCGGATCCGACCTCGATCGCCGGCGCCAGCCCGCCCGCGCGGTCGCGTCCCTGGTACGCCGCCCCCAGGCCGGCGGCCAGCAGGCGCTCGACCGCCGGCGACCGGCAGATGTTGCCGGTGCAGACGACGAGCACGCGCAGCGGCTCGGTCGGGTCGGGTCGGGTCACGGGACCATCTTGCGGCCCGGCACCGTCGGCGCCCGCACGGCGTGACCCGATCGGCGCAGGGATGTCACCCGGTGCCCGCCTGGCGCACACCTGGCGCACACGACCACGTCGGGGGCCGGTTCCACCCGCGCGGGCCGATCCCGCACGCGGTCGGCGCCGATAGAGTCGCTGCACACCGGCAGATCTGGAGCGATCCCTCATGCGCCTGTCCGTCATCGGCTGCGGCTACCTCGGTGCCGTGCACGCCGCGAGCATGGCCCAGCTGGGCCACGACGTGGTCGGCATCGACGTCGACGCCCGCAAGATCGAGGCCCTGCGCGAGGGCCGTGCGCCGTTCTACGAGCCGGGGCTGCCCGAGCTGCTGGCCGAGGCGGGCGCGACGGGTCGGCTGACGTTCAGCACGGACCTGGCCGACGCGCACGGCGCCGACGTGCACTTCGTGTGCGTGGGCACCCCGCAGATGCACGGCGAGTTCCGCGCGGACCTGACGTACGTGCACTCGGCGGTCGAGGGGCTGCGGCCGCACCTGCGTGCCGGGGACGTCGTCGCGGGCAAGTCGACCGTCCCGGTGGGGACTGCCGAGGCGATCGCCACCTCGCTCGAGGGCACCGGCGCGATCCTCGTCTGGAACCCCGAGTTCCTGCGCGAGGGGTACGCGGTCAAGGACACGCTGCACCCGGACCGCCTGGTCTACGGGGTCCCGACGGACGACGACGGCGAGCCCACGGCGCAGGGCCGGACGGCCCGCGCGGTGCTCGACCAGGTCTACGCGACGCCGCTGGCCGAGCACACCCCGCTCGTGGTCACCGACTACGCCACGGCGCAGCTGGTCAAGGTCGCCGCCAACTCGTTCCTGGCCACCAAGATCTCGTTCATCAACGCGATGGCGGAGCTGTGCGAGGCCACCGGCGCGGACGTGACCCGGTTGGCCGACGCGATCGGCTACGACGCGCGGATCGGCCGCCGGTTCCTCAACGCCGGCCTGGGGTTCGGCGGCGGGTGCCTGCCCAAGGACATCCGCGCGTTCATGGCCCGGGCCGGCGAGCTCGGGGTGAGCGACGCGCTGTCGTTCCTGCGGGAGGTGGACTCGATCAACATGCGCCGCCGCGTGCGCATGGTGGACCTGGCGCGGGAGGTGTGCGACGGGTCGATCGTCGGCAAGCGGGTGGCCGTGCTGGGTGCGGCGTTCAAGCCCGACTCCGACGACGTGCGCGACTCCCCGGCGCTGTCGGTGGCCGCGCAGATGCAGCTGCAGGGCGCGCACGTCACCGTGACGGACCCGCAGGCGGTCGCGAACGCCGAGGCCAAGTGGCCGGACCTGCACTTCGCCCCGGACGCGTTGCAGGCCGCCAAGGACGCGGACGTCGTCCTGCTCGCCACCGAGTGGGCGGAGTACCGCGAGGTGGACCCGGACGCCCTGGCCGCGGTCGTCGCGCACAAGCGCATCCTCGACGGCCGCAACGTGCTCGAGCCCACCGTCTGGCGCGCCGCAGGCTGGACCTACCGGGCGCTCGGCCGGCCCTGACCGCGCTGCCGGCGCCGGTCGGCGAGCACCAGGACGCCCAGGCCGACGGCGGTGCCGAGCGTGTTGGCCAGCAGGTCGCGCACGTCGGCCACGCGGTCGGGCAGGAGCAGCAGCTGGGTCGTCTCGATGACCAGCGACGTCGCCAGCCCGAGCGCGACGACCACCCAGGTCCGGCCGCGCAGCAGCCCGACGAGCACGCCGAAGGGCACGAACAGCACGATGTTCGCGACGAGCTCGGTGGCGCTGTAGGTCAGCGGGATCCCGTGGTCGTCGAGCCAGGCCAGGACGGCCCGCACCACGTCGAAGCCGTCGTCGGGCCCCAGGCTGGGCCAGAGCGTGATGCGCGCCAGGACCAGCAGGTAGACGACGAGCAGGGCGACGGTCACGCGGCGGGAGCGGCTCACCCGGCGGGTGCCGGGTCGGGGGCCGACGAGCGACGCAGCAGGAGCGACAGGCCGACGCCGATCGCCGCGCCCAGGGAGTTGCCCAGCACGTCCCGGGCCGACGACCGCCGCGACGGCAGGCCGAGCGCCTGCACGGTCTCGATCCCCACCGACAGCACCACGAGCCCGAGGAGCACCAGCCACCAGTGCCGGCGGGGGAGCAGGAGCGCGCCCAGCAGCCCCAGGGGGACGAACAGCAGGATGTTGGCGGCGAACTCCGCCGCGTGGACGTTGAGCCGGTCCGGCAGGCCCCGGTCGTGCAGCGTGCCGAGCGCCCGCTCGATCGGCGCGTCGAACGCGTCCTGCAGGTGCCACGGGTTCAGCACGAGCACCGCCGCGACCACACCGACGGCGAGCAGCAGCGCGAGGACCACCCGTCGCTGCCGCCCGCTCATGCGGACAGGGTACGGGTGGCCGACTTTCCTTACGCAAGGTAATGATCTAAGGTAATGACATGCCTTCCGCCACTGCCCTCGCCGGTGATCTGCGCATCGCCATCGGCCGGGCGTCCCGGCGCGTGCGGGCCGAGCGCGGTGCCGCCGGGCTGACGGACCCGCAGTTCACGGTCCTCGCCTGGCTGGCCAAGGACGGCCCCATGACGCCCGGTCAGCTGGCCGACGCGGAGCGGATCCAGCCGCCGTCGATGACCCGCACCGTGAACGGCCTGGTCGAGCTCGGCCTGGTCCACAAGGCCGAGCACCCCACCGACGGCCGCCAGGTCGTGGTGAGCCTGACCGACGCCGGCGTGGCCGAGGTCCGCGAGACCCGCCGCCGCCGCGACGCCTGGCTGGCCGGCCGCCTGGCCACCCTGACCCCCGACGAGCGCACCCTCCTCGCCGACGCCGCCGAGCTCCTGCGGAGGATCGCCGCTTCATGAGTCCCACGTTCTCCTCGCTGTCGTACCGCAACTACCGGCTCTGGTTCGCCGGGGCCCTGGTGGCCAACGTCGGCACCTGGATGCAGCGCGTCGCCCAGGACTGGCTGGTGCTCACGCAGCTCACCGACAACTCGGGTGTCGCCGTCGGCATCACCACCGCGCTGCAGTTCGCGCCCGTGCTGCTGCTGTCGCCGTACGCGGGCCTGCTGGCCGACCGCGTGGACCGCCGCAAGCTCCTCATGGCCACGCAGGTGGGCCAGGGCGTGCTCGCAGGCGGGCTCGGCGCCCTGGTGCTCAGCGGGCACGCGCAGCTGTGGCAGGTCTACCTGTTCGCCCTCGTGCTCGGCTGCGTCACCGCGATCGACGGCCCGGTCCGGCAGACGTTCGTCGCGGAGCTGGTGCCGCAGCACAAGCTGTCCAACGCGGTGGGCCTGAACAGCGCCTCGTTCAACGCCGCGCGGCTGATCGGTCCCGGCGTGGCCGGCCTGCTCATCGCGGCCGTCGGCACCGGGTGGGTGTTCCTCATCAACGCGGTGACGTTCGCCGCGACCATCCTCTCCCTGACGCGCATGCGCACCTCGGAGCTGAGCCCCATGCCCACGAAGGCGCGGGCCAAGGGGCAGCTGCGCGAGGGCGTGGCCTACGTGCGCGGCCGCAGCGACATCCTGGTGATCATGGTGGTCGTCGGGGTGGTCTCCACCTTCGGCCTCAACTTCCAGCTGACCAGCGCCATGATGGCGCGCGTCGAGTTCGGCCGTGGCGCGGGGGAGTACGGGATCCTCGGCTCGGTGCTCGCGATCGGGTCGCTGACCGGCGCGCTGCTGGCGGCCCGCCGCGAACGCCCCCGCGTCCGCCTGGTGATCGGCGCCGCGTTCGGGTTCGGCGTGGCCACCGGTGTCATGGCGCTCATGCCCACGTACGTCTCGTTCGCGGTCGCGTGCATCCCCGTGGGGCTCGCCTCGCTCACCATGATGACCGCGGCCAACGCGACCATCCAGATGAGCACGGACCCGGCGGTCCGCGGCCGCGTCATGGCGCTGTACATGATGGTGTTCCTGGGCGCGACGCCCATCGGGTCACCCATCGTCGGCTGGATCGGCGAGACGTTCGGTCCTCGCTGGGCCATCGGCGTCGGCTCGATCTCCGCCCTGCTGGTCGCCACCGGTGCCGCGCTGTGGGCGCGCCGCAAGTGGGACGTCACCGTGCGCTACCACGTGCTCTCGCGGCCCCACCTCGAGGTGCTCTACCCGCAGGCGCAGCGCGAGCGGGCGGACACGGCCGCGCGCCTCGGCGCGCAGGAGGCGGCGGACCGCCAGACGGCGGCCTGAGCCGACCCGCTCGAGCAGGGACCGGGGGCCGCTGGGCAGGCCGACCGGGTGGTTCGGCGGGTGAAGAGCGCGGCCGCACATGTCGTCCGGGATGTCCGGGATGTCACGATCGGTCCGTGAGTGCCACCGTCGACGAACCGCGAGCGCCCGAGGCCGACGAGCCCGTCGGCGCGCCCGTCGACGAGCCGGTGGCGGACGCTCCGGGGCGCCGTCGTCGGATCACCGCCCGCCGGGTGGCGTTCACCGTGCTCGCCGTGCTCGGGGTGCTGCTCCTCGCGGCCGGCTGGCTGGCGTACCGCGGCTATCAGGCGGGGACGGCGTTGCTGGCGGCCAAGGACGTCGTCACGGAGCTCGAGGGGGACGTCGGCAGCGGCGACACCCAGCAGCTGCAGGCGCGGCTGCCGGAGGTCCAGGCGGACCTGGCGACGGCGACCAGCGCGACGAGCGACCCGGTCTGGCGGCTGGCGGAGCACGCGCCCTGGCTGGGCCGGCAGCTCACGGCCGTGCGCGTGGTGTCGGTGTCGCTCGACGGCGTGGTCCGTGATGCGCTGCCGGCCATCGGGCAGATCGACGCCGTGCTGCACGCGCAGGAGGCGCCCGGCACGGACGGGCGGATCGACCTGGCACCCCTGGCCGACGCCGCACCGGACATCGTCGCGGCCGCGGCCGGCGCACGGACGGCGCAGGCAGCGCTCGCGGCGATCGACCCGGACGCGCTGGTGGCGCCCCTGGGTCGTGCGGTCGTGCAGGTGCAGGACGGGATGGACCAGGTCAGCGGCGCCCTGGACGCCGGCGCACAGGTGGCGACGCTCCTGCCCGGGATGCTCGGGGCGGACGGACCGCGCACCTACCTCCTGGTCTCCCTCAACTCCTCCGAGCTGCGCAGCGCGGGCGGGATCGTCGGGGCGTTCGCCGTGCTGCACGCGCAGGACGGGAGCATCGACCTCACCCAGCAGGCGACGACGGCGGACCTACCCGGGATCGACTCCTCGATCCTGCCGCTGTCCGACGAGGAGCTGCGGTTCGACACGGACCGCCTCGGCCGCTGGGTGCAGGACGCGGTCATGACGCCCGACTTCCCGCGCAGCGCGCAGCTGCTGGCCGCCCGCTGGGAGCGGGACATGGGCTCGACCGTCGACGGGGTCATCGCCACCGACCCGGTGGCCGTGTCCTACCTGCTGGGCGCCACCGGACCGGTCACCGAGCCCGGGGGGCTGCAGATCGACGCCGGCAACGTGCTGCAGGCGTTGCTGCGCGACTCGTACCTCACGTACGGCGACGACGCCGCGGCGGGGGACGCGTTCTACACCGGCGTCGCCGCGACGATCTTCCGGGCGGTCGGGTCCGGCCAGGGCGACTCCAGGGCCGTCGTCGACGCGCTGTCCCGGGCGGGCGCCGAGGGTCGGCTGCGGCTGTGGTCGGCGCACCCGAAGGAGGAGGAGCGGCTGGCCGGGACGAGCGTGGGCGCGGCGTTCCTCACCGGCCCGTTCCCCGACGCCGCGGGCGTGTTCCTCAACGACGGCACCGCGGGCAAGCTGGGCTACTACCTGAGCACGTCGCTGACCGTGCAGGACCTGCGCTGCGACGGTCCGTCGCCCACCGCGACCGTCCACCTCGACCTCGACTACGCACCGCCGGCGGACGTCGCCGACTTCCCGCGCTACGTCACCGGGTGGAGCGGGACGTCCCTGCCGGTCGGCTGGCTGGCCACGAACATCAGCGTCTACGCGCCGGTCGGGGCGCCGCTCGAGGCGCTCGGGCTGGACGACGGCTACGTCTCCGGGGGGACCGGTCAGGTGGCGGGGCGGTCCGTGCAGGTGGTGACGTCGTGGCTGGCGCCCGGCGGGCACGCGACGTACACGTTCGACGTCCCCGTCCGGGACGGTGCGGTGACGGTGTGGACCACGCCGACGCTGACGAGCCCGGGGCAGGTCGTCGCCACGTGCCCCGCGGGGTGAAACGGACAATCAGGACGAAATCACCCGATGGGCCGACGCCATGCGGGGTGGCGGCGCGTCAGAATGGGTCCGAATTGTCCGGATAGCCGACAGGGGCACCATCATGGTCAGGCTCGCTACGAGGCGCGGTCGTCGCGCTCCTCGCCGTCCTCGTCGCCGTCGTCGGCGCCCTGCCGTCGTCCGCGGCCGTGCAGGACCCGTCGCCCAGCCCGTCCGCGAGCGCCGAGCCCGTCTACGGCTGCCTGGACCCGGTCGACGCCTACGGCGCCCCGCGCGCGTGCCAGCTCCTCGTGCAGCGTGCTCACGCCGGTGTGCGACAACGACGTGCCGAAGCTGCACGTACCAGGTGGAGGCGGTGGGCTCGCCCAACACCACGGTCACCATCACCTTCCTCAACCCGAGCGGCGCGAACGTCGTCTACGCGGACCAGCCCTTGTCGGGCACCGTCAACTGGCCCGGTGCCGTCGCGGGACCCGACGGGCGCGGCGTCGACTGGCCGGGCTGGCGCCAGCTCGCCGACGGCTCCTGGGTCGAGGGCGACGAGTTCGACTGGGTGCGCCCGAACGTCCAGGTGCTGTTCCAGGTCAACCCGGAGGCCACCGTCACGGTCGGGTACCCGCCGTCGAGCCCGGTGTGCGCCACGAACCCGCCGCAGGACGAGGTCCTGGCCAGCGAGGTGCTCGCGGCTCCGACCAGCGCCGTCCTGTCCGCCACCGGCTCGGAGACGCAGCCGCTGCTGATCGCCGGCGGCGCCCTGGTCCTGCTCGGTGCCGGGATCGTCGCGCTCGTCTCGATCGCCCGCCGGCGCCGCCCCACCGCCTGACCTCCCGACCGCCCGCCCCGCGGTCGGCCCCACAGCCCGCCTCCCGTGCTGACCGCGGGGGGCGGGCCTCGTGGTGCCGGGCCGACGAGGCCTCAGACGAGCTGGTCCACCACGTGGTCGACGCAGGCCGTCAGGGCCAGCACGTCGTCCGGCTCGACCGCGGGGTACATGGCGACACGCAGCTGGTTGCGACCCAGCTTGCGGTACGGCTCGACGTCGACCACGCCGTGCGCGCGCAGCACCCGGGCGACGGTCGGCGCCTCGATGTCGGGGTCCAGGTCGATGGTGCCGACCACGTTCGAGCGCAGCGCGGGGTCGGTGACGAAGGGCGTCGCCCAGTCACGGGCGTCCGCCCAGCCGTAGAGGTGGCCGGCCGAGGTCGCCGTGCGCCGGGCCGCCCACGCGAGGCCGCCCTGGTCCAGGATCCAGTCCAGCTGCTCGGCCAGGAGCACCAGCGTGGCGATCGCGGGGGTGTTCAGGGTCTGGTCGAGGCGGGAGCTGGTCAGCGCCGTGGTGAAGGACAGCGACTCGGGCACCCACCGGCCGCTCGACTCCAGGCGCGCGGCCCGCTCGATCGCCGCGGGCGAGGCCGCCGCCAGCCACAGGCCGCCGTCGGACGCGAACGACTTCTGGGGCGCGAAGTAGTAGACGTCGGTCTGCGCGACGTCGACGGGCAGGCCACCGGCGCCGGACGTGCCGTCGACCAGCACGAGCGCCCCCTGCTCGCGCGAGCCGGCCACCCGGCGCACGGGCGCCGCCACACCGGTGGACGTCTCGTTGTGCGGCCAGGCGTAGGCGTCGACCCCGTCGGTGAAGGCCGGGACGGCCACGCCGCCCGGCGCCGCGGTGGTGACCACGGGCTCGCCGACGAACGGCGCGCGGCTCGTGGCGGCGGCGAACTTGGCACCGAACTCCCCGAACGTGCCGAACGCCGCGCGGTCCTCGATCAGGCACAGCGTCGCGACGTCCCAGAAGAAGGTGGACCCGCCGTTGCCCAGCACGACCTCGTAGCCGTCCGGCAGGTCGAGCAGCTCGGCGAGGCCGGCGCGCACCCGTCCGACGAGCTCGCGCACCGGGGCCTGGCGGTGCGAGGTGCCGAGCAGCGCGGCCGCGGGACCCGCCAACGCGTCGACCTGGGCGCGGCGGACCTTGGACGGCCCCGAGCCGAACCGGCCGTCCGTGGGCAGCAGGTGCGCGGGGATCGTGATCTCGTGGGCGTCGGTCACCTGGCGAGGATAGCGAGCGGCGGCCGTCGCCCCGACGGACGGACCACCGGTCGTCGGTGCGACGACTAATCTGTCCACAGCGCGGCCGGCCCACCCCTCCAGCTCGGTGAGGCCCTGCGCGACGACGACGCGACGCGGGAGGCCATGCAGTGAGCGACCTGATCGACACGACGGAGATGTACCTCAAGACGGTCTACGAGCTCACCGAGGAAGGCATCACCCCCCTGCGCGCCAGGATCGCGGAGCGTCTGGGCCACTCCGGCCCCACCGTGTCGCAGACCGTCGCCCGGATGGAGCGCGACGGCCTGGTCGTCGTCACGGGGGACCGGCACCTCGAGCTGACCGAGCTGGGCCACGACAAGGCGGTGCGCGTGATGCGCAAGCACCGGCTGGCCGAGCGCCTGCTCACCGACGTGATCGGCCTGGACTGGCCGTACGTGCACGAGGAGGCCTGCCGCTGGGAGCACGTCATGAGCGAGCGCGTGGAGAAGCGCCTCGCGTCCCTGCTGGACCACCCGCACTTCGACCCGTACGGCAACCCGATCCCGGGCCTGGGGGAGATCGGCGAGGAGACGACGCCGGAGAGCTTCCTCGACGGCGTGACCTCGCTGGCCGCCTACCGTGGGACGGCCGGGGAGGACGGGCTCGAGCGTGCGGTCGTCGCGCGGATCGCGGAGCCGTTGCAGGTGGACGTCGAGCTGCTCGCGCGCCTGGCCGAGGCCGGGATCCTGCCGCACCGGGAGATCGTCGTCGAGCGCGTCGCCGGCACGGTGACCGTCTCGGAACCGGGCTCCGCCACGGTCCTCGACCTGCCCGACGACGTCGCCCGGCACATCTTCGTCGGCGCGCGCTGACGCGTCCTGAGGGCTCCCTGGGAGCCCGCTGAGCGGCCGGGCCGTGCTCGTTCCGTGATCTTCGGCGCACGCCGTCCGGGTGGTTCCTGCGCGCGCTCGCACCCCTCGGACCGACGTCTTCGCAGGTCAGGTCACGTGGCGCGGTGCGCGCTCAGGACGCCCGTCCAGCTCGTCCCGAACCCATCGTGATCGGAACGTGACAATCGGCGCGAGAGTCCTGTACGTTCGACCTGCTTCTCCGGAACCCTCCTTCGAAGAAGCCCTCGAGCGGAACGCCTAACCCTGCCGCCGCCCCGAGGTCCGCACTGACCGCCGGCAGGGGCGGGGGACCCAATTGCGGGCACCGGAACCTCGGTGTCCTTGGGGTGAAGTCGCTGAACCGATCTCGATCGGGGACGTGGCCGGGTGTTCTCCCACCCGAACCCGACAGCTGACCTCGTAGGCATCAGGAGAGGCAACGCGTGACCGTGAGCACCACTCGCGCCCGCCATCGTGCGGCGCGCCGTCCTTCGACGCCACTGACCGAGCTGGCTGCCGCCGCCTCGGGCCAGATGGGGACCGTCGGACGCCGAACTGCCGTCGTCGCCGCCTCGTCGGGACTCGTCGTCTCGATGCTCGGCTCGCCGGCCAACGCCGCCCCCGGCGGCGACGCGGGCGCCCTGCCCGCCGTGGACACCGCAGCGCTGACGGCCTCGGCCCGCGCCGTGCTGAACACCGCTCCCGTCGTGACCGCGCCGGCCGACGCGGCCTGGACGGTGGACGTCCCCGCCGTCACGGCCGAGACGCCTCCCCCGCCGCCGCCCGTCAAGAAGAAGGTCGTCGCCGCCTCGCGCAGCACCACGCGTGCCGCCGCGGCGTCCTCCTCGACCGCCGCTGCCCCGGTCGCCAATGCCGCGGTCCCGCAGTCGGTCTCCGGCAACGCGGTCCTCGAGGTCGCGGCCCGCTACGTCGGCGTGCCGTACGTCTCGGGTGGCTCGACGCCCGCCGGGTTCGACTGCTCCGGCTTCGTGTCCTACGTCTACGCGCAGCTCGGCATCTCGCTGCCGCGCACGTCCGGTGGCATCAAGGCCGCCGGCACGGTCATCTCCCGTGCGGACGCCCGCCCCGGTGACCTGATCTGGAGCCCCGGCCACATCGCGATCTACGCCGGTGGCAACGACCAGATCGACTCGCCCCGCCCGGGCAAGACGATCCAGTTCCGTGGGATCTGGCAGAGCGCCCCCGTCTTCATCCGGATCGGCTGACCCAGCCCGATCCGCCGACGAGGCCCCGACGACGCACGCTGTCGTCGGGGCCTCGTCGCGTCCAGGGCTGGCGGGCGGCGAGCGGGTTCGCCGGCCCCGCGGCCGCTGCGTGCGCCGATCTCGCACGACCGGCGCGTACCCTGGCCGTGCACCACGCTGTTGCTTCGCTTCGCCGGGCCGGCAGCCAGCCGGTCCGACCCCCGAGGTCGGGAGAACGCCGTGCTCGTGAATGTGTCGACGCTGTCCACCGAGGCCGTCGGTGGAGCAGCCCCCGAGGCCGCCTCGTCCGGCCTGATCGCGTCCGGGGCGCGCACCCTGCTGCTCAACGCGAGCATGGAGCCCCTGTGCATCGTGAGCCTGCGGCGCGCCGTGGTGCTCGTGATGACCGGCAAGGCGACCGTGCTGGAGACCGACGGCCGCCTGCTGCACGCGGAGCACGTCTCCGTGCCCCTGCCCGTCGTCCTGTGCCTCACGCGCTACGTGCACGTGCCGGTGCGCCGCCCGGTCCCGCCCACGCGCCGCACCGTGCTGCAGCGGGACAACCACCGTTGCGCGTACTGCGGCGGGGGAGCGGACACCGTCGACCACGTCCACCCGCGCTCGCGCGGCGGTCGGCACGAGTGGACCAACGTCGTGGCCGCGTGCGTGCGGTGCAACCACCGCAAGGCCGACCGCCTGCTGCACGAGATCGGCTGGGAGCTGCCCTTCGTGCCGCGCGCGCCACGCTGGTCGGTGGCGTTCGGGACGACGTCGGTGCGCTCGGAGCCGCTCTGGTCCCGGTACGTCGTCGCCTGACCCGCGCGTTCACCTGCGGTTCGTCAAGGGACTGTCAACGTATGGCATCATTCCGGCTACGCGCGGGGCCATCCTCGGTCCGGCGCGCGAGACTGGGACGAGCGCACGAGCTCGGGACGAGCACGGAGGCTCCGGATGACGCGTGACGATGTGGTCCTCGTCGGGGTGGACGGGTCGGCGGCCAGCCTGCACGCACTGGACTGGGCGGCGGCGCACGCGCGCACGCACGGCTGGGGCGTCCAGGTGGTGTGCACCTACGCGCTCCCGTCGTTCACGGCCGCCTCGCTGGACGGCGGCTACGCCGCGCTGGACGACACCGCGATCCAGGAGGGCGCCAAGGCGGTGCTCGCCGAGGCGACGCAGCGGGTCTCCGGCGCAGGCGTGCCCGTGACGGCCAAGGTGCTCACGGGCGACGCGGCCGGGGTGCTCGTGGAGATGTCGCACGCGGTGCGCCTCGCCGTCGTGGGCACGCGGGGCCGGGGCGGCTTCGCGGACCGGCTGCTGGGCACCGTCTCCTCGGCCCTGCCCGCCCACGCGTACTGCCCCACGGTCGTGGTCCCGCTGCGCGAGCACGGCCAGACGCTGCCGGAGGACGCGACGATCCCGGCACCGCGGCCCGTGCAGCGGATCGTCGTCGGCGTCGACGGCTCCCCGCAGGCGGAGCAGGCGCTGCGCCGGGCCATCGACGAGGCGCAGGCGTGGGGCGCGGAGCTGACCGCGGTGGCCGGCGTGCCGGTGGGCTCCATGACGGGGGTCCTGGCGTGGCTGCCCGCCGCGGTGGACCACGAGCAGGTGCTGCGTGACGTGACCGAGGGCCTGAACGTGGTCGTGGACCGGGCGCTGGCGGACCGGCCGGGCGTGACCGTCCGGCGGATCGCGCTCGACGGCACGGGCGCGGAGCTGCTCACCGAGTTCTCGGCGGCCACGGACCTGATCGTCGTCGGCTCCCGCGGGCGTGGCGGGTTCACCGGGCTGCTGCTCGGCTCCACCAGCCAGGCGGTCCTGCACCACTCCGACTGCCCGGTCATGGTGGTCACCAACCGGTGCGCCACCGAGCAGGCGGACGCGAGCTAGCCCTCCGGGGCCGGCGGGACGTCCGGGCGACGCACCAGCGCGGAGAGCACCACCGTCGAGCGCGTGCGGGCCACGAACGGCTCGGCGGCCAGCCGCTCCACGACGCGCTCCAGGTGACGCATGTCCCGCGCCCGCACCTGGACCATGAGGTCGACGTCGCCCGTGACGGTGCTCGCGGCGACCACCTCGGGGTAGTGCTCGACGGCCGAGCGCATCGTCGCCGGGCTCGTCGAGCCCTGGCAGAACAGCTCGACGAACGCCTCCGTCTGCCAGCCCATGGCCGCGGGGTCCAACCGGACCGTGAAGCCGCGGATGACCCCGCGCTCGCGCAGCCGGTCCACGCGCCGCTTGACCGCCGGCGCAGAGAGCGAGACGTGCTCGCCCACCTGGGCGAACGTCGCGCGGGCGTCCTGTGCGAGGACGCGCAGGATGGCGGTGTCGAGGGCGTCGAGCCCGGAGTGGTCCGTCACGGTTCCCATCATCGCCGACGCCGGGGTGCTGGATCGGGAGGGTAAGCCCGATTTGGCGATCCTGCACGTCGAGTGCCACCCTGCTCGCGCTACGCCGAACGGGTGACGAAACAATTGGTGCAACGCGCCTCAAGTCGGTCTCCGCTCGTGCCGAGAGCAACAGCAGCCCCACCCACGCCAGTCTTGCCCGGGGCCCCACGAAGGAGGCCACGTGGTCAAGGACACCAAGAAGCTGCTCGACGTCGTGCCCAGCCAGCGCCCGTCGGTGGTCAGTGCACCCACGCCGCTGGTGGCCGAGGTCCCGCAGCAGAGCCCGGCCCCGTCGCCCCTGGTCGAGCCGCAGCCGCAGCCGCAGCCCGCCGTCGTCCGCCCGCCGGCCGTGCGCCGCGCGGTGTGGGTGGGCGTCGCCGCGGGCCTCGTGCTCGCCGTGGCCGCCGGTGGCGGTGTCTACGCCGCCGACCAGAAGGCCGAGCGGGCGCAGGCCGCAGCGCTGGAGGCCGGCATCCGGGTGGACCGGTCCGTCCTGGCCGCCGCGCGCGATGCCGCCGTGGCACGAGGTGCAGACGTCGCGACGGTGCACAGCACCTCGGTCGCGAGCCGGGCCGCCGCCACGACCGGCGCGCAGGCCGCTGTGGACCACGCGAACGCCACCCTCGCCGCCGTGCCGAACGCCGGCGACGCCCCGCGGGCTGCCCTGGCGAGCGCGTCCGGCGCCGTCGGCACCGCGCTGAGCGCACCGGCCGTGAGCCTGCGCTCCCTGAACGCGCTCGTCGCCGGTGTCGCCGCGCCCGAGCAGGCCGCCGTCGACGCGCAGACCGCGTGGCAGGCCGCCGAGAACGCTCGCATCGCCGCCGAGCAGGCCGCAGCCGCGGCGCAGGCCGCAGCGGCCCAGGCGGCCGCGGCCCGGCGCGCGACCCCCAAGGCACCGGCCCGCTCCACGGCCCGGTCGACCGCCCCGCGGTCCACCTCGTCGGCACCGGCACCGGCACCGGTGGCCTCCGGCGGCGTCCCGGCCGGCGGCAAGGTGTGCAACGGCTCCGGCGGGTCCGGTGCCGGCGAGTCGAGCGTCTCCGCCATCGGCGCCGCGATCAACGCGTACCGCGCCTCGCTGGGCCTGTCGCAGCTGTCGGTGTCCCGCAGCGGGAGCCTCGTCTCGCACGCCGTGAACATGGCCAACACGGGCGGGATCTGGCACTCGGGCGGTGACAACATCGTGGCGTGCGTGAGCAACGGCTCGGCGTCGTCGATGGTCTCCGCCTGGTCGCGCTCGCCCGGCCACGACGCCCAGATGCGCCGCACCGACGTGTCGAGCATGAGCGTCGGCGGGGCGAGCCTGGGCGGGTGGCTGTTCGGGGCGGTGAAGTTCAGCTGAGGTGAACCGGCTCAGCGCAGGGCGTCGGTGAGCCGGTCGGTGGCCAGGTCCAGGTCCTCGGGCGTGATGGTCAGCGGGGGAGCCAGCCGGATGGTGCTGCCGTGGGTGTCCTTGGCCAGCACGCCGCGGGCCAGCAGGCTCTCGCACAGCTGACGTCCGGTGGTGGGCGGGGTGACGTCCAGGCCCGCCCACAGCCCCACGCGCCGCGACGAGGTCAGCAGGCCGTCCGCGACGAGGGCGTCCAGGCGGGTGCCCCACTCGATGCCGAGCGTCGTGGCGCGTGCCTGCAGCTCACCGGTCTCCAGGAGCCCGACCACGGCGAGCCCCACCGCGCACGCCAGCGGGTTGCCGCCGAACGTCGACCCGTGCGTCCCCGCGGTCAGCACGCCGAGGACGTCGGCGCGGCCCACCACGGCGGACACGGGCAGCACACCGCCGCCCAGCGCCTTGCCCAGGGTGACCAGGTCCGGCCGCACGCCCCAGAGCTCGCAGGCCAGGGTGGTGCCGGTGCGACCGAGCCCGGACTGGATCTCGTCGGCGACCAGGAGCACGTCGTGCTCGGAGCAGAGCGCGCGGACGCCCGGCAGGTAGTCGTCGGGCGGGATCACGACGCCCTGCTCGCCCTGCACGGGCTCGAGCAGCACGGCCACCGTCGTCTCGTCGATCGCCTCGCGCAGGGCGTCGACCGAGCCGTACGGGACCACCCGGAACCCCGGGGTGTACGGGCCGAAGCCGCGGCGCGCGTCGGGGTCGGTGGAGAACGACACGATCGTCGTCGTGCGGCCGTGGAAGTTCCCGTCGGCGACGATGATCGTCGCGCGGTCGGCCGGCACGCCCTTGACGTCGTACCCCCACTTGCGGGCGGCCTTGATCGCCGTCTCGACGGCCTCCGCGCCCGTGTTCATGGGCAGGACCATGGGCGGTCCGGCGACGAGCGGCCCGACGAGCGCGGCCAGCCGCGCGGCGAACGGCTCCAGGAGCTCGTGGTCGAACGCGCGGGAGGTGAGCGTGAGCCGGTCGATCTGCGCGTGCGCGGCGGCCGTCAGGACCGGGTGCCGGTGCCCGAAGTTCAGGGCCGAGTAGCCGGACAGCAGGTCGAGGTAGCGGCGGCCCTCGTCGTCCGTGACCCAGGAGCCGAGCCCGTCGACCAGGGTGACCGGCAGCGGGTGGTAGTTGGGGGCCAGCACCGTGGCGGGGTGCACCACGTCGGTCACGGTCATCGTCCGGAACCGGAGGCGGGACGGATCTCGAGCGTGCAGCACTTGGCGCCGCCGCCGCCCTTGAGCAGCTCGCTGGTGTCCACCGGGATCGGCTGGTAGCCGCGCTCGCGCAGGGCATCGGCGAGGTCCACGGCGCCGGGGGCGACGACGACGTTCAGGCCGTCGGACACCGCGTTGAGGCCCAGGGCCACGGCGTCGCGCTCGGTCGCCAGGACGGCGTCCGGGAACATCCGGCGCAGGACCGACTGCGAGCCCGCGGAGAAGGCCGGCGGGTAGTACGCGATCTGCGGGTCCGCCGGGTCGCTGGAGAGGACGGCCAGCGCGGTGTCCAGGTGGTAGTAGTGCGGGCTGACCAGGTCGAGCGAGATCACCGGGCGACCGAACAGCTCCTGCAGCTCCGCGTGCGCCGCGCGCTCGGTGCGGAAGCCGGTGCCCGCGAGCACCAGGTCGCCGACCACCAGCAGGTCGCCCTCGCCCTCGTTGGTCTCGGCGGCGGTGTGCGTCACGTAGCCGCGGTCCGCGAACCACTTCTGGTACGCCGGGCCCTCGGGCTGCCGCTCCGGGTGCCGGAACTTCGCGGAGTACACGACGCCGTCCAGGACGGTCGCGCCGTTGGCGGCGTACACCATGTCCGGCAGGCCGGGGATCGGGTCGATCGTCTCGACCGTGTGGCCCAGGTCCAGGTAGACGTCGCGCAGCGTGCGCCACTGGCGCACGGCGAGGTCCGCGTCGGTGAACCGGGTCTTGTCCATCCACGGGTTGATCTCGTAGGACACCGTGTAGTGGACGGGCTCGCACATGAGGTAGCGGCGGTCGGTTCGTCGGGGGAGTCCGGGGACGGTCGGGGTCATGAGGCTCCTCGTGGCGTGTCGGTGCCCCAAGGCTACGAGCCGGTCCGGCCGGGAACGTGCACCTCGGATTGCGCGTAGACGCGCGATCCGTTGCGCGATCAGCCGCTGACGCGGTGATCCGTTGTGCCGACCTCGCGCCGAGCGCGCATCAGTGCGTACCGGACCATCCCGCCGAGGAACGGTTTGAGCACCGCCTCGGTGAGTCGGCGCGGCAGCGGACCGCCCAGGTAGACGTTCTCGCTCCAGAGCACGCGGCTGGACGA
Source organism: uncultured Actinomycetota bacterium (assembly GCA_963837795.1). Classification (GTDB taxonomy): domain Bacteria; phylum Actinomycetota; class Actinomycetes; order Actinomycetales; family Cellulomonadaceae; genus Cellulomonas. The sequence continues at coordinate 466,708 of CAWIOT010000007.1, forward strand.
CGGTCCGGCGGGCACGACGACGATGCTGGCCGTGCCCTTGAGCACGCGGCCGACCTTGGTGAACGTCGCGACGCCGGGCTCGTCGGCGGTCGGCGGGTCGTACCGGTCGATCGTCATGACGTCCTTCAGGCCAGGGAAGCCCCGCCGCGCGAACGGGCCGGACACCGCCGTCACGGTGGACCCGTCCACCGACACCCGGGTCAGCGGGATCCACCGCTCGTGGTTCTGCAGGTCCGCCACCAGCGCCCAGGCCGCAGCGGCGTCGACGGGGAACTGCCGGACCACCGCGTCCATCGGGATGCTCGTCACGGTGCCCATGGTCCGCGCGGGGTACCGTCCTTGTCCATGGAGAGCAGGGTGCTGGGACGGACGGGTCGGTCGGTGGGCGTCGTGGGGCTGGGCTGCTGGCAGCTCGGTGGCGACTGGGGGTCGGTGACCGAGGACGCCGCGCTCGAGGTGCTGACCGCGGCGGTGGACTCGGGTGTCACGTTCCTCGACACCGCGGACGTGTACGGGGACGGGCGCTCCGAGAAGCTCATCGGCACGTTCCTGCGCTCGCGCGGCACGGGGCACGGGCTGACGGTCGGGACCAAGATGGGTCGCCGCGCCGACCCGCACGTGGCCGACGCGTACTCGCTGTCCTGGTTCCGGGCGTGGACCGACCGCTCCCGGGAGAACCTGGGCGTGGACACGCTGGACCTGGTGCAGCTGCACTGCCCGCCGTCCGAGGTGTTCCGCCGCGAGTCCACCTACGACGCGCTGGACGTGCTCGTCGACGAGGGCCGGATCGCGTCCTACGGCGTCTCGGTCGAGACCGTCGACGACGCGCTCGAGGCGATCGTGCGGCCCCACGTGGCCACCGTGCAGATCATCCTCAACGTGTTCCGTCGCAAGCCGCTCGAGGAGGTGCTCCCGCTCGCGGCCGAGCGCGGGGTGGGCATCATCGCCCGCGTCCCGCTGGCCTCGGGCCTGCTGTCCGGCAAGTACGACGAGCACACCACGTTCGCCGACGACGACCACCGCACCTACAACCGCGGAGGCGACGCGTTCGACGTGGGCGAGACGTTCGCCGGCGTGCCGTTCGACGTCGGCGTCGCCGCCGCGCGGGAGGTCGCCGCGCTCACGCCGGCGGGCTCCACCACCGCCCAGCTGGCCCTGCGCTGGATCATCGACCAGCCGGGCGTCTCGGTCGTCATCCCCGGGGCGCGCTCCGCGGCGCAGGCGCAGGCCAACGCGGCTGCCGCGGACCTGCCGCCGGTCGACGAGGAGACGCTGGACGGGCTGCGCGGCATCTACGACGGGCGGATCCGCCAGCACGTGCACGCGCGCTGGTAGGCCCTGCCCGGTCGGGCTACGCGGTCTTGCGTCGGAACCCGATCCCCTTGCGGGCGGTGCGCTCCGCGGGCAGCACGAGCGGTGTGCCCGCGGGGCCGGCCATCTCGATGACTTTCGGGAACGACGCGGGCGGGGGACCGAACGCCGTGCGGGCACCCTCGATCACGTTCTTGCCCAGTGCTCGGGCACCCGCGACGCCGACGACGAGCCCGATGCCGAACGGGATGATCCGCCCGACGGCCAGGCCCGTCTGCTTGGTGAGCTGGGTGCGCACGAACCGGCGGGTCATCGTGGTGTTCACCTTGCGCACCGTGGCCATGGGCATCCGCGTCAGCAGCGCGCGCGCGACGCTCACGCTGGTCAGCTCGGCGCTGTCGGTGACGATCTTGCCGCCGGACTCCCCGAGGATCGTGGTGAGCAGCAGGGCACGGCGCCGGTCGGCGTCCTCCACCTCGATGCCGTGCACGCTGGCCACCGCGAGCGCGAACGCGGCCGACGCCCCGAAGAACGTGGCGATGTCGCTGGCCGTCAGCGCGAGCGCGACACCCGTCCCCACCGCGGGGGCCGCCGCCGTCGCGCCCACCGCGCCGCCCGTGCCCTGCACGACGAGCAGGTACTCCTTCTCGAGCAGGCGCACGAGCTGCTCGGGCGTCGCCTCCGGGTTGCGCCGGCGCAGCTGCTCGACGTGCGCGTGGATGGTCGAGGACGGGATGGTCACGGCCTTCGCCAGGGCCGCCTCGACGAGGGCCGGCATCAGCGCTCCCCGGTGACGGTGAGCTGGACGGACGCGCCGGCGTCGAGCGTGCGGCCGACGGTGCAGTGCGCGTCGATGGCCCGGTGGACGATCGTGATGAGGCGCTCGCGGGTGGCGGCGTCCAGGGCGCTGAGGTCCACCACGAGCTCCTCGGCGAGCGCCGGGTAGCGGTCCTCCTCCGGGTCGCTCATGCCGGAGACGTTGATCGTCACGTCGACGTCGTCGCCCAGGTAGTGGCTGAGCTTGGAGTCCGCCGACAGGCCGCTGCAGCCGGCGAGCGCGATCTTCAGCAGCTCCCCGGGGCTGAACACGTTCTCCACCCCGACGCTGCCGATGAGGACCTCGGCCCCGCGCGAGTTGCGGCCGGTGTAGAGCCGCTTGCCGGTGCGCTCCACCCACAGCGCGGTGTCGTCCGCGTTCGCGGTGATGTCCGGCACGACCGTCTGCTCCGTCGTCATCCCGCGATCCTGCCACGGTGTCCGGGGACGCACGCGCCCAGCGAGCGGGGCTGGAACTTGCGCAACGACTACGGATGGGCCGCCCCGGCGCGCTGGTTAGGCTGCACGCGGCGTCCGGCCCCGGGCGTCGGAGCGTGGAGGTCCGGTCGGTGGTCGTGGTGCGGCGCAGGGTCCTGGCCGGTGTGCTGGGCGCGGCCGTCGTCGTCGCGACCGCGGGCTGCTCGCTGTTCCAGAAGGACGACTCCACGTCGGTCTCGGTCTTCGACGTCGCGGCGGGTGACTGCTTCACCGTGCCGCAGGACGTGACCGAGGAGATCGCCACGCTGCCGCGCGTGGACTGCACCGTGCCGCACGAGCAGGAGGCGTACGCCCGCGTCGAGTACACGGACCCGGGCAGCGACACCACGCCCGACACGTTCCCGGGGGCGGCCGCGCTGAAGGCGTTCGCCGACGGCACGTGTGCGCAGGAGTTCGCGGACTACGTGGGCGTGGACTACCGCGACTCGCAGCTGTTCTTCACCTACCTGGTGCCCTCGGCGCGCAGCTGGCAGCAGGACGACGACCGCGCGACCCTCTGCTTCGTCACGACGACGGGGGAGAAGCTGACGCGGTCGGTGAAGGGCACCCAGTGGTGACCACCCGCAGCTCGGACCGCTCGGAACCGGAGGCCTGATGGGCAAGCCCGCCGCGACCACGTCGGCCATGCTGCAGTGCAGCTTCGGCATCGCACCGTCGACCCTGAACGTGCTGCCGATCAGCCGGGTGCTGATCGAGGGCAAGCCCGCCGCGGCGATCACGGACATGGTGCCGATGGTGAACATCCCGCCGTTCGGCATGTGCACCAGCGTGGCCAACCCCACGGTCGCCGCCGCGACCGCCGCCGCGCTGGGCGTCCTGACGCCGATGCCGTGCATCCCGGCACCGGTGGGCCCGTGGATGAACGGGGCGACGACGACCCTCGTCGGTGGCAAGCCCGCGCTGACCCTCGGGGCCACCTGCCAGTGCGCCTACGGCGGCGTCATCCAGATCCTCAACCCCGGCGCGATGCGCACGCTCGAGGGCTGAGCACCGCAACATCGGTAGCGATTACCGATGCCCGGCCGGCGGCGCCGACCGTAGCCTGCGGATGTCCTGCCGATGTCCGGTCGGAGCTCGGCCATCCGGCCGCACGGGCCCTCGTCGTGGTCGGTGCGGTGGTGGCCACGACCGCATGAGGAGGCGGGTGAGCCGTGCTGATCCCCGTGGTCGAGGACGGTCTCGAGCGTCTCCTGCGCAGCACCCTGCCGCTGCCCACCGAGCAGGGCGACATCTCCTTCGACCCGCCGTCGAGCACGTGGTCCGCCCAGGTGAACCGGCTGACCGTCAACCTCTTCCTGTACGGCGTGGCGCGCAGCAGCCAGCCGCCGCGCGGCTCCAGCACGCGGACCTCGGCCGGCGGTGGGGTGGAGCGGCGGCAGGCGCTGCCCATGGTGCAGCTGTCCTACCTGGTGAGCGCGTGGGCGGGGTCGGCGCGCGACGAGCACCTGCTGCTCGGCGACGCCCTCACCCGGCTCCTGGCGCACCAGGTGCTGCCCGCGGAGCACCTGCCCCGGCCGCTGGAGTCGGGCGTGCAGCTGACGCTGGCCACCGACGAGACGAACCGGCCGCGCGACGTGTGGAGCGGTCTCGGCGGCTCGCTCAAGGCGTCGTTCACCCTGCTGGTCACGGTCGCCGCCGACGCCTACGACTGGCAGGCCGCGCCGCCGCTGGTGACCTCCGTGTCCGGCACCGCCGTCCCGATGCCGGCGGGCACGCGTCCGTGAGGGTCAGCAGCACGGTCGAGCGGCTGGACGTGCCGCCCGGGGGGTCCGGCGTCGTCCCGCTCGAGGTCATCAACACCTCCGAGGTCATCGAGTCGCTGTCGGTGCGGGCGATCGGCGTGCCCGAGCAGCTGCTGCGCTCCGAGCCGCCCGCGCTCGCGCTCTTCCCCGAGGCGTCGGGCGCCCTGACCCTGACGCTCGCGCTGCCGCCGGCGTTCCCCGCCGGCACGTACCCGGTGACGTTCGTGGTCAGCGGTAGCGCGCCCGGTGCCCTGGACGCCTATCACGACCTCGATCTCGTGGTCCCGCCGCACCCGGGGCTGGCCCTCGTCGCCACCCCCTCGCGCGTACGCACGCGCGGGCGCGCGGCGTTCACGGTCGAGGTCCGCAACATCGGCAACGTGCCGCTGGACGTGGCCCTGCGCGCCGTGGACACCGACCGGACGCTCACCACGTCGCTCACGCCGTCCACGCTCGCCGTGCCCGCGGGCGGGGTCGCGACGAGCACGGTGCTGGTCCGCGGCCCCCGCCAGCTGGTCGGCTCGGACCGCGACCGCCCGCTGCGCGTGGTCGCGCAGGCGACCGACACCACCGCGGACGTCGAGCTGGTGCTGCGGCAGAAGTCGACGTTCAGCCGGGGGCTGCTCACCGCGCTGGTGCTGCTGGCGATCCTGGCGGCGTGGGCGCTCGCGTTCGTCCTGGGCATCCGCGGGATGCTCGGCGCCGACCCGTTCACCAAGGTGGCGCCGGCGTCGTTCTTCGCCGCCTCCGCCGCCGCGGACGCCAGCGCCGAGGGCGACGGCGCGGCGGGCGGCGCACCCGCCGGGGCCCTGCCCAAGGACGGTCCGGTGCCCGCTGGCACGGGGTCCACGCTCACCGGCGCGGTCGTGGGCTCCACGGACGGGCAGGGCGTCGGGCGCATCACCGTCACGGCGTGGCGGCAGGGTCGCGACGGGCTCGTCGCGGTGTCGTCGGCCGCGACGCAGACCGACGGCACGTACTCGCTGGCCGGTCTGTTCCCGGGCCCCTACCTGCTCGAGGCCGCGGCACCCGGCTACGCCGCCGCGTGGTACCCCGCGGTGACCGCGGTCGGGGCCTCCACGCCGGTCACCGCGGACGCGCAGGAGGTGCGGACCGGGGTGGACCTCACGGTCGTGGGGGACCCCGCGTCGATCACCGGGACGGTGGACACCGGAGAGGCACCCGGCGTGGTGACCGTGGCCGTCACCGCCAAGCCGGCCTGGGACGGCGCCGACCCGGCCACGGAGTACACCGCGACGACCGACGGCACGGGCACGTACTCGTTCGTCGGGCTGCCCGCGCCGGGCACCTACGAGCTGAGCTTCCTGGCCGAGGGCTACCAGCCGACCAGCCTGACCGAGCGCGTGCTGGGCGGGCAGTCGCGGTTCGCGCTGGACGTGCGGCTGGGCGCCGGGACCGGGCAGATCTCCGGGCTGGTCACCGACGGCCGCTCCCCGGTGGGCGGCGTCGAGGTGAGCACGACGATGGACGGGCGCCCCGTGGTCGTCGGCACGCCGACGATCGGGCAGGTGGGCCAGTTCGTCCTGCCCAACCTGGCCACGCCGGCCACCTACGTCCTGACGTTCACCAAGGCCGGGTTCAGCACCCGGACCGTCGTCGTGGACCTCGGGCCGGGGGAGATGCGCGCGGACCTGCGGGTGGTCCTGGCCGGTGGCGCCGGCACGGTGACCGGACGCGTGGTGGACTCCTCCGGCGCGGGGATCGGCGGCGTGACCGTGACCGCCGGCGGATCGTCGACCACCGCGTCGACCACCACCCTGACCTCGGGCGAGGTGGGCTCGTTCACGCTGACCGGGCTCGCGTCGGGCTCGGTGACACTCACGTTCACCAAGACGGGGTACACCCCGGCGAGCCTGCCCGTGACCCTCACCGACTCGGGACCGACCGCGCCCGTGACGGCCACGCTGACCTCCGCGCTGGGCAGCGTCACCGGGCGGGTGACCCGCAACGGCACGGGCGTCGCCGGCCTGACCGTGCAGGCCACGGACGGCACCACCACGCGCTCCACCGCCTCGACGGCGTCCGGCAGCCAGGGCGCCGGCACGTTCGTGCTGCCCGACCTGCCGGCCGGCACGTACACCGTGTCGGTGACCGACGGCACCGCGGTGCTGGCCACCGCCGTGGTCACCGTGCGGCCGGGGCTGACCTCGTCGCAGGACCTGCCGGTCGCGGGTGGTCCCTGACATGCGCCTGTCCGTCGAGCCGCGCCGCACCGTCGCCACCCCCGGCGTGCCCACGATGCTGGGCGTCGTCGTCACCAACGCCTCGGACGTCATCGCCGGCTACGTGCTGCGCGTCCTGGGCGCGGACCCCAGCTGGGTGGAGATCGAGGACCCGTCCCCGCGGCTGTTCCCGGGCGAGTCGGTGTCGGTCGGGATCGTCCTGACCCTGCCCGAGGGGGTGCCGGCGGGCGAGCGCCGGGTGTCCATCCAGGTGCGCGACGTGACCGACGAGGCCGCGATCGCCATCGAGGACGTCACGCTCGACGTGCCCGCGCTGCCGCGCACCACGGTGCGGCTCGAGCCCGCGACCGTGACGGCCGGCTCGGTCGGGGCGTTCGCCGCCCTGGTGCACAACGAGGGCAACACCGTGCAGCACGCGCGGCTGACCGCCCAGGACCCCGAGGCGCAGACCACCTACACGTTCGACCCGCCGGAGTTCAGCCTGGCACCCGGGCAGAGCACGTCGGTGGCCATGCAGGCGCGCGCCAAGCGTCCGTTCGTCGGCGACCCGCTGCTGCGGCCGTTCGAGCTGCGGCTGGCCGGCCCCGCCGTGCCGCCCGCGGACGGGCCACCGGCCGCGGCGGGCGTGTTCGTGCAGAAGCCGGTGCTGAGCCGCGGGCTGCTCGGCCTGCTCGGCCTGCTGCTGGCCATCACGGTGTTCGCCGTGGTCATCTCGATCGCGCTCGGCTCGGTGGCCGGGCGCTCCGCCGCGGACCGCGACCTGGCGCTGCAGGTGGCGCAGGCGCGGCAGGCGGCGGCGCTCACCGGCAGCTCGGGCCTGTCCGGCTCGGTCATCGAGCTGTCCAGCGGCAACCCGCTGCCCAACGTCTCGGTCGAGGTGTTCGGGTCGGACGACCCCGCCGACCCCGTGGTGACGACGGCCACGACCGACGCCGGCACCTACGCCGTGACCCGGTTGCCCGCGGGCGACTACACGCTGCGGGTGCGCGGTGCTGGGTTCGCCGAGGTCTGGTACCCCGCCGCCGCGTCCCAGGCCGACGCCCAGCCGATCACCCTGACCACCGGGCAGACCGTCGACGGCCTCGTCGTCGTGGTCGGCGGCGTGCCCGCGACCGTGGCCGGGTCCGTGCGCGGTGACGACGTCGCCGGGGCGATCCTGACGGTGCAGATGCCGCTGGACGAGGCGCCGCTGGCCGGTGCGGTGGGACCCGAGGCCGGCGAGGCGCAACCGGCGGCCGGGTCCGGCGCCGTGGTGCGGACCGTGCCCATCGGCGCCGACGGCACGTTCCAGGTGGAGGGGCTGCCCTCGCCCGCGGTGTACGACCTGGTCGTCGCGAAGGCCGGCTTCGCCAGCACCGTGCAGCGCGTCGACGTCGCGGCCGGCGAGGACCGCACCGGCATCGAGCTGTCCCTGCTCACCGGCGACGGGTCGATCGCGGGGACGGTCAGCGGCGCCGCCGGGCCGGTCGGGGGTGCCACCGTGGTGGCCACGGCCGGGCAGGTGGTGGTCGAGACGGTCTCGCTCACGCAGGACGAGGTCGGCTCGTTCATCCTGCGCGGGCTGCCGACCCCCGGCAGCTACACGGTGGTGGTGCAGGCCGACGGCTTCGCGCCCGCCACGCTCAACCTCACGCTCACCCCGGCGCAGGAGCTCACCGGCGTCGCGGTGGTGCTGGGCCAGGACCAGGCGGCGCTGAGCGGTCAGGTCACCGTGCCCGGCGGGAGCCCGGGCGGCGTCACCGTCACGGTCACGGACGGCGCCCTGACCGCGCAGACCGTCACGCAGTCGACCGCGCCGGCGGGCGCCTGGACCGTGACCGGGCTGCGCGTGCCGTCGACGTACACGGTGACGTTCTCCCGCGGGGACCTCGAGTCGCAGGTGCTGTCCGTGAGCGTGGACGGGTTCGGCAACGTGTCGTCCGGTGCCCCGAGCGCGACGCAGGTCGACGCGACGCTGCGGGCCGCCGACGGGAGCATCTCGGGCGTGGTCAGCCAGAGCGCGACGTCCGGCGCCACCGTCCCGGTGGGCAACGTCACGGTCACGGTCAGCTCGGGCACCACGCAGCGCGCGGTCACCACCGCGTCGACGCCCGCCTCCGCGGTGGGCCGGTACGTCGTCGACAACCTGCCGCCCGGGACGTACACCGTGACGTTCTCGCGCGCCGGGACGCGCGCCACCTCGACGATCGTCGTGCTCGCGGCCTCGCAGGACCGCGTGCTCAGCCCTGTGCTCGTCGCGCCCGCGTCGATCTCCGGCACGGTCCGCCAGGGCTCCACGCCGCAGGAGGGACGCACCGTCCTGCTCTACCTCGCGTCGCAGTACGGCACGGCCGCCGGTCCGGTCGCCAGCACGACGACGGCCGCGGACGGCACCTATGCCTTCCCCGACGTGAACGCCCCCGAGCACTACCTCGTCGAGGTCCGCGCCACCCCCACCGGCTCGGTCCTCGTCACGTCCACCCCGCAGACGCTCAGCGCGAGCCAGCAGCTCACGCTCGACCTGACCATCCCGAGCTGAGAGGCCGTCGTGGCCGTCGCACCCCAACGCACCGCACAGGGCGCCCCGAGCGTCCTGGTCGAGCCGGGCTCCCACGCGTCCCCGGGGCAGTCCGCCGTCCTGCGGGTGCACGCGCGCAACATCACCGCCGGGCCGCAGGACCTCACCGTCTCGACGCTCGGTCTCGAGAGCGGCTGGCTGCCCGGACCGGTGCTGGTGCCGGGCGTCCCGGCGGACGCCACCGTCACGGTCGAGCTCGCACTGACGCCCCCGGTGGGCGCTTCCCCGGGCGACTACCCGTTCGTCGTCGCGGTCGAGGCGCGCTCGGCAGGGCCGACGCGACCAGCACCCGCCACGACCCTGGCCGAGGTGGCCCTGCGGGTCGACGGGGTCAGCGACCTGGTGCTCTCGGTCGAGCCGGCCGACTCGCGCACCGTGCGCAGCCGCCGCATCCAGGTGGTGCTGGCCAACACCGGCGACCAGCCCGTCCGGGTGCGCCTGGACTCCGTGGGCGACGCCGACCTGGCCGTGGACCTGACCGTGGCGGACCTGGACATCGGCCCGCACCAGACCACCCGCATCGGTGGGCAGGTGCGCGCGCGCCGCCCGCGGCTGGTCGGCAGCACCCGCCGGTCGCCGTTCCACGTGACGGCCACCGGTGCCCGCGCACCGCAGCGGTTCGACGGGTCCGTCGCGCTGCGGCCCCTGCTGAGCTCGACCGCGCTCAAGGCCGTGGCGATCACGATGGTCTCGCTGCTCTGGGTGGTGGGTGTCATCGCGGCGCTGCCCTGGATCACGGACCTCGTCTCGAACGACGGCCAGCAGCAGACGGTCGCCGGCGCTCCGGGTGCCGACGGCACCGGCGCGGACGGTGGTACCGGTGCCGACGGCGGCTCGGGCAGCGGATCGGGTGGCGGCGGCGCCGGGGACGGCTCCGGCGGTGCGGCCCCCGGCACCGACGGCGGCGACGCCGCGGCGGCGGTGCCCGGCGTGCGCGTCGCGGGCATCGTCACCGGCTCCGAGCCGGAGGGCGTCCGCGTCCAGGTGGTCCCCGCGTCGGCACTCGACTCGACCACCCCGGCGGGCACGTCGGCGACCGCGCCGGCCGACGCCTCCGGGCTGTCCGACGGGGACGCCGCCCTGGTGTCGCTGGTGCGCGGCGTGTCCGCCGCCTCCGCGCCGGGCCGCACGGTGGCCGCCGCCCTGCGCACCGGCGCCCGGCCGGCCGCGAGCGCGGGCAAGGTCCTGGGCACCGCGCTGCCGGTCGAGCTGACGGACACCGCGTCGCAGCGCCGCTCGACGACGACCGAGGCGGACGGCACCTGGGCGTTCGCCGACCTGTCGCCCACGGGCCGCTACCTGCTGGTCCTGTCCAAGCCCGGCTACCAGACGCAGCGGTTCCTGGTGACCGGTGCGGAGGCGGCCGCGACGCCGCTCAAGCTCGAGATGGTCCCCGGCAACGGGCGGATGTCCGGCACGATGACGGGTCCGGCGGGGCTGGCCGGCGGCGTCGAGGTGACGCTCTCCGACGGGACGACCACGGTGACCACCCGGACCGCGACCAGCGGTCGGGTGGGGTACTGGGAGGTCGACGGCCTGTCGGCGCCCAGCACCTACCTGGTGAGCGCGGCGAGCCCCAAGCTGGGGACGCAGTCGGTGCTGCTGCGCCTCGACGCGGACGGCACCCGGACGGTGGACCTGACGCTGCGAGACGGCGTGTCCACGCTGTCCGGCACCGTGCGCGGCACCGACTCCCTGGGCGGGTTCGGTGGCCTGGGCGGGCTGACGGTGACCGCGACGGCGGGCGAGGACACGCGCACGGCGACCACGGCGACGGGGGACCGGGCCGGCACGTTCGTGCTGCCCGACCTGCCCGTGCCGGCGTCGTACACCCTGACCGTCTCCGGCGACGGCTACGCGACGCAGACGCAGCAGGTGGACCTGGGCCCCGAGGGCCTCGCGCCGCTGGACATCGTCATGACCAGCGTCGGCGGCGCGGTGGAGGGCACCGTCACCGACCCGTCCGGCGCCGGGATCGCCGGGGCCGGGCTGACGCTCGACGGACCGACCGGCACCTACAAGACCATGTCGTCCTCGGACGGCCAGGGGACCTACCGGTTCTCCGGCATCGCACCGGGGCAGTACGTGCTCACCGCCACCGTGTTCGGGCACCAGCCGGCGTCCACCCAGGTGACCGTGGTCAGCGGCAGCACCGCGACCGCGCCGCTGGTCATGGTGCCGATCCCCGGCGACGGCCTGGTGGCCACCTCCTACATCCGTGGCAGCGTGCGCGACGCCAGCACGGGCGGGCAGGTGAGCTGCCCGAACCTGATCGTCGGCGTCGAGACGTGCGAGATCACCGTCTCGGGAGACGTCACCGACTCGGCGGGCATCACCACGACCGATCTCCGTGACTCACCCAGCCGGACACCGACTACACGTTCCCGCAGGCCGGGTACCACGGGTCTGCTGCCCGGCCTGTACCGGCTGACCCTCACCGCACCCGGCTACGAGGCCGGGCACGTCAACGTCACCGTGCCGATGGGGCAGGTGGTGGAGGCGACGCCGGTCGCGCTCGAGCAGTCCCCGTCGATCGTCGGCATCGTGCAGGCCCGCGTCGGCTCCGTGCCCACCGAGACGTGCGTGATCGCCGTGCCCGGCACCGGCACCACGCCGCCGACCGACCCGTGCGACACCAGCTCGGGCCGGTGCGTGGTCACCGGCGGCGCGTGCAGCACCCTGGGCACCAACGGCTCCTACGAGATCAACCGCCTGAGCTCGGGCAGCTACTCGGTCTGGGTCATCCCGCCGGCGAACAGCGAGTACGTCATGCCGGCCCGGGGCAGCGTGTCGCTGGTGCCTGGCTCGTCGCGACGGTTCGACTCCGTGCTGGACCGGCTGGGCAGGCTCAACGTGACCGTCATGCGCTCGGACGGCACGTCGGCGGTCATCCCGGAGAAGGACGCGACCATCACCACCACCCCGGCGTCCCAGATCACGGGTGGCACCGTCTGACGGACGGCAACGGTCTGGCCCAGGTGACCGGCCTGGCGCAGGGCGTCTACAGCGTGACGGCCACCCGGACCGCGGGCACCGGCACGGTCACGGCCAACGACATCACCGTCGGGCTCAACCAGGAGGTCTCCACCCAGCTGGTGCTCACGCAGCCTGTGGCCAACGTGGCGGGCAGCGTGGTCACACAGCTGGTGTCCGGCGGGTCGACGCCCGTGGAGACCGCCACGGTCACCGTGACCGGTACGACCGGGTTCTCCGGGCTGACGCCCATGCGCTCCACCGGCACGCCGCCGGCCGTGACCAACGGGTCGGGCGCGTTCACGGTGTGCACCGTGCAGGCCGGCTGCCCCGCCGGCACCGGCACGTACCTCCCGCTGGTCACAGCCCGCGTGGACGTCCAGGTCACGGCCGACGGGTACGAGCCGTACTCGGCCACCGACGTGCCGACCTCGGCGCTCGCGGCCATCACGCTGAACCCGACCGGCGTCGCGTTCACCGGTCGCGTCCAGCTGGACCCGGCGGCCGTCGACGCCGCCGAGCTCGCGGACGCCATGGCCAAGGTGCGGTTCGACGTCCTCTCGGCACCTCCCGGGGTGGGTCAGCTGTCGCTGACCGGCCGTGCGGACGGCACCGTGGTGTGGTCCGACTCGTCGCAGCCCACCAACCCGGCGGGTGGGCGGCTGATCCGGCCCGGCACGTACGAGCTGGTCGCCTCGCTGCCCGGCTACGACAACGCCTCGGTGACCGTCGTCGTCGACCCGGGTGAGGCCATGCCGGAGGCCGTGTTCACGTTGAAGCGGTTCGGCTTCCTGCGGATCTCCGCGGTGGCCGAGCAGGACTCCTCGGTGCCGGTGCTCGGGACGATCATGACGCTGTCCCTGCCCGGCGGCGTCACGCAGCGGATCGAGGCGCACCCGGGCGACTCGTTCGTCGACTTCGGGGACCTGCCCACCGGGACCTACTCCGTGGACGTCCGGGCGCCCAACTACGCACGCGTCACGGCGCAGGTCCAGGTGACGGCCGGTCAGACGACGTCCGCGCCGTCGCCGGTGACCCTGCGCCGGCTCGGTGCCATCAGCGGCGTCGTGCAGTCGCGTCTGGCCGTCGGGTGGACCGAGGCCCTGCCCGACGCACAGGTGACGGTCAGCCGGCAGGGGGTGTCGTTCACCGCCACGACCACCACCGACGGCTCCTACCGGGTCACCGGGACCACGGTGACCGACGGCCTGGTGGGGGGCACGTGGAACGTGACCGCGACCGCGCCCGGGCACACGGCCGGGACCGCCGTGTCGGGCACGATCCCGAACCCGGCGACCTCGACCGTCGCGGACCTGGACCAGGGTGTGGACCCCGTCGAGCTCACGGCGCAGCACGGCGAGCTGCAGGTGTTCGCCATGGACGGCACCACCGGCGTGCCGGACCTGACCATGCAGATCTCCTACCGTGACTCGCTGCGCACCGAGGAGCGCACCCCGACGTGCGTCCCCGGGCAGACCGGGGGAGGGTGCCCCGGCACCGCGGGGCTGTACATCTTCCGGGACGTCCTGCCCCTGACGTACAACCTCAACATCTCCGGCGGCTCGTACTCGCCGCTCACGCTGCCCGTGACGGTCGGCGCCGGCAAGACGGTGGTCATCAACGTGCCGATCACCACGCCGGCCGGGTCCGTGCAGGGCCTGGTCCAGCACCAGACCGCGAACGGCGGGACCGTCCCGGTGGAGGGTGCGGTCGTCACCCTGACGCCGACCACGGGCACGGCCCGCACGGCCACGTCGGACGTCAACGGGCAGTACGCGTTCACCACGGTCGCGCCCGGCACGTACACGCTGTCGACGACGTCGGGTGGCCTGAGCACATCCCGCACGGTGACGGTGCAGCCGGCGCAGGGGCTCGTCGTCGACCTCGTCCTCACGGACGTGACCCGCCAGGTGCGCGTGACGGTCACGTCCGCCAACGACACCGACCTCACCGGTGCGCTCGTGGCCCTGTCGGGTGGCTCGTCGCCTCCCGCCGCGCAGCCCGCGGTCCGGACCGCGGCGGGGGCGAGCACGTACGCGACCACGTTCAACCAGGTGACCGCCGGCACGTGGTCCATCACGGTCTCCGGACCGTCGGGGCACCTGGGCTCGCACTCGGGCTCGGTGGTGGTCCCCGCCACGGGCACGGGGGTGGTCGCGGGTGCGGTCACGGTCACCGAGACCCAGCTGGCCCTGCGCGCCACCACCGCCGTGCCCGGTGCGCCGTCCACGGTCGCCGCCACGGTCACGCAGGGTGGCACCGCGACCCCGGTCACGGTCGCGGTGGGCGGCGGTGACACCGTCCTGTTCCTGCCGGCCACGGGCGCAACCGTCGCGGCGAGCGTCACGGGCACCTGGACCGTGACCGTGACGGGTGGCACCGTGCCCTCGGGCGCCGCGTTCGCCCTGGCGACCATGGACGTCGTCGGGCGCGCCACGACCACGTCGGCCACCGGCGGCGGCGGGACGGTGCTCACCGGCGACGACGTCTCGCTGACCACGCGGGTGCAGGCCTCCGGCGCCGACCCGACCGCGGGCACCCTGCAGATGCAGCGCCGCACGTCGACCAGCCCGGACGTGTGGGCCGACGTGGGCAGCGGGATCACCGCGACCGGCGCCAACCAGACGATCACCGCGACGGTCGACGCCGGGTGGGGCACGGGCAGCGTCACGCTGCGGGTGGCCTACTCGGGGTCCGGGGCGTGGGCGCCGTCGGTCAGCGGCACGGTGACGGTGACGGTGCAGACGCCGACGACGACGACCGCGGCGTGGACCGCGTCGCCCGGGACGATCACCGCGACCGTCAGCCCGTCCGCCGCGACCGGCACGGTCACGTTCCAGACCGTGGCGGGCGGCGGCGGGGGCACCAACATCGCCGGGTGCGTCAACGTGACCGTGTCCGCCGGGGTGGCCACCTGCACCTACGCACCGGCGTCGGGCACCACCAACGTCCGGGCGGTGTTCACCGGGACCGGGGTCTACGCCCCGTCGACGAGCGCCACGACGACGGCCGGCTGAGCCAGCTCAGTCCGGCTCAGACGAGCCAGACCACCAGCAGCGTCAGCGCCACGGTCGCCAGGGCCGTGGCCAGGACGACGACCCAGGTGCGCGGGTGGCCGCAGGGCTCCGGCGGCGGGGCCGGCTGCACGATGACCACCGGCTCGGGGGCGGGCGGCGGGGCGGGCAACGGCGGGGGCGGCGGGTCCATGTCCGCACCGCAGCGCGCGCAGTGCGTGGCCCGCGGCTGGTTGAGCTCGGAGCACACCGGGCACGCGATCGTCGTGGCCAGGACCGAGCCCGAGGCGCCCGGGGCGCGGCGCAGGGCGTCGTCGCTGCCGTCGTCGGCCACCGGGGCGACCGACGAGGGGCGGGCCCAGAACAGCGGGTAGTCGCAGGACGGGCAGAAGTCGCTGGCCAGGCGGCGGTCGGCGTGGACCACCGAGACCGTGCCGCACTCGGGGCACGCCATGCTCACCGAGTCGCCCGCCGAGCCGTTCAGCACGTCGGTCATGACGCGACCTCCTCCTCGGCGGCAGACGGTGGGGCAGCGGCCAGGCCCGCCGCGTGCCCACCCAGATCTCCGCGTGCACGTGCGCCGGGACCTCGTCCAGCACGAGCTGCAGGAAGTCCGCCTCCTCGAGCAGCCCGGTGGACTGTACCTCCATGACCACCCACGCGGGACCCTCCGGTGCCGTGCCGGGCTCGAAGACGCCGCCGCCCTCGCTGACACGGTCACGGGACCGCCGGAGTGCAGCTCGAGCAGCCGGCGCAGGCCCTGGGTGGTGCCGCGCCACTGCAGGGTCTCGCCCGCGGTCGCCAGGATCTGGCGCTGCAGCTCCTCGGAGAACGACGGGTCGATGCCGTTCAGGCCCAGCCACTGCGCCATCCAGCGGACCATGACCGCGGGCGTGATCCCGCGGTCGGCCAGGTGCGGCAGGTTGTCGGCGTGCGCCAGCAGCGTGCCGGCCTGCGCCTGGAAGATCCGCACGAAGCGCACGAAGAAGTCCTCGGACAGCATGCCGCCGGGGAGCTGGTGCAGCATCCAGTCCTCGTGCCGGTTCATGCCGGCCTCATCGCACGACCACGCGGTGGTCCGCGGACAGGAACAGGGCGTGCTCGGCCAGCTGCACGGACTCGCGCCCGCCGCCGACCCGGCGCCGCGTGCGCAGGTCGTACTCGAACAGCTGCAGCTCGTCGACGGCCAGGACGCCCTCGATCGACTCGATCACCTGGGTGACCGCGGCGGAGGTCAGGGGTGCGTCGAACGGCCAGCCGGCGCCGTCGGGCCCGCCGGTCAGCGGGTGCACGTAGCGGGTCAGGGCGTCGACCACGCGCTGGCGGACCATCGCGGCCGGACGCCCGGGCAGGGTGCGGATCAGCGCGGCGACGCTGACGCCCTGGTAGTACGGCGTGCCCAGCTCGACCGGGACGCCGACCATCCGCCGGGCGTCCAGGGCCGTGCTTGACGGCGCGGAACAGCTCGGCGTCGAGCGCGAAGTCGTCGATCGTGTGCACGCGGGGGTCGCTGCGCAGCTGCGGGACCACGAGCACGCGGACCACGGCCGACCCGGTGTGCGTGGCGGGCAGGCAGCGGGCCCGCGCCACCTCGACGGAGGCCTGCCGCGCGATCGCCTCGAAGTCGGACGCGGTGACGGCGCGCTGCCCGGTGCGCAGGGTCAGCGGTCCGCGGACCTTGGCCTCCTGCACGGTCTCGGCGTCGACCCCGCCCTTGGCGGGCAGCAGGTTGGTGACCGCGGAGACGAACGGCAGCGCGGTGCGCAGCGCGGTCAGGGTGCGGGCGCCGACGTTGCCGTGCGCACCGCCGCCCGAGCGGTAGGCGGTCACGCGGATCTCGGCACCGTCGCGGGGGATCGCACCGTGCTGGCGCTGCTGGCCGGAGGGGTGCCGGACCGTCGGGCCGAACCGGATCTCGCCCGTGGTCGAGTTCCACACCACGTGCTGGTCGTGCGGGGCCGGACGCGGAGAAGTCCGGCACCTCGGTCCACGCCTGGGTGCCGCGGTGGTCGACGACCACCACGTGCTCCTCGTCGCGACGCTCCGCGACGGGCGTGGTCGAGACCCGGAACGACTGCCCGGCCACGCCGGTGGAGCGCCCGAGCAGCTCGGCGGGCTCGGCGCGGGCGTGCTCGGCGGGCACGGTCAGGCCGATCGCGTGCAGGGCGATCGACGCGATGCGCGGGGACGCCTGGTACGTGGGCTGACCGGGCTTGGGCCGCAGGAGCTGCACGCGCAGCCAGTGCGCCAGCGTCCCGCCCAGCACCAGCGGCTCGTGCCGCTGGGGAACCAGGAGCACCACGGACCCCGCCTTGTTCAGGCCGCCGGTGCCGTCGGACTCCACGATGGTGCGCACCCACGCCTCGCCGTCCCAGGCCTCCCAGGCCAGCGGCGCGTTGCGGGGGTCGACGCCGATGCCCTCGGCCTGCGCGGCCAGGTCCAGGCGCACCGCGTAGCCGCCGAGCGACCCGCGGGTGCCCAGGTACAGCGCGTCGCCCTCGGTCAGCGGCGTGGACGGGAAGCACGTGGCGGCCTGCCCGGGCAGCGTCAGGTCCTCCCAGACGTCGTGCGTGGCCACCAGCGCTGCGTCGGAGGTGTACGCGGCGACGAGCTCGGGGGGCCCGACGACGCCCTCGACGGCCGTGCTGAACACGGTCGCGTCGGCGTCGGCCAGCGACGTCGAGACCTCCGTGCCGGCCGGCACGCGCACGACCCGCTCCGCGGGCGCGGACAGCCAGAAGGTCAGGTCGGTGCGCGCCACGGACGGCGGGAACTGCTCGATGCCCACGAGGTTGAGGAACTCGACGTACATGCGGTCGGGCACCTGGTTGACCCGGTACAGCACCATCTCGCTGACCCAGGCGAACAGCTCGATGAGCGCGACGCCGGGGTCGGAGACGTTGTGGTTGGTCCACTCGGGGGTGAACCGGGGGATCAGGCGCTTGGTCTCGTCGACGATGTCCTGGAAGGTGCGGTCGTCGAGGTTCGGCGGGTCGAGCGGCATCAGGCGTCCTCGCGGGGGATCACGTAGAAGGGGTACACCAGGTTGCGCTTGTCGTTGGTGGCGCGGACGCGGTAGCCGATGGCGATGCGGACCAGGCCGGAGTCGTCGTCGTCCTGCACGGGCGTCACCGACTCCACCTCGATCCGCGGCTCCCACTGCGCCAGCGCGTCGCGCACGGCCTGGGAGATCAGGCCCACCAAGTTGGCGTTGACCGGCTCGAACAGCAGGTCCCAGATCCGGCAGCCGAACTGGGGGCGCATGAGCCGCTCGCCGGGGGCGGTCAGCAGCACCATCCGGATGGAGTGGTCCAGCTCCCCGCCCTGCGTGGTGAGCGCGATGGAGCCCGTGTGGTCCACGGTCATGGGCCAGGTGAAGCCGCGGCCGACGAAGTCCGACGTGGGCGGCGGGGTGGCGATCTCGCTCAATTGATCTTCACCATCGCGCCCTTGACCTCGAGGATGCCGCTGGCCTCCACCACGGCGGCGCCCGTGCCCTTGAGGGAGGCCTGCGCGCCCTGCAGCTTGAGCGTGGCCGTGGCCTGGGCGTCGATCTCCGGCGCACTGACCGCGACCTTGGACTTGGCCTTGAGCGTGATCGTGGTGGCGTCGATGGTCAGACCGCCCTCGCCGTCGAACTCGATGAACGCCGACCCCGCGGTGATCTTCAGCGGCACGCCGGCGGGGACCTGCAGGTCGGCGCGGTCCTTGCCGATCCGCAGGGAGTGCTTGAGCCCGGCCGCCGCGAGCAGCACGTGCTGCGTCTTGGGGTCGGTGCCGTCGCTCAGCTCGAGCGTGTGCCCCAGGCGGGAGGTCAGCGCACGGGTGACCACGGCTCCGTTGTCGTCGACGCCGTCGGTGGGGCTGATCGACTTCTTGCCGTACAGGCCGCCCAGCACCACGGGACGGGTGACGTCGTCGTCCTCGAAGCCGATGAGCACCTCGTCGCCCACCTCCGGCAGGATCACCTGGCCGCGCTTGGCCCCGGCGCCGAGGCCGAGCACGCGGGCCCAGCTGGTGGTCAGCTGGTCGGAGACGGTGCTCATCTGCACGCTGACGCGACCTAGCCGCTCGGGGTCCTTGAGGTTGTCGACGAGCCCGACGGCGAGCCCGCTGCGCCGGAAGCTCGACGTCGGCGCGGCGCTCTCCCACGGGTCGGACAGCTGGACCGGGTCCCGGTCGCCGGCGACGAAGTGCGTGACCGCGTGGCCGTCCAGCCAGGAGTGGCTGACCTCGCGGACGTAGTAGTCGCCGTTGGACGGTCCGGCGCCACCGATCGTGAGCGTCCCGCCGGGTGCCAGGGCGGCCGCCCACAGGGACTTGCCGGTGGCCACCACGCGACCGGTGCGTGCCGCGATGGCCCCCGCGGCGATCGTCGCGTCGTTCTGGCTGCGGATGGCGGAGCGCGCGTCGACCCGGCTGTACGTGGTCCCGCCGCCCGAGGTGACGTCGAAGCCGGCCCGCGACGCGGGGGACGTGGCGGTCCCCTCCACGCGCGACTGCGCGACCGGGTCCCACCCGTTGACGGTGACCTCGGTGCGTCCGTCGCCCGCCTGCCGTGCGGAGAACGCCAGCAGGTCCATCCCGACGCGCAGCCGTACCGTCTGCGCCTCCGGCGCCTTGCCCGTGTCCGCGCGCCACATGGAGAACGTCGTGTCGTGCACGGCCCAGTCGCGCCCGGTGCGCTGCGCGATCTCGTCGATCAGCCCCAGGGCCGTGTCGTTGCGCAGCGCGTACTTCAGCGGGTCCGTCGGCAGGTCGACGGTCCCCACCGACAGCCCGGCGGCACCCACCAGCCGTTCGACGATGTTCTTCAGGGACACGTTGGTGAACGTCTCCACCTGCGTGTGACGCATCAGCTCGTACGCGCCGTCCTGCAGCACCACCGTGCACGTGGCGCCGTACGTCGAGTCCACCTCGCTGGTCACCGACGTGACCTTGCCCGAGAACACGGTGCTCAGGGAGTTCCCGTAGCCGGCGGACACCGTCGCGGAGCTGCCGATCCGCAGGGTCGAGGACGACACCACGGTGTACTGGTCGTCGATGAACCGCAGGGTGCACCGCCCGATCGACCGCAGCCCCAGCTGGACGCGGACCTGGGCCAGCGGGAACGTGTCGGGCAGGTCGCTGCCGTTGACGGCGACCCGCACGCTGACCACCCCGAGGGTGGTGTCGTCGGCGACGGCGCTCATGAGTCGATCCGGGGGATCGACAGGAGCGAGCCGGGCCGCAGGGCCAGCGGGTCGGCGATGCCGTTGGCGGAGGCGAGCGTGCGCCACCGCGTGGAGTCGCCGTAGTACTGCGCGGAGATGCGGTCCAGCGTCTCGCCCGCCTGCACCCGGTGCACCTGGTGCGGCCGCGGGGTGCCGGAGGTCGGGTTCTGCCGTCCGAACGCCTGCGACTCCTCGTACTGGCGCATCACCAGCGCCATGGTGGCGCGCAGCGGCGTGCCCGTGCTGGAGAAGTAGGTGTACGTGAGCTCGAGCTGGGCGATGACGGCCTTGAACGAGTGCAGGTCGCCCCAGTGGAACGTGACGTAGGGCGGCCGGACGTTGTGCTTGGACTCGTCGGACCCCGGCAGCTGGGGGTCGATGTCCATGAGCGAGACGATCTTGCCCGTGTGGGTGCTCACGTCCGCGCCGGTCGACGTGGTGTCGAAGAAGAGGTCCACCTGCAGCACGCCCGAGTTGGCGCCGGTGTAGCGCAGCTTGGTCACGCCGCGGCCGGGCATCGCGGCACCGGCCCACGTGTTGCTGCGGCTGATCTTCAGCTGGGCCGGGTTAAACAGGCACGGCACCTTGGTGCCGTCCTCGGTCTCCAGGAACGCCTTCTGGTTCGACGTGTCCGCCATCAGAACACCTCCGTCCCGCGACGCCACGCGCGGCGCTCGGTCTCTTCCTCGAGCCGCTGCTCGACGATGCGGATCACGGCGTCCCGGAACTCGGTCGACGTCAGGAGCGCGTCCTGCCCCTCGGGGAAGCCGAGGACGTCCAGCGGCTCCACGTCGGTCTTGTCCACGTACCGGTTGCCCCCAGCGGAGCCGTCGATGCTCATCGGGGGTGCTCCCTCCAGGGACGGGACGAAGCGCCGCACCACGTGCGGCGTGCCGGCGGGTGCGCCGAAGACCATGGGACCGGACGCGGCCGCGGACCCCGGCGCACGGGCGCCGTCCGCACGTGTGGCCAGGGCGGCGGCGGTGGCCGACGACGGCACCGCCGGACCGTCCTCCGCGGGGGACCGGCGCACCACCGTGCGCGGCGGAAGCATGGTCCACGCGGCGGGCAGCTGCGGCGGGTGGGCGCCGCTGGCCGGCAGGCGCGGGGGCGCACCGGCGCTGGGGCCGCTGCCGGTGCGGGCGGAGGTGGTGGCCAGGAACGCGGCGTCCGACGCCCACGCGCGCGACTCGACGGACCCGCCGCGGCCCGCTGCGGTGCCGCCGGCCAGGGCGGTCGCGTAGGTCGGCGTCGATCCGCGTCCGGCGCTGCGCCGGACCACCGGACCGGCCGGCCCGCGCCCGGCGGCGGGCTGCCGCCCGGTCGTCGACGCCGTGGCCGAGGAGCCGGTGCTCCGCCGGACCGGGGTCGACGACGACAGGACCGACGGCCCGGCCCCGCTCGCCGGGGTCGATCCTGCGGCGGCCGTGACGGGTGCCATGAGCCGCAGCGCGTCGCCCGGACCGGCCAGCCGGCTGGCCGGGCGCACGTGCGAGGACGACCCGGTTGCGGCTGCCGACGCGGCCGGGGTCCTGGCGCCGGCGGTCGCGGTGGCCGACGACGCGGCCGCGTAGGCCGCGCTCGACGGCGCGAAGCTGCCGCGGTGGTCTGCGACGGCGATCGGCGACGAGGCCGCCCGCACGGCACTGCGCCAAATGGCCGAGCCGGCGCGGCCGGCCGTGGTGGTCGGGGTGCCTCCGACGGTCGCTGTGCCCTCGTTGCCCTCGATCCCCAGACCGTGCGCGACCCGGCGGCCCAGGCGCTGGCCCGCGCGCCGGTGGCCGGTGCCGGGGAGGTGTCCGACGAGGCCCGGGTCGCTGACGGGCCCGAGGGTGCCCGCCGACGTGGGGGAGGACGGTGCTGACGAGGACGTGGACGACGTCAGCGGGGAGCGGCGGACCGCGCCGGCGGTCGCGGCTGCGGGGACGCCGGGCGCCGCGGGGGTGCCCGATGCGCCCGCGGCCGGCGCCGGCTGAGGGCTTGAGGTGGCCGTCGAGCCGGACGGGACCGAGGTCGCGGCCGAGGAGCCGGGCGCTGCGGTGGGCGTGGAGTATGCGGGCACGGTCGACGTGCGGGCGGGCGACACGGCCGGGCCCGAGGCGGCCTGTCCGGCGCTCACGGCGGTCGTTGACGCGGCGCCGGTCAGCCGGGTCGACGACGACGCGGGGGTCTGGCTGGCCACTGACCGTGCGGCGCTGGCCTGTGCGGTGGCCGCCGACTCCGACGCGACCGCCGCCGCAGCCGCCGAGCTGGGTGCCACGGCGCGCCGCACCGTGGAGGTGGGGTCGGTGAGCGTGCCACCGGCGCGCAGGTTCGGGCGCGCGAGCGTGCGCCGCACGGCGCTGGCCAGCGGCCGGTGCGACGGGGCGGCCCAGGAGTCGTGGCCCGTCGGGGTGATCGACGAGCCTGTCGCCAGGGTCCGCACCGAGGCGTTCGGGACGGGGACACCACCGTTGCCGAGCGACGACGACGCGGGGCCGGCAGCGAGACCGGTCGCCGCGGCGGTGCCGGCTGCTGCGGTGCTCCCCGACGCGTTCGCCGTCCCTACCTCGCCCGACGGACCGGCCACCGCGATGCCGTGGCCGGACGACCCGGTGCCTACGGACGGACCCGCCATCGGGGTGCCGTGGTCGGACAACCCGGTGCCTGCCGATGGACCGGCCACCGGTGCGGCGGGGGCTCCCGAGGTAGTCGGCGTCGAGCTCGTCGGCGCGATGCGACCGGAGGCTGTGGGACCGGCCGTGGCGCCCGTGCCCGCGGAGGTCGGTGCACCGAGAAGTGCTGAGGCGCTGGGGCCGTTGCCGGTGGACGTGGGTTCGGCCGCGTGCCGGCCCGGCGCCGCGGTCGTCGACCGGCGCACGGGCGGGGCCGAGGAGGTGGTCGGGCTGGACGCGGCCGCCGGCCCTGTGCTCGACGACGGCACGGTCGGACGCGCGGCGGCCGCGGCCGGCAGGGCGGCAGCAGGGCTCGTGGCAGATGCGGTGGACGCCGCCGCGGCAGCACCGCCCCGCACCGCGACCGGCGACCCGGTGCCGGGCCGTGCGGACGACGGAACGGCCGTCGGCACGGCCGGAACGGCCGCCTGCACCGCCGGCGAGGCGGTCGCGCGGCGCGCAGGAGCAGCGGCAGCGCGGCGGGCGTCTGCGCCGGCCGCGGCGAGCGCACGGCGGCGCAGCAGGCGGCCGGAGGGCGCGGGCGCGCCGGCGGGTGCACGGGCAGGTGAACCCACCGGCGTGGTGAGGGGGGTGGTCGCAGCGAGCGTCGAGGCGGAGGGAGCCCGGTCACCGGCCACGGCGGACGACGCTCGCCCGGACCCCCCGTCGTTCCCCGGGCGTGCCGGGGGGTCTGCGGTGCGGGACGGTGCGGAGCGCATGACGCGCGAGTCCGACTGCGTGGTCATCCGACCGGTCGCGCGGACGTCCTCGCTCACGCGGACCCGCACGGTCTCGGGGGTGAGCCGGGCGGCGGCGGCGCCGGGCCGGTAGGTCTCCTGGTCGGGGACTCGGGCGAGCATCCGCGGCAGGCCGCGCGACGCGGGCGGAGCGGGCACGTCGGCGGTGGCGCGCGCGCCGGACACGTCGGACCACCAGCGCGGCGGCTGCACGTCGGCGGTGACGGCGCCGACGGAGATCGAGGCGGCCGGTCCGGCCAGCGCGCGGCGCACGGTGACGGAGCGTCCGTACCCGGTCGCGAACCGGGTCGAGGACGAGGCGAGCGAGCCGATCGGAGCGGGCCGGGTGCGACCGAGCGCGGCCGGTCCGGGTCGGCGCAGGCGCACGCCGATGGCGCGGCCGAGCCGGGTGCGGGGGTCGTCGTCGGCGCTCGGACCCGACAGGGGGCCGGTCACAGCGTCTTGGCCCGGAAGCCGTTGTGCGCGACCTCGAGGGTCTCCGACAGGGCCTCGCTGTTCTGCACGCTGAGCGTCGGCCCGCTCCACTGCACCGCGAAGATGCCCTCGAAGTCCCAGGACCGCAGGCGCGAGCCGTCGCTGCCCAGCACCGTGACGGACCCGGTGGAGCGCGTGATCTTGTTCTGGTTGCCCGCGAAGCCCTCGCCGCTGGACTTGCCCACCCACGTGAACAGGGCGTCGGAGTCCACCAGGCCGCGCTTGAACACCAGGTGCGGCCAGCGGATGACGCCGGGGAACTGCTGCACGTACTGGTTCTGGCCGCCCTCGACGTACTCGTGCGTGGTGACGGTCATCTGCAGGCCGGTGACCTCCTTGAAGGTGCCGATCGCGACGCCGTCCACCTCGAGCAGGAAGTTGGTGGCGACGGGAGGCTCACCGCCCAGGGGCTGCTCAGGCACTCTCTCTCACCGCCTCCCACGCTCGGGCATTCATGGCTGACACGGCGCGCACCATCCGGACCCGGTCCAGGTGCTCGAGGTCGAGCAGCTCGTTCAGCGGCCAGTGCAGGTGGTACGCGAGGAACGCGATCTCCTGCCACAGCGCCTCGGTGGGGTAGCGCAGCATGTGGTCCTACCGGGCCTCGGTCCGGATCTCCTCGATCGAGGCCCGGCCCGGTCGTCCGGCCACGGGGGCCGGGGCGTCGTCCTGCACCTGCGCCGGCGGCGCCTCCTGCGGGGCCGGCTCCGGAGCGCGGGGCTCCGGTGCCGACCCCGGCAGGGGTCCCGCCTGCTGCTGCGCGGCGACGAACTCGTCGAACTCCTCCTGCGACCCGAAGTTGATCACGCCGTAGAAGTCCTGCAGGAACGCCAGGTCGGCCGCGAAGAGACCCTCGATCTCGTGCGCGGTGACCAGGTCCAGCGACCCCAGCGTCTCCACCACCCGCGCGAGCACCACGATCGTGAGCCGCGGGTCGTCCGGGCCGCTGATCGTGGGGTCGCGCAGGGGCTCGAGCTCGTCGCGCGCCGTGGCCAGGCGCATGACGCCGTCTCGGTGGAGTCCGCCGTTGCGGTCCACGTAGCCGCGGGGCAACGTGAACTCGTAGCGGGTCTTGAGGCTCACTTCACCCGCGCGAGCGACTCGACGGTGAGGGTGATCGTCTCCTTGACGGGGTCGTTCGACTCGACGCTCAGCTGGTCGGTCGAGATCTTGCTCGGCCAGCCGTTGGTGAAGTTGAACCGGGCGATCTCCGCGTTGGTGGAGTCGTACATGACGATCGAGCCGCTCTTGCGGTTGTTCGTCCGGTCGCCCAGCTTCATGCCCTTGTCACGGATGTCGTTGAACCAGCCCCAGAGCTTGTCCTGCGTCATGTCCGGCGGCGCCATGCGCACCAGCTGCAGGTCGGGCGCCTTGTTGGACTTGCCCAGGGTCTTGACGATCTGGACCTTGCCGTTGGCCCCGGCCTGCTCCATGGAGACGACCTCCATCTCGATGTCCAGGCCGGACACCGAGCTGAGGACGGAGACCACGGCGCCGTCGATCTCGAGGAAGAAGTTCTGGGAGACGATCGGGTCGTTGTTGATCAGTGCGTTGGGCACGTGCTGCTCCTGTCAGAGTCCAGTCAGAGGAAGGTCGGGGCGTCAGGACGCGATCTGCTTGTTCTGGCTGATGCGGAAGATCACGAACTCGGCGGGCTTGACCGGCGCGATGCCGACCTCGACGACGAGCTTGCCGGCGTCGATGGACTCCGGCGGGTTGGTGGTCGCGTCGCAGTTGACGAAGAACGCCTCCTGCGGGCTGGCCCCGAACAGCGCGCCGGCCTGCCACAGACCGCGCAGGTACGCGTTGAGCGTGCGCTTGACGCCCTCCCACAGGGCCACGTCGTTGGGCTCGAACACGGCCCACTGGGTGCCCTCGAGGATCGTCGCCTCGATCATGTTGAACAGGCGACGGACGTTGATGTACGTCCAGTCGGTGTCGGACGTCAGCGTGCGGGCGCCCCAGATGCGGATGCCGCGCTGGCCGAACGGCCGGATCGCGTTGATGCCCAGCGGGTTGAGCACGCCCTGCTCGGCCTGCGTGATGTTGCGCTCGACGTCCAGGACGCCGCGGATGGTGTCGTTGGCCGGGGCCTTCCACACGCCGCGCGTCTCGTCGGTGCGGGCCCAGACGCCGGCCACGTGGCCCGACGGCGGGATGAGGATCTCGGCGTTGCCGTTGGAGCCGGTGGGGTTCTCCACCTTGATCCAGGGGTAGTACAGCGTGGCGAACGCGGAGTCGAACTGCGCGGTGTCCGTGCGCCACTCCTTGACGGCCTGCGGCGAGAGCCCGGGAGGGGCGTCGAGGATGGCGATGCGGTTGGCGTGCTGCTCGCAGTGCGCGATGAGGCTCGTCTGCACGGCCTTCCACAGGCCCAGGTCCAGCGACCCGTCCTCCTTGGTCGCGGCGGTCACCAGGTCCGGGACCAGCACGATCGTGACGTCGTCGGCGATCGCGAGGCCGGCGATGCCGGTGCGGGCGGACTCGGAGCCGGCGAACTTGCGGCCGTTGACGGGGACGGGCTTGGCCGCCTCCTTCTCCAGGGAGTAGGCGCCGGGCTTGAGCAGCTCGAGCTGGCTCTTGAGGTCCACGTCGTCGGCGAGCTTGATCTCCACCTTGACGCGCGTGGACGTCTTGTTGATGACCGTCGCGGCGTCGCGCGGGCCGCCGAGGGTGAGGTCGTCGTAGCTCTCCACGGCCTCGCCGGCGTCGACGATGGTGATGCTGAAGGGCGCGGGACCGTCGTGGTCGTCGGCGACCTCGGCGGTCTCGACGACCACCGTCAGGTCGGCGTCGGGCTCCACGGACTCCACCGAGATGGGCAGCCCCAGCGAGCGGTCCGCGGCGGGCAGCGCCCGGCGGGCGGGCTCACCGGACGGCTCGGCGTTGGGCACGCGGACGATGTACGCCAGGCTGCCGCCGTTGAGGAAGTAGCCGTACACGGACAGGGGGAGCACGGCGCCCTCGACGAAGCCGCCGTACATCGACTCGTACTGGGTCCAGCTGGTGACCAGGCGGGGCGCGAGGCCCTGGGGGTCGTTCGGGTCGTCCTGGGGCGCTCGCTCCGTGAACCCCACGAATGCGGCCACAGCGGTCGGCGCGGACGCCAGCACCTTCTGGGTCGAGGGGATCTCTTCGACGTAGACGCCGGGCGCGGTGTAAGTGGGCACTGGCCATCCTCTGTTTGGGATCGCGTCCGACGGCTGACCTGCGTGGGGACGCTGCGACGCGAGTGTGTCGACGCCCACGGTAGGGACGGCCCCGGCGACGCGGCATCGGTAATCGCTACCGAGGTTTGGTCAAGCCCGCAACCGCGCATATGGTGCGTTCGGGTCACGTCCCTCAAGTCCGCTCTCCCACCTGCCGACACCCCTGGCAGGGGACCTTGGTCCTAGGTTCGTCGTCCGTGAGGTGAATAGCTGGTGACTGACGCGGAGCAGTCGTCGACGACGACGACGAACCCCGTCCCGGCACCGGTCCCCGCGCAGGCTCCCGACCACCCCGCCGCCCCCACCACGCCGGGCAGCCGCCGCACGTTCGTGCCGCGCGCGCTGGCCCAGCAGCTGGGCGCCGACCTGCGCAACGGCCGCGGTGTCCTGGTGGTCGGCGACGCCGGGGTGGGCAAGACGCACCTGGTCACCTCCGCGCTGACGCACCTGTGGCTCGGCTCGGTCACCACGGCCGCGCCCACCGTGGTGAGCATCTCCGGCGCGTCCGCCCCGACCGGCATCCCGCTGGGCGCCCTGGAGCCGCTGCTGGGCGACGGCGCCCTGAGCTCGCTGGGCAGCTTCCAGCGCACGGTGCAGATGCTCGAGGAGTCGCTGCGGACGCGTGCCCGCGGTGGCCGGGTGATCCTGCGGGTCGAGGACGCGCACCTGCTCGACCAGACCAGCAGCCACGCGCTGGCCTGGATGATCCACCAGGGCGAGATCCAGCTGGTGGCCACGGCGCGGACCTCCGCCGTCGCGGTGTCGCCGTGGCTGGAGCTGTGGAAGGACGACGTCGTCGAGCGGATCGACGTGCCGCCGTTCTCGCTCGAGGAGGTGGAGCAGTGGCTGGTCAACGAGCTGGGCGGGCCCGTCACCCCGGACACCGTGCGGCGGGTCTGGTCCGAGACCGCCGGCAACCCGTTCCACCTGGGTGAGGTGGTCCGCGGCGACCTCGACGGCGGCGCGTGGAGCCAGCACGGCGGCACGTGGGTGTGGACGGGCCGGGCCACGCCCGGTCGACGGCTGCTCGACGTGGTGGCGCGGGACATGTCCCGGCTGAGCGCCGACGCCCGGTTCGCCCTCGAGGTGGCGGCGCTGGCGTGCCCGGTGTCGCTGGGCGGCCTGCTCGACCTGGTCCCGCGCAGCGCGGTCGACGAGCTGTCGCGCCTGGGCCTGGTCGCCCTGTCGCCGCGGCTGTCGGTCGCGGGCGAGGGGGACGTGACCGTGGACCTGGCGCACTCCCTGTACGCCGACGCGGTGCGCTCGAACGTGCCGCGCGCACGCCGCCGGGAGGTGCTCGAGCGGGTGGCCGGCATGGCCCACGACGGGCACCGCACCGGGGCGTCGCTGGTCCGTGCCGTGACCCTGGCGCTGGACAGCGACGTCGCCGTGGCGCCCGCCCGGCTCGACGCGGCGGTCGAGGCGGCGTTCGCCGCGGAGCAGCCGGAGGTGGCCGCGCGGCTGCTGACGGCCGCCCTACGCCAGCCCGGCCTGACGCCGGGCCGGTCCCTCGAGCTGACCTACCGCCGCGCCGACGCCTGGTGGCACGCCGACGACACGGCGCTCGCGCAGCGGGACCTCACGGACGTGATCGAGGCGCTGTGGGCCACCGCGCACCCGGATGCCGGCGCGGTCCGGATGATGGTGGGCGCCGCGGCGATGCGCGCCGGCATCGGGCACCAGCGCGACGGCGACCTCGACGTCGCCCTGCAGGCGTTCGACCCCGCGGAGCGGTGGCTGCGGGAGCGGGCCGGCCAGCACGCCGAGCGCGGGATGCGCGAGCTGGCGACCGCCCGCCTGACGCGCCTGGGCTACGGCGGCCGGGCCCCGCTGGACACGGCGGTCGAGGTGCTCCTCGACCCGTCCAGCGGTGCCGCCGCCGTGCCGCTGGCGTGCCCGACCATCCTGGGGCTCGGCCAGGCGGGCCGGTTCGCCGACGCCCTGCACCTGGCCGGGCGCACGGCACAGCTGGCTTCGGCCCACCACGACCAGTACCGCTGGGGTCGCGGCGAGGTGGCCGTCGCGGGGCTGCTCGCCACGCTGTGGTCCGGCGACGTCGAGGGCGCGGACCGGCTGGCGGGATCTGCCTCGCCCGACACGGAGCCGACCGTCACGCTCAGCTGGGTGGCCGGTCACGTCACGCACGGTCTGCTCGGCATCGCCCGCGGCTCCTGGTCGCAAGCGCACTCGGACCTGCACGTGGCCACCGCGCGGCTGGCCCTGACCGACCTGGGCGGTGCGTCGTCGTTCAGCGTCGCCGCACAGGCGCTCGCCGCGGCGGCCAGCGGGGACGCGGCCAGCGCGCGCCGGCTGCTGGACCAGAACGCCCGCACCCCGCAGCACGGCCTGACCGCGCTCGAGTCGGAGGTGCGCCTGCTGCGCTGCGACACCCTCGCGTGGCTGCGTGACCCCCGGGCGATCGAGGAGGCCCGCGAGCTGGCGCACTGGGCGCGCAGCCGGGGGATGCACCGCATCGAGCTCGAGGCCCTGCACCGCTCCGCCGACCGGCGGCGCCCCGGCACCCGCCCGCGCGGCGTGGACCCCGTGGCGCTCACCCGCGTGCGCGAGCTCGCCGCCCTGGTGGACGGGCCCCGCGCCACGGCTCTGGTGCAGCACGTCGAGGCGCAGGCCGTGAGCGACGACGACCTGGTGCGCATCGCCGAGCGCGAGCTCAACCGGTGCGGCCTGTGGCTGCCGCCCGTGGAGACGTTCGCCGGGCTGACCCGCCGCGAGCTGGAGATCGCCGCGCTCGCGGCCGGCGGGCTGACCAGCCGCGCCATCGCGACGCGCCTGACGCTGTCGGTCCGCACGGTCGACTCGCACCTGGCCCGGGTGTTCGCCAAGACCGGGGTGCACTCGCGCGAGGAGCTCTCGGCCGCGCTGCGCTGAGCCGGCTCAGCCGTCGAGCTGGGCCGCCAGGTCCTCCACGCCGGCGCGGCGCACGGCGGAGGCCGCGGTGGCCGGCGCCGTGCCGGCCAGCACCTGGTCGATCGCGTCGGTGTACCGGTCCGCGGCGTCCTGGACCACCTCGAGCGCGGTGCCCAGCAGCTCGGCGAGCTCGTCCTGCGGCAGCTCCAGGTCGCCCAGCACCACGGCGTACCGGGTGGCGACGGCGCCCGTGGACAGGTCCAGCTCGAGGGCGGCGTCCAGCAGGTCGGCGGTGGCGCGCACCAGCAGCTCGCTGACCGCCGGCACCGCGTCCGGCGGCACGGTCACGGGGTGCACCACGTAGAACGTCACCGCGCGGGCCAGTGGGCGCACGACGGCGAGCACCTGCGCCTGCGTGCCGGTGGAGACGTCGATCGTCGACGACGCCGCGTCCACCTCGACGGCGCGCCCGGCGTCGACGAGCGCCCGGGCGACCTCGTCCAGGAACGTCACGGGGCCACCGCCGCACCCTGCTTCTTGGTCCGCAGCGCCTCGCGCAGGAACTCGATCCACTCGGGGGAGTTGCGGCGCGGCGTGCGCTTCAGCTCGGCCTCGATGACCTGGACCGTCAGGGCGTTGAGGAAGTCGGTGATCTGCGGCGGCGTGGCACCGTCCTTGAGCTGCGCGGAGCCGGCGGCGCAGACCACGCCGGCGGGCAGCGCCTCACCGGAGCCCAGCGCGGCGGTCTTCTCCTTGAGCATGCCGCGCTTCTCGGAGCTGAACATCTGGCCGATCCGCCACCGCAGGCCGCGCTCGGTCTTCGTGTTGTCGCCCAGCTTGCCGTCCTTGGCCTGCGCGTTGCGCTGCTCGGCCAGCTCGCCGGTCTCCGCCCACGCCGCCGAGATGCCGGTGAGCACGCCGGTGACGGGGCTGGCCTTCTTCTTCAGGTCCTCGAACACCGACTGCGGGTCCGCGTTGGTGTCCATGCCCGCGAGCACCACGGTGCGGATCTTCAGCAGCAGGGCGTCGTCGCTGGTCTGCTCGTCGTCGGCGGGCCTGGTCGACGCCTTCTTGGGCGACGGGTCGAACGCCTTGACCGGCTTGGGCTTGATCCGCTTGACGTAGTCCGCGGTGATCGGCTTGCCGTCGATCCGGTAGTTGGACAGGAACATCAGCGCGGTCGCGTCGCCCGCGGCGGCCTTGAGGATGATGCCGTCGACCGCCATCTTGGGGTGCCGGCGCAGCTCGTCCTCCGCGCCGCCCTCGACGTGCATGACCGCCGACTCCTTCTCCGCCTTCTTGGCCATGAGGTTGAGGATCTTGCTGGCGATGTAGTGCGCGATCTTGTGCAGGTTGTCGATCACCGCGGTGGCCGCCTTGATCGCCGCGGGGATGCCGAAGCCGCCCGCGGAGGCCACCTGCGCCACCGAGGTGCTGAAGTTGAGGATGTTGACGCCCAACGACCAGCAGGTCTGCTCGAGGTGCTTGGTGTACACCTGCGACACCTTCATGAGCGGGTAGACCATGACGTTGACCTTGTCGGTGGTCCCCGCCCGGGCCTCGAACATGGACAGGTCGGTCTCGCGCTGGCGCATGCCCGCGGTGGCCACGTCGGTGATGCCGCGGACCATGCCGAGGGCGGACGCGGCGATGTCCAGGCCGGGGACCACCTGCTTGACGCCCTCGGAGACGCCGGAGTCGATGAGCTTGGCCAGGTTGGCGGAGCTCTTGGCCACGGTGACCAGCCCGTCCAGCCCGGTGGCGCCCGCCTTGGCGGCCTTCAGCCCCTCGTAGGGGTCCTTGGCGTCCCAGGACTTCTCGATCGAGTCGACCATCTGGAACGCCGACGAGACCGCGGTCATGAGCCCGGACAGGATGCCGGTCACCTGGCCGATGCCGTCCTTGGCCTTGGACCCGTCACCCTGCGGGAGCGACTGGTCCTTCCACTCGCGCTGCCCGCTGGACAGCTGCTTGTCGGCCCGCTGGCCCTGGCGCACCGCCTCGCCCACGCCCTGGTCGACCGCTCCGGGCAGGTGGGTGGTGAACTCCTTGTCCTTGGTGATGCCCTGCGCCTCGCGCAGACCCTTGTCCTGCTTCGAGCCGACGAGCCCGGCGATCCCGCCGCCCACGGTGTTCACGCCGGTCTTGCCCAGACCCACGTACTTCTCGGCGGTGCCGACCGTCTCCGTCGCCTTCAGCCCGGGCGCCTCCGGCTGATCCCCGGTGCGCTGCGTCTCGGGCAGCAGCGCCAGGCTGGCCTCGATCGAGGCGGCGTCGCGCTGCTTCTGCATGGCGCGGGCGCCCACCCGCTTCTCGGCCTGCTGCCACGCGGCCATGTCCAGCGGGCCGTCCTTGGGCGGGAAGCCCAGCAGGTCCTTGGGCGCCATGCCCTTGCGCACGGTGTCCCACGCCTCGTCCTGGGCGAGCGCCTCGGACGCGGTGGGGTCCTTGGCCAGCAGGTCCTGGCGGTGCGTGACCATGCGGTCGTACGCCTCCTCGACCGCCTTCGGCAGCATCTTGACCTTGAGGGTCGCGGCGTCGACCGACTCGGCGGCGGCACCCGCTCCCGCGCCGGTGCGCGAGTGGCGGACCTGGATGACCAGGCGCTCGGCGGCCGTGCCGCGCGGCGGGGCGACCGACGTCAGCTGGGGGAACTCCTTGACCCAGACCTGCGTGTAGGCCAGCTCCGCGCGCTTCTCGTCGGAACCGCCCAGCTTGTTGTCCTGCAGCTCGGTGAACACCGCGATCTCACGCTGCAGGGCCTGCTCGAACTGCTTGTGCAGGTCGCCCTGGGCCTTCTGCGCCTTGGTCTGCGCCAGGGGCACGTGCCCGGCGGAGTTGACCTTGCCGGAGACAGTCTGCGGGTCGTCCTTCTCGCCGTAGATCTTCTCGGTGAGGGCGGCCCGGCCGGCGTCGCCCTTCTCGCGCGCCTCCGCCAGGCCGGCCAGCTCGGTCTTCTCGACCTTCTTGCTGCGCTTGGCGTCGGCGGCCTTCTTGGCTTCCGCCTCCTTGGCCGCGACCTCCTCGGGAGTCTTCTTCCGGAACGGGTTGAGCTTGCTCAGGCTGAAGCGCTGGACGTGACCGGCGGGCTCGGACAGGACGTGCGCGATCTCGTGCGCCAGCACCTTCTCGCCGCCGGGGGTCTCGGGGGCGAACCGGCCGGACCCGAAGAAGATGTCGCTGCCCGTGGTGAACGCGGCGGCGCTCATGTCCGCGCTGAGCTTGCCGGCCTGCGCGCCGTCGTGGACGCGCACGTGGCTCAGGCTGGTGCCGAACGCGGTCTCCATGCGTCGCCGCACCGGGTCCGCCAGGGGTGCACCGCCGCCGCGGGCCGCCTCGATCCGCGCGCTGCTGCCGGCGTCGAGCGCACCGCCCTCGAGGCCGATCGTCGCGCTCGCGGACGGCTCGGGCGAGCGGCGCAGGTGGCCGCAGCCGGGGGTGTGGGCGTGCGGGCCCTCGGGGTCGAGCCGGGCGAGCGCGCGGTCGGCCATGCGGTCGGCGGCGGCCTCGGCGGGGTCCTCGGCGTGCCCGACGGTCAGTCCGGCGACGGGCGCGGGGGAGGCGGGGGTCGTCGCGACGGGGGCGGGGGTCGCGACGTCGACCGCGGGACCCTGCTGCGCGGTCGCGGGGACCGGGACGCGTGCGTCGTGGCTGCTCACTGGGACCTCCGGACGTCCGGGCACGTGCTCGGGCAGACCGCCCTCCACCCGATCAGGGTGCCGGGACGCGCGCCGGCGAGCATCCGTAGGTGCTACGCAGGTTGGTCCGTCCAGCGACTATCACCCGTTCGGCGTCCCAGCTTGGCCATCTCCCGCACGGTCGCGGCCCGCACGTCGCGCATGCCGACCAGCCGGTGCTCGGCGACGGCGTCGTACGCGGCGGCCAGGACGATGTTGCGGATGTCGCCGCCGGCCACCTCCAGGGAGCTCGCCAGGAACGCGGTGTCCATGGGGTCGTCCGGGTCGGTGCCGGGCAGCTGGTCCAGGTGGTGCTCCCACAGCAGGCGGCGGGTGGGCTCGTCGGGGTCGGGGAAGTGGACCATGAAGTGCAGGCGGCGGGCGAAGGCGGGGTCCAGGTTGCCGCGCAGGTTCGTGGCCAGCACGGTGATGCCCTCGGAGGCCTCGATGCGCTGCAGCAGGTAGGAGACCTCCTGGTTGGCGTACCGGTCCCGCGCGTCGCTGACCGAGGAGCGGCTGCCGAACAGCGAGTCCGCCTCGTCGAAGAACAGCACCGCGTTGAGCGCCTCGGCCTGCGTGATGACCCGTTCGAGGTTCTTCTCGGTCTCCCCGATGTACTTGTCGACGATGCTGGACAGGTCCACCTGCACCAGGTCCATGCCCAGGGAGTCGGCCACCACGTGCGCCGCCAGGGTCTTGCCGGTGCCGGGGCTGCCGGAGAACAGCGCCGCGATGCCGGTGCCCTTGCCGCCCTTGCCCTGCAGCTCGCCGAGCGCCATGACCTCGTCGCGGTCCCGCGCCCAGCCGATCAGCCGCTCCACCTCGCGCCGCGTGTGCACGGGGAGCACCAGGTCGTCCAGGGTGGCCGGCGCGCCGGCGGTGCGGATCCGCGGACCGTGCGCGCCGCCGAGCCGACGAGCCGCGCGCCGGACGTCGTCGGACCCCGCGGCCCGTCCCGCGCGCAGCGCGTCCGCCTCGGCCCGGCGACCCACCGCGGTGATCTCCTCGGGCGTCATCCGCAGCGTGAGCACGTCCCGGGTGATCGCCTCGTCGCCCACCACGCGCTGCCACTGCGCCGCCCGCTCGTCCTGGCTGAGGCGCGCGGCGGCGACCGTCGGCGGCAGCGCCACGGCCCAGCGCGGGTCCCAGCCGGCCTTCCCCACGGCGATCACCGGCACCGCCGCGTCGAGCTCGCCCAGCTGGTCGGCCGCCAGGTGCGCACCGGCCAGCACCAGCACGGTCCCGCCCAGGCCGGCCTCGAGCACGAGCGCGCGCACGGTGCGCCGGATCGTCGTCGGGTCCGGGTCGAGCAGGCGCTCCAGGTCGCCGACGAGGCACGTGACGCCCACCTCCCGGCACGCCGCGACGGCCAGCGCGATCCCGGCGGTGCCGAGGGGGGAGTGCACCCAGACCAGCGGCTCGCCCACGGCCAGCGCCTGCGCCACGTCGCGGTAGCCGTCCAGGTCCACGGGCTCCGCCTCGCGCAGCACCCCGGCCACCTCGCGCGCCGCCACCTGCGAGCCCAGCAGCCGCGCGACCACCCGGTCCGGCACCCGCAGGCGGCGGGCCAGCAGCACGTCGTCGCCCTCGAGCGCCAGCAGCCCCTGGCGCACCAGCGGCCCGTCGGGTCCCACGTGCGCGCGGGCGGCGGCGTCGACGACGGACGCCCCGGCCAGCTCCAGCGCCAGCGCGACGGTGGGCCGGGCCGGCGTCGGGTCCCCGGACAGCAGCCCGCACAGCACGTGCGCCGACGGGTGCAGCTCCGCGAGCATCCCCACCAGCAGCAGCTGCCGGTCCAGCGCGGTGAGCCCGAACAGGTCCCCGACGGCGTCCAGGTGCTCGACGACGGCCGCGGCCGGGTCGTCCAGCACCAGCACGTCCAGGGCGCGCTCGGCGCGGTCGCGCTCGGGCCAGTCCCCGCGCCGGTCCACGGCCGTGCGCAGCGCCACGACCAGGGCCGACGAGGGCGCGGTGGTCGTCGTCATGCCCGTACTCTCGCGCGCCGCCGCGCGGTGCGTCGAGCGGTCGGCCGGAAGACCGGTAGTGATTACGGGGGCGCCGTCCTGCGGAGGTACCGTGCCGCGTGCGCACGACGCGATCCACCCGGTCCGCGGGCATCGTCTTCGCGGCGGCGGTCACCGTCTACTTCACCGCCGTCGTGCACCGCACGGCGCTCGGCGTGGCCGGGGTCGAGGCCATCGACCGGTTCGGCCTGTCCGCCACCATGCTGGCCCTGTTCTCGGTGGTCCAGCTCACCGCCTACGCGGGCATGCAGATCCCCGCCGGCCAGCTGCTGGACCGGTTCGGCGCCCGCTCCGTGCTGGTCACCGGCTCCCTGGTGATGGCGACGGGCCAGCTGCTGATGGCGTTCGCCGACCACGTGGGCGTGGCGCTGCTGGCGCGCGTGCTGATCGGCGCGGGCGACGCCCCGGTGTTCATCGGCGCGTGCCGCCTGATCGCCGAGTGGTTCCCGCCGCGCCGCGTGCCGCTGATGGTGCAGACCACCGGCCTGATCGGCCAGGCCGGTCAGCTGGCGTCGGCCATCCCCGTGGCCTGGCTGCTGCACCGCCAGGGCTGGACCACGGCGTTCGCCACGCTGGCCGGCCTCGGCGTGGTGGTGGCCGCCGTGGCGTTCGTCGGCATCCGCTCGGCCGCCACCCCCGGCGCGGTGCAGGCCGAGCGGTTCTTCACCTCGGTGCGCGCCGCCGCCCGCCCGCACGGCACCCGGCTGGGGTTCTGGAGCCACTTCCTGTGCCCGTTCTCCGCCAACGTCGTCGCGCTGCTGTGGGGCGTGCCCTTCTTCGTCACGGCGCAGAACCGCACCCCCGGCGAGGCCAGCACCCTGCTCATCGTGCTGACCCTGTCCGCCATGACCGCCGGCCCCCTGGTGGGCCACTTCACCGCCCGCCACCCCCTGCGCCGCAGCTGGGCCGTGCTGTCCACCGCCGGCGCCACGTTCGTCGCATGGGCCACCCTGCTGGCCTTCGACACCCCACGCCCCCTGTGGCAGCTGGTCCTGTTCGTCGTCGTGCTCGGCGCCGGCGGCCCCATCTCCCTGGTGGGCGTCGACTACGCCCGCACCTCCAGCCCCACCGAGCGCCTCGGCGCCGCCACCGGGTTCGTCAACATGGGCGGCTTCACCTCCACCATCCTCGGCGTGCTGGCCGTCGGGCTGGTGCTCCAGCTGGTCTCCCCGCCCGGCGCCGCCACCTACACCCTGGACGCGTACCGGATCGCGTTCGCGGTGCTCCTGGTCCCGTGGCTCGTGGGCCTCGGGGGAGTCCTGCACCACCGCCGACGAGCCCGCGCGGAGCTGGGCCTGGACATCCGACCCGTCCGGGAGATCCTGCGCACCCGCCGCGCCGCGGGTGCACCCTGAGGGTCATGACCCTCTCCTTCACCGGCATCGTCATCGACAGCACCGACCCCGCCACGGTCGCCGACTTCTGGCAGGCGGCCCTCGGCTGGAGCGGCCGCGGCTCCGGGGACCGCGGCGAGGTGATCCTCGAGGCCCAGCAGGGCGAGACCGTCTACGGCCCGCCCAGCCTGGTGTTCCAGCCCGTCCCCGAGCCCCGCGCCGGCAAGAACCGGGTGCACCTGGACTTCTACGCCGAGGACCAGGCCGCCGAGGTGGCCCGCCTCGAGGCGCTCGGTGCGCGGCGGGTGGACGTCGGGCAGGGGGAGGGGCGGTCGTTCGTGGTGCTGGCGGACGTGGAGGGGAACGAGTTCTGCGTGCTGTCGGAGGCGTGAGGGGGCTCCTGGGTGGGCCGGTAGGCTGGGGCGCTGTTCGGGGGTCCGCCCCCGCGCGCCTGTAGCTCAGGGGATAGAGCACCGCTCTCCTAAAGCGGGTGTCGGCAGTTCGAATCTGCCCAGGCGCACAGTGTGTTGTTGCAGGTCAGGCGCGATCTGGCGTGCCAGTGGTGTGTCGCGTCCGACCGCAATGTCCGGTTCGTGGTCAGCATGTGGTCAGCAAGCCCCTCATGGACGCGAGTCAGGTCACTGACTCACTGCGGTGTGGGGAGCGGAGTCGGCAAGCCGTTCTGCCAGCGGCAGACCGCAATGGGTACGTCGCCTCTTGCCACGGGCGGATGAAGGCGGATAGCCGTCAGGTCGTCTGCTTCGTATGCGTCCCCGAGAACTATCGCGACCAGGCTGCTCCAAATCGGCACGAACAGCTCGGGCCTGTCGTCCACGACGACGTAGCGGAACTCCTGCTCCGACTCCCAGTCAGTGTTCTTGTGGAAGAACAGTTCGCCAGTGTGTTCGCGGAGGAAGGCGTCAGCTTCTGCTTCGACGCCGTTTCCCCGTAGGGCGGCTAGATCGAAGTCGAATCGACCGGTGGGTCCGACCGGCCGGTTCTCGTAGCGCACGTTGCCGTAGCGCGGCGTGGCTGGCGCCGACGCTTCGAGGATCGCGGAGTGCAGTCGTTGGCGGTCGAAGACGAGGCACGCGCCAACATGCTTCTGCCCGTACTGATCCCACATGCGAGCTCGTGCGTAGCCGCGACGGAACTGGAAGATCGCGTCCAACTCGTCCCTGGGCTTCGCGTCTCTAGTGAGACAGAGAACCTTTGCACGCCCGCGCAGACGTCCATCGAGATCGGCCATCAAGCGCAAGTGTTCGCCTTGCGCGAGGTCTGCCTCCCCATCGGGGATCGAGAGGCTCGGATACCACGCCTTCGTCTCGCGCGGGTCGTTGGTTGAGGCGTAGGGCCCCATGCGGAGCTGGCCACCATCAAGGATCTGACGCAGCCGCTCGGCCCGCGTGTAGTGATAGAAGTAGGCCTCCCCTTGATCGAGGTCTCCAAACAGAGTCATGACGTGATGGTGCCATCGCTACCCGCCAGCGAGGTCACCTCTCCGATGTGTCATCGGATTGTTGACTGAGGTCCGGGAACATCGGCATCCGCTCCATCGCCACCCACGGCGCCTCGGAGAACAGGTGGCCGTAGAGGTCCATCGTCATCGTCGCGGTGGCGTGGCCGAGGATCATCTGGACCGCCTTCACGTCGGCGCCGGCGGCGATGAGGAGCGAGGCGGCGGTGTGGCGGAGGTCGTGGATCGTCGTGCCGGCCAGGCCGACCGACTGCGTGGTCTCGGTCCAGCGGGACCGGACCCGGAAGTTGGTGTTGGTCCAGATCGCGCCCGTCGGGCTCGGGAACAGGTACGAGCCGGACGGTGCGCTCTCGATCCGATCCCGGACGTAGGTCTCGAGCGTCGGCGGGACCGGCACCGTGCGGGTCTGGTGCGTCTTCGTCGGGCCGAAGATCGCGCCGCTGGTCTTCTTCGACTGCGGGGCGGCGCGGTGGATCCGCACGCCGAGGCCGTGCGGTGTCTGGACGACGTCGTCGACCCGCAGCGCGCACATCTCCGAGAACCGGCAGCCGGCCAGGCCGAGGAAGAGCACGACCGGCCGGCAGTTCGGCGGCATGGCGTCGGCGAGCTTGCCCAGCTGCTCCGCGCGCAGCCAGTGCGGCTCGCGCTTGGTCGTGCCCTTGGGGAGCGGGATCGAGCGGGCGACGTTGACCGAGATCCGCCGGTCGCGGACGGCGTAGTCGAGCACCAGCCGGATGACGGACAGGACCCGGCGCCGGGTGGCCGTCGCCAGCCCGCGGACCGTCATCGCCGTGAGCACGCGCTCGACGTCCGTCGCGGAGATGACGGCGATCGGGAAGCGCCCGAGCAGAGGGATGACGTAGGAGTCGAGCAGGAACTGCGTCGTCTCCTGGCTCCGGACCGCGAGGTGCTGCCGCGAGTCCTGCCACTCCTCGGCGAGCGTCCCGAACGACACCCGGCCGCGCGTCGGGTCGATCCAGGTGCCGCTCTGGAGCTTGACCAGCTGGTCGGCCTCCCAGCGCTTGGCATCGGTCTTTCGCTGGAACGACTTCTCGGCGATGACCCGGTGCTCGAAGAAGACCTTCGCGCGCCAGGTCACCTTGCCCGAGGGCAGCGTCCGCCGGGTGACGGACATCAGCGTCGGCGCGGCTGCGCGGGCTCCCGATCGACCCACGAGGCCGGGATGAGGATGACGGTGCCGAGCCGGCGGCAGGGGATCTGCTCGGTCTCGGCGAGGTGGTAGAGCGTCCGCACCGGCACCCCGAGGACGGCGGCGGCGTCCTTGACGCGGTAGTACTGCCGAGCGGCGGTGACGGCGGGTCTGCGTGGTTGTCGACATGGTCGTTCTCCTTCGGTGGGTTGGGGTGGTCACCACCGCTCCAGTACCGGTCCATCGGGGACCGGGCTGGGCGGGGGCGTCAAGGGGCGCGGCGTCATCTGTGGACGCAGCGGCGGGATGGCGGGCTGTGGGCGGGTCGCCGGGAGCGGCGGCTGCGGTTCGTCGGGGTGGTGGGTGGCCCAGGTCTCGGTGGCGGAGGTCTCGGCGTGGGTGGTGGCGAGGATCCGGTCGAGGACCTCGCGGGCGCTCTCGGGCTCGCCTCCCGGCAGGCAGTCGGGGTCGGGGCGGTCGGTGGCGACGTAGAGCCGGTTGAGGTGGCGGCCGCGGCTGACGGCGACGTAGAGGTCTTCGCGGCCCATGCCGGCGGTGATGACGGTGTGGGTCTCGTCGACGGTCATGCCTTGGCTGCGGGCGGTGGTGGTGGCGTAGCCGAGCTCGACGGACTCGGCGACGTAGGCCGCCGGCAGTCGCAGCGTGCCGCCGGCCGGATCTGCCGACGGGCTGGACGCGCAGGCCGCCGTCGGGCAGGACGTCGGTGATCTGCCAGAGGTCGCCGTTGCGGACGAACCCGTCGCTGGTGCGCAGGCGACGGTTGTTGCGGCGGGTGACGATGCGGTCGCCGACGCCGCCGGTCAGTCCGTCGCTCAGTGTGATGCCGGTGGTGCGAACGGTGCCGGTGCGGATGCGTTCGGCGCGGGTGCGGGCGTTGAGCTCGTTGACGGTGCGCCGGTCGGCGGCCGCGAGCAGGACGGTCCGGCCCTGCGCTTCGGCGTCGGTCGCTGCGGTGAGTGCGTCGTCGAGCATGTCGTCGTGCGTGCCGTGGCTGACCCGGCGGTGCTGGATGTAGGCGTCCAGGGCGGCGGGGTCGCCGTGGCGCAGGTCGAGGGTCGCGCGGGCTTCCCACGGGTGGCTGAACCGCCACAGGGTGCGCAGCTCGGCGGTGGGGCCGCGGCGGGCGAGCATCCCGAACGCCCCGCCGGCATCGACCGCTCCGCGTTGCAGGTGGTCCCCGACGAGCAGCACCTTCGCCTCGGCGGCGCTCGCCTGGTCGACGAGGGCGGCCAGGGTGCGGGTGTCGGCCATCGAGGCTTCGTCGACGATGACGAGCTGCCCGCGGCGGAATCGCCACTGGTCCTGGTCCGAGGCGAGGCGGTGGCGCCGATCGTTCGCGTCGCGACGATCCAGGACGGCTCGAGGCTGGGATCGCCAAGGACGGCCATCTCCGCCTGGTACCGCAGCGCTCGCCGCGCGGCACCGTCGCCCGTGGACTCGTAGATCCACTTGGCCGTCGTCTCGCACCGGGCGTCGAGCGCGGCGGACAGGGTCGCCGCCGCGCTGGCCGAGGGCGCCAGCCCGACGACGTCGCCGCGCGTCAGCCGCCAGGTATCGGCCAAGGCCGCCAGCGTCGTCGTCTTGCCCGAGCCGGCCGGCCCGACCAGGACGTCGAGGCTTCGCCGGGACAGGAGCACCGCCTTGGTCGCGTCGCGCTGATCGTCGGCGAGGTCGCACAGCTCGCGATCGGCGATGCGATCGGCCAGAGGGTGGATCCCGATCGGGAGGTCCGTCTCGGCGGCGTCGAGCAGCGTCCGCTCGGCCTGCAGGAGCTCCGTCGACGTGAACATCTCCTCGCCCACGCGACGCCGCTCCGGGTCGGCCTGGTCGTCGATCCGCACGCACGCGCCGCCCGCTTGGATCACCAGCTCGTTCGTCAGCTCGAGGCGGTCCTCGGGGGAGGCCATGCGCAGCGCGAGCGAGGACCGCAGCGCAGCGGCGCCCAGGTTCCAGGTCGACCACACCGAGCGGCGCGTCGAGACGTCGTCGATGACCTGCGCGACGATCGCCGACCGGACCTCCGGACCGACGTCGGCGGCCCGCAGCGGGCGCCCGTAGGTCCCCGACAGGGCGCGAGCGGCCAGGTCGACCGGCTCGAGCCCGGTCAGCGCCCGGGCGCGGTTGGCCCAATCGGCGAGCAGGTCGCGCAGCGGACGGACGACCTTCGGCGGCCGGGTCTCGCGGGTCAGATGCTGCCGCGCCCGGGTCGTCTCCGTGCGCGACGGCGCCCGCCCGCGGCGCTCCGTGAACTCCTCCGCCCAGCGCTGCTCGGCGCAGTGGATCTGCTCCGAGCGGGCGGAGAACTCGGCCAACAGATCCTCGCCGACACCGTCGAGCTCGAACGCGGGGTTGCGGCGCTCCCCGCGATCACGCAACGACCACGACGCGCCGATCCGCCGCGAGACCTCATCGGCGAGCAGGGCGTCGTAGAGCTCCGAGACGGTCACCACCGCGGCATGCAGGGTGCGGCCGTCGACGGAGCGCCACGCGCCGTCGGGGCCCTGGACCTTGTTCGCGACGACGACGTGCGTGTGCAGGTTCGGGTCACCGGCGCGGGAGTCCCAGTGGTCGAACGCGGCCGCGATCATGCCGCGCGTCTTGACCTGCCGGCAGCCGGCCGCACCGACCCGGGTCCGGATCACCGAGTGCTCGACGAAGC
Source organism: uncultured Actinomycetota bacterium (assembly GCA_963837795.1). Classification (GTDB taxonomy): domain Bacteria; phylum Actinomycetota; class Actinomycetes; order Actinomycetales; family Cellulomonadaceae; genus Cellulomonas. Next base: position 509,341 of record CAWIOT010000007.1, read on the forward strand.
GCAGCGCCGTCGACAGCGCCGCCCGGTGCGCCTCGTAGAGGGTCGCCCGCGCCGGCTCGTCGGCCAGACCCCAGGCGACGGAGACCGACTTGGGCGCGGTGAACGTCAGGTCGTAGCCGGCGACCGCGTGCCGGCCCTCACCGGGCGCGGACGATCCGGTGCGGCTTGCCGAGCGGCGCGTGACTGATCGGGTCGCATCCGTCGCGGAAGACGCCGTCATCGCCAGTTCGGTGACGAGGCTTCCGACCGGCAGATGACCGTCACCGAGCGCCCCGAGGCCCTTGCCGAGCCAGCGACCCGCTGGGTTGCCGGTCTGCTCGTAGTACGCGGTGAGCGAGTCGCGCGGCTGAAAGGCCGGCATCGCCGGCAGCAACGTGCCTGGTCAGGTACGCGTAGCCGTCGCCGACAGTGAGCTTGTGCATCGACATCACCAACGCGCTACCTCCTCCATGCGGCTCGAGCAGCGGCTGCTCCTAGTGATAGGTGCGCCAAGAAGTGCGTAAGACGCGAGGTCGGTTTCACCGGCAGCCGGAGGCGGCAGCATCACGAGGTCGTGTTGCGGCCTCCTGCTGCAAGCAGGTGTGCGGAACTGCGCGCAAGACGCGACAGTGCATCTGGATCGCGAGCAGTACCGCCGGGGTCACCGAAGCCACCTGCGCAGGCCGACGGCGACATCAAACTCGGTGGGGGTGGCCGGTCGGGTCCCCCGACCCACGCGAAGACCCCGATCGAATGCTCGTCAGCGGAGCGCCCCGCCGACCTACGCTGTGCCTATGCCAGCCGTGATCGGTGACGTCGACGCCGACTACTCTCAGATCGAGCTCCACCCCGGCGACGGCGGGCACGTCGCCGACCTCCGTGAAATCGGCTTGGCCAGCGGCGAGTTCGGCGAGCATGTCGTCCTGACCACGCCGCGCCAGTACGGAACGATCACGATCGAAGTCGATGTCCTCGATGCACCGGCACCGCTGGATCCGTCGTGGGACACCGCCGTCGAATTCTCGATGCGCACGGGTCGGGGCGCCTGTGTCGTAGGTTGGGCGGGCACCGGACGTCTCGAGATCCCGATCTCTGCGGGCGTCGAGGTCCGCGTCCGCTACATCGTGATCGACGGCGAGCCGGCCTCGTCTTGGTCAGACGCGGCCGATACCGAAGCCGAGCGATATCTCCTGCAGATTTGGCCCGCTCCCATGAGCGAGGCCAGGACCATCGCCGCCACGACTCCGTGGAGCCAGTACTGGTCGTTCGGCCCTGCCGCCGAGGCATTGGTTGCCGGGTTGTCAGATGTGCCGGACCCGGATCGGCTCCATGCCGTCATCGACCGCGCATTGGCGGACCATCCCGACGTCGCCGCACACCTTCGCGCTGGCCAGCAGACCTACCAGGTCGGCATCGTGCGGTACGCCCAAGAACTCTTTCGCGTCACCTACACGTCCGACGCGTACAAGGGAATCCGGAACGACAGCGACGCGCTTCGACAGCTCATCACAGCGCGCGTTGAGCTCACCGGATGAACCGGAGGCCGTCCGCACGAGCGAGTCGCGGGTGAGGTGCACGGCGGCGACTCGGCTAGAACCGAAGCCCGACCGGTTCTCGGCTATCCCGACCCAAACCGTCTCCGCCCGTAGCGGGCAGCGGACACCGTCCGCCGTCGGGCTCAGCTCCGTCGACGAAACACGATCACAGCCCCGACTCTTCTTGCACGTGTGCCGTGGAACTGGGAATCGTCATCCAGCCTTGGCCAATTCACAGGCGATCGGGCGCACGCCCGTTGCCCTGGTTCCGCTCGACGTTCCCGTTGGACACACCAGCGAGCTTGGTCCAATCCAGATCGTCCACGAATAGGCGAGGCCACGGGCCCCGTCCACCGATCCGCCTCGGCACAGCTACCGGGGTCAGCCTGCCGGTTCGTGCGGGAGGGAGCCCGGGACACCTCTCCCTGCGGCCGGTTCGTTCGATGCGCCCGCGTTGGGGCCCGAGGTGACGGCCGATCCGGTACCTTCCGATTGTGAACCGACCCAGAGCGGTTGTGCGATGACGAGTCTTCCCAAGCGGGCGCTCGAACGCGTCCATCTAGGTCAGTCCTTCGCCGAGTACGACACGACACTCGAGCGCGACGATGTCTTCGTTAGGACGCCGGCCCTCCTAGCGGCTGCCGAATGGAGCAATCCGCATTGCTTCTTCGTTGGACGAAGGGGAACTGGAAAGACAACGATCGCTCGATACGTGGAGCGCACCGGCCCGCGATCGTTGATCATCAGGCCCGAACTCTTCTCTCCGAGCGGCAACGCGCTCGGAGTCGAGTCGTTTGCGGATGCCAAGCAGAAGCCGTTTCGGTCGTTGACCGCCGCCTTCCGTCGCAGTCTCCAGATGGAGGTGCTGATGACTTGGCTGAGCCGGGAGCACTTGTACGACCGTGAGTTGTCCAAGCTGCTGCAGCAAGAAGTGCTGGAGTTTGGGGAACTCGATTTTGATCTGCGCGCAGTTAGTTACATCGAGAGCATCACAAAACCTCTGGAAGCAGGGGATGACGCCGAGTGGTTGCGGCAGGTAAAACTGGCGAAAGCCCATTCAAAGGATATGCATGAGCTTCAGCAATCCGAGCGAGCCCGCTATACCCTGCTCCTGGACGCGATCGACGACAGCTGGGACGGCAGTCAACTCGCCGTCGTTTACCTCACTGCTCTGATGCACGCTGCGCTCGAGATAAACACCCAAAACAGCGGAATGCGCGTATTAGTATTTGTACGCGAGAATATTTTTGAACGGGTTCGACAGGGCGATAGCGAGTTTGCGCGGCTCGAGACTTGCGTGGTTGGCCTTGATTGGACGGAGCCCCAGTTGCTCGAAATGGTGGAGCGCCGACTCAACGCGCCACTAACAACGAAGTTTGCGCTTGGCGGTAGCACGTGGAATATGTTCTTTGAGAACGGAGAAGATGCGCGTCGGCTCGTGTTCGATTTCTGCCAGCACCGGCCCCGAGACGTGATCACGTACGCAGGGCTGGCCCTGGACACTGCCCAGAGCCGCAAGCACGACCTTATCCAGATCGAAGATCTCACGTCTGCGCGTCGTCGGTTCTCAGACTCCAGACTAAAGGATCTGGGTGATGAGTACCAGGAGAACTATCCACAGATCTCATTGGTGCTGGCCCGGTTTTACGGCCTGGGGGGCAGGTGGACGCTGCGCGGCATTGCCGGATTCATCGATCGCCTTCTGATCGACGACCAGATCAGGCAGGCCTGCTCGGCATGGATTTATGAGTACAGCGAACCAGCAACGTTCACTCAATTGATGTACAACATCGGCTTTTTTGGATATGCACAACCGACTCGACGGTCGAGTCAGCCCGCACAGCCGGTCTTTCGAAGCCTCGGGCCGAGTGACACAACACCACCGGCGGTCCGCGCCGGTACGGACCTTGTCGTCCACTCCTCCTACTGGGAAGCTCTGGATCTCCAGGATGTGATCATTAGCGACTTCACGGACGCGACACCCTTTGGCAGAAGTGGGCTCGTCCTCGATCTGCCCGAGTCGCTCGATTTCGAGATCTATCGCGAGCAATTGACTGATTTGCTTGATGAGCTAAAGACGCTTCCGGAAGGCGCTCCCGGAGCCTCGGCTTTCGAAGACGCTGTTGGTGCAGTGCTCAAGTTGTGCTTCTTTCGTAGCCTGAGCAATATTGAAGAGCAGGTGCGCGATGTCGCTGGAACCACGAGACGCGACTGGGTTGCTTCCAACAGGGGATCGGGCTTCTGGGAGATGCTGAGGCAGCGCTACAATGCAACGCAGGTCACTTTCGAGTGCAAGAATTACGGGGAGTTGACGGCGAGCGACTTCCAGCAGGTCGCTTATTACGCGAACAGCGCGGGCGGCAAAGTGGTCGTCCTCATCTTCCGTGGCGAGATAAAGAATCACTACTATTCCCACGTGCAGCGTATAGCGGCCCAACATGATGGCCTAGTTCTCCTCCTCAACGAGAAAGACCTCCAGGTGTTCGTGCGTCAAGCGCTCAATGGAAAGGTCAAAGACGAGCACCTTCAGGATCGCTACGACAAGACGGTCCGCTCAATCGCCTGAGCGTCTGCTGCGTGCCTAGGGGCCGTAATGGGCAGGGCGTTTGCAACCGCGGCGCGACGGATGTGCTGCCGTTACAACGGGCCGCACAACCACGCTCGATCGCGGACGACAATGCTTCGACTGACGCCCCCGTGAGTAACCCTGCCCCCGCCTGCCCTTCCCAGGGCGGCGCCTGCGCCTGACCCGACCATCGCTGGTGATCGTCACGCATGGTTCGCTGCGTGTTCGCGACGGCGTGGTCAGCAAGTGGTCAGCAGAACCCGTAGATGGCTCGCAGTATTCGCCTTACATGCGTGTATTTCTGCAGGTCGCGGGGCTGAGGACCCTGCCGGATCGAACTCCTAAAGCGGGTGTCGACATCACGTCGCCACTCCCGCCTGGGGCCGCCACCCGTGCGGTGGGCGGTCTCAGTAGCAGGTGTGCGGGAAGGGGGGAGGTTTCCTCCAGTGCCGGGCGTCCCAGGACGCACGGCCTGTCACACGGGACGTAGTGCCCTTCCCCAGCACGGCCGGGGGAGCAGGCTGGATCGGGAGCTCGGATCTGAGGCGGCTCGTGTCGTCCTCGGACCGGGCAGCGTGACCGGTCTTCCGGGCCGGCGCGGGGACGCCGTCGGGAGTGGTGATGAAGGCGAAGGTGAGCGGTCTCGGCGCGGACCGCAACGTCCGCGGGGCCCACGTCACGGGGAGCGTCCGGATCGCGGTGCCGCGGGAGCGCGTCTTCGACGTGGTCGCGGACTCGCGGAACGAGCCCTCGTTCAACCCGGCGATGACCGAGGCCGAGATGCTCACCCCCGAGCCCGTCGGCCTCGGCTCCCGGTTCCGCGTCCGGATGGGACGGACCGGCACGGTCATGCTCGTCGAGCTCACGCACTTCGATCGACCTCGCCGCCTCGGGTCGCTGACCACCAGCTCGATGATGGAGACGTCCGGGTCGCTGACGTTCACCCCGGACGCCGACGGCACCGTCATGGCCTGGGACTGGCGGGTGCGCCCCCAGGGATGGCTCCGCACGCTCGGGCCCCTGGTGGGACCGCTGGGCCGCCGCATGGAGCGCGGGATCTGGACCGGTCTGAAGCGCCGACTCGAAGCCGACGCGGCGTTCTCTGGTTGACGACCCCAGGGGTTCGGCGGTCACCAGCGAACCGCGCGCGACTCCTGGCGTGGCGCCCTCGTCTACGAGATCTTAGGGCATTGGGATTTGCCTATGCCCTATAGGTGCAGCACTATGGCCTCATGGCACGCCAAGGTCTCACCGCGGAGCGGCTCACGGAGGTGGGCGCGGAGCTCGCCGACGAGCTCGGTCTTCACCAGCTCACCGTCTCCGCGGTCGCCCGTCGGGTCGGCGTGCAGGCGGCGAGCCTCTACGCCCACATCAGCGGTACTGCCGACCTCCGCGCCCGCGTCGCGCTGCTCGCGCTCGAGGAGCTCGCCGACCTGGTGTCCGAGGCCCTCGCGGGCCGTGCCGGCGCGGACGCGCTCGTGGCCTTCGCCGACGCCTACCGCGACTACGCCCGTGCCCACCCCGGCCGGTGGGCGGCCATGCAGTCACCGCTGGATCCCGCCACCGCCGCTCGCAGCGCAGGTCCACGCATCGCCGCCATGACCCGGGCCATCCTCCGCGGCTACGACCTGGACGGCGAGGACCAGACCCACGCCGTCCGCCTGATCGGCAGCGTGCTCCGTGGCTTCATCGACCTCGAGGCCGCTGGCTCCTTCGACCACACCGCACCCGCGCCCGCGGTGTCATGGCGACGCACTCTGGTCGCCCTCGACACCCTCCTGCGCGCCTGGCCGCACGGCCAGCACGATCACGACGAGCCGCCCTTGGAGGGCAAGTGACCACCCCGCTCCTGACCATCGAGCTCACCGACGCCCTGTTTCGCGGGGCGATGGACCTGGACCGGAGCGGGCGCGGCGTCATGCCGCACCGGCTGCCACGCTGGGTTCGGCAGCAGTTCCCCGACCCCCAGCTGCTCATGGCCGCGTCGCAGCCGTCCGGCGTGAGGCTCGTCCTGCGTACCGCAGCCACGATCATCGAGGTCGACACGCTGCGCACCCGACGGGAGTACGTCGGGATGCCACCGCGCCCCGACGGCGTCTACGACCTGTTCGTCGACGGCGAGCTCACCGCTCGGTCGGCTGTCGACGGGGGCGCAGCCGTGCGCATCGACATGGCCACGGGCACGGTCGAGCACGTGGACGGCCCGGTCGGCACGGTCCGCTTCGCCGGACTTCCTGCCGGCGACAAGGAGCTGGAGCTGTGGCTGCCCCACGACGAAGCCACCCAGGTCCTCGCGCTGCGCGCGGACGCGCCCGTCTCACCGGCCCCCGACGGACGCCGTCCGGTCTGGCTGCACCACGGCAGCTCGCTGAGCCAGGGCTCCGGGGCCGCCAGCCCCAGCACCACCTGGCCCGCGGTGGCCGCGTCGTCCGGCGGGGTCGAGCTCCTCAACCTGGGTCTGGGCGGGAGCGCGCTGCTCGATCCGTTCCTCGCACGGACCATGCGCGACCAGGCGGCCGACCTGATCAGCATCGCGGTCGGGATCAACGTGGTGAACACCGACGCGATGCGGCTGCGGGCGTTCGTCCCCGCCGTCCACGGCTTCCTCGACACCGTCCGGGACGGGCACCCCACCACGCCATTGGTCGTCCTCACGCCCACGTGGTGCCCGATCCACGAAGACACGCCCGGTCCGGCTGCCCCCGCCCTCGTCGACGGTCAGGTGGTGTTCCATGCCACCGGTGACCCGGCCGACGTGCCCCGGGGCCGCCTCACCCTTCGTGTCATCCGCGAACAGCTGGCGGCGGTGGTGGCGCAGCGCTCGGCCGACGATCCGAACCTGCACCTCGTCCACGGGCCCGACCTCTACGGTGCCGCCGACGCCGAGCGCCGACCGCTGCCCGACGGCCTCCACCCGGACGCGCCGACGCACGTCGACATGGGCCGCCGCTTCGCCGATCTCGTCTTCACCCCGGACGGACCGTTCGGCCGTGGCCGGTGAGCGGTCGGCCCACGGTCCTCGGACTCACGATCGCCGTCCTCCTCGTGCTGACGGGCTCCGGGTGTGCGTCGCCCGACGGCGGCGCGCCGGGGTCGTCATCAGAACCCCCGACGGGTCCGGCCGGCAGCAGCGACGCACGAGGCGGCACGACCGCCGAGGCGACATCCGTGGCGCCGACCGAGACGGTCGTCAACGTGCCAGGGCTCGCTGACCTGGAGGGGTCTTTCGATGCGCGGCTGGGCGTCGTCGCTGTCGACACCGGCTCCGGACGTCGGGTGGAGCACCGGGCCGACGAACGGTTCGCCTACGCGTCGACGGTCAAGGCGCTGCTGGCTGCCGCGGTCCTGGACAGCACGACGGACGAGCAGCTCGAGGAGCTCATCCCCTTCACGTCCTCCGACCTGGTGACGTACTCCCCGGTGACCGAGAACCGTGCCGGCGAGGGCATGACCCGACGAGAGCTCGCCGACGCGGCCATCCGGTTCAGCGACAACACGGCCGCGAACCTGCTGCTCGACGACCTCGGTGGACCCCAGGCGCTGGCCCGAGCACTCCGGGCCGTGGGCGACGACGTGACACTGCCGGCTCGGACCGAGCCCGCCCTCAACGAGGCGGTGCCCGGAGACGACCGGGACACCAGCACGCCGAGGGCGCTCGCTGCGAGCCTGCGAGCCTTCGCCGTCGACGACGCCCTGAGTGCGACGGACCGGCAGGTGCTGAATGGCTGGCTGCAGGGCAACACGACCGGCGACGAGCTCATCCGCGCCGGCGTGCCCGCGGGCTGGCTGGTCGGAGACAAGACGGGCAGCGGCGGGTACGGCACGCGCAACGACATCGCCGTCATCACCCCACCCGGTCGCCCACCCCTCGTCCTCGCGGTCCTCAGCGACCAGGGCGAGGTGGACGCCGAGTCCGACGCGACACTCATCGCTGCAGCCACCCGGGTGACCCTGGAGGCCCTGGAGCCGTGAGCCGGCTCGTCGAAGGGGCGCGCCGCTGGCCGCGGCCCGACGTCTCGGGTGACGACTTCGTCGTAGAGCAGACCCGCGCGAATGCCGGGACGGGGCAGAACGTGGTCAGGTCGGGCAGGCGAAGGTAGCGTCAGGCACGTCGAGGGTCTTCCGGATGAGCAGTGGGGAGAACCCAGCCTCGGAAAGCCTCGGGAGTGTGGAGCATGCAGGTACTAGTGGTCGCGGGTTCAGCACTGGCGGGCCTGGCACTGATGCTCTTCGCAACTTCGCGTACGCTTCCGCGGGCGACGTTGCCGTGGCAGATTACTGCGTGCCTTGTGTACCTCGCGATAGGTATCTGGGCGATGATCGGCCCGGAAAGGATGCCGATGTGGACCGCTGCATTGTTGGCCGGCGGCGGCGTCGGCGTTCTCGCTACTGTGGTGATCGCCGGACTGAAGCCCGGCTTGTCGTCTCACTAGGGGGCACCTTCTCGCAAAGTTCTTCCTGAAGGCTGCGAGAGAGATCTGCACGTCAGCGAGCTCGTATCAGCGGCACTGAGCGCTGGAACAACTCGATCGGCCCGCTCGCCCGCGATGGCGAGCGGGCCGTACTCGTCGACCGAGCCGTGGACCGAAGAGATCGTCTGCGCCGGCTGCGTGGTCATCACGATGGCTGCGGCGAGGCCTGCCCTATCTCCTCGGTAGACGGTAGGTGCTTGACCCCACTGTGCCCACCAGGTCGTGCGCTAAAGCCCGAGGGGCGACCCAGCCACCCGCGCGGTCACCGAGCGCCGGCAGGGCGCTGCGCCCGCTCGCCCCAACCGCCAGGCTGACTCAGGCTGTACAGAGGCGCCCGCACGCGGACCGCTCCCAGCACCCACCCACCGGAGGTCCCCCATGCAGTACCGCACGCTCGGCCGCTCGGGGACGGTCGTCTCCACGCAGGCCCTGGGAACGATGACGTTCGGGGCGGAGGCTGACGAGGCCACGTCGGGCCAGATCATGACCGCGTTCGTCGAGAACGGCGGGACCTTCTTCGACACCGCGGACGTGTACAGCTCCGGGGTCTCGGAGGAGATCATCGGCCGGTGGCTGGCCGCGCACCCGACCGAGGCTGCCCAGGTGGTCGTCGCGACGAAGGGCCGCTTCCCGATGGGGGAAGGGCCCAACGACGTCGGGCTGTCCCGACGGCATCTGCGCACCGCGCTCGAGGCGTCTCTGCGCCGGCTCGGGGTCGATCACGTCGACCTGTACCAGATGCACGCGTGGGACGCGCTCACCCCGGTCGAGGAGACGCTTGGCTTCCTCGACGAGGCCGTGCGGGCCGGGAAGATCTCGTACTACGGCTTCTCCAACTACCTCGGCTGGCAGCTGACCAAGGCGGTGCACGTGGCCGCCGCGCGCGGCTGGTCCGCGCCGGTCACCCTCCAGCCGCAGTACAACCTCCTGGTCCGCGACATCGAGCACGAGGTGGTCCCCGCGGCGCTCGACGCCGGTATCGGTCTGCTCCCGTGGTCGCCGCTGGCCGGCGGATGGCTCAGCGGGAAGTACGAGCGCGACGTCCCGCCGACCGGGAGCACCCGACTGGGCGAGAACCCGACGCGGGGCATGGAGGCGTGGGAGGCCCGCAACGCCGACGAGCGCACCTGGCGCGTGATCGACGTCGTCGGCGAGGTCGCCCAGGCCCACGACTGCTCGATGTCCCAGGTCTCCCTGGCGTGGCTCGCGGCCCAGCCGGCGGTGACGTCGGTGATCCTCGGGGCGCGCACGGTCGAGCAGCTCACCGACAACCTGGGCGCCGCCGACCTCGAGCTGACCCGCGAGGAGATCGACCGGCTGACCGACGCCAGCGCACCGCGCGTCGACGACTACCCCTACGGGGCAGCGGGGGTCCAGCAGCGGCACCGGCCGATGCAGGGTGGGCGGGGCTGAGCGTCGAGCGTCGGAAGTGGGGCCGTCCCAACGAGGGACAGCCCCACCCGCCGTCGCGTCAGCAGTACTTGTACACGTACCCGCCGGCGCCCTTCGCCACGACGTCCCGGTCCCGGTAGATGACGCTCGTCGTCGCGCCCCGAGCCGTGCACGCCTTGGTGAAGTTCTTCGTCCCGCCGTTGTCGGTGTACTCGATCTCGTACACCTGCGCGCCGTACACGTCAGTGAAGTCGCCGCACTCGTCGTAGACCTGGCACTCCTCGACGATGGCGAAGTCGAACCCGATCGCCTTGCCGCTCGACGCCATCGACGAGTCGTTCTTCTGGGCGATGGCCAGGCCGTCCGCGTGGGCCCGGGCCGCCAGGAGCTTGGCGAAGGCGACGTTGTTCTGCTTGGTGAGCAGCTTGGAGCTGCGGCTGTAGCTGTCGAGGTTGTCCGGCTCGACAGCCTGGTAGCCGCTGGCCTTGCAGCCGTCGATCCACCCACCGACGATCGCGAGCAGCGCTGTCCGCTTCGCCGCCGTCGACGTGTCGAGCAGCATCTCGTTCCAGCCGCTGTCGATGACGTACTTCCCGTTCGCCTTCTTCAGCAGCAGGTCGTCGTGGTGGGTCTTCCACCAGGCCGCGTCGTCGGGCTGGGTCTGGAAGGCGTTGACGTAGCAGATCCCGTACTTGCCGGGTGCGGGTGCCTCCAGCCGGTCGCGGTCGACGATCGCCACCGACGAGGACGGTGTGTAGGCGCCGCCGATCTGGTAGTCGAACTGCCCGTTGGCCGGGGGCAGGACAGGGGTTGCAGCAGATCCGGCCGACGCACAGGCGCCGACCAGGAGAGCCGCGCAGGTCAGGATCGTTCCGGACAGCCGTCGCACGGTGATGCTCATCGAAGACCTCCATCGAGGGGTCGCGGCGCTGTTCATCACTCGGCCGGGACGCCCCTCGGCATCCCGGACGTGGCGCGACGTGTCCGCCGGCCAGCCACCACGGTCGAGGAGATATGTACCGCACCGGCGGGGTCCGTGGGCACAGGTGCGCAGAACGGGTGAGCGTTCATGGGGCGGGATCTGCGCCGACTGTCGCCGCGAGCCGCATGCCGCAGATTCACGCAGACTCGCTTCCCCTGCGACTGCCGGGCGCTCACCCATCCAGGCGTTTCCCGCCCGACCTGAACCGCTCCGGCCGCTGCTCTGGCTAGGACGGTGGTCGTCGACAGGAGGCAACGTGGCGGACGGCGGGACGGACTCGAGAGCGACCTCCGGAACGGGTCGAGCACGTGGCACTCCGTCCCCGGACATGCCCGCCAGTCGATCCGCTGGTGGCCTCAGCGAGGGCGTCGCGGCGTTGCAGCGGTCGTCGTCGCGCTGCCGTGGTTGAGGTCGATGTCGCCGGAGCATCCGGTGGTGGCGACTGGCCGGGGCAGTTCACGCGCTGCGGGGAGACGGTGGCCGACGCGATCACGGCGGGCGCGGACTCGACCACGGAGGTGGCGAGCATCGAACTGTCGCTGGCTGACGCCCCCACCGAGATGGGCGTGCATGGGAAGTGGACCGCGACGGTGACGTCGAGCTCGGCCGCCGACCCGGTGCGCAGGGCTGGGTCTACGGGACCGATCTCGTTGGTGCGCGACGGCGTCGTGGTCGCCGTGCAGAACGTCGTCCAGGTAGCGAGCAGCTCAGGATCGAGGAGTGGCCGGGCGAGCTATGCGGTGGCACCACTGCCCATGGCCAGCGACGAGTCGATCGCGCTGGCGTGGTGCGACCAGTTCCTGCACCGCGATGGTTCGGCGGCGGTCGAACCCGGCACCTGCGACCTGGTCTTCTCGCAGCTGGGGCTCCGTCGCGACGTGGCACGCTCGCGGCCGGATGGGGCGTCGCCGTCACCACGGTGACCGTCACGGCCGACGGCGCGGCAGAGCCGCAGGAACCGACCGCCTGCGGCGCGTCCACCACGGGTCTGGAGTCGCTGGCGTCCCAGGAGACCAATCCCGCGCCGCTCTCGCTGGAGCTCGAGGCAGGGGCCGACGGAGGCCACGAGTTCACCGTCCGCGTCACCGACACCGGAGCGGACGCCATCTCGGCGACGCCCGGACACCCGATCGTGGTGATCGCCCAGGGCGGCGTCATCGTCGGCGGGCTCGACGGGCACGACGACATCGGGCTGCCCGTCGACCTCGCCGTCGGTGGCCGATCCGAGTTCAAGGCCTCCACCATGGCCCTCGCCTGCACGACGAGCGCTGGCACCGAACCCGGCGAGCCGCTGCCCGCCGGCGAGTACGAGGCGTGGGCGGTGATGTCGTTCACCGGGGACGGTCTGACCCCGACCAGCGACGATCGGCCCGGAACCTCCTGGCGGGGGACCGGTGCCTTTCAGCATCGGCTGACCCGTGCGGCCGGCGATCCACCCCGTCCCTGACCTCCGTCGACCCGAGCACTGACCCCGGATCAGGGTCCAACGGCCCGGTTCACGGCCCCCTCCGCGTCCCTAGCGTGGGACGTGAGGTCGACCGACGCTGGTCGACGGGAGGCGCGCCGTGACCGTCCGCACACCGATGACGCTGGCCTCCGTCGAGCCGGGAGCGGGTCTGCGTGCGGCGCTGGCGATGTCGCCCGCGCAGGTGGTCGACCAGCTGGTCGCGTCGGGGATGCGCGGGCGCGGCGGTGCCGGCTTCCCGACCGGGCTGAAGTGGCGTCTGGCCGCGGACGCGGACGCTCCGGACGGTCGGCGGTTCGTCGTCTGCAATGCCGACGAGGGGGAGCCGGGGACGTTCAAGGACCGGGTCCTGCTGGCGGAGCACGCGCACCTGGTGCTCGAGGGCATGACGATCGCCGGGTACGCGATCGGCGCGGCCGAGGGCGTCCTGTACCTGCGCGCGGAGTACGTGTACCTGCGCGACGCGCTCCTGGACACCCTGCAGGAGCGGCGGGACCGCGGGCTCCTCGGTCCGGCGGTCGACTTCGACATCCGCGTGCACATGGGCGCCGGCGCCTACGTGTGCGGCGAGGAGAGCGCCCTGCTGGAGAGCCTGGAGGGTCGGCGCGGTGAGCCGCGGGACCGTCCGCCGTACCCGGTGGTGCACGGCCTGCACGGCGCGCCGACCGTGGTGAACAACGTGGAGACGTTCGCGTGGGCGGCGGCCATCCTGGCGCGGGGGCCGGACTGGTTCGCCGCGATCGGCACGGACCGGTCGACCGGGCCGAAGCTGCTCAGCGTGTCCGGCGACGTCGCGCGGCCCGGGGTCTACGAGTTCCCCCTGGGCGTGCCGATCGCCGAGGTGCTGCGAGCCGCCGGTGGCGCGGACGCCCGGGCCGTCGTCGTCGGCGGTGCCGCCGGGAGCTGCGTGCCCGCCGAGGAGTTCGGGCGGACCGTGAGCTACGAGGACGTCGCCACCGGCGGCGCGTTCATCGTGCTCGGCCCCGACCGCGACCTCCTGGACGTGGCCGAGAACGTGGCGGAGTTCTTTGCCGACGAGTCCTGCGGGCAGTGCGCGCCGTGCCGGCTGGGGACGGCGGCGCTGCTCGACGGGGTCCGGCGGCTGCGGGCGGGCACGTGCTCGGCCGACGACGTCGCACGGCTGCGGCGCCTGGGCGCGACCATGCGGCTGACGTCCAAGTGCGGGCTCGGCCAGTCCAGCCCGAACGTGTTCCTGTCGCTGCTCGAGCACTTCCCCGCCGACCTGCGGGTCCCCGTCGCCGTGGCCGGAGGTGCCTGACATGACCACCGCACAGGCGCTGATCGACGGCCGGCCGGTGACCGTCCCCTCCGGCGCGACCGTGCTGGACCTCGCGCACGCCGCGGGCGTCCGGATCCCGACGCTGTGCCACCACCCGGACCTGCGCGACGTCGGGTCGTGCCGGCTCTGCGTCGTCGAGATCGAGGGGCGCCCCGGGCTGCAGGCGGCGTGCACGTTCCCGGTCACCGACGACCTGCGGGTGCGCACCGACAGCCCGCGGGTGGTCGACGCCCGGCGGGACGTGATCGAGCTGCTCATGGGGGAGCACCCGCAGGACTGCCCGGAGTGCGCGCGGACGGGGGCGTGCGAGCTGCAGGTGCTCGCCACGGAGCACGGCGTCGGGCCGGTGCCCCTGCGCGCGTCCCGGCCGGTGCCGCTGGTGGACCTGCTCGGACCCGCCGTCACGGTGGACCTCGACGCGTGCATCGGCTGCCTGCGGTGCGTGCGCACGTGCGCGGAGCTGCAGGACCTCGGCGTCCTGGGCGTCGTCGGCCGCGGCAGCTCCACCGCCGTCTCCACCTACCTGGGCCTGCCCCTGACGGAGGCCGACTGCATCGCCTGCGGCCAGTGCATCAACCGCTGCCCGACGGGGGCGCTGCGCCCGGTGGACCGGACGGCGGAGCTGTTCGCCGCCCTGGACGACCCCGCCACGCACGTCGTCATCCAGACGGCCCCCGCGCCGCGCGCCGCGATCGGTGAGGAGTTCGGGCTCGAGCCGGGCACGCCGGTCACGTGGCAGCTCAACACCGCCCTGCGCCGCCTCGGGTTCGACAAGGTGTTCGACACCAGCTTCGCCGCGGACCTCACGGTCATCGAGGAGGGCGCCGAGCTGCTGGTCCGGCTCTACGAGAACCTGGTGCTGGGCAGCTCCACGCACCCGCTGCCGCAGCTGACCTCGTGCAGCCCGGGGTGGGTCAAGGACCTCGAGCACCGCGACCCCGAGCACCTGGCCCACCTGTCGTCGTGCCGCAGCCCGCAGCAGATGTTCGGGTCCCTGATCAAGACCTGGTACGCCCAGCAGCAGGGGCTCGACCCCGCGCGCATCCTGTCCGTCTCGCTCATGCCGTGCACGGCCAAGAAGTTCGAGGCCTCGCGCCCCGAGTTCGCGCACGACGAGCGGCCGGACGTCGACATCGCCCTGACCACCCGCGAGCTCGCCGCGATGATGCGCGCCCGCGGCGTCTCTCTGACCGACCTGCCGACGAGCGACTTCGACGACCCGTTCGGCACCGCCAGCGGCTCGGGCGTGATCTTCGGGGTGACGGGCGGCGTGATGGAGTCCGCGCTGCGGACCGTGATCGAGCTGGTCACCGGGTGCCCGGCGGAGGACTACTTCGCGCACGCCGACATCACGCCGGTGCGCGGGTTCGAGGGCGTCCGGTCCGTCGAGGTCACGATCGACCGGGTGGGACCCGTGCCGCCGATCCTGGCGCACCTGGTGCCGGACCTGGAGTGGCTGCGGGGCGTCACGCTGCGGTGCGCCGTCGCGCACGGCACCGCCAACGCCCACGCCGTGATGGAGGACGTCCGCGCGGGCGGCACGTTCTCCACCTACCACTTCATCGAGGTCATGGCGTGCCCCGGCGGGTGCCTGGGCGGCGGCGGCCAGCCGGTGCCGACGAGCGCCGCGGTGCGGGCCGCCCGCGCCCGGGCCATCTACGCCGAGGACGCGCACTACGGACAGACCGGCCGCGCGCGCAAGAGCCACGAGAACCCGGCGGTGCTGCGCCTCTACGGCGACCTGCTGACCGACGGGCCGTGCGGGCCGACGAGCCACCGCCTGCTGCACACCACCTACACCCCGCGCGGCACCGCAGCTCGGCGTGGGGCGGTGAGCACCGTGCTCGTCGCCGACGTCGACACGCTCCTGGCGGAGCACGGCACCGACCGCAGCGCGCTCCTGCCCGTGCTGCAGGGGCTCCGCCGGCGCCGCGGCGAGATCAGCGACGAGGCGATGCAGCTCGTCGCCACCCGCCTGGGCATCCCGCCCGTCGAGGTGCTCGGCGTCGTCACCTTCTACTCGTTCCTGCACGGCGCGCCCGCGCGGCACGTGGTGCGGGTGTGCCGCACGCTGGCGTGCGAGCTGGCCGGCGCACCGGCGGTGTGGACGCGGCTGGAGCAGGAGACGAGGGCGGCCGACGACGACGGCGCCGTGGTCATGGAGCGGGTGCACTGCATCGGCCGCTGCGACCACGCGCCCGCGATGCTCGTCGACGACCGCGCCGTCGACGACGTCAGCCCGGCGGATGCCGCCGCGCTGGTGAGGAGCCTGCGCGACGAGACACCGGCGACATGACGGCGGGCCTGCTCGCGGCGCTCCTGGCGGCGGTCCTCTACGGCGTCACGCCCGTCGCCGCCCGCCGGGCCATCCGCCTGGTCGGGTTCGTCCGCGCGAACGCCGGCCGGCTGGCCATCGCGACGGCGGTCATGGCCGTGCCCGCGTTCGCCCTGGGCCGCGCCTCGGCCGACCGGTCCGCCCTGTTCGCGCTCGCCGGGCGCGATCGGGTTCGGCCTGGGCGGGCTGGGCGTCTTCCGCGCGCTGTCCCTGGTCGGCGCGCCGCTCACCTCCCTGGTCGTCGAGACCACCGCGGCGCTCGCGGCGGGGATCCTGGCGTGGGTCTGGTTCGCGGACGCCCTGACCGGGGCCGAGGTGGTGTGCGGCCTGGTGATCCTCGGGGGCGTCGTCCTCGGTCTGCTCCCGTACGTCCGAGGGTCCGGACGCACGCCGCGAGCACGCGCCGGCGTGGCGCTCGCCCTGGCCGCCGGCCTCGCCCAGGCGGTCAGCGCGGTGATCAGCCGGGAGTCGCTCGTGGCCCTCCAGAAGGCGTCGGTGGCCGCCGGCGAGCAGGCCGGTCCGGTGGCCGGGCGGTTCGACGTGGTGAGCTCGGCGTCGTTCGACCGCCTCGTCGGCGGACTGCTCGTCGCTCTGGCGGCGCTGCTCGTGGCGACCCTCCTGCCCGCGCGGTCCGCGACCCGTCGCCCGGTCCCGACCGGGCGGTCCCTCGGCGCCGCCTACGCCGCCGACCTGGGCCCGCTGGGCAACCGGCTGCCCGACCGCCCCGGCGTTCTGGATCACCGCGAACGCCCTGCTGGGACCGGTGCTCGGCGTGACGGCGATGGTGTGGGCGCTCCAGTCCCTGCAGCCGGGCGTCGCGCAGGCGGTGGCGGCGACCGCGCCGCTGGTCGCCATCCCGTGCGCGCGCTGGCTCGAGGGGTACCGGCCGCCGCCGGGCTACTACGCGGGGGCGCTCGTGGCGGTCGGGGGCCTCGTCGCGCTCGCGCTCGCGGGCGGCTGACGGCCGCTCCGGGCCATTGACAAATAATCTTGTCAATGCGACGGTGCTCGCATGCAGGACCGTTGAGGTACTATCGAGCACCGCAGGATCGCCGGCGTCGCTGCTGGACCCGGTCTGCGGCGCGACTGCTCGGGTGCCGTCTCGGCCTCCGCCGCCGGCTCGCTGGCTGGGTCGGCAGCGCGCGCAGAAGGTCAACTACCACCTTAAGGTCGCTCGAGGCGGACGACCATGGGGCTGCCGAACAGCACCGGCACGGCGGCCCAGCGAGCGGGATGACTGCCAGGCGTCGCCGGCGGCCTACGCATCTCGCCGTGCCGTCAGCGCGTCGCGGGCCGCGTCGAGCTCGGCGGCGAGGTCGGCGACGAACGTCTCTCCCTGGACGCCGCGTACCGGCTCGTGCGCGTGGACTGCTCGACGATCGGACCGTGCATCGCCTGCTGCGGTAGTCGCCGAGGATCGGAGAATCGGCCGCGGTGTCGGTCCGGAGCCCCGCCGACACCGGGGCGGTCGTCGCGTCATGAGGCCCTTGCCGCGCAGGAGTGCGTGCACCGAGCGCCCGTCCCGTGCGGCCGTTGCCGTCGGCGGACGGGTGGATGGTCACGAGCTGGGCGTGCCGATCACGGCCTGGACCAGCACGGGGACGTCGTCGCGAGCCAGGTCTCGGACCAGGTCGGCCATCGCGTCGGGCACCTGCTCGGCCTGGGAGCGACGTGTGCCGCGCCGCGAGGGCTGATGGCGCTCCTGCCACCCAGATGGGCCCTCGCGATCGGCCGGACGTGCCCGTCCACGCCGTGCTGTCCGCCCATGAGGCGCTCGTGCACGAGGAGGACTCGGCCGCCCTCATGGGGACGGACCCGGACGCGGTGAGCCCGCTGACGTCGGAGTTCCTGGACGTGGCGCAGTCCGGCGGCACCTGCGTCGTACGCGTCACCAGCAGCGGCTTCGGCACCGGCGCCGACTCGGCGAGTCGCCGTGGTGGCAGAGCATGCGGACCGGCTGAGGTTCTCGTTCGACACCCTGCGCCTCTACCTGTGCGCACTTCGCGGGCCAGGAGGCGACGTACCTGGAGGCGTCGGCTGCTGTTCCCCGAGCTGGCGTCGACGCGCTACTGGTCGACGGTGCGCGCGCGCTCGGCCTGGGCGACGAGGGCGCCACGGTGCGACGTGCGCGGGCAGCACGGGACGCTCGAGCTGGTGGGCGAGCGGCACTGCTCTGGTCTCGCCTCAGGCTCCGGTGCCGCCGGGAGCTGGGCGTCGCCGTGGAGCCTTCGGCGAGGGGTCGACGTGCGAGCGAGCGTGCGAGGCGTACCTCTTCGCCCCGGACCGTCAGGCGGAGCCTGATCTGTCGCCGCGAGGAGCCGTGCTGGCATTTGGCGTGAAACTGTTGAGGGCCTGGCCGGGTAGCGGCACGGATCAGGCGCCACAGCCGCCAGCTGCTCCCAGCGCCCCTCGGACACCACCTCGACGTCCCCGCCGTCCACCACCACGGCGCTCTGGTCGTCCAGCACGTAGCCTCGGCCCGCCGATCTGCGCGGCCCACCGTTCGGCGTCGGCCATCGTGTTCTCCGGGAACACGTCCAGGTGCGGGAAGATCGAGAAGTCGACCAGCCCGAGCGTCCGGTCGTCGGCCGCCCCGGCCCACTCCACGAACAGCGGTCCGATGCGCGGCGTCAGCACCATGCTCCCGGCGCTGACGCCCACCCAGACCGTGTCGGTCAGCGACGGCAGCAGGTCGGCCAGCCCCGACTCGCGCACCCAGTGGGCCAGGTAGGTGGCGTCGCCGCCGTCGACCAGGAGGACGTCGGCGTCGCGCACCCACGGCACCCAGCGCTCGGCGCCGATGCTGGGCAGTGCGGTGAGCTCGAGGACGCCGAGCGACGCCCAGCCCAGGCCGGTCAGGTGCCGATGGCCGTGGTCGGCGGCGAGCAGGCCGCGTACCGAGGCCGGCCCGCACATCGGGTGGCCCCACTGCGCGGTCGGGATGCACAGGGCGCGCGACTCGGACACCGGCTTGCCCAGCAGCCGCTCGAGGGCTGCGTGGATGGAGGGGTTGGTCACGCCACCGGACGTCAGCAGGAGCTGCACGGGGATCTCCAGGGTCGAGAGGATGGGACACAGGACGAGGATCATCGTCGCGCCGCTAAGGTGGTCCCGTCCGGTGAACACGCGTACCGCGGTGGTCACCATCGACGTGAGCGCAGACCCGTGCACGCAGCAGGCGGCGACGCCGCGCGGTGAGACGGCGCCCCTCGCACGGGCCGCCCGCCCGCGCGCCGCTCCACGCCGTCGTCGTGGGTCGACGACTGTGCAGGCACTGAACAAGGAGGAGACGTGGCACGACCAGGCCAGCGCCGGTCCGGTCGCGCGCGCCAGGAGCCCGCCGCGCAGCGCCGCCGCACGCAGCGCCCCGCCGAGCAGGGCATCATCCCCGTCCTCGCGGGCGTCGCCCACGAGGTCGACTCCGCGGTCCAGCGGCCGCCCACGCGTGCGTCGGTGCGCACCAAGTTCCAGGTGGTCGCCCTCCTGGTGCGCGAGGAGCGGGCCAAGGTCCAGGCCGACGCCACCCTGAGCGAGTCGCGCCGGACGCAGGAGCTCAAGCGGCTCGACGGCGTGGCCACGCAGCTGGCCCGGATCGCCGCCCGGGACACCTCGCTGCTGCAGCTGCTTGCCGACGACGCCCGGGTCTCCGACGCGGCGCGCGCCTTCAAGGCCACCCTCATGCGTGCCGGCGGCCTGGAGCCGCCCGAGGAGCCGGAGCCGGAGCCGCCGACGGCCCCCGCTCCGGGCACCGAGAACCGGGTGGTGCCGCGGTCCGTGATCGCGCGCCAGCTGGCCAACCCGTTCCTCGCGCCGGACTACGAGGCCGCGGCCGAGCGCCTGCCCGCCAAGCCGCGTCGCCTGGCCGGCTGGGAGCTGCTCGAGCCGCTGTTCCGCTCGTTCGAGAAGGCCGCCACGGGCGCGCCCGCGTGCATGACCCTGCCCGAGCCGCGCCCGGTGCCCACCCCTGCCGGCCGGGAGCTCATGCCGCACCAGGCGCGCGTGGTCGCGGCCGCCGCCGACGGTCACCGCACCTTCCTGCTCGCCGACGAGCCGGGGCTGGGCAAGACGGCCCAGGCGCTGCTCGCCGCGCGCGCGGCCGACGCGTACCCCCTGCTGGTCGTGGTCCCGAACGTGGTCAAGACCAACTGGGCGCACGAGGTCGGCCTCTGGACGCCCGAGCGCCGCGTCACCGTGGTGCACGGCGACGGCGAGCGCGTGGACGGGTTCGCGGACGTCGTCGTCGTGAACTACGAGCTGCTGGACCGGCACGTCGGCTGGCTGGGGGACCTCGGGTTCCGCGGGATGGTCGTCGACGAGGCGCACTTCATCAAGAACAAGACCTCGCAGCGCTCGCAGCACGTCCTGTCGGTCTCCGAGCGGATCCGCGCCCGGACCGCGCGCCCGCTGCTCATGGCGCTGACCGGTACGCCGCTGATCAACGACATCGAGGACTTCCGCGCCATCTGGCAGTTCCTCGGCTGGATCGACGACACCAAGCCGCTCGGCGCCCTGCTGAACGCTCTGGAGGAGAGCGGGCTGACGCCGGCCGAGCCCGGGTTCTCCGCGGTCGCACGGGCCAGCGTGATCGACATGGGCATCGTGCGTCGTCGCAAGGTCGACGTGGTCGCGGACATCCCCGCCCGCCGCGTCGCGGACCTGCCCGTCGAGCTCGACGGCGCGGTGGGCCGCTCGATCCGCGCCGCGGAGACGGCCCTGGCGGACCGGCTCGTCGAGCGGTACCGCTCGGCCGTGGCCGCGCGCGGCGACGAGCCCACCGACGGGATCGACGTCGAGCTCGCGCGCCGGGTCGCCGCCGCCGAGCTCAAGGACTCGAGCTCGAAGACCGCCGGCGAGAACGTGTTCACCATGGTGCGCCGGATCGGTCAGGCCAAGGCCGGGCTGGCCGCCGACTACGCCGCGCAGCTGGCGCGCAACGTGGGCAAGGTCGTCTTCTTCGCGCGGCACGTCGACGTCATGGACCTGGCCGAGCAGACGTTCGCCGACCGCGGCCTCAAGTACGCCTCCATCCGGGGCGACCAGACCACGCGGGTGCGCGAGAAGAACATCGCCGCGTTCGTCGACGACCCCGAGGTCTCGATCGTCGTCTGCTCCCTCATGGCCGCCGGGGTGGGGCTGAACCTGCAGGTCGCGTCCAACCTGGTGCTGGCCGAGCTGTCCTGGACCGCCGCCGAGCAGACCCAGGCCATCGACCGCATCCACCGCATCGGCCAGCCCGAGCCGGTGACCGCCTGGCGGATCATCGCCGCGCAGACCATCGACTCGAAGATCGCCGAGCTGATCGACAGCAAGTCGGGCCTGGCCGCCCGGGCGCTCGACGGAGCGGGCGACGACGACGAGGCCTCCTCCACGGACGTGCAGCTCGAGGCGCTGGTGGGGCTGCTCACGGACGCGCTGGCCGCGCCGGGTGTGGCCTAGGTCTCACCAGGACCGCCCGATCGGCGGGTCGACGGACGCGGGGCCGGGGTGTCATCGTCGGATGACGCTTCCCGGAGGACCACGTGCACGGACGACTGCTGACGGCCTCGGGCCGTCCCTGGTGGCGCCCTCGACACGGACGGCGCGCGTACGAGTCGGCTGCCGTGCTCGCGTCGATGGTGTGCCTCACGGCCGTCCTGGCCCCGCCGCCCGCCACGTCCTCGGACGCGGCGGTGACCGTGACGTCGCCCGGGCCGCGGGTGCAGCCCCTCGGCCCCGCCGACTCGCAGCTGCTGGTCCTGCTGGGCGAGCGCGTCACCGCGGTCGAGACCGCGACGGCCACGCTGGTCGGTGGCCCGCTGGAGGACACGACGACGGCCGCGTCCCGGGCGTCGTCCCACGTCGAGGGCGCCGCGGCGACGACCGTCGCACCCGGGGTTGCCCTGGAGGCCCTGCCCGCCCGCGTCCTCGACGCGCGCCAGGAGGTGACCGGCGGTGACGTGACCACCGCGGAGCGCGCGGTCGCGGACGTCGAGACGGACGTCCTGCTGGTCGCGCTGCAGCTGGGGGACCAGGCGGCCCAGAACGCCTCCCTCACGCGACTGTTCGTGGCCGACGCGCCCGAGGTGGCAGCCCTGGACGCCGCCGTCGGCGCCACGCACGCCGCCGCCGAGGTACGGGACGTCGTCGCGGCCGCCACCTCCGCGGTCCAGGCCAGGGACGCGGCCTCCGCCGTCACGGTCGCGGCGCAGCAGGCGGCGCTGGCCGGTGACGCCGAGGCGCAGGCCGCGCTCGAGCAGGCGCAGAAGCGGGCGCAGCAGCAGGCGCGTTCCACGAAGGGGTACACCAACGGGAGCATCCCGCTCAAGGTGCTGTGCGCCGTCCCGTTCGCCCCCAGCCAGCACCTGCGGTGCGACGCCATGGAGGCGCTCGTGCGCATGAACGACGCCTACCGCGCGGACGTCGGTCGCGACCTGAGCATCAACGGCTCCTACCGTGCGCTGGAGGACCAGATCACCACGCGGGCGGCCAAGGGGACCATGGCCGCGGTGCCCGGCACGTCCAACCACGGCTGGGGTCTGGCCATCGACCTGAACCAGACCAACAGCTACCGCTCGGCCACCTACGTGTGGCTCAAGGCGAACGCGACGCGGTTCGGGTGGCACCACCCGGTGTACATGGACGAGGGCGGCGCGGGGCCGCACGAGCCGTGGCACTGGGAGTTCGGCACCACCGACGGCGTGGTCACCGGCACCCCGGTGCGGGTCGCCGAGGACCCGCCGACCTCCGCCCCGGCCGGTCCGACGCCGCCGCCCGCCGAGCAGCCGGCCCCGGCGCCGGTCCCGGGCTCCGTTCCCAACCCGGTGCCCAACCCAGCGCCCAACCCGGTACCCGCCCCGGTGCCCGCGCCGACGGCCCAGCCCCCGGCGTCCCCGTCGCCGACCCGCAGCCCTGCCCCGACCCCGCCCGCGGGGGCGGGCACGTCCTCGGGCACCTCCTCCAGCACCGACTGACCGGACCGCGACGGGTGCGGCGCGCCCGGCCCCTCAGGCCAGCGGCCGGATCTCCGTGCGAGCCACGGCCGCGTCGCGGTCGGCGGCGAGCGCCAGCCGACGCGGGTCCGCCAGGTAGGACTGGACGCCGGCCTCGTCGGCGAACTCGAGGATCTGCACCTCGTCGGGGCCGTCGGCGGAGGGCAGCGCCGAGACGCGGTGCACCACCCGGCCGCCGTGGTCCGGGACGAGCGCCAGGACGGCGTCCTCGTACCGGGCGAGGGCGTCGCGCTTGTCCGGCAGGGCCCACAGCAGCACGCACAGGGAGTCGGTCACGGGCTGACGGTAGCGAGCGCGGGCGCTGCACCGCGACGACGGGGGCCCCGCGCCCCCGCGGTCACAGGGCCCGGCCGGACCGCATTGTCCGGCTCCTCCCGGTCCGCAGAAAAACCTGCTGTGACCTGCATCAAATCGTTTCGTTCGGGCGGGGTCGTATCGATACGATCGTGCCCGCGACGCGACCCGGCACCACCGACCACCGCGGACGTCCCACCCAGTCCCTCCGGTCCTCAAGGTCTCGCTGTGTCCAAGGTCCTCACCGCCGGCCGCCCCTGGCGCGTCATCCTCGTCTTCGCCGTCCCCCTGCTGATCGGCAACGTCGTCCAGCAGCTCTACCAAGCGGCCGACGCCGTCGTCGTCGGCCGCGTGCTCGGTGTCGACGCGCTCGCCGCCGTCGGTGCCACGGGCAGCCTGCTGTTCCTCCTGCTCGGGTTCGCGTGGGGGATGACCAACGGGTTCGCCATCCCCACCGCGCAGGCGTTCGGCGCGGGCGACCACGCGGCCGTGCGGCGCTCGGTCGCGGCCGGTGCCGTCCTGTCGGGGGCCACCAGCCTGGTGCTGACCGTCATGGCGCCGCTGCTGGCCGGGCCGCTGCTGCGTCTCCTGCAGACGCCCGAGGAGCTGCTCGGCCAGGCGACGACGTTCGCCGTGGTGAGCTTCCTGGGCGCCGGCACGATGATGTTCTTCAACTTCCTGTCCGCGATCATCCGGGCCATCGGCGACTCCCGGACGCCCCTGGTCTTCCTCACGGTCAGCTGCGTGCTCAACATCGTCCTGGTGGTCGGTGCCGTGGCCGGTCTGGGCATGGGCGTCGCCGGTGCCGCGCTGTCGACGGTCCTGTCGCAGGGCGTCTCCGTGGCGCTCTGCCTGGAGTTCGTGCGGCGGCGCGTGCCGGTGCTGCACGTGCACCGTGCGGACTGGCGCGTCAGCGGCGCGGACCTGCGCCTGCACCTGCGGCTCGGGCTGCCCATGGGGTTCCAGGCGTCGATCATCGCGATCGGCGCGCTCGCCGTGCAGGTGCGCCTGAACGAGCTGGGCGCCCAGGCCGTCGCCGCGTACACCACGGCGGTCCGGGTCGACGGGCTCGCGGTCGCGCTGCTGGCCTCGATCGGGCTGGCCGTGTCGATGTTCGTCGCGCAGAACCTCGGCGCGGGCCGGCCGGACCGGATCCGGCAGGGCGTGGTGCACGGCAGCTGGATGTCGGTCGTCGCGTCCCTGGTGCTGGGCGTTGCCCTGGTGACCGGCGGGTCCGCGATCATCGGGCTGTTCGTCGGCGACGGCGAGCAGCGCGTGGTGCAGATGGCCGCGCACTACCTGCTGGTCAACGGCGCGCTGTACGTGGTGCTCGGGGTGCTGTTCGTCCTGCGCGGTGCACTGCAGGGCCTGGGGCAGACCGTGGTGCCGACGATGACCGGCGTGGTCGAGCTGGTCTGCCGCGTGGGTGCCGCGGGCGTGCTCGGGGCCGCGTACGGGTACGGCGGCGTCATCTGGGGCAACCCGCTGGCGTGGATCGGTGCGGTCGTGCTGCTCGTGCCCGCGTACGTCGTCGCGCAGCGGCGGCTGTCCGGCCGGGCCGGCGAGGGTGCCCTGGTGCTCGAGGGTCCGGCCGAGGGGTCGGCCGTCGTCGAGGCCGTCGTGCCGCGACGCACCACCCGGCTGCGCCGCCGCGGCCCGTCGCCCCGCAGCGCGAAGCGACGGGCCCGCGTCCCGGTGGCCTGACTCAGCCCGGCAGGTCCTCCAGCGTCCTGGCGTCCCCCTCGAACGGCCGCAGCCCCGGCGGCGCGGGGAACGCCAGGACGTAGGTCGGCGTGAGGACGTCCACGGCACCGAAGTCGTCGCCCTTGACCACGACGCGGTCCGGTGTCGTCTCGACGATGCGCACGCGTGCCCGGGTGCCGTCCGGCAGGTCCAGCTGCCACAGGCCGGCCAGGAACTGCAGGCCGTGCGCGTCCAGCGCCTCCTCGGCGTCCGGGCGAGCGTAGGGGCGGGGGCCAGCGGCGGCCCAGCGGATAAGCGTCAGGTGCTCGTCGCCGGCTGGTCGCGCGGGTGGTCGTCCGTCTCGTCGGCCTCGGGCAGTGCCGACCCGTCGGGTCCCGCCGCCCGCGCGGACTCGCGCAGCCGCTGCACGAACTCGTCGGCCGGGTACTCCTCCCCGGGC
The DNA here is from genome assembly GCA_963837795.1 of uncultured Actinomycetota bacterium. GTDB lineage: Bacteria > Actinomycetota > Actinomycetes > Actinomycetales > Cellulomonadaceae > Cellulomonas. The sequence goes on from CAWIOT010000007.1 coordinate 534,793, forward strand.
TCGAACCCGGTCGGCGCCGGGTCCAGGACGACGACCGTGCCCTCGTCGTCGGTGTCGTGCCAGACGGCCAGCACGTACAGCGCGGGGACCTGCAGCAACCGGACCTCGCCGCCGCGCCGCTCGACCGTCCGGCGGGAGCGCTCGCCGGCGCGCGCCACCGACGACACGTACGGGCCGTAGTTGAGCTGGCGCACCTGCGCGGAGCCGCCCACCACCTCGACGTCCGCCAGCGCGACCGGCTCCGAGCCCAGGCGCACCACGAGCCGCCAGCCGACGTGCTCGGCCGACTCGAGGTCACCGCCGGACAGGACGGTGTCCAGGCCGAGGTGCAGGATCGGCACGGGATCCGAGACCTCGACCGCGCCCTCCGCGTCGGCGAACCGGGGGAACCGGCCGGGCAGCAGGTCCTGCGCCGCGCTGCGGACGGCGTCGGCGGCGTCGTCGGGCGGGCCGGGCATCTTCGTCGCCATCGTCGGGTCTCCTCAGCTGCGCAGGAAGTAGGTGTGCGTCCAGGACCCGCTGCCCTGGTAGGTGCCGCCCAGCGTGCTCACCGGCACGTCCGAGGGGCCGTACCAGGGGTCGTCCACGGACACGAACCGGCTGGACCCGGTCAGGTAGCCGTCGATCGCGACGAAGTGCCCGCCGCCGCCCGACCAGCCGATCCGCAGGCAGACCGGGGTGCCGCCGTCGATCTGCCCCCGCACCGTCCCGAACGGCACCGTGCCGGACTGCCAGGACTGCAGGTGGCCGACGACGGACAGGGGAGTGGTCAGCACCGACGGGACGTTGCAGTGCCCGGAGGCGCCGCCGCCGCAGCAGTCGGAGAAGCCGGTCGTCGAGCCGGCCACGCGGCACTGCGACCAGCGGGTGGCCGCGTCGTAGAACGACGCCACGGAGGCCGCCGTCGCCGCCCAGCACCAGTTGGTCTGCTGCTGGTGCTGCATGGTGAACGCGAGGCGGCGCCACACCAGCGGGAAGCCCTGGCTGAGCCACGGCTTGTCCAGCACGGTGATGTCCGTGACCACGTCCAGGGGCGCCGGCCAGTCCACCGTCACCACGAACGTCACGCCGTGGTTCGGGTCGTAGGGCGGCGAGTGCGGACTGATGTTGTGCACCGTGATGTTCGCGGCGCCGACGAACCGGGGGCTCGCGGTCGGCCGGGCGAGGTCCAGCGAGTACTCCGACGCGGTGATCACCACCACGGAGTCGTGGTCGATGGCTCCCCAGTTCAGGTTGAGCGCCACGCGCCCCTGCAGGTTGCGCCAGTACTGCCTCACGGTCTGCGTCATCGTCGACTCCAGGTCCCCGCACTCGGCTGCCGGCCCACGGGCGCGACCCGTCGAGTATCACCCATCCGGGTGAATGACCACAAGAGGGGCAAACCGGTGCAGACCGGGCGCCGCCCACTGCCCTGCGCTGGTCCGATTCTTCCGGAGGTCCCCGGCGATCTCTATCGTGAGGGCGTGGCCCCGCTGAGCGATCGAGTCCGTGACGCCCGGGAGAAGGCCGGGATCAGCCAGGGGGAGCTCGCTCGACGCTCCGGTGTGCACCCCACCTACATCTCCCACGTGGAGAACGCCCGGCGCACGCTCGGGGAGGACGCCCTGGCCCGCGTGGCCGAGGTGCTCGGCGTCCCCGTCGCGTTCCTCCTGCACGGCGACCAGGCACCCGGCTACCGCTCGGCCGAGTCCCTGCTGGTCGAGGCGCGTCAGCTCTCGCGCATGGGGGAGCCCCGGGAGGCGGCCGACGTGCTGGCCCGGGTCGACGTGTCCGCCCTCGACGTGGACACCGCCGCGCGGGTCGGCCTCGCGCGCGCCGAGGCGCTCGACCTCGCCGGGGACCTGGAGGGCTCGGTCGACGCGCTCGAGGTCGTCTGCGCGCGGCTGACGGAGGCGAACCGGTACCCGCAGGCCGCGTACGCGGCGATGCGCATCGTCATGGCGCTGACCGAGCTGGCGGACCTGCACCGGGCCGTCGCGCGCGGCGAGGCGCTGCTGGCCCAGCTGCCGGCGTCGGTGGCCGGCGTCGACGAGGTGGTGCGCCTCGAGTCGACGCTGATCTGGGCGTACATCGCCCGCGGAGACACCACCTACGCGCGTTACCGCGGCCGGCAGCTGCTCGCGCACACCCGCGAGCACGGCTCCGCGCGGGCCGTCTCCTCCGTGCACTGGAACCTCGCCTTCATCGACGACGCGCTGGGGGACACGGACGCCGCGCTCGGTCAGCTGGAGTCGGCGATCGCCCTGGCCGGGGCCGACGAGATCGACCGCGACCTGCCGCGCCTGCGGCTCGACCGCGCGCTCATGCTCGTCTCGGTCGAGCCGCCGCGCCCCGCCGACGCGCTGGCGGACCTGGACGCCGCGCAGACCGCCCTCGAGGTCGGGGAGTCACAGATCGAGCTGGCCCGCGCCGACTCCGTGCGCTCCCGGGCGTGGCTGCTGATCGGGGACACCGAGCGGGCGCAGCGCTACGCCACGAGCGCCGTCGAGCTCCTGCGCGAGGGCGTGCGCCGCGACGCCGCCTCGGCGCACGAGGCGCTCGGCGACGCGATGCTCGCGCAGGACGCACGCCCCGAGGCGGTCAAGGAGTACCGGTCCGCCGCGGAGCTGCTGGACATGATCTCGTCGGGCCGCACCGCGGCGACGCTGTGGCGCCGGATCGGCGACCGGCTGCGCGTGGCGGGCGACGAGGACGAGCGCGTGGTGGAGGCCTACGGGCGTGCGCTGGCCGCCGCAGGCATCCGGGGAGGGATGCCGCTGCCGCCGAGGGCGTGATGTCTGCACCCCTCCTGGGCTGCGTCATTGCGGTACAGACACGGGGTAGGGACCATTCCAGGTGTGCCGGACAGTCCGGCACGTCTGCGAAAGGTTCTCCTCATGAAGAAGCTCACCATCGCCATCGTCGTCGCCCTCGCCGCTGCCACCGGGATCGCCGGTGCCGGAGCCGCCTCCGCGGGCCAGCAGGTCGTGGCCCAGCCGTGCTGCAAGTACATCGGCTGACACCACCCGCGTTGCGCGTCGCCGTCGCCGCCCCCGCGGCGTGCGGCGACGCGGGGACGGGGACCGGGACGGCACGGCCGGAACGCCCCGCAGGCCCGTGAACATGGGCCACCCACCGATCTTCCAGGCTCGCAGCTCCACCCCCGTGATTCACCCGCACGAGCGGCCTGGACGTTTGACCAGCACCTCGTTCGTGCCGCACACTCGTCCTGACGGTGCGCATCGCCTGCCCCCTGCGCGGTGCGCACCGTCTTCGCGTCCGAGCACGAGTGCCCGGAGCACGAGCAGAGCGGGACGGGTCCCCTGACCCCGTCCCGCTCTTCGTGTCGGTGGACCTGCTCGGTACCGGCGCGCCATGCGGTGATCGCGCGGTCGCGCGGTTAGCGTTCCCAGCGTGACCGTCCCCGAGCGCGCCTCCGGCCCGGGACCCGACCAGGCTCCTGAGACCGGCGCAGACCCAGCCGACCGCCCGGTGCTCGTCGAGCCCCCCACGCCCGCCGAGCGCCTCGAGGGAGCCGTCGCCACGTGGCGCGCGTCCCTCGTCGAGGCCGCGGGCGGGTCGACGCTGGTCGACGTCGAGCTGCTCGGCGACGCCGCGCTGGACCTGACCACCGCGCACCCCTCGGGCATCTCGCAGCTGTTCGCCGGCCGGGAGACCCGCCTGTCCAACCTGGTCCGTGAGGGCGCCGCGCTGTCGACGGCCCGCCGGCGCGCCCGCGCGGTGAGCGCCCGCGCCGCCGTCTACGCGCAGCGGTACGGCATCGCGCCCACGTCCCTGGCCATCGGCGTGGCCACCTGGACCGAGCGCACCACCCCGGACATCGCGAACGACGACGTCGCCGCGCTGGCCTCCGTCACGCGCCAGCGCTCCCCGGAGGGCGAGCAGCCCGACCCGACCGCACCCCGCACCGTCCGCGCCCCCGTGCTGCTGCGGCCCGTCACGCTGCTGGCGCGCGGCTCGGGGGAGAGCGACTACGAGCTGGCCCTGGAGCCGTCGCTCGAGGTGAACCCGGTCCTGGCCCGCGCGCTGCGGGCCCGCGGCGCCCTGCTCGACCCCGGCGCGGTCGCGCGCGGCACGTTCACGTCCAACGGCTTCGACCCCCGGGGCGCCCTGCAGCGGCTCACCTCGCTCGGCGAGGCCGTGCTGGACGACTTCTCGTTGACCGAGCGCGTCGTCGTCGGCACCTTCGTCCACCCCGGCCAGATCCTGGTCGACGACCTGGACAACCTCTCCGGCACCCTCGAGCGGCACGAGGTCGTCGCCGCGCTGGCCGGTGTCGAGGAGTCGCGCACGCGGCTGAGGCGGGCGCTGCCCGCACCCGTCGGCGGCGACCGTGACCCCGCGCACGAGCGCGGCGTGGGCGACCTCGACCCCGCGCAGCAGCACGTGCTCGACACGGTGGCCACCGGCACGCACCTGTTCGTCGACGCCCCCGCCGGCGCCGACGTGACCGGCACCCTGGCGGCGGTCGTCGCCGACGCCGCCGCGAGCGGGCGCACCGTCCTGTACGTGCCCGGGCACCGCCGGGCTGCGAGCGCCCTCGCGGACCGGCTGGGCACCCTGGGCCTCGGGGACCTGCTGCTCGACGTCGCGCCGGACGCCGGCTGGCGCTCGGCCATCTCCCGGCGGCTGCTCGGCGCCATGACGCTCGAGGCGCCCGCCGTGGACACGCACGGCGTCCACGCGCTGCGCAGCGAGCTCGTCGCCACCCGGGAGCGGCTGCGGGCCTACGTCGACGCGCTGCACGTGGAGCGCCAGCCGTGGGGCGTGTCCGCGTACGACGCGCTCCAGCAGCTGGCCCGGCTGACGTCGGAGCGCCCCACGCCCAAGACCACCGTGCGCCTGACCCCCGAGGTCGCCCGCGTGCTCGACGCGGCCCGCCGCGTCGAGGTCACCGCCGACCTCGTCCGCGCGGGCGAGCTGGGCGCGTTCCGCGTGCGCCCGGCCGACACGCCCTGGTACGGCGCGGACCTGCGCACGCGGGCCGACGCCGACGGCGTGGTCCGCCGGCTCACCCGCCTGCTCGACTCCACCCTGCCCGCCCTGGTCGAGCGCACCGGCCAGGTGGCCGCCGAGACCGGGCTCACGCAGGCCACCTCCGTGGTGGGCTGGGCCGAGCAGCTGAGCATGCTCGACGGCGTCCGCGCCGCGCTCGACGTGTTCCAGCCGATCGTGTTCGAGCGCACCGCCGCGGACCTCGTGGCCGCGACCGCCACCAAGCAGTGGCGCGCCGAGCGCGGCATCGAGATGGGCTACTGGGTGCGGCGCCGGCTGCGCAAGCAGTCCAAGGACATGGTCCGCCCCGGTCGGCCCGTCGCGGACCTGCACGCCGCGCTCATCGAGGTGCAGGCGCAGCGTGAGACGTGGCAGGCGCACTGCCCGTCGGGCGGCTGGCCGCGGCTGCCCGACGGCCTGGAGCACATCGAGGAGGAGTTCGCCGCCGTGCGGGCCGACCTCGACGCGCTCGACGAGGTCCTCGCGACGACCCCGGGTGGTGCCGGGCTGTCCCGCCTGCCGTTCGCCGCGCTCACCGAGCGCCTGAGCCGGCTGCGGGCGGACACCGACGCGCTGACGGACCTGCCCGACCGCACGGGCCTGCTGCACCGCCTGCGCTCGGCGGGTCTCGGTGCGCTGGTCGACGACCTGGCGGACCGCCGCGTCGAGCCCTCGCTCGCGGCCGCGGAGCTGGACCTCGCGTGGTGGAGCACGGTCATCGAGCAGATCCTCTCGGAGGACCCCGCGCTGGCCGGCTACGACGGCGCCGCGCTCGGGGCGCTGTCCGCGCAGTACGCCACGCTGGACCGCGCGCACGTGGCCAGCCTGTCCGGCCCGGTGCTCGCCTCGGCGCTCGGGCACGTGTCGCACGCCCTGCGCCAGCACCGGGAGCAGGCTGAGGCGCTGTTCGCGGACCTGGTGGAGGAGCGCCTGACGTCCCTGCGCGACACCGTGGTGCGGCACCCGGAGGTGGCCCGGCGGCTGCGTCCGGTCGTCGCCGCGAGCCCCATGCTGGTCCCGCAGGTGCTGCCGCCGACGCGCACCGTGGACCTCGTCGTCCTCGACTCCGCCGCGCACCTGCCCGTCGAGGTCGCGCTGGCCGCGGTCGCCCGCGGACGGCAGGTCGTGGTGGTCGGCGACGCGCGCTGCGCCTCCGGCACGGCCGTGCGCGAGCTGGCGGACGTGCTGCCGACCGTCGCGCTGCGCGCCGACGCCTCCCGTCGGGACCCGTACCTGACGGCGTTCCTGGCCGGGCACGGCTACGCCGGCGTGCTGCGGGCGACGCCGCTGCCGCAGCACCGCCCCCTGGTCGGGCTCGAGCTGGTCGACGGCACCGGCATGCCGAACGAGACCGGCACGGTCGACTCCACGCGTGAGGAGGTCGAGCACGTCGTCGAGCTCGTCCTGACCCACGCCCTGCTGCGCCCCGACGAGTCCCTGGCCGTCATCACGGCCACCGCGACGCACGCCGAGGCCGTCCGCGAGGCCGTCCTCTCCGAGGTCCGTGGCAACCCCGCGCTGGCCGCCTTCTTCGACTCCGGTCGGGTCGACCCGTTCGTCGTCACCGACCTGCCGAACGTCGCCGGTCTGCGGCGCGAGGCGATCATCCTGTCGCTCGGGCTGGGTCGGACACCGCACCGCCGGGTCCTGCACACGTTCGGCCCGGTCTCCGCGCCCGGCGGTGACGCCCTGCTGCTGGACGCCCTGGGCTCCACCCGGCACCGGCTCACCGTCGTGTCGTGCTTCGCGTCCGACGACCTCGACCCCGAGCGCCTGCGCGGCCCCGGCCCGCGGCTGCTCGCGGACCTGCTCGCGTTCGCGGCGCGTCGCGGGGCCGGCCAGGACGTCTCCGACCTGGTCACGGCACCCGAGCCCACCGACCCCCTGCTGCGCTCCCTGGCCGCCGCGACCGCCGCCGCGGACCTGGCGCTCGCCGCCGCCTCCGAGCCCGACCGGCTGCTGCTCGACCTGGCCGAGCGGCTCTGGAAGCACGGGCTGCTGGTGGAGGCCGACTACGGCATCCCCGGCGGCGACCGGATCCCGCTGGTGGTCGGCCACCCGGACCTGCCCGGCGAGATGCTGGTCGCCGTCCTCACCGACGACGAGCAGTACACCGCCGAGCCGTCCGTCCGCGTGCGTGACCGGCTCACCGCCGACCGCCTCGAGCGGGTGGGCTGGAGCGTCGTGCGGGTGTGGTCCGCCGCCGCGTTCATGGACCCGCAGGCCGAGGTCGACCGCATCCGCCGCGCCGTGCACGCCCGCGTCCCCGCGCCGTCCGCACCGCGCACCGCCCCGTTGCAGCTCGGGCTGATCCAGGAGGTCGACGACGCCGAGGAGCTGCCGACGCCCGCCGCGCAGGATCCGGCACCCGTCGTCACGGCTGGTCCCGCCCCCACCCCCGCCGCGCACGTCCCCGAGTTGGCCGACGAGGCTCCTGACGAGGCCGCCGACGACACCCCCGACGCGGCCGCGACGCCGGACGAGGACCCGCAGCCGCCCAGCCGAGGCCTGCAGCTGGCGCTCGCCGTGCCCACCCGCACCCGCCCGGACGTGCGGCGCGGTCTGCCGATCGGTGCCTACAGCGACGACCAGCTGGACGAGCTCGTGGCATGGCTCCAGTCCGACGAGCAGGAGCGCACGCGTGAGCAGCTGGCGGCCGCCCTGCGCGACGAGCTCGGCATCACGCGTCGGTCCTACCGGATCGACACCGCCGTCCGCGGCGCCATCAGCCGCGGGATGCGCTGAGCGCCCGAGCGCCTGAGCGCCTGCGCTGCGGGTGGGATCATCGGGGGATGACGCCGTCCGATCCCGCCGACGCACCGACCCGGCGCCCGCGGCGTGCCGTGCGGCAGGCGGGGACAGTCGGCGGTGACGACGCCGTCCTGGTCTCGACGCTCCCCGCTCTGCCGGACATCGACGCCGCCCTGCCGGCGCAGGTCGCTGCACCGGCACCCGCCCCGGCGCCTGACCCGGTGGTCGCCCTGCGCAGCGCCGACGACTCCGATCTCGGCTGGGGCGAGCGGGAGGGCGGCTCGAACGACGACCGGCTGAGCCGCGACAAGCCACCCCACTGGTGAGCCGGATGTCGGTGGTCCGCGCGACGATGAGCTAGTTCCCCCACTGACTACCCGACTGACTGACCGACTGAAGGAGACATCCATGGCCGAGGTCCTGCTGTTCCACCACGCCCAGGGGCTCACCTCCGGGGTCCGTGACTTCGCGGAGACCCTGCGCGGGGCCGGGCACACCGTGCACCTGCCGGACCTGTTCGACGGGCACGTGTTCGCGGACATCGAGCAGGGGCTGGCCTACGCGAACGAGGTGGGGTTCGACACCGTGCTCGGGCGCGGTCAGGCGCTGGTGGACACGCTGCCCGAGGCGCTCGTCTACGCCGGCTTCTCCCTCGGCGTGCTGCCGGCGCAGATGCTCGCGCAGACCCGACCGGGCGCCCAGGGCGCGCTGTTCTTCCACTCGTGCGTGCCGACGTCGGAGTTCGGCACGCCGTGGCCCGCGGGCGTGCCGGTGCAGATCCATGGCATGGACGCCGACCCGTTCTTCGCCGGCGAGGGGGACATCGACGCCGCACGCGCGCTGGTGGCGGCCACGTCGGACGCCGAGCTGTTCGTGTACCCGGGCGAGGAGCACCTGTTCGCGGACAACAGCCTGGAGTCCTACGACCCGGCGGCGGCGCAGCTGCTCACCGAGCGCACGCTGGCGTTCCTCGCCGCGCTCAGCTGACCCGGACTTCGCCGCCCTCGGCTGACGCGGACTTCGCCACGTCAGCTGACCGGGTCCAGCGAGGTCACCCGGAGCGGACCATCCGCGCACGGCGAGCAGCCCCGCTCCGGGTGACGTCGGAGCACCGGATCGGCTCGGGGGGCGCCGCGGGCGGCAACCGGATCAGATCGGCTTCGGCGGTGCTTCCGGGCCGGGCGGGATCGAGGGCGGCAGGTCCTCCCCGGACGGGATCGGCGTCCCGACCGGGGGAGTCGCCGGCCCCGGCGGGGTCGCGGCGTCGTTGGCCACCGCCGGCGACGGGCGGGTGGCGAGCAGGTCGCGGATCTCCTGCAGCAGCAGGATGTCCTCGGCGGGTGCCGCCGGCTCGTCCTCGATGCCCTGCTTGCGCCGCGCAGCGAGCGCGTTGAGCGGCAGGACGATGAGGAAGTAGACGGCGGCGGCCGTGAACAGGAAGAGGATCAGCGCGTTCAGGATCAGGCCGAACGAGAACGTGGCGCCGTTGACGTCGAAGGACCACACCTCGCTGATGTCCTTCTGCCCGACGATCGCGGAGATCAGCGGACTGATGAGGCCGTCGACGATCGACGATACCACCGCCCCGAACGCCGCCCCGATGACCACGCCGACGGCCAGCTCGATCGCGTTCCCGCGGGAGATGAAGTCCTTGAACCCCTGGAACACCTTCGCGGTGCCCCGCAGTCCGTCGCGTGCGCCGCTGATGCCGGCGGTGAGCCTGTCCGTCACGTGCTGCCCCCTCGGGGTGGTTGTCGGTCGTCCCGCAGGGCGTCACGGCGGGACCGCGTCCGGGCGTCGATCATGGCACGACCACCGCGGACAGCACGGCGGACGCCGCCGCCCCGGCCAGGCCGGCGGCCTCCTGGGGCGCCACGGCCAGCAGCACGGGGACGGAGTCGTCCCCGCCGCCGCCGAGGCCGAGCGCCCCGGCCGACGTCGGCTTCCGGGCGACCGGCAGGACGAGCGCTCTCGTCGCCACCACGCCGCCGGGACCGCCCTCGGGTGTGGCGGCAAGGACGTCGACCCGCACGCCGGGGGACAGCAGGGTGGCGACCGCCGGGTCGGCGAACCGGACCGCGGCCACGACGGTGCCGGGTGGTCCCCGGACCGTGTCGTCGGCCAGCAGGCCGGGCAGGACCGGGACGCCCTCCGCGAGCGGGACGGCGGCCGAGGCCCCGACGACGGCCCCGGCGTCGGTGAGCGAGCCTTCGGGTGCGACGGCCACCGGCAGGCGCGCCACCCGCACGTCCTGCGCGCTGAGCGTGGTGCCGGCCGGCACGGTGCGCGCGGCGACGACCACCGCGGTCGTGGGCGGGTCGGGCGGACGCAGACCGTGCACGGTGGCACCGGCGGCGAGCCCGAGGAAGACGGCGGCCACCAGGAACCGGGTGCGCCACAGCGCGAGCCGCACCGTCTGGGCCGCCGGGCGTCGGCGCGCGGCGAGGGGCGCGGGCCGGCCCGCCGTCGATCGGGTGTCCATGGGCGCCGACGCTAGGTCGGCGACCAGGCGGCGCAGGAGCTTCCCGCAGGATCAGTGGGAGGGCGGCGCCAGCGGAGGGCTGGGGGCGGCTCGGCGGAGCCGAAGGGGAACGAGAACGGCGCCCCTCACCGCGAGGTGAGAGGCGCCGGGTGCTCGTCGGTCAGGAGGAGGCGGCCGGCTTGGCGGCGCTGCTCGTGCTCGTGGACGGGGCCGAGGTGCTCGACGCGGGGGTCGACGGCGACGGCGTCGCGGCGGGTGTGGTGCTGGGCGCCGCGGGGCTCAGGGTCGAGGACTTCGCTCCGGCGCGCGCGTCGTTGCGGTAGAAGCCCGAGCCCTTGAACACGACACCGACGGACGAGAACACCTTGCGCAGGCGTCCCTCGCACTCGGGGCAGACGGTCAGGGAGTCGTCGCTGAACGACTGCACGATCTCGAAGGAGTGCCCGCACACCGTGCAGGCGTAGGCGTAGGTGGGCACTGATGGTCTCCTGGCAGCTGGTCGCCGGTTGGCACTCGTATCGTCCGAGTGCCAATCCTAACCGCTCGGCCGCGCGGGACATTCCTGCGGTCCGCGAGCGGTCGGATACCGGCCGGAGCAGGACCGGCGAAGTACCCTCCCAAGCGTGTCCCGTCGTCGCCTCCTTCGTGTCTCCCTGCTGACCGTCGCCTCCGTCGTGGTCGTCGTGCTCGTCGTCGTGCTGATCACCGCGGTCGTCGTCGTGCGCCGTCCCCTGCCCGAGGTCTCCGGCGAGGAGCGGCTGCCGGGGCTGGACGCGAACGTGACGGTCACCCGCGACGACCGGGGTGTCCCGACGATCACCGCGACGACGTCGGCGGACCTCTTCCGCGCCCAGGGCTTCGTCGCCGCCCAGGACCGGTTCTTCGAGATGGACTACCGCCGGCACGTGACCTCGGGCCGGCTCTCGGAGCTGGTCGGGGTCAACGCCGATGCGCTCGCGGCCGACAAGGTGATCCGCACGTTCGGGTGGCGCCGCGTGGCCGAGCAGGAGTGGGACCTCCTGCAGCCGGCCACGCAGGAGGCCCTGCAGGCGTACGCCGACGGCGTCAACGCCTACCTGGACGGCAAGGAGCCGGCCGCCATCGCCGTCGAGTACAGCGTCCTGGGGCTGCAGGTCGACGTCCGCGAGCCCGAGAAGTGGGACCCGGTCGACTCCCTGGCGTGGCTCAAGGCCATGGCGTGGGACCTGCGGGGCAACTACGACGCCGAGCTGGAGCGCGCCGCGTCGTACTCGTCGGTGGGGGACATCGCGCGCGTCGACGAGCTCTTCCCCGCCTACCCGCAGGACCTGAACCTGCCCATCCTGTCCGCCGCGGACCTGCCGCCCACCGTCGTCCAGCCCGCCTCCGCGAGCACGGACACGGTGGACCTCGGCAGCGCGGACCTGCAGGCGGCGATGGACTCCGCGCACGCCGCGCTGGCGGCGGTGCCGCACCTGATGGGCGACGGCGAGGGCGTCGGCTCCAACTCGTGGGTGGTCTCGGGCGCCCTGACCGAGTCGGGCGAGCCCCTGCTCGCCAACGACCCGCACCTGGGCATCTCCGCGCCCGGCATCTGGGAGCAGGTCGGCCTGCGCTGCGACGACGTCTCCGCGCAGTGCCCCTACGACGTGTCCGGCTTCGCGTTCGCCGGCATGCCGGGCGTGGTCATCGGGCACAACGCGGAGCTGGCCTGGGGTCTGACCAACCTGGGCGCCGACGTCACGGACTTCTTCCTCGAGCGCGTCGACGGGGACACCACCCGGCTCGACGGCGGCTCCGCGCCGGTCACCGAGCGCACCGAGACCATCCGGGTCAACGGTGGCGACGACGTCCGGCTGACGATCCGGGAGTCGGTGCACGGGCCGCTGATCTCCGATGTGCTGGACCTCACCGGGGTCGGCCGGGCACCCGTGCCCGAGGGCGCACCGGGGCGCTCGTTCGACGTCGCGCTGCGCTGGACCGCCCTGCAGCCGGGCCGGACCATGGACGCGGTGCTGGCCATCGACCTGGCCTCCGACGCCCAGGACATCCAGGACGCGGCTGCGCTGTTCGACGTCCCCTCGCAGAACATCGTGTTCGCGACGACGGACGGGCACATCGGCTACCAGGCGCCCGGCCGCATCCCGGTGCGCGCCTACGTGAGCGGCGGCCCGGTGCCCTCCGACGGCACCTGGCCGCGCCCGGGCTGGGACAGCCGGTACGACTGGCAGGGGTTCGTCGACCCCGCCCGGATGCCTCGGGCGCTCGACCCCGTCGAGGGGTTCGTCGTGACCGCCAACCAGGCGGTCACGCCCGCCGGGGTGGGGCCCTTCCTCACCGACGACTGGGACTACGGGTACCGCGCCCAGCGCATCCGTGAGCTGCTCACCGCCGCCACCGCACGCGGCAAGGTCGGCGTCGAGGACATGGGCACGATCCAGATGGACCAGCGCAGCCCGTTCGCGGACGTCCTGGTCCCCGTGCTGCTCACGCTCGACATCGACGACTCCTTCGACGACGACGGCCAGGAGCTGCTGCGCACGTGGAACCGGGTGCAGTCGCCCGACTCGGCGGCAGCCGCCTACTTCGCCGCCGTCTGGGCCGACGTGCTGAAGGCGACGTTCGCCGACGACCTGCCCGACGACTACGGCCCCAACGGCGGCTCGCGCTGGCTCGAGGTGGTCCGCCGCCTGCTCGACGACCCGGAGTCGCCGTGGTGGGACGACAGGTCGACGCCGGGCGTCGTCGAGGGGCGCGACGAGGTGCTGACCCGCGCCATGGTCGACGCGCGGCGCCAGCTCACCGCGCAGCTGGGCCGGGAGGCCACCGACTGGCGCTGGGGCCGCGTGCACACCGCCGCGCCGGAGCACCCCGTGCTGGGCGGCTCCTCGGTGCCGTCCGTGATCCGCCGCCTCGTCAACCCCGACCCGGTGGCGGTGGGCGGCGGGTCGTCGATCGTCGACGCGACCGCCTGGGACGCCAGCTCGGGCTCCTTCGGCGTCACCGCGGCGCCGTCGATGCGGATGGTCGTGGACCTGAGCGACCTCGACGCCTCGACGTGGGTGACCCTGACCGGGACCTCCGGCCACCCGGCCAGCGTCCACTACGCCGACCAGCTGGGCCCGTGGTCGCGCGGGGAGACGTTCCCGTGGCCGTTCACGCAGGCCGCCACCGAGGCGGACGCGCAGGACCGGCTGGTCCTCAGGCCGTGACGGTGTGCCACTCCTCGGGCGTCGCCACCGCGTCCACCAGGCGGTCGTGGGGCTCGCGGGGCAGCGGACGCGTCTGCGCGTCGTAGAGCTCCTCGGGGAACACGAGCGCGACGACGGGCACGCCGGGGCGGATGTGCTCGAGCGCGCGGTCGTACCAGCCGCCACCCTGGCCCAGCCGGGCGCCCGTGGTGTCGACGGCGAGCGCCGGGGCGATCACGACGTCGGCCTCCGCGAGCGCCGCGGGGCCCAGCGTGGGGCCGCCGGGCTCGGGCGGCCGACCGGGGGCGCGCTGGCGCAGGTCGTCGGGACCGCCGTACTCGGCCCAGTCCCGCTGCAGGCCGCTGCCGAGCACCGGCAGCATCACGCGGACGCCGCGCCCGGCCAGCGCCTCGAGCAGCGGACCGGTGCCCGGCTCGGTGGCGCGGGAGGCGTAGACGGAGACGCAGGAGGCGTCGGCGACCTGGGGGATGGTGAGCACGACGTCGGCCAGCGCCTGGGCGGCGGACTCGCGCATCCGCGTGGACCGCAGCGTGCGTGCGTCGCGGATGGCGACCCGCAGACGGTCCTTCACGTCCTCGACCTCGTCCCCCTCGGAGACGCGCGGATACGGCTGGGCGACGCTGCTCATGCCCCCAGTGTCGCAAACCAGGTGGCCGGGAGACGACCTCCCGGCGCAGGACATGTGAACTCGTCCACGGTGTGACACGTGCCGGTGCGCTCGGTGACGCGCGCGGTTAGTGTCCCGTCATGACGATCCACAAGGCAGTCATCCCCGCCGCGGGCCTGGGCACCAGGTTCCTGCCCGCCACGAAGTCGACGCCGAAGGAGATGCTCCCGGTCGTCGACAAGCCGGCCATCCAGTACGTCGTCGAGGAAGCGGTCAAGGCCGGCCTCGACGACGTCCTGCTCATCACGGGGCGCTCCAAGCGCACGCTCGCCGACCACTTCGACGCGGTCCCGGAGCTCGAGGCCGCGCTCGAGGCCAAGGGTGACCTGGACCGGCTCGCCAAGGTCCGCGAGTCCACCGACCTGGGCCACGTGCACTTCGTGCGGCAGGGCCAGCCCAAGGGCCTCGGCCACGCGGTCCTGCAGGCCAAGCACCACGTGGGCGACGAGCCCTTCGCGGTCCTGCTCGGCGACGACCTGATCGACGAGCGCGACGAGCTGCTCACCACGATGCTCGCGCTGCAGGAGCGCACCGGCGGCTCGGTCATCGCGCTGCTCGAGGTGCCGCCGTCGCAGATCTCGATGTACGGGTGCGCGGCCGTCGAGTCGTTCGACGGTGCGCAGGACGCCGACCAGGTGCGCATCACGGGCCTGGTGGAGAAGCCCCCGGCCGACGAGGCGCCGAGCAACCTGGCGATCATCGGCCGGTACGTGCTGAGCCCCGCGGTGTTCGGGGTGCTCGAGTCCACGGAGCCGGGCCGCGGCGGCGAGATCCAGCTGACCGACGCGCTGGCCACGCTGGCGGACATGCCGGCGTCCGCCGGTGGTGGCGTGTACGGCGTGGTGTTCCGCGGCCGCCGCTACGACACCGGGGACCGCCTCGACTACCTCAAGGCCGTCGTCCAGATCGCGGTGGACCGTCCCGATCTGGGACCCGACTTCCGTGCCTGGCTGGGCGACTTCGCGCAGACCCTGACCGACTGACGGGTGCGGCGGGGCAGAATGCGCGCATGAGATCGGTCCAGGATCACCTCGCGGCCGTGCTGGCCGCCGTGGGACCGGTCGCACCGCTCGACGTGGTGCTGCGCGACGCCGTCGGCTGCATCCTCGCCGCCGACGTCGTCGCGACCCACGACCTGCCGGTGTTCGCCGTGGCCGGCCGGGACGGGTACGCGGTGGCCGCGCACGAGACCGCCGGGAGCCGGGTACGCCGGCACGCACGCCCTGCCCGTGGCGCACGACGTGCGGCCCGGCTCCGGCCCGTTGCGCCTGGTGCCCGGCACGGCGGTGCGCATCGCGTCCGGGGCGCCCCTGCCGCTCGGCGCGGACGCCGTGGTGCCGCTGGAGGAGACCGACCGCGGCACCGCCCGGGTCGCCATGCAGCGCCCGGCGGTGGCCGGCCAGCACGTGCGTCCGGCGGCCTCCGACGTGCGGGCCGGTGACGTCGTCCTCGAGGCCGGGACGCGCCTGGGCGCCCGACAGCTGGCGCTCGCCGCGTCGATGGGTCGCGGGCGCCTGCGCGTGCACCCGACCCCGCGCGTGGTGCTCCTGTCGGTGGGCGACGAGCTCATCGAGCCCGGCACGAACGCCGACCGCTCGGGCGCCGGGGTGTTCGAGGCGGACGGGCACGCGCTCGAGGCTGCGGTCCGGGACGCGGGGGCGTCGGCCGTCCGGGTCGGGATCCTCGGCGACGACCGGGTGGTGCTGCGCGAGGCGATCGAGGACCAGCTGGTCCGGGCGGACCTCCTGGTGATCACCGGCGGCCTGTCCGAGCTCACGCACGACACCGTCAAGGACGTGCTGGCGCCGATGGGCAGCATCCGGCTGGACCAGGTGGCCATGACCCCCGGCCAGCGGCACGGCTTCGGCACCGTGGCGGACGACCTGGCCAGCGACAAGGCGGTCCCGATCTTCGCGCTGCAGGGGCACCCCGTGGCGGCCCAGGTGTCGTTCGAGGTGTTCGTCCGTCCGGCCCTGCGCGCCATGGCCGGGCACACCGAGGTGTTCCGACCGTCGGTCGCCGCCGAGGTCACCGAGGGCTGGGTCTCCCCGCCGGGCCTGCGCCAGTTCGTGCCCGCGACCGTGCTCGGCTCGCCCGACGAGGGGTACCGCGCGACCCCCGTCGGCGACCCGTCCGCCCCCGCGGTCAGCGCGCTCGCGCAGGCCAACGCGCTCGCGGTCGTGGGCGAGCAGGACCTGACCGTGCACCCCGGACAGGTGGTCCACTGCCTGGTCCTGGAGGGCTGATGGCCACAGGGTGGCCGGCCGTCCTGGTCGAGGGCAGCGTCCGGCTGCGTCCGCTGCGACGCCGTGACCAGGACGACTGGATGGCGCTGCGCGCGCAGAACGCCGCGTGGCTGGAACCGTGGGACGCCACGAGCCCGGTGCCGGTGACGGGTCCGCGCCCGTCGTTCGGCTCGTTCGTGCGGTCGCTGTCCTCGCAGGCGCGCTCGGGGGCGACCCTGCCGTTCGCGATCGACCTGGACGGCCGGCTCGTCGGCCAGCTCACGGTCTCCTCCATCACGTACGGCTCGTTGCGCTCGGCGGCGATCGGCTACTGGGTCTCGGAGCACGTCGCCGGCCTGGGCATCACGCCCACGGCGGTGGCGCTGGCCGTCGACCACTGCTTCGGCGTGCTGCACCTGCACCGGGTCGAGATCAACATCCGCCCCGAGAACGGTCCGTCGCTGCGCGTGGTGGACAAGCTCGGGTTCCGCGACGAGGGCGTGCGGGAGCGCTACCTGCACATCCAGGACCGCTGGTGCGACCACCGGACGTTCGCGCTGACGGTCGAGGAGGTCCCCGAGGGCCTGCTGCGGCGCTGGCGGGACCGGAACGCGTGACGCACAGGCCGACACGCCGAGGCGGTCCCCGGTGCGGGTCGCCCCGGCGCCTACCGTCGTGACGTGAACGATCTCGCAGGACCGGTCGCGCTCGCGCTGGTCGGACTGTGGGTGGCGTACCTGGTGCCGCACAAGCTGCGGCACCGGCAGCAGCTGCTGGAGTCCCGGGCGGACGACCGGTTCTCCGAGGCGCTGCGCGTGGTCGCGGTGAGCGACCGGCGCATCCGCCAGGAGGCCGCCTCCGCGGAGTGCGGGCCGACGGCGAGCAGGACCGTGGGGTTGCTGACCCCGGGCATGGGGCTCCCGGTGGCCACCGGGAGCGCGACAGGAGGCACCACCGTGGACCGACCGCACGGCACCCAGGACAGGATCACCGCCGACGCGGCCCGCCGCGCTGCCCAGGCGCGTGCCGCCCGGGCCGCCTCCGTGGCTCGCCGGGCCGCTGCCGCGCGCCGCCGCGCCGTCCTCGCGACGGTGCTCGTCGTCGCGTCCGTGCTCGGCTGGGCCGCGTTCGGCCTGCTGCCGGCGGCCACGTGGGTGGCGGGCGTGGCCCCGACCGTCCTGCTGGGCTCGGTGCTGGTGCTCGGCCGCCGTGCCGTGCTGGCCGGCCGTGCCGCCGACGCGGCCTGGGACCGCAAGATCGCCGACGAGCGCCGTGTCGCCTCCGGTCCGCGCACCGGTGCCATGCGCGCCGTGGCCACCGCACCGCGTCCCGTCGCGACGACTGCTCCGGCTCCCGCCGCGGCGCCGGCCGTGCCCGTCACCGGCCGGGCCGTGCACCCGTCCGACGCGAGCACCGAGGTGTTCGCGCGCATCGTCGAGGACCAGGGCGAGACGTCCGGCCCGGTGCGGCACGCGTCCACCGGGCAGGTGCCGGTCGTGGCCCAGACGGAGGACGAGGCCTGGTCCCCGGTCCCCGTGCCGCGTCCGACGTACACCATGAAGGCGTCCGCACCTCGGCGTGAGCCGGCTCCGCTGGAGAACCTCGAGGGCTCGACGGCCGCCCGGACGGCCGAGGTCGAGCAGCCCGGGGCCGCCGAGCGCGCGCCGCTGGAGGCGCCCGTCGAGACCACCGGCAGCATCGACCTGAACGCGGTCCTGGCCAAGCGCCGGGCCGCGGGGGAGTGACCTCCGCGATTTCGCGATCGGGCCTGCGCTGGTGTTAGTCTTTAGCCCGCTCGAGGGGCTGTGGCGCAGTTGGTAGCGCGTCTCGTTCGCAATGAGAAGGTCAGGGGTTCGAATCCCCTCAGCTCCACCCCATGACGTCGCAGGACGTCGCACCAGGCCGGACCCTCAGGGTCCGGCCTGGTGTCGTTCGGGTGCCGTGACGGTCGCGGAATGTCGTGCTCCCTGGGTGAGGGCGACGGCGCACAGAGGGTCGATGCTCGACCCATGACCCTGACGGCGGTCGTCCTGGTGACTGCGTGCCTGTTCGGCTGGGGGCTCGTGTCGCGGCGGGCGGCACGAGCGGATCTCACGGGTCCCATCGCGTTCGTCGCCGTCGGGGCTGCGCTGGCGGCGCTCGGTCTGGTGCACGCGCCCACCGCCCCCGAGGCCGTCACCCCGCTCGTCGAGATCACCCTCGTCTGGGTGCTCTTCTCCGACGCCGCGCGGCTCCCGGTCCAGCAGCTGCGCCGTGACCTGGGCCGCTACCTGCGCCTGCTCGGTGTCGGCCTGCCGCTGACCATCGCTCTCGGGACGGCGCTGGCCGCCTGGTTCTTCCCGGAGCTCGGTCTCTGGCTGGCGCTGCTCGTCGGCGCGGCACTGGCGCCCACCGACGCGGCGCTCGGTGTCCCGGTGGTGACCAATCCCGCCGTGCCGGAGCGCATCCGTCAGCTGATCACCGTGGAGAGCGGCCTCAACGACGGGATCGCGACCCCGGTGGTCATGCTCGCGATCGCCGGGGCCGCTGCCGCCCTCGGGCTCGAGGGCGCCGAGGGTGCCGGCCGCGCCCTCGTCCAGCTGACCGTCGGGGCGGCGGTCGGTGCGGCCGTCGGGGCGCTCGGCGGCTGGCTGCTGAAGACGGCCCGCAGGCGCGGGACGGCGGCCGAGGACTTCAGCGGCATCGCCGTGCTGGCCCTCGCGCTGCTCGCCTACGCGTCCGCGCTCGCGGTCGGCGTCAACGGCTTCGTCGCCGCCTTCTGCGCGGGGCTGGCCTTCGGTGCCACGGCGGGCCGGCGCGCACCGGAGGAGCTCGTGTTCCTCGACCAGGTGGGCGGGCTCGTCTCGCTGCTGGTGTGGCTCGGGTTCGGGGCGGTCGCGATCCCGATCACCGTGGACCAGCTGGACGCCCTGATCGTCCTGTACGCCGTGCTCAGCCTCACGGTGGTGCGCATGCTCCCGGTCGCCCTGGCGATGGTCGGAGCGGGCCTGGACCGCCGCACCGTGCTCTTCGTCGGCTGGTTCGGCCCGCGCGGCCTGGCCTCGCTGGTCTTCGCCCTGCTGGCGCTCGAGACGCTGGGACCCGCGGCCGACGACGCCGTGGCGGTCGTCACCGTCACCGTCCTGCTCAGCGTCCTGGCGCACGGTCTGACCGCGGCACCCCTCGCCGCCCGCTACTCCCGTGCGGTGTCCGGCGTCGAGCCCCGGACCGGCTGACCGGCTGGCAGACTGTCGCGGTGCCTCCCGCTGCGCCCGCCGACGACGCCGCGCCGGGAGGCTGGACCCGGGTCCGCTCGTGGGTGGACCCGCTCGTCGTGATGATCCTGTCCGCGCTGCTGCTGGGCCTCCTGCTGCCCGCGCGGGGGAGCACCGCCGACGTCCTCGACGTGGTGCGCACCGTCGCGATCGGCCTGCTGTTCTTCCTGTACGGCGCGCGCATGGCCACGGCCGAGGTGTGGGGCGGTCTGCGCAGCTGGCGGCTGCAGGGCTCGATGCTCGCGGCCACCTACGTGGCGTTCCCGGTGCTCGGGCTGCTGGTGCAGCTGCTGCCGGACGCGGTGGTCTCGCCGGAGCTGACGACCGGCCTGCTGTACCTGTCCCTGCTGCCGTCCACGGTGCAGTCGTCGGTGGTGTTCACCTCCATCGCGCGCGGCAACGTCGCGGCTGCGATCACGGGCGCCACGGTGTCCAACGTCGTCGGCATCGTGCTCACGCCCCTGCTCGTCGCCGTCCTGATCACGCGCACCTCGGGGCAGGCCGGCGGCGGTCTGGGACCGATCCTCCTGCTCCTGCTCCTGCCGTTCGCGCTCGGCCAGCTGGTGCAGCGGTGGTGGGGACCGTGGCTGCGGGCGCACCCGGGCCTGACGCGGGTGACCGACCGCGCCACGATCGTGCTCGTCGCGTACACGTCGGTCAGCGAGGCGACCGTGTCGGGGGCCTGGTCGCACGTCACCTGGGTAGCCCTCGTCGTGCTCCTCGTGGTCTGCGCCGCGATGCTCGCCGCGATGCTGGGGCTCACGTGGACCGGCGGCGGTCGGCTCGGGCTACCGACGCCGGACCGCATCGCGCTGCTCATGTGCGGCTCCAAGAAGAGCCTGGCCACGGGTCTGCCGATGGCCGCGGTCCTGTTCACCCCGGCGGTCGCGGCGGGGGTCGCGCTGCCCGTCATCGCGTTCCACCAGCTGCAGCTGGCGACATGCGCGGTCCTGGCGCGCCGCCTCGCCGTGCGCGTCGAGTAGCGTCTCCCCGGAACGGTTCGACCCCGCCCGCCAGGTCCGCCCCGCCGAGGAGCCCCGTGCCCGACGTGATCGCCGTCATCCCGCAGCCCGCCCTGCTCGAGCGGACCGGTGACGCCCCGTTCGTGCTGACCGAGGGCACCACCGTGGTGGTCGACGGTCGCCCCGACCTGATCGGCATCGCCGTTCTGGCCGCTGACCTGCTCGGCCGGGTGGGCGGTCGGCCCGTCGAGGTCCGCTACGCGGAGAGCGGGGCGTCGGACATCGTGCGGCTCCGGCTCGTCGAGTCCCTGCCGCCGGGGGACGAGGCCTACCGCGTGGTGTCCCGCAACGGCCGCGTCGACCTCGAGGCGCGGACGCCCGCGGGCCTGGTCCGGGCGATCGTGACCCTGCGCCAGCTCATCGTCACCGCACCCGGCGGCGTCCTGCGCGTGCCCGCGGTGCGCATCGAGGACGCCCCCCGCTACGCCTGGCGTGGCCTGTCGATCGACGTCGCCCGCCACTTCCTGCCCGTGCGGGACCTCAAGGTCGTCGTCGGCCTGATGGCGCACTACAAGCTCAACGTCCTGCACCTGCACCTCACCGACGACCAGGGCTGGCGCCTCCAGATCGGTCGCGTCCCCTGCTGACCAGGGTCTCCAGCGGCACCGCGGTGGGCGGTGACCCGGGCGGGTGCTACTCGGCCGAGGAGTTCGCCGACCTCGTCGCCTACGCCGCCGTGCGCGGCGTACGCGTGGTGCCGGAGATCGACGTCCCCGGGCACGTGAACGCCGCGACGCACGCGTACGGCGAGCTCACCCCGACCGGCGAGCCCACCGAGGAGTACACGGGCATCGACGTCGGGTTCAGCCGGCTGTACGCCGACCTGCCCGCCACCGGCTCCTTCCTCACCGACGTGTTCACGGACGTCGCCGCGATGACGCCCGGCGAGTACGTGCACATCGGCGGCGACGAGGTGCTGACGATGGAGGCCGACGAGTACGCGACGCTCGTCGCCGCCGCGTCGGCCGCCGTGCGCGCCGCCGGCAAGAAGGTCGTCGGCTGGCAGGAGATCGCGCACACCCCGCTGGAGCCCGGGACGGTCGTGCAGTACTGGGACGCGCGCGTGGACCCCGCGCCGTTCGTCTCGGCTGCGCAGGCCGGCGCGCTCCTGCTCATGTCACCCGGCTCCAAGGCGTACCTCGACATGAAGTACGACGCCGACACCGAGCTGGGCCTCGAGTGGGCCGGGCACATCGAGCTGCGCGACGCCTACGAGTGGGAGCCGTCGACCCTCATCGAGGGCGTCCCCGCGGAGTCGGTGGTCGGCGTCGAGGCCGCGATCTGGACCGAGACGCTGCGCGACCTGCCGGCGCTCACGCAGATGCTGCTGCCCCGGCTGGCCGCGATCGCCGAGGTGGCCTGGACCGCCCCCGAGCAGCGCGGCTGGGACGACTTCCGCACGCGCGTGGCCCGGCAGGGCCGTTCTGGGACCGCCTCGAGCTGTCCTGGTACGCGAGCCCGCAGGTGGACTGGCCGCGCTGACGCGCTACACCCAGGTCTGCAGCCACATGTGCGAGTGCCAGAAGTCGTAGGGCACGATCCACGCCGTCCAGATGGGGTAGAAGAACGCGCTGACGCCGAGGATCAGCGCCACCAGCGCGCCGCACCCGATGATCGCCCAGCGCCGACCGCGGGGGTCCAGGTCCTTCGGTCCGACCACCAGACCGATGACATAGACGAGGGTCAGCACCACCCAGGGCGCGAACACGATCGAGTAGAACGTGAAGATCGTGCGGTGCGCGTAGGCGAACCACGGCAGCCAGCCCGCGACGATCCCCGACAGCACCGCGCCGGCACGCCAGTCCCGGTACCGGACCAGCCACACCACGGCGACGATGATCGCCGCGGCGGCGCACCACCACAGCACCGGGTTGCCCAGCGCGGTGATGGCCTGCGAGCAGCTGTCCGCGCCGCACGCGTCCCGCGCTGCCTGACCGGTCAGGCCGGAGACCTCCGTCGGGTAGAAGAAGGAGGTCGGCCGCCACTGCACGATCCAGCCGAGCGGGTGCGCGGCGTAGGAGTGCGGCGTCTCCAGGCCGTTGTGGAACGCCCACATGTCCTGGTGGTACTTCCAGAACGAGCGCAGTGCGGGCGGCAGCCACTGCACGCCCTCGCCGGGGTTCTCCACCGCCCACTGCCGGCCGTACGACTGCGGGTGCGCGAACCACGACCACCAGCTGCCCACGTAGACCACCAGGGCGATGCCGACCATGGAGATGCCCGCGACGACGCCGTCCTTGAGGATCCCCGCGCGCCACCAGTGGCGGACCCCCACCGTGCGCCGCGCAGTCAGGTCCCACGCGACGGTGAGCAGCCCGAACACCGCGAGGAAGTACATGGCCGACCACTTGGTGCCCAGCGCCAGCCCGAGCAGCACGGCCGCCGCGAGCCGCCACCACCGCACACCCAGACGCGGCCCGTCGGCCAGGTCCTGCCCGGAGTCGACCAGGGCGGCGGACCGCTCGGCGAGCCGTCGTCGGGCCTGGTCACGGTCCAGCAGCAGCGCACCGAACGCCGCGAGCACGAAGAACATGAGGAACGGGTCGAGCAGGCTGACGCGTGACATGACGATGGCCTCGCCGTCGACCGCGAGCAGCAGACCGGCCAGCGTGCCCAGCGCGGTGGACGCGAACAGGCGCCGACCGATCCGCGCGACCATCAGCACGGCGAGCGTCCCGCACACCGCCGCCGACAGCCGCCACGCCGCCGAGCTGCCCGCACCGCCACCGAGGTGGATGCCCAGCGCGATCAGCCACTTGCCCACCTGCGGGTGCACCACGTAGGAGCCCGTCGTGCTCAGCCCGCTGGTGTCGCCGGCCTCGAACGCCGGGTTGGGGTCGTCGCCCCACGTGGCCTCGAAGCCGTTGACCAGCAGGGAGAACGCGTCCTTGACGTAGTACGTCTCGTCGAAGACGAGCTTGTGCGGGCGGCCCAGGTCCCAGAACCGCAGGACGCCCGCGAGCACGGTGACCGCGAGCGGCCAGAGCCAGCCGGTCAGCCGCGCGCGGGGTGTCGCGTCCATCGCGAGCGTGTCGTCACCGAGGAGCGCGCGCAGCAGCCTGCGCCGCGTGGGTTCGAGCGGCCCCTCGACCTCACGCGGCTCGCCGGGCGGGACAACCTCGTCGGGGGCGACACCGTCCCGCTGTCCGATCAGGGTCGCGGCGTCGTCGTCTCCGGTGGGCGGCACGCGGTCATCGTAGGGGCGAGGCCTGTGCCGCGGCAGGCGGGTCGCACCCAGTCGCAGGGGTGGCAGGCTGACCGCGTGAGCTCCCGTTCCCCCGCGCAGACCCCGGGCCGCCTCGTGCTGGCCGCGACGCCCATCGGCAACACCGAGGACGCGTCCGCGCACCTGCGCCGGCTCCTGGCCGAGTCGGACGTCGTCGCCGCGGAGGACACCCGCCGGCTCCGGGCGCTCGCGGCCCGGCTCGGGGTCGAGATCGGCGGCCGCGTGGTCAGCTTCCACGAGCACAACGAGGTCGAGCGCTCCGCAGAGGTCCTCGAGGTCGTCGCGGGCGGCGGGACGGTCGTCGTCGTGACGGACGCCGGGATGCCCGCGGTGTCCGACCCCGGGTTCCGGGTGGTGGGCGCCGCCGTCGCCGCGGGTCTGCCGGTCACCGCCGCCCCGGGGCCGAGCGCCGTGCTGACCGCGCTGGCGCTCTCCGGCCTGCCCACCGACCGGTTCTGCTTCGAGGGGTTCCCGCCGCGCAAGCCGGGAGAGCGGGCTCGGGCGTTCGAGCTGCTGGCCGACGAGCGCCGCACGATGGTCTTCTTCGAGGCGCCGCACCGGCTCGACGACACCCTGGGCGCGATGGCGCAGGCGTTCGGCGGCGACCGACCGGCGGCGGTGTGCCGCGAGCTGACCAAGACGTACGAGCAGATCGTGCGGGGTCCGCTGGAGGACCTGGTGGCGTGGGCGTCGGCGGACCCGGTGCGCGGCGAGATCGTCGTCGTCGTCGGCGGGGCCGTGCGGGCCGTCGAGCTCTCGACCGCGGACCTCGTCGCCGAGGTGCTGTCCCGCGCCGACGGCGGGGAGCGGCTGAAGGACGCGGTCGCCGAGGTGGCGGCCGCGGCCAACGTCCCCAAGCGCGACCTGTACGCGGCGGCGCTGGCGGCGAAGGCGCGCTGAGCCGCCCGGGGTGCGGCGGGCGCCCGCCCGTGCTGCCATGTCCGCATGACGTGGCGACGAGCACCCGGCGTGCGGCGTGCCGCCGTGGTGACCGGGGCCGTCCTGGCGCTCGCGGCGTGCACCGCCGAGCCCGCACCCGCGCCGACCGTGGGCGCGAGCGCGCCGGCCCCAGCCTCGACCATCGCCTCGGCCCCGGCCGGCCCCAGCGGCGCAGCGACGGCGCAGGTGACCGAGGTCGACGACGTCCTGGGTGACCTGGAGGTCCCCTGGGGGATCGCGTTCCTGCCCGACGGGCAGGCGGTCGTGACCCTGCGCGAGGCGGCGAGCCTGGTGCTCGTGGCGCCCGACGGTGCGGCGACGCAGGTCACGGGACCGGGCGCCGACCAGCTCCAGGACGTCGTCGTGCCCGCGGGCGAGGGTGGCCTGCTGGGCGTCGCGGTGCTCGGCCCGTCGGCCACCGGCGTCGACCTGGCCCTCTACGCGACGGCGGCCGACGACAACCGCGTCCTGGTCGGCACCCTCGACGGCTCCACCCTGGGCGAGCTGCACCCGATCCTCACCGGCATCGCCAAGGCCGGCAACCACGACGGCGGACGGCTGGCGGTCGGACCCGACGGGTACCTCTACGTGACCACGGGCGACGCCGGCAACCGCCCCTCCGCCCAGGATCCCGACAGCCTGAACGGCAAGATCCTGCGGATCACCGCCGACGGCGACCCCGCCCCGGGCAACCCCATGGAGGGCTCGCCGGTCTGGAGCCTCGGGCACCGCAACGTCCAGGGCATCGGGTGGTCGTCCGACGGCCGCATGTTCGCCTCCGAGTTCGGCCAGGACACCTGGGACGAGCTCAACGTGATCGAGCCCGGCGGCAACTACGGCTGGCCGGAGGCCGAGGGGGCGGGCGGCGGCTTCATCGACCCGGTCGCGCAGTGGCACACCGACGAGGCCTCACCCAGCGGCCTCGCCGTGACCGACGACGCCGTCTACCTGGCCGGTCTGCGCGGCGAGCGGCTGTGGCGGGTGCCGCTGACCCCCGACGGAGTGGGCACGCCGCAGGACCTCCTGGTCGGCGAGCACGGCCGGCTCCGCGCGGTCACCGTGGCTCCCGACGGGTCGCTGTGGGTGCTCACCGGCAACACCGACGGCCGCGGCACCCCCCGCCCCGGCGACGACCGCATCCTGCGAGTGGTCGTCGACTGACCCCGCTGACGCCGGGCCCGCCGCGCGCGGGTGCGGCTCCGCGGGCGCGCCGTCGGAACCCGCCGCGCTAGTGACTGCTGGGGCCGATGTGGCACCGCGCGTGTCCCGTGCGTCCCGTGAGCACCAAGAGCGGCGGCGTCCGACGACCGACCCCCGCGGCGCCCGGGGACCGCAGACGGTCACCGGCCGGCCTTCCGGATCCTCTGCCCCCCGGCCTGCCCGTCACAACCCGCCGCACCAGTGACGGATGGTGCCGGTGTGACGCCGCGGGCGCCCCGTGCGTCCCGCCAGCACCAGGTGCGGCGGTTGTCGACGCCCGCGCTCGACCCTCGGCCCTCGACGCCGCTGCGGCGACACGACCACAGCCCGGTCGTCGTCGAGCTGATCCACCGTGCGTGCGACCAGCGACGCGGCGACACCCCGGGCACGGTCAGGTAGCGGGATGTCCACAGACATCGTGGCGCGGCTGGCTCAGCTCGGCGGAGCTGCCCGGCGGGCCGAGCTGGTCCGGCGGCGCGCCGACGACGCCGCGCTGAACCGCGCCGTGTCCGACGGCACGGTGATCCAGGTCGGGCGGGGCGTCTACCGGCTGCCCGACGCATCTCCGGCGTTCGTCGCCGCGGCCGCGCACGGGGCCGTCATCGCGTGCGTGTCCGCCGTCGAGCTCGCGGGCGTCTGCGTGCTTCGGCAGCCGGCGCGACCGCACGTCGCGGTGCCTCGGAGCAGGGGACGACGGCCGTCGGAGGCTCGGGCGGCGTCGCCGGCGGTCGTGCACCGGGTGCAGGGTGCCGACGAACGCGGCGGGGTGGGTGCCCCGGTCATGGCCCTCGCACCGGCGCTCGCTCGGATGCTCCTGTGCTGCCCGTCGACGCAGGCGATCGTGTCCGTCGACGACGCGTTGCGTCGACGGTTGACTACACGGTCGGCCATCGAGCGGCACCTGGGTGCCACGGCCCCGGTCGGTGCGCGAGTCGCGTTGGCCCGGGCGGACGGCCGCAGCCGGTCGCCGCTCGAGACCGTGACCCGGTTGGCCCTGCGCGCCGCAGGTCTGCCCGTGCGGGCGGGGGTCGTCATCCCGATGGTCGGTGAGGTGGACCTGCTGGTCGCCGGTCGGGTGGTCGTCGAGCTCGACGGGTTCGCCTACCACTCGGGCAGGCGCGAGTACCGCGAGGACCGGCGGCGCGACCGCGAGCTGGTGCTCCAGGGCTACGTGGTGCTGCGGTTCACGGCCGAGGACGTGCTGCAGGACATGGTGAGGCTCGTCGCGACGGTGGTCGCCGCAGTCACCGCCGTACGTGCGTGACGGGACGCGCCTGGCGGCCCGCGCGGCGTGCCGGAGCGCACGGAACCGCCGCACTCGGGTCTGCTGGGACGCCGGACGGGCTGAGCGCGCCGCAGGGGCCGCTCCTGGCACAAGTGCGGCGGGTTCCGACGGTTTCGTGCCGGCCGCCGGCCCCCGGGAACCGGCGGCGGGACCGGACTGAGCGACCCACCAACCCACCCGGCCCTGCGGACGTCCCGGCGGACGCACCGACCTGCTCACCTAGGATCGGCGCATGTCCCGCATCCTCTCGGCCGTCGCGTGGCCCTACGCGAACGGTCCCCGCCACATCGGTCACGTCGCCGGCTTCGGTGTCCCGTCGGACATCTTCAGCCGCTACATGCGGATGGCGGGCAACGAGGTGCTCATGGTCTCGGGCACCGACGAGCACGGGACGCCGATCCTGGTGCTCGCCGAGCAGGAGGGCGTCAGCCCGCAGGTGCTGGCGGACCGGTACAACCGGGTGATCGTCGAGGACCTGACCAACCTCGGGCTCTCGTACGACCTGTTCACCCGCACGACGACGCGCAACCACTACGCGGTCGTGCAGGAGATGTTCCGCACGGTGCACAAGAACGGCTACATGATCGAGCAGTCGACCATGGGGGCCATCTCGCCGAGCACGGGTCGCACGCTGCCGGACCGGTACGTGGAGGGCACGTGCCCGATCTGCGGGTACGACGGTGCGCGCGGCGACCAGTGCGACAACTGCGGCAACCAGCTGGACGCCATCGACCTGATCAACCCGCACAGCCGGATCAACGGCGAGACGCCGAAGTTCGTCGAGTCGAACCACTTCTTCCTGGACCTGCCGGCGTTCGCGAGCGCCCTGGAGGCATGGCTGAAGACCCGCACGGACTGGCGCCCGAACGTCCTGAACTTCTCGCTCAACCTCATCGACGACCTGCGCCCGCGGGCCATGTCCCGGGACATCGACTGGGGCATCCCCATCCCGCTGCCGGGGTGGGAGGAGAACCCGAACAAGCGGCTGTACGTGTGGTTCGACGCGGTGATCGGGTACCTGTCGGCGTCGATCGAGTGGGCGCGCCGCAGCGGTGACCCGGAGGCGTGGCGACCGTTCTGGAACGACCCCGAGGCCCTGAGCTACTACTTCATGGGCAAGGACAACATCACGTTCCACTCGCAGATCTGGCCGGCCGAGCTGCTGGCCTACGACGGGCGGGGGACCAAGGGCGGCTCGCCCGGGAAGTTCGGCACGCTGAACCTGCCCACGGAGGTGGTGTCGAGCGAGTTCCTCACCATGGAGGGCAAGCAGTTCAGCTCGTCGCGCGGCGTCGTCATCTACGTGCGGGACCTGCTGTCGCGCTACCAGCCGGACGCGCTGCGCTACTTCCTGTCGGTGGCGGGGCCGGAGAACCAGGACTCGGACTTCACCTGGGCCGACTTCAAGACGCGCACCAACTCCGAGCTGGTGGCGGGCTGGGGCAACCTGGTCAACCGCACCGCGAGCCTGATCCACAAGAACTTCGGCGAGGTCCCGACGCCTGGCGAGCGGCAGCCCGTCGACGACGGCCTCCTCGCGACGACGGCCGCCGGCTTCGGCAAGGTCGGCGAGCTGCTCGAGGGGCACCGCAACCGTGCCGCGGTCAGCGAGGCGATGCGCGTGGTCCAGGAGGCCAACCGATACATCTCCGAGACCGAGCCGTGGAAGCTGACGACGGACCGGGACCGCCTGGGCACGGTGCTGCACACGGCCGCGCAGGCGGTCAGCGACGCCAACACGCTGCTCGCGCCGTTCCTGCCGCACTCGGCGCAGAAGGTGCACGAGACGTTCGGTCGCACGGGCACGTTCTCGCCGCTGCCCCGGATCGACGAGGTCACGGACCTCGACGACGACTCCCGGCAGTACCCGATCATCACCGGCGACTACGAGCTGGGCCGGACCGTGGCGCCGTGGCGCAGCGAGCCGGTCGTGCCCGGGACGCCGGTGGCCAAGCCGGTGCCGGTGTTCACCAAGCTCGACGACTCGATCGTCGAGGAGGAGCTCGACCGGCTGCGCCAGGCCTGATGGCAAGGAACCCGGCCTGATGGCCACGAGCAAGGAGCGGGGCTGGCCGGCGCCGCCGGAGCCGTTGCCGGTCCCGGTCGTCGACAACCACACGCACCTGGACTCGGTGGTGACGTGGCAGGCGGACGGCTGGGACCGCGACGACGCCGGCGCGGCGCTCGACGGCCCGACGCCCGCTCTGGCGGAGCACCTGGCGCGGGCGGCGTCGGTCGGGGTGACCCGGATGGTGCAGGTCGGGTGCGACTACGAGGCGATCGGCTGGACGGCCGACGCGGTGCGCCAGGAGCCGCGGCTGCTCGGGGCCGTGGCCATCCATCCCAACGAGGCGGTCCGCCACGCGGGCGTGCGGGAGACGGCGCCGGACGGGCTCGACCCGGAACCGGCGCACGAGGTGGGACTGGCCGAGGCACTCGCGCACGTCGAGACGGTCGCCCGGTCCACCCCGCGCATCCGTGCCATCGGCGAGACGGGCCTGGACCACTTCCGCTCCGGTCCGCGCGGCCGCGAGGTCCAGCGCGAGGCGTTCCGCGCCCACATCGCGCTGGCCAAGGACCTGGGCCTGGCGCTGCAGATCCACGACCGCGACGCGCACGACGAGGTGGTCGAGGTGCTGCTGGCCGACGGCGCCCCCGATCGGACGGTGTTCCACTGCTTCTCGGGTGACGCCGAGCTGGCCCGCCTGGCGGTGTCGCACGGCTGGTACCTGTCGTTCGCGGGCCCGGTGTCGTTCCGGGCCAACGACGAGCTGCGCGCCGCCCTGCGCGAGGTCCCGCCGTCGCAGCTGATGGTCGAGACCGACGCCCCGTACCTCACGGTGCACCCGTTCCGCGGGCGGCCCAACGCCCCGTACCTGCTGCCCGGGACGGTGCGCACGGTCGCGGAGGTGACCGGGCGACCGCTCGAGGACGTCTGCACGGCGCTCGCGGCGACCGCCGAGGCCGTCTACGGCGCGTGGTGAGCGGTATGACCCGTTCTGGGCGCGGACAGTCGGGTGACTGCGGGTCCACAGCGCGCATCCCGGGTTACCGCGTCGGTCACGGATCGGTTACGGTCGGACTCGCGTCCATGGCGGACGCGTGACGGACGGCTCCCCGGAACCGTCCGTGCGTCGTGCCGGAGCAGGTCGTCCAGCGAGAGGAACCACCCGCGTGAGCCCGGACCAGGAGCGTGCGACCCAGCGTCGCGGTCTCCGTGGTGGGCGTGCCGCGCGGGTGGCAGCGCAGGCGGCCGTGCTCGCCGTGGTGGCCGGCGCGACGAGCGCCTTCGCGGTGCTGCACAAGACGGTCACGGTGGACGTCGACGGGCAGTCCGTGGAGGTCGAGGCCTTCGGCCGGACCGTCGAGGACATGCTGGCCAGCGCCGACATCGAGGTCGGGGACCGCGACCTCGTCGCCCCCGCCCTGGACCAGCCGATCTCCCGCTCCGGCCAGATCGTCGTGCGCCACGGCCGCGAGCTCGCCGTCGAGGTCGACGGCTCCGAGCGCTCCGTGTGGACCACGGCGCTGACGGTCGGGGAGGCGGTGGACGGCCTCGGGCTGCGCGACGACGACGTGCGCCTCTCGGCCTCCCGCTCCGCCGCCCTCACCCGGGGTGACACCCTGCGCGTCTCGACGCTCAAGACGATCCACCTCGTCGTCGACGGCCAGGTCATCGACGGCGTCAGCAGCGCCGCGACCGTCCGCGACGCGCTGCGCGACATCGGCCTGGTGCTGCAGGAGGGCGACAAGGTCTCGGTCTCGCTGGACGCGACGGCCGTGGACGGTCTGGTCGTGCTGGTCACCCGCGCGAGCACCAGCGGCGAGACGGTGACCGAGGCGATGCCGTTCGAGTCGCAGGAGGTCGAGGACCCGAAGCTCGTCAAGGGCAACACGGTCATCGCCACCAAGGGCCGGGCCGGCGTGCGCACCACCACGTACGAGCTGCAGGTGGTCGGCGGCGTGGTCGTCGGCCGCACGCCGATCGCGTCCGTGGTGACGGTGCCCCCGGTCGCGCAGGTCACCAAGGTCGGCACCGCCGAGCTGCCGGACCCGTCCGTCGTCGCGGTCGAGCCGGGCACCGCCCAGGCGATGGGCAAGGAGATGGCCGCGGCCCGCGGCTGGGGCGACGACCAGTTCGCGTGCCTGCTGGCGCTCTGGAACAAGGAGAGCGGCTGGCGGGTGAACGCCGAGAACAAGTCCTCGGGGGCCTACGGCATCCCGCAGGCGCTGCCGGGCTCGAAGATGGGGACGGTCGCCGCGGACTGGCGGACCAACCCGGCCACCCAGATCACGTGGGGGCTGAACTACATCGCCGGGCGCTACGGCAACCCGTGCGGCGCCTACGCGCACAGCCAGGCCCGCGGTTTCTACTGAGTCACCCCGTTCGGGCGGATTGCCCCTGTGACTCCCCTCACGCCTGCTGACGTGCGACGACGCCCGTGGCGGGGGTGAAGAAGCACGCTGTTAGCGCATCACGGGGGAGGCGCGCCTGGCTTTCTGGTCACGATCCGGTTACGGTCGTGGGCGCTCGGCGATCTGGACACCGACTCATCCGTTGGGTCTGTCCCGCTGGGTGGTCGGCGCCCGCAGAAGGCGGGCCGCCGTGACGGCCGGATCGGGGATCCGGGACCGACGGGAGACGCCCCCCTCCGGGTGTCCGTAGAACCGCCTCGACCGGGTTCACCGCCGGGCGCCGCAGCTGTGGTGCATTCCGCTCCCCGTGCCCGGGCACCTCGACGGCTGGAGCCCTGTGCAGTTCTCGACCCTCATCCCTGGTCTGTCCGCGCGAACCCGCGCCACCTCCGAGCTCGACGCCCCTGACGAGCCCCGCACGACGGACCACCGGTCCCGTCGAGCACGCATCCTGCCCATCACCGCCGCCGCGACGGCCCTCGTCCTCGCGGGCGGGACCGCGGCGTTCGCCCACGCGCAGAAGACCGTCACGCTCGACGTCGACGGTCAGGTGAGCAAGCTCAGCACCTTCGCCGGCTCGGTCGACGGCCTGCTCGAGGACCAGGGTGTGGTCGTCGGCAACCGCGACGACGTCAGCCTGACGGGCGCGCTGCCCGAGGGCGCCGAGATCGTCGTGCGTCACGCGCACCAGGTGTCGGTCTCGATCGACGGCCAGGAGACGACGGTGTGGACCACCGCGCTGTCGGCCGACGAGGCGCTCGACTCGCTGTCCGCCCGCGGGCAGTCCGTCGCCCTCGTCGCGTCGCGCTCCGCCGCCGGCGGTCGCCCCCAGCTCGCGCTCGACCTGACCCTGCGGGGCCCGGCCGACGTGGTCGTGGACGGCACCACGCTGGACGTGCCGGACGCCGACGCCCGCGTCGCCCAGGTGCTCGGCGAGCTCGGCGTCACGCTGAACCCGCTCGACCGCGTCTCCGTGACGCACGACGCGAACGGCCGCGTCCAGGTGATCGTCAACCGCGTGGTCGTGCAGGACGTCACGACGACGCAGGAGGTCCCGTTCGCGTCGAGCACGCAGCAGGACGCCTCGCGCTACGTCGACCAGAAGCGCACCGTCACGGCCGGCGTGCCCGGCGTCCGCACCATCGTCGAGCGCGTCACCACGGTCGACGGCGTCGAGTCGAGCCGCGTGCCGGTGTCGGACGCCGTGACGCAGGCCCCGGTGGACGAGGTGCTGAGCGTCGGCACCAAGAAGCGCCCGGTCGCCCCGCGGCCCGCCCCGGCCTCCGCGCCCGCTGCGTCGACCGGCGGCTCGCCCGTCACCGCGGGCGGCAGCGCCGACTCGCTGAACTGGGCCGCCCTGGCGCGCTGCGAGTCCGGTGGGAACCCCACCATCGTCTCGGCGAGCGGCAAGTACCACGGGCTCTACCAGTTCTCCGTGGCCACGTGGCAGGCCGTCGGCGGCTCGGGTCTCCCGTCGCAGGCGTCCGCGGACGAGCAGACCGCCCGCGCGAAGATGCTCTACAACCGCTCGGGCGCCGGTCAGTGGCCGGTGTGCGGCAAGAACCTGTTCAGCTGATCCTGCGCTGAGCCACAGAACCCCCGCCCGGACGTCCGGGCGGGGGTTCTGTCGTGCTCGCCTAGGCTCGTGCGCATGTCGACCACCACCACGCTGCTCGGGCCCGCGGAGATCCGCGAGCTCGCCGAGCGCGCGGGCGTGCGCCCCACCAAGGCGCTCGGCCAGAACTTCGTGCTCGACGGCGGCACGGTGCGCAAGATCGTGCGGCAGGCCGACGTGGCGGCGGGCGACCGTGTGGTCGAGGTCGGTCCTGGCCTGGGCTCGCTCACGCTCGGTCTGCTGGAGGCCGGCGCCGACGTGGTCGCGGTGGAGATCGACCCGACGCTCGCCCGGCTGCTGCCCGACACCGTCGTCCGGCACGTCCCCGGCCTGACGGTGGTGCGGGGTGCCGACGACGAGCCGGTGGTGCTGCGCGACGAGTCCGGCCGGGACCGGCTGACCATCGTGCTCAGCGACGCCCTGGACGTGCACGCGCTGCCGGGGCCACCGCCCGTCGCGCTCGTCGCCAACCTGCCCTACAACGTCTCCGTGCCCGTGCTGCTGACGTTCCTCGAGCGGTTCGACTCGCTCGAGCGGGTGCTCGTGATGGTGCAGGCGGAGGTGGCCGACCGCCTCGCCGCACCGCCCGGCAGCCGGACGTACGGGGTGCCGTCGGCCAAGGCCGCCTGGTACGCGTCGGCCCGCCGGACCGCGACGGTCGGCCGTTCGGTCTTCTGGCCGGCGCCCAACGTCGACTCGGCTCTGGTCCGGTTCGACCGCCGCGAGCCGCCGGCCACCGACGCGTCCCGGGAGGCCGTGTTCGCCGTCGTCGACGCCGCGTTCGCGCAGCGGCGCAAGATGCTCCGCTCGGCGCTCTCGGCCCTCGCGGGCTCGGCCGACGCCGCAGTCGCGGCGCTCGAGGCGGCCGGTGTGGACCCGCAGGCTCGTGGCGAGCGGGTCGACATCGCGGGGTTCGCGCGCATCGCCGAGCACCTCCGGCACCTCGGGCCGGTCGCCGGACGACCTGGCACAGTGGAGTCGTGACGCTGACTCCCGTGGCCCCGCTGCCCGAGCACGAGGTCAAGGTCCGCGCGCCCGGCAAGGTCAACCTGTCGCTGCGGGTGGGCCCGCGCGAGGACGACGGGTACCACGCGGTCTCGACGGTGTTCCAGGCGGTGTCGGTCTTCGAGGAGGTCGTCGCGACCCCGTCGGACCGCCGCACGCTGTCGGTCAGCGGTCCGCAGGCCGAGCTCGTGCCGACGGACGCCAGCAACCTCGCGCTGCGCGCGGCCGACCTGCTGGCCGAGCGTGCGGGCATCGACGACGGCGTCCACCTGCACCTGAGCAAGGGGGTGCCGGTGGCCGGCGGGATGGCCGGGGGGTCCGCCGACGCCGCGGCGACGCTCGTGGCGTGCGACGCCCTGTGGCGCACGGGGCTCAGCCGCGACGACCTGCTCGAGCTCGCCGCGGAGCTGGGGTCGGACGTGCCGTTCTCGCTCGCCGGGCACACCGCGGTCGGCTCCGGGCGGGGCCACCTGCTCACGCCGGCGCTGAGCCGCGGGGAGTTCCACTGGGCGTTCGCGGTGCAGGACCGCGGCCTGTCCACGGCAGCCGTCTACGCGGCCTACGACGAGCTCAACGGGTCCGCCGCCGCGCCGGACCAGGAGGACGACGTCCCGCTGATGCAGGCGCTGCGCGCGGGGGACCCGCGGGCGCTCGGTGCAGCGCTGCACAACGACCTGCAGATGGCCGCGCTCGAGCTGGACCACGGACTTGCCGAGCCGCTCGCGGTGGCGCAGGACGCGGGGGCGCTCGGCGTGGTGGTGTCCGGCTCGGGTCCCACGATCGCCGCGCTCGGCCGCAGCCGGCAGCACGCGCTGGTGCTCGCGGCCGCGTTCACCGCCTCGGGCGTCGCCGACCGCGTGCTGACCGCCGCCGGCCCGGTGGCGGGCGCGCGCGTGGTCAGCACGACCGACTGAGCATCCCGCCGGCGCGCGTGGTCAGTACGACCGACTGAGCGCCCCGCCGAGCTCGACATCAGCCCCGCCACGACGTGTGCCGGCGCGACTGTTGTCGAGCTCGTCCCACCGAACGCCTTGACATCCCTCTCGCGTGCGCAATACTTAAGAACATGCTTAACCATGGCGGTCTCGACGGGGTCTTCAAGGCCGTGTCCGACGCCACTCGCCGCGCCATGCTCGAACGTCTGGTGCGTGGTCCGGTCTCGGTGAGCCAGCTCGCCGAGCCGTTCGCGATGTCCCTGCCGGCTGTCCACCAGCACCTCGCGGTGCTCGAGGACGCCGGCCTGGTGACGTCGCACAAGGTCGGCCGCGTCCGCACCGTCCAGCTCGCCCCCGGCGGCCTGCGCGACGCGAGCGAGTGGCTGAGCCGCCAGCGGCTGCCCGCCGAGCGCCGGCTCGACCGACTGGAGACCCACCTCGCGGACACCCGCGGAACCGCCCCACCCACGGCAGGAGCCTGACCATGTCCACCCCCAGCACCACGAGCACGAGCGTCGTCCACGCCACCTTCGTCGTCGAGCGCACCCTCGACGCGCCCGTCGACCGGGTGTGGGACGCCTTCGCCGACCCCGAGCAGCACGCGCGGTGGTTCGGCTCCGACGCGGGCTTCACGGAGACGGAGTCGTCGGACGACTTCCGCGTCGGCGGCCAGGCCGTCCAGGACGGCCAGTGGCACGACGGACCCACCAGCCGCTACGTCGCCACCTACACGGACATCGTCGAGCAGCAGCGGATCGTGTCGACCTACGACATGTGGGTGGCCGGCGAGCACTTCTCCACGTCGCTCGCGACGACCCAGCTGGAGGCCGTCGACGGCGGCACGCGGTTGACCTACACCGAGCAGGGCGCGTTCCTGGACGGCAAGGAGGACGGCAGCCAGCGCGAGGCAGGGTTCCAGGGCATCTTCGACGCGCTCGAGGCCTACCTCGCGGACTGATCAGGCACAGACGGACGCGTCGTCGGCCGACGTCACGACACGCCCCGGGGGCGTCCACGGCGCCTCGGGGGCGGAGGACGACACCGGGGCGGCGGTCGCGGTCGGTGCCGGGGTGGCCTCACCCACGGGCGCGTCCGTCGCGATCCGCCGCCACAGCTCGTCCGCCTCGGGGCCGGCGTCGAGGCGGTTCTTGTCGCTCGCGGCCTGCACGGTCGGCATCGACAGGAAGACGACGCGGTCGGCCTGCAGGTGACGCAGCGACAGCCCGAACCCCACGAGGTCGGTGGGCGACGAGAAGCCGGTGCTCGCGGTCAGCGAGCTGGTCGCGGCGTCGGCGAACGCGAACAGCGCCACAGGGTCGGTGAGGACCTCCCGGCTCAGGACCGAGTGGGCCATCGCCGCCATGAGGTCGTGCTGCCGGGTGATCCGTCCCGTGTCGGACCCGTCGCCGATGTCGTGCCGTGCCCGCGCGAACTGCACCGCGGTGAGACCGTCGAACACCTGCGGACCGGCCGGGACGTGCAGCCCGGTGAGCTCGTCGTCCAGGGCGGTGGGCAGGCAGATCGGTACCCCGCCGACCGCGTTGACCATGTCCCGCATGCCGACGAAGTCCACGACCAGCGCGCCGTCGAGGCGGACACCGGTGAGCGACTCGACGGTCTTCCAGGTGCAGGCGACCGCGGACCGGATGTCGTGCCCGGACCTCCACCCGACCGCGAAGGACTCGTTGAACATGCGGTGCTCGCGCGCCGGTGTGGTGGAGCCGTCGGTCATCAGGCACGCGGGCCGGTCGACGAGCAGGTCGCGGGGGATGGACACCAGCTCGACGCGCGACCGGTCGGCGGCGACGTGCACGACCACCGTGGTGTCGGACTGCATCCCGTCGACGGCGCCGCCGATCGCCGCGTTCTGGCCGCTGCGGTCGTCGGACCCGACGACGAGCAGGTTCACGGCGGAGCCGGCGCGCGCGTCGCCCGGGGCGGAGGCCGCGGGTGACGGCTGCGGGCGCTCGCGCTCGTCGCCCACGAGCTGGCTCAGGTCGACCGACGTGACGTTCGACCGGAGCTCGAGGTAGACGGCCGCCGCGCCCCCGGCGCCGAACGTCAGGAGGCCGACGGCCGCGAGGCCGACCGGTGCGCGCCAGGTCCGTCGTCGCCCGCGGGCGTGCTGCGTCATCCTTCGGACGCTAGCCCGCAGGTCAGGGCGCTCGTCGAGCGTCTGCGTGGAGGGTGTGTGCGGGTCTGCGGGTAACCTTCACCGCAATGGCTCACCTTCTCGGCGCGGACCGCGTCACGCTCACGCTGGGCACCCGCACCCTCCTCGACCAGGTCTCGCTGGGTCTCGACGACGGCCAGCGCATCGGCGTCGTCGGCCCCAACGGCGCCGGCAAGTCCACCTTGCTGCGCGTCCTGTCCGGCATCCAGGAGCCCGACGACGGCCGCGTCACGCGGCTCGGCGGCGTGCGGGTCGCCGTCCTCGACCAGCGCGACGACCTGCTCGCCGGCAGCACCGTCCTCGACGTGGTGCACGGGTCCGCCGACGAGCACGCGTGGGCCAGCGACGCCCGCATCCGGTCGGTGCACACCGGTCTGCTCGCCGACGTGGCGCTCGACGCGGACGTCGCCAGCCTCTCCGGTGGCCAGCGGCGCCGGGTCGCGCTCGCGGCGCTCCTGGTGCGCGACGACGAGGTCCTCGTCCTCGACGAACCCACCAACCACCTGGACGTCGAGGGCGTCGCGTGGCTCGCGGCGCACCTGGTCGAGCGGTACTCGCGGTCCAGTGGCGCGCTCGTCGTCGTCACCCACGACCGCTGGTTCCTCGACGCGGTCTGCACCCGCACGTGGGAGGTGCACGACGGCGGCGTCGACCAGTACGAGGGCGGGTACGCCGCGTACGTGCTGGCGCGGGCCGAGCGGGCGCGCACCGCGTCGACCGCCGAGGAGAAGCGCCAGAACCTGCTGCGCAAGGAGCTGGCCTGGCTGCGCCGCGGCGCACCGGCGCGGACCTCGAAGCCGAAGTTCCGCATCGACGCGGCCAACGCCCTGATCGAGAACGAGCCGCCGCCGCGCGACCAGCTGAGCCTGACGCGCATGGCTACCGCGCGCCTGGGCAAGGACGTGCTCGACATCGAGGACGCGTCCGTCGTCTACGGCGACCGCGTGCTGCTGCACGACCTCACGTGGCGGATCGGCCCGGGGGACCGCATCGGGCTGGTCGGCGTCAACGGCGCGGGCAAGACGTCGATCCTGCGGCTGCTGTCCGGCCGGCTCCAGCCGACGACCGGACGCGTGAAGCGCGGCAAGACCGTGCAGGTGGCGGAGCTGCGGCAGGACGTGGAGGACCTCGACGAGCTCGCCGGGCTGCGGGTGGTCGAGGTCATCGAGAGCGAGAAGCGCTCGGTGGTCGTCGGCGGCAAGGAGCTGACGGCCGCGCAGCTGGTGGAGCGGCTCGGGTTCGACCGCGAGCGGTCGCGGACCCCCGTGCGGGACCTGTCCGGTGGTGAGCGCCGCCGGCTGCAGCTGCTGCGGCTGCTCGTCGGCGAACCGAACGTGCTCCTGCTCGACGAGCCGACCAACGACCTGGACACCGACACGCTCGCCGCGCTCGAGGACCTGCTGGACGGCTGGCCGGGCACGCTGATCGTCGTCTCGCACGACCGCTACCTGCTCGAACGCGTCTGCGACACGCAGATGGCCCTGCTCGGCGACGGTCTGCTGCGCCAGCTGCCCGGCGGTGTCGAGCAGTACCTCGACCTGCGCCAGGACGCGCTCGCCGGTGGGGGGACCGCGGCGGCCTCGTCCCCGCTCGCTGCCCGTGCACCGACCGAGGACGTCCCGAGCGCCGCTCCGCAGGCGTCCACGGCGGACCTGCGCACCGCGCGCAAGGAGCTGGCGCGCATCGAGCGGCGGCTGTCCCGGATCGCCGACCAGGAGGCCACGCTGCACCAGCGCATGCTGGAGCAGGCGACCGACCACCAGGCCGTGCTGGCCCTGGACGCGGAGCTGCGCGCGCTGGCGACCGAGAAGGACGAGCTCGAGGCGGCGTGGCTGGAGGCCGCGGAGATCGTCGGCTGACCAGCCCGACTCGTCCGCCTCAGGCGTCCCGGTGCACGCTGCGCAGCGCCAGGCCGGAGGCGGCCGCCATGGTGACCACCGACCCGAGCACCACCAGCAGCGGCCCGGTCCACCCGCCGGTCGAGGAGTGCACCGCGCCCAGGACGCTCGGGCCCAGCGCGCCCGCGGTGTACCCGAGGCTCTGCACGGTCGCGGACATCCGCCGGGCGGCCGCGGGGGAGCCGGCGCTGGACGCGATCACCGTGAAGATCACCGCGAAGTTCCCGCCCTGCGCCACCCCGGCGAACGTGCACCACACGGCCCACCAGGAGGGTGCGAGCAGCAGGCCGACGGGCAGGACCACCCAGCCGACCGCGATCGCCGCAGACACCGCCGCGACCGGTGCGCGCCGGCCCAGCGCGATCGGGACGGCCACGCCGCCCACCATGCCGAACAGCTGGAACAGCGCCGCGGCACCGCCCGACGCAGCGCGCTCCAGGCCGAGCGTGTCGTGCAGGACCGACGGCAGCCACGCGCTCACCGCGTAGTACCCGAACGCCTGCCCGGCGAACGCGAGCGCGAGGAACCACGTGACCGAGCGCCGCCACACGTCGGGGGCCTCGGTGGCGACGACGACGGGCACGGGTTCCTCGCCGCGGAACGGGTACGCCCGCTGCCAGACGACCAGGGCGATCACCGCCAGCAGGCCCCACGACGCGAGCGCCCACCGCCATCCCACCAGGTCCGCCAGCGGCGCCGTGAGCGTGGTGGTCAGCACGCTGCCGCCGTTGAGCGCCGCGGTGTACAGGCCGGTGACCCGTGCGACGTGTCCCGGGAAGTCGCGGCCGATGACCACGGGGACGGCGACGTTGCCGGCGGTGATCGCGACGCCGATGAGGACGGTGCCGACGAGCGCGGTCCCAAACCCGTCGGAGGACCGCAGCAGCGTCCCGACGAGCACCGTGACGAGCGACGCCGCGACCACGCGTCCGGTGCCGAGCCGGCCGAGCAGCACCGCCATGAGCGGCGTGGTCAGCGCGAAGCAGAGCACCGGGATGCCCGTGAGCAGCCCGACGCCGGCCGCGGTCAGGCCGAGGTCGAGGCGGACCTCGTCGACCACCGGTGCCAGTGCGGTGATCGGCGCGCGCAGGTTCAGGGCGTAGAGCAGGACCGCGGCGAGGAGCAGACCACGCGCGGCGGACCGTGCCGCCGTCATGCCCTCACGACGCGTCGAACGGCGCGGTCACCTCGCGCAGCAGATCGGCCAGGCGGTCACGGTCGGCCTCGTCCAGGTCGCCCAGCAGGCCGCGCTCCACGTCGAGCAGGTCGGCGAACGCGGCGTCCACCCGCTCCAGGCCGGCCGGGGTCAGCTGCACGAGCACGCCCCGGCGGTCGTCGGGTGCGGGCTGCCGCTCGACCAGGCCGTGCTCCGCCAGCCGGTCGATGCGGTTGGTCATGGTGCCGCTGGTGACGAGCGTCTGGGTCAGCAGCGCGCCGGGGGAGAGACGGTAGGGCGAGCCGGCGCGCCGCAGCGCGGAGAGGACGTCGAACTCCCACGTCTCCAGGTCGTGCCGCGCGAACGCGGAGCGCCGGGCCAGGTCCAGGTGGCGGGCCAGCCGGCTGACGCGGGACAGGACGGTCAGCGGGCGGACGTCGAGGTCAGGGCGTTCGCGCTCCCAGGCGAGGACGATCCGGTCGACCTCGTCGCGGGACCCCGGGGCGTCCGGGGACGTGCGTGCCACCATGACGCGAGATTACTCGACGTCGAGAGAGATCCGGCTCAGACGGACCGGGTGAGGCTGGGCCGACGCTCGAGCCCCGACAGGCCGTTCCAGGCGAGGTTCACCAGGTGCGCCGCGACCACGTTCTTGCTCGGGCTGCGGGCGTCCAGCCACCACTGACCGGTCAGCGCGACCATCCCGACGAGCATCTGCGCGTAGATCGGTGCGGTCTTCGGGTCCTGACCCTGCTTGCGGAACTGGTCGGCCAGCAGGTGCTCGACCTGGGACGCGACATCGCCGATCAGGCTGGAGAACGTGCCGGTGGCCTGCGCGACCGGGGAGTCCCGGACGAGGATGCGGAACCCGTCCTCCGACGCCTCGATGTACCCGAGCAGCGCGAGCGCCGTCCGCTCCACCATGGCCTTGGGGTGGCCGCCGGCCTCGAGCGCACCGCTGAGCGCCCCGGTCAGCGCCTGGATCTCCCGGTCGACGACGACCGCGTAGACGCCCTCCTTGCCGCCGAAGTGCTCGTACACCACCGGCTTGGACACCTCGGCGCGCGCCGCGATCTCTTCCACGCTGGTGCCGTCGAAGCCCTTCTCGGCGAAGAGGCGGCGGGACACGTCGAGCAGCTGGGCCCGCCGCTGCGTCCCCGTCATGCGGGAGCGAGCGGGACGCTTGGAGTCGGGGGGCACGCGCCCATCATGCCGTGAGCGGCTCCCAGCGCTGGCAGACTTGGCGGCTCGACGCCCGTGGGCGTCGGTCCGCCCTGGTGTAACGGCAGCACGCCGGCCTTTGGAGCCG
This sequence comes from uncultured Actinomycetota bacterium, assembly GCA_963837795.1. Taxonomy (GTDB): domain Bacteria; phylum Actinomycetota; class Actinomycetes; order Actinomycetales; family Cellulomonadaceae; genus Cellulomonas. The sequence continues at coordinate 576,537 of CAWIOT010000007.1, forward strand.
TGCAGTCCAGGTTCGAATCCTGGGGGCGGAGCCGGCGAGACATGGCGACGACCCCCGACGCACGTCACGCCGGCGTCCGACCACCCGACGGCGGCAGGAGCGACCCCCGCGCGGCGGTAGAGTTCCATCGCGCACGAGATCCGCCGCCCGAGACCCGGGCAGATCCGCGAGGAGCACCCCCAGGTGACGTTCCCCCGCCCGGCCGCCGTCGTCGTCCTCGCCGCAGGTGAAGGAACCCGGATGCGCTCGGCGACTCCCAAGGTCCTGCACACCCTGGCCGGCCGCAGCATGGTCGGCCACGCCCTGGCCACGGCCCGCGCCCTCGAGCCCGGCCGCGTGCTGGTGGTCGTCCGGCACGAGCGCGAGCGGGTCGCCGCGCACGTGCGCGAGCTCGACCCGCAGGTGCTGCTGGCCGACCAGGACGAGATCCCCGGCACCGGTCGCGCCGTCCAGGTGGCCATGACCGCGCTGGACGCCGCGGCGCAGGCGGCCGCCGCCGAGGACACGTCGGTCGGTTCCGCCACCCACGCGCAGGTCGACGGCGCGGTCGTCGTCATCGCGGGCGACGTCCCGCTGCTCGACGCCGCGACGCTGCACGAGCTGCTCGCCGCGCACCACGCCGACGGCAACGCGGTCACCGTGCTCACCACGGAGGTCGTCGAGCCCACGGGGTACGGGCGCATCCTGCGCGAGCCCGGCACGGGTGACGTGCTCGGCATCGTCGAGGAGAAGGACGCCGACGACGAGCAGCGCGCGATCACCGAGATCAACTCCTCGATCTACGTGTTCGACGCGGGTGTCCTGCGCACGGCGCTCGGCCGGCTGGGCCGGGACAACGCGCAGGGCGAGGTGTACCTGACCGACGTGCTGGCGATCGCCCGCACCGACGGCGGCCACGTCCGCGCGCTGCGCACCGACGACCCGGTGCTGGTCGAGGGCGTGAACGACCGCGTCCAGCTGTCGGTCCTGCGGGCGGAGCTGAACCGCCGCCTGCTCGAGGACTGGATGCGCGAGGGCGTCACGGTCGTCGACCCGGCGACCACCTGGGTGGACGTCGACGTCGAGCTCGAGCGGGACGTCACCCTCCTGCCCGGCACGCAGCTGCACGGCGCGACGGTGGTCCGCGAGGGCGCGACCGTCGGCCCGGACACCACGCTCACCGACGTCGAGGTGGGTCCCGGCGCGAGCGTCGTGCGCACGCACGGCACCCTCGCGGTCATCGGTGCGGGCGCCAGCGTCGGACCGTTCGCCTACCTGCGGCCGGGGACGGTCCTGGGCGACGAGGGCAAGATCGGCACGTTCGTGGAGACCAAGAACGCGCAGATCGGCACCGGCTCGAAGGTGCCGCACCTGTCCTACGTGGGTGACGCGACGATCGGCGAGCACACCAACATCGGTGCGGCGTCGGTGACGGTCAACTACGACGGCGTCAACAAGCACCGCACCACCATCGGCTCCTACGCCCGCACGGGGGCGGACAACATGTTCGTCGCCCCGGTCACCATCGGTGACGGCGCGTACACCGGGGCCGGCAGCGTGATCCGTCGGGACGTGCCCTCGGGTGCGCTCGGGGTGAGCGCCGGTGCGCAGCGCAACATCGAGGGCTGGGTGGCCCGGGCTCGTGCGGGGACGCCCGCCGCGCAGGCCGTGGAGCGCCGCCCGGGGTCCGACGACGGTGAGCTGTCCCCGCAGGCCCGCGCCGAGCGGGAGCGTGCCTCGGCGGCCGCCGCCGACGCCGCACCGACCCCACCGCCCACCCTGCCGGACGCCGGCACGACCCCGAAGGACTCCGCACGATGACCGGGATCATCTCCTCGGACGGCGAGAAGCGCCTCGTGCTCCTGACGGGCCGCGCGCACCCCGACCTCGCCACGAGCGTCGCGGAGCACCTGGGCATCGACCTGCTGCCGACCACCACGTACGAGTTCGCCAACGGGGAGATCTACACCCGGTTCGGTGAGTCGGTGCGCGGCGCGGACACCTTCGTCCTGCAGTCGCACTCGTCGCCCATCAACACGTGGATCATGGAGCAGCTGCTCATGGTCGACGCCCTGAAGCGGGCCTCCGCCAAGACCATCACGGTCGTCGCCCCGTTCTACGGGTACGCCCGGCAGGACAAGAAGCACCGCGGCCGCGAGCCCATCTCCGCGCGCCTCATGGCGGACCTGTTCAAGACGGCGGGCGCCGACCGGCTGATGAGCGTGGACCTGCACGCGGCGCAGATCCAGGGGTTCTTCGACGGCCCGGTGGACCACCTGTGGGCCATGCCGATCCTCACCGAGTACGTCCGCACCCGCGTGGACACGTCCAACGTCACGGTCGTCTCGCCCGACGCGGGCCGGATCCGGGTGGCGGAGCAGTGGGCCGCGAAGCTGGGCGGCGGCCCGCTGGCGTTCGTGCACAAGACGCGCGACATCCGCAGCCCGAACAAGACGGTCGCCAACCGGGTGGTCGGCGACGTCGAGGGCCGCAGCTGCGTGCTCGTCGACGACCTCATCGACACCGCGGGCACCATCACGGGCGCGGTGCGGGTGCTCATGGAGGCCGGCGCCAAGGACGTCATCGTCGCGGCCACCCACGGCGTGCTCTCCGACCCCGCGATCGACCGGCTGCAGAACTGCGGCGCCCGTGAGGTGGTCATCACCGACACGCTGCCGATCGCCGAGGACCGCCGCTTCCCGCAGCTCACCGTCCTGTCCATCGCGCCGCTGATCGCCCGCGCCATCCGCGAGGTGTTCGACGACGGCTCGGTGACGTCCCTGTTCGACGGCCAGGCCTGAGCCTCCCCGTGGACGTCGACCGGCGCAGGCCGCGCGGCGGCGTCACCGTGACGGGGTCCGGCGAGGCCGAGGCCGTCCCGGACGTGGCCGTCGCCGATCTCGGCGCGGAGGCGCGTGCCGTCGATGCCGAGCGAGCGCTCGCGGAGGCGGGGGAGTGCCTGGACCGGATGCGGCACGTCCTGCGGGAGGCCGGCGTCGAGGATCACGCGATGCGCACCACCGGGTCGAGCACGTGGACCGACGGGTCGGCGCGAGGATCGTCGCGGGTCGTGGCCCGGCTGGGCCTGCAGGTCCGGCTGGCCGACGTCGCGGTGGCTGGTGACGTCGTCGGCGCCGCGGTGGTCGCCGGGGGAGAGCCCGCGCGCATGGACGGGCTGCGCCTGGAGATCGACGACCCCACCGAGCCGCGGTCGCACGCACGCGCCGCGGCGTGGGCCGACGCCGTCGCGCGCGCCGAGCACTGGGCGGCGCTGTCCGGTCGCCGGCTGGGCCAGGTCCAGTGGGTCCAGGAGGGTGAGCCCGACGGCCCGCCGTTGCGCCTGAGCGCCGCGAGGGCCATGTCCGTGCCCGTCGAGCCCGGGCGTCAGACCGTGTCCGCCGCGGTCACCGTCCGCTGGTCCTGGGCGGACGAGACCGACTGACCCGCGGGTTGGGAGCAGTGCCGTCGACCGGGTAGGCTCTCCAGGTTGCCTCGGCGAGGGACGAAGGACGGTCGGCGAAGTTCCGGCCACCTGCGCTCCGTGATCGACTGGGCGAGCGCCTCCGCGTGCCCGTCCTGCGTCCCGCGTCGAGGCCACCACCTCTTGCATCATCGCGGCGTCGACCTCGTGTCCCGCCGCCACCATCACAGCCACCTTCGTCGGGGTCACTGCGCCGACGTCAGCACTGGGGAGTACACGTGTCCGAGGTCAAGCTCGTCGCCACCACCCGCACCGAGTTCGGCAAGGGTGCCGCCCGCCGTCTGCGCCGCGCGCACCAGGTGCCGGCCGTCCTGTACGGGCACGGCTCCGACCCGCTGCACGTCGCCCTGCCGGGCCACGAGACGATGCTCGCGGTCAAGCACGCCAACGCGCTGTTCGCCATCGAGCTCGACGGCACGACCACGCTGGCGATCACCAAGGACGTCCAGCGCGACGTCGTCAAGAACACGATCGAGCACGTCGACCTGCTCATCGTGAAGAAGGGCGAGAAGGTCTCCGTCGACGTCCCCGTGACGATCGTCGGCGAGTCGGCGCCCGGCACCATCCACGTCGTCGAGACGCAGACGCTGTCCCTCGAGGCCGAGGCGACGCACCTGCCCACCGAGGTCCAGGTCTCCATCGAGGGCCTCGCCGGCGGCGCGAGCGTCAGCGCCGGTGACGTCACGCTGCCCGAGGGCTCGGTCCTGCTGACCGACGCCGAGATGACGGTCGTCTCCGTCACCGTGCCGCACGCCTCCGCCGAGGACGTCGCCGCCGACGAGGCCGCCGCCTCGATCGCCGCGTCGCAGTCGGCTGCGTCCGCGGCCGCGAGCGACTCCGAGGGCTGAGCCGGAGCGCAGCGTCGGGTGGGGGTCGCGCAGCGGCACCCGCCTGATGCGGAGCGCAGGCGCGGCCCGACCATGAGCACCGAGGGCTGACGCCTCCTGCACCACCCTCGACGCCCGGTACCGTTCCCGACGGTGCCGGGCGTCGTCGTTCCCGCACGTACCCCGCAGGAGGAGACCCGATGAGCGACGGACCCTGGCTGGTCGTCGGCCTGGGCAACCCCGGCCCCCAGTACGCCGGCAACCGGCACAACGTCGGCCAGATGGTGCTCGACGAGCTGGCGCGCCGCACCGGCACGGGGTTCTCGGCCGGCGGTGTGCGGCGCCCGCAGTCGGTGGTCGCCGAGGCGCGCCTCGGGACCCTTCCTGGTGGAGCGCCCGGGCCCCGCGTGGTGCTGGCCAAGCCCACCACGTACATGAACGTCTCGGGCGGTCCGGTCGCGGCACTGGCCCGGTACTACGACGTGCCGCCGGAGCGGACGGTCCTGGTGCACGACGAGCTCGACATCCCGTTCGCGGACGTCCGCCTCAAGCGCGGCGGCGGCGAGGGCGGTCACAACGGGCTGCGCGACACCACCAAGGCGCTGGGCACCAAGGACTACGTGCGTGTGCGGGTGGGCGTCGGACGGCCGCCGGGGCGCATGGACGCGGCGGACTTCGTGCTGCGTGACTTCGCGAAGAGTGAGCTCAAGGACCTGCCGTGGTTGCTCGACGCGGCGGCCGACGCGGTGGAGCTGGTGGTCACGGCGGGGCTCGAGGCGGCGCAACTGAGGTTCCACACGAAGACCTAGGTCGAATCACCTCAAGTGGGTGAACGGTGGGTGAAAACGGACATATAGGTCTATCTCTGCACAATATGCCCGCATAGCCTCCCTGTCGGACGGATGACCGACGTGGGGGAAGCGGGACGACGATGACGATCCTCGAAGATCCGGCAGAGGACATGGATCTCCTGGTCGAACGACGCCGGGCCGCTGCAGGTCCACGTCTGTCCTGGGCCTCCACCGAGCCGTTCGTGACGCACCCCCGGCCGGAGCTGGAGGCGTACGACGCCACGCACTGGGGATCGGTGGCCGGCCGGTACGTCCGCGAGGCGCTCGCGCTGGACGCGGTGATCGCGACGCTCGTCGTGTCGGGAGCCGTGCTCATCGGCGGATCCCCGGCGTGGTGGTGGTCCGCCGTCGCGGCGGTGGTGTTCGTCCTCGTCGTCGCGTTCGGGCACGGCTACGACCGCAAGACCCTCGGCGACGGACCCGTGGAGTTCCAGGCCGTGCTGCGCGCCGGGCTCGGGTCCGCGGCGATCGTCGCGCTCGGTAGCGTGGCCCTCGCCGTGCCGCTCCCGCGCATCGAGGTCGCGATCACGGTCGTGCTCCTCACGGTCGGCACCGCGGTCGGTCGGCACGCGCTGCGGCGGTCGCTGCACGCCCGTCGCAGCCGCGGGGTGGCGATGGCCCGGACGCTCGTCGTCGGTGACGCCGGCTCCGTGCACCACCTGATCCACGACCTGCGCGGCGCGACGTACCACGGGTACCAGGTCATCGGCATGTGCCTGCCGGCGATCACGGACCAGCCCCCGCAGGACGGCGTCCCGACGCTCGGAGCCCTGGCCGACATCCCGCAGGTGGCCTACGACCACCAGGTCGACGTGGTCATCGTGACGGGCAGCGAGCTGTCGGGCGACGCGCTGCGGCGCCTGTCCTGGGCGCTCGGCCGCGCAGACGTCGACCTCGTCGTCGCGCCGGGCCTCGTCGAGGTGCTCGGGCCGCGGGTCCACCTGCGCCCGACCGCCGGCCTGTCCCTGCTCGAGGTGGAGACGTCGTCACCCCGGCGCCGGATGCTCGCCAAGTCGGCGCTCGACCGCACCCTGGGCGCGGCGATCCTGCTGGCCATCTCCCCGGTCATCCTCGCGGCGGCGCTCCTGGTCCGGCTGACCAGCCGCGGGCCGGCGTTCTTCCGCCAGCGCCGCATCGGTGTCGACGGCCGCGAGTTCACCATGTGGAAGCTGCGCAGCATGTATGTCGACGCCGAGGCGCGGCGAACCGCCCTGCTTGCGCAGAGCGACCGCGACGGCCTCATGTTCAAGATGCACGACGACCCCCGGATCACGCGGATCGGGCGCCTGCTGCGCCGGTACTCGATCGACGAGCTGCCGCAGCTGTGGAACGTCGTCCGTGGCGACATGTCGCTCGTGGGGCCGCGTCCGCCGCTGCCGCAGGAGGTGGACGAGTACCGCGACGCCGTCCACCGCCGCCTGCGCGTGCGCCCCGGGCTGACGGGCCTGTGGCAGGTCAGCGGTCGTGCCGACCTGTCCTGGGACGAGTCGGTCCGTCTGGACCTGCGCTACGTGGACAACTGGTCGGTCGCGATGGACCTGATGATCCTGTGGAAGACCGGGCGCGCGGTGTTCGGCGGCTCCGGGGCCTACTGAGCCAGCGTCAGCACGCCGTCCCGCTCGACGTACCGCTCGCCGGTCGTCGGGCACACCCAGCCGTCGCTTCCGTCGCGCTCCAGCGGTGCACCCGCGCGGCCCACCCACCGGATCCGCTTCGCCGGAACGCCGGCGACCAGGGCGAAGTCGGGGACGTCCTTGGTGACCACCGAGCCGGCTGCCACCAGCGCCCACCGGCCGATCGTCACGGGTGCCACGCACACCGACCGTGCGCCGATCGAGGCGCCCGTCCGCACCGTCACGCCGACCGCGTGCCAGTCGTCGGCCGACTTCAACGTGCCGTCCGGGTTGATCGCGCGCGGGTAGTAGTCGTTGGTGAACACCACAGCCGGGCCGACGAACGCGCCGTCCTCCAGCACCGCCGGCTCGTAGACGAGGGCGTGGTTCTGGATCTTGCAGCGGTCGCCGACGACGACCCCGGGGCCGATGTAGGCGCCGCGGCCGACGATGCAGTCGGACCCGACGCGCGCGTCCTCGCGGACCTGGGCCAGGTGCCAGATGCGGGTGCCGGCGCCGACGGTCGCGCGGGGGTCGACGTCCGCGGTGGGGGCGACGGTGGGCGGGGTGTCGGGCACGGTCGCTCCCTGGGGCCTCGGTGGTGGTGCCCCGATTGTGGCGCGGACGGGTGGCCACGGTCGACGGTGCTCCTCGGCAACCGGGCGAAGAGCGGTGTCACCGCGGGTGATAACTGCGTCAGACGGTCAGCGACGCCCGAGATGTCCCTTATGGTCCGGTATCAGGAGACCGTCCTGGCTCCCGCCTCGACACGAGCGCGCACGGCAGGTGCGTTCGACCAGAGCTCGACCCCTCGTCACCGGAGCGTCCCATGAGGTCCCGACTCGTCCCCCGCCGCCTCGTCGGGCTGTTCGTCGCGCTCGCCACGGGCGGCTCGCTCGTGGTCGTGGCGGCCGCCCCGGGCTCCGCCGCCACTGACCCGTGCGCGACCGGGGGGAACCCGGTGGTCTGCGAGAACTCGAAGGCGGGTACGGACCCCGACGGTGTGGGACATCGACGGCGCCGGCGACGACGCGATCCAGGGCTTCGCCACCGACATCTCCGTGAACGTGGGCAGCACCATCCAGTTCAAGATCAAGAGCACCACGAAGAACTACACGATCGACATCTACCGGACCGGTTGGTACAACGGCGACGGTGCGCGCTTCATCACGTCGGTCCCGGCACCTCGCGACGTTGCAGAACCAGGGCCAGTGCACCGCCGACGACGACCACCGGAGCTCTATGACTGCGGCGGCGTGGGCCGTGTCGTCCAGCTGGGCCGTGCCGACGACGGCGGTGTCCGGCGTGTACATCGCGCAAGCTGCACGATCCCCGCGACCGGTGAGTCGAGCCACATCACCTTCGTCGTCCGCAACGACGCGAGCACGTCCGCAGGTGCGTGTTCCAGACGTCCGACCCCACATGGCAGGCGTACAACACGTACGGCGGGTCGGACTTCTACCAGGGCGGCGCCATCGGGCGCGCGTACAAGATCAGCTACAACCGGCCCTTCGCCACCCGGGCGGCGACAGCGGCCGCGACTTCTACTTCAGCTCCGAGTACGCCGATGGTGCGGTTCCTCGAGCGCAACGGGTACGACGTCAGCTACATGGCCGGGGTGGACGCCGACCGGCGCGGCGCGCTCATCAAGAACCACAAGGTCTTCCTGTCGGTCGGCCACGACGAGTACTGGTCGGGCAGCGCAGCGGGCGAACGTCGAGGCCGCCCGCGACGCCGGCGTGAATCTCGCCTTCTTCAGCGGCAACGAGGTCTACTGGCGCACGCGCTACGAGAACTCCGTCGCCGGGACCGCGACGTCGTACCGGACCCTGACGTCCTACAAGGAGACCTGGTCGAACGCAAAGATCGACACCGACTCGCCGAGTGGACCGGGACCTGGCGCGACCCGCGCTTCGCGGCGCCGGCGAACGGCGGCGGCCGAAGCCCGAGAACGCCCTGACCGGGACGCATGTACACGTCCAACTACTCCGACTTGCCGGTGACCGTGTCTCCGAGGAGAGGGCAAGCTACCGGCTCTGGCGCAACACGTCGCTGACCTCGCTGGCGACGGGCAGCACGGCGGCGCTGGCGCCCCACACCGTCGGGCTACGAGTCGGACGAGGACGTGGACAACGGCGCGCGCCCCGCCGGGCCTCGTCAGGTTGTCGACGACGACCGGCGCGGTCGCCGCAGTACCTGCAGGACTACGGCAACGTCGTTGCTGCCGGCACGACGACCCACCACACGACGATGTACCGCGCGCCCAGCGGCGCGCTGGTGTTCTCTGCCGGGTCGCATCCAGTGGGCGTGGGGCCTCGACCAGACGCACGACGGCGACGGCGCGCCGGCAGACGCGCGCATGCAGCAGGCCACGGTCAACCTGCTGGCGGACATGAAGGCGCAGCCGGCCACCCTGATGGCCGGGCTGGTCGCCGCGACAGCGTCCACCGACACCACCGCGCCGACCGCGACGATCAGCTCGCCCGCCGCGGGCGCGGCGATCGCCAACGGCGCGACCGTCACGGTCAGCGGCACGGCGTCCGACGTCGGCGGCCGCGTCGCCGGCGTCGAGGTGTCGACCGACGGCGGCGCCTCGCTGGCACCCTGCGACCGGTACGACGGCGTGGAGCTACACCTACGTGCAGTCCGGCCTCGGCTCCGACCCCGTCCAGGTGCGGGCAGCCGACGACAGCGCGAACATCGGCGGCACGACCGTGACGCCGCGTCGTTCACCGTGGCGTGCCCATGCTCGATCTACGGCACAGTCGGTGCCGGCGACGACCGCGGCCGACGACCCCGGCCCGGTCGAGCTCGGGCTGACGTTCAGTCCGTCGATCGACGGATACGTCACCGGCGTCCGCTTCTACAAGGGCGCCGGCAACAGCGGGCACCCACGTCGGCTCGCTGTGGAGCATCGCGGGTGCGCGCCTGGCGACGGTGACGTTCACGGGGGAGTCGGCGACGCGGGTGGCAGACGGCGATGTTCTCGTCACGCCGTCGCCGTCGCGGCCGGGACGTCCTACGTGGTGTCGTACACGGCGCCGGCTGGCCACTACGCCGTCGCAGTCCGAACGCGTTCTGGTACTCAGGGCGTCGGTCGGCCCCACCGCTGCAGGTCACGGGCGGGTTCGGCGCGTCGCGGCAGGGGACGTACGGCGGCGCGGGACGTTCCCGGCGCAGAGCTACCAGTCGAACGCAGTACTACGTCGACGTCGCTGTTCAGCACAGTCGACACGACACCGCTGACGATCACCAGCCCGTCGCCGCTTGGCAGGTTCGACGAGCGTGCCCGACGGGTCGACCGTGAGCATGGTGCTGTCGAAGCTCTCCAAGGCGGTCACCGCAGGTCGTCGCCATGACGCTCAAGACGCCGGTGGCGGCGTCGGTGCGGGATCGACGGCTACGACGCCCCGACGCGGAAGGTCACGTTCACGCCGAGCCGCGGCGCTGGCGCCCTCGACGACCTACACCGCCGCCGTGACGGCGGTCGACTCGAACGGTGCGGGCATCAGCGGGGCATCGTCGTGGTCCTTCACCTCCGCCGCTGCGCCGCAGGTCGCCGGCGCCCGCACCCTAGCTTCTACGACGACTCCGCCGTCCCCGGACTGCTGGAGGACGTCGACACGGTGCCCGGTGACGCTGGGCACGCGATTCGCCAGCAGCGTCGACGGAACCGTCACGGGGGTGCGCTTCTACAAGGGTCCGAACAACACGGGGACCCACGTCGGCGCAGCTCTGGGCCGTCGGCGGCACGACGCCGCTCGCCCAGGCGACGTTCACCGGCGAGAGCACGATGGGCTGGCAGACCGTGACGTTCGCGACTCCGGTGCGAGATCGCGAAGGACACCGAGTACATCGTCGTCGTACCGGGCGAACGGTGGGCAAGTACTCCGCGACCATCGGTGCATTCTCGGGGGCCGGGGTGCAGCGGGCCCCGTTGCGGACGGCGAGCCTGCAGCGGCGCGTACACATACGGCACGCGGTAACCCATCTCGACGAGCTCGACCAGCTACCTGGTCGACGTGGTGTTCACGCAGGACGCCACGGCGCTCGCCGTCGCCTCGCAGACGCCCGCTCCGTCGTCGCCCGGGCGCGTCGGCTGACCGCGCCCGGTCTCGGCGACCTTCAACGCGCCGCCCTCGCCGCCGGCGCGACGCTGAGCCTCAAGGCCGGTGCGACCGCCGGTGCCGGGAACGTCGGCGCGGTCGTCCGACGGCCGGACGCTGACGTTCACACCGTCGGCCGCGCTGGCTGCATCCACCGCGTACACGGCCACGGCGAGCGGGCTCGTCTCGACGGACGGCGTCACACTCGCCGACGTGGTCTGGTCGTTCACGACGGCTGACCCGGACGGGTGCCCCTGCACGATCTTCGGCGGGCAGGTGCCGGCGAGCAGCGTCGGTCAACGACTCCGTCTGCGGTCGAGCTCGGTGTCGCCTTCACGCCGTCGACCATGGGGCATCGTCACCGGCGTGCGCTTCTACAAGGGTGCGGGCAACGGCGGGACGCACACCGGGCACACTCTGGAGCTCGACCGGCCAGCAGCTGCGCACCGTCACCTTCACTGGCGAGTCGGCGCTACGGGCTGGCAGACGGCGACCTTCTCGAGCCCGTACGAGGTGGCGCCCGGCACCACCTACGTCATCTCGTACTACGCGCCGCAGGGGCACTATGCCGCGACGGCCGGACGACTTCGTGGCTGACCGGACGGTCGGCCCGCTCACGGCTCCGGCCGTGGGCAACGGCCGCTACCGCTACGGCGCGGGCGGCGTGGTACCTACGGACACGTGGCAGCAGACGAACTACTTCGTCGACGTCGTCTTCGCGAACGGCGACCGCCAAGCCTGCCCGACGGTTCCGTCGCAGGCGCCGCCCGGGGGCGCGACCGGGGTGTCGACGACGGCGACAGTTGCCGGCGACGCTGTCGAGCCGCGCCGCCGTCGGGGACCCCGGCGCTGGCGCTCACGACGCGAGCGGGCCCGTCGCGGGAACGAGCTCGTACGACCCTGCGACGCTGCGGTGTACCTTCACCCCGAGCGCCCCGCTGCCCGCGGGCACGGCCGTCACGGCGTCGGACGACCATTGCCGGGACGCGCCCTCGGCGCTGGGACGTGGACGTTCACGACCGCGGCGGCGACGGCGACGGCGCGTCTCGTGTGGGCCGACACGGACATCCCTGCCATCGCGGCGTGGAACGACACCGGCGGCCGTCATGGTCGGTACCCGGTTCACGGCACCGGTTGCCGGCAATCCGTCACGGCGATCCGGTTCTACAAGGGCGCGGCCAACACCGGGGTGCACACCGTCAGCCTGTGGGACGCGACCGGCGGTGAAGGTCGCGCGAGGCGCCCTCAACCGCGGAGTCCGCATCAGGCTGGCAGACGGTGCCGCTCGCCGACGCCGGTGTCCCTGGTGCCCGGGCAGGTATATACGGCCGCGTAACTACTCGACGACCGGCACGTATGCGGTGACGTCGAACGGGCTCGCGCGGTGCGGACAGTCGGTCCGCTCTCGACGGTCGCGCACGGTGGTGCCTACGTCTACGGGACGACGTTCCCGGCGAGCTCGACCTCGAGCGCCTTCTTCGGCGTCGACCTGGTCTTCGTCCCGGCCGGCTGACCCGGTCCGGCCCGTGGCCGCCGAGAGGTCGTCCTCCGACCTCGGCGGCCACGGGGCTGCCCGGGCCGCGGTGCGACGTTGCCGCCGTTCGGGTGTTCACCCCGTGACTGCGGGGTGAAAATGTCCGATATCTACGGACATGCCCCTTGTCGTTCGTGACACTTAGGTCCACCGACACGTAAGGGGATCGACATGACCGAGCAGCTGCGCGCGGCTGTGGTGGGGGCCGGCTACTGGGGACCCAACCTGGCCCGCAACTTCCGGAACAGCCCCGACTGGGACCTCGTGGCGGTGTGCGACCTCGACGCCGACCGGGCCCGCGAAGGTCGTCGGCGCCCGCTCGACGGTGGACGTCATGACGTCGGTGAGCGACCTGCTGGCCCGCGACGACGTCGACGCGGTCGCCGATCGCGACGCCGGCCCGCACGCACGCACCGATCGCGCTGGCGGCGCTCGAGGCGGGCAAGCACGTGCTCGTCGAGAAGCCCCTCGCCGACCGGGGCCTCGGTGCCCGCCAGATGGTCGCCCGCGCGGCGGAGCTCGACCGGGTCCTCATGGTCGACCACACGTTCTGCTACACCCCGCCGGTGCTGAAGATGCGCGAGCTCATCGCGGAGGGCCACCTGGGCGAGATCCTGTTCGTCGACTCGGTGCGCATCAACCTCGGCATCGTCCAGCCGGACGTCGACGTCTTCTGGGACCTGGCCCCGCACGACCTGTCGATCCTCGACTTCATCCTCCCGGGCGGCCTGGTGCCCTCGGGCGTGGCCGCGCAGGGAGCCGACCCGCTGGGCGCCGGCCAGTCGTGCGTCGGCTACCTGACTCTCCCGCTGCCGGGCGGCGCGATCGCGCACGTGCACGTCAACTGGCTCAGCCCGACCAAGATCCGCCAGATGGTGGTCGGCGGCAGCAAGCGGACGCTCGTGTGGGACGACCTGTACCCGCAGCAGCGGCTGACCGTCTACGACCGTGGCGTCGAGCTGGGGCAGCCGCTGCCGGACAAGACCACCGCGAACATCTCCTACCGGCTCGGCGACGCCTGGGCGCCGGCCCTGCCGGAGAAGGAGGCGCTCGGCGTCATGGTCGCCGAGTTCGCCGCTGCCATCCGGGAGGGTCGGGCACCCCGCACCGACGGCCACGCGGGCCTGCGCGTCCTCGACGTCCTGGAGTCCGCCTCCCTCAGCCTGAGCGACGGTGGTCGACTGACCCCTGTCGTGCCCGACCTCTCACCCGCGTTGGAGACCGTCGCATGAGCACCATCCAGGGGGCCCGCATCCTCGTGACCGGCGGCGCCGGCACCATCGGCTCGACCATCGTCGACCAGCTGGTCGACGCCGGCGCCGCGACACGTCGTCGTCCTCGACAACCTGGTCCGCGGCCGTCGGGAGAACCTCGCCGACGCGCTGGCGACCGGCAAGGTCGAGCTGGTCGAGGGCGACCTGCGCGACCGCGACCTGGTCCACGACGTGACCCGCGGGCAGGACCTCGTCTTCCACCAGGCGGCCATCCGGATCACCCAGTGCGCGGAGGAGCCGCGGCTCGCGCTCGAGGTGCTGGTCGACGGCACGTTCACCGTGCTCGAGGCCGCGGCCGAGCACAAGGTCGACAAGGTCATCGCCGCGTCCAGTGCGTCGGTCTACGGCCTGGCCGAGCAGTTCCCGACGGGGGAGCGGCACCACCACCACAACAACGACACGTTCTACGGCGCGGCCAAGTCGTTCAACGAGGGCATGGTCCGCAGCTTCCGGGCCATGTACGGCCTCGACTACGTGCTGCTGCGCTACTTCAACGTGTACGGGCCGCGCATGGACGTGCACGGCCTCTACACCGAGGTGCTGGTGCGCTGGATGGAGCGGATCGCCGACGGCCAGCCGCCGCTGATCTTCGGCGACGGCCTGCAGACGATGGACTTCGTCGTCACCACCGACATCGCCCGCGCCAACCTCCTCGCCGCGAGCAGCGACGTCGTCGACGGCGTCTACAACATCGCCAGCGGCACCGAGACGAGCCTGCTCGAGCTGGCGCAGGCCCTGCTGCGGGCCATGGACTCCGACCTGTCCGTCGAGCACGGCCCGGACCGGGCGGTCAACGGGGTGACCCGTCGGCTCGCCGACACGTCCGCGGCGCGGATCGACCTCGGCTTCGAGGCGCAGATCGGCCTCGAGGACGGGCTGCGGCAGCTGGTCGAGTGGTGGCGCCCGCTGCGCTCGGAGATCGCCGCAGGGCGCGCCCTGAGCACCGCCGGAGCGCGTCCGTGAGCCGCATCAACGTCATGCAGCCGTGGCTCGGGCCGGAGGAGATCGCCGCGGTCAGCGAGGTCATCGCGTCCGGCTGGGTCGCCCAGGGGCCGCGCGTCGCGGCGTTCGAGTCGGCCTTCGCCGAGGCGATGCAGGTCGAGCACGCCGTCGCCGCGTCGTCGTGCACGACCGCCCTGCACCTCGCGCTCGTCGTCGCCGGCGTCCAGGCCGGCGACGACGTCGTCGTGCCGTCGTTCTCGTTCATCGCCACCGCCAACGCGCCCGTGTACGTCGGGGCGCGGCCGGTGTTCGCCGACGTCGACCCCGTGACCGGCAACCTCACCGCCGCGACGGTCGAGGCGGCGCTCACGGACGCCACCCGCGCCGTGATCGTCGTCGACCAGGGCGGCGTGCCCGTCGACCTCGACGCGATCCGCGCGATCACCGACCCGCGCGGCATCGTGGTCGTCGAGGACGCGGCGTGCGGCGCCGGCTCGACGTACCGCGGGCGCCCGGTCGGCGCCGGGGCAGACGTCGCCGCGTGGTCCTTCCACCCGCGCAAGATCGTCACCACCGGCGAGGGCGGCATGCTCACCACGCCCGCACGCCGAGTGGGCGCAGCGGGCTCGACGCCTGCGCGAGCACGCGATGAGCGTGTCTGCCGCCGACCGGCACGCCAGCGTGCTCGCGCCGCCGGAGGAGTACCTCGAGGTCGGCTACAACTACCGGATGACCGACCTGCAGGCCGCCGTCGGGATCGTCCAGCTGGGCCGGCTGCCGGAGGTCGTCGCCCGCCGCCGCGAGATCGCCGCGACGCTACGCCAAGCAGATCGCCGACCTCCCCGGTCTGCGCGCCGTCGCGCGACCCCGCGTGGGGGACGTGCAACTTCCAGTCGTTCTGGGTCGAGGTCGGCCCGGAGTTCCCGCTCGACCGCGACGGGCTGCTGGCCCACCTCGCGGCGGCCGACATCTCCGCCCGGCGGGGCATCATGGCGACGCACCGCCAGCCGGCGTACGCCGGCGCCACGCACGCGCCCCTGCCGGTCACCGAGCACCTCACCGACACCACGCTGATCCTGCCGGTGTTCCACCAGATGTCGGAGTCCGAGCAGGCCCGGGTGGTCGACGCCCTGCGCTCGGCGGGAACCTGACATGGGCCGCCCCCTGATCCTGGTCGCCGCGAGCGGCCTGGCGCGTGAGGTGCTGTCCCTCGTCCGGGCGCACGGGACGTACGACGTCGTCGGCTTCCTCGACGACGACATCGCCCGCCACGGGACCATGCTCGACGGCGTCCCCGTGCTCGGCGGCCTCGACTCGGTGGTCGACCACCCCGAGCCCGATCTGCTCGTCTGCGCGGGCCGCGGAGCGGTCCGGGAGCGGATCGTCGAGCGGCTCGACGACCTGGGCGTCTTCCCGATCCGCTACGCCACGGTCATCCACCCGGGCGTCGAGGTGCCGGCGGGCTGCGAGGTCGGCGTCGGGCTCGATCGTGCTGGCCGGCGTCGTGCTGACCACGGCGGTGACCGTCGGCTCGCACGTCGTCGTCATGCCGAACGTCACGCTCACCCACGACGGCGTGGTCGAGGACTTCGCCACGGTCTGTGCGGGCGTCAGCCTCGGGCGGCGGCGTCGTCGTCGGCCGCGCCGCCTACCTCGGCATGAGCTCGAGCGTCCGCGAGAACGTGCGCGTCGGCGAGCGCGCGACGCTCGGCATGGGCGCGGCCCTGCTGGTCGACCAGCCGGACGACCAGACCTGGGTCGGTGTGCCCGCCCGCCCGCTCGGCGCAGCGACCGGCACGGCGCGGCACCGGGTCGAGCAGTGGCCGGCCGCCGCGGACCTCACCGCGGCCACCCTCGACGAAGGAGCACGCGCATGACCACGATCCCGCTGGTGGACCTCGGGTCCCAGCAGGCCGAGATCGCCGACGAGGTGCGCGCCGGCCTCGACGAGGTCTTCGCCGCCACGGCGTTCGTCGGCGGACCGGCCGTCGGTCGGTTCGAGACCGCGTACGCCGCCTTCGTCGGCAGGTGCAGCACTGCGTCGGTGTCGCCAACGGCACCGACGCGCTCGAGCTCGCGCTGCGCGCCGCGGGCGTCGGGCCCGGGGGGCGAGGTGATCATCCCCGCGAACACCTTCATCGCCACGGCGGAGGCCGTCTCCCGGATCGGGGCCGTCCCGGTGCCCGTCGACGTCGACCCCGTGCACCTGCTGATCGACCCGGACGCCGTCCGCGCCGCGGTCGGCCCGCGCACCGAGGCCATCGTCCCGGTGCACCTGTTCGGCCAGGTCGCGCCGGTCGAGGAGATCGGCAAGATCGCGGCTGACGCGGGCGTCCCGATGATCGAGGACGCCGCGCAGTCGCAGGGCGCGCTGCGCCACGGCCGCGCCGCCGGATCGTTCGGTCTGGCCGCGGGCACCAGCTTCTACCCGGGCAAGAACCTGGGCGCCGCCGGCGACGCCGGCGCGGTCACGACCTCCGACGCCGAGGTCGCACGCACGGTCCGCGTCCTGTCCGCCCACGGTCGGCGCGCAAGTACGAGCACGAGGCGATCGGGATGAACTCCCGCCTCGACACCGTGCAGGCCGTGGTGCTCGAGGCCAAGCTGCGCCGGCTGGCACGCTGGAACGACGCCCGCCGGGCCGCCGCCGCGCGGTACGCCGAGCTGCTCAGCTCGGTCGACGGCGTGCGTGTGCCGGTCAGCGCTGCCGGCAACGAGGACGTCTGGCACCTGTACGTCGTCCAGGTGGACGAGCGCGACCGCGTGCTGCGCGAGCTCAACGAGGCGGGGATCGGCGCGGGCATCCACTACCCGACGCCCGTGCACCTGACCGGGGCCTACGCGGGACTGGGGTACGGCGTCGGCGCGTTCCCGGTCGCGGAGGCCGCTGCGCTGCGGATCCTGTCGCTGCCGATGTACCCGCACCTGACGGCGGAGCAGCAGGAGCGGGTCGTGACCGCGCTAGCACAGATCCAGCGATGACCGACCTGTCGTCCCCCCGCGTGGCTGCCCCGACAGGGCGGTCTCGCCGCAGCACGACCTTGAGGATCTCGATCGGTCTCGCCGGACTGCAGCTCGGCGGGTGCCAGATCAACGCCATCGACCTCGCTCGTGCCTTGCGTGGGCGGGGTCACGACGTCGCTGTCTTCGCTGTGCGCGACGATCGGGTTGCGGTCCCCGTCACCCCCTATGCGCAGAGCGCCGGGTTCGACGTCGAGCTCGTCGACGACGGGACGACCACCCGCCAGACCGCGCGCGCGATCTCTCGGGTAGCGGACCGCCACCGCGCCGACGTGGTGCACGTCTTCGCGCCGTGGCTCGGGCGGATCGCCGCGGTGGCGTCGGCATCGTGGCGCTCCGAGCGGGTCTGCGTGGAGACCAACTGGAACATGGAGAATGCCTTCTGGGGTTCCCCGCGTGTGCCACTGATCGTCGGTACGGGGACCATGCAGGCGGAGGCGCGGGGCAGGGTCTCTGATGCGCACCTCATGGAACCACCGGTCGACCTGGCCGCAGATCATCCTGACCCGGCGGCCGGCGCGGCCTTCCGCGCAGAGCACGGGATCGGGCCCGGGGAGCTGGTCCTCTCGATAGTCACGCGCGTGGACCGGGAGATGAAGGGCGAGGGGATCCTGCGGGCGATCGCTGCCGTCGTCGCGCTCGACCGACCCGGTCTTCGACTGGTGGTCGTCGGGGACGGAGACGCGCTGGAGCACGTCCGGGAGGTGGCGGCAGGAGCGAACTCGCGACTCGGCCGACCGGCGATCCTGCTGACGGGGGCGATGCTCGACCCGCGGCCCGCGTACGCAGCGGCGGACGTGGTGCTCGGCATGGGCGGATCGGCGATCCGGGGACTCGCGCACGGAAAGCCGGTGATCGTGCTGGGCGCCGACGGTTTCGCGCTCACGTACGAGGCGTCGGCGGTCGCGCACTTCCGGCGGGAGGGCTTCTACGGGTCCGGCAGCACGACACCTCCGGTCGGGCACCTGGCGTCGCTCGTGGCAGACCTGGCAGGCAACCCTGGACGGCGCGTCGAACTCGGCAGCTTCGGGCTCCTCGAGGCGCAGACACGGTTCGGTCTCGAGGCTGCGGCCGGATCGCTCGAGTCGATCTACCACTCGGCGCTCGAGCGCAGGCCCTCCCGCCCGGTGCGGGTCTACCACGCGCGTCGTGTCCTGGCGCGCGAAGCCTTCGCGAGGGTGAGGTGAGTGACGTGAGCGTGTCCGAGGTTGGCACGGCGGACGTCGGCACGGACCAGTCGCTCGGAGGCAAGGTCCGACGCGGGACATTGTGGCTCGGCGCGAACTCCGTGATGATGCGCCTCTCCAACGTGGCGATCATGGCAGTCGTCGCCAGGCTCATCACGCCGGACGAGTTCGGCGTCTTCACTCTCGCGATGGTGGCGCACGCGGCGATCTCGTCGTTCGCAGAGCTGGGTATCGCGTCGGCGATCGCCCGGCGCGACCTGGACGTCCGCTCCATCGCGCCGAGCGCGGTCACCATCTCGGTCGGGGTCAGCGCGGTCCTCGGCGGGCTGATGGCGATCTTCGCCTTGCCCATCGCCACCCTTCTCGGTTCAGCCTCCGCGGCACCGGCGCTGCGGATCCTGTCCATCTCGATCGCCCTCACCGGCGTGTTCGTCGTCCCGGCCGCTCAGCTGCAACGCGAGTTCCGGCAGCGCGCGCTCTTCCTGTCCAACCTCGTCGGCACCCTCCTCGGCGCTGGTCTGCTCATCGGGCTCGCGCTGT
The DNA here is from genome assembly GCA_963837795.1 of uncultured Actinomycetota bacterium. Lineage (GTDB taxonomy): Bacteria > Actinomycetota > Actinomycetes > Actinomycetales > Cellulomonadaceae > Cellulomonas. The sequence goes on from CAWIOT010000007.1 coordinate 595,892, forward strand.
CGGGCGACGGGGTGCTGGCATTCGCCTGGTCGCGTGTCGGCGGGCAGCTGGTCACGGGCACGATGATCATGCTCGCCCTGACGAGTCGGCACGGCCCGGGGTGGAACCGGGCGTCGGTCTCGCTGCTGCTGCGGTTCGGGCTCCCGCTCGCGGCCGCCAACCTGCTCAGCCAGGCGATCGCCAACGTCGACTACGTGTTCGTCGGCCGTGCGCTCTCGCTTCGTGACGTGGGTCTGTACACCCTGGCGTTCAACGTGTCGTCGTGGGCGACCTCGGTCATCGGCTCGGTCCTGAGCGGAATCGTCCTGCCGGGGTTCTCCGCGGTGCGCGAACAGCACGGCGACGTGCGCCGCGCGCTCTTCACCGCTACTCGGGCGGTGGCGCTCGTCGCCTTCCCGATCGCCGCCGTCACGAGCGGGCTGGCGAGCCCCCTCATCACCACCGTCTACGGGGGGCGCTGGGCGGATGCTGCGCCGGTCGTCGTCATCCTGTCCGTGTACGGAGCGGCAGGTGCCATCGGACAGCTGGTTGCCAACATCCTCATCGTCTGGGGACGGACCGTCGTGCTGTTCGTGGTGCAGGTCGTCGTCCTCGTCGCGCTCGTGCCGGCTCTCGCGTTCGGCATCTCGAGGATGGGTCTGGTGGGTGCCGGTCTGGCTCACATCGCGACCGTCGTCCTGGTGACCCTTCCTGTCTACCTCTACTCGACCCACAAGGCGCTCGGCGGTGGCCTGGGATCGATGGCCCGGGGTGCCGGCGCCCCGCTGGCCGCCGCCCTGGCCGCCGGTGGGACCGCCCACCTGGTGGCGCTCTCCGTCGACGGCTCACCAGCCTGGATCCAGCTGCTCGCCGGCGGGGTGGCCGCGGGGGTCGTGTACGTCCTGGCGACCGCACGCCTGCTCGGAGTCCTCCTGCCCCCTGGGCCCCGCGCGCGGCTCGATCGTGTCCTCGGCCGCCGTGTCGCGGCGTTCGTGCCGGGCGACGGAGAGCGGTGATGAGGGCAGCAGTACGGGCGGCGCTGCTGCGGCTGGAGCGCCACGCGGTCGGCGTCGTGCCGAACCGATGGCGGCAGCCGCTCCGCGCGATCGTCCCCCGCCCCCGCCGCGTCGTGCTCGAGCCCTGGGAGTCTCCGCTGGTGCCCGGTCGTCCCGCACCGAGCTGGCCCGCGGCTCCCGCCCGTGATGTCCCGCGCGCGGCGCCAGTCGACGGGACGTCGGTCGGGCCGGTGCGCTGCATGCTGGTCACGGACTCGATGGACGCAGGCGGCGTCGACGAGGTGGTGTCCCTCCTGGCGCGCCGCCTGCCGGAGCACCACGTCGACGTGGCGGTGATGATGGCGTCCGCCGACCCGAGCAAAGGCATCGGCCGGATCGGCCTCGACCTCCTGGAACAGGGGATCGAGGTGGTGGACCCCGGTCCGGCGGACGGTCCCGCCTACCTTGCGGGGTGGAGACCGGACGTCGTGTACGTGCACGGCGGTGGCTCCGGCTGGCCGATCGACGTCGCCGCGAACGCGGGGATCCCCGTCATCCTGGCGCTGCACGGGATGCACGACCTCTTCGCCGCGGACCCTGCACAAGTCGCGGCCCTGGAACATCGCATCGACGCAGTCGTGGCCGTCAGCGACCTGGTGCGCCGCGAGTACCTGGCCACGTCGCCCGACCTGGACCCGCGCAAGACGGTCGTCATCCCCAACGGGGTGGATCTGGGCAAGGTCACCAGTCCGGGCCGTGAGGAGTCCCGGCGGGCGCTGGGTCTGCAGGACGAGACCTTGTTCGTCTCTCTCTCCCGACACTGCCTGCAGAAGAACACGTACGCGCTCGTCGATGCGTTCCAAGACGTCGCGGCGAAGCTCCCGGCGGCCCACCTGCTGGTCTGCGGACGGGTGGACGAGCCGGTGTACACGCGTCAGATCCTGGCTCTGCGTGACACGTCGCCTGTGCGGGACCGCATCCACCTGCGGGACAACGCGCGTCGGACGGACGTGCTCCTGGCGGCAGCCGACGTCTTCGTGCTCGACTCCTTCTTCGAGGGGTGGGCGCTGGCGTCGATGGAGGCCTTGGCAGCGGGAGTCCCGGTGGTGCTCAGCGAGGTCGGTGGCGCACGAGAGCAGCTCGCGGGCGGTGTCACGGCCGGCGTGCTCGTCAGCAACCCGGCCGGCAGTCCGCTCGGACTGACGTGGGAGGCGATGATGCGCGCGCGCTATCTGCACCAGGACAACCGGGACGAGCTGGTCGATGCGATGCTGTGGACGGCGGCCGGCGTAGGACTGGCGACTCGCTCGGAGATCGCGGCCGACGCCAGGGAGCGGTTCGCATCGACCCGCTCCGTCAAGGCGCACGCCGCGCTCGTGCGACGCGTCGCCCGCTCGACTGCGGTCAGCGCAGCGCATCCCCCGGCGGGGTGACCGCCTTCTCGCCGGTATCGGCCAGCTCGACGATGCTCGCGGGACCGGTGCGCATACGTCGTCCGATGGCTCGCGAGAGTCGGTGCGCCGGAGCCTCGGCGACCTTCCAGAAGAGCCAGGCCACCCCGAGCGAGACAGGGACCCCGACCACCGGGACCCACCAGCCGTTCCCAGGCCCGAAGAGGAAGCCGAGCAGGACCTCGATCGGCTCGTGCACCAGGTAGAGGCTGAACGAGATCACGCCGAGCCACCGGACCGGGCGGGACACCAGGAGACCGGTCCGGGCGTCGGACGTCACCGCCAGGACGACGAGGAGACCGGCGCCCGCCGTGGGCAGCGCGAGGTTCTCCAACCCCGCCCACCAGTACGTGGTGAGGAGGAGTACAGCCACGAACACGAGAGTCGCGCGGATCCACGGAGCCAGGTGTCGCGCACCGTCGGGGAGCCGGTCGACCAGGGGGGTAGTGCCGCGCCCAGGACGAACATGGCGCCGAGCTGGACCGACTTGGAACCCTGCGCTGCTGCCACGAGAGCAAGGGTCACGACGACCGGGACCCACGTCCACCGCTCTGCACGCCGTGTCCACCAGAGCACCGCCACGCCGACGACGGGCGCGACCAGGGAGTACAGCACCTCGAACTGCAAGGACCAGAGCGGGGGGATGAGGCCGCCGGGCCCGAGGACGAGGACGGCGTCCTTGGCAGCTCCTGTCCAGGACAGGTCCGCATGCCGGGGCAACCAGTCGCCCAGGGCGGGGTCCGGGGACAGGGGCGTGACCGCGAGGACCAGGCACCCGAGGGCGACGGCAGCGAAGACGGGCAGGTAGAGGCGCGCCAGCCGCTGCGGGTAGTAGCTGCCGAGCGTGAACCCGCGCTGCTGCCAACGCATGAGCACGTACCCGGACAGCACGAAGAACACGAAGACCGCCTCGCCACCCGCCCACACGACGTGCAGCGGTGTCCACGTCAGCAACCAGGCCACCGGATCGGCCGCTGTCGAGGGCGTTCCCCCGTAGTACGGCTCGGCGAGCGCCGGCACGCACAAGAGCGCGTGGTGGACGACGACGACGAGCGCCGCCACACCCCGGAGCCCGTCGAGCGCGAGCTCGCGGGTCGGACGAGTGAGGTTCTGTGCTCCGTTTGGCATCAGCCCTCCTCCCCGGACACCGGGGCGGGTCGATGCGCTGGGCCGGCGAGCACGATCGTAGGACCGGCCTGGGCGGCCGGGGGCAGTTTGTCCCGATCTCACCCAGGCGAAATCCGTCCGTCGCCCGTACCGAGCGCTGTCAGCGGACGAGCGGCCCGAACGTGAGCTCGAGATCAGTGCTCAGACCGGCTGAGGTGTAGTACCCGAGGACGTGCTCGGAGGCGAGCCGGCCGCGCGCCGCGAGCTCGTCCAACGGCGTGCGCACCGCCCGGATCGTGGCATCGGCCAGGGTGCGGAAGCTGGTTACCTGCTCGCTCCAGCGCGGGTCGAAGAGCTCGTCGCCGCCGCCGCCCGAGTAGCCGACGACGAAGCACCCGCTGGCCATGGCCTCCGCCGGCGGGAGACCGAACCCGTCGAGGTCGCTCAGGGACACGAAGACCGCGCACTCACGCATGGTGCGGGCTAGGGCGAGCTCGCTCAGTCCGCGCAGCCGGAGCACCGGCCACTCGAGGCGCTGCGCGAGCAGGACGTGCTCGAGCAGTCGAGCCTCGATCGGCCGGCGCGCCACCACGTAGCCGATCTGCGGTCGCGCCGGTTTGTCGCCCGGCCGGAAGAGCCGGCTGTCGATCACAGGTCGGCAGACCGTGACGGGGACCTCGGGAACGGCGAGCTCGAGCAGCGCCCGGTTGTCCTGGGAGACGCACATCATCGCCACGATCGAGGGAAGGGCTGTGTACGGGGCGCCGGGGGGCCCGTCACCGGGCGCGATCCTGTCGAACGCGTGATAGGCGCCCTGGTTGAAGACGACCAGTCGGACGTCTCTCGGCAACGTGTCGAATCCGGCGGCGTACCACTCGGGCACGACCAGCAGGTCGTCGGGCCCCAGCCGCACCTGGTCGGCCGAGACGACTCGTGTGGCGTTCTCGAACCAGGTGCAGCGAAAGTTCCGACGGGCGTGGACGACGGTCGCGGAGATGCCGAGCGCGTTCAGCAGATCCACGTGCCGGTAGATCAGCCGGACTCCTCCGGACGGCGAGTCGAAGTGGGGAGCCAGGTAGTAGACCGTCGAAGTCCCGGTCCCGGTCCCGGTCCCGGTCCGCAGGAGCGGGGGTTGGCGGCTGCGCAGGTCCCGGCGCTGCGCCGCGGCACGGGCGGCCTCCGTGAGTCGCCGCGTGACGCCGCTCATGCCTGCGCCGGGTCGAGGGGACGGTCGGTGGCTACGGGTGCGCGCGGTGGGACCGACCTGCCGTGCCCGTCGGTCCGCGGGGCCGCGGGAGCGTCCCTGGAGCCCTCGGGCGCCCCGGCCGCAGCCTCGACGACAGCACCCGCGGCATGGCGGCGGAGCGCACCGATGCAACCGATGGCGAAGAAGAAGGTGCCAGCGGTCTGAGGAAAGCCGAACGCGTCGAACGTGGCGCACGCGACCGCCCCTGCGGCGACGCTCGCCATGAGGGCCCGGGCCAGGAGGCGGTCGTCCGGGCTCGCGAGCCGGTGGCTCATCCGGCGCGCTTGGACGAGGACCGTCACGACGAGTGCGAGCAGCGCCACCAGACCGAGGATCCCGGACCCGACCAGCGTGCCGAGGTACTGGTTGTCGAGGATCCGGTACGACGGCAGGAACGTCGACAGGCCTCGGCCGGTGATCGGCGAACGGGACACGAACTGCAGCGCCAACGAGTAGGAGTCGGTCCGCGACTGCGCGCTGCTGTCGTCGGAGATTCCGGTGAACAACCGGACCATCGTGCCGACCAGGCCGGGACAGCGACGTACACCACGCACGTCCCGACGACGACGCCCCCCAGCGCAAGGAGACGCTGCCGCTTGGACCACGTCGGGAAGAGCACGATCAGCAGCACAGCGACGCCCAGGACGGCCGACCGCGACATGGTCAGGGGCAGGGCGGCGCAGATGAGCACGACCGGCGTGTAGCGCTTCCAGCGGCTCCGATCGGTGTCCCGCGCGGCGTAGTGCAGCGCGATGGGCAGCACCGTCGCCAGCAGCATGCCGAACTCGATGGGGTGCATCGACGTACCGAGCACGCGGGCGAACCCGTTGCGGTCCAGCGAGCCGATGATGTCCTTGTTCGCCGACAGGCCGGGGATGTCGATCCGGTCGACGATCGTGGCCCCCGTGAAGAACTGCAGACATCCGACGGCGGCGGCGGCGGCGGTCAGCCACACGAGCAGGCGCAGCAGGGAGTCCAGGTTCGCGCGGGACACCAGGCCGTCGGTGGTGAGGAGGGTGACTCCCCACAGCGACAGGATGACGAGCAGACCGCGGTCTGCTGCGCTCAGCTCGATGCCCTCGATCGGTCGCGAGGTGGCGGCGACGTAGGACGCGATCATGGCCGCCGCGAAGACGGCCATGGCGGTCCGGGTCGGTTCGCTCGGGGTCAGGCGCGCCCGGGAACGCTGGACCTGGTAGGCCAGCCACCAGCCGCCCGCGACCAGCCCGACGAGCTGTGCCGGCGAACCGGCAGACCCGAGCGGCCCCACCACGAGCGCGGACGGGATCGCGACCAGCAGCACGACCCAGATCGCGAGGAGCGTGCCCGCGTGCGGTCGGCGACCGAGCGCGACCGGCTCGAGGGCGTCCGCGCTCACGTCGGCCGATCACCCTCTGGGTAGTCGCCGTCCGAGGGACCGTTCGGGATCATCGCCAGCACCCGGCCGTCGCGCGTGACCGGTCCCACGAACTCATCGACCTCCGCGGACGGAGCCATCGGAACGCGGGCAGGGGTGCCTTCGCTCGCCGGCGCCGTGGGTCGAGCGACGGTCGTCGGCTCCACGCCCTCGTCGGCGCTGCGGTGGGCTGGCGCCGGCGCGGTCTCCGACGCACTCTGACGGCGCCTCGAGCGCTGGGCCGCCCGGCGGCGACGCAGGATCCCGTCGAGGAGGCTGGCCCCGAAGATCGTCAACGCGGCGCCGCCGACGGCGGCGACCAGGATCGCCCGCAGCTGGCTCTTGTTGGACTCGGTCGGCCGCGTCTCGCGGGCCAGCTGTGTGACGTGCATCGTCGCGGGGTCCGACACGTCGATCGTGGTCTGCAGGGACGCGAAGACCTCGGGCATGCGGACGATGACGGAGTCGAGGAGCGCCGCCGACTGCTCAGCGGTCACGTCGGTGGCCGTGATCGTCAGGACGGGTCCGCTGGTGGAGGTGTCGCGCACGACCGTGTACTCGCCGCTCGACCCGGGCGGGACGAGCTCGTCCGCGATCTCGCCGCTGCTCATGGCCCGGGCGAGCACATCGGCTGCAGGCGGTAGATCACCCAGGGCCAGCAGGGGGTTGTGCACGACCTGGGTCGTGGTGTCGGGAGGAAGGACGAGCATCGTCGCGTGGATCTCGTGCTCGGTCGGGACGAGGGTGTAGGCACCGAAGCAGAGACCGACCGTGCCCAGAGCGCCGAGCACGACGAGCCACCAGCGCCGCCCGAGCGCCGCTAGCAGTTCGGAGAGATACATTCGGTCCGCCTCAGGTCGGGACTTCGCCGTCGAATCAGCATAAGTTGCGATCCTGGGCCCGAGTGGGGACCTGGTGGGCGAAAACGGTCGAGGAACGGTGGTGATCTGGGATGACCGTGAGCGATCTCCTGTGGCTGTCGATCCGACACTGGCTCGTCTCCTTGGTCGCCCTCGCGTGCATCGCCGGCGGGGCTCTGTGGGCGACGCAGCAGCACTCGGCTGTCAATGGCCGGGTCAGCGTCCTCTTCCTCGCGCCTGAGGCCACCGACGGCAACGTGCTGGCAGGGACAACGTTCGCCCTCGTCGCCACGACAGGGATCGTCGCCGGGCAGGTCAACGGCCCAGCACCGCAGCCCCAGACGGTGGGTGACGTGACGCTCTCCTCCGCGGGCGTCACGTCGGGCTGGAGCGTGCGCCAGCCGAACGGCGGGGGACAGTGGGTCGTCCACTTCAGCGACCCGCTGCTCGACGTCCGGTCCACCGGACCGACGATGCGTACCGCGCAGGAGCAGATGCAGATCGCGCTCAGCAAGGTGGACGCCGCGCTGGCGGACCTGCAAGACGACTCGGACGTCCCACCGGACGCGCGGATCTCGACGCTGCTCAGCCCGGTCTCGCCGGAGTACACGGTGCAGTCCGGCTCGCGGACCCGCACGATGGCCGGTGTCGGTCTGCTGGGTGTCCTGTGCTGGGCGGGAGCCCTGCTCTTCGTCGAACGGACGCGTCCCGCGCGGCCGCGGCGGGAGGCGGAACCGGTCACGTCCTGACCCGTGGAGGGCTCTTCCCGGCCGCCCGTGCCAGACATGTACTGTATGTCCGGATAGGTGACGCGAGCGAGTCCAGACCTGCGGAGGGCGTGCTGTGGGCCGTAGTCCCGCTCCGACGAACCACGTCCGTGCCCGACGAGCCAGCCTGGCCGCGGCTGCGGTCGCCGTCGCCGTCGCTGCGGTCGCCCTCTTCGCGGGAGCCAGTGACGCACGGCGCTCGTCTGACGAGCCTGCGAGCGATCCACGCTCCACGTCCTCGGCCGGCGCAGCGAGGGTCACGACGTCGCCCTCGACGCCGTCGACCGCGACAAGCGTGCCGTCCCTGCGGCCGACGGCCACGCCTCAGTCGACCACGTCCCCGGCAGCGTCTCCGTCGCCCACCGCGGACGGTGCCGCTCTCGCACCTGGCACCGCCGCGACTGCCCCGCAGGCTTCCGCCACCTCACGGGCGCAGGCGTCGGGGGGCGGAGGCTCGCCGGTCGTCCCGCCCCTGGTCGCTCCTCTGCCCGACCCACCTGTCGACCGGCCGACGGGATCTGCCGGGCCGTGGCCTGGTGCGGCGAGCACGGGCGTTCCGGCCGGGGTCTCGCTCGCACCGTCGGGCTCGGTGACGGTGCGTCAGACCGGTGCGGTGCTCGACGGCCTCGACATCAGCGGCAGCGTGACGATCTACGCGCCGAACGTCATCATCAAGAACTCGAGGATCCATGGGTCCGGCACCGGGGACGGCGTGCGTGTGGAGACCGGGAACGTGACGATCTACGACAGCGAGATCTACGGCTTCGAGAACTCCATCGGGTACGGCGACTGGGCCGCCTACCGGGTCGACATCCACTCCAACACCGGCGACGGCGTCAAGCTCGGCAGCAACACCACCCTGCAGGACAGCTGGATCCATGACCTCGCCCCTGGGGACGATGCGCATGCGGACGGCGGGCAGGTCCAGGACGGCATCACGAACCTCGTGGTGCGGCACAACACCATCGACGTGTCGAGCGCGGTCAACTCGGCACTGTTCATCCAGCCGATCTTCGGCCCGAGCACGGCCGGCCCCGTCCTCATCGAGAACAACTACCTGTCCGGGGGAGGGTTCACCGTCTTCGTGCTCGACGGCGCCGGAAAGTACGTCATCTCCAACATCACGTTCCGCGGAAACCGGTTCGGGCGTCATGCCCAGTACGGGCCGACCCTCGTCACGGTCCCCGTGGGGTGGACAGACAACACGTACGCCGACACGGGCGGGACGGTCACGCCGGACAGCTGACGCGGCACCCGAGCGGCTACCGGGATCGCCGGAGGAACAGCTCGTCGGTTGCCGAGGCTGCACGTAGGACGTCCGGGGGCAGCACGGCCCACTCCTCGTCGGGCGGCACGAGCTCGGGTCGGCGCAGCTGGCTCTCGTGGGCTGCGAGGGCATGCAGCTTGGCGCCGCGGAACTGCTCGCTGCGCACGCGTTCTGCACGTCGTGCGAACGCTATCGATGCGGCGTCGACGGCCGAACCGACCCTGTTCCCCGCCTGCAGGGGCCACGCGCCCCACAGCCACACGGGGTACTCGAGCAGGGTGACGTCGGGGGCGCTCGCCACGGCACGCGCCGCGGCCCGGCCGAGCGCCGCATGGTCGGGGTGTGGTTCGAGAGCGCTCGTCGCGTACACCTCGGCAGGCTGCAGCTCAGCGATGAGGTCGGCGACGAAGTCGACAGCGGCGTCTTCCGCCGACGCGAGCTCTCCGTCCGTGAACCCTCCCCACCGGACGGCGCCCTCAGGCAGGTTCAAGCGACGGCCCGCCTCGGCCATCTCGACGTGACGCAGGGCCGCCAGCCGTGCGGGCGGGATACTCGGGCTCACGTGCGAACGCGAGCCGTCCGTCAGGACGGCGATGGTGACCTGTGTCCCGGACGCCACCTTGCGCAGGATCGTCGCGCCGCACCCGAGCGTCTCGTCGTCGGGGTGGGGTGCCAGGACGAGTGCCGGTCGTGAGGACGTGGAGGAGGTGACGTCGCGCGCGCGTGCCACGATCGCTCGCCGAGCCATCCGCCGCCAACCGCTGAGCACCGGCCGCTCCTCCTGTTCACCCGGCCACGCCCACGTCGCCGGGTGAACATGTCGGCCCAACGGGTGAGGTAGTGCAATTCGGACACTCGCCACGGGATGCTATCGGTACGGTCGATGGTGCCAGGGGAGGGACCACCGACGGATCCAGGAGGATGACGGTGCAGTCACGGCGTCCGCGCGTGCTCATCATCGTCCAGAACCTGCCCGTGCCCCTCGACCGGCGCGTCTGGCTGGAGTGCAAGGCCCTGACGACAGCCGGCTACCAGGTCACCGTCATCTGCCCGCAGGGTCCGGACGACCCGAGGCGGCAGCTCATCGACGGCGTCGCCATGTACAAGTACCCCCCTGCTCCCGAGGCGCAGGGTGTCGTCGGCTTCGTCGTCGAATTCGTGTACAGCTGGCTGTGGACGGCGGCCCTCAGCGTCCGGGCGCGTCGGGAGCGCGGGTTCGACGTGATCCAGGCGTGCAATCCGCCGGACACCTACTGGGCCCTGGCCCTGCTGTGGCGTCTCGCCGGCGTGCGGTTCGTCTTCGATCACCACGATCTGAACCCCGAGCTCTTCATCTCCCGCTTCGGCGTGCCGCGGAGCACGGGTGCTCGTCTGCAGCTGGCGGGCCTACGCTGGCTGGAGCGGCGCACGTTCGCTACAGCCGACCGCGTCATCTCCACCAACAGGTCGTACCGGAGGGCGGCGATCGAGCGGGGTGGGGTGCCGCCGGAGCACGTGACGGTGGTGCGCAGCGGCCCCGACACCCGTGTGATGCGCCCGGTCCGGGGCACGCAGGGGCTCGCCCGTGGTGGGCACCTCCTGGTGTACCTCGGGATCATGGGACCGCAGGACGACGTCGACGTGGTCCTGCGTGTGGTCCACGAGCTCGTGCACGGGCGCGGGCGGACCGACGTCCGCGCTGCACTCCTCGGGTTCGGTGACTGCCTCGACGACCTCCGGGCGCTGTGCACCCGGTTGGGCCTCGATGACGTGGTGGAGTTCACGGGCAGGGTCGACAGCGGTCCCATCACGGACTACCTGTCGGCCGCCAGCGTGGGTCTGTCGCCCGACCGCCGGACACCATTGAACGACGCGTCGACCATGAACAAGACGATGGAGTACATGGCATTCGCCTTGCCGTCGGTCACCTTCGACCTGCGGGAGACACGCACCTCGGCCGGCGACACAGCGCTCTACGTCGCTGATGGTGACCTCGGTGCGTTCGCGGATGCGGTGGAGCGGTTGCTCGACGACACCGACCTGCGCGTCGACATGTCGCTGCAGGCACGCCGGCGCGTGGTGTCCGAGCTGGACTGGGAACCGCAGGCTCTCGCCTACGTGGGTCAGTACGACGAGCTCACCGGGCACTCGTCGGGTGCTGGTCCGTTCGTCGAGCCCGCCAGGCTGCGGCAGGGGGCGGCTCGGCCCGTGGCGGACAGTGAGCTGGCTGAGTTCGTCCGCTCGCGCGGACGGCAGGAGACCCCGTGACCACCGCATCGCGCACGGTCGTGATCCCGGCGCACAACGAGGCGAGCGTGATCGCCCGGTGCCTGTCGACCCTGATGCGGGACGCCTCGGACGGGGAGTTCACCGTCGTGGTGGTGAGCAACGGGTCCACGGACGAGACGGTTGCGACCGCTCGTCGCGCGCTCGGTTCGGCTGACGTGATCGACCTCCCTGTCGCGTCGAAGCCTGCCGCGTTGCGCGCCGGACTGGCTGCCGCGGGCCGCGGCGCCGTCGCCGTCGTCGACGCCGATGTCGAGGTCCCCGCCAGCACGGTGCGTGCGCTGTTCGCGGCGCTCGAGACCGGGGAACCCGGGGTGTCGGGTGCGCGACCCGTCTTCGCGACGGCCCGATCGTCGTGGCTGGTCCGCCGGTACTACCGGGTGTGGACCGCCCTGCCGTACGGCGGTCGCGCGACGGTCGGTTCTGGGGTGTTCGCGCTCAACCAGGCGGCGCGGGACCGGATGGGCGAGTTCCCTGATGTCCTCAACGACGATGCCTGGGTGCGGCGCGCCTTCCCTCCGCCTCATCAGCATGTTGTGCGTGAGACCTTCGTCGTCCACCCTGCCCGCACCGCGCGTGCGCTCGTGGGCCGTCGGGCGCGCGTCATCGACGGGAACCGCACGCTCGCGGACACTCTCGGGCATGACCCCGACAGTGCCGGCTTCGCCGCGCTGCGGGCCGGACTGGTTGGTCGTCGTTTCGGGCTCGTCGATGCCGCGGCCTTCCTGGTGCTGACGGCAGCCGCACGGGTCGCCGCGCGCACGCGGCGCGCACGCGGCAGCACCGCCTGGTCGACCGACGCCGGATCACGGGCGCTGTCGTGAACGTCCGAGGGGGCGGTCTGCGAGACCTGTTGCGGCCGAGCTCGCTGCTCCACCTCGCCAAGGTCGCCAGGTTCCACGTGTACTCGCATGCGGTGCCCCGTCGAGAGATCGTCGCAGGACCCGGACTGCGGATGTCGCCGACGGTGAGCCTGCGCAACGGCTCGCGCCTGCGGTTCGGCACGGAGGTGCACGTCGGCGAGGGGTGCTGCCTCTGGGCGGGCAACTCGACCGGGGTGATCACTCTCGGAGACAACGCTCTGCTCGGACCGGGGGTCTTCATCACCGCGAGCAACTACGGGCTCGAACCGGGGACGCCGGTGATGTACCAGGAGACGGTCGAGCGCAACGTCGTGATCGGCGCGGACGTCTGGCTAGGTGCGCGCGTGGTCGTCCTCGCGGGGGTCTCGATCGGCGAGGGTGCCGTGGTCGGCGCCGGCGCGGTGGTCACCCACGACCTCCCGGCGGGATGTGTCGCGGTCGGGGTGCCGGCTCGGGTCGTCGGCTGGCGCGACCCCGCGCGGTCCGCCGGCGACGGCGGGGCGCGAGAGGCTGACGCGGTGTGACTGCACAACCTGCGGTGACGGTCGTCGTGGTGAGCTACAACGGCGACGACTGGCTCGATCGGTGCCTGGGGGCGCTGCTGGTCGACGCGCGCCCTCGCGCCTCCTTCGAGGTGCTGGTGGTCGACAACGGGTCGGACGCCCCCACCCGGGCGGTGCTCGAGCGGTGGTCGACGCAGCTTCGTGTGCACTACAGCGACCAGAACCTGGGTTTTGGCCGGGCGTGCAACCTTGCGGTGAGTCTCAGCTCGGCGCCAGCGATCGTCCTCCTCAATCCCGATGCCGTCGTGCGTCCCGGGTGCATCGACGCCCTCGTCGATGCACTCGACCGGCACCCGGGCGCGGGGATCGTCGGCGGCCGGACCGTCCGTCCGGACGGGGCCCTCGAGCCGAGCAGCTGCTGGGGCCGCCCGACGCTCTGGAGCCTCTTGTGCTTCGCTACCGGCCTGTCGAGCGCACTGCGGGGCTCGACGATCTTCGACCCGGAGGCGCTGGGCGGCTGGGCACGGGACACCGAACGGCACGTCGACATCGTGACGGGGTGCCTCCTGGCCACCGCGCGCACCACGTGGGATCTGCTCGGTGGCTTCGACGAGCGATTCTTCATGTACGGCGAGGATGCGGACCTCTCTCTTCGTGCTCGGCAGGCCGGCTTTCGACCGATGATCACGCCGGACGCCGTCGCAGTGCACGCCGTTGGTGCCTCGTCCGACCGGAAGGCCCACAAGAATCGGCTTCTCATGACCGGGAAGGCGACGTTGTCCCGCACGGTGTGGTCCGGAGCGCGTTTGCGCGTGGCGCTCGGATTGCTCGCGGCCGGCGTCCTGGCGCGTGCGACGGGCGAGGCCGTCATGCGCGTCCACAGCCCCGCGTGGCGGCTCCTGGCGGCCGACATGACCTGGTTGCGCGGTTGGTCGGAAGTATCCCCGGGCGACTGATTCCCACCGTCATGTGCTGCTGATGCGGCCGATGTGTGGAGAAATGATGGAGATCGGTCACGTTTCGGGAACTAGTTGCCTCGTGACACCGTCGACATGACCAGCAAATTCACCCGTACAGGGGTAGACAACTGCCCAAATGTCCGGTGTTTGAGCGCGCTCGTCACTGCCTAGCGTGTGGGTCGGCGCGCCCCTTCTGCACTCGAACCCGGGGCGCGTGTCGTGTCTGGCAGGCGCACGCGCGGTGCTCCCGTGCTGAAGCGCGATGGGCTGGTGGGTCCGCTCACCGAAGCCGCGGTTGCCAGGCGCGCGGACCTTCATTTTCGCCTGATTGTGCCGATATATCGGAGCACCAGGCGTGCGCCAGGCGTCATTGAAACGGAGTACGGAATGCGCATGAGAACACCGATCGCCCCGAGCCGTCGGCGGCGAGCAGCCCTCGCGGCGGCCACGGTCGTCGCCGCCATGGCGACCCTGCCCATCGTCTCAGCAGCGCAGGCTGCAGAGCCCGGCCCCAGCCTGTGGACCGATGCCCGACCGACCGGCGTCAGTGCAGCGACGGCCGACACGTCGGCGGTCGAGCTCGGATCGACCTTCACCCCTCAGGTCGATGGTGACGTGGTCGGAGTGAAGTTCTACAAGGCCGGCGCCACGAAGGGGACCCACACCGGCTCCCTGTGGAGCAGCAACGGGACCCGACTGGCGACCGCGACCTTCATCAACGAGACGGCGAGCGGCTGGCAGTCCGTCCGCTTCTCGAAGCCCGTGGATGTGGAGAAGGGGCGCAGCTACGTGGTGTCGTACTTTGCACCCTCCGGCGGCTACGCCTACACCCAGTACTTCTCCGGCCGCTCGGCCAGCACGTCCCTGCGGGTCCCGCAGGGCAACGTCGGCCGGTTCGTCTATGGATCCAAGGGCGGCTTCCCCGTCTCGACGTACCGGTCCTCGAACTACTGGGCTGACGTGATCTTCTCGGCTGGTTCGTCGAACGCGGCTCCCACCGCGCCTCCGGTGGCGAAGCCCACCCCGACACCGAAGCCGACGCCGACACCGACGCCGACCCCGACGCCGACACCGAAGCCGACGCCGACCCCGACGCCGAAGCCGACGCCGACCCCCACGCCGAAGCCGACGCCGACCCCCACGCCGAAGCCGACGCCCACGCCGGCGCCCGCCCCGGTGCCCCCGGTGACGTCTCCGGTCACGTCCTTCCCGGGCGCGTCGAACACCGGCGTGCCGGCTGGCACCACCCTGAAGGCGTCCGGTCCGATCACCGTCACCACCGCGGGAACCGTCATCGACGGACTGGACATCAGCGGCTCCGTCACGGTCCGCGCGGCGAACGTCGTCATCAAGAACTCCAAGATCCACGGCAGCGGGACCGGTGACGGCGTCGTGGTCAGCGGTGGCAACGTCACGGTCCAGGACTCGGAGATCTACAACTTCGAGAACGGGATCGGCTACTCCAACTGGACCGCCCTGCGCGTCAACATCCACAGCAACACGGGTGACGGCGTGAAGATCGGCTCCAACACCCTCCTGCAGGACTCGTGGCTGCACGACTTCACTCCGGGCAAGGGCGCGCACACTGACGGCGCCCAGATGCAGGATGGCTCCACCAACGTCACGCTCCGGCACAACACGATCGCCATCCCGTACAACGGTCCCGGCAACGGCGCGATCTACATCCAGCCGATCTTCGGTCCGAGCACCAACGGCCCGGTCATGATCGAGGACAACTACCTGTCGGGTGGGGGGTTCACGATCTTCATCATCGGCGGCGCCAATGCCGGGGGCTACACGGTCTCCGGCATCACGGTCCGGAACAACGTCTTCGGGCCGGAGCACGAGTACGGGCCTGTCCAGGTCTCCGTTCCCGTGACGTGGACGAACAACAAGACGTCGGACGGCAAGACTCTCAACCCGTAAGTCACGCAGAAGCATGAGGACGACCCCGGAGCCTGGAGCTCCGGGGTCGTTCCTGTGTGGCGCCGGCCAGCTCAGCGACCCAGCGCGCCAGCGAACAGCTCGACCCGACGCGCGCCGACCGCGTGATAGGTGAAGTCGGCCGACGCCCGCAGAGCCGCTGAGCCCTGGGCGAGTCGCGTCGGGACGTCGTCGGCCAGCGACCGGATCGCGTCGGCGAGCTGGTCCGGTGCAGCGGGATCGACGACCAGGCCGGTGCGTCCCTGCTCGACGAGCCGCGCGGCGCCCATCGGCGTCGTGATGATCGGCAGTCCGTAGGCCGCTGCCTCGTAGGTCACTTGCGGCCCGCCCTCCTCGAGCGTCGGGAACACGAAGACATCGGCGCCGCTGTACACGTCGGCGGGGTTGTCCGAGTACCCGTAGAGCCGCACGCCCCCAGTGCGCACGTGCTGATCGACGAGGTGCGCGATCTCCGGGTCGACCGAGCCGACGAGCAGCAGCTCGCCGTCGACGTCCGCCTTCTTCCATGCCTCGAGCAGGTCTGGAACACCCTTGCGCACACCGATCCGCCCGACGAAGACGGCGCGAAACGTGGTCCGCTCGACCGGGTCGCCCCCTTCGAACCGCGACGGTTCCCACCCGAAGGTTGTCGGCAGGATGCGGTCCGGGGCGTAGCCGAGCGCGAGCAACGACTGCTCGACCTCAGGGTTCGACGCGAAAGCGAAGTCGTAGAGCTCGAGCTCGGCCGTCTCGGCGGCGATCAGTGTCTCGTCGATGCCGTGCGTCGGCGGGAGACCGAGTCGGCGGTAGGCCTGATCGAGGATGGGCCCGGAGGTCGCCAGCGCGGTGTTGATCATCTCGCGGACAGTGACGATGCCGCGCTCGCGCGCGTGACGCACCGCGGACGCGGGGCTGCCCGGCCAGAACCACGCGACGGTGGTGGAGGGGTCTGCCTGATCGAGCGCACGCCGGAACTGTCGCTCGAGCAGACGCTGGGCCGGGCCGTCGACAGTGCGCCAGGGGAGGCGGCTGCCTAGTGCGGACAGGGGTGCAGTGCCCCGCACGCCGGAGGGTAGGGGCGTCCGGATGCGGCCGGCATGGACGTGCGGGTGGCCGCCCCCGGCGGCGATCCCACCTGACAGCTGCGCGCAGCTCTCCGCCGGTCCTCGACCGCTGAACGAGTACGGCGCGTAGACCAGGCACCGCACGTCCGCGCTGGCGATCACCCCACCACCGCCGGCGACCACGCCCCGGGTACCAGCACCACCGGCACGGCCGCGGGATCGACCGCCACGGACCACACGTCGGTCGTCCCGGGCTCGTCGGCCCGCGGCAGCCCGTACAGCAGCGTGTCGTCGTCGAGCCAGGCCGCCTGGTCGTCGACCCCCTGCGTCGCGGGCAGGAGCGTCTCGGCGCCCGACGCCAGGTCGAGGACGGCGAGCGCCCACACGGGTTGGCCGGCGGCGGTGCCGACGACCTTCTTGTAGGCGACCCGCGCCCCGTCCGGGGAGATGGACGGGCACTCGGCGGCGTCGTGCACGGAGGTCAGTGTGCGGTCCGTGACGGAGCCGCGGACGAGCCAGGTCTTGCCGGCGGACTGCGACGCGGCGGTGGCGTAGAAGGTGTCGTCGTCCACGAACGTCACGCCCCAGATGTTGCGGTCCGACGGGGAGAACGGCTGGCCGTCGACCGTCAGGGCGAAGTCCTCGACGTTGCCCAGGGAGGTGCCGTCGGAGCGGTGGATCTCGGTGAGCGTGGAGAAGCCGACGGTCGCGTAGGAGTGGCCGGTGACGAACGAGGTCGTCGCGACCAGCGTCCCGTCGTCGGACATCCGGGTGCGGCTCGGCACCCCCGGCAGGCCCCAGCTCTCGACGGGTTGCCAGGAGTCGTCGAGCACCTCGGCCTCCCAGCGCGTGGCGATGCCCGCGATGGTGCGCAAGCAGGAGGCGAGTGGACCGGCGACGTCGACGCGGTCGCACGCGACGTCGGTGAAGGCGCGCGGTCCGCCCGGGTCGTCCAGCGGCACGGCGGCGACCAGGCCGTACTGCGCGCCCGGGAGGGTGGAGCGGAACACCAGGTGCGGCTCGGCGAGCACCGCGTCGAGCGCGGTCGACGCGACCGGTGGCGCGTCCGCGACATCGGCCCGGTGGCTGCGGTACGCGGCGACCGCGTAGCCGCCGGCTCCGAGCACGACGACGAGGGTCACGGCGACGAGGATCGCGACGCGTGGGGACATCCGCCTCACCGGCCGTCACCGGCGTCGACGAGCGCAGGCTCCGGTGCCGGGGCGTCGAGCCCGCGCACGGTGTACCAGGCGACCGGCACGGCGGCGGCGAGCAGGACGGCCACCGACAGGATCGCCGGGCCGCGACCGACGGTGAACCAGAGCAGCCCGAACAGCGCGGAGGACGCCATGCGCGCCACCGCGACCACGGTCTGCGCCGTGCCGATCGCCGACGCGCGCACGTTCGGCTCCGCCCGGCGGCCGACGAGCGCGGCCAGCACGCCGTCCGTCGCGGCGTAGAACAGGCCGAGCAGGAGCAGCGCGCCGATGGTCGACGCCGCGGAGGCGGTCGCGACCCCGGCGCACACGTAGGCGGCGACGAGCGCGGCGTGGCCCCAGACGAACACGCGCGCCCGGCCGAGGCGGTCCGCCAGCCGCCCGACCGGCAGCGCCAGCGACATGTACGCGATGTTGGTGCCCACGTACAGCAGCGGGAACCACTGGGTGGCGAAGCCGTCGCGGGCCTGCAGCGAGAGGTAGATGAAGCCGTCGCCCACCGTGAGCAGCGCGAGGACGCCGGCCGTGAGGAACAGGCGGCGCAGGCCGGGTTCGGTGAGGAAGCGCCAGCTGAAGGGACGCCCCGCGGGTTCCAGCCCGGCGATGTCGCAGCTGCAGCCCTTGCACTTGGGCAGCTTGCGGGCCTCGCGGGAGCGGTGCTGCGTGAGCCAGGCGGCCCGCCGCGGCCGCAGGTCCGGCACGAGCAGCACGAGCGCCGCCAGGCCGAGGATCGCGGCGCCGAAGGAGAGCACGAAGACGGTCTGGTACCCGTCCGGGATGGCCCAGAGCACGACGAAGGCGAGCAGGGGACCGAGCGCGGCGCCGATGGTGTCGAGCGTGCGGTGCACCCCGAAGGACCGGCCGAGCGTGCGGGGGTCCGACGACGCCGCGATCATCGCGTCGCGCGGCGCGGTGCGGATCCCCTTGCCGATCCGGTCGACGGCGACGACGGCGGTGACGGCGCCGAAGCTGCTGGCGATCAGCAGCACGCCGCGGGTGACCGCGGACAGGCCGTACCCGACGACGGCGACCCACTTCGGGTGGTCCCCGCGGTCGGCGGCCCACCCGCCGGCGATCCGGACGAGCGCGCTCGCGCCCTGCATGAGCCCGTCGACGAAGCCGTACGCCAACGTGGACAGCCCCAGGGCGGTGGTCAGGTACAGCGGCAGGACGGCGGCGACGGACTCCGAGGAGATGTCGGTGAGCATGCTCACCACGCCGAGCGTGACCACGACCGACGACACCCGGGTGCGCCGTGCGGCCTTCGCGGCCCGGGCCTCCTCCGGGGAACCCGCGTCGGCTCGGGTGGGCCGGTCACGCAGGGACAGGTACACCGCGGGTCACCCCGCCGTCGTCAGCGTGCCGGCGAGGGACAGCTCGGTGCCCCCGCCGATCCGGTCGCGCACCGTGAGGACCAGCCCGTCGGGTCCGCGGGTGAAGGCGGTGGCGGTGCTGCCGGGCAGGGCGGGGGAGTCGCCGACGGCGAAGCCGGCACCCCCGAGGGCGGCGACGTAGGCGGCGGTGACGTCGGTCGGGGCGGAGTCGCTGCTGGCCTGCAGCCCCACCTGCAGCCGGTCGCCGGAGGCGGACACGGAGCTGGAGACGACGGTCAGCCCGTCGGGAACCGGGACGACGGCCGTGGGGAACCCGGTGACGACGGCGCCGTTGGCGGCCCCGGTCTTCGGCAGCGGGCCCGTCAGCGACGGCCCGGCGGCAGCGGCTGCGGCGTCCGGCAGGCCGGCCGGGGCGGGGGGCTGTGACGGCAGGATCTCGCTGGCGAGCTTGCCCGCCGGGTCGGCGCCCCCGGTCGAGGACCCTTCCGCAGGCGCCCCGGTGGCCGCCGGGGAGGACGGGTCCGGCGTCGCGCTCGACGAGGGCTGATCTGTCGTCGGGCCCGCTGTGGCCGAAGCCGCCGCGTCCGGCGCGGGTGGGGCCGAGGTGCACGCCGAGGTCACCGCGACGACGAGCCCCACCGCGAGCGCGACCGCAGCACCGCGGGCAGCGCCTGCGCGGGACGGACGGGGCGGGTGCATCGACGACCTCGAGGAGTGGGGGTCCGGCGGGGTCGACGGCCGACCAAACTGCCAGAAAGCGGACATCACGACCATGCCCACGGTACCCACGGGATCGGCCCCGACGGGCCCCCCGAGCTCATTTCACCCGTGCTGCGCGAGGGTGGTCACACGTTCGGTCCAGCGCCCGGCAGCTGCTCCACCACGTGCCGGGCGATCTCCAGCGCGCACGTCGCGGCAGGGAGAGGGGGCGTTGAGCACGTGCACCTGCCGCGCGGTGCGCTGCAGCAGGAAGTCGTCGACGAGCCGGCCGTCCCGGGCCACGGCCTGGGCGCGCACCCCGGCCGGGGAGGGGACCAGGTCGTCGGGCACGATCGCGGGCACCAGCGCGGCCAGGGACCGGGCGAACGCGCGCCGCGAGAGCGAGCGTCCGACCTCGCGCGCGCCGGGCACCACGTTGCGGGCCCCCATCCGCCACAGCCCCGGCCAGGTCAGGGCGTCCGCCGTGTCGCGCAGGTTGACCGAGCGCCACGTGTACCCCTCGCGTGCGAGGGCGAGGACCGCGTTGGGCCCGGCGTGCACGCCGCCGCCGATCATCCGCGTCAGGTGCACGCCCAGGAACGGGAACCGCGGGTCGGGCACGGGGTAGACCAGGCCGTTGACCAGCTCCGCGGCCGTCGGCGACAGCTCGTAGTACTCGCCGCGGAACGGCACGATCCGCGCGCTGGGTTCCAGGCCGCACGAGCGTGCGACGCGGTCGGCGTGCAGGCCGGCGCAGGCGACGACGGCGTCCGCGACCAGCTCGCTGCCCACCCCGCCGCGCTCGAGCTGCAGGTGCACGCCGTCCGCCGTCTCGGTCGCGCCGACCACGGCCGTGCCGAACCGGACCTCGCCCGCCTCGGTGGCGAGCGCCCGGCAGACCCCGGTGTAGTCGACGATCCCGGTGCTCTCGACCCACAGCGCGTCGACGCATGCCACGTGGGGCTCGCGCTCGCGGGCGCCGTCCACGCCGACGAGCCGCGCGGGCACCCCGTTGGCGGCCGCACGCTCGGCGAGCCGGTGCAGGCCCGGGACCTGGTCGGGGCTGGTCGCGACGACGAGCTTGCCGGTGATCTCGACGGGCACCCCGTGCTCGCGCGCGTACCGCGTCATGCTCTGTGCACCGGCCACGGACATCGTCGCCTTGAGGCTGCCGGGCGCGTAGTAGAGGCCCGAGTGGATGACCCCCGAGTTGCGTCCCGTCTGGTGCGCGGCGACCGCGGCCTCCTTCTCGAGCACCGTCACGCGGTGCCCGTCGCCGGTGAGCCGCGCCGCCACCGCGAGCCCGACGATGCCGGCCCCGACCACCACGACGTGCACGCTGCCTCCCGGTCCCTGGTGCCTGTGGGCAGGCTAGCGGTCGCGTGTCGGTGCTGACTCGTAGACTGCTCGTGCACCCCGGATCCCACGGATCCGGGGCTGTCGTGCTGTGCGCGCCACCACCACGTGAAGGACTCCATGGACCTCACCGGCCTCCTGCCCGCCCTCCTCGCCGACCCGGCCGCCGCCGCCGCGGTCGAGCACGTCCGCGCCCGCGGCGAGCTCGACGTCGTCGGCCCCGCGGGCATCCGCCCGCCGCTGCTGGCCGCGCTGAGCGGGGGGCGCCCGCTCGTCGTCGTGACCGCGACGGGCCGGGACGCCGACGAGCTGGCTGCCGCGGTGCGCTGCTACCTGCCGGCCGACGAGGTCGCGGTGCTGCCGTCGTGGGAGACGCTGCCGCACGAGCGCCTCTCGCCGCGCAGCGACACGGTGGCTCGTCGCCTCGCGGTGTTCCGGCGCCTGGCGCACCCCGAGACCGAGGGGCACGCCGGCCCGGTCCGCGTGCTGGTGCTCCCGGTGCGCGCGCTGCTGCAGCCGGTGGTCGAGGGTCTGGGCGAGCTGGAGCCCGTGTCGATCGCCACGGGGGACCGGGTGGACCTGGCGGACGTGTCGGAGAAGCTGGTCGCCGCCGCGTACAGCCGCGTGGACATGGTGGAGAAGCGCGGCGAGTTCGCGGTGCGCGGCGGCATCCTCGACGTGTTCCCGCCCACCGAGGACCACCCGCTGCGCGTCGAGCTGTGGGGTGAGGACGTCGAGGAGATCCGCTGGTTCTCCGTCGCCGACCAGCGCAGCCTCGAGGTGGCGGACCACGGCGTCTGGGCGCCCCCGTGCCGGGAGATCCTGCTCACGGACGCGGTGCGGGCCCGGGCCACGGAGCTGATCCCCCAGCTGCCGGGTGCGGTCGACATGCTGGACAAGCTGGCGCAGGGCATCGCGGTCGAGGGCATGGAGTCGCTCGCGCCGGCGCTGGTCGAGCGCATGGTGCCCGTGCTGGACCTGGTGCCCGACGAGAGCCTGCTGGTGCTGGTGGACCCGGAGCGGGTGCGCCGCCGCGCGCACGACCTGGTGGCCACCACGCAGGAGTTCCTCGAGGCCGCGTGGACCTCCGCCGCGGCCGGTGGCGCGACGCCGCTGGACCTGTCGGCCGCGAGCTTCGCGTCGTTCGCGGAGGTCCGCGCGCTGTCCGCCGTCCGCGGGCTCGGGTGGTGGACGCTGTCGCCGTTCTCCCTGGACGTCGACGCCACCGAGGCGGCGAAGCCCGACGACTTCTACGAGGGGTCGACCGGTGCCGGCCACACGGCCGCCCGGAACCTGGCGCCGCACCTGAGCGCGATGGCCGACGACCTCGCGGCGACCGCGCAGACCCTGGTGGTCGCCGCGCGGGACGTCGAGCGGTACCGCGGCGAGGTCGCACGTGCGGTGGCGGACGTCCGCGTGCTGCAGCAGGCCGGCTGGCGCCTGGTCCTGGCCACCGAGGGCCACGGGCCGGCGCAGCGCATGGTCGAGCAGCTCAAGGCGTCCGAGGTGCCCGCGCGGCTCGTCGGCAGCATCACCGACGAGCCGGAAGGTGGCGTGGTCCTCGTCGTGCCGGCGCCCGTCGGCCCCGGGTTCGTCGCCGAGCCGCTGCACCTGGCCGTGTTCTCCGAGTCGGACCTGACCGGCCGCGCCGGCACCTCCACCCGGGACATGCGGCGGATGCCGAGCCGGCGGCGCAACGTCGTCGACCCCCTGCAGCTGCGGCCCAACGACTACGTGGTGCACGAGCAGCACGGGGTCGGGCGGTTCGTGGAGCTGGTGCAGCGGACCATCGGCACGGGGGCCAACGCGGCGACGCGCGAGTACCTGGTCATCGAGTACGCGTCGAGCAAGCGCGGCCAGCCGGGGGACCGGCTGTTCGTGCCCAGCGACCAGCTGGACCAGGTCACCAAGTACGTGGGCGGCGAGGCGCCGTCGCTGTCCAAGATGGGCGGCGGCGACTGGGCCAAGACCAAGGGCCGCGCCAAGAAGGCGGTCAAGGAGATCGCCGCGGAGCTCATCCGGCTGTACTCGGCGCGCATGGCGACCGCCGGGCACGCCTTCGGCCCGGACACCCCGTGGCAGCGCGAGCTCGAGGACGCGTTCGCGTACGTCGAGACGCCCGACCAGGCGGCGACCATCGACGAGGTCAAGGCGGACATGGAGAAGCCGATCCCGATGGACCGGCTGGTCTGTGGCGACGTCGGCTACGGCAAGACGGAGATCGCGGTGCGTGCCGCGTTCAAGGCGGTGCAGGACGGCAAGCAGGTGGCGGTCCTGGTGCCGACGACGCTGCTGGTCCAGCAGCACCTCGACACGTTCCAGGAGCGGTACAGCGCGTTCCCGGTGACGGTGAAGGCGCTCAGCCGGTTCCAGACGGCGGCGGAGTCCAAGGAGGTCGTCGCGGGGCTCGCGGACGGCACGGTCGACGTGGTGATCGGCACGCACCGGCTCATCACCGGCGAGGTGCGGTTCAAGGACCTGGGCCTGGTGGTGATCGACGAGGAGCAGCGGTTCGGCGTCGAGCACAAGGAGACGCTCAAGGCGCTGCGCACCAACGTGGACGTGCTGGCGATGAGTGCCACCCCGATCCCGCGCACGCTCGAGATGGCCGTCACGGGCATCCGGGAGATGTCGACGCTGGCCACCCCGCCCGAGGAGCGGCACCCGGTCCTGACGTTCGTCGGCGCGTACGACGAGAAGCAGATCAGCGCGGCCATCCGGCGCGAGCTGCTGCGCGAGGGCCAGGTGTTCTACGTGCACAACAAGGTCGACTCGATCGAGCGGACGGCCAGCCGGCTCATGGAGCTCGTGCCCGAGGCCCGCGTCGCGGTCGCGCACGGCAAGATGAACGAGCACCAGCTCGAGCAGGTCATCGTCGACTTCTGGGAGAAGAGGTTCGACGTCCTGGTCTGCACCACGATCGTCGAGACCGGCCTGGACATCTCCAACGCGAACACCCTCATCCTCGAGCGCGCCGACCTGCTGGGCCTGTCCCAGCTGCACCAGCTGCGCGGTCGTGTGGGTCGCGGTCGCGAGCGGGCGTACTCGTACTTCCTGTACCCGCCGGAGAAGCCGCTGACGGAGACCGCGCACGACCGCCTGCAGACCATCGCGGCGAACACCGACCTGGGCGCCGGCATGGCGGTGGCCATGAAGGACCTCGAGATCCGCGGGGCGGGCAACCTGCTGGGCGGCGAGCAGTCCGGGCACATCGAGGGCGTCGGCTTCGACCTGTACATCCGGATGGTCGGCGAGGCGGTGGCCAACTTCCGCGGCGACGTCGAGGAGGAGCTGCCCGACGTCACCATCGAGCTGCCCGTCGACGCGCACATCCCGCACGACTACATCGCCCACGAGCGCCTGCGGCTCGAGGCCTACCGCAAGATCGCCGCGGCGGCGGACACCGCGGCGCTGGGCGAGGTGCGCGCCGAGCTGCTGGACCGCTACGGCGCCGTCCCGACCGCCGTGGACAACCTGTTCGAGGTGGCCGAGTTCCGCCAGCACGTGCGCTCCGCCGGGCTGTCGGACGTCACCGCGCAGGGCAAGTTCGTGCGCTTCGCGCCGGTGGACCTGGCCGAGTCGGCGCAGCTGCGGCTCAAGCGCCTGTACCCGGGCTCGGTGCTCAAGCCGGCCGTCCGGACGGTCCTGGTGCCCTGGCCCATGACCGCGCGGATCGGTGGCAAGCCCGTGCAGGGCCGCGAGGTCATGCTGTGGGCGCGGCAGTTCATCGACGCGGTGGTGCGCGGTGACGTGTCCGTGGCGGCCTCCGTGGGCACCGGGCGGTAGGTCCGGGCGGTTCTCGGCGTCTCGGCCCAGGTCCGGGCCCTACGATGACCCCGATCGACGAGCGACGACGCAGGAGGTCCGTGGTGGCGGTGCAGTGGCGTGCAGGAGTGCGGGCGGCGGGTGCGCTGGCTGCGCTCGTCGCGACGGCCGGCCTGGCCGGGTGCACCGGAGAGCCGGGCGCGGCCGCGGTGGTCGACGGGCACGCGATCCCGACGGCGGACGTGCGGGCCGCGCTGGACGAGCTGGAGCCGTGGTTCCAGGGCGTCACCACGACGAACGTCCTCGCCGTCCTGGTCCAGGAGCCGACGGTCGTCGACCTGGCCGAGGAGAAGGGTGTCGGCGTGTCCGACGAGGACGCCCAGGCCCTGCTGGACCGGGTCGTGCAGCAGAAGGTCCAGGGCGCGTCGGCCACGTTCACCGAGCCCTCCCTGGCGGTGGCGCGGTACTCGATCGCCTACACGAACCTGCAGGGGCTGCCCGACGCGCAGGAGGTCGGCACCGAGATCGAGACGCGCCTGAACGACCTGGACGTCACGCTCAACCCGCGGTTCGCGTCGCTGGGTGAGGGCAACCAGGTGGCCGAGCCGACGCCGGTGCCGTGGCTCGTCACGCCGGGTCCCGCCGCCGCGGGGGACGGGTCGACCCAGCCGACGCCGGAGCCCACGCCGTCGGCCTCGTGACCGGGCCGGACCGCGCCGACCAGCTGCGTTCCCTCGTGGCGGTGATGGACCGGCTGCGCTCGCCGGGCGGCTGCCCCTGGGACGCCCAGCAGACGCACGAGTCGCTCGTGCCGTACGCACTCGAGGAGGCGCACGAGCTGGCGGAGGCCATCGAGGCGGGAGACCGCCCCGGCCTGCGCGAGGAGCTGGGCGACGTGCTGCTGCAGGTCGTGTTCCACGCCCGGATCGCCGCGGAGCACCCGACCGACCCGTTCGACGTCGACGACGTGGCCGCGGACCTCGTCGCCAAGCTCGTGCGCCGGCACCCCCACGTGTTCGCGGACGAGCCGGTGGACGAGGACCTGCACGGCCAGTGGGACCGGCTGAAGAAGGCGGAGAAGCAGCGCGAGTCGGCCCTGGACGGGATCCCGCTGGCGCTCGGCGCGCTGGCCCGCGGGCAGAAGGTGCTGGGCCGTGCGCAGCGGGCGGGGCTCGATGCCGTCGGCGCGGCGGGCCGGGTCGAGGCGCAGGACGAGATCGGTCGCCGGCTGCTGGACGTGCTCGTCGACGCGCACGTGCAGGGCGTCGACGCGGAGGCGTCGCTGCGGGCTGCCGTCCGTGGGCTCGAGCAGGACCTTCGGGCCGGGGAGTCGCCCGCCGGGGCCTGATAGAGGTTCGCGCGTTCGTCCGGAAGACGGAAGGAAAGCGCTTGCCGACTCGGCCGTGGCGCCCGTAGCCTTCCCGTGGCCGCCATGATGAGCGCGTCACACACCATCCGACGACGGAGGACGCAGCGATGCGCATCGGCATCCCGACCGAGAGCCGGGCCGGCGAGCGCCTGGTGGCTGCGACCCCGACCACCGTGGCGCAGCTGGTGGGCCTCGGGTACGAGGTGGTCGTGCAGCGGGGAGCGGGAGACGCCGCGACGTTCGGCGCCCCGGCGTACGAGTCGGCCGGCGCGACGGTCGCCGACGCCGCCGAGGTGTGGGGCTGCGACGTCGTCGCCAAGGTCAACGCACCCACCGACGACGAGGTCGCCGCGCTGCGCCCGGGCGCCACGCTCGTCGCCATGCTCGCCCCGGCCTCCGCGCCCCACCTGGTCGAGGCGCTGCACCAGCGCGGTGTCACCGCGCTGGCGCTCGACGCCGTGCCGCGGATCTCCCGCGCGCAGTCCCTCGACGTGCTCAGCACCCTGTCCAACGTCGCCGGGTACCGCGCGGTCGTCGAGGCCGCCGAGGCCTACGGCGGCATGTTCACCGGGCAGGTCACCGCCGCGGGCAAGACCCCGCCGGCCCGGGTGTTCGTCATCGGCGCGGGTGTCGCGGGCCTGGCGGCGATCGGCGCGGCCGGCAGCATGGGCGCCCGCGTCCGCGCGTTCGACGTCCGGCCCGAGGTGGGCGAGCAGATCGAGTCGATGGGCGCGGCGTTCGTGCAGGCCGCCGACGCGCAGGCGCAGCAGGCCGTCAGTGCCGACGGCTACGCCAGCGCCCTGACGCAGGAGCAGGAGCAGCTCACGGCGCAGATGTACGCCGCCGAGACCGCCGACGCGGACATCGTCATCACGACCGCGCTGGTGCGCGGGCAGGCGCCCCGGACGATCACCGCGGCCATGGTCGCCGGGATGCGGCCGGGCAGCGTGATCGTCGACCTGGCCGCCTCCGGCGGGGGCAACTGCGAGCTGACCGTGCCGGGGCGGTCGGTGGTCACGGACAACGGCGTGACCATCCTCGGCTTCACCGACCTGACCAGCCGGATGCCGCAGCACACGTCCCAGCTGTTCGGCACCAACATCGTCCACCTGCTGCAGCTGCTCACCCCCGGCAAGGACGGCGCGCTGGTGCTCGACCTGGACGACCCGGTGCAGCGCGGGATGGTGGTCACGCACGACGGGGAGGTGCTCTGGCCGCCGCCACCCGTGCAGGTCTCCGCGGCGCCGGCCGCCCCGGCGGGCCCGAGCGAGCAGGAGCGGGCGGCGGCCGCAGCCGCGGCGCTCGAGGAGAAGGCGCGGCGCCGGCAGCGGCGCTCGGTGGTGCTCGCGCTCGTCGCGGTCCTGGTGCTGCTGGCCATCTCGTTCGCGCCGGCGGCGTTCCTCGGCCACTTCACCGTCTTCGTGCTCGCCGTGATCGTCGGCTACTACGTCATCTCCAACGTCAGCCACTCGCTGCACACGCCGCTGATGGCCCAGACCAACGCCATCTCGGGGATCATCCTGGTCGGCGCGCTGCTGCAGATCGGCGACGACTCCCTGCTGGTGACCGTCCTGGCGGTCGTCGCCGCGTCGGTGGCCAGCATCAACGTGTTCGGCGGGTTCCTCGTCGCCAACCGCATGATCCGCATGTTCCGGAAGGACGCCTGACCCCGTGCTGACCTCCGTGGCCCAGGCCGTCTACATCGGCGCCGCCGTCCTGTTCATCCTGTCCCTGGCGGGGCTGTCCAAGCAGGAGACCGCGCGCCGCGGCAACGTCGCCGGGATGGTGGGCATGGCGCTCGCCCTCGTCGCGACGATCGCGCTGGCCCTGCAGCACTCGCAGCGGCCCGTGGCCGTGACCGGGTCGCTGATCCTGCTCGTCCTGCTGGTCGGCGCGACCGTGGGCACCTGGCAGGCTCGGCGCGTCGAGATGACGCAGATGCCGGAGCTCATCGCGATCCTGCACTCGTTCGTCGGGCTCGCCGCGGTGCTCGTCGGCTACAACTCGTTCCTCACCGAGCCGACCGACCCCGCGCACCTGGTCGAGGTGTTCCTGGGCGTGCTCATCGGCGCCGTGACGTTCACCGGGCTCGATCGTCGCGTTCCTCAAGCTGTCCACGCGGATCCGTTCTGCGCCGCTCATGCTGCCCGGGCGCAACTGGCTCAACCTGGCCATGGTGGTCGCGTCCGGCGGCCTCATGGTGTGGTTCCTCGGATCGGCGTCCGTGGTGCCGCTGCTGCTCATGACCGTGGTCGCGCTGGCCCTGGGCTGGCACCTGGTCGCGTCCATCGGCGGCGGCGACATGCCCGTGGTCGTCTCGATGCTCAACTCGTACTCCGGCTGGGCGGCCGCCGCGGCGGGCTTCATGCTCAGCAACGACCTGCTCATCGTCACCGGCGCCCTCGTCGGCTCCTCCGGTGCGATCCTCAGCTACCTCATGTGCACCGCGATGAACCGGTCGTTCATCTCCGTGATCCTCGGCGGGTTCGGCGCCGAGGGCGGCACCGTGGCGGCGTCCGACGGGCCGGTGGGCGAGCACCACGACATCACCGCCCCCGAGGTGGCGCAGCTGCTCACCGAGGCGCGCACGGTCGTCATCACGCCCGGGTACGGCATGGCAGTGGCCAAGGCGCAGTACCCCGTGGCGGACCTGGTGGCCCGGCTGCGCGCCCGCGGGATCGAGGTCCGGTTCGGCGTGCACCCCGTGGCCGGTCGGCTGCCCGGGCACATGAACGTGCTGCTCGCCGAGGCCAAGGTGCCGTACGACATCGTGCTCGAGATGGACGAGATCAACGACGACCTGGCGGACACCGACGTGGTCCTCGTCATCGGCGCCAACGACACCGTGAACCCCGCCGCGCTGGACGACCCGTCGTCGCCCATCGCCGGCATGCCGGTGCTCGAGGTGTGGAAGGCCGCGCAGGTGGTCGTGTTCAAGCGGTCGATGGCCACGGGCTACGCGGGCGTGCAGAACCCGCTGTTCTTCCGGGACAACACCGCGATGCTGTTCGGCGACGCCAAGGACCAGGTCGAGAAGATCATGCAGGCGCTCTGAGGGGGCGTCCCACCAGTCGAAGGGCCTACGGCGTGGCCAGGGGGACGCCACTAGGGTGAGGTCGTAAACCCACCCGCTTCAGAAGGAGCACCCATGGCCAGCATCGAGGCCGTCGGCGCCCGCGAGATCCTGGACTCGCGCGGCAACCCCACTGTCGAGGTCGAGGTCGCACTCGACGACGGCACCATCGCCCGCGCCGCTGTCCCCTCGGGTGCCTCGACCGGCGCCTTCGAGGCCGTCGAGCGCCGTGACGGCGACTCCGCCCGCTACCTGGGCAAGGGTGTCGAGGAGGCCGTCAGCGCCGTCATCGACGAGATCGCCCCCGAGCTCATCGGCTTCGAGGCCACGGAGCAGCGCCTGGTCGACGCCGCGCTGATCGACCTGGACGGCACCGCCAACAAGGGCAAGCTCGGCGCCAACGCGATCCTGGGCGTCTCGCTGGCCGTCGCCAAGGCCGCGGCCGACTCGGCCGACCTGCCGCTGTTCCGCTACATCGGCGGCCCCAACGCGCACGTCCTGCCCGTGCCGATGATGAACATCCTCAACGGTGGGTCGCACGCCGACTCCAACGTCGACATCCAGGAGTTCATGGTCGCGCCGTTCGGCCCGACCACGTACCGCGAGGCCCTGCGCACGGGCGTCGAGGTCTACCACTCCCTGAAGTCCGTGCTGAAGAGCAAGGGCCTGTCCACGGGCCTCGGCGACGAGGGCGGCTTCGCCCCGAACCTGCCGAGCAACCGCGACGCGCTCGACCTGATCCTCGTCGCGATCGAGAAGGCCGGGTTCACCCCGGGTGTCGACGTGGGCCTCGCGCTCGACGTCGCCGCGACCGAGTTCTTCAAGGACGGCGCCTACCAGTTCGAGGGCAAGTCGCTCTCGAACGAGGAGATGTCCGCCTACTACGAGCAGCTGGTGCGCGACTACCCGCTGGTCTCCATCGAGGACCCGCTGTCCGAGGACGAGTGGGAGGGCTGGTCCCACCTGGTCTCGACCATCGGCGACAAGGTGCAGATCGTCGGCGACGACCTGTTCGTCACCAACCCCGAGCGCCTGCGCAAGGGCATCGAGCTGAAGTCGGCCAACTCGCTGCTGGTCAAGCTCAACCAGATCGGCACGCTGACGGAGACGCTCGACGCCGTCGAGCTGGCCCAGCGCAGCGGCTTCACGACGATGACCTCGCACCGCTCCGGCGAGACCGAGGACACGATCATCGCCGACCTGTCGGTGGCGACGAACGCCGGCCAGATCAAGACCGGTGCCCCCGCCCGTGGCGAGCGCATCAACAAGTACAACCAGCTCCTGCGCATCGAGGAGGAGCTGGACGACGCCGCACGCTACGCCGGTCGTTCCGCCTTCCCGCGGTTCCAGGCCTGACGCAGCACCCTTGGAGGCCGGTCACCACGCGGTGGCCGGCCTCCGGCGCGCCACGGGTCCCGACGTCCGGCGAGGTCGGCGAGGTCCGGGGCAGAATCGGGGCCATGTCTGCCCCCCGACGCCCGGCGTCCCCGAGCGCGCCCGGTCGGCGCCCGGCGACCCCGAGATCGGCACCGTCGGGACCTGCGACCCCGGCCGCCAACGTGCCGCGCGGGAACACCGCGGGCCGGTCGGCGGCACCGCGCTCGGGGGCCACGCCGCGCGTGGGTCCGACGCCCTCGTCGTCCCCGCGGCCGTCGTCGTCGCGACCCGCCGCCTCCCGCCCCGGGACCCGGGGTGCTCCGACGCCCGCGCGAGGCACGCCGCGCGCCGAGCGCGTGCAGGTGCGGGTCCCACGGCTGTTCACCGTCCGAGCGATGGTGTTCTCGTGCGTGCTCCTGCTGGCGTTCGTGCTGGTGTACCCGACGCTGCACTCGTACCTGCAGCAGCGCGTCGAGGTGGACCAGCTGCGCAGCCAGGTCGAGGCGGCCCGGCAGCGCAACGACGACCTCGAGGCGGACCTGCGGCGCTGGGACGACCCGGCGTACGTGACGGCGCAGGCGCGCGAGCGGCTGTCGTTCGTCATGCCGGGGGAGAAGGCGTTCCGCGTGGTGGACCCCGAGACGGTCCCCGACACCGCGCCCGCGGCCGACGGCCCGGCCGCCGCGCTGGACTCCGGCTCGACGCTGCCCTGGTACGCGAACGTGTGGGAGTCCGTCCAGGTGGCGGGCCAGACGCCGGTGGCGGGGACCGACTCAGCGACCGAGGCACCCGCGCCGACGGGCGACAATGGGACGCCCGCGCCGACCCCGGGCGGCTGACCCACCCCCCGCACGAACGGACCGCTGCCGTGACCACCTCCTTCGACGACGTCACCGACGACGACCTCACGGTGCTCGCCGAGCAGCTGGGCCGACCGCCGCGCGGGGTCGTCGGCATCGCGGCGCGCTGCGTGTGCGGGCGGCCCCTGGTGGTCCGCACCGCGCCCAGGCTCGACGACGGCACGCCGTTCCCGACGACCTACTACCTCACGTCGCCGCCCGCGGTCGCCGCGGTGAGCACGCTCGAGGCCGGCGGGCTGATGAAGGAGCTCACGGCCCGGCTCGCGCAGGACGAGGAGCTGGCCGCCGGGCACCGCCGAGCGCACGAGGCGTACCTGGCCGACCGCGAGGCCCTCGGGCACGTCGAGGAGATCGCGGGCATCTCGGCCGGCGGCATGCCGACCCGCGTCAAGTGCCTGCACGTCCTGGTGGGCCACGCGCTGGCAGCCGGTCCGGGCGTCAACCCGGTCGGCGACGAGGCCCTCGCCCTGATCCGCGACACCTGGCGCCCGGACCGCTGCACCTGCTGACCCGCCTCCTGCAGCCCCGCCATCCTCCGCAACGTCCGAGCAACTAGGGGTCAGGACCCGTCGATGCTCGGACGTCCGCGGTGTGACCACCGTTGCGTCCGAGCAGGTAGGGGTCAGGGGCCGTGGATGCTCGGACGCTGCGGGGGGTGGGGTGGGTGATGGGAGGATGAGCGCGTGACGCGTGTGGCTGCCATCGACTGCGGGACCAACTCCATCCGACTCCTCGTCGCCGACGTGGATCCCGACGCCGGGACGCTGGTCGACCTGGACCGCCGGATGGAGGTCGTCCGGCTCGGTCAGGGCGTGGACCGCACGGGTCGCATCGCCCCGGAGGCCCTCGCCCGCACGCTCGACGCGGCACGCCGGTACAACGACATCTGCACCGAGCTGGGCGTCGAGGCGATCCGGTTCGTCGCCACGTCGGCGTCGCGCGACGCCGAGAACCGCGCCGACTTCGTCGACGGCGTGCACGCCGCGCTCGGGGTCGAGCCCGAGGTCGTGGCCGGCCAGGAGGAGGCCGAGCTGTCGTTCCGCGGCGCCACCGGCGTCCTCGGCGGGCAGCACCCCGGGCCGTTCCTCGTCGTGGACCTCGGCGGTGGCTCGACCGAGCTGGTGCTGGGCACCACCACCCCCGACGCGGCGTTCTCCATGGACGTCGGCTGCGTGCGGATGACCGAGCGGCACCTGCGCAGCGACCCCCCGACCGCCGACGAGATCGCCGCGGCCCACGCCGACGTGGCCGCCGCTCTCGACGCTGCGAGCCAGGTGGTGCCGCTGGGCAAGGCGGCCACGCTGGTCGGGCTCGCCGGCACGGTCACCACCGTCACGGCCCACGGGCTCGGTCTGCCGGCGTACGACCCGGCGATCATCGACGGGTCGGTCCTGCCGGTCGACGTCGTCCTGGCGGCCTGCGACGACCTGCTGGCGCGGTCGCGCGAGGACCGGGCGGCGCTCGGCTTCATGCACCCGGGCCGCGTCGACGTCATCGGCGCCGGCGCGCTGGTCTGGGCCGACGTCGTCCGACGGGTTCGCGACGAGGTCGCCGCGGCCGGTGGCGAGCTCACCCAGGTGGTCACCTCCGAGCACGACATCCTCGACGGCATCGCTTGGAGCATCGCCACCCGCTGACCCTGCACCACCCCAGCGTCCGCACGACCGAGCGTCGGGACGCCTGGTTGTGCGGACGCAGCGGGAGTGGATGCTGTGTCCGCAGAAGAGTGCGTGGGGACGCTCGGTCGTGCGGACGCCGGCGTGAGGGGTCGGTGGTGCGGCGACACACCTTGCGTGTTCTGGACGGTAGTGCGCAATGTGTAATAGCGTCACCGGTGCGGGAGCCGGAGGGGGCTCCCGCACCAGCTCGCCGGCCCGGAGCCGTCGATCGCCCGCACGGCGGTCGGCGGCGCCGGGGCGCGGACCCGGAGGACCCATGGACACCACACAGCTGCTCAAGGGCGTGCTCGACCTCGCGGTGCTCGCGGTCGTCGCCGACGAGGACGGCTACGGCTACGACGTCGTCCGGCGGCTGCGCGCCGCGGGGATCGAGGAGGTCGGCGACGCGTCGGTGTACGGGACGCTGCGGCGCCTGTACTCGTCGGGTGCGCTGACGTCCTACGTGGTGCCCAGCGACGAGGGCCCGCACCGCAAGTACTACGGCATCAACGCGCAGGGCCGGGCCATGCTCGAGGCCCAGCGCAAGGACTGGCAGGAGTTCGCAGGCACGATGGGCCGCCTGCTCAAGACGGAGGTCGTGCGATGAGCGTGCTGGAGCAGGCGGACGCGCTGAACGTCGAGGGGTACGCCGAGGCGGTGCGACGCAGCCTCGCGGACCTGGGTCCGGAGCTCGTCGACGACCTCACCGAGGACCTGGAGGCCGACCTCGCGGACGCGATGGCCGACGAGCGCCACGTCGCGCACGGCCGGGGTCTGCTGGAGCAGTTCGGACCGCCCGAGGAGTACGCCGCCGAGCTGCGCACCGCGGCGGGGCTGGCACCGGCGCAGCCCGCCGCGGCGCAGGGTTGGCGGCGGTTCTTCCCGGACCCGATCGAGGACGCGGACCGGTTCGGTCGGTGGACCCTGCGTCGGCTGCGGGCGTACGCGTGGTGGCCGCCCACCGAGTCGTTCCTGCTGGCCGTGCGGCCGGTGTGGTGGCTGGTGCGTGGCTGGGTGGCCTACCAGGCGGTGGCCTACGTGCTGGGCTCCGGGCGGATCCACGTCGTGCCCGCGGAGCCCGCGACGTGGGCGGTGCTGGTGCTGGCTGTGATCCTGAGCGTCCAGTGGGGTCGCGGGGCGTGGTTCCAGACCCGGTCGGTCCGCTGGGTCGCGGTCGTGGCGAACGCCGCGGCCGTCGTCCTGCTGCTCCCGGTCTACGTCACGATGCAGGGCCAGGCCCACCAGCGCGACGACGTGTACGACGCCTACGTCTCGGGCGGCTTCGGCGGCGGTGGCAGCCAGATCGTGTACCAGGACAAGCCCGTCGACGGTGTCGTCGTCGACGGCATGCTGGTCAGCAACCTGTTCGTCTACGACGCCGACGGCAACCCGCTGCGCGACGTCCAGGTCTACGACGACCGCGGTCGCCCGGTGCGCACCACGTACGACGACGGCTTCGACCAGTACTGGTTCCCCGAGGGCACCGAGCCCTGGTCGTTCGTCAGCCGGACGGACGCGGACGGCCGGGCCCGCTGGAACGTCTACCCGCTGCAGGGCGCTCCCACCTCGACGTTCGAGCACGACGACGAGGGCGCGCTGGTCCTGCCGGCCGGCACCAGCGCGACGACGCCTCCGTGGCCGTTCGCCAAGGCGCCCGCCCTGGACGCCCCGGCGGACGCGGCCATCGGCGCCGACGGTCCGACCGCCAGCCCCGGACCGAGCCCGAGCGCGACGCCCACCGGCGCTCAGTGACGCCGCGCGCGAGAGGATGAGCCGGACGAGCGGCCCGCGCCCGTCGCCGCTCGAGGAGGAGCGCCGTGCCTGAGGGTGTCCAGCTCGACCGTCGCCAGCTCCTGCTCCTCGGCGGGGGCGTGACCGCGGCCGGCGCGCTCGCCGCGTGCACGAACGGGTCCCCGCGCCGGGCCCGTCCGGACCGGCCGCCGCGCCCACGTGGTCGCCGCCCGCGGCACCGATGACGTTCCCCGCGGGATTCGTCTGGGGTGCGGCCACGTCGGCGTTCCAGGTGGAGGGGTCCACCACGGCGGACGGCCGCGGGGCGTCGATCTGGGACACCTTCGCCCAGGAGCCCGGCCGCATCCGCGACGGCTCCACGGGTGACCCGGCCGCGGACCACTACCGCCGCTGGGAGTCGGATCTCGACCTGATCGCGGAGCTCGGCCTGCCCGCGTACCGGTTCTCGGTCGCGTGGCCGCGCATCCAGCCCACCGGGTCGGGCCCGGTGAACCAGCCAGGGCTGGACTTCTACCGCCGCCTGGTCGACGGCCTGCTGGCCCGCGGCATCCACCCCGCCGTGACCCTGTACCACTGGGACCTGCCGCAACCGCTCCAGGATGCCGGCGGGTGGGCGGTCCGGGAGACCGCCCAAAGGTTCGCGGACTACGCGTCGGTCCTGTTCGAGGCGATGGCGGACGTCGACGCCACCTGGCTGACGATCAACGAGGCGAAGACCACCGCGTTCGTCGGCTACCGGTGGGGCTCCCACGCCCCGGGGGTCGCCGACGTCGACGCGGCGGCGGCGGCCGTCCACCACCAGCTGCTCGCGCACGGCGAGGCCGTCCGGGCGTTCCGGGACAGCGGCGCCGCGGGCGGCATCGGCATCGCGCTGAACCTGCTGCCCGTCTACCCGACCGGTCGCGACGCCGACACCGCCGCCGGGCGGGTGGACGCCGTGGAGAACCGGCTCTTCCTCGACCCCGTGCTGCTCGGGCGGTACCCCGAGGACGCCCTCGGCCCCGAGCCCGGTCAGCTCCCCGCGGACCGCGACGCGTTCGAGGCACTGGTGCAGGACGGCGACCTGGAGTCGATCAGCGCCCCGCTCGACGTGCTGGCCGTGCAGTACTACGGCGTCACGGGTGTGGCTGCCGACGGGCAGCAGGTGGAGCTGTACCCGACGTCCGCCGCGTCCTGGCAGCAGGTGCACCCCGAGGGGCTCTACGACCTGCTCATGGACCTGCTCATCGACTACCCGGACGCGCCCCCGCTGGTGATCACCGAGAACGGCATCCCTGACCCGGACCCGGACGGCACGACGCAGGACACCGAGCGGATCGCCTTCCTGCGCGCCCACCTGCAGCAGGCTGCGCGCGCGATCGACGACGGCGCGCGGCTGACCGGGTACTACGCGTGGTCGCTGCTGGACAACTTCGAGTGGGCCGAGGGGATGTCGCAACGCTGGGGGCTCGTGCGGGTGGACCCGCAGACGCAGGACCGCACCCCCAAGGACAGCGCCGGCTGGTACACCGGGGTGGTCCGCGCGAACGCCGTGGCGCCGTCCTGAGTTCCCACTGTGCGCATCGTCACCGGCTCCCGGTGGGGCACTGGCCGCCGCTCGCGGCTACCGTGGACGTATGTCTCAGACTGACGTCGCCTCCACGTCGACCGCGGCCAGCACGGCGGGCCGTCCGGCCAAGTCCCGCAAGGTCCCCCGCGTCGTGATCCTCGGCGGCGGGACGGTGGGGCTCTACACCGCGCGCCGCCTGCGCAAGCGCCTGGGCAAGCGCGAGGCGGCCATCGTCGTCGTCGACCCCCGTCCGTACATGACGTACGCCCCGTTCCTGCCGGAGACGGCCGCCGGCTCGATCGACCCCCGCAACGTCGTCGCGCCGCACCGCCGCGCGCTCAAGGGCGTCGACGTCCTGCAGGGCAAGGTCAGCGAGATCAACCACGCCGACCGCACGGTGCAGATCACGCCCGAGGAGGGTGAGCCGTACTGGATCACCTACGACCACCTGGTGGTCGGCCTCGGCTCGGTCGCCCGCACGCTGCCCATCCCGGGCCTGGCGGAGCAGGGCATCGGCTTCAAGAACGTCGAGGAAGCCATCGCCGTCCGCAACCACGTGCTCAACCGGATCGACATCGCGTCGAGCACCTGGGACCCGGAGCTGCGCAAGCGCATGCTCACGTTCGTCTTCGTCGGCGGTGGCTTCGCCGGCGTCGAGGCGCTCGGTGAGGTCGAGGACATGGCCCGTGCCGCGGTCAAGTACTACAAGGCGATCGAGCAGGAGGAGATGCGCTTCGTCCTGGTCGAGGGCTCGCCGCGGATCCTGCCCGAGGTCAGCGAGGAGCTGGGCGGCTACACGCTCGAGCAGCTGCGCAAGCGGGACATCGAGATCCACCTGTCGACGTTCCTGAACAGCTGCGTCGACGGGCACGTGGTCCTGTCCAACAAGGTCGAGT
Organism: uncultured Actinomycetota bacterium; assembly: GCA_963837795.1. Classification (GTDB taxonomy): domain Bacteria; phylum Actinomycetota; class Actinomycetes; order Actinomycetales; family Cellulomonadaceae; genus Cellulomonas. The sequence goes on from CAWIOT010000007.1 coordinate 633,442, forward strand.
TCGACGCCGAGACCATCATCTGGACCGCCGGCGTCAAGGCGAACCCGGTGCTGAAGAACTCGGACCTGCCGCTGGACAAGCTGGGCCGCGTCACCACCAACGCGTTCCTGCAGGTGGTCGACGCCGACGGCACCGTGGTGCCCGACGCCTACGCCGCCGGTGACTGCGCCGCCGTGCCGGACCTGTACAACCCCGGGTCGTTCTGCCCGCCGAACGCCCAGCACGCGCTGCGCGAGGGCAACCACCTGGGCGACAACCTGTCCCGCGTGCTGCGCTCCGCCGAGCTGACCGAGTACAAGCACAAGAACATCGGCGCCGTGGCGTCGCTGGGCATGTACAAGGGCGTCGCGCAGATGTTCGGCCGGATCAAGGTCCGCGGCTTCCTGGCGTGGGTGCTGCACCGCACGTACCACGTCGCCGCGATGCCGACGTTCAACCGCAAGGTCCGGATCGCCGCCGGCTGGACGGGTTCGCTGCTGTTCCGCCGCGAGGTCGTGGCGATGGGCAGCCTGCACGACCCGCGCGCCGAGTTCCGCGCCGCCTCCGTGCCGGCCAAGCCGCGTCCGGCCGAGCCGGGCGCTGCCGACCCGTCGCTGCCGTCGATCAAGGCTGAGCCCGGCTCGCCGGCCGAGAAGGCGGAGAAGGTCGGGGAGACCGAGGTCTCGGAGCGCACCGAGAAGGCCGGGTCGTCGAGCGCGTCCGCCTGAGCGTTCCGCACACCGAGGGCCCCCGATCCCGCGCGGACCGGGGGCCCTCGGCGTCTGCTGGCAGGATGTGCCGCGGCCCCCGTAGCCCAACTGGCAGAGGCAGCCGGCTTAAACCCGGCACAGTCCCGGTTCGAACCCGGGCGGGGGCACCGGTGCCTCAGTCCAGCCCGGCCGCCGCCTCGGACTGCTCGATCGTCGCCAGCCAGTCCCGCTTGGTCGCGCGCCAGCCCTCGTCGTCGGCGCCCAGGCGCCAGTAGCCGGACACCGACAGCCCCTCGCGCGTGATCCCGCGGTCGGTGCGCAGGTGCCGGCGCAGCTCGCGGACCGCGCCGGCCTCGCCGTGCACGAACGCGCTGACGGGTGCGGGCAGCGCCGGCAGGGCGGTGACGGCGTCGACGAGCGCGAGACCGGGGACCGCCCCAGCGGTGTGCACCCACAGGACGCGCAGGCCGTCGGGCGCGGTCAGCGGGATCTCGTCCTCGGGGCCGTGGATCTCGACGACCGCATACCCGACGGCGTCGGCGGGCAGCCGCTCGAGCGCGACCGCGATGGCGGGCAGCGCGCTGGCGTCGCCGGCGAGCAGGTGGGCGGCGGCGTCGGGGTCGGGTGACCAGGCGCCGCCGGGGCCGAGGAGCAGGACCTCGTCGCCGGGCCGGGCGTGCGCGGCCCACGGTCCGGCCACGCCCTCGTCGCCGTGCACCACGAAGTCCAGCGTCAGCTCGCCGGCCGCGGCGTCGAACGCGCGGACGGTGTACGAGCGCTGGCGGGGCTGCTGGTCCGCGGGCAGCTGCTGGCGGACGGCGTCGAGGTCCAGCCGGCCGTCGTCGCGACGGGGTCGCGGGGCGCCCTCGGGCAGGAACACGACCTTGACGTAGGAGTCGGCGTGCGGCGAGGGCTCGAACGCCGCGAGGCCGGGTCCACCGACGACCACCCGGATCATCGTCGCCGCGAGCTGCTCGGTGCGGACCACCTGCGCGACCAGGGGTGCGGGTCGGGGGCGTGCCGGTGCGTCGCTCATGAGGGTCCTTCGTCGGGTCGGGTGCGGCGGCCCACCGTAGTCGAGGGGGCTGTCAGCGCCGGGTGGCGTGCGCGTCGAGGTCGTCGTTGAGGCGGGTCAGCATCTGCGCGAGCACGGCGCGGTCCTGCGTGGACCAGTCGGTCAGCACGTCGGCGTAGACGCGCGTGCGCGCGGCGCGTGTCTCGGCCAGCGCGGCGACGCCCGCGGGCGTGGTGGTGACCACGGCCCGCCGACCGTCCTGCGCGTCGCGCTCCCGGGTCACGTAACCGGCGGCCTCCATGGCGAGCACCTGGCGCGTGACCGTGGACGCGTCGAGGCGCAGGTGGTCCGCGATCTCGTTGATGCCCGCCGGGCCGGTGGTGTCCAGCAGCCGCAGCGCCAGGTACGCGGACCGTTCCAGGGTGTGCGCCAGGCTCGTCGTCGCTCGGCGGCTGCGGTCCGCCAGGCGCAGCAGCAGGGCCACCTGCTCCTCGATCACCGGGACGGCCGGGTCGGTCTGCTCCAGGGCCATGCCTTCACCTCCGTGGTATATCGGTGTAGCATACATGGAGTTACCTGCCCCATACAGATAGAGATCGACGTGGCGTCCTCCCGTACCGAACCGAACAAGACCGCGATCTACGCGACCGCCCTCACGGCGTTCTTCGCCATCGCCGGCATCGCGATCGTCGACCCGATCCTGCCGGCCATCGGCGCCGCGATCGGCGCGACGACGTGGCAGATCGAGCTGCTCTTCACCGCCTACATCGCGGTCATGGCGATCGGCATGATCCCCGCCGTGATGGCCACCGGGAAGTTCGGCTACAAGAAGATCCTGGCCACCGGGGTCAGCACCGTCGCCGTGGCTGCCATCCTCGCCTCGTTGTCCAACGGCATCGTCCCGCTGGCCGTGCTGCGCGGCCTGTGGGGGCTGGGCAACGCGATGTTCTTCGCCACCGCGATGGTCCTGCTGGTCTCGCTGGCCCACGACAAGAAGTGGGTCGTCGAGCTGTTCGAGACGTGCGTCGGCCTCGGGTTCGCCATCGGCCCGCTGATCGGCGGGCTGCTGGGCCAGATCAGCTGGCGGGTGCCGTTCTTCCTGTGCGGGCTGTTCATGATCGCCGCCCTGGTGGTCGCACTGACGCGCCTGAAGGACCCCGAGCAGGCGCCCGCACCGCTGCGCCTCGGGCAGGTCTTCCAGCCGTTCCGCAAGCCGTCGTTCGTCGCACTGTGCGTCATCACCGCCACGTACAACTTCGTGTTCTTCATCGTGCTCGGGTTCACGCCCATCTACCTCGGCCTGGACGTCGTGCCGCTCGGCCTCGTGTTCACCGCCTGGGGTGCCGGCCTGGCGTTCGGCATCCTGGTCATCGGCCACCGCCTCGCGCACCGCTTCGGTGCCGTGCAGACGGTCGGGTTCGCGATCGTCGTGCTGCTGCTCACGCTCGTGGGTCTGGCGACGTCGCAGAGCACCGCGGAGTCGGTCGTCGTGCTCGTCGTCGCCGGCGTCTGCATGGGCATCTGCAACGCCAACCTCACCGACCTGGCGCTGGCCACGGGCTCGCCCGACCGTCGCGTGACCACCGGCGCGTTCAACCTGGTCCGCTGGGGGTTCGCGGCTCCCGCCCCCGTGGTCGCCGGGCTGCTGGCCGAGAACGTGAGCATGACCGCGCCGTTCTGGGTGGGCGTCGCCGTGCTGGCCGTCGGCATCGTCACGTTCCTCGCGTTCGGCCACATGATGGCCCGCAGCGTGGGGGAGCGGGTGCTCTGGTCGCGCTGGAACTCCGACGCCCGCGACGTCGAGGGCGTCCCCGAGGAGGCGCTCGGCGAGGTCGTCTGACGCACGAGAAGAGGGGCGGTCCGGACGTGGTCCGGACCGCCCCTCTCGGTGTGCCTGGGGTCAGGCGTCGCGTCGCTTGAGCAGGACCGCCGCCACGCCGAGCACGATGACCACCCAGAGGACGAGGACGCCGTAGCCCTGCCACGCCGTGAGGTCGACGGGCCCGCCCGGGGACGCCGCGGCCGCGAGCTGCTCGTTGGTCTGCGTGAACTGCTGACCCGCCACACCCGGCAGGAACGGTGCCGACTTCTGCAGCGGCTCCCACGGGATGGCGCTGAACAGGATCGGCGCCACGAGCAGGAGCCCGAGCACGGTGGCCAGTGCCGCAGCCGAGTGCCGCAGCAGCGCACCCAGGGCGTACGCGAACAGCGCGATCGTCGCCAGGTACACGGCGGTGCCGACCAGCGGCCGCACCATCTCGGGGTCGGTCACGTCGATGGAGAAGCCCTGGCTGTCGAACAGCAGCCACTGCAGCGCCACCGAGAGCGCCACCGCGACCAGTGCGACGGCGAACACCGACACGACGAGCACGATCGCCTTGCTCCAGAGCATCGGCAGGCGCTTGGGCACCGCGGTGAGGCTGGAGCGGATCATGCCGGTGCTGTACTCGCTGGTGATGGTCAGCGCGCCCAGGACCGCGACCGCCAGCTGCGCCAGGGTCACCGCGATGCTCAGCGGGTCGAGCGGGTTGTTGGCCGCGCCGGCCGGCGGCCCGCCGTCCTCCGGGCTGGGGGCGTTGACGAACGCGAGGCTGATCAGGGCGACCAGCCCGACCGTGGCGACCAGGAAGATCGACAGCGTCCAGGTGGTCGAGCGCACCGACCAGAACTTGATCCACTCACCGCGCAGCAGGTGGCCGAAGCCCAGACGGTAGCTCGAGGGCGTCTCGGTGCGGCGGTGCGGCTCGGTGGCGACGGCGGTGCTCATCGGGCGACCTCCTCGGTCGAGGTGGGGGCGGCGTGGGCTCCGGCGGTCCGGGGCTCCTCGCCGGGGAGGGCGGACGAGTGGTACTCCACCGCCTCCGACGTCAGGGACATGTACGCGTCCTCGAGCGACCCGGTCAGCGGCGTCAGCTCGTGCAGGACGATGGCCGAGCGGGCGGCGATCTCGCCGACCTCGACCGCGGTGGCGCCGTGCACCTCGAGCAGGCCACCCTCCTGGGGGGTCACGGTGACCGCAGGGCCGGCCAGCCGTGCCGCCAGGTCGGACGCCTGCGGCGAGCGGACCCGCACCGTGGCCTTCGTCGCCTGGGAGATCACCGAGTCCACCGGGCCGTCGGCGATGATCTTGCCGCGGCCGATGACGATCAGGTGGTCGGCCGTCACGGCCATCTCGCTCATGAGGTGCGAGGACAGGAAGACCGTGCGGCCCTCGGACGCAGCCAGGTACTTGACCAGGTTGCGCACCCACAGGACGCCCTCGGGGTCCAGGCCGTTGACCGGCTCGTCGAGGATGAGCGTCTGCGGGTCGCCCACCAGGGCGGCCGCGATGCCGAGGCGCTGCCCCATGCCGAGCGAGAAGCCGCCGACCCGTCGCTTGGCGACGGTGTCCAGCCCGGTCATCGAGATGACCTCGTTGACGCGCTTGGCGCCGATGCCGTGCGTGGCCGCGATGGCGCGCAGGTGGTTGCGTGCGCTGCGGCCGGTGTGGACCGCCTTGGCCTCGAGCAGCGCGCCCACCTGGGTCAGGGGGGAGCGGTGCTCGGCGTAGGGACGGCCGTTGACGGTCACGCTCCCATGCGTCGGCCGGTCGAGGCCGACGATCATCCGCATGGTGGTGGACTTGCCGGCGCCGTTGGGTCCCAGGAAGCCGGTCACCCGGCCCGGTTGCACGGTGAACGAGATGCCGTCCACCGCGAGCTTGCTGCCGTATCTCTTCGTGAGGTCGTGGGCCTCGATCATCGCTTTTCCTCGTCGTCGGGAGTGGAGCCGTCTCGACCCTAGAGGGTCAAGCAACGTCATAGATCGGTCCATGGGGGGACCGGGACCCGGCCGATCGGTCGAGCCGCAGCAGCCGTGGGAACGATCACGGCCCGACCGGCGTTCGCTACGGTGACAGACTCGTCTCACAGCGCCCGATCCGTCCAGGAGGACGCCATGGCCAACCCCGTGTTCAACAACAGTCCGGTCTTCCAGGACCCCGTCCAGCGGCGGGGTCAGAAGTCCCCCGCGTCGACGATCTCCTACGGCACCGCGGGTGCCCAGACCGCCGACGCCGCCACGCTCGACCGGATGTACGACGCCCCCGCCGCGACGACGCGCGACACGGGCCGGCTGACGTACGACGACGTCATCATCAAGACGGGCGGCCTGGTCGCGCTGCTGGTCGTCGTGGCCGTCGGCTCCTGGTACGCGACGCCGACGATGCCGTGGCTGCTGTTCATCGGCATGGTCGTCGGCCTGGTGCTGGGCCTGGTCAACGCGTTCAAGAAGGAGCCCAGCCCGCCGCTGATCATCGCGTACACCGCCGCGCAGGGCCTGTTCCTCGGCGGGATCAGCTACCTCTTCCAGAACGTGCTGGTCGAGGGCACCTCGACCGGCACCGCGGCGCCGATCGTCACGCAGGCCGTCATCGCGACGGTCGCGACCTTCGTCGGCGCGCTCCTGCTGTTCCGGTCCGGCAAGGTCCGCGTCACCCCGAAGTTCACGCGCTGGCTGCTCATCGGCATGGTCGGCTACCTGCTGTTCTCGCTGGCCAACTTCGTGGCGTCGTTCTTCATCGCGAGCGACGGGTTCGGCCCGTTCCGCAACGGCATCTGGGGCGTGCTGGCCGGTCTGCTCGGCGTCGGCCTGGCCGCGGCGAGCCTGATCGTCGACTTCGACTCCATCAAGCGCGGCGTCGAGCGGGGCGCCCCGGCCAAGTTCGCGTGGTCGGCCGCCTTCGGCCTCATCGTCACCCTGGTGTGGCTGTACCTCGAGTTCCTGCGGCTGTTCGCGATCCTGCAGGGTCGCAACTGACCAGCAGCCTCACGGCCTGACGTCGGCCCGGGTGCGATGATCGATCGCACCCGGGCCGACCTGCGTCCGGGCGCCTCGAGGCCGACCCGCCACCCCAGGGGAGCTGCAGTCCAGTGAAGTACGCCAAGCACATCTCGGAGCTGGTCGGCGGCACCCCGCTCGTCCAGCTCACGTCCGTGACGGCCGGCCTGTCGGCGACGATCCTCGCCAAGGTCGAGTACCTGAACCCGGGCGGCTCCGTGAAGGACCGGATCGCGCTGAAGATGATCGAGGCCGCGGAGGAGAGCGGCGAGCTGCAGCCCGGCGGCACGATCGTCGAGCCGACCAGCGGCAACACGGGCGTCGGCCTGGCCCTGGTGGCCCAGCGCAAGGGCTACCGCTGCGTGTTCGTGTGCCCGGACAAGGTCAGCCAGGACAAGCGCGACGTGCTGAAGGCGTACGGCGCGGAGGTGGTGGTGACGCCGACGGCGGTCGCGCCGGACCACCCGAGCTCCTACTACTCGGTGTCCGACCGGCTGGCGCAGGAGATCCCCGGCGCGTGGAAGCCCAACCAGTACGCCAACCCGAACGGCCCCGCCAGCCACTACGAGTCGACCGGCCCGGAGATCTGGGCCGACACCGACGGCCGCGTCACGCACCTGGTCACCGGCGTGGGCACGGGCGGCACCATCACCGGCACCGGCCGCTACCTGCACGACGTGTCCGACGGCCGGGTGGTCGTCGTCGGCGCGGACCCGGCCGGGTCGGTGTACTCGGGCGGGGACGGGCGGCCGTACCTGGTGGAGGGCGTGGGGGAGGACTTCTGGCCGACGGCCTACGACCCGACGGTGCCCGACGAGATCATCGCGGTCTCCGACGCGGACTCGTTCGCGATGACGCGGCGGCTGGCCCGCGAGGAGGGCCTGCTGGTCGGCGGCTCGTGCGGCATGGCGGTCGAGGCGACGCTGCGGCTGGCGCGCCGGTTGCAGGAGCAGGACCCGGAGGCGGCCGCGTCCGCGGTGATCGTGGTGCTGCTGCCCGACAGCGGCCGCGGCTACCTGTCCAAGATCTTCAACGACACGTGGATGCGGTCGTACGGGTTCCTGGCCGCCGACGAGGGCGCGACCGTCGCGGACGTCCTGCGCACCAAGACGGGCACGCTCCCGACGCTGGTGCACACGCACCCCAACGAGACCGTGCGGGACGCGATCGAGATCCTGCACGAGTACGGCGTCTCGCAGATGCCCGTCGTGGGTGCGGAGCCGCCCGTGAAGGTCGGCGAGGTCGCCGGCGCCGTGAGCGAGCGCGAGCTGCTGGACGCGGTGTTCTCGGGCGAGGCGGAGCTGTCCGACCGGGTGGACCGGCACATGTCCGCCGCGCTGCCCCTGATCGGGTCGGGGGAGACGGTGGAGTCGGCCCGCTCGGCCCTGCAGAAGGCGGACGCGCTGATGGTCGTCGACGACGGCTCACCCGTGGGCGTGCTGACCCGCCACGACCTGCTGGGCTTCCTGGCGAGGTAGTTTCTTCCTCGGTACACGCTTTCCCCGTTGTCGCGAAGGAGCACGATGGCCCTGTTCGACCTGCCCCTGCCCGAGCTCGAGCGCTACCTGCCCGAGCTGGACGAGCCGGCGGACTTCGACGAGTTCTGGTCCAGCACGCTCGCCGAGGCGCGCACGCACGACCTCGCGCTCAGCGTCGAGCCAGTGGACGCCGGGCTCACCGTGGTGGACGCGTTCGACGTCACGTTCGCCGGGTTCGGTGGACACCCGATCAAGGCCTGGGTGACCCGGCCGGCCGGCGCGCACGGGAGACCTGCCCGCGGTGGTCGAGCTCATCGGGTACGGCGGCGGTCGGGGGTTCGCGCACGAGCGCCTGGCGTGGGCCGCGGCCGGGTACGTGCACCTGGTCATGGACACGCGCGGGCAGGGCTCCACGTGGGGCAGCGGCGGTCACACGCCGGACCCGGCGGGCTCCGGACCGGCGTCACCCGGGGTGATGACGCGCGGCATCCTCGACCCGCACGACCACTACTACCGCCGGCTGATCACGGACGCGGTCCGCGCGGTCGACGCGGTGCGGGCGCTGCCCGGGGTCGACGCCGCGCGCGTGAGCGTCACCGGCATCAGCCAGGGCGGCGGGCTCGCGATCGCGGTGGGCGGCCTGGCCGAGGGGCTCGTGGCGGTCATGCCCGACGTGCCGTTCCTGTGCCACTACCCGCGAGCGCTGGGCATCACCGACGCCTTCCCGTACGGCGAGCTCGTGCAGTACCTCGCGGTGCACCGCGACCAGGAGGCCCCGGCGCTGCGCACGCTGTCCTACCTCGACGGCGTGCACTTCGCGCGGCGGGCGTCCGCGCCCGCACTGTTCTCGGTGGCCCTGCGGGACCAGACGTGCCCGCCGTCCACCGTGTTCGCGGCGTACAACCACTACGCGGGACTGACCGGCACCCGGCCGCGGACCGAGATCGAGGTCTACACCTACAACCAGCACGAGGGCGGCCAGGCGCACCAGGTGGACCGGCAGCTGCGCTGGCTGCGCGACCTGCTGGGCACCTCGTCTGTCGCGGCGGGGTAGTCGCGCTACGGCGCGGGCACCCGCTGCAGGCCCGAGACGAGCCCGGCGACGAGGAACGCGAAGCTCGCGTCCACGTCGTCGGGCAGGCCGAAGCCGCCGTCCAGCTCGAGCACGACGAACCCGTGCACGGCGGCGCGCACCGCCCGGACGGCGTCGATGCGCCGCTCGGCGGGCACGCCCAGGGCCGCGACCGCCGCCGTCAGCTCCTCGACGGCGCCCGCGGCAGCCGCGCGCACCTCTCCTGCGTCGGGGTCCCGCATCCACCACGGTCCCTGCACGGCCTGGTAGCGCCCGGGGGAGCGGCGCCCGAGGTCCCGGGTGGCGTGCGCCATGGCCGGCAGCAGGTCCGCGCCGACGTGCTGGGTGCGGGTGGCGGCGAGCGTCGCGACGAACTCCTCGATGCAGACCAGCGCCAGCGCACGCCGCAGCGCGGGCAGGCCCGCCACGTGCTTGTACAGGCTGGGCACCGCGACGCCGGCCCGGCCGGCCACGGCGGACAGGGTCAGGTCGGCGAAGCCGGTCCGGCCGCCGTCGTCGACGACGTCGAGGGCGATGCGCACGACGGCGTCCCGGTCCAGGCCCGCCCTAGGCACGCGCGTCCGTCCGCGCCTGGAACCGCCCCGTGGTGTCGCGCGGCAGGTCCGCGAGGAACGCGAGCGTGCGCGGCACGACGACCTCGGGGGCCTGGTGCTGCGGGTAGTGGGCGACGTCCGGGATGAGCGTGACCTCCGCACCGATCGCGTCGCGCAGCCACTGCGCCTCGGCAGCAGGATCCGGGAAGTCGGGGTCGATCGCGCCGACGAAGGCGATCGCGGGAGCGACGATCTCCGGTACGCGGGCCTCGACCGGCGCGTGCGTGAGCTGCACGGTCAGGTGCCGGAAGGACCGCAGGTGGGCGGGGTCCTGCATGGCGGCGCGCAGGTCCGCCACGTGCTCGTCGAGCCACGGGGCCCTGGTGCCCTTGTTGAGGTAGCCGCGGTAGTAGGACGCCCAGAGGGCGGCACCCCAGGGCCGGCTGAACAGGACCCGCATGACGCCGTGCAGGGCGCCCGTGGCGACCGCGGGCATCGGCCGGTCCCGCAGGAACGGGCCGGTCAGGACGAGCCCGGCGACGAGGTCGGGCCGCTCGGCGGCAGCCCACGCGGCGGCGCCGGCGCCCATCGAGTTGCCGACGAGCACCGCCGGGCCGCCCAGGTGCTCGACGAGCGCGAGCGCGTCCTGGCCGGTCACGACGTCGCCGTGCGTGCGGAAGGTGGTGTCGGAGTCGCCGTGGCCGCGCAGGTCGAGGACGGCGACGCGGTGGCCGGCGTCGGCGAGCGGGCCGGTGAGCTCGCGCCACGTGCTGCGCAGGTCTCCCATGCCCGGGACGAGCACGACGAGCGGGCCATCAGCCGGTCCCTCGAGCGTGTAGGCGAGGCGCCCCTCGGAGCGCTGCAGGTGCTGGATCGTTGTCATGGCTCAAAGCTAATGGCATTAGCCAAGCTCGTCAACACCGCGTGATGCGGCGGGTGTGGGGCCGCCTTGGCAAGATGGACGGCGCACTGTCATCCACTGAAGGAGTACGTCATGTCCGCAGCGCTGCCCGAGGTCTCCGGTTCCTTCGGCCAGAAGCCGACGCTGACCTTCCCGGACGCCGCGGCGTCCGGCGAGCTCGAGGTCCTGGTCCTCTCCCGCGGCGACGGCGCCCTCGTCGAGGCCGGCGACGACCTCGAGGTCCACTACCTGGGCCAGGCGTGGAACGGTGGGGTGTTCGACAACTCCTACGACCGCGGCTCGTCGATCAGCTTCCCCATCGGGGTCGGCGCCGTCATCGGGGGCTGGGACCAGGGGCTCGTCGGGCAGCAGGTCGGCTCGCGCGTGCTGCTGTCCATCCCCTCGCACCTGGGCTACGGCGACCGCGGCGTGCCGCAGGCCGGCATCAAGGGCGGGGACACGCTGGTCTTCGTCGTCGACATCGTGGGCACCAGCAACTGAGCGCCTGAGCGCCTGAGCTCGTGAGCACGGCCCCCTCTGCTCCGGTGGAGGGGGCCGTCGCTATCCTCGGGCCGTGGCAGACTCCACGGCGGCCTCGGCACTCACCATCGGGGAGTTCGCGCGCCGGTCCGGCCTCTCGCTGAAGGCGCTGCGGCTCTACGACGCCCGCGGGCTCCTGCAGCCCGTCCGCGTGGACCCGTCCAGCGGCTACCGGTACTACGACCTGGACCAGCTGGACCGGGCGCACACCATCGCGCTGCTGCGGCGCCTGGAGATGCCGCTCGGCACCATCGGCGACGTGCTCGCGCGGCCGACGGGCCAGGCCGCCGCGATCCGCTCGTGGTGGACCGCGCGCCGCCGCGAGGTCGACGAGCGCGGCCCCGAGCTCGACCTGGTCCTGCACGCGCTCGGTGAGCCGGCCGGCACCGGGCACCGGGGCCGGTTCGGCGTCGACGACGTGGTGGTGGACTCCGTGCCCGCGCGCACCGTCGCGTCGATCACGCGCCACGTCTCCCAGGACGAGCTCGTCGCGTCGTTCACCGCCGACGTGCTGGCACTGCGGGCGCTCCTCGACGACGGCGGTGCCTCCTACGGAGCCGAGTTCTGGGTGCTGTTCCACGGGGCGGTCGGCCACGACGGTGACGGCCCGGTCGAGACGTGCGTCCCGTACGAAGGGCGGGCGACGCCGGCCGGGAGCGTGGTGCTGCGCGAGGAGCCGGCGACGACGATGGCCCGGGTACCGGTCACCGCGGCCGACTGCGTCTACCCGCGCGTCATCGGTGCCTACGTCGCGCTCGCGACCTGGTTCACGTCCGGCGGCCGCACCTCCGCCGGCCCGGAGCGGGAGATCTACCCGGTGCCCTGGTCCGACCGGGGTGTCGTCCTGCACGTCGCGCGCCCGGTCGCTTGACCCTGCCCCTGGGGCAGACGCCACGCTGTGCCCATGCCTGATCTCGCCGACTATGCCCGCCACAGCGCGTTCACCGACCCCGGCCCGCACGCCGCCGTGCTCGCCGCGGTCGACGCCCACCCCGGCGCCCTGCACACCGCGGCGTGCGGTGCCGTCGTGCACTACCGCGCCTTCGCGGACCGGCTGGCGCCGGGACAGGACACCGACATCGACCTGCGCTGGCTGGCGGACCTCCTCGACCAGTCGCAGCGACGGTCGCCCGGACCGCTGAGCGCGTCCCGGGAGCCCGAGCAGCAGGTAGCCGGGTGCTGCCGCGACCACACGCTCGTCGCGCTCGGCGTCCTGCGCGAGCACGGGGTGCCGGCGCGCAGCCGGGTCGGCTTCTCCGGCTACTTCCGCCCCGGCTTCCACCACGACCACGTGGTCGGCGAGTACTGGGACGGCTCGCGCTGGGTGCGGTTCGACCCGGAGCTCGACATGGCCCAGAACTGGTTCGGGTTCGACTCCCACGACCTGGCCACCGGGTTCGGCGCCCCGTTCGAGACGGCCGCCGAGGTGTGGCTGGCGCACCGCACGGACGGGTACGACGTGTCCACCTACGGCGTCGACCCGTCGCTGCCCGAGCTGTGCGGGCCCGAGTTCGTCCGCGGCTACGTGGTCACCGAGCTGGCGCACCGGCAGCGCGACGAGGTCCTGCTCTGGGACGTGTGGGGCGACACGCTCCCGGGCACCCCGACCCCCGCCGACGAGCTGGACCGGCTGGCGGACGAGATCGCCGCCCTGCTCGTCGCCGCCGACGCGGGCTCCGCCGACGCCGAGGCGGAGCTCGAGGTCCGGTACACCGCCGACCCGCGGCTGCACCCCGGTGCCACGGTGGTCACGCTGTCGCCCACCGGCCGCGTCGGCGACACGGACCTGGTGGGGCGGGTCACCCGCTGGCGGGCCTAGAGGACGTGCCGGTCGAGGAAGGCGTTGCGGAACACGCCGTCCGGGTCGGTGCGCGCGACGAGCGAGCGGAAGTCGTCCCAGTGCGGGTACAGGCGCGCGAGGTCGTGGTGCTCGTCGACGAACAGCTTGCCCCAGTGCGGCCGGGCGTCGAACGGGGCCAGCGCCGCCTCGATCGTCGGCAGCAACGCCTCGACCTCGGGCTGACGCGGCAGCCAGGTGAAGTGCAGGCCGACGCGGTCGCCGCCCTGGGCGGTGGACAGCCACAGGTCGTCACCGGCGATCGTGCGGACCTCGCTGACCTGCAGCAGCGGCGCGATCCGGTCGGCCAGCGCGCGCAGCGCCTGCAGCGCGTCGACGGCGTGCGCGCGCGGCACCAGGAACTCCGACTGGAGCTCGTCGCCGTTGCTGGGCGTGAAGTCCATCCGGAAGTGCGGCAGGCGGTCGTGCCACGGTCCCGGCTCGCCCAGCTGCGCGGTGCAGTTCACCGGGTCGATGCCCGGCAGCGGGTGGCGGGGGCCGTCGGCGGGCGTCGCGCCGAACAGGTCGGTGCGCCGCGCGTAGTCGGGCGTCACCCGCGTCTTGCGCCACACCTGCTGGACGGCCTCGCCGGTCCAGTCGGTGAAGAGGCTGACCGAGTCCGCGCTGCCCGTGATCTCGTCGAGGTGCTCCAGCGCGGCGTGCCAGGGGAGGTCGACGTGGACCTCCTGCGCGACGTCGTACGTCGGCTCGATGTCCAGGGTCACCCGGACCGCGACGCCGAGGGCGCCGAGCGCGACCACCGAGCCGGCGAAGTCTGCGTCGCCGCGGCGCACCGTGCGCAGCGGTCCCGTCGGGGCCGACGACGTCGAGGGCCGCGACCGCGGACGCCAGGTTCCGGCTCCCGTCGCCCGACCCGTGCGTGGCCGTGGCCACCGCGCCCGCGACCGAGATGTGCGGCAGGGACGCCAGGTTGTGCACGGCCCAGCCGGCCGGGTGCAGGTGCTGCGCGAGCGTCCCGTAGCGGGTGCCTCCGCTGACGGTGACGGTCCGGGCGTCCGCGTCGATCTCCGGCGGCGCGTCCAGCGTGTCGAGGGCGACGAGCGCCGCGGGGTCGTCGGCGAGGTCGTTGAAGCAGTGCCGGGTGCCCAGCGCGCGGACCCGCGGCGAGCGGGCGACGACCTCCTGCACCTCCTCGACGGTGTGCGGGTGGTGCACCTCCGCCGCCGTGTACGTGTAGTTGCCGGCCCAGTTCGTCAGCGTCACCGGTCCAACCTACGTCGCGAACCTACGAGCCGCCGGTGACGAAGACGTCGAACACGCTGGGGTCGTGCGCGTGCACGAGCACCAGGAACACCACGAGGTCGAACAGCAGGTGCACGGCCACGACGTAGCTCAGCGACGTGGTCCGGCGGAAGAGCCAGCCCTGGACCAGTGCGAACGGGATGGTCAGCAGCGGCCCCCAGGACCGGTAGCCCAGCTCCCACAGGAACGACACGAACACCGTGGCCTGCAGGAGGTTGGCCAGCCAGAACGCGAAGTGCGTCCGCAGCAGCGCGAGCACCACGCAGATGAAGAACAGCTCGTCCCAGATGCCCACGGCGTTGACACCGACGAACAGCCGCACCACGTCCCCGGTGCCGTCGAGGTCGGGCCAGTTGCGCCACACGCCCGAGCCCAGGAAGTACGCGGGCAGGATCAGGTAGGCGGCGACCGCCACCGCGACGAGGTACAGGGCCTGCCAGCGGTGCCAGCGCCGGCCCGTGCGGACGGGGAAGTGGATGGCGTCGTCGTGGAACACCCGCCGGGACACCAGCGTCGGCACCACGACGGCCAGGCCGAGTGCGACCGTGAACCGGGCCATCCCCACGTTCGAGAGGTCGGCCCGCAACGAGATCGTGCTGATGATCGCCTGACCCGCGGCGACGAGGGCCAGGTCCCGGCCGAGCCGGCGGTCCACCGCGAGGCCGAGCGCGACGCCCAGCACGAGCGGGAGGTAGCCGAGCGGCCTCAGGTGCACCGCGAACAGCAGGACGGCGGCGCCGCACACGAGCGCGGCGGCCAGCACGCGGCCCGCGGCCCGGACGGTCGGCTGCAGGGTCACGCGGTGCAGTCTGACGGGTCGCCGGGCACCCGGCGAGCGGGCGTCCGCGCAGGTGGACCGTGGTCCAGCACGCGGTGGACGGCTGTGGACGGCGCCAGCGGTCCGTCGCTACGGTCGCGACGGACCGGCCCGGGGGCGACCCGGCTGGTCCACCACAGCTACCCCGAAGGGGGCCGGCCAGGGTCACGGGGGACCCGGCCGACCCGGGGCGGGCGGGTGACCGGCAGCGGGGGCGCGCCGGTCACCTGCCCGTTCGTCCGGCGGAGGTCAGGCCCCGGTGGGGCGGGGGCAGGACACGCCGGTGCCACCCAGGCCGCAGTAGCCGTTCGGGTTCTTGTCCAGGTACTGCTGGTGGTAGTCCTCGGCGTAGTAGAACGCCCCGGCGTCGTCGGCGGACCGGATCTCGGTGGTGATCTGTCCGAAGCCCGACCGGGTCAGGCGCGGCTGGTACTCGTCGCGCGTGGTCCGCGCGGCGAGCTCCTGCTCGGGCGTCGTCGTGTAGATCGCGGAGCGGTACTGGGTGCCCACGTCGTTGCCCTGGCGGAACCCCTGCGTCGGGTCGTGCGACTCCCAGAACGTGCGGAGCAGGTCCTGCGCGGAGACCACCGAGGGGTCGTAAGCCACCATGACGATCTCGGTGTGCCCGGTCAGCGCGGTGCAGGTCTCCTCGTACGTCGGGAACGGCGTGAAGCCGCCCTGGTAGCCGACCGCGGTCGTGACGACACCCGGGACCTTCCAGAACGTCCGCTCGGCGCCCCAGAAACAGCCCATCGCCAGGTACAGCACCTCGGTGCCGTCCGGCCACGGGCCCTGCAGCGGGGTGCCCAGGACCGTGTGCGTGGTGGGGACGGTGTACGCGTACCGGTCGCGTCCGGCGAGCGCCCGATCGGGGGTCACCATCGTGGACTTGAGGGCGGAGCCAAACAGCCAGCTCATGGTCGTGATCCTCTCCGGGAGCCCGGTGGGTCACCTGGGTCCTCCCGGGGTGTGCAACGGTACGCACCCACGTGCTGTTCCCGCCGACGTGGGGATCCCTTGACCGAACTGATACCAGACCGGGAGCGCATCTGCGCATGACCCGGAGCGAGCGCCTAGCCTGAGCACGTGACCAACCACGAGCAGCCGCACGACGACGACTGGTCCTCCGCCGGATTCGCCACCCGCGCCATCCACGCAGGTCAGGACCCGGACGCGGCCACGGGGGCGGTCGTCCCGCCGATCTACCAGGTGTCGACGTACAAGCAGGACGGCGTCGGCGGCCTGCGGGGCGGGTACGAGTACTCCCGCTCCGCCAACCCCACGCGCACGGCGCTCGAGTCGGCGCTCGCCGCGGCGGAGGGCGGCGCCGCCGGGTTCGCGTTCTCCTCCGGCCTGGCCGCGGAGGACACGCTGCTGCGCGCCACGCTGCGCCCGGGCGACCACGTGGTCATCCCCGACGACGCGTACGGCGGCACGTACCGGCTGGTCGCGCGCGTGTTCGGCCCGTGGGGGATCGAGCACACGCCCGTCGACCTGTCCGACCCCGACGCGGTGCTCGCCGCGATCCAGCCGGGCCGGACCAAGGTGGTGTGGGTCGAGACGCCCACCAACCCCCTGCTCGGCATCGCGGACATCGCCGTCCTGGCGGCGCACGCACGCGCGGCGGGGGCGCTGCTCGTCGTCGACAACACCTTCGCCACGCCGTACCTGCAGCAGCCGCTCGCGCTCGGGGCCGACGTGGTCGTGCACTCGACCACCAAGTACATCGGCGGGCACTCGGACGTGGTCGGCGGGGCGCTCGTGGTCGCCGACGGCGCCCAGCTGCCGGTCGGCCTCGACGGTCCGACGGGCACGACGAACCTCGCGGACGCCGTCGGCTTCCACCAGAACGCGTCGGGCGCCGTCGCCGGCCCGTTCGACGCGTGGCTCACCTTGCGCGGGCTCAAGACCCTGGCGGTCCGCATGGACCGGCACCAGAGCAACGCGCGTGCGGTCGCCGAGTTCCTCGCCGGGCACGACGCGGTGACGTCGGTGATCTACCCGGGACTCGAGAGCCACCCCGGGCACGAGGTCGCCGCGCGCCAGATGAGCGGGTTCGGCGGGATGATCTCGTTCCGCACCGGCAGCGAGGCGTCCGCGCTGGCGGTGTGCGGTGCCACACGAGTGTTCACGCTGGCCGAGTCGCTGGGCGGTGTCGAGTCGCTGGTCGAGCACCCGCACAAGATGACGCACGGGTCGGTGGCCGGGACGGCGCTCGAGGTCCCCGACGACCTGGTGCGGCTGTCGGTGGGTATCGAGGACGTCGCCGACCTGATCGCTGACCTGGACGCCGCGCTGGCCGCCGGGAGCGCCGCATGAGCACCAAGGTCCTGCCCAGCAGCCCGGTCGACGACGACGCGGGGGTGCGCTCGGAAGGACAGGGCGTCCCGCCGTCCGTGCGCAGCGCCGCGGCGTGGTCGTGGCGGCTGCTCCTCATCGGTGCGGTGCTGGCGGTGCTGCTCTGGCTGCTCAGCGAGCTCAAGGTCGTGGTGGTCCCCATCGCGATCGCCCTGCTGCTCACGGTGCTGCTCGGGCCGTTGGTGTCCTGGATGCAGCGCCGCCTGCACCTGGCCCGTGGGGCCGCCGTCGCGATCTCTCTGTTCGGGCTCATCGCCCTGGTGGCGGGGCTCCTCACCCTGGCCGGCCGGTCGATCGTCAGCGGGTTCACCGAGCTGTGGGACCAGGCCAGCCAGGGCGTCGACAAGCTCACGACGTGGCTGGCCGAGGGGCCGCTGCAGCTCACGACGTCGGACATCTCGAACCTCGTGGACCGGGTGCAGAACTCGCTCAGCGGCGGCGGCTCCCAGCTGGTGAACGGCGCGCTCAACGCGACGACCACGGTCGCGCACGTCGCCGCCGGTGCGCTCATCACCCTGTTCTGCACGTTCTTCTTCCTGCTCGACGGCCGCTCCATCTGGGCGTGGGTGGTCGGGCTCATGCCGCGCGGCTCGCGCGAGCACATCCACCAGGCCGGCCGGCGCGGGGTCGTCACGCTCGGCGCCTACACCCGGACGCAGATCCTGGTCGCCGCCGCGGACGCGCTCGGCATCGGGATCGGCGCGGCGATCCTGCAGGTCCCGCTCGCCCTGCCCCTGGCCGTGCTGGTGTTCCTCGGGTCGTTCATCCCGATCGTGGGTGCGGTGGTGACGGGGTCGATCGCGATCCTCGTCGCGTTCGTCTCGAACGGTCCGGCGTCGGCCCTCTGGATGCTCGCCGTCGTGCTGGCCGTGCAGCAGCTCGAGGGCCACGTGCTGCAGCCCTTCCTCATGGGGCACGCCGTGTCGCTGCACCCGGTCGCGGTCCTGCTGTCGGTGGCCGCGGGGTCGTTCGTCGCCGGGATCGTGGGTGCGCTGTTCGCCGTGCCGATCGTCGCGACCCTCAACACCGTGATGCTCTACCTGCACGGGCACGACAAGTTCCCGCAGCTCGGTACCGCCGACCACGTCTCCGTGCGGGGCAGAGGCCACCCGGTGCTGGACCGCGCCATCGCCCAGATGGCGGAGGCGACCGCCGAGCGCCAGGCCACGCGGGCGGAAGCAGCCGCCGAGTCCGACGCCCCGGACGTCGAGGGGTCGGACGGCTCGGCGCCCTCCTCCACCGACCGGCGATGACCGGGCTCGCGGACGTCCGGGAGGCCGCCGCCCTGCTCGAGGGGATCGCCGACCGGACACCCGTGCAGCTGAGCCGAGCGCTGTCCCAGGCGTGCGGCGCGCAGGTGTGGCTCAAGTGCGAGAACCTGCAGCGTGCGGGCTCGTTCAAGCTGCGCGGCGCCTACGTCCGCATGGCCCGGCTGTCGGAGCAGGAGAAGGCCCGGGGGGTCGTCGCCGCGAGCGCCGGCAACCACGCGCAGGGCGTCGCGCTCGCGGCGCGGATGCTCGGGCTGACCGCGGTGGTGTTCATGCCGGCCGACGCGGCCCTGCCGAAGATCGCGGCGACGCGCGACTACGGCGCCCGCGTGGAGCTGGTGGGCGCGAGCGTCGACGAGGCCCTGGTGCACGCCCGAGACTTCGCGGACCGCACCGGTGCCGTCCTGATCCACCCGTTCGACCACGAGGACGTCGTGGCCGGGCAGGGCACCATCGCGCTGGAGATCGTCGAGCAGGTGCCGGACGTGGCCACGGTCGTCGTGCCGGTCGGCGGGGGCGGGCTCGCCGCAGGCGTCGTCGCGGCCCTGGCCGAGCTGCGGCCGCAGGTGCGCGTCATCGGCGTCCAGGCGGACCGCGCGGCCGCGTACCCGGCGTCACTGGCCGCCGGGCACCCGGTCCCCGCGCGGGAGCTGCGGACCATGGCCGACGGCATCGCCGTGGGGACGCCCGGCTCGGTGCCGTTCGGCATCCTGGCCGCGCACCACGTCGAGGTACGGACGGTCACCGAGGAGGACCTGTCGCGCGCCCTGCTGCTCGTCGCCGAGCGCGCCAAGATGCTCGTCGAGCCCTCGGGCGCGGCGGCCGCGGCGGCGCTCATGGCCGGCGTGGGCCCGCTCACCGGCCCGGTGGTGGCCATCCTGTCCGGCGGGAACATCGACCCGCTGGTCCTCATGCGGGTGGTCCGGCACGGCCTGGCCTCCGCGGGCAGGTTCCTGCAGCTGCGGGTGCGGATCGACGACACGCCGGGCGCGCTCGCGGACCTGCTGCGGGCGCTGGCGGACACGGGCGGGAACGTCATGCACGTCTCGCACGCACGCACCGGCGGGGACCTGCAGCTGGACGAGGTCGCGATCGTCGTCCAGGTGGAGACCAAGGGCCCGGACCACTGCGGCCTCGTGGTGCAGCAGCTCAAGCAGGCCGGGTACCGGCTGACGGACGGCTGACGGGGCGCCAGACGCAGACGAGGCGTCACCCGTGCGGGTGACGCCTCGCGGTGCGCGGGGGACGGTCAGCCGGTGAACGGCTTGGCGTCCTTGATCTCGACCTGGATGTCGCGACCGTTGGGGGCCGCGTACGACGTGGAGTCGCCGACCTTGGCGCCGTTGATCGCGGCACCGAGCGGGGACGTCGGGGAGAACACCTCGATGTCCGAGGTGCCGGCGATCTCGCGCGAGCCCAGCAGGAACGTCATCTCGTCGCCGGCCACCACGGCCGTGACGACCATGCCGGGCTCGACGACGCCGTCGTCGGACGGGGTGCCGATCTGGACGTTGCGCAGCTTCTCCTTGAGCTCGCGGATGCGCGCGGCCTGCTTGGCCTGCTCTTCGCGGGCCGCGTGGTAGCCGCCGTTCTCCTTGAGGTCGCCCTCGTCGCGTGCGGCGGCGATGCGCTCGATGATCTCGGCGCTGCCCTCTCCCTCGAGGTGCGCGAGCTCGGCCGTGAGGCGGTCGTAGGCCTCCTGGGTCAGCCATGTGGCCGCAGTCGTGTCGGTCACGATCGCTCCTTTCTGACGGGTGTGCCGGAGGTGCCGACGCGGGGCGCGCTGCGCGCGGGTCGCGTTCGGCAGTCCGACCGGCCGGACGCATCGACGGACACGTCCGGTGAACGGGTACTCCAGGGTGCTCCGCCGTTGCCTCTCGGTCACGTCGACGAGTGGAGGCTCCGGACCGGGGCGGCGGTAAACGACCAGGATAGCAAGTCGGCTCCGCGCACCCTGCGGGATCACCCGGACGAGCCCCGCCCGGGAGCGCGCCGTCAGGGGACCGTCGCACCCTCGTCGAGCAGCTCGCACGGCTCGACCGTGCCCGTGACCGCCAGCTCGCTCGTCTGGACCGTCACGGTCACGCGGCGCGTCGCGGTGTCCGCGGGACCGACGTCGACGGAGCGCACCCCCACCTGCGCGTACGACTCGGACAGGGCCGTCACGGTGCAGCGCACCGTCGCCTCCTTGGGCTTGGTCACCTCGAACGTCACGTCGATCGCCTGCGGCCCCTGCACGTGGAATCCGACGTCCTTCCACGACACGGGCCGACCCGCCAGGGACAGGCCGATCCAGACGACGAGCGCGACACCCAGCACGCCGGCGGTCACCAGGGCGAGCCGCCCGCGGCGCACGGAGCGCGCGGTCGGCTCGGGGCCGTAGCGACCGGCGGGCGGTCGGGTGGCGGGCAGGTCGGTCACGGTGCTCCTGGAGGTCGGCCGGAGGTCGGCTGGGGCTGCGGCGGGGTGGGTGGCGCGCCGCGCCCCGCGCATGCGGGATCATTGTCTCTCGTCCAACCACCCGCCCGTGCCGAGCGGCTCCGCGTCCGCGGACCGGCGCCGGGCGACCGACGGGAGGCCCGAGGTGACCGGAGAGCGGCTGCGCCTGATGGCGGTGCACGCCCACCCCGACGACGAGTCGAGCAAGGGTGCCGCGACGACGGCGAAGTACGCGGCCGAGGGCGTCGACGTCCTCGTCGTCTCGTGCACCGGCGGGGAGCGGGGTGACGTGCTCAACCCGCAGCACCCGCCGGTCGAGGGCGGGCTCGACGGCATGCGCGAGTACCGCCGCCACGAGATGGCCGCCGCAGCGCGTGCCCTCGGCGTGCAGCACCACTGGCTCGGCTTCGTGGACAGCGGGCTGCCGGAGGGTGACCCGCTGCCGCCGCTGCCGGAGGGCTGCTTCGCCCTGGTCCCGCTGGAGGAGGCGTCGGCCCCGCTGGTGGAGCTCGTCCGCGAGTTCCGTCCGCACGTGATCACCACGTACGACCCGACGGGCGGCTACCCGCACCCGGACCACATCATGTGCCACCGGGTCGCCGCCGAGGCGTTCGCGGCGGCCGGTGACGCGGACCGCTACGTGGGTCGCGGCGAGCCGTGGACGCCGTCGAAGCTGTACTACAACCACGGGTTCTCGCTGGCGCGCATGCGTGCGGTGCACGACGCGATCGTCGCGTCGGGGCGCGAGTCGCCCTTCGGTGACTGGCTGGACTCGCGCCAGGCCCGGGACGTGCCGGAGCGGGAGGTCACCACGCGGATCGACTGCTCGGCGTACTTCCCCCAGCGGGACGACGCCCTGCGCGCCCACGCGACGCAGATCGACCCGGACGGCTTCTTCTTCGCGGTGCCGCGCGAGCTCGAGATCGCCCAGTGGCCCACCGAGGAGTACGAGCTCGCCGAGTCGCGGGTGCCCGTGACGTTGCCCGAGGACGACCTGTTCGCCGGCCTGCGCGCGGGCGGTCCGGCGTGACCGGGGCCCTGCTGGCTGCGCTGCCCGAGCCCAGCCCGTCGCCGTCGGACGTGAGCATCGACGGCACGCCCATCGGTTCGCCGGGGTTCCTGGGCTTCCTGTTCACGTTCCTGCTCGCGGTCGCGGTCGTGCTCCTGTTCCTGTCGCTGACCAAGCAGCTGCGCGTGGTCGACCGACGGGCCAAGGCGCTGGGGCTGGACGACGACGACCGCGACCCCGAGCAGCACGCCGACCTGGGTCTCATCGACGCCGGTGCGGGTGGGCCCGACCCCGAGGTGGACGCCGACGTCGAGGTGGCACCGCGCGACGTCCACCCCGACGACCCGCAGGACGGTCGGTCGCGATGAGCTCCGCCCCGGAGGCGCCGCGGCGGCCGTCGGTGCGCGTGACCGTGGCGCAGCTGCAGGTCAGCGACGACCACGGGGCCAACCGGCAGGTGGTGCGAGGACGCGTTCCGGACGGCCGCGCGCGCCCGGGCGGACCTGCTCGTCGTCCCCGAGTACGCGTCCGGGTTCGATCCCCGCGGTGTCGGCGCGGTGCACGCCGAGGAGCTGGACGGCCCGTTCGTGGCGATGCTGCGCAGCCGGGCCCGGGCCACCGGCGTGGCCGTGCTGGCCGGCACGACGCTGCCCGCCGAGGGGGACGACCCGCGCGCCGTCAACGCGGTCGTCGCGGTCGACGGCACCGGCACGCTGACCGGGGTCTACCGCAAGGTGCACCTGTACGACGCCTTCGGCCAGCGCGAGTCGGACCGTCTGGCCCCCGGGCCGGCCGACGCGCCGCCGCTGGTCCTCGACGTGGGCGGTCTGCGGTTCGGGGTGCTCACCTGCTACGACCTGCGGTTCCCGGAGGCGGCACGGCGTGTGGTCGACGCAGGCGCGCAGGTGCTCGTCGTGCCGGCCGCATGGGCCGCGGGCGAGCTGAAGGCGATGCACTGGCGCACGCTGGCGATCGCCCGGGCGATCGAGAACACCGCGGCGGTCGTCGCCGTCGGGCAGGCGGGTGCCGGTGTGGTCGGGCGCTCGCTCGTCGTCGCGCCGGACGGTGTGGTCGGTCTCGAGATGGACGACCAGCCGCAGGTCCGCACGGTCGACCTGGACGGTGCCGCGCTGCTGCGGGTCCGCGAGCAGAACCCGTCGCTGGCCAACCGGCGCTACCGGGTGGTCCCGGCCGACTGACGGCTGGTCAGGCGGAGCCGTACGAGGCCAGCGACACCGCGACGTAGTGGCAGCCGTACCCGATCACGGTGAGCACGTGGAAGATCTCGTGGAACCCGAACCAGCGCGGGCTCGGGTTGGGGCGCTTGAGCCCGTAGACCACGGCGCCGAGCGTGTACGCGAGCCCGCCGACGGCGATGAGCAGGACGATCGCCAGGCCGCCCGAGCGGTAGAACTGCGGGAAGAACCAGACGGCCACCCAGCCGAGGGCCACGTACACCGGGACGTAGACCCAGCGGGGCGCGTTGAGCCAGAACACCCGAGCCAGCAGCCCGACCAGCGCGCCCGACCAGACCACGATCAGCAGCACGCGCGCGGTCGTGGCGGGCAGCAGCAGGACCGCCAGGGGCGTGTACGTGCCGGCGATGATCAGGAAGATGTTGGTGTGGTCCAGCCGGCGCAGGACGCCCGCGACCGCGGGGTGACCAGCGCCCCCGGTGGTAGACCGCGCTGGTGCCGAACAGCATCACGGCGGTGACGCCGAAGACCGCGGTGGACCACCGGGCGGCCGGCGTGGGGGACAGCACGACGAGCACGACGGAGGCCACCAGGACGAACGGCGTGACGCCCGCGTGGATCCAGCCGCGCAGGTGCGGCTTGACGGTCTCCGCGACCCGTTCCGCCAGGCCGTCGTGCTCGCCGACCGGGTGGTCGGGCTGCACGTCGGGGTTCCCCGGGACGGGCGCGGAGGGGGTGCTCATGGACCGGGCTCGTTTCGTCGTGCGGAAACCTACGAAGCCGTAGGTTACGGCACCGTAGGTACGGGTGTCGACCAGGTCGAACGTACCTCCACGGACCTGCTCGCGGGACGGTCGACCGCGTCCGCGGGGGCCGCCCGGCGAGTACGGTGAGCGGGTTCCCATCGTCTCGGCCGAGGAGTGCGCGTGCGTCTGCCCCACCCGCTCTACGGGCTGTACGAGCGCCGGCTGGCGGCCTCGCTCCCGCCGGACGGGTTGCCACGACACGTCGGGGTCATCCTCGACGGGAACCGTCGCTGGGCGCGCAGCCTGGGGGAGTCGACGAGGCACGGGCACCAGGCCGGCGCGGACAAGATCGCCGACCTGCTGCAGTGGAGCGAGGACATCGGCGTCGAGGTGGTGACGCTGTGGATGCTGTCCACCGACAACCTCGCGCGCAGCGCGGACGAGCTCGAGCCGCTGCTGGAGATCATCGACGACGCCGTCGGGACGCTCGCCGCGACCGGCCGCTGGCGGATCCAGGCGGTGGGCGCCCTGGAGATGCTCCCCGACCACACCGTCAAGGCCCTCGCCGCCGCCCAGGACGCCACCGCGAACGTCGTCGGCCTGCACGTCAACGTCGCGGTCGGGTACGGCGGGCGCCGCGAGATCGCCGACGCGGTGCGGTCCTTCCTGCGCCAGCACGCGGAGGCCGGGTCGAGCCTGGACGAGCTCGCCGAGGCGTTCGACGTCGAGCACATCGCCGAGCACCTGTACACCAAGGGGCAGCCGGACCCGGAGCTGGTCATCCGCACCTCGGGCGAGCAGCGCCTGGGCGGTTTCCTGCTGTGGCAGAGCGCGCACTCGGAGTTCTACTTCTGCGAGGCGTACTGGCCCGACTTCCGGCGCGTCGACTTCCTGCGCGCGGTGCGTGCCTACGCCGCACGGGAGCGACGCGGCGGTCGCTGACGTTCACCCGCCCGCCGTGTGAACGTCACGTTGCGTGCGCGCGTGTCGGGCTCGACGGGCCATACCTCGGGCGTAACTTCCGCGGTAGAGGACGGCGACCGCCGTCCCCGGGAGGCCAGCCCATGGAGCATCCGCTCCGGGAGGAGGGCCGGACCCGGCCCTTCGTTCCCGGAGGGGCCGACCGCCCCCGTCCCGTCGCCGTCCGTCGGTGCGTGGTCCTGCTGCGGCAGGACGCCGGCGTCCGGTGCCCGTCTCGGCGCACGTAGCGCCGGAGGGAGCCTGCCGTGGTCAGCAACGCGCAGCACGACCCCCAGTCCACGACGTCCGACCGTCTCGACGACGGCGCGCCGGACGGCCGCAAGACGCACGTGCTCGACACCTCGGTCCTGCTGTCGGACCCGCGGGCGATCCTGCGGTTCGCCGAGCACGACGTGGTCCTGCCGGTCGTGGTCATCACGGAGCTCGAGGCCAAGCGGCACCACGCGGAGCTCGGCTACTTCGCCCGGTCCGCCCTGCGCATGCTGGACGACCTGCGCATCCAGCACGGCCGGCTGGACACCCCGATCCCGCTCAACGACGACGGCGGCACCCTGCGCGTCGAGCTCAACCACACCGACCCCACCGTGCTGCCCGCCGGCTTCCGGCTGGGCGACAACGACACCCGCATCCTGTCCGTCGCCGCCAACCTGGCGACCGAGGGCAAGGACGTCGTCGTCGTCTCCAAGGACCTGCCCATGCGTGTCAAGGCGTCGGCCGTGGGGCTGCACGCCGAGGAGTACCGCGCCGAGCTGGCCGTCGACTCCGGCTGGACCGGCATGGACGCCCTGGACCTGGCCGAGCAGCAGATGTCGACCCTGTGGGAGCACGAGTCGATCCCGCTCGCGGACGTCGCCACCGGGTTCGCCGGCAGCAGCCAGAGCCCCACCGACATGCTGTGCCACACCGGCGTGGTGCTGCACAGCCCGCGCGGCTCGGCCCTCGGACGCGTGACCGCCGACAAGCACGTGCAGCTGGTCCGCGGCGACCAGGACGTGTTCGGCCTGCACGGCCGCAGCGCCGAGCAGCGGATCGCGATCGACCTGCTGCTGGACGAGGAGATCGGGATCGTGTCGCTCGGCGGCCGGGCCGGCACCGGCAAGTCCGCCCTCGCGCTGTGCGCCGGGCTGGAGGCGGTGCTCGAGCGGCGTCAGCACCGCAAGATCATGGTGTTCCGGCCGCTGTACGCGGTGGGCGGCCAGGACCTGGGCTACCTGCCCGGCGGTGCCGACGAGAAGATGAACCCCTGGGCGCAGGCCGTCTTCGACACCCTCGGTGCGCTGGTCTCCAAGGAGGTCGTCGAGGAGATCATGGACCGCGACATCCTCGAGGTCCTGCCGCTGACGCACATCCGCGGACGCTCGCTGCACGACGCGTTCGTCATCGTCGACGAGGCCCAGTCGCTCGAGCGCAACGTGCTCCTCACGGTGCTGTCCCGGATCGGGCAGAGCTCGCGCGTGGTGCTCACCCACGACGTCGCGCAGCGCGACAACCTGCGGGTCGGCCGGCACGACGGGGTGGCCGCGGTGATCGAGGCGCTCAAGGGACACCCGCTGTTCGCGCACATCACGCTCACCCGCTCCGAGCGGTCGGCGGTCGCCGCGCTGGTGACCGAGCTGCTGGAGGGCATCGAGGTCTGACGGACGGCAGGACGCCCCGGATCCCCGCGACGGGGTCCGGGGCGTCCGTGCGTCATCCCTCGGGCGAATGGTCGGGATGGTGCGTAGCGCTCCAGGTCATCCCTCGATCGCATGGTCGGGATGGCCTTGCGCTCCGCGCGGGGCGAGTGCCGCTCCGCGCCCCTCACCCCGCGCTGCGCTCCAGGTCATCCCTCGATGAGCCGGCCGTCCGCGATGCGCAGCACCCGGTCCGCCAGCGACACCATGAGCGGGTCGTGGGTGGACACGATCGCGGTCATCCCCTCGGCCTCGACGACCGCGCGGATGAGCGCCATGACCGCGGTTCCGGTCTCGGTGTCCAGCTGGCCGGTGGGCTCGTCGGCCACGAGCAGCCGCGGGGAGTTGGCCAACGACCGCGCGATCGCGACGCGCTGCTGCTGACCGCCTGACAGCTCGCCGGGCCGCTGGAGCGCGTGGGAGCCGAGCCCGACGAGGTCGAGCAGCAGCCGGACGCGCTCCTCGCGGTCCTTGGTGGGCAGCTTGCGCAGCCGCAGCGGCACGCCGACGTTCTCGGCCGCGGAGAGCACCGGCACGAGCCCGAACGTCTGGAACACGAAGGACACGACGTCGCGCCGCAGCTCGACCAGGCCGCGCTCGTCGAGCGTCGAGACCTCGCGCCCGTCGACGACCACCCGGCCCTCGTCGGGCCGGTCGAGGCCCCCGATGACGTTGAGCAGCGTGGTCTTGCCCGACCCCGACCTGCCGACGAGGGCCACGAGCTCGCCGGGGGCGACGGTGAAGGACACGTCCTGCAGGGCGTGCACGGCCGCGGAGCCGCTGCCGTACGTGCGGCCCACGTGCTCGACGCGGACCACGGGCTCGGTGCCCGGTCCGCCGGCGCGCGCCGGGGCGGTGCTGGTGGCGGTCATCGGCCGGTCTCCTCGGAGCTCGGTGCGGAGTGCCGGCCCGCGCGTCGGTCGGCGGGCGGCTCCGGGGTGGGCGTCGGCACCGCGCGCTCGGGCCAGAGCGACACGTGGGACTCCTCGAGCGCGAGCCGCACCCGCCCCACGAGGTTGAGGGTGTCGCGGTACTCCTTCGGCAGCTGCACGCGGCCGGCCCGGTCGAGCACGGCCAGCTCCTCGGCCACCACGTGCTCGGTGCCGTCCTCGCGGGTGTGCGTGCGCCGCACCACCTCCGAGCTGGTGCGGCCGTCGCGGATGGCCACCGTGCGCTGCACGTGCTCGCTCACGCCCGGGTCGTGGGTGACGACGACCACCGTGGTGCCCAGCTCGCGGTTGACCGTGCGCAGGCCCTCGAGGACGTCGTGCGACGTGGCGGAGTCGAGCTCGCCGGTCGGCTCGTCGGCGAACAGCACCTGGGGCGCGTTGGCCAGGGCGACGGCGATGGCGACGCGCTGCTGCTCGCCGCCGGACATCTGCCCCGGCCGGCGGTCGGCGCAGTAGCCGACGCCCAGGACGTCGAGCAGCTCGGCGGCGCGACGGTCGCGTTCCTTGCGCCTGACCCCGGCGAGCGCGAGCGGGAACGCGACGTTCTCCGTGGCGCTCAGGTAGGGCACGACGTTGCGCGCGGTCTGCTGCCAGACGAAGCCCACCATCGAGCGCCGGTACGCCACGCGCTGGGCGCTCGACATGGCCATGAGGTCCCACGGGCCCACGCGCACCCGACCGGCTGTGGGCACGTCCAGGCCGGACAGCACGGACAGCAGCGTCGACTTGCCGGACCCGGACGCGCCGACGATGGCCACGAGCTCGCCGTCCTCGACCAGCAGGTCCAGGCCCTGCAGGGCCTGCACCTCGACGCCCTCCGACTGGTAGATGCGCACCAGCGAGTCGCACACGATCAGCGCGTCCTCCCCGAAGGTGCCCGTGTGCTGCCGCGCACGCTCCTCGAGCGCGCTCCAGCTCGGCTGCGTACCCTCCTCGACCGTCTGCATGGCGTTCACCCGTGCCTCCTCGTCGTCGCGCTCATCTCTCGCCCACCCGCAGCACCTCGCCCAGCCGGTCGCGCCGCCGGACCGCCGACTCCACGGCCACGGCGACCACGAGCGAGACCAGCACCACGCCCGCGGCGCCCACGATCGGGACCCAGGTGACCTGCAGGGTCGTCGCCGCGGCGTCCCCGGTGAGCAGGTCCACACCCAGGGCCCCGGTCAGCGCCCAGGGCACGGCGATGCCGATGGCCGTCCCCGCCAGCACGGCGGACACGGCCAGCGGGGCCAGCTCGCCGAACGTCATGGCACGGGCCGTCCGTGCGTCCAGGCCGAGCGTGCGCAGCGCCGACAGGGTCCGGCCGCGCTCGCGGCTGGTGGCCACGACCGTCAGCACCAGGCCCAGGGCGGCGTAGCCGGCCAGGAGCACCCCCGTCGCGACCAGGAGCAGCAGCAGCCCGGCGTTGAGCGGGGACTCCTGCCACGTCCTCAGCCACACGTCGCGCTCGGTCACGGTCACGCCCTGCTGGTCCACGAAGCCGTTCGCGCGGACGGCGGCGGCGGCACCCGGACCGTCCACCCACACGGTCGTCGGCTCCGCCTCCAGCCCGGCCGCCGCGGCGAACGTCGCGCGGTCCACCAGGACGATGCCCTGCGCCTCCGACAGCGTGGACGCGGACGGGGGGAGTCGCGGCGGGTGCTCGGTGGTGCCGACCACCCGCAGGTCGAGGTACCGGTCCGAGCCCACGACGGCCGGCGGGATCAGCGCCGCCGTGCTCTCGAGCTCGGGCGAGATGAGCGCCGCGATCCCGTCACCGGACGCCAGGGTCGCCAGGCCGTCCTCGACGGGGCGACCGTGGGCGGCCAGGATCTGGGCCACCTCGGCGGAGTCCACCAGCACCAGCTGCGCGGTCGTGCCGCTCGAGCGTCCGAAGGTGCGGTCGCCGAGGGGCACCGCACCCGCGACCGCGGTCACGCCCGGGGCGTCGCGCAGCGCCGCGACGGCCTGCGGGTCGAGCCGGCCGTCGAGTCGCACGTCCGCCCCGACGACGATGTCGGCCGCGGTGCTCTGTCCGTGGGTGATGGTCACGGCGGTCGTGCCGCAGAACACCACGAGGGCCACGGAGATGGTCAGCGTGAGCAGCGGCACGCGGGTCCCCGCCGTCCGGCCCGCGCGGGCCGTCGCGACGACGGGCACCAGCCCGCGGCGGCGCGACGCGGTGCCGGACAGTCCCCGTAGGACCGGAGGCAGCAGGCGCGCGACCAGCACCGTCGCGGCCGCAGCCAGCAGCACGGGCGTCGCCGCCAGGAGCAGGTCCACGCCGCCGGTCGCCGTCTGGAGCAGCCCGCGGGCCCGGACCGAGACGAGCGCCGCAGCAGCCACGGCGACCAGGGCCAGCTCGGCGGTCAGGCGGCGAGCCCGGCGCCGGCCCAGCACACGGTCGCGGTCCGCCCGGTTGGCCGGCAGCCGTCGTCCCGTCCAGGCGCCGGCCACCACCAGGGCGGCCGACACCGCGGGAGCCACGACGGCGACCGCCACGACGACGGCCGCGACGGCCCACGTGCCGCGCCCGTCCGGGGCGACCAGCCACGCCCCCGCCGCACCGACGGCCGTCGCGACGACGACGAGCGGGACGCTCTCCACCAGCGCGCGCAGGGCCACCGACGCCACCGAGGCGCCCCGCGCGCGCTCGGCCAGCAGGAACGTCTCCCGGCGCACGACCAGCAGGCGGGCGGCCAGCACGAGCGCGAGCCCGCCGGCCACCGCCAGGCCGACCAGGAGCACCGAGGCCTGGGCAGAGCCCGCGAGCAGCCGCGCGTCGGCCTCGCTCAGCACCCGGTCCAGCTCGCTCTGGACGCTGGGCGTGCGCCCGTCGGAGCCGGTGAGCGGGTCCGGCACCGCCACGATGCGCGCCCCGCCGCTCTCGACGGCCGCCGTGCCGGTGGCCTGCAGGTCGGTGGGGTCGGCGGGGAAGCGGTACGTCGTGGTGACCGCCGGGTTCGGCGTCGCGAGGAGCATGTCCGGCAGCGACGCGTCGGAGAGCAGCAGCCCGACCCGACCCACGGCGGCGGCCGCCGCGGGTGCGGGAGCCTTGCCCAGCAGGTCCGGGAACGTGGTCCACACCGGCGACGCCGGGTCGAG
Source organism: uncultured Actinomycetota bacterium (assembly GCA_963837795.1). Taxonomy (GTDB): domain Bacteria; phylum Actinomycetota; class Actinomycetes; order Actinomycetales; family Cellulomonadaceae; genus Cellulomonas. The sequence continues at coordinate 664,130 of CAWIOT010000007.1, forward strand.
GGGCTGGTAGAGGCCGGAGACGACGGCCCGGGCGTCGCCGTCGATCGGGCCGGTGAGCTCCAGCTGCGTGCCGACGGTGAGGCCGAGGGCGTCGGCAGCGGACGTCGACACGCCCACCTCGATCAGGCTGGGCTCCGACGGCCGCAGCGCAGGGGTGGCGGACGCGCGCGGCTCGAGCCCGCGCACCCACGTCACCACGTCCTCGTCCGCGGCGGTACCCACGTGGACGAGGCGGGACGCGAGCAGGTCGTCCCCGGAGCGGGCGATGATCGCGGGGCCCTGCACCGCGGTCACGGCCGGTCCGGTCACGGCCCGGACGGGATCCGGCAGGGACAGCCGCATGTCGGTCGCGGCGTTGGCCACCAGCGTGGCCGCGTTGTCGACGCGCGTCCGACGGCCGTCCGCGCCGACGCCGCTCGCGCCGGGCCCCCCGCCCAGGACCGTCACCACGTCGGCCGGCGCCCCGGCCTCGCGCACCGCCTCCTGGACGCCGTCGTCGGCCATCCGCAGGACGATCCGCGGGACGGCGAGGGCGATGAGCACGGTCACCGCGAGCACGACGGCCGCCAGGGCGAGCAGTCCCGCGTCCTGCCGGCTGCGGCGCCGGGCCACCAGCAGGGCGTGACCCGTGGTCGCGCGCCAGGCACTGGTGCCCGCGGGGCGGACGGTGGTGGCGCTCATCGCTCGTCTCCCAGTCGCAGCAGCTCGCCCGACGCCTTGCGCAGCAACGTGTTGGTCGTGATCGCGACGGCCGCGCCGATGAGCACGACCAGGGCCACCACGAGGGCCGCCTGCGCGGGCCACGGCCACTGCACCAGGGCCGTGGGCACCGGACGGCCGCCCTGGGGTGACACCGTGACCAGCGGGGCCACGACGCGGCCGAGCACGGCACCGAGCGTGAGACCTGCGAGCAGGCCCAGCACGCCGAGGATCCCGTGCTCCACCAGCACCGACCGCACCAGGCCGCTGCGGGCCGCACCCAGCGCCTGCAGGCGTGCCAGCTCCAGCCGCCGGGTGCGCACCGCCACGGTGGCGCTCATGGCGAAGCCCGCGACGGCGAGCGCCACCGCGGCGGCCGTGACGATCCACAGGGCCGCCTGCACACCGATCCGCAGCGGACCCTCGGTCGCGGCCGCGCGCTGTGTGGCGCGCGCCGTCGCGACCCCCAGGCCCGCCTCCTCGACCTGGTCGACGGCGGCCGCGGCCTGGTCGTCCGGGACCTGCAGCCACCACTCGTCGAGCAGCGGGCTGGTCGAGGTGCCGAGCAGGGCCGACCGGCTGAGCAGGTCTCGGTCGATCAGCAGGCCAGCACCACGTGGCTGGCCCGGCAGGTACGGCACCTCGCGCACGATCACGATCGGCACGAGGGCGCCCCCGAGGTCCAGCTCCAGCTGGTCGCCGACCGCGACGGAGAACTGCCGCAGGAGGGTGTCCGTGGCGAGCACCGGCGCGGGCTCCGGCTGCGGGAACGTCACCGCCGCGAACCCGGTCTGGCCGTACGTCAGCGCGAAGATGTCCACGGAGCCCGTCACGCGCAGGCCGTCGTCGTCGGCGGTGCCCGCGAGCAGCGGTCGACTGCCGCGCTCGTCGGGCGTGCCCTGCACCGTCCACGTCGGGGTGCCCAGCGGCACGGCGGTGACGGTCTCGGCGCCCTCAGTGCCCTCGGCGCGCTCGACGGCACGCACGTGACTGACCAGGACGTCCAGGCGCGCCGAGCTGACGCTCATCGGGTTGACCAGGTCGCCCAGGGCCTCGGTGTCGGCGAGCGCGAAGGCGGTCACGGCGACCAGGCGCAGGCCCGTGGCCGACGCGGGCAGCTCGACGTCGAGGTCCGTCGTGGAGCCCTTCAGCGCCATGGACGGCAGCGCCACGGGCACCCGGTTGCCGGTGGCGTCCTCGACCACGACGCTGACCTGCAGCGTGCCGGCCAGCGTCGGGGACGTCGTGCTGGTGACGTCGAGGCGCAGGTGGGTGGGGTGTCCGGGCAGCTCGATGGCACCGTCGGGCTCGGTCGGCTGCAGCGGCGACGTGAGGGCGCCCCAGGAGGGCTCGATCCGGCCGCGCAGCAGCGCGTCACCCTGCCGCGTGTCGATCGCGAGCAGGTTCGCCGCCCGGTACCGGCTCTCCGAGCCGGCCTCCGAGGGGCGGCCGAGACCGACCGAGCGGTTGGCCACCCCGCTGGCGGCCCGCACGCCCGGGAGCGCCTGGGCCGCGTCCGCCTGGGCGATCGCCGGTCCGCTCATCCGGTCGAGCCGCACGTCGGTGCCCGTCGCCAGGTCCACCTGGTCGACCTGCGACGTGCGCCACGTGCTGAGGAACGACTGCGAGAAGGAGCCGACCCCGAGCGCCAGGGTGAGCAGGAGGACCGCACCCGCGGCCCGTGCCGGGCGGCGCCCCACCTCCCACGCCGCGAGCGGGGAGACGAGCGACCGGCTGCGGGCCGCGAGGCGCTCGCCCAGCCCGCTCACCAGGGGGAGCAGACGCAGGGCGAGCACGGCGCCGGCCAGCAGCAGGAGCGCGGGAGCCGCGACGAGGACCGGGTCGAGCCGCGCCGCGCCGGGGGTGGTCACGGGGGACCGGTAGGTGCTCAGCTGCCAGACCGCCACGCCCGCGAGCACGAGCAGCGCCAGGTCGGCGCCGGACCGGGCCAGGCCGCCGCGCCGGTCCTGCCGCACCAGCTGCTGCTCGGCGTCGACGACGCTGCCGCGGCGGCGCAGCAGGGGGCCGAGCAGCACCGCGGCGAGCACGAACGACGACACCGCGCAGGTGATCCACAGCGAGGCCGGCCGGCCGGGGTCCTGGTCCAGGCCCGCGGTGGCCAGCGGGCCGACGGAGGTCAGCGCGCGGAACAGCGCCACCGCGAGCCACGGCGAGACCAGCGTGGTGACCAGCGCGACGCTGACCGCCTCGAGGGCCGCCAGACCGAACAGCTGACGGCCGGAGGCCCCGCGGGAGGACATCAGCGTCTGCTCGGGCGCGCGCCGGTCGGCCAGCAGCCGCGCGGCCAGGAGCAGGACCGTGACGGCGAGGACCACGAGCATGAGGCCGACGATCACCAGGCTGACGCGGGTCACCGCCAGGTCGCTCTGCGCGCGGTCGATGGTGGTCGCCAGCTGCGACCGGAACCGGCTGGCGGTCGTCTGCGGGTCGGTGGCCGCGACGAGGGTCGCCTGGGCGTCGTCGAGGCGCGCGCGCACGGCCGCCACCGAGCCGGCGGGGCTGTCGTCGAGCTGCGGCGATGCCACGAGCGTGGCGGTGGCGACCGAGCCGTCGCCGGTCAGTGCGTCCGGGGTGACGACGAAGGGCCCCCAGGCATCGGTGATGACGAACCCGAAGCTGCCCGGCACGGGGTAGGACGGGTCGTGCTCGATCCCGTGCAGCAGGTCACGCGTCCAGAGGCTCCCCGGACCGGTGAGCTCGTGGATGCCGACCACCACCACGCTGGCCTCGTCGTACGTGCCGAGGTTCTGCACCGGGAGCACCGTGCCGACGCTCCAGCCGTAGTGCTGGGCGGCGACCTGCGGCACCGAGACCTGCACGCGGCCCTGGTCGTCGGTGGCGCTGGTGGGCCAGGCACCGGCGAGCAGCGTGGCGTGCGCGGGGATCTGCGGGTACGAGGCCAGGTACGCCAGCGGTGGCACGCCCTCGCCCAGCCCGAGCAGCCGGTACATCGGCGACGTGAGCCAGTGGGAGCGCTCCGACGGGACGTCGCCCAGGAGGTCGTCGAGGAAGCCGGTGCCGACGGCGACGGCCTCCGCCGGACTGTGCGAGCTGTCCAGGGAGAGCTCGGCGTCGACGTCGGTCTGCGCCGCCGGGGTCTGGGCGAGCGCCGTGTCGAGCGCGTGGTGCTCGCTGGTGAACAGCAGGAGCGCGAAGGTGCCCAGCAGGCTGGCGCCGACCAGGGCGACGGCCAGGACGGTGGCCAGCAGAGTCCGCTGCGCGGCGGCACGGTGCCGCAGCACACGCAGGCTCCAGCCCATCCGACCTCCTCGTCCCGGGGCGCGCAGCACCGTCCGAGGACGAGCGCTGCGCGGTGCCGTGATCGTAAGCGAGCCGCGCGGGGGTGTGGGAGCGATTCCGCAGATGTGATCGAACCGATATGAACGGGGTAGCGGTGCCGCCGACGAGGGCCTATATTCCTTCCGGAATAATCAACGCGGAGGTGAGACGGTGGCGGACCTGTCCGCGGTGTCGGTGCTGGTGCTGGCCCTGCTGCACGAGCACCCGATGCACCCTTACCAGCTCCACCAGACGCTGGTCGAGCGCGGCGACACCCGGCTCGTGCGCGTCAACGCCGGCGCCGTCTACCACGGGGTCGAGCGGCTCGAGCGGGACGGTCTGGTCGAGGTCGTCGGCACCGACCGGGAGGGTCGACGGCCCGAGCGCACCACCTACCGGATCACCGACGCGGGCCGCGCGGCGTGCGCTCAGCGGCTGGCCAGCCTGCTCGGCGACGACCACCCCGCGTACCCGCTGTTCTCGGTCGGGCTGGCGGAGGCCACGGAGCTGCCGGCCGACGTGGTCGTCGCGCAGCTGACCCGGCGTCGCGAGCGCGAGGCCGGGCGGCTGTCCACGCTGGAGTCGTCCGCCGCCGCCGTCCGCGACCTCGGCCTGCCCCGTCGGTACCTGCTCGACGTCGAGCACGACCTCGCGCTGCTGCGCACGGAGGTCGCCTGGCTCGACGGGCTCCTGGAGGAGCTCGCGACCGACGCGCTCGACTGGGCCGCCCCGTTCCCCTCCGCGTACCTCGACGCCAAGCACGCGCTGCACCGTGTCGATCCAGGCGCTCCTCGTCCGTCCAGTACTCGACAGCCCCCACCGAAGGACACGCCATGACCAGCACCACCGAGCAGCCACGCGCGCTCGTCGACCTGCACGGGCGCAGCCCGTGGAGCATCCTGCCGGCCCTGTGCCTGGGGTTCTTCATGATCATGGTGGACACCACGATCGTGAACATCGCGATCCCGTCGCTGGTCGCGGCCTTCGACACCGACCTGACGGCCGTCGGCTGGGTGAACAGTGCCTACCTGCTGACGTTCGCGACCCTGCTGCTGGTCACCGGCCGGCTGGGTGACCGGTTCGGTCCGCGCCCGGTCTTCATCCTCGGCCTCGTGATCTTCACCGTCACGTCGCTGCTGTGCGGGCTGTCCGGCACCATCGGCCTGCTCATCGCGGCGCGCGCGCTGCAGGGCGTCGGCGCCGCGCTCATGACGCCGCAGACCATGTCGATGATCACTCGCGTCTTCCCGCCGCAGAAGCGCGGCTCGGCCATGGGCCTGTGGGGCGCGGTCGCCGGCATCGCGACGATCACCGGCCCCGTGCTGGGCGGCCTGCTGGTCCAGACCGTCGGCTGGGAGTGGATCTTCTACGTGAACATCCCCGTCGGCGTCGTCGCGCTCGTCCTCGCGGTGCGCACGCTGCCCACGCTGCCCACCGCCAACCGGTCGTTCGACGGCCTGGGGGTCCTGCTGTCCGTCGTCGGCATGTTCCTGCTCGTCTTCGGCGTCCAGGAGGGGGCCACGTACGACTGGGGGACGATCACCGGTCCGATCACCGTGTGGGGTGTCATCGGCGCGGGCGTGCTGGTGCTCGTCGGCTTCGTGCTCTGGCAGCGCCACCGGGGCAGCGACGCGCTGCTGCCGCTGACGCTGTTCCACCACCGCAACTTCTCGCTCGCCAACGTGGCCGGCTGGGCCGTCACGTTCGCCATGATCGGCATCTTCTTCCCGTTCACCCTGTTCCTGCAGGAGGTCCTGGGCCTCGAGCCGCTGAACGCCGCGCTCGTCGGGCTGCCCGGCTCGCTGATCTCCGGTGTGGTCGCGCCGTTCGCCGGCCGGCTGTCGGACCGGATCGCGGGCAAGTGGGTCGTCGCCAGCGGGTTCGCGCTGCTGTCCGTCGCGATCACCTGGCTCGCGCTCGCGGTCCAGCCGGACGCGCCGGTCTGGCACCTCGTCCTGCCGATGGTCCTGTTCGGCGTGGGCACGGGCGCACTGTTCTCCCCGCTGGCCAACCTGGCGACCTCCGGCCTCGACCACCGCACCGCGGGTGCGGGCGCCGGGGCGTTCAACACCACCCGGCAGATCGGCGGCGTCATCGGCTCCGCCGCGGTCGTCGCCATGCTGACGTCGCGCCTCGCGGTCACCATCCCCGCGGCCGCCCGGGACGCCGCCGCGGGCCTGCCGCAGGACCTGCGCGGGCCGTTCGTCGACGGCTTCACGTCGGGCAACTTCGCCAGCGGCGCGGCCCCGCAGCTGCCCTCGTCGGTACCCGCGGACGTGGCCGGTCAGGTGCAGGCTGCGGCGCTGCAGGCCGTGCACGCGGGCTTCGCCACCGCGGTGACGCAGACCATCCTGCTCACGGTCGGTGCGCTCGTGCTCGGGCTCGTCGCGAGCCTGGCCATGCGGGGCGGTCGCCCGGTCCACCACGCGCCGGCCCCGGCGGTGGCGGCCGCAGCCACCCAGGCGTAGCCGGACGCGACGACGGCCCCGGTCCGCGGACCGGGGCCGTCGTCGTGGTTCACGCCTGGGGCGGGCGGGTCATGCTCAGCACGTCGAGCGCGCCGTCCAGCTGCTCCTCGGTGACCTCGCCGCGCTCGACGAAGCCCAGGTCGACCACGGCCGCGCGGACGGTGATCCCGTGCTTCACGGCGTGCTTGGCGATCTTCGCGGCCGCCTCGTAGCCGATCACGCGGTTCAGCGGCGTGACGATCGACGGCGACGACTCGGCCAGCTCGCGCGCCCGGTCGACGTTGGCGACGAGACCCGCAACGGTCTTGTCCGCGAGCAGCCGCGACGCGTTGGCCAGCAGCCGGACCGACTCCAGCACGCCGGCGGCGATCACCGGGATCTGCACGTTGAGCTCGAACGACCCGCTGGCGCCGGCCCAGGCGACCGTGGCGTCGTTGCCGACGACGCGCGCGGCGACCATGAGCACGGCCTCCGGGATGACCGGGTTGACCTTGCCGGGCATGATCGACGACCCCGGCTGCAGGTCGGGGATCGCGATCTCGCCCAGGCCGGTGTTCGGGCCCGAGCCCATCCACCGCAGGTCGTTGCAGATCTTGGTGAGGCTGACGGCGATCGTGCGCAGCGCACCCGACAGCTCGACCAGCCCGTCGCGCGAGCTCTGCGCCTCGAAGTGGTCGCGCGCCTCGGTCAGGGGCAGCCCGGTGTCCTCGCGCAGGAGCGCGATGACCCGCTGCGGGAAGCCCGCCGGGGTGTTGATCCCGGTGCCGACGGCCGTGCCACCCAGCGGCACCTCCGCCGCCCGGGGCAGAGCCGACTGCAGGCGCTCGACGCCGTAGCGGATCGCCGCCGCGTAGCCGCCGAACTCCTGGCCGAGCGTGACCGGCGTGGCGTCCATGAGGTGCGTGCGGCCCGACTTGACCACCTGCGCCCACTCGGTGGACTTGGCCTCCAGGGCCTGCGCCAGGTGCTCCAGCGCGGGGACCAGGTCGCCGACGACGCCCGCGGTCGCGGCCACGTGCACCGACGTCGGGAACACGTCGTTCGAGGACTGCGAGGCGTTGACGTGGTCGTTCGGGTGCACGTCGCGGCCCAGCCGGCGCGTGGCCAGCGTCGCGAGCACCTCGTTGGTGTTCATGTTCGAGCTGGTGCCCGAGCCCGTCTGGTAGACGTCGATCGGGAAGTCGCCGTCGTGCGCACCGCCCGCGACCTCGTCGGCGGCCGCGACGATCGCGTCGGCGACGTCCTGGTCCAGGACGCCGAGCTCGGCGTTGGCGCGTGCGGCGGCCTTCTTGATCCGGGCGAGCGCCTCGATGTGGCTGCGCTCCAGACGGTTGCCGGAGATCGGGAAGTTCTCGACGGCTCGCTGGGTCTGTGCGCGGTAGAGGGCGTCGACGGGGACGCGCACCTCACCCATGGTGTCGTGCTCGATGCGGAACTCAGAGGTCATGCGTGCCATCCTGCCGCACCGCGCCGGAGCGTTCGCACCGGAACGCGGACGGCCCGTGCTCAGGCTGCCCCGACGTCCCCGACAGCCTCCGTGAGGTGCACGCTCCCCTCAGCGAGCGTGTACTCGAGCCCGACGATCGCGGTGCGACCGGCCGCGACCGCCTCGGCCAGCGACCGTGAGTAGCCCTGCAGCATCCGCACGGTGTGGCGGACGTGCTCGTGGCCTAGGACCGCCGGGTCGAGCGAGGCGAGCGAGCCGGCGTCGCCACCGCCGAGGTTGACGATGCTGGGGATCACCCGGTCGACGATCGCGCGGACGAAGCCGGTCGGCAGGTCGCCGGACGTGAGAGCGGCCGTGGCGGCACGCCACGGCGCCGCAGCTGTCGTGGCCCAGCACCACCACGAGCGACGCCCCGAGCACGTCGACGCCGTACTCGATCGAGCCGATGACCGTGGTGTCCAGGACGTGCCCCGCGGTGCGGACCACGAACACGTCGCCCAGGCCCTGGTCGAAGATGATCTCGGCGGCCACCCGGGAGTCCGAGCAGCCGAAGATCACGGCGAACGGGTGCTGGGCCGAGCTCAGCTCGGCGCGGTGGTCCACCCCCTGGGAGGGGTGCTGCATCTCGCCGCGGACGAACCGCTCGTTCCCCTCGCGCAGGGCGGACCAGGCTTCGGCAGGAGTCGTGGGTCGCGTCACGGCGTCATGATCGCAGGTCGCCCGCCGGGGCGGGAGACCGTCTCCGGTGGCGGGCCGGTCGCCGCAGGAGTAGCACAGTCCGTAGGGGCGACGGTGCCCCTTCCTCGGGAGGTGTTCCGTGCGACGACGCTCACGAGCCCTGGCCCTCGTCTTGGGCGTGGCGGTCGCGGCGCCCTCTGGCGGCCTGCGCCGGGTCGGCCTCCGGTCCACCCGTCCTGACCTGGTACATCAACCCGGACAACGGCGGTCAGGCCGAGATCGCGAAGCAGTGCACCGAGTCGGCCGACGGCGCGTACGCGATCGAGACGTCCATCCTGCCGCGTGACGCCAGCGCGCAGCGCGAGCAGCTGGCCCGGCGGCTGGCTGCCAAGGACTCGTCGATCGACCTCATGAGCCTCGACCCGCCGTTCATCCCCGAGCTCGCCGAGCCGGGCTTCCTGGCGCCGGTGCCCGACGACGTCGCGACGAAGGTCTCCGAGAACGTGGTCCAGGGCGCCCTCGCCGGCGCGACCTGGAAGGACGAGCTGGTCAGCGTCCCGTTCTGGGCCAACACGCAGCTGCTCTGGTACCGCAAGTCCGTGGCCCAGGCGGCGGGGCTCGACCCGGCGACCACGCCCGTCACGTGGGACCAGCTCATCGAGGCGGCGAAGAGCCAGGACAAGTACCTGGCGGTCCAGGGCACCAAGGCCGAGTCGCTCACCGTGTGGATCAACGCGCTGGTCGAGTCCGCCGGCGGGCAGATCCTCACCAACCCGGAGGCCGGCGCGGACCAGGTCGAGCTGGGCCTGGAGACCCCCGCCGGGGAGGCCGCCGCCACGATCATCGGCACGATCGGCAAGGAGGGGCTGGGCGGCCCCGGCCTGCCCACCGAGGACGAGAACGCGTCGCTGTCCGTGTTCCAGGGGGACAAGGGCTCGTTCATGGTCAACTGGCCGTTCGTCTGGTCGGCCACGCAGGCGAGCGTCGACGACGGCACCCTCGACCCGTCGCTGCTCGACGACATCGGGTGGGCGCTGTACCCGCAGGTCACCGAGGGGCAGGACTCCGCGCCCCCGTACGGCGGCATCAACCTGGGCGTCGGCGCCTTCAGCCAGCACGTCGACCTGGCCTACGAGGCGGCCCAGTGCATCGTGACGCCCGAGCACCAGGCGCAGTACTTCGCGACGAACGGCAACCCGCCCTCGAACACCACGGCGTACGACGACCCGGCCGTGAAGGACGCGTTCCCGATGGCCGACGTCATCCGACAGTCGCTGCAGCAGGCGGCGCCCCGCCCGCAGACGCCGTACTACAACGAGGTCTCCAGCGGGCTGCAGCAGACGTGGCACCCGCCGAGCTCGGTGGACCCCCAGACGACGCCGACCGAGTCGACCGACCTGATCACCGCGGTCCTGCGAGGGGAGCAGCTGCTATGAGCACAGCCTCGACCGGCGCGGGGGCCGTCCGCACCCAGACGCCGAACCGTACGTCACCGGACCTGCGCGACGACGCGGCCCGGGCCGGACGCAGCGACCGCGCCAAGTCCGAGGCCCGGCTCGGGTGGCTGCTCGCCGGACCCGCGTTCGTCGTCATGCTCGCGGTGACGCTCTACCCGATCCTGCAGGCCGTGTACGACTCGCTCTTCCACTTCCGCCTGACCGCGCCGGACGACCGCCGGTTCGCGGGGCTGAGCAACTACGCGGTCGTGCTGAGCGACCCGGTGTTCTGGAAGGCGCTCGGGGTGACGGTGTTCATCACCATCGTCACCGTGCTGGTGGAGCTGGTGCTCGGGTTCGCGCTCGCGCTCGTCATGCACCGCGCGATCACCCAGCTGCGCGGCATCCTGCGCACCGCGATCCTCGTGCCCTACGGGATCATCACCGTGGTGTCGGCGTTCGCCTGGTACTACGCGTTCGCCATCGACTCCGGGTACGTCAACCACTGGTTCGACTGGGTGCCGGGGATCAGCACGGACCTCAACTGGTTCGCCCACCAGGGCACCAGCCTGTTCGTCATCATCGCCTCCGAGATCTGGAAGACGACCCCGTTCATCTCGCTCCTCCTGCTGGCCGGGCTGTCGCAGGTGCCCACCGAGCTCGAGGAGGCGGCCGAGGTCGACGGGGCGACGTGGTGGCAGCGCCTGACCCGGGTGCTCCTGCCCAACATGAAGGCCGCGATCATGGTGGCGGTCCTGTTCCGGGCCCTGGACGCGTTCCGCATCTTCGACAACGTGTTCATCATGACCAACGGCGCGAACGGCACCGAGGTGCTCTCGCTGCTGGCGTACCGGACGTCGATCGGCCGCCTCGAGATCGGGCTCGGCTCGGCCATCTCCGTCCTGCTCTTCCTGTGCGTGATCCTCATCTGCTGGGCGGCGATCAAGCTGTTCAAGGTGGACCTGGCGTCGGCGAGGGGGCAGGGCTGATGAAGCAGCTGTCGACACGGGCCAAGTGGGGCTGGGCCGCCATCGCGATCGTCGTGATGCTGTACGCCCTGTTCCCGGTGGTCTCCATCTTCGCCACCTCGTTCAAGCTGCCCAGCCAGCTGAACCTCGGGCTGTTCTGGCCCCAGACGTGGACGCTCGAGAACTACGAGCAGATCCTCACCACCGGGGGCTCGGCGCAGGAGCTGTTCCTGTCCGCGCTGCGCAACTCGATCGGCATCTCGCTCATCGCGACCGCGATCGCGGTGGTGCTGGCCACCCTGGCCGCCTACGCGATCGCCCGGCTCGACTTCCCCGGCAAGCGGCTGGTGCTCACCACGGCCCTGGGGGTGTCGATCTTCCCGGTCATCTCGATCGTCACGCCGTTGTTCAACCTGTGGCGCAACATCGGCCTCTACGACACGTGGCTCGGCCTGATCATCCCGTACCTGTCGCTCACGCTGCCGATCTCCATCTGGACGCTCGCCGCGTTCTTCCGCCAGATCCCGTGGGAGCTCGAGCAGGCCGCGCAGGTGGACGGCGCCACCACGTGGCAGGCGTTCCGCAAGGCGATCGTGCCGCTGGCCGCGCCCGGCGTGTTCACCACCGCGCTGATCGCGTTCTTCATCGCCTGGAACGACTTCGTCTACGGCATCTCGCTCACCTCGACCGACCGCGCCCGGCCCGTGCCCGCGGCGCTCGCGTTCTTCACGGGTGCGTCGCAGTTCGAGGAGCCGACGGGGGCCATCTCCGCCGCGGCCGTCGTCGTGACCGTCCCGGTCGTCATCCTCGTCCTGCTCTTCCAACGCCAGATCGTGTCCGGCCTGACCCAGGGTGCCGTCAAGGGCTGAGTCCCGCACGCAGCCCGTCCCACGAAGGAGATCCGATGGCCGCCATCACCCTCAAGGACATCGTCAAGCAGTACGGCGACGGCTTCCTCGCCGTGAAAGGCGTGAGCCTGGACATCGCCGACGGCGAGTTCGTCATCCTCGTCGGCCCGTCCGGGTGCGGGAAGTCCACGCTGCTGCGCATGATCGTCGGCCTGGAGGACATCACGTCCGGCGAGCTGGAGATCGGCGGGACACGCGTCAACGAGAAGGCGCCGCGCGACCGCAAGCTCGCCATGGTGTTCCAGAACTACGCCCTCTACCCGCACCTGACGGTGTTCGAGAACATCGCCTTCCCGCTGCGGCTGCAGAAGGGCCAGTTCACCGAGGACGAGGTCACCCGCAAGGTCGAGTTCGCCGCCAAGACCCTCGAGCTGCAGGACCACCTGCAGCGCAAGCCCGCCAACCTGTCGGGCGGCCAGCGGCAGCGTGTCGCCATGGGCCGCGCGATCGTCCGCGAGGCGCAGGCGTTCCTCTTCGACGAGCCGCTGTCCAACCTCGACGCCAAGCTGCGCGGGCAGATGCGCACCGAGATCGCCCGGATGCAGCGCCGGCTGGGCACCACGACGGTGTACGTGACGCACGACCAGACGGAGGCCATGACGCTCGGTGACCGGGTCGCGGTGCTGCGCAAGGGCGAGCTGCAGCAGGTCTCGAGCCCGCGCGGCCTGTACGAGCAGCCCGTGAACCTGTTCGTCGCCGGCTTCATCGGCTCGCCGCCCATGAACTTCCTGCCGGGGGAGGTCGACGGGTCCACGCTGCGCCTGCCGTTCGCCGACGTGCCGATCTCCGCCGCCCTGGCGCCCCAGCTCGAGGGCAGGGAGATCGTCATCGTCGGGATCCGCCCCGAGCACTTCTCGGACGCCGCCCTGCTCGAGGACGACAAGCTCTCGTCCGGTGTCACGTTCGACGTGGACGTGGACGTCACCGAGTGGCTGGGCTCCGAGCTCTACGCCTACATCCCGTTCGAGACGAACGCGCACGTGGCGAGCACCCTCGAAGAGCTCGACCGCGACCTCGACGGGGAGGGGCTGCGCACCCAGCTCATCGTCGCCCTGCCCTCGGAGACGAAGATCCGCGACGGCGACGACGCCACCCTGTGGTTCGACCCCGCCAAGATGATGGTGTTCGACCCCGAGACGGGCGAGAACCTGACCTGGGACGGGTCCGCGGCCGAGACGATCGACCGCGAGAACGAGGCGGACCGCAAGGCGTCCCTGGAGCGGGCGCAGGCCCGTGAGAAGGCCCGCGCCTGAGGGATCCCGGCTCGCGTCTCCGGCGTCAGACCGCCAGCTCGGCCGACGTCGGCGGGTTGGCGCCCGCGCGGGAGACGGTGATCGCCGCGATGCGCGCGCACCGCTCCAGCACCGCCTGCACCGTCGCGGCGTCGACGTCCGCCAGGGCCTGGCGACGGTCGGCGCCGAGCAGGTCGGCCGACCAGAGCCCGTCGATCAGCCCGCCCATGAAGGAGTCTCCGGCACCGACCGTGTCCGCGACCTGCACGCGGGGGGCCTGCACGGAGATGCGCGCCCCGGCGGACGTGCTGGCGAACGCGCCCTCGCCACCGTGCGTGACGACGACGAGAGCCGGCCCGGACCGGCTCCACTCCTCGGCGATCTCCGCCGGCGCGACGCCGGGGTGCAGCCACGCGAGGTCCTCGTCGCTGACCTTCACCACGTCGGCCGCCCGCACCAGCGCGTCCACCACGGGCAGCGCGTGCGCCGGAGAGCCCATGAGGACGGGCCGCAGGTTGGGGTCGTAGGTGATGGTCGAGGTCGCACGGCCGCGCGACACCAGCGCGGCGACGGCGGCGCCGCCGGGCTGCAGCACGGTCGCGATCGACCCCGTGTGGATGACGACCGGGTCCACGCCCCCGTCGTCCCAGGACTCGGGCAGGTCCCACTCGAGGTCGAACTCGTAGGTGGCGACGCCGTCCGCATCGAGGTGCGCGGCCGCCACGGGTGTGCGCGCGGCCCAGCGGTTGCCCTCCAGGACGCGGACGCCGGAGTCCTGCAGGTGGCGGCGCACCAGGTCGCCGTCCGCGTCGCGACCGAGCCACGTCAGCAGGTCGACCGACCGGCCGAGGCGGCCGAGGCCCAGGGCGACGTTGGCGGGGCTGCCGCCGGGGTGCTGCGCTCGTGTGCCGTCGGGGCGGGTGACGACGTCGATGAGGGCCTCGCCGACGACGAGGGCGCGCGCCGAGGTGGGCGTGCTGGTCTGGCTCGTCGCGCCCGGGGTCGGCGTGGTCATCGGGTCTCCTCGTCGGTCACGTCCGTGGCGGTGCGGTCCTGCGTGGCGGTGCGGTCCTGCGTGGCGGTGCCGGGGCTCGCAGCTGGCGCTGACTCGCGGACGGCGCTGAGCCGCTCCCGGGCCCCGTCGAGCCACTCCTGGCACCGCTGGGCGAGCGCTTCACCGCGCTCCCACAGCGCGAGCGACTCCTCCAGGGTCGCGGCACCGGCCTCCAGGCGGGCCACCACCGAGACCAGCTCGTCGCGGGCCTCCTCGTACCCGAGGGCGGCGACGTCGGCGTGGGGATCGGGCGTCGGGGACGCCGCGGACGGGGAGGCGGGGGACGACTTCGGCACGGGGACAGTCAACCAGGAGCCGCCGACACCTCCGACGCCAGCGCCCGCCTGACGGGACACCGGGCAGAGTCGTTCCCCGACGGCGACGTGCGGCCGGTCTGCCGTCGACGTGAGTCCGGGTCCGGCGGGGCGACCTCAGCCCGACGTGACCCGGGCGGTGAGCTCGCCCTGGGCGACCCGGATCCGCAGCGCGTCGTCCGCTGCGACGTCGGCGGGATCCCGCACGACGTGCCCGTCCTCCCGCTGCACCACGGCATAGCCCCGGTCGAGCGTCGCCGCCGGGGACAGCGCCCGCACCTGCGCGGCCAGCCCCGCCACCTCCGCGCGACCGTGCACCAGGGCGGTGTGCAGCGAGCGGCGTGCTCCGTCGCGCAGAGCCGCCAGCCGGTGCTCGTGGACGTCGACCAGCGTGGTCGGGTTGGCCAGGACCGGGCGGCTGCGCCAGTGGTCCAGGCCTGACTGCTCTCTGGTCAGGCGCATGGTCAGCGCGGCGCGGGCCCGGAGACGAGCCTGCGTCACCCGCGCGCGCTCCTCGCTGACGTCGGGGACGACGCGCTTGGCGGCGTCGGTCGGCGTGGACGCGCGCAGGTCCGCCACGAGGTCGAGCAGCGGCGTGTCCAGGTGGTGCCCGATCGCGCTGACCAGCGGCGTCCGGCACGCCGCCGCCACGCGGACCAGCGACTCGTTGCTGAACGGCAGCAGGTCCTCGAACGACCCGCCGCCGCGCGCCACCACGATCACCTCGACGCGCGGGTCCCGGTCCAGCTCGGCGATCGCCGCACTGACCTCGGGGACAGCCCGCGGACCCTGCACGGTGACGCGACGGATCTCGAACTGCACGGCCGACCAGCGAGCGCGCGCGTTCGACACCACGTCATGCTCGGCGTCGCCCTGCTGCGCGACGATCAGGCCCACGGTCGCCGGCAGGAACGGCAGGGGGCGCTTGCGCGACGGCTCGAACAGCCCCTCCGCCCCGAGGACGCCCTTGAGGTGCTCGATGCGGGCCAGCAGCTCCCCGAGACCGACCAGCCGGACGTCGTCGGCGGAGAAGGTCAACGAGCCCTTCTTGGCGTGGAACTGCGGGCGCGCGTGCACCACCAGGTGCGCCCCGTCCGCCAACCGGTCCGCCACAGGCCCGATCGCCGACGCCGGCGCCGTCACCGAGAGCGACATGTCGAGGTCGGTGTCGCGCAGCGTGAGGAAGTAGAGGGTGTTCCACTTCTTCAGGTTGAGCACCTGCCCCTCGACCCAGACGGGCGGCATCTTGGCGATGTAGTCCGCGATCTTGGGCGCCAGGTGCCGGACCGGCCACGGTCGGTCGGGCGTGGTGTCCGCGGCGCGCAGCGGGGGAGGGCCGGGCGGCGTCGCGCTCGGGAGGGGTCCGGTGCTCACGCGCCCAGCCTGCCCCATCGCACCGACAGGCCCCGCTTTCCAGCCGGGTCTCGGCAGACTCCCACCGGTACGGCGAGCCCGTCCGGGCCGCTCGCACCGGTGTCCGGCGGTGTGACGGACCCGTGCGGGTCGGGTGCAGGTCACACGCGCGCGGGCACCTGCCGGCCGGGCGGCTGGAACCTGCCGAACTAGACTCGTCGCGTGACTTCTGCGACCGTCCCCGCCGCCGGCACGCCCGACGGCACCGCGACCACCGGCAAGCGCGTCCTGCTCGCCGCGCCCCGCGGGTACTGCGCCGGCGTGGACCGCGCGGTCATCGCGGTGGAGAAGGCTCTCGAGCACTACGGCGCACCGGTGTACGTGCGCAAGGAGATCGTGCACAACAAGTACGTCGTCGAGACCCTGGCCGCCCGCGGCGCGGTGTTCGTCGACGAGACCGACGAGGTCCCCGAGGGCGCCCGGGTCGTGTTCTCCGCGCACGGCGTCTCGCCCGCGGTGCACGCCGCCGCTGCCGCCCGCTCCCTGCAGACGATCGACGCGACCTGCCCCCTGGTCACCAAGGTGCACAAGGAGGCCGTGCGGTTCGCGTCCGAGGACTACGACATCCTGCTCATCGGCCACGACGGCCACGAGGAGGTCGAGGGCACCTACGGCGAGGCCCCCGAGCACATCCAGGTGGTGAACTCGCCCGACGCCGTGGACGACGTCGTCGTGCGCGATCCCGACCGGCTCATCTGGATCTCGCAGACGACGCTCTCGGTCGACGAGACCATGGACACCGTCCGCCGTCTGCGCGAGCGGTTCCCCAACCTGCAGGACCCGCCCAGCGACGACATCTGCTACGCCACGCAGAACCGCCAGGTCGCGGTGAAGAAGCTGGCGCCCGAGTGCGACCTGGTCATCACGGTGGGGTCGGCGAACTCGTCGAACTCCGTCCGGCTGGTGGAGGTGGCCCTCGATGCCGGCGCCCGGACGTCCTACCGGGTGGACAAGGCCGACGAGGTCGACCTGGCGTGGCTCGACGGCGTGCAGACCGTCGGCGTGACGTCGGGCGCGTCCGTCCCCGAGATCCTGGTGCGGGACGTCCTGGAGCTGCTGGCCGAGCACGGGTTCGGTGACGTGCAGGAGGTCCGGACCGCGACGGAGGACCTCATGTTCTCGCTGCCCCGCGAGCTGCGCGCCGACCTGAAGGCCGCCGGCAAGGTCGCCGCGACCCCTCGCCGCGAGGGCCGCCCGTCCTTGGACGTCCAGCCAGCCTGACCCGCCGGCTCCCCACCGCCGACCTCGACATTGCTCGCGTTGCACGGGCGGATGACGCGACCAACGTCTGGGTCGACAACGGCAGGCAACGGTGACGCTGCTGCGCGGCGCCGTCCGCTGGCGGCGAGGTCGACATTGCTCGCGTTGCACGGGCGGATGACGCGACCAACGTCTGGCTCGGCACCCTGCCTCCGGCCGCTGGGCCCGACCTCGACATCGGTCGCGTCGCGCGGCTTCGTGGCGGCCGCAGTGTCGACCTCGGCGGAACGGGCAGCTCAGGTCCGGACCGGGAGGCAGGACGCGCGGCACCGCCCCGCCGTCAGGCCGTGTCGGCGTCCGGTCGGGCCGCCGAGCGCTCCTCGCGCAGGGCGCGGGCGTCGCGGTCCGCCCGGCCGTCGAACATCACCACCAGCTCGTCTGCCGACGCCACCAGCTCGGGAGCGCTCACGGTGGACAGCTGCGGGTTGGCCGGCTGCGGGGTCGGCAGCTCGGCGTCGACCACCTGCAGGTCCGCGAACCGGCGCGCGCTGACCAGCACGCGGGTCTCCAGGGACGACACCGTCTGGTTGTACGCGCCGGCGGCGGAGTCGATGGCGCGGCCCAGGCGAGCCAGGTGCGAGCCCATGGTGGCCAGCCGGCCGTGCAGCTCCTTGCCGAGGCTCAGGACGGCCTGCGCGTTGCTGGCCAGCGCGTCCTGGCGCCAGGCGTAGGAGATGGTGCGCAGCAGGGCCAGCAGCGTGGTGGGCGTCGCGATGACGACGTTCCGCTCGAACGCGTACTCGATGAGGGCCGGGTCCTGCTCGGCTGCGGCGTGCAGGAACGACTCGGCGGGCACGAACATGACGACGAACTCGGGCGCCGGGGCGAACTGGTCCCAGTACCGCTTGGCGGACAGGTCGTCGACGTGCGACCGGACGTGCCGGGCGTGCGCGGCCAGCCGCTCCGCGCGGACACGCTCGTCGGTGGTCTGCGCGGCGTCGAGGAAGCCCAGGAACGCGACCTTGGCGTCCACCACCACGTTCTTGCCGCCCGCGAGCTTGATCACCATGTCCGGACGCAGCAGCCCGTCGTCGGTGCGGACCTGGTCCTGCTCGACGAAGTCGACGTGCGCCAGCATCCCGGCGGCCTCGACCACGCGCTTGAGCTGGAGCTCGCCCCACCGGCCGCGGACCTGCGACGAGCGCAGGGCGGTCACCAGCTGGGCGGTCTCGCCGCGCAGGTGCTCGGAGGCCTGCTGCATCGCGCGCACCTGCTCGCCCAGCGCCGCCTGGCCGGCCGCGCGGGCCTGCTCCGCCACCGACAGCTCGTTGCGGACCTGCTCGAGGGTGCGGGACAGCGGTTCGACCATCGCGCGCACGGCCTGCTCGCGCTGCGCCAGCTCGCCGGCCTGAGTCTGGTGGTCGGCGGCGAGGCGCTGGTGCGCGAGGGCGAGGAACTGGTCGGTGCTGGTGGCCAGGGCGTCCGCGGCGAGCGAGCGGAACTGGTCAGCCAGCCGGTCGGAGTCCGCGGCGCGCGCCTGGGCGCCCTGTCGTTCGGCGTCGAGCACCGCGTGCGCGCGTGCCGCCTCGACCTGCGCCGCGCGCACCCGGCCCGAGGCCAGCGCCCAGCCGCCCAGCACGCCCACGAGCGCACCGATCGCCAGCCCCACCAGCAGTCCTGTGTCCATGGCGGCAGCGTTCCAGCGACCACCCACATGCGCGCACGGACCAGACCCACGCCGGCGGGGCGCCGCTTAGGCTGGAGCGATGTCGAACGTTCCCGCCCTCGAGCTGCGCGGCCTGTGGCGCAGGTTCGGTGACAAGATCGCCGTCTCCGGCATCGACCTGGTGGTCCCCAGCGGATCGTTCTACGGGCTCGTCGGCCCCAACGGCGCCGGCAAGACGACCACCCTGTCCATGGCCACCGGGCTGCTGCAACCGGACTTCGGCACGGTGCTGGTGCACGGCCAGGACCTGTGGTCGTCGCCGGCCACGGTCAAGGGGCTGCTCGGCGTCCTGCCCGACGGCGTGCGGCTGTTCGACCGGCTGACCGGCGAGCAGCTCATCACCTACGCGGGCCTGCTGCAGGGCCTGGACCGCGAGACCGTGGCTGCGCGCGCTGCGGACCTCCTGACAGCCCTCGACCTGACCGCCGACGCGGGCAAGCTCGTCGTCGAGTACTCCGCGGGCATGACCAAGAAGGTCGCCCTGGCGTGCGCGCTGGTGCACGCGCCGCGCCTGCTGGTGCTCGACGAGCCGTTCGAGGCGGTGGACCCGGTCTCGGCCGCCAACATCCGCGACATCCTCGCGTCCTACGTGCGCTCGGGCGGCACGGTCATCGTCTCGTCGCACGTCATGGACCTGGTCCAGCGCATGTGCGACCACGTGGCCGTCATCGCCGGCGGCCACGTCCTGGCGGCGGGCACGGTCGACGAGGTCCGCGGGGACGGCAGCCTGGAGGACCGGTTCGTCGAGCTGGTCGGCGGCCGGGTCAGCGGGGAGGGGCTCGCGTGGTTGCGCACCTCGCCCGCCTGAAGCTGACGCTGCTGCGCAACGGGTTGCGGCGCAGCCCGTGGCAGGTGGTGGGGCTGGTCCTCGGTGCGCTGTACGGGTTGCTCGCGCTCGCGGTGGTCGTCGCCTCCATGGCCGTGCTCAGCGTGCAGGAGCCCGACAACCGGGCGCTCGTCGTCGTCCTGCTCGGATCGGTCCTGGTGCTCGGCTGGTGGGTGGTGCCCCTGCTGGCGTTCGGCCTCGACTCGACCCTGGACCCCGCCCGGTTCGTCACCTTCGCCATCCCACGCCGGTCCTTGCTGACGGGCTTGGCCGTGAGCGGCCTGATCGGGGTGCCCGGTGTCGTCTCGGCGGGTGCGGCCCTGGCGATGGCCGGCGTCTGGTGGCGGACCCCCGCGGCGCTCGCGGCGGCCGTGGTGTGCTCCGTGCTCGGCCTGGCCACCTGCGTGATCGGCGCCCGTGCCACCACGTCGGCGGCGTCGAGCCTGCTGTCGGGCCGACGCTTCCGCGAGGTCATGGCGGCTCTCGCGGTCCTGCCGATCCTGTTCGTCGGCCCGGTCCTGAGCGGGCTCTCCTCGAGCGTGACGGTGGGCCGCGACCTGCTCGACCGCGTCGCCGGTGTGCTGTCATGGACCCCGCTGGGCGCGGTCTGGTCGGTGCCGGGGCACGTCGCCGACGGCGCGTGGGGCCTCGCGGCCGTCCGGTTCGCGATCGCCGCGGCCACCGTGGTGGTCCTCACCCTCGTCTGGCGCGCGGCGCTCGGTCACGCGCTGGTCAACCCGCCGCACCAGAAGGCGTCGACGCGCGGCCACGGTCTGGGCTGGTTCGCCCGGCTGCCCGCGACGCCGCTCGGTGCCGTGACGGCGCGCTGCCTGACCTACTGGGGTCGCGACCCCAGGTACGCCCTCGCGGTGGTGATCGTGCCGGTGCTGGCCATCGTGTTCTACGTCCTGGACCCGCACGGTGGCGTGCTGCTGCTCATCGGGCCGATCGCCGCCTACCTCATGGGCTGGGGCATCTCCGCCGACGTCGCCTACGACGGCACCGCGTTCTGGACGCATGTCGCCACCCCGCTGCGCGGCAGCGTCGACCGGCTCGGCCGGGTCCTCGCCGCGGGCGCGATCGCCGTCCCCGCGGTGCTCGTCCTGTCGGTGGGGTCCGCGCTGGTGGCCGGCCGGCCGCACGCGGTCCCCGCGCTGCTCGGGCTGTCCTTCGGGGTGCTGCTGACGTCGCTCGGCGCGGCCAGCGTCCTGTCCGCGCTCGTCGTGTACCCGGTGCAGCTGCCGGGGGAGAACCCGTTCCAGACCAAGCAGGGTGCGTCGGCCGCGTCGCTGGTCTCGCAGCTGGGGGGCTGGCTGGCGGTCGTGGCGCTGTGCCTGCCGGAGATCGTCCTGGCGGTCGTCGCGGTCCGCGGCGGCTCGGTCGCGCTCGGCTGGGTGACGCTCGCGGTCGGGCTGCTGCTCGGCTCGGTCCTCCTGGTCATCGGGGTGCGCCTGGGCGGGCGCACCCTGGACCGCACCGGGACCGACCTCCTGCGCCGGATCGTGGCGTTCGCCTGAGCGGGGGCCGCCCGTAGACTGTCCCCCCGTGGCACTCACCATCGGCATCGTCGGCCTGCCCAACGTCGGCAAGTCCACCCTCTTCAACGCGCTGACCCGCGCGCAGGTCCTCGCGGCGAACTACCCGTTCGCGACGATCGAGCCCAACGTCGGCGTCGTCCCGCTGCCCGACCCGCGGCTGACGGTCCTGGCCGAGCTGTTCGGCTCGGAGCGGATCCTCCCGGCGACCGTGTCGTTCGTGGACATCGCGGGCATCGTCAAGGGCGCCAGCGAGGGCGAGGGCCTGGGCAACAAGTTCCTGGCCAACATCCGGGAGGCCGACGCCATCTGCCAGGTGACGCGCGCGTTCGCCGACCCCGACGTGGTGCACGTCTCCGGTGCGGTGGACCCCAAGGACGACATCGAGGTCATCAACACCGAGCTGATCCTGGCCGACCTGCAGACGCTCGAGAAGGCGATCCCGCGCCTCGAGAAGGAGGTGCGCGCGAAGAAGGCCGACGCCGGCCTGCTCGCCGCCGCGCAGGAGGCGAAGGCGGTCCTCGAGACCGGGAAGACGCTCTCGCAGGCCGGCACGACGATCGAGCACCTCGACGAGCTGCAGCTCATGACGAGCAAGCCGTTCATCTACGTCTTCAACACCGACGACGCCGGTCTGGCCGACACCGCCTTCCAGGACGAGATGCGCGCGCTGGTCGCCCCCGCGGACGCGATCTTCCTCGACGCCCAGTTCGAGTCCGAGCTGGTCGAGCTCGAGCCGGACGAGGCCCGGGAGATGCTCGCCGAGAACGGTCAGGAGGAGGCGGGGCTGGACCAGCTGGCGCGCGTCGGGTTCCACACGCTCGGCCTGCAGTCCTACCTGACGGCCGGTCCCAAGGAGTCCCGGGCCTGGACCATCCACCAGGGGTGGACCGCCCCGCAGGCCGCCGGCGTGATCCACACGGACTTCCAGAAGGGCTTCATCAAGGCCGAGGTCATCTCGTTCGACGACCTCGTCGCCGCCGGCTCGGTCGCGGCCGCACGCGCCGCCGGCAAGGCCCGCATCGAGGGCAAGGACTACGTCATGGCCGACGGCGACGTCGTGGAGTTCCGCTTCAACGTGTAGGTGCGTGTCCGACACCCGTCGCGACGGCTATCGCTGTACCGGACGCCACGTGGCGACGCTGGTGCCGGCGGGCGCAGGCTCTCGCCGCGACGACGTCGGACGCTGTGCGTAGCATCGAACGTATGTCTGATGATCGGAACACGGACGAGGTGCTGGGCAGCACCACCCCGAGCAGTGACCCGGCGGCGAAGGACCCGTCGCAGTGGGCGACGGGCGACGAGCCGATGACCGCCGCACAGCGCAGCTATCTCGACACGCTGGCGCGTGAAGCCGGCGAGGAGATCAGCGCTGACCTGACCAAGGCCGAGGCGTCGCAGCACATCGACCGACTGCAGGAGGAGACCGGCCGCTCGTCCGGTTCCTGAGCCGCGCGTCCAGCCGCTGCTGTTGAGTCACTTCGGAACGCGGTGGAGTTCAGATTCAACGTGCAGCCCTGGCCCGGGCCGCCTCGCTGGTCGGCGTGAAGAAGTTCACCAGGTTGCCGTCCGGGTCGCGGACCAGGAGCGAGCGGTTGCCCCACGGCATGTCCGTCGGCCGGTTGACGAACGTCGCGACGACCTCCCGCAGAGCCTCGTAGGTGGAGTCGACGTCGTCGACGAGGAAGTCGAGGGTGACGCTGCGGTTCGCCCGGGGCTCGGCCGCACCGTCTCCCAGCAGCGGCACGGTCGCGGAGCTCGCGATCGCCAGCGTGCCCGACCGGGTCCGCAGCTCGGCGAACATCGGGTGCAGCCGGGTCGCTCGGATCCCGGTGACTGTCTCGTAGAACGAGGTCAGGGCGTCGACGTCGTCGGTGATGATGCGGGTGGCCGCCAGCTCCATGGCTGTCTCCTCGGGAGGGTGCGCGCGGCGGGACCTCCGCCACGGAGGAAACCGTAGGAGCGATACCGGGCCGAACCTGCCCGGTATGAGCGAGCATGGCACGCATGGCCGAGACGACCGCGCGGGCGCTGCAGCTGCTGGAGCTCCTGCAGTCCGCACCCCTGCGGACGGTTCCTGAGCTCGCCGCGCGACTCGGCGTGGACGAACGGACGGTCCGCAGAGACGTCAGGCGCCTGGTCGACCTCGACCTTCCCGTCGAGTCGCTGCGCGGGCGCTACGGCGGCTACCGGCTCGCGCCCGGCCGGCGGGTCCTGCCGCTCATGTTCACCGACGCGGAGGTGGTGGCGGCCCTGCTCGGGCTGTCCCGCGCACAGGCGACGTCGGGCGAACCGGGGATCGCAGCGCTCACCGCTCTGTCCAAGATGAGACGTGCGCTGCCGGCCGCGGACGCGCAGCGCGTCGATGCCGCGCTCGAGGTCATGCGGCGCACCGGCGGCGGTGGGGACGTCGACACGGACCCCGGTGTGCTGCTCGCGCTGGCCGAGGCGGTGAGCCAGCGCCACGTGCTCGACCTGCGGTACCGCAGCCGCGAGGGGGCACCGTCACGACGAACGGTCCACCCCTATGGCCTCGTCTGGCACGCCGGGCGGTGGTACCTGGTGGCGTTCGACACGGGCGCTCAGGACGAGCGCACGTTCCGGGTCGATCGCATCCGGACGGCTCGGTCGCTCCCGGGGACGTTCGCACCGCCGGAACGGGCGGACGTGGCGTCCGACCTGGTGGAGCGCTTCGCCGAGGCCGACTACCGCTGGCAGGTGGTGCTCCGTCTCCGAGACACCGAGGACCGCATCCGGGCACACCTGCCGCGCAGCGTGGCTCGGCTCGAACGGCTGGACACCGATCCCGGGGGCGCCCTGCCCTGGCACCGGGCGCAGATCCACGCCGAGTCCCTCGACTGGCTGCCGGCCCTCGTCGCCGCCCTCGACTGCGAGGTGGTGATCGAGCGTCCCGAGGAGCTCCGGGACCGGGTGCGCGCGGCGGCGACGAGGATGCTGCAGGCGTCGGCCGACGACGTCAGGTGACGGACGCTGCCTCGGCGTCCGCGGGCTCCGGCACGTGGAACACCAGGAGCGTCACGTCGTCCCGGCGCGCGTCGCCCGAGAACGCGTCGACGGCCTCGTCCACCGCGGCCGCCAGGCGTTGCGCCGGCGACGGGACGGTGTCGGCGAGCACGGCCCGCAGCCGGGCCTCGCCGAACAGCGCGACGCCGTCGCCCGGACCCCGCGGCGCGTGGGCCTCGGTCACGCCGTCGGTGTACAGCACGAGGCTGTCGCCCGCCGCGAGCTCCACCTCGGCCGCGTCGTACAGCACGCCGCGGACCACGCCCAGCAGCAGGTTCGGGTGTCCCAGCTTCTCCACCGACCCGGTCCCGCCGCGGACGACCAGCGGCGCCGGGTGCCCGGCCGTGACCGCGCGCACCGACCACGCGGTCGCCCTGCGCTCCAGCAGCAGGCACGCGGCGGTGCAGGTGCGGTCGTGCTCGAGCCGCATGAGGACGTCGTTGACCGTCGCCATGACCCGCGCGGGGTCGGCGTCCACGACGGCCGCGGTGCGCACGGCGTACCGCAGCGCGCCGCTGAGCGACGCGGCGAGCGGTCCCTTGCCCTGCACGTCGCCGATGACCAGCAGCCAGCGGTCGTCGTCCATCTCGATGACGTCGTAGAAGTCTCCGCCCACGGACGCCGCGGTGCTGGCCGGCCGGTAGACCGCGGCCACGTCGGCGCCCGGGACCACGGGGCGTGCTGGTGGCATGAGGTCGCGCTGCAGGTCCTCGGCGAGGCGCTGGTGCGCGAGCTGTGAGGCGGCGAGGGCGTCGCTGAGCTCCTGCTCGGCGGTGACGTCGTCGACGATGACGCACAGGCCGACGACCACCCCGTCCATCCGCACGGGGTGGAACGTCGTGCTCCAGTGCCGGACGTGTCCGGGGCGGGCGGCCACCTCGCCGGTCAGCCGGACGTCACGCATGGCGACACCGCTGTCCATCACCTGGCGGTAGAGCACCTCGGCCTGCCGGCCGACCTCGCCGTTGACCTCGCTCGGCGTGCGGCCCAGGAGCAGCTGCGCGGGCTGGCCGTTCATCTGCTCGAGCCTGGCGTTGACCCGCACGTGCCGGAGCTCGCGGTCGAAGATCCCGATGCCGAGAGGGGCTCCCTCGAGCAGGGTGTCGAACTGGGCGAGCGCCTCCAGGAGAGGTTCGCGCGCACCGTCCGTCGTCGTCGGCGTCCCGTCTGACATCCGGCCCTCCCGGCTCCAGGTCCTGCATGTGCGCCTCTGAGCCGAAGCGGGACACAGACCGTAACCGACGACCGCCCTGCCCTCAGACAGGTGCCAGCATGTGGGGGCCGATCTCGTCGAGCGACCGCACGCCGGCCAGCGCCATGGTGAGGTCGAGCTCGGCCCAGACGTGCTGGACGACGGCACGCACCCCGTCGGCGCCGGCGAGGGCGAGGCCGTAGACCCAGGGCCGACCCAGCAGGACGGCGCGGGCGCCGAGGGCCAGCGCGGTGAGGACGTCGGCGCCGCCGCGGACGCCGCTGTCGAACAGCACCGGGACGCGCTCACCGACCACCTCGACCACCGCGGGCAGCGCGTCGAGCGCACCGATCGCGCCGTCCACCTGCCGACCGCCGTGGTTGGACACGATGATGCCGTCGACGCCGTGGTCGAGCGCGAGCCGGGCGTCGTCGGGGTGCTGCAGCCCCTTGAGGAGGATCGGCAGCGACGTCCGTCCGCGCAGCCGCGCCAGGTCGGACCACGTGAGCGACGAGCGGGAGAAGACGTCGAGGAACGTCTCGACCGCGGCCCGCGGCAACGGCGAGCGCAGGGTGTCGCGCAGGCGTCCGGGGTAGTGGCTCGCCATGGAGTGCAGGGCCCGGAGCGCCTCGGGGGTCGGGCGCGGCGACGGACCACCCGACGGTGCCGCGGCACGGGCCTCGACCAGTCGGCGGAACGCCGGGTCGCTCGTGTACTGCGCGAGGCCCAGCCCGCGGGCGAAGGGCAGGTAGGCGAGGTCGAGGTCCTGCGTCCGCCAGCCCAGCACGTGCGTGTCCAGGGTGACGACGAGCGCCTCGCTCCCGATGGCCTCGGCCCGGGCGACGAACGAGTCGACGACGTCGTCGTCGCTGCTCCAGTACAGCTGGAACCAGCGCGGCGCCTCACCGAGGGTGCCCGCGACCTGCTCCATCGGGACCGAGGCCTGCGACGAGATGACCATCGGGAGGTCCAGCGCCCGTGCGGTCCGCGCGACGGCGAGGTCGGCGTCCGGGTGGGCCAGCTCGAGGACGCCGATCGGGGCGAGCAGCAGGGGTGCCGGCAGTCGACGGCCGAACAGCTCGACCGAGGTGTCCCGGTGCTCCACGTCGACGAGCATCCGGGGCACGATCCGGCGCCGCGCGAACGCGTCCAGGTTGGCCTGCACGGTGCGCTGCATGCCCGCGCCGCCCGCGACGTAGGCCCAGGCGACGTCGCTCATCCGGCGCCGCGCCGCGGCCTCGAGCGCGGCGGGCTCGACGGGGACCACGGGCCTGCGCCCGAACACCCCGGCGCGATAGAGGCGCGACTGGATGGCGCGGCCGACCGAGGCCACCGGCCGGCTGCTCGCGTCCTCGCTCACGCCCTGCAGTCTGGCACCGCGGCCCAGGACAGCGCCCGTCTCGACGAGACGACGGTGCGGTGGTTGCCTGGAGGCATGGGAGTCGTCGACGAGCTCATGCAGTCGGAGAACGACCTGGCGCGCGGCCGGGGCCTCGAGTACGAGCGGGTGCTGCACGAGGACGCCCTCGTCGTGGTGCCCGGGGCCGTCCTGAGCCGCGACGAGTGCGTGCGGGCCATGGACGCCTCACCGGGGTGGGACGAGGTCGTGCTCGGAGAGCCGCGACTGGTCGAGTCCAGGTCGACCGCGACGGTCGTCTACGAGTTCCGGGGCGTCCGCGCCGGGTCCGTGTACCGCGCCACGCTCTCCTCGACCTATACCCGGGACGCGCACGGAGAGTGGCGGCTGCTCCTGCACCAGCAGACGCCGTTGGTCGACTGACCGGGCCGGGAGGTGAGCTCCCGGCCCGGTCGCGACGTCAGCTGACGGGGAAGCCCGCCGCGGTGCACTCGGTGACGATCGTGCCGGTCACCGTCGGGTAGTCCAGGGTCGCGGTGTTCGTGCCGCCGGACTCGGCCGCGTCCAGGGCGCCCTGCACGCGGTCCTGGATCGAGGCGTAGGCCTGGGCGAGCTCGTCCGGGGACACCTTGATGGCGTCCGACAGGGCCGAGGAGATGGACGCGAGCTCCTCGCTCTGGTCGTCGTCGAGCGCGGTACCGGCGTCCTGCCCCTCCATCACCGGGACGGCGGCGGCGATGCGGGCGTTGAGCGAGCTGGTCCCGCCGTTGAAGTAGCGGCCGCAGGCCAGCGCGGCGTTGGGCTCGACGGGGGCGGCCGTGACGTCGCCCGTCGGGGCGGAGGACGAGCCGGAGGTGGCCGACGACGACGCCGTCGAACCCCCGGTCGTGTCGGAGCCGCTGTCGCAGGCGGCGAGCGTCGAGGCGGTCAGGACGGCGGCGACGAGGATCGTGGCGGCGCGCTTCACGGTGGATCTCCTTGCGGTGGTTCGAACGGGACCGAACGCGGCCCACCCCCTGGTTACCAGCCGGTAACCGTGGCCCCGACCGCCGTCCGCGTCTCGGACGGGTGGGGCTGTGTGCGTCCGAGCATTCGCCGCGTGATCGCGGGCCGCAACAGGAGATCGCCGTGACCGACGCCACTGCTCGCCGTGCCTCCTCACCCGTAGATGCGCGCCCGGTGCGCGGCGAACTGCCGTCGACCGACCAGCCGCCACAGCACGCGTGCCGGCGCGGGGAGGTTGGTCCGCAGCCAGCCGGCGCGCTCCGCCTCGGGCACGACCTCGAGGACCCACCCGAGCTGCAGGAACAACCTGTCCTTGGGGATCGACGCCATCCCGTGCTCGTGCAGCAGGCTCCATTCCCGCTGCGACATCACCGTCGAGGCCGTCGGCAGGATCTGCGTCTCCTCCTGGCCCAGATGGGTCAGGAGCGTGTCGCGGACCTCGTCGAGCAGCTGGGCGACGTCGTCGCGCGCGCCCGCGCCCGCCCCGTCCTCCCAGGCGTCCATGAGGCCGACCAGGCGGTCCAGCTGGGCCGCGGTCGCGGCGTGCTGCGACCGCATGAGACCGACGTGCAGCGCGCAGCCGGGCGCGCGCTGCTCGAGGGTGTCCCAGAGCAGGAGGTCCTCGCCCTCGTGGTGGTGGTGCAGCGCACCGGCCAGCTCCCGGACGTGGTCGGCGACGGGGAGCATGCGCGCGGTGTCGCCGTCGGCCACGCCGCGGACCAGGCCGGGGACGTCGGTGAAGGCGCGCCGGAACAGCGCGTGGATGGTGAGCATGTCCGAGGTGTCGCAGCCGAGCTTCTCGGTGGTCGTGGCGGTCATCGTGCATCTCTCTCCGTCGTCGGGCCCGTGCGCGTCACCAGTAAACGCGCTACGGTGGTGATGCGACTATGGTGGCGAGGCGCAGACGACGTCAAGAGAGGTGACCGTGTCGGACCCGTTGCTGGACTGGGTGGAGCTGGGCAGCGAGCCGGGGGTCGCGCCCGGGCCGGTGGAGCGCGTCCGGGCGCTGCTCAACACCGACGACCGGTTCCACGGCGTCGACCGGCTCGAGGACGGGCCGGCGTCGCTGGTCGCGTGCCGCGACGCCGTGCGCGACTACCTGGTGACGGGTGACGCGGCCGGGCTCGACGCGCTCGCGGCCGTGCACCCGCTCGTCGTGCGCTTCGCGCAGGGGGGTGCCGACCTCGTGCCGGGTGGCGCGGATCCCGTGGTCGCCGGGATCCTCGCGGAGGTCCACCGGGCGCACGCGACGGGGGAGTGGGCGCGGCTCAAGTCGTGCGCCAACCCGGACTGCCAGTGGATCTACTACGACGGCTCGCGCAACCGGTCCGGTCGCTGGTGCTCGATGAACGAGTGCGGCGAGGTCATGAAGTCGCGCGCCTACCGGCGCCGCACGCGTCAGGCCTGAGCGTGCCCGTCCTCGGCCGGGGCCAGCCGGAACACCCGCAGCTCGCGACCGGCCCGCGCGGCGTAGTCGACGTACCCGGGCCACACCTCGAGCAGGGCTG
The DNA here is from genome assembly GCA_963837795.1 of uncultured Actinomycetota bacterium. Taxonomy (GTDB): domain Bacteria; phylum Actinomycetota; class Actinomycetes; order Actinomycetales; family Cellulomonadaceae; genus Cellulomonas. The sequence continues at coordinate 693,420 of CAWIOT010000007.1, forward strand.
GCAGCAGGCGCCGCCGTTCCGCCTCGTCGGCCAGCGTCGCGACGACGGGCGTCGTCACGCCGCTGATCGTCACGCTCGCGCGCGGGTGCGCCAGGAGGTTGCCCGACCACGCCGGGTGCTGCTGCTGGCCCCAGTTGGAGCCCATGAGGACCCACCCGTCGCCGTCGACCGCGTACAGCAGGACGGCCTCCCGCGCCTCACCGGAACGGCGGCCGGTGGTGGTGAGCAGGAGCTGGGGGAGCGTCGGTCGGCCCAGGACGCTCCACCGTCCGCGCGTCGCCTTCTGCAGCCGGCGGTCCAGCCCCGAGGCCGCGCGCCCCAGACGCGCGAACCAGCGGGTACGGCCGAGGTGGCGGACGGCGGCGGTGGGATCCATCCGACGAGTCTCCCGGACGGTGCCCGCTGTGACCGGCGTCTCGCCGGTCGGACCGCTATACCAGAGAGGCGGCGGTGGCATAGCAGACCACGGGCGCGCGCGCCGGACGGGAGTAGTCACGACACCCCTTCGGCGGCGGGATCGGACACGTTACGGTGATGTTTCCGCTGGTCGCCATCTCGGATACTGGACTGTACTGGCCAGTATCAATCAGGTAACGATCCGGCGTCAGGCTCATACGTGCCCGATATGTCTGAGCAACCGTGACTTACCTTGTCTCTCAACTCACGGCGGACGTGCTCCACGCCGGACCGCCTCGACCCCACAGCACTGCGACGGGGACGAGGCTGTGCTGGCCGACGTCCACCCCTTCCCAGGAGGAACATTGAAGATCAGGCGAATCAGCGCCGCGGCTGCGGCTCTCGCAGCCGGCGCCCTGGTGCTCACCGCGTGCTCCAACACCCCGACGGACACTGCGTCCCCGTCGGAGTCGGCCGGAGCGTCGACGGGCGGCAACATCGTCGTCGCCGAGACGAACGAGTTCTTCTCGTTCAACTCCTCGACGGCCAACGGCAACACGGACATCAACTCGAAGGTGTCGCTCGCGACGAACTCGAACTTCTACTACATCGACGGTGACCTCAAGGTCCAGCGCGACGAGTCGTTCGGGACGATCGAGAAGCTGAGCGACGACCCGCTGACGGTCAAGTACACCGTCAACGAGGGCAAGAAGTGGTCCGACGGTGAGCCCATCGACGCTGATGACCTCATCCTCGCCTGGGCCGTCTACTCCGGCTACTACGACGACGGCGGCGCCCCCGACGACGAGGGCAACCCGACCACCGGCACGAGCTACTTCAGCTACGCCGGGTCCACCGACGGCCTGAGCCTGACGGACTTCCCCGAGATCGGCGACGACAACCGCAGCATCACGCTGACGTACTCGAAGCCGTTCGCCGACTGGGAGGTCGCGTTCGGTCTCGACCGCCCGGCCCACGTCGTCGCCAAGGGTGGCGGCCTCGCCGACGGCCAGGCGCTGATCGACCTGCTCAAGGACAAGCCGCGCGGCGACGCCGCCAACCCGGTCCCGACGGACCCGCAGCTCAAGGCCGTCGCCGACTTCTACAACACCGCCTTCGACTCCCGGACGCTGCCGAGCGACCCCGAGCTCTACCTGTCGAGCGGCCCGTACATCGTCTCGGACGTCGTCGAGGGCCAGTCGGTCACGATGGTCCCGAACGACACCTACGACGGTGACCTCACCCCGAAGCTGGACGAGATCACCGTCCGCACCATCGCGGACCCGTCCGCCATGGTCCAGGCGCTGCAGAACGGTGAGGTCGACGTCATCTCGCCGCAGGCCAACGCCGACACGCTCGCCGCGCTCGAGGGTCTCGACGGCGTCGAGGTCCACAAGGGCAACCAGCTCGCGTACGACCACATCGACCTGAACTTCTCGGGTGTCTTCGCCGACCAGAACGTCCGCAAGGCGTTCCTGATGACGATCCCGCGCCAGGCGATCCTCGACGCGATCATCACGCCGCTCGACCCCGAGGCCAAGGTCCTCAACTCGCAGCTGTTCGTGCCTGCTCAGGACGGCTACGAGGAGTCGGTCAAGAACAACGGTTCCGACGCCTTCGGCGAGCCGGACATCGAGGGTGCCAAGGCGCTCCTGGGCGGTGCGACCCCCACGGTCCGCATCCTCTACAACGTCAACAACCCGAACCGCGTCGACGCGTTCACGCTGATCCAGCAGTCCGCGTCGCAGGCCGGCTTCGTCATCGACGACCAGGGTGACGCCAAGTGGGGCTCGCGCCTCGGTGACGGCACCTACGACGCGTCGATCTTCGGCTGGATCAACTCGGGTGTCGGTGTCTCCGGCGTCCCGCAGATCTTCGGCTCCGGTGCTGACTCCAACTTCAACAACTTCTCCGACCCGTCGGCGGACGAGCTCATGTCGCAGCTCATCACCACCACGGACACGGACGAGCAGACGAAGCTGCAGCAGCAGATCGACCAGAAGATCTTCGCCGCCGACTACGGTCTGCCGTTCTTCCAGAGCGTGGGCGTGGACGCGGTCGCCGACCGGGTCCAGGGGATCGACTCCTACAACCCCAACCAGAACGGTGTCTGGTGGAACGTCTGGGAGTGGAGCGTCAACGACGGCTGATCCAGCCGCAGTAGCGCACGCACCGGTGACTGTGTGACAGTCACCAGAACGACCGACGGTGCCGGGTCGCCCGCCTCGCGGGGGCCCGGCACCGTCGGGTCCGCACCCGGACGGTGCACGTGACGACGAGGTCGCGTGCCGGTCGGGTGCGGCGTCTGACTTACGCTTGAGCGTTCCCGGCACGTGGTTCGCGCGCCGGCCCCGACACCGACACCTGAGAAACGATGACCACCTACATCCTTCGACGGTTGCTCGCGTCCCTGCTGATCCTGCTGGGCGCGTCGTTCATCGTCTATCTGCTCATCGCCTACTCGGGAGACCCGCTGGCCGAGATCCGGTCCAGCAACTCCCCGAGCAAGGAAGCCCAGCTGCAGCAGCGCACCGAGCTGCTCCACCTCGACGTCCCGCCCGCCCTGCGCTACTTCATCTGGCTCGGCGGGGCCGTCAAGTGCGTGGTGCCGTTCGTCGGGCAGTGCGACCTCGGGGTCACGCTCCAGAACCAGCCGGTCACCGCCGCGCTCTCGTCGGCCATCCCGACCACGCTGCAGCTGGTGACGACGGCGGCGCTGCTGGCCATCCTGTTCGGCGTGACCATCGGTGTGATCACCGCGCTGCGGCAGTACAGCACGCTGGACTACTCGGTCACGTTCATCACGTTCCTGTTCTTCTCGCTCCCGGTGTTCTGGGTCGCGGTCCTGCTCAAGGAGTTCGGGGCCATCGGCTTCAACGACTTCCTGCGGGACCCGTTCATCGCCAACGGCACGATCATCGTCATCTCGTTGATCACCGCCCTGGTGTGGACCGTGATCATCGCCGGGAGCCTGCGACGGCGGCTCCTGACCTTCGGCATCGCCGCCGTGGTCACCGCGCTCGTCCTGTACTACCTGTCGGTGACGCGCTGGTTCACCACCCCGTCGCTGGGTGTCGTCGTCATCACGGTCACCGGCATCGCCGCCGCCTACGGCTTCACGGTCCTGTTCGCCGGCCTGCAGAACCGCCGGGCCCTGTACTCGTGCTTCATCACGGTCGGCATCGGGCTCGTCGCGTACTTCGCGCTGCAGCCGCTGCTGGACGACGCGAACCTGTGGCTCATCGTCGGCCTCGGCCTGCTGGCCATCGGCGTGGGGATCGGCGTCGGCTACCTCATGGGCGGCTACGACCGTGGCCAGTCGATGAAGGCCGCGGCGCTGACCAGCTTACCGTGGTCGCGTTCCTCATCCTGCTCGACCGCTACATGCAGTCGTGGCCGGCGTACATGGCCGAACCCCCGCATCCGGAACCGGCCGATCGCGACGATCGGTGCCGAGACGCCGAACCTCAACGGCGACTTCTGGATCACCGGGATCGACAAGTACACCCACCTGATCCTCCCGACCATCGCGCTGATCCTCATCTCGCTCGCCTCGTACACGCGGTACTCGCGGGCGTCGATGCTCGAGGTGATGGGCCAGGACTACGTCCGCACCGCGCGGGCCAAGGGCCTGTCCGAGCGGGTCGTGGTCACGCGGCACGCGTTCCGCAACGCGATGATCCCGCTGGCCACGATCGTGGCCATCGACATCGGTGGCCTGATCGGTGGCGCCGTGATCACCGAGAACGTGTTCTCGTTCAAGGGCATGGGGCAGCTGTTCCTCACCGGCCTGAGGAGCGTGGACCCCAACCCCGTCATGGGCGTGTTCCTGGTCACCGGCATCACCGCTGTGGTGTTCAACCTGCTGGCCGACCTCACGTACTCGGCCCTCGACCCGAGAGTGAGGGTGAAGGCATGACCGGCATCCTGGAGAACACGGCGGACGTCCCGCCGAACGAGACCCCCGAGGAGCCCGGCGAGGTCAAGGGCCTGAGCCAGGGCCGCATCGTCCTCAGGCGGTTCTTCGGCCACTCGGGCGCGGTCGTCAGCATCGTCGTCCTGCTGGGCATCCTGGTGCTGGCCGTCACCGCGATCGGGCTCGGACCGATCCCCGGCTGGTGGAAGTACACCTACCGGCAGACGCCGCCCCTCATGGACGGCGGTCAGCCGACGCTGCAGCTCTTCCCGTTCTCGATGGGGGAGCACCCGTTCGGGCAGGACCGCGTGGGCCGCGACATGTTCGCCATGGTCATGCGCGGGACGCAGATCTCGATGGCGATCATGGTCATGGTCGGCGCGATCGCCGCCCTGGTCGGCGTGCTCATCGGCTCGTCGGCGGGGTTCTTCCGCGGCAAGACCGAGGCCGTGCTGATGCGGTTCACCGACATGATCATCATCATCCCGGCGCTGATCGCGGCCGCCGTCGTGGCGAACTCCGCCAAGAGCGTCGTGGCGCTGGGGATCTTCCTCGGCCTGGTGTCCTGGACCGGGATGGCCCGCCTGGTACGTGGCGACTTCCTCACCCTGCGCGAGCGTGAGTTCGTCGACGCGGCGCGTCTGGCGGGGGCGTCCAACCGCCGGATCATCTTCAAGCACATCCTGCCGAACGCGGTCGGCGTCATCACGGTGAACACCACGCTGCTCATGTCGGCGGCGATCCTCACCGAGACGGCGCTGAGCTACGTCGGCCTCGGCGTGAAGTCCCCGGACGTGTCCCTGGGGTCGCTCATCAGCGCCAACCAGGCGGCGTTCGCCACCCGGCCGTGGCTGTTCTGGTGGCCCGGCATCTTCATCGTGATCATCTGCCTGACGATCAACTTCATCGGCGACGGGCTGCGGGACGCGTTCGACCCGCGGCAGAAGAAGATCGCGCTGCGCCGGGTCAAGGAGACGCGCAACCGTCCGGACCTGTACCCGGGCATGCAGTCGGCCGGGCCGGGGTCGAGCCGACCGTCCACCTCGGTCGCGGCGGGCGGTCTCGACGAGCCGCTCGACGAGCCGCGGGGGATGGGCGAGGGCAACGACGACAGCGAGGGTCGGCGGTGACGTCAGGTCAGCGCCACGACCAGCACGCCGACGGCCGCGACGGCCAGCAGGGCGATCGCCGGCAGGTTCCAGCGGGTGATCACCGGCGTCTCGTCGGCGACACCGATCGGCAGCCGCTCGTCCTCGACCAGGTGCTCCCAGCGGCGACGCACCAGGGCCGCGACCTGACCGGACGGTGCGCTGGGCAGGTCACCGATGGCGACGGAGCCGCGCGCGTCGCGGGCCGTCCGGGGCATCCCGGCCAGCTGGTCGTTCCCTGCGGTGACCACCTGGTGCCGGCCGGGCCCGGGCGCAGCCCACGCCCGGTAGCGCCCGCCGGGGGTGACCAGGCTCAGCGAGTACTGCGTCTCCACCTGGATGAGGGCGGCCCACGGCACGTGGACGGTGCGCAGCGGGTTGACCAGGGTCACCCCGGCGTCGGTGACGTCCACGCGCGGGTGCCAGAACACCAGCCAGGCCAGCAGACCCAGGCCCAGCGCTACCGGCAGTGCGCGCAGCACCGCGTCCGCGCCGTCCTCGAACCCTCGTGCGGCCGTCAGACCCGCGATCACCGCCCACGAGGCGGTCGTCGACACATATCTGCTGCGCGGCCTGTAGGACAGGTCGCCACTCTCGGCACGCATGCCCGCATGATCTCAGGAGTCACACGATGACCGATACGACCACCCAGGACGCACCCGTCCTCCAGGTCACCGACCTGTCCGTCGACTTCGCCGTGGACAAGAAGTGGGTCCCCGCGGCCATCGACGTCAGCTACGAGGTCCGCGCCGGCGAGGTCCTCGCCATCGTCGGCGAGTCCGGCTCGGGCAAGTCCGTCAGCTCGATGGCGCTGCTGGGCCTGCTGCCCAAGAACGCGCGCGTCACCGGCAGCATCAAGCTCATGGGCCAGGAGATGAGCGACATGTCGTCGTCCCGGGTCCGAGAGATCCGCGGCAACGACATCGCGATGATCTTCCAGGAGCCGATGACGGCCCTGAACCCGGTCTACACGATCGGCAACCAGATCATCGAGGCGCTGCGCCTGCACAACATGATGTCCCCGACGCAGGCCCGCGACCGTGCGCTCGAGCTGCTGTCGATGGTGGAGCTGCCGGACCCGCTCAAGGCCTTCAACTCCTACCCGCACCAGCTGTCGGGTGGGCAGCGGCAGCGCGCGATGATCGCGCAGTCGCTGTCCAACGACCCGGTGCTGCTCATCGCGGACGAGCCGACGACGGCCCTCGACGTGACGGTGCAGGCCGAGATCCTCGACCTGATGCGCAACCTGCGTGACCACCTGAACTCGGCCGTCATCCTCATCACGCACGACATGGGCGTGGTGGCGGACCTGTCGGACCGCATCGCGGTGATGCGCCGCGGCCTGATCGTCGAGACCGGGACGGCCCGGCAGATCTTCAGCGACCCGCAGCACCCGTACACGCAGGAGCTGCTCGCCGCGGTGCCGCACCTCGGTGCCGCGGACGAGTCGGGCGAGGAGATCGACCTCACGGCCGCGCTGGCCGCGGCCACGGGCCGGGACCGCGCGGGCTCCGCGGACGCCGAGGAGCTCGCGCGCCGCGAGGCCGCGAACAAGACCGCGGCCGAGTCGGCGCACCGTGCACGCCGGGCCGCCGAGGTGGAGGGGACCGCCCCGATCCTCGAGCTGGTGGACGTGGCGATCGAGTACCCGAAGCAGGGCCGCATGCCGGCCTTCCGCGCGGTCGAGGGTGCCAACCTGGTCATCCGGCCCGGCGAGGTCGTCGGCCTGGTGGGGGAGTCCGGCTCGGGCAAGACGACGATCGGACGCGCCGCGGTGGGTCTGCTGCCCGTGGTCGAGGGCACGCTCACGGTGGCGGGCGTCGAGCTGACCAAGCGCGACGCCAAGAAGCTGCGCTCGCTGCGGCGCAAGGTCGGCATGGTGTTCCAGGACCCGTCGTCCTCGCTCAACCCCCGGTTGCCCGTCGGCGAGAGCATCGGCGAGCCGATGTTCCTGGCGGGGATCGCCAAGGGGGACGCGCTGCAGAAGAAGATCGAGGAGCTGCTCGACCAGGTGCAGCTGCCGCGCAGCTACCGCAACCGCTACCCGCACGAGCTGTCGGGCGGCCAGAAGCAGCGCGTCGGCATCGCCCGCGCGATCTCGCTGTCGCCCGAGCTCCTGGTGGCCGACGAGCCGACGTCCGCCCTGGACGTCTCGGTGCAGGCGACGGTCCTCGAGCTGCTCCAGGACCTGCAGTCGCGGCTGAAGTTCGCGTGCCTGTTCGTCACGCACGACCTCGCGGTGGTCGACGTGCTGGCCGACCGGATCGCGGTCATGCGACGCGGCGTCATCGTCGAGCAGGGCACGCGCGACGCGATCCTGCGCAACCCGCAGGAGGCGTACACGCAGCGGCTGATCGCCGCCGTGCCGCTGCCGGACCCGGACAAGCAGCGGGAGCGCCGCGAGCTGCGGTCGCTGCTCCTCGAGCGGTCCTGACCGCGACACCCCGACGGACCACGCGGGCCCGGCTCCAGCGGTGCGGCCGGGCCCGCGTGGCGTCCGGCCCGTGGACCAGATGTCCGGCAGGGTTCAGATGCGGGTGAGATCGACCGATATCGCTCGCATGGGCGGTTCGTCCGGTGGTGGTGCGCGAGCGGAGGTCGTGGTGCGTCGTAGGTGGCTGGCAGTGGCGGGGACCGTGGGGGCGCTCGCGCTGGTGTCGGCGTGCACCACGTCGGAACCCGCGCCCGTGCGCACCGACACGATGGTGGTCGCCGTCGAGGCACCGTTCGCCTCGCTCAACGCGGGCACGCCCGACGGTCGCACCCCGGGCAGCACGCTCGTGCGCTCGCTGGTGCAGGCGGGCTTCGTCTCCGTCGACGAGGACGGCGCAGCGGTGCCCGACGAGGCGTTCGGCACCGTGGAGAAGGTCAGCGACGCGCCCCTGACCGTGCGCTACACGATCGCGCCGGAGGCCACGTGGTCGGACGGCACACCCGTGACGCCGGACGACCTGCTGCTCGAGTGGGCGGCCCGCAGCGGCCAGCTCGACGACGTGCTGCCGGAGCTCGACGAGCAGGGCGGCGTGGTCAACAACGACGCGCTGGATGCGGGCGTGGCATTCGCGGCGGCGTCGCCCGCGCTCGTGCAGGCCCCGGCCCTGCCCGTCATCGAGGGGGCGACGTTCACCCTGACGTATGCGACACCGGTGCCCGACTGGCAGGTGGCGCTCGACGTGAACCTGCCCGCGCACGTGCTGGGGCAGACGGCGCTGGGCGTCGAGGACCCCGCAGCGGCGGCGGCAGCGGTGACGAAGGCGATCGTCGACGAGGACAAGACCGCCCTGAGCTCGATCTCCGGGGCGTGGCGGACGGAGTTCGACGCCGACCAGCTGGCGCAGCACGTCGAGGAGGCCGTCACCACCGGGCCGTACGCGGTGGACGCCGTGGAGCCGGGCGGCCGCGTGGAGCTGGTCCGCAACGACGAGTACCAGGGCGCGCACCCGGCCGCCTACGAGCGGGTGGTGGTCCGCAGCGACCTCGACCCCTTGGCGCAGGTCGACGCGCTGGCGGCCGGGAGGGTCGACGTGGTGGCCCCCGCCGACACCACCGACGTGCTCGAGGCGCTGGCCGACGTCAGCGGGGCCGACGTGCGCACCGGTGGTGACAGCACGCTGCAGCTGCAGCTCCAGGCGGCGGGTGGCGGGCCGTTCGACCCCGCCTCGTACGGGGGGGACGCCGCGGTGGCGTCGGCCGTCCGCCAGGCGTTCCTGCGCACCGTGCCGCGGGACGCGGTGGTCGCGAACGTCGTCGCGCCCCTGTGGCCGCAGGCGAGCGTCGCCGCGGCGCTCCTGCCGTCGGTCGGTCCCGACGCCGGCGGCGACGTGGCGCCCAGCGGGCCGGCCGACATCGCGGAGGCGCGGCGGCTCCTGTCGGGTGCCGGCGTGACCGGTCCGGTGGTCGTCCGCGTGCTGACCAACACGGTCGACCCCGTGCGCGCCAGGATCCTGGCGCTGATCACGGCGTCGGCGGCGGACGCCGGCTTCGAGGTCGAGGAGTACACGCCGGTCGACGGCCTGGGCCCCGACCTCGCCGGGGCGGCCGACGCGTGGGACGCCGCACTCGTGCCGGTGTCGCAGGCGGGGCTGCCGGTGGACTCGGTGGTGTCGCGGTGGCGCACGGGTGGGACGGCGAACGTGACCGGGTGGACCGACGCGGCGACCGACGCGGCCGTCGGCGCGCTCGCGCAGACGCTGGACCCGGCCGCCGTCGAGGACCAGCTCGCCGCCGTCGCGCAGAGCCTGGACGCCGGCGGCGCGGTGCTCTCGCTGGTGCGGCAGCCGGTGGTCGTCGCCACCCGCGGCTCGGCCGCGCCGACCGCGGGGAGCACCCCGGCGGCGCCGGACGTGCAGCCGCTCCCGCTCGGGCGGGCGGACCTCACGTCCTGGTGGGAGTGGGCGCGCACGTCGAAGGGATGACCGTCGCGTCGCTGGTGGCACTGGTCACCTTCTGAACGGCGGGGACGGCGGGCGGGTAGACTTGATCGTCGCGGCCGACGACTCGGCGCGATCCCCACCTTCTGAGATGAGTTCCCCATGTCTGAGCCCACGTCTGCGCCGACTGCGCCCTCGGTGGACGCCGGCACCAGCGTGCGCACCGACCTGCGCAACGTCGCGATCGTCGCGCACGTCGACCACGGCAAGACCACGCTCGTCGACGCCATGCTGTGGCAGTCCGGCGCCTTCGGCTCCCACGCCCACGTGGACGAGCGGGCGATGGACTCCGGCGACCTGGAGCGCGAGAAGGGCATCACGATCCTCGCCAAGAACACCGCGGTCCGGTACTCCGGCCCCGCGGCGGCGGAGTTCGGCCAGCCCGACGGCATCACCATCAACGTCATCGACACCCCCGGCCACGCCGACTTCGGCGGCGAGGTCGAGCGCGGCCTGTCCATGGTCGACGGCGTCGTCCTGCTGGTCGACGCGAGCGAGGGCCCGCTCCCGCAGACGCGCTTCGTGCTGCGCAAGGCGCTCGTCGCCAAGCTGCCCGTCATCCTGGTCGTCAACAAGACCGACCGGCCCGACGCCCGGATCTCCGAGGTCGTCCACGAGGCCACCGACCTGCTGCTGGGCCTCGCGTCCGACCTGCACGAGGACGTCCCGGACCTGGACCTGGACGCGATCCTCGACGTCCCGGTCGTCTACGCCGCCGCCAAGGCCGGCCGTGCGTCGCTGAACCAGCCCGAGGACGGCGGACTGCCGGACGCCGAGAACCTCGAGCCGCTGTTCAAGACGATCCTCGAGAAGATCCCCGCCCCCACGTACACCGAGGGTGCGCCGCTGCAGGCGCACGTCACCAACCTCGACGCGTCGCCGTTCCTCGGCCGCCTCGCGCTGCTGCGCATCTTCAACGGCGAGCTCCGCAAGGGGCAGACCGTGGCCTGGGCCCGCGCCGACGGCACCATGCAGAACGTCAAGATCACCGAGCTGCTGGAGACCAAGGCGCTCGAGCGCGTCCCCACGGAGTCGGCGGGCCCCGGGGACATCGTCGCCGTCGCCGGCATCGAGAACATCACCATCGGCGAGACGCTGACCGACCCCGACGACCCGCGTCCGCTGCCGCTCATCACGGTGGACGACCCGGCGATCTCGATGACCATCGGGATCAACACGTCCCCGCTGGCCGGTCGCGGTGGCAAGAACCACAAGGTGACCGCCCGGCAGGTCAAGGACCGGCTCGACAAGGAGCTCGTCGGCAACGTCTCGCTCAAGGTCGTCCCCACCGAGCGTCCCGACGCCTGGGAGGTCCAGGGCCGCGGTGAGCTCGCGCTGGCCATCCTGGTCGAGCAGATGCGCCGCGAGGGCTTCGAGCTGACCGTCGGCAAGCCGCAGGTGGTCACCAAGAAGGTCGACGGGCACGTGCACGAGCCCGTCGAGCGCATGACCATCGACGTCCCCGAGGAGTACCTCGGTGCGGTGACCCAGCTGCTCGCGCAGCGCAAGGGCCGCATGGAGACCATGTCGAACCACGGCACCGGCTGGGTCCGCATGGAGTTCCTGGTGCCCGCCCGTGGCCTGATCGGCTTCCGCACCCGGTTCCTCACGGACACCCGTGGCACGGGCATCGCGTCGTCCATCGCCGAGGGCTACGAGCCCTGGGCCGGTCCGATCGAGACGCGCCTGAACGGGTCGCTCGTCGCGGACCGTGCCGGTGCGGTGACGCCGTTCGCCATGATCAACCTGCAGGAGCGCGGCTCGTTCTTCGTCGAGCCCACGCAGGAGGTCTACGAGGGCCAGATCGTCGGTGAGAACTCGCGCAACGAGGACATGGACGTCAACATCACCAAGGAGAAGAAGCTCACCAACATGCGCTCCTCCACGGCGGACAACTTCGAGAACCTCATCCCGCCGCGCAAGCTCACGCTCGAGGAGTCGCTCGAGTTCGCGCGCGAGGACGAGTGCGTCGAGGTGACGCCGGAGATCGTGCGCATCCGCAAGGTGGTGCTGGACCAGAGCGAGCGCGCGCGCCAGACGGCCCGCGCCAAGCGCGCCTGACCCAGCGGGATCCCGAGGTGACACCGTCCGCCGGCGGACTCGTCGCGGTGCACGCGCACCCCGACGACGAGTCGCTCACCACGGGTGCGCTGCTGGCCACGTGGGCCGCCTCCGGGCGTCCGGTCACCGTGGTCACGTGCACGCGGGGTGAGCGCGGCGAGGTCATCGGCGAGCGGCTGGCCCACCTCGAGGGGGACGGGCCGGCGCTCGCCGAGCACCGCGACCACGAGCTGGGTCGCGCGCTGGCCGCCCTCGGCGTGCGGGACCGCGGCTTCCTCGACACCATCCCCGGCGGCTCGGACGGGCGCTTCGAGGACTCGGGGATGGCGTGGGTGGGCGTCGGCCGCGCCGGCCGCCTGGACGACGTGCCTCCCGGGGCGTTCGTCACCGTCGGTCTGGAGGAGGCGGCCGAGCGGCTGGCGCGGGTGATCCGCGCGCGCCGTCCGGACGCCGTCGTCACGTACGAGCCGGGCGGCGGCTACGGCCATCCCGACCACGTCCGCACGCACGAGGTGACGCAGTGGGCGGTGGACTTCGCAGCCTCCCGCCCGGACGACGCCTCGCCGGCGTTCGCCGTCCCGGTCGTCCTGTGGTCCGTCCAGCGGCGCCTGGGTCTGCAGCGGGGGATGCACGAGCTGGCCGGGGACACCGTCCTGGCGGCGCTGGGCTCCCTGCGCGACGAGCTCGAGCTGCCGGACCCCACGGCCGAGCTGCCGTCCGTCGCGGTCACCGACGACGAGATCGACCTCGAGGTGGACGTCCGCCCGGTGCGTGACCGGGTGCTCGGTGCGCTGCGCGCGCACGTCTCGCAGGTGCAGGCCGTCCGGGTGATCGACGACGACCCGGCCCTCGTCGGCTGCTACGCGCTGAGCAACCGCGTCCTGGCGCCCGTGCTGCCCACCGAGTGGTACCGCCGCGGCACCGGTGGCTCGGGCGCCGACGTCGTGTGGCCCGCCGGCGTGCGGCCGGTAGCGTGACGGGCGTGCAGCGCCTCCCCGCCCGTGCGATCGGCACGACCGCCCTCGCCCTCGGGCTGGGTGTGCTGGTCGGGGCCCTCGGCACCGTGATGCACCGCAGCATCGAGCCCTGGGGTGTCGTCCTGTGCCTCGCGCTGGCGTTCGCCGCCGCGCTGACCGCGCGGGCGTTCGGCGGCTACCTCGCGCTGGCCGGCTATGCGGTGGGTCTCTTCGCGACCGTGCAGCTCCTGTCCCGGTCCGGTCCCGGCGGCGACACCCTGGTGCCGGACGGCCAGGCCGTCGGCTGGGTGTGGGTGCTCGGCTCGCTCGTGGTGACGATCGCGGTCGGCGTCCTGCCGCGCGCGCTGTTCGACGACCGCCCCCGTGCGCGGCGGGCCGGCTCCGACGCTGCGGGCGCCGCGGACCCGGTCGACACGGCGCCGTGACCGACGCCGCCTCCCCGGACGCGTTCCGCTCCGCGGTCGGACGGCTCCCCGCCGGTGTCGCCGTCATCACGCTGCGGTGGCGCGGCCTGCTGCACGCCATGACGGCCAGCGCGGTCGCGTCCGTGTCGCTGGACCCGCCGATGCTGCTGTTCTGCGTGCACACCGACGCACGGTTCCGGGACGCGCTCGACGCCGTGGACGGCTGGTCCGTGAGCATCCTGTCGGACGAGCAGGCCGCGACCGCCGACTGGCTCGCCTCCCCGGGCCGCCCGGCGATCGACCAGCTGGCGCGCGTCCCGCACCGGCCCGCCACCTCCACCGACGCCGTCTGGGTCGACGGCGCGGCCGCGTGGTTCGACTGCACCACCGCGTCCGTGCACCGGGCCGGGGACCACGACATCGTCGTCGGCACCGTGCTGACCGCCGCCCAGGGCGACGCCCACGCCGGCGGGCTCGTGCACCTGCGCGGGCGCCTGCGCCCGGTCCGCTGACCCCGAGCGGCGCGCCCGGGTGAGAACCCCGCTCGTTCGGACCGGCGCGCGCAGGACGGTTGCCCCCGGCCCGTAGACTCGCGCGGGCGCGTTCTGCGCGCGTGGAGCAGCAGGGGAGCGGCATGAGCAAGGGCACCGAGCGCGACGAGCCGGGACAGCAGCGCGAGGACGGGGCGTCGACCCTCGACCTCGCCGGGGCCGACCCGTCGTCCGGACCGGTCTGGCCGGTCTGGGGCGGGGAGCCCGTCGGCTCCGGCACCCCCGACCGCTCGGCAGGGTCGGGTGCGCCCGCCACCGGGGCGCACGACGCCCCTCCCGTCTCCGGCGAGGACGCCGACGACGTCGAGGTGCCCGACGAGGCCGCCGCGACCGACGACCGGGAGATCGACGACGTCGAGGGCGCCGACCCGGTGGACGACGCCGACCCGGTGGACGACGCCGACCCGGTGGACGACGCCGACCCGGTGGACGACGCCGACCCGGTGGACGACGCCGACCCGGCTGATGCCCCCGGCCCGGCCGCCGACACGGACGACGCCGGCCCGGCCGACGACACCTCCGGCGCGACGCACGAGCTCGAACCGACCGAGACTGTCCCCGTCGCCGGCGACGACACCGCGGGGACTGACGCGGCCGACGGGCCCGACCCGGCCGCCGAGCCCGTTCCGGCCGACGGGCCCGAGGCGACCGACGAGAGCGACCCGGTCCGACGAGCCCGACCCGGCCGACGAGCTCGACCCGGTCGACGACACCGACCCGGTCGACGACACCGACCCGGTCGACGAGCTCGACCCGGCCCACGAGCCGGGTGCGGCCGGGACCCCTGATGCCGCGGGTCCAGCCGCGTCGGAGCCTGCCGCAGCTGCCGCAGCCGTCTCGTCGGGCGAGGAGCCGGTCGACGACTCCGGCGACGGGCCGGACGACGACGCGCGCGCCGAGCGGAACGGCGCCCCACGCGACGACTCGGAAGACGACGCGGACGACGACGCGGTCGATGAGCCGGCCGGCGCCGGGTCGTCGGCACGCGCGTCGGACGACGACCCGACGCCCACCGGTGGCGGGGACGCAGCGACCGCCGTCCTGGCGCCGGTGGCGGCGGCCTCCGCGGCGCCGCGGCCGGTGGGCACGCTCGCAGCACCGGTCACCCGCACCGTCCGGGGGACCGCACCCGCCGCGCAGGCGACACCGGCGAGCGCCCCGACCGACCAGAGCGCGACCGAGCAGAGCACCACCGAGCAGAGCACGACCGACCAGAGCACCACCGAGCAGAGCGCGACCGAGCAGACCACGACCGACGAGAGCACGACCGAGCAGAGCACGACCGGCACTGCGAAGGCCGCGGCCGCACCGGCTGCGCCGACAGCGGCCGCGGTTGCGGCGGCTGCCGCGGTGTCGTCTCCGGCGACCGCCGCTCCGCCCGCCCCGGATCCGGTGTCGGTGCCGGTCTCGACGTCACCGATCCCGTCCGGTCCGGTGCCGCCGTCGGGCGCGCAGACCGCCGCGCCGACCGCTGCGCTGCCCGCAGCGCAGGGACCGATCCCGTCGGGCCCGGTGCCGCCGTCGTCGGACCGGCGCGAGTCGCCGCTCGACGTGTTCGAGGCCGAGGAGCGCAAGCGGCGCTGGCCCAGGCGCCTGCTGGTCGTGGGCCTCGTGGTCGTCGTCCTCGGCGCGGTGTACGTCGGCGCGTCCTACGCGCTCGCCGACCGCGTCCCGCGCGGCGCGACGGTGGCCGGGGTGGACATCGGTGGCCTGACGTCGGACGAGGCGGTCGCCCGGCTCGACGACGAGCTCGCGGACGCGACCACACAGCCGATCCCGGTGGTCGCCGACGACGTGCAGGCGACCATCGACCCGGTCGCCGCCGGGCTGACCTTCGACGCGCAGGCCACGGTGGACGAGCTCACGGGCGTGAACCTGGCCGAGCCGCAGCGCCTCTGGGGGCACCTGGCGGGCGTCGGCGAGCAGGAGCCGGTCACGGCCGTGGACGAGGACGCGCTCGCGGCCTCGATCAGCGACCTGGGCACCTCGCTGGCCCTCGCCCCGGTGGACGGCACGGTCGTGTTCGTCGACGCGACCGCGCAGTCGACGGACGCGGTCGACGGGTGGGACCTGGACCAGCCGGGCGCGGCGGACGTGCTCGAGGCCGACTGGCTGGTGGCCGCACGCCCGGTCGAGCTGCCGACGGTCGCCTCCGAGCCCGACATCACGCAGGACGAGACCGATGCGGCGCTCACCGAGGCGCAGAAGGTGACGTCGGCGCCCGTGACGGTGACGGTCGAGGGGCGCAGCGCCACGCTGGACGCCCCCACGCTGGCGGCGAACGCGTCGTTCGTCCCGGCGGACGGTGACCTGACGTTGCAGATGAACGGCGAGGGCCTGTCCGCGGCGGTGCTCGCGCAGCTGCCCGACCTGCTGACGCAGTCGGCCGACGCGCACTTCGAGTTCGTCGACGACGCTCCGGTGATCGTCCCCGGGACGCCCGGCACGACGCTCGACCCGGCGGCACTGGCGTCCGGCGTCGCGCTGGCCGCCACGGGCGACGACCGGACCGCACCCGTCGAGCTGGTGCAGGCGGACCCGGCGCAGTCGACGGCCGAGCTGGAGGCCTTGGGCGTCAAGGAGATCGTCTCGGAGTTCTCCACGCCGCTGAACAGCGAGCCGCGCCGGACGGTGAACATCACCAACGGCGCGAGCAAGATCAGCGGCACGCTCATCCGCCCCGGGGAGACGTTCAGCCTGACCGAGGCGCTCGGGCCGATCGACGCGGCGCACGGCTACGTCGAGGCCGGTGCGATCGTCAGCGGCGAGCACACCGACGCGTGGGGCGGCGGCCTGAGCCAGGTGTCGACCACGACGTACAACGCGGCGTTCCTGGCCGGCTTCGAGGACGTCGAGCACCGCCCGCACAGCGAGTGGTTCTCGCGGTACCCCGAGGGTCGGGAGGCGACGATCTTCACCGGCACGCTCGACATGCGGTGGAAGAACAACACCCCGCACGGCGCGCTGGTCCAGGCCTGGGTCTCCGGCGGCCGTGTCTACGTGCGCGTGTGGGGCACCAAGTACTGGACCGTCGAGTCGATCACGAGCCCGCGGTCCGGCGTGGTCGCCCCGACCACCGTGTACTCGCAGTCGCCCACGTGCGAGGCGCAGTCGGCGGGCAACCCCGGCTTCTCGGTCACCGTCACCCGCAAGACGTACCTGGAGGGTGCGCTGCAGAAGACGGAGTCCAACTCCTGGCGCTACAAGCCGCAGAACAAGGTGGTCTGCGGTCCCGCCCCGACCCCTGCTGCGGCGCCGTAGTCAGGCGTCCGTCGGCCGGTGCCGTCGGCCGGCGGGCGGCGGTGGCACCAGCTTGGTGAGGACGATGTCCGCGGCCGGGACCCGCACGTCCCCGCGGCGCGTGCGCACCAGGACGCCGTCGTCGTCGACGGCCAGCAGCTCGCCGAGCACGTCGGTGTGCTGCGGCGCACGGAGGCCGGGGTGCTCGGGGTGCGGCTCGGGCAGGTCGTCGCGCAGCCGCCGGACGACGACGCGGACCCCCGGTGACCAGCCACGCCACGCCCCGCCGGTCACGAGGCGCCCTCGTGTCCCGGTGGTGGACACCGCGTCGCGGGCTTCGGCATGTGAGCGATACTAGGCAGGACCCCTGGCCTGTGGAGGACCGACCGTGACGTATGTGATCGCCGAGCCCTGCGTGGACGTCAAGGACAAGGCGTGCATCGAGGAATGTCCCGTGGACTGCATCTACGAGGGCAAGCGATCGCTGTACATCCACCCCGACGAGTGCGTCGACTGTGGAGCCTGCGAGCCGGTCTGCCCGGTGGAGGCCATCTACTACGAGGACGACGTCCCCGAGCAGTGGACCGAGTACTACAAGGCGAACGTCGAGTTCTTCGACGACCTCGGTTCGCCCGGCGGTGCCGCGAAGATGGGTGAGATCGACAAGGACCACCCGATCATCGCGACGCTGCCGCTGCGCGTGCACGGCGAGTGACGTCGGCCCGATGGGCCTGCTGACCGGCGCCCTGCCGGACTTCCCCTGGGACACGCTGACGCCGTTCGCGGACCGCGCCCGCGCGTACCCCGGAGGTCTGGTCGACCTGTCCGTCGGCACGCCCGTCGACCCGACGCCCGAGGTGGTGCGGGAGGCGCTGGCCGCGGCGGCGGACTCGCCGGGCTATCCGACGACGCACGGCACACCGCAGCTGCGGCAGGCGGTGGTCGACTGGTTCGCCCGGCGGCGCGGCGTCCGTGGGCTCGACCCCGCGGCCGTGCTGCCCACGGTCGGCTCCAAGGAGCTCGTCGCGTTCCTGCCGTCGCTGCTGGGCCTCGGTGCCGGCGACGTGGTGCTGCACCCGTCGGCGGCGTACCCCACCTATGACGTGGGTGCGCGGCTCGCGGGAGCGGTACCGGAGCCGACGGACGACCCGGCGGCGCGGCTGCGCTCCGGCGACGACGTGCGCCTCGTGTGGCTGAACTCGCCGGGCAACCCCGACGGGTCGGTGCTCGGCGTCGACCAGCTGCGCGACGTGGTCGATGCCGCGCGGTCGTCGTCGCGGCCCGTCGTCGTGGCCTCCGACGAGTGCTACGCGGAGCTCGCGTGGGACGAGCCGTGGGCCTCCACCGGCGTACCGAGCGTGCTGGACCCGCGGGTGACCGGCGGCGACCTGACCGGTCTGCTCGCGGTCTACTCGCTGTCCAAGCAGTCGAACCTGGCCGGGTACCGCGCGGCGTTCGTCGCGGGCGACCCGGCGCTCGTGGCCCGGCTGCTGGAGGTGCGCAAGCACGCCGGCATGATCGTGCCCGGTCCGGTGCAGGCGGCGACGGCGGCGGCGCTGGCGGACGACGAGCACGTCGCGGCCCAGCGGGCTCGGTACGGCCGGCGTCGCCGGGTGCTGCGTGCGGCCCTGGAGAGCGCGGGCTACGTCGTCGACCGGTCGCACGCCGGGCTGTACCTGTGGGTGCGGCCGGAGTCGGGCGGCCAGGACAGCTGGGCCACGGTCGCCGACCTGGCGGGGCTCGGCATCCTGGTGGCACCGGGGGCGTTCTACGGTGACGCGGCGCACGTGCGGATCGCGCTGACGGCCTCCGACGAGCAGATCGCGGAGGCGGCGGCACGGCTCGGGGGCGCGTGAGCGAGCGGGTGTGATCGTCGTCACACCTGTACCAACGTCTCGTCGAGAATTGGTCATGGAACGCGCGACGCAGGTACCGTCGATCCACGCCAACGAGGGCACGCACGCGCAGGCCCCACCGGCCCACCCAGCGCAGTCGACGACGACCGGACGTCGCGGGACATCCCCGCCTCCCCGGGAGTCGCAGGAGAGGAACCCCATGTCTGACGTCGTCACCGCGCCGGCACAGCAGCCCGTCCAGCTCATCGTCGACGGGCAGTCCAAGGACCTCCCGGTCGTGACCGCGACCGAGGGCAACGACGGCATCGTCGTGTCCTCGCTGCTGCGCGACACGGGCCTGGTGACCGTGGACCCGGGGTTCATGAACACGGCGTCCTGCGAGTCGAAGATCACCTACATCGACGGCGACGAGGGGATCCTGCGGTACCGCGGCTACCCGATCGAGCAGCTGGCCGAGCACTCCACGTTCCTCGAGGTGGCCTACCTGCTGATCCACGGCGCGCTGCCGACGACCTCCGAGCTCGAGGCGTTCGAGGAGCGCGTGAACCGGCACACGCTGGTGCACGAGGACTTCCGCACGTTCATGGGTACGTTCCCGCGCAACGCGCACCCGATGGCCGTGATGTCGTCCGCCATCAACGCGCTGTCGACGTTCTACCCCGAGTCGCTGGACCCGTTCGACCCCGAGACGGTCGAGCTGGCCACGGTGCTCATCCTCGCCAAGACGCGCACCATCACGTCCTACGTGCACCGCGCGTCCAAGGGTGAGCCGCTGCTGTACCCCGACTACTCGCGCGGGTACGTCGAGGACTTCCTGCGCATGACGTTCGCGGTGCCGTACCAGCAGTACGACCCGGACCCGAAGGTCGTCGCGGCCCTCGACCAGCTGCTCATCCTGCACGCCGACCACGAGCAGAACTGCTCGACGTCGACCGTGCGCATCGTCGGCTCCAGCCACGCCAACCTGTACGCGTCGGTCGCGGCCGGGATCAACGCGCTGTCGGGCCCGCTGCACGGCGGCGCCAACGAGGCCGTGCTGAAGATGCTCACGGAGATCCAGGCCAACGGCGGCGACGCCACGGACTTCATGAAGCGCGTCAAGGACAAGGAGCCGGGCGTCCGTCTCATGGGCTTCGGCCACCGCGTGTACAAGAACTACGACCCGCGCGCGGCCATCGTGAAGAAGAGCGCCGACGCGGTCCTGTCCGCCCTGGGCGGCAACGACCAGCTGCTGGACCTCGCCATGGGGCTCGAGGAGATCGCCCTGTCCGACGACTACTTCATCTCGCGCAAGCTGTACCCGAACGTCGACTTCTACACCGGCCTGATCTACAAGGCGATGGGCTTCTCCGAGCCGATGTTCACGCCCCTGTTCGCGCTCGGCCGCATGCCGGGCTGGATCGCGCAGTGGCGCGAGATGATGACGGACCCGCAGACCAAGATCGGTCGCCCGCGGCAGATCTACACCGGCGCCGTGGCGCGCGACTACGTGGCGGTCGACGAGCGCTAACCGGGCAGGGTCAGCCGCACGGCACCCGCGGGAAGCGGCGCCGGCGCCGCTGCCCAGGCGCCGCCGTCGCGGTCCCAGACCTGGTCGGCGACCTGCACGGCGGTCAGCTGCAGCGGCTGCGCGACGGACACGGCCCACTGCGCGACCGCCCAGTCGAGCCGGGCGCGGTCGGCGGCCGCGCCGAACGCCGAGGTGTCCAGGTCGAGCGTGCTGCCGCCGTCCGGGGCCGCGGTGACGGCCACGGGCAGCGCGCCGAGGTCCCGCTGCACGCGGGCCACCACGGCGTCGGCGGTCGCGGCGGAGGCGTCGGCGGTGTGCAGGCGGCACGTCACGATGCCGGGCGAGAAGCCGGTGAGCGCCGAGGCCCACGCCCGGGCGCGCGTCTCGTGCTGCGCGTAGGCCTCGGGGAAGCCCGAGCGCTGCACGGCCTGGGCGGCCTCCGTGACGGGCAGGTTCTCGTACCCGGGCACCGTGACCAGGCCGTCGTAGAACCGCCCGGTGGAGTACACCGGGTCCTGCACCTGCTCGACCGTGCCCCAGCCCTGGGACGGTCGCTGCTGGAACAGGCCGAGGCTGTCCCGGTCACCGTGGCTGACGTTCTCCAGCTTCGACTCCTGCAGCGCGGTGGCCAGCGCGATGGTCACCGCCCGGGCGGGCAGCCCGCGCTGGACGGCGACCGCCGCGATGAGGGCCGCGTTCTGCGCCTGGTCGGGGTCCAGCGACCACCGCGTCCCGTCCAGCTCCGCGACGCACCGCTCGGCGACGGGCGGCGCAGGGTGGGACCGGTTGAGCGCGACGACGACGCCGGCGACCCCGAGACCGAGCACGACGACCGTGGCGACGACCGCGCACCCGGCCCGGCGGGCTCGTCGGCGACGTCGGCTCATTCGTTGGCGTGCAGCGCGGCGTTGAGCTCGACGCCGGACCCGGCGCGCGCCACCGCCTCGACGCCCCCGGTGAGCGAGTTGCGGCGGAACAGCACGCCGTCCCGTCCGGCGAGCTCGCGCGCCTTGACCACGGGCGGCGCGTCCTCGAACCCGACGAGGGTGACCTTGGTGCCGGCGGTGACGTACAGGCCGGCCTCGACCACGCAGTCGTCGCCCAGCGGGATCCCGACGCCGGCGTTCGCGCCGAGCAGCGTCCGGCGTCCGATCGAGACCACCTCGCGACCGCCCCCGGACAGGGTGCCCATGATCGAGGCCCCGCCGCCCACGTCCGACCCGTCGCCGACGACGACACCCGCCGAGATGCGCCCCTCGACCATCGAGGTGCCCAGCGTGCCGGCGTTGAAGTTGACGAAGCCCTCGTGCATGACCGTGGTCCCGGCGGCCAGGTGCGCACCGAGGCGCACGCGGTCGGCGTCGGCCACCCGCACCCCCGACGGCAGCACGTAGTCGACCATCCGCGGGAACTTGTCGACGCTGAGCACGGAGACGGGGGTGCCGTAGTGGGCGCGCAGCCGGGCGCGGGTCTGCTCGAAGCCGTCGACCGCGCACGGTCCGCGGTCGGTCCACACCACGTTGGGCAGCATCCCGAAGAGCCCGTCGAGGTTCTGCCCGTGCGGCTGGACCAGGCGGTGCGAGAGCAGGTGCAGGCGCAGGTAGGCGTCGGCGGTGTCCGCGAGCGGTGCGTCCAGGTCGACGACCGTGCGGACCACCTGCACGCGCACGCCGCGCGCCTCGTCGGCGCCCTCTGCGGCGACGAGGTCCGCCGGTGCGGTGGCGTCCTCGTCCGGCTCGCCGAGCGCGGGGGAGGGGTACCAGACGTCGAGCGTGGTGCCGTCGTCGGTCACCGTGGCCAGGCCGAAGCCCCAGGCCGTCCGTGCAGTCATGGCGACAACCCTAGGTCAACGCCAGGTCATCCCGGGCGCCGCGGGCCGCGGGCTAGGGTCGCCGGGTGGACACCGCCCTGGACCTCACGTCGGATCTCGTCACCCTCACCCGCGCGCTGTGCGACCTGCCGTCCGAGAGCGGCGACGAGCGCGCGATCGCCGACGCGGTCGAGGCGGCGCTGCGCGGGTACGCCCACCTGGAGGTGCTGCGCGACGGCGATGCCGTGGTCGCCCGCACGGCGCTGGGCCGCCCGTCGCGCGTGGTCGTGGCGGGTCACCTGGACACCGTGCCGATCGCCGACAACCTGCCCACGCGTCTCGTCGGCGAGGGGGGGCACGCGGAGCTGTGGGGGCGCGGGACCGTCGACATGAAGGCCGGGGTCGCGGTGCAGCTGGCGCTCGCGGCGGAGCTGTCCGCGCCGTCGCGGGACGTCACGTGGGTGTTCTACGACCACGAGGAGGTCGCCGCCGACCTCAACGGCCTCGGGCGGGTCGTGCGGGAGCACCCCGACTGGGTGGCCGGCGACTTCGCGGTGCTGTGCGAGCCGACGAACGGCGGCCTCGAGGGCGGGTGCAACGGCACCCTGCGCGCCGAGGTGCGGCTGACCGGCGTCGCGGCGCACTCCGCGCGCGCCTGGATGGGTCGCAACGCCGTGCACGCCGCCGGCGAGGTGCTGCGGCGCCTCGAGGCGTACACGCCCGCACAGGTCGAGGTCGACGGCCTGGTGTACCGGGAGAGCCTCAACGCGGTGCTCATCTCGGGCGGCACGGCGACGAACGTCATCCCCGACGCGTGCGTGGTCACCGTCAACTACCGGTTCGCGCCCTCGGCCACGGTGGAGCAGGCGACCGCGCACGTGCGCGAGCTGTTCGACGGCTACGACGTGGTGCTCGTCGACGCGGCCCCCGGCGCCCGACCGGGGCTCGACGACCCGACCGCGCAGGACTTCGCGGCGGCCGTCCTGCAGATCACCGGCGGCACCCCCGCGGCCAAGTACGGCTGGACCGACGTCGCGCGCTTCTCGGAGCTGGGTGTCCCCGCGGTGAACTTCGGCCCCGGGGACCCGCTGCTCGCGCACAAGCAGGACGAGCGCTGCCCCGTGAGCCAGATCGCGCTCGCCCACGCAGCGCTGCGCTCGTGGCTGACCGCCTGAGGTGAACGCAGCGCGTCGCACGGGTGACCGCGGCCGCCGGACACGCCGCACCGACCTAGAGTCGGGACCATGAGCGACGACGGTCTGTCCGCCCCCGGTCACGGCTACCGCAAGGGCCCGGTCCTGCTGCGCGGTCAGCAGATCCCCACGACCACCTCCGACCAGCGCCTGCTGAGCGGCGCCGGCACGGCGGACTGGGTGCACGGCGACCCGTGGCGCGTGATGCGCATCCAGAGCGAGTTCGTGGAGGGCTTCGGCGCGCTGGCCGAGGTCGGTCCGGCGGTGAGCGTGTTCGGGTCCGCGCGGGTTCCCGCCGACCACCCCGACTACGCCGTGGGCATGGAGGTGGCCCGACGGCTGGCCGAGGCCGGGTACGCCGTGATCACCGGTGGGGGCCCCGGGATCATGGAGGCGGCCAACCGCGGCGCCGTCGAGGCGGGCGGGCTGTCCGTGGGCCTGGGCATCGAGCTGCCCTTCGAGCAGGGCATGAACGACTACGTCGACCTGGGCGTGAACTTCCGGTACTTCTTCGCCCGCAAGACGATGTTCGTCAAGTACTCCGAGGGATTCGTCGTCATGCCCGGCGGCTTCGGCACGTTCGACGAGCTGTTCGAGGCCATGACGCTCGTGCAGACGCACAAGGTCATCAGCTTCCCGATCGTCCTGGTGGGCCGCGCGTACTGGCAGGGGCTGCTCGACTGGGTGGGGAGCACGGTGCTCGAGCGCGGCATGATCTCGGCCGCGGACCTCGAGCTGCTCAAGGTCGTCGACACCGCGCAGGAGGCGGTGGAGATCGTCCTGGAGCGCGGCGCCGAGCTGCGTGCGGAGGAGCGGGCGGCGGCCGCGGCCAACGCCCAGGCCGAAGAGGCCGCCGAGGGCCGGGCGCGGTGAGCGCACCGCCCGCCGGCGCGGACCTGCGCCTGCGGGGCCGCACCCTGGGCGCCGACCGACCGGTCGTCATGGCGGTCGTCAACCGCACGCCCGACTCCTTCTACGCCGCCGCGCGGTTCGACGACGCGTCCGCCGACGCGGCGGTCGCGCAGGCGGCCGACGACGGTGCGGACATCGTCGACCTGGGCGGGGTGCGCGCCGGCCGCGGACCCCGGGTGGAGGCCGACGAGGAGATCGAGCGCGTCATCCCGCTGGTCCGGCGCGTCCGGGCACGGCACCCCGACCTGCTGGTCAGCGTGGACACGTGGCGGGCGCAGGTGGCGCGCGCGGCGGCCGACGAGGGCGCCGACCTGGTCAACGACACGTGGGCCGGCCACGACCCCGCGCTCATGGAGGTCGCGGCCGAGCGCGGCCTGGGCATCGTCTGCTCGCACACGGGTGGCGCGCTGCCGCGGACCGACCCGTTCCGGGTGACGTACGAGACCGCCGGCGGCGACCCGCTGGACGGCGTGGTCGACGACGTCGTCCGCACGGTCTCGGCCGCCGCGCGCCGCGCCGTGTCGCTGGGCATCGACCCCGCGAGCGTGCTGGTGGACCCGACGCACGACTTCGGCAAGAACACCTGGCACTCCCTGCACCTGGTCCGGCGCACGGAGGCGCTCGTCGCGCTCGGCTTCCCGGTGCTCATGGCCCTGTCCCGCAAGGACTTCGTGGGCGAGACGCTGGACCTGCCACCCGAGGAGCGCCTCGAGGGCACCCTCGCCGCGACCGCCGTCGCCGCCTGGCTCGGGGCCCGGGTGTTCCGGGCGCACGACGTGCGCGCGACCCGGCGCACCCTCGATATGGTCGCCACCATCCGCGGGGACCGACCCCCCGCCCGGACGGTGAGGGGGCTCGCGTGAGCGAGGTGCGCGCGGTCGACGAGCCCGCGCCGACCGTCGCGCGTCCCACGCCGTGGTCCTGGGCAGCGAGCCGGCCGTGGTGGCTGCAGGTGCTCGCCGTGTACGCGGTCGCGCGGCTGGTCACTGCGCTGGTGTTCCTGTGGGTGGCCAGCGTGCAGGGCCAGAACGCCTGGACGCCCGCGCACCCCGGCTACTTCCCGTACGTCGGGTTCATGTTCGACGGGTCCTGGTACCGGACCGTCGCGGAGCACGGGTACCCGGCGACGCTCCCGGTCGGCGAGGACGGCCTGGTCCAGCAGAACGCGTGGGCGTTCTTCCCGCTCTTCCCGCTGCTCGCCCGCGGCGTCATGCAGCTGACCGGGGGGCCGTGGGAGGTCGTCGCGCCGCTCCTCGCGCTCGCGCTGGGCGCCGGCGCGGTGCTCGCCGTCCACCGCACGGTGGTGCGCGGCGCCCCCCGGGCCGTCGCCGCACGCCCGGGTCTGCCGCTGGCGACGGTGGCCCTGGTCAGCGTCTTCCCCACGGCCGCGGTGCTGCAGGTCGCGTACACCGAGGCGCTGGCCCTGCTGCTCGTCGCGAGCGCGCTCCTGCTGCTCCTGCGGCGCGACTACGCCTGGATGGCGCTGGTGGTGGTGGCGCTGGGCTTCACGCGCGCGGTCGCGCTGCCCATGGCCGCGGTCGTCGTGGTGCACGCGGCAGTGCGCTGGTGGTCGGCGCGACGCGGCGCTGACACGTGGACGTGGCGGACCGCGGTCGGTCTGGGCGCGCTGACGGTGCTCGCCGTGGCCTCCGGGTTCCTGTGGCCCGCGATCTGCGGCTGGGTGACCGGCGTCCCGGACGGCTACCTGCAGACGCAGGAGGCGTGGCGCGGGGTGCGCGAGGTCGCCCCGTTCGGGGGGTGGACGTACGTGCCGCAGTTCTGGTTCGGCGCCTGGGCGGTCCCGGTGGTCGTCGCGTCCTTCGCGCTCGTCGTCGCGGTGCTCGTCGTGCCCGCCGCCTGGCGCCTGGGCAACGAGCTGCACACCTGGGCCGCCGCCTATGTGGTCTACATCGCCGCGGTCGTGGAGCCGGGCAGCAGCCTGGCGCGCTTCCTGCTGCTCGCGTTCCCCCTGGGCGCGGTCACCGCCGGCGTCGTCACGCGACCGGCCGCGGCGCGGCGCTGGTGGTTCGGTGCGGTCGTCGTCCTCATGCTCGGGCTGCAGGTGCTGTGGGTCCGGCAGATGTGGCACGCCAACCCCGTGGCGGACTGGCCGCCGTGACCGGCGCTGCTGGACGTGCGTCCGATCGGTGGCCTGACCGGCAGCGGGACCGGTGACGGGCCGCCGGTGAACTAGGATGGACCGCGGACAACCGGGAGACGAGGCCGACGTGGCGTGCGTGAAAACGCCCGCACGAGCCGCGCACCGGACGCACGAGCGAAGGAGAGGCCACGCATGGCCGCGATGAAGCCGAGGACCGGTGACGGCCCGCTCGAGGTCACGAAGGAGGGCCGCGGCATCGTGATGCGCGTGCCGCTCGAGGGCGGTGGACGGCTGGTGGTCGAGCTCAACGCGACCGAGGCCGCGGAGCTGGGTGAGGCCCTCACGTCCGTCGTCAGCTGACGATGGCACGCACCAGGACGTCGATCGGGCGCACGCCGCCCGTCGTGACGGTCGACGGCGGCGGCATCGCGACGACGACGCTGCTGACCGACGGGTCGACCGACGCGGTCGCCGTGCCGGTGGCGCCCGCCCGCACGGGCGACGACGCGCTGCGGCCGCTGGAGGGCACCGCCGAGGCGGCGGCGCGGTACGGGGTGGACCTGGCGGAGATCGGTGAGCGTGCTCGGCTCACGGGCGCGGCCGGCGAGGTCTACGTCCTGCAGCTGCCGCGGCCGGTGGGCTCGTCCGTCACGCTCCCGTGGTCGGGCCTGCCGCCGCGCCTGCTGCTGGTCGGCGTCGGCGCCGGGCGCCCGGAGGACCTGCGGCGCGCCGGTGCTGCGCTCGCACGCTCCTCGCGCGGTCTGCGCCGCGTGGTCACCACGCTCGGCGCGGGCGCGCACCTGGACGACTCCGCCGCCGCCGCGGCCGCCCGCGCGGTCACGGAGGGCTACCTGCTCGCCGCCTACTCGCCACCCAGCGCGGCGACGTCCGGTGAGGGGCCGCGCGACGCCGGGGAGCTCGTGCTGCTCGGCCGGGACGGGACGCGTCAGGCGGCCGCCGTCGAGGAGGGCCGGACCGCCGCCACGGCCACGTGGCTGGTGCGGGACCTGGCCACCACGCCGTCCAGCACGAAGACGCCGGCGTGGCTCGCGGACCAGGCCAAGCGCCTGGCGACGAAGGCCGGCCTCGAGGTCACGGTCCGCGGCACGCGCGAGCTGACGGCGGAGGGGTTCGGCGGCATCCTGGCCGTCGGTGCCGGCTCGGCGTCGCCGCCGCGGCTCGTCACGGTGTCCTACCGGCCGCCCACGGCCGGTGGTCGGCACGTGGTCGTCGTCGGCAAGGGCATCACGTTCGACACGGGTGGCCTGTCGATCAAGCCCCGCGAGGGCATGGTCCCGATGAAGACCGACATGACCGGGGCGGCCGTCGCGCTCGCCACCGTGCTCGGCGCGGCCGCGGCGGGCGTCGCGCACCGGGTCACCGCGGTCCTGCCGCTGGCGGAGAACCATTGTGGTGGCGCGTCCTACCGGCCGGGCGACGTGCTGACCCTGTGGGGCGGCACCACCGTGGAGATCGCCAACACCGACGCCGAGGGCCGGCTGGTCCTGGCCGACGCGCTGGCGTGGGCGGACGCGACGCTCGACCCCGACGTGCTCGTCGACGTCGCCACCCTGACCGGGGCGGCGACCCTGGGACTCGGCAAGCAGCACGCCGCGCTGTACTCCGCCGACGAGGAGCTCGCGGGCTCCCTGCTCGCGGCGTCGGACGCCTCCGGTGAGCTGGCGTGGCGCATGCCGCTGGTCGAGGAGTACGAGGAGGCCGTCCGGTCCCGGGTGGCCGACCTGCGGCACGTGCCCGAGGACAAGCGCATCGGCGGCGGGTCGATCACCGCGGCCCTGTTCCTGCGGCACTTCGTCGGGCAGCGCACGTGGGCGCACCTCGACATCGCCGGACCCGCGCGCGCCACGGCGGACAAGCACGAGGTCACCGAGGGGGCGACCGGCTTCGGGGCACGCCTGCTGCTGCGGTACCTGGACGACCTGCGCTGACGCCCCGCCCTCGGGCAGGCGTCAGCGCTTGACGGCCACCAGGAGCCCGTCGCCCGTGGGCAGCAGGGCAGGCAGCAGGCGGTCGTCGGCGCGCACCAGGCGCCCCACCTCGCGGATGGTCGTCGTGGTCTCGTCGCGGCGGGCGGGATCGGCGACCCGGTCGTGCCAGAGGGCGTTGTCCACGGCCAGCACGCCGCCGGGGCGCAGCAGGCGCACGGCCTGCTCGACGTACCCGGGGTAGGACTCCTTGTCGGCGTCGACGAACACGAGGTCGTAGCCGCCGTCGGTCAGCCGAGGGACCACGTCGAGGGCGCGGCCGGAGATCGTGCGGGTGCGCGTGGGCCGGACGCCCTCCTCGGCGAACGCCTCCTTGGCGGCCCGCTGGTGCTCGACCTCGAGGTCGATGGTGGTGAGCACACCGTCCGCGGGCATGCCGCGCAGCAGGTAGAGCGAGCCGACGCCGGCACCGGTGCCGATCTCCACCACGGCGCGTGCCGAGACGGCTGCCGCGAGGACGCTGAGCACCGCGCCGGACCCGGGCAGGACCGGCGTGCAGCCCAGCTGCGCGGCGCGCTCGCGGGCCCGTAGCAGGACGTCGTCCTCCGGCAGGAACTCCTCGCAGTAGACCCAGCTCTGGGCCTTGTCGGTGGAGATGATGGCCTCCTGGGGCGGGACGGCGGTGCGGTGGGACGGTCGCCGTCAGCGTAGTCGCGCCCCGAGCGCCGGGGTGGGACGCGGCGGGGCGTGCACGGCGTCCGCTCCCGGCGGAACTTCTCGCCCGCCGTGAGCGTTCCTAGCGTTCGAGCCTCACAGGTCCACCTGGGACACTGGGGGCACGATGGCACGCACCGAGGAGACCGACCCCATGAGCACCCAGCCCGCCGCCTGGCAGGCTCCGTCGTGGGAGGAGATCGTCCGCGACCACTCCGCGCGGGTGTACCGGCTGGCCTACCGCCTCACGGGCAACAAGCACGACGCCGAGGACCTCACGCAGGAGACGTTCGTCCGGGTGTTCCGGTCGCTGCACTCGTACACGCCCGGGACGTTCGAGGGGTGGCTGCACCGCATCACCACCAACCTGTTCCTCGACCAGGCCCGCCGCCGGCAGCGCATCCGCATGGACGCGATGGGGGAGGACTCCGAGCGGTACGCGTCGTCGGACCAGCTCGGCGCGCCCGAGCGGGCCTTCGAGCACGGCAACCTGGACGTGGACGTGCAGCGGGCGCTCGACGACCTGCCGCCCGAGTACCGCGCGGCCGTGGTGCTGTGCGACATCGAGGGCCTCTCGTACGAGGAGATCGCGGTCACGCTCGGCATCAAGCTGGGCACCGTGCGGTCCCGCATCCACCGGGCGCGTGCGCGCCTGCGGATCTCGCTCGAGCACCGCGCCCCGGCCGCGCTCGCCGCCGTCGACAGCACCGACGAGTCCCCGCTGACGGTCCTGGGATGAGCCACCTCGGGTCGCGGATCAGCGCGCTGGTCGACGGTCAGCTCTCGGTCGTGGAGACCGAGCGGGCCCTGTCGCACGTCGCCGTCTGCCCCGAGTGCTCCGCCGAGCTGGCCGCATCCCGCGCCGCCCGTCAGGCCCTGGCGTCCGCGCGGGAGGTCGCCCCGGAGCCCGACCTCACCGCCCGGCTGCTGTCGCTCGCATCGAGCACCGAGCCCGCGCCGGGGGACCCGTTCGCGCCGCCCGTGCGCCAGAGCCGCGACGAGCTGGCGTCCTACGGCGTGGCCAGCGGCGGGCTCGGCGGCCGCGGCTGGCGCAACGGGTCGTCCCTGCGCGGCGACGTGGGCCACCGCAGGTCCTCGGTCCGGCTGGCCGCCGGGTCGATGGCCGGTCTGGGCGCCGTCGCGGCCATGCTCTTCGTGCTCGGTGAGCGTCCCGCCGTGGTGCCCACCGTCCACCCCGGCTCCGACCTGAGCCTGCTGGGCCAGGCGATCACCGTGGACCCCGCCTCCGGGAGCGCCGCGACCGAGACGACGCCGATGTCGTTCGGCGGCGGCGTCCCCGCCGGCGGCCCGTCGGTGTCGTGGCTGCGGGACCACTCCTGGTCGTTCCCCGCGCAGCTGCCGGACGGCTGGTCGGTGACGGCGGTGCGCTGGACCGGCGACGACGCGCACGTGCTCGAGGTCGACGTGCTGGGACCGCACGACACGTCGCTCGTGGTCACCGAGCAGCAGGGGCGCCTCGACACCTCCGCGCTGGCCGGCGCGCCGACCGGCGTGGTGGGCGGTCGCGAGGTCTACGTCCTGTCCTACGAGCCGTGGCACGTGGTCTGGCAGGCCGACGGGACGGTCGTGCAGGTCGTCGGGTCGCAGTCGTCCGACGACGCGGAGAGTCTTGTGGGAGCCTTTCCTGGCGGCGCCTTCGACGACGGCGTGCCTGCGCGCATCACGCGCGGCTGGGACACCGTGACAGGAGCGCTCGAACGGCCATGACGACCCCCGACGACGCCGAGCCCGTCGCCGACCCCGCGGGCGAGCGCGCCGCTGCCAGTCCGTTCGCCTCCCCGTCGGGCCGTCGTGAGCTGCCCGTGACCCCACCGGGCGCGGCACCCGGTGCGCCGTCCGGCTCCACCGCCCCGCCGACTCCGGCCGCCGACCCGCAGCACGCACCCGCGTCGCACGGCTCAGTGCCCGACGGCGCTGTCCCGCACGGGTCGGTGCCGATGTTCGCGCCACCCTCCCCGTACGCACCGCCGACCGGTCCGCGGTCCGGGGACGCACCCACGTCGCCGTACCGCCCGGTCGCCGCGCAGGAGCCGGCGTGGCCCGGCGGCCCCTACGCGCCCCTCGGCACCGCCGGGCCGCACCCGGTCGGCGAGCACCAGCAGCCCGGTCACCCGGACCCGGCCGGTCAGCCGCACACGGTCGTCGTGCGTCGGCGGCGCCGTCGGACCCTGTCGGTCGCGTGGGTCGCACCCCTGGTCGCCCTCGCGCTCGTCGCGGGGGCCGTCGGCGGCGTGCTCGGCGCGCGGCTCACCCAGGACGACCACCTCGCCGACGCCGGTCTGCCGGTCGCGGCCGACGGGGCGAGCACCATCGAGCGCGCCCCCGACTCGGTGGCCGGCATCGCCGCGGGAGTGCTGCCCAGCGTCGTGTCCATCCAGGCGGACAGCCCCGAGGGCAGCGCCACCGGGTCCGGGTTCGTGCTGCGCGCAGACGGCTACCTGGTGACCAACAACCACGTCATCTCGCAGGCCGACGGAGCCGCGGCCTCGACCATCACGATCACGTTCGTCGACGGCAGCGAGCAGCCCGCCACCGTGGTGGGCCGGACGTCCGACTACGACCTGGCGGTGCTCAAGGTCGAGGTGCAGGGCCTGACCCCGCTGCTGCTGGGCGACTCCGACGCGGTCGTCGTCGGCGATGCCGTCGTGGCCGTCGGTGCGCCGCTGGGGCTCGCCGGGACGGTCACCACGGGGATCGTCAGCGCGCTCAACCGGCCCGTGTCCGCCGGCGAGGCCACGGACAGCAACCAGCAGGCGTTCATCAACGCGATCCAGACGGACGCGGCGATCAACCCCGGCAACTCCGGCGGTCCGCTGGTCAACGCGCTGGGCCAGGTCATCGGGATCAACTCCGCGATCGCGCAGCCGCCCGGCTCGACGGCCCTGGTGGGCGGCAGCATCGGTCTCGGCTTCGCCATCCCGTCGAACCAGGTGCGGCGCACCGCGGACCAGCTGATCGAGACGGGTCAGGCCACGTACCCGATCATCGGGGTCCTGCTGGACCAGCGGTACACCGGCGAGGGCGTCCAGGTGTCCACCGACGACCAGTCCGGGCGGTCACCGGTCACCGCCGACGGCCCCGCGGACCGTGCTGGCATCCACCCGGGCGACGTCATCCTGGCCATCGACGGCCGGCCGGTGACGGACCCCGACGAGCTCATCGTGGCCATCCGCGCGCGGACGCCCGGGGACACGATCGTGCTGCACGTGCGCAGCGGCTCGCGCGAGCGCGACGTGCGCGTGAAGCTCGACGAGTCCCCGACGGAGTAGCCCGCCGGAGGCGGTTGAGCGGCGTCCCGCCGAGCCGGCGCGCACAGGGTGCGGGGGTAGTCTGACCCGGTGTTCGGGATCAACGGCGGAGAGCTGCTGGTGCTGCTCGTCGTCGCCGCGCTGGTCATCGGCCCCGAGCGGCTCCCCGGGTACGCCGAGCAGCTGGGCCAGTGGGTGCGGCGCGGCCGCCAGCTGCTCCGCGACGCCAAGGCCCGGGTGGACGAGGAGCTGGGCGACGAGGTCGGCGACGTCGACTGGGCCGCCCTCGACCCGCGCAAGTACGACCCCCGCCGGATCGTGCGGGACGCCCTGCTCGAGGACGACCCGCCGCGGCCCGTGAGCACGCCTGCCACCCGACCGGTCACCGGTGCGGCTGCGGCGCGCGCGGCGACCGGCGGTGTCGCGGCCGCGGCCGCCGGGTCGGCTCGGGCGGCAGGTCCACCGCTCCCCACGCCGTACGACGACGAGGCCACCTGACGCCCTGCCCCGCCCCCACCCTCTCCCTCCCGCACAGCACCCGGCACGCACCCGGCACGGCCGGGTCCTGTGTCCCTGACAGAATGGTCCGATGGTCTTGGCGCCGAAGCAGTCGCGCATCTTCTCCGGGATGCAGCCCACGTCCGACTCCCTCCAGCTGGGCAACTACCTGGGTGCGCTGACGCAGTGGGTCGCCCTGCAGGAGGAGCACGACGCGATCTACTGCGTCGTCGACCTGCACGCGCTCACGGTCAGCCCCGACCCGTCCGTCCTGCGGGACCGGACGCGGCGCACCGCCGCGCAGTACCTGGCCGCCGGGGTGGACCCGGAGCGCTCCATCCTGTTCGTGCAGTCGCAGGTGCCCGAGCACGCCGAGCTGGCGTGGCTGCTGTCGTGCCACACGGGCTTCGGCGAGGCCAACCGGATGACGCAGTTCAAGGACAAGTCCGGCAAGCACGGCTCCGAGGGCACCACGGTCGGGCTGTTCACGTACCCGGTGCTCATGGCGGCGGACATCCTGCTGTACGACACGACGCTCGTGCCGGTGGGCGAGGACCAGCGCCAGCACCTCGAGCTCACGCGTGACCTGGCGCAGCGGCTCAACTCGCGGTTCGGCCCGGACACGGTCGTCGTGCCCGAGCCGCACATCGTCAAGGCGACCGCGAAGATCTACGACCTGCAGGACCCGACCGCCAAGATGAGCAAGTCGGCGGAGAGCCCCAACGGCCTGATCGAGCTGCTCGACGACCCGAAGGTCGTGGCCAAGCGCATCCGGTCGGCCGTGACGGACGCGGGCCGGGAGATCCGGTTCGACCCCGAGGGCAAGCCCGGCGTCTCCAACCTGCTGACCATCTACTCGGCGCTGACCGGCCGGGAGATCACCGCGCTCGAGTCCGACTACGCGGGCAAGGGCTACGGCGACCTCAAGGTGGACCTGGCGAACGTGGTCGTCGACTTCCTCACGCCGTTCCAGTCCCGGGTGCACGGCTACCTGTCCGACCCGGCGACGCTCGACGACGTGCTGGCGGACGGCGCGGACCGCGCGCGCGAGCTGGCCACCGGGACGCTCGAGCGACTCTACGACCGCAGCGGTCTGCTGCCGCGGCGGACCCGGGCCCGGGTCGGCGCGTGAGGTTGCCGGAGCGATCCGGCGACCAGGTCCGGATCGGCGTCGCGATCACCGTGCCCGAGCCGTACGGCTCGCTGCTGCAGTCGGCCCGCGCGCGCTTCGGTGACCCGTGGGCCGAGTTCATCCCGCCGCACATCACGCTGCTGGGCCCCACGGTGATCGAGCACGGCGACATCCTGGCGGTCGACGAGCACCTCGAGGCGGTCGCGGCACGGCACGCGCCGTTCCTGGTGCACCTGCGCGGGACGGGCACCTTCCGGCCGGTCTCGCCCGTGGTCTACGTCCAGGTCGCGGACGGCGTGGCCGGGTGCGAGGGGCTGGAGAGCAGCGTGCGCTCGGGTGTGCTGGACCAGGCTCTGCGGTTCCACTACCACCCGCACGTCACGGTGGCCCACGAGGTGCCGGACCCCCAGCTGGACGCCGCCTTCGACGGTCTGGCGGACTTCGACGCGGCGTTCGTCGTCGAGAGCTTCCACAGCTACGCCCACGGCGACGACGGCGTCTGGCGCCCCGCGCGGGACTTCAGCCTCACCGGCTCGCCCGCAGATGCCGGGGTCAACGCGTCGACCTAGGGTCGAGCCATGGCCGCCGACGACACCCGACCCGCGGTGGGCGCCGGAGCCGCGCACGCGCACGCCGCCGCCCTCGCCCCGGACAGCACGGAGCCGGCGTCCCGACCCTCGCTCGTCGACCGGGCCAAGGCCCTGCTCGAGTGGTGGAAGCACACGCGTCCGGCCCGGGCGAACGCCCGGTTCGGTGCCCGCGGCGGTGGGGTGCTCACCGGCGGCATCGCCTACGCGGCGCTGTTCTCGGTGTTCGCGGCGCTGACCATCGGCTACACGGCGTTCATGGCGGTGCTCGGCGGGAACGACGAGCTGCGTGAGAGCGTGCTCGGTGCGGTCAACGAGTCCCTGCCCGGGCTCGTCGACACCGGCGACGGTGGGCTGGTGGACCCGGACTCCCTGGAGCTCACGAGCGGCCTGACCGTGACCGGCATCATCGCGGTGGTCGTCCTGCTGCTCAGCGCCGTCGCCGCGATGGCGGCGCTGCGCACGTCCGTGCGGGCGATGTTCGCGGCCGACGGCGGAGGCAACGCCGTCCTGGGCAAGGCGCGAGAGCTCGGCGGGTTCGTGGGGATGGCGTTCGCGGTGCTGCTCTCGGCGCTGCTCAGCACGAGCGTCGCCACCGCGGCGTCCTGGATCCTCGACGCGCTCGGGTGGGGATCGTGGACGACGATCGTGCTGCGCGGGGTCGGGATCCTCGTGGCGTTCGTCGTCGACGCGGCGACGTTCCTGCTGATCGTCAAGGTTCTGGCCGCGCAGGACCCGCCGTGGCGCGACCTGCGCTGGGGGGCGGTGATCGCGGCGTTCGGCATCGGCGTGGTCCGGATCCTCGGCACGTCCGTGGTGGCCGGTGCCGCAGACCGGAACCCGCTGCTCGCCTCGGTCGCGGTGATCGTCACGCTGCTGATCTGGATCAACCTCATCGCGCGGATCGTGCTGCTCGCGGCCGCGTGGACGGCGAACCCGCCCCTGGTGGAGCCCGCGGACGAGGACGAGGCCCAGCCGGCGCAGGCCGGGGCGCGCTGACGGGCTGGGGTCGACGGCCGCTCACCGGCCCGCCTCGCGACGGTGGCCCCCACCTAGGGTCGGGGGCATGGCAGCCGACGAGAGAGCCTCGACGTCCGCAGCGCGTGCGCCGGGGTCCTCCCCGCCCTCGCTCGTGGCGCGTGGCCGGTGGCTGCTGGCGTGGTGGACGCACAGCCGACCCGGGCGCGCCCGCACACGGTTCGTGGCCCGCAGCGGCGGCGTGCTGTCCGGCGGCATCGCCTACGCGGCGCTCTTCTCCGTGTTCGCCGCGCTGACCATCAGCTACACCACGTTCGTGACGGTGCTCGGCGGCAACGCGGAGCTGCGCGACCGGGTGCTCGACGCGATCGACGAGGCGTACCCCCAGCTGCTGGACACGGGCGACGGGGTAGGTGCCCTCGACCCGGACGTGCTCGTGATCTCCACCAGCCTGACCGTCGCCAGCGTCGTCGCCGTCGTCGTGCTGCTGCTGAGCGCGATCGCGGCGGTGACGGCCCTGCGCACGGCGGTCCGCACCATGTTCGCCGTGCAGCTCGGCGGGGGAGGGATCGTCGGCAAGGCCCGGGACCTCGGCGGCTTCGTCGGCATGGCGTTCGCGGTGGTGCTCTCCGCGGTGCTGACGACCG
The DNA here is from genome assembly GCA_963837795.1 of uncultured Actinomycetota bacterium. Lineage (GTDB taxonomy): Bacteria > Actinomycetota > Actinomycetes > Actinomycetales > Cellulomonadaceae > Cellulomonas. Next base: position 729,696 of record CAWIOT010000007.1, read on the forward strand.
TCGTGGCGGCGGCCGCGTCCTGGCTGCTCGGCGTCCTCGGCTGGGGCGCGCTGACCACGGTCGTGCTGCGGGTGGTCGGCGTCCTCGTCGCGTTCGCGATCGACGCGGCCATCTTCGTGCTGGTCGTGCGGGTGCTCGCCGGCGAGCACCCGCCGTGGCGGGACCTGCGCCGGGGAGCGATGCTGTCGGCGACGGGCGTCGGTGTGGTGCGGATCCTCGGCACCACCGTCGTGGCGAGCAGCGTGAGCCGCAACCCGCTGTTCACGTCCGTCGCCGTGCTGGTCACCCTGCTGGTGTGGGTCAACCTCATCGCGCGGATCACGCTCCTCGCGGCGGCCTGGACCGCGGACCCGCCCTACGTCCCGCGTCCTGGCCGTGCGGCGCCCACGTCGCTCGCGTGACGGGTCAGCGGTCGAGCGCCGCGTGCAGCATGGGCAGCCGGTCGCGCAGCACCGCGATGCGCGCCCGGGTGGACGCGGGCTCGCCCACGGTGCCCAGGCGCACCATGCCCGGGTCGCCCGCCGCCTGCGCCTCGGCGATGCGGTCGGCGGCCGCGGTCATCCGGATCACCACGTGGTCGAGCAGGACGTGCGGGTCGAGGTCGCCGTAGCCCTCCGCGATGGTGCGCAGCCCACGAGCCATGGTCGCCGCGTCGGCGTCCGGGAACAGCAGGGCGTCGTTCCACGCGAACATCGCGACGTCGTCCAGCGGGATCCCCGGCCCGGCCGCGTCCCAGTCGAAGACGCCCGCCAGCTCGTCGCCGTCGAACGCCATGTTGTAGATCGCGGCGTCGTGGTGGCAGACGATCTCGCCCGGCTCGAGCACGCGCTCGGCGAACCGCCACCGCCGGCTGTCCCGCGGGAAGTCCGCCACGGCCGCGTGGTACTCGCGCAGCCAGCGCATCGCGGACCGGACCTGGGCGTCGGTGAGCTCCTCGACGCCGACCGGGACGACGTAGCCGGGCAGGAAGGTGAGGACCTCGCGGCCGCGCTCGTCGAGGCCCAGGACACGGGGGACGTGCGGCAGGCCGGTGGTGGCGAGGACGCCGAGCAGCTCGTGCACCGCCGGCGTCCACGGGCCGGTGGGACGGCGCACGGTGTCACCGACGCGGACGGCCCCACCGACGTTCCCGCCGGGCAGCGGGACCTCGTCGACGGGGCCGTCGGGGTGCGTCACGGGAGCCGGGGCTCAGAACGCGCGGGTGATCATCGCGCGCTTGACCTCCTGGATCGCCTTGGTGACCTCGATGCCGCGCGGGCACGCCTCGGTGCAGTTGAAGGTCGTGCGGCAGCGCCACACGCCCTCCTTGTCGTTGAGGATCTCCAGGCGCTGGGTGCCGCCCTCGTCGCGGCTGTCGAAGATGAACCGGTGCGCGTTGACGATCGCGGCCGGGCCGAAGTACTGCCCGTCGGTCCAGAACACCGGGCACGACGAGGTGCACGCGGCGCACAGGATGCACTTGGTGGTGTCGTCGAACCGCTCGCGCTGCTCGGCGCTCTGCAGGCGCTCCTTGGTGGGCTCGTTCCCGGTGGTGATGAGGAACGGCATGATCTCGCGGTAGGACGCGAAGAACGGCTCCATGTCGACCACCAGGTCCTTGATCACCGGCAGGCCCTTGATGGGCTCGACGAGGATCGGCTTGCTGGGGTCCAGGTCCTTGAGCAGCGTCTTGCACGCCAGCCGGTTGCGGCCGTTGATCCGCATGGCGTCCGAGCCGCACACGCCGTGGGCGCAGGAGCGGCGGAACGTGAGCGAACCGTCCTCCTCCCACTTCACCTTGTGCAGCGCGTCGAGCACGCGGTCGGTGCCGTGCGCGCGGACCGTGAACTCGTCCCAGTACGGCTCGGCGGTGGTGCCGTCGTCGCCGGGCAGGTAGCGCCGGATCTTGAGGGTGACGTCGAAGGAGGGGACCGCCCCGGCCTCTGCTGCGGGGGCGTCCTCGAGGGTCGCGGTCATCAGTACTTACGCTCCATCGGCTGGTAGCGGGTCATCGTGACGGGCTTGGAGCCCAGGACGAGCTGGTAGTCCTCGAACTGCGTGGTGTGCGCGAACGAGCCCTCGTGGTCGCCGTCACCCTCCGAGCCCCACAGGCGGTGCCCCTTGCTGGGCAGCGGGCGCCGGTAGGCCATCGTGTGCCGCATGTAGTTCTCGTCGTCCCGGTCGGGGAAGTCCTCGCGGAAGTGTCCGCCGCGCGACTCGTCGCGGTTGAGGGCGCCGACGACGACCGTCTCGGCGATGTCGAGCAGGAAGCCCAGCTCCACGGCCTCGAGCAGGTCGGTGTTGAACATGCGGCTCTTGTCCTGGACGGACACGTGCCGGAACCGCTTCTGCAGGCCCTTGATGTCGTCCAGCGCCTGCGTCAGCGAGTCCGCCGTCCGGAACACCTGGGCGTTCAGGTCCATGGTGTCCTGCAGCGCCCGGCGGATGTCCGCCACGCGCTCGCCGTCCGGCCGCGTGCGGATCTCCTCGAGGCCGGCGACGACCGTGGCCGCGGGGTCCTCGGGCAGCTCGACGAACGAGGCCGTCAGTGCGTACGCCGCGGCGGAGATCCCGGCCCGCTTGCCGAAGACGTTGATGTCGAGCAGCGAGTTGGTGCCCAGGCGGTTGGAGCCGTGCACGCTGACGCACGCGACCTCACCGGCGGCGTACAGCCCGCGGATGACGTCGGACTCGTTGCGCAGCACCTCGGCCTCGATGTTGGTGGGGATGCCGCCCATCGCGTAGTGCGCCGTCGGGTACACCGGCACGGGCTCCGTGTAGGGCTCGATGCCGAGGTAGGTGCGTGCGAACTCGGTGATGTCCGGCAGCTTGGCGTCGATGTGCGCCGGCTCGAGGTGCGTCAGGTCGAGCAGCACGTAGTCCTTGTTGGGGCCGGCGCCGCGGCCCTCGCGCACCTCGTTGGCCATGGACCGGGCGACGATGTCACGGGGCGCCAGGTCCTTGATGGTCGGGGCGTAGCGCTCCATGAAGCGCTCGCCGTCCGCGTTGCGCAGGATGCCGCCCTCGCCGCGCGCGGCCTCCGACAGCAGGATGCCGAGGCCGGCCAGGCCGGTCGGGTGGAACTGGAAGAACTCCATGTCCTCCAGCGGGATGCCGCGGCGGTACGCCAGCGCCATGCCGTCACCCGTCAGGGTGTGGGCGTTGGAGGTGGTCTTGTAGATCTTGCCCGCGCCACCCGTGGCCAGGACGACGGACTTGGCCCGGAACACGTGGATCTCGCCCGTGGCCAGCTCGTACGCGACGACGCCGGACACGTTGACCTCCTCGCCCTCGGGCACGTGGCCCGCGGCGAGGTCGTGGTCCACCAGCAGGTCGAGGACGTAGAACTCGTTGTAGAACTCGACGTCGTTCTTCACGCACTGCTGGTACAGGGTCTGCAGGATCATGTGCCCGGTGCGGTCCGCGGCGTAGCAGGACCGACGCACGGCCGCCTCGCCGTGGTTGCGGGTGTGCCCGCCGAACCGGCGCTGGTCGATCCGGCCCTCGGGCGTGCGGTTGAACGGCAGCCCCATCTTCTCCAGGTCGAGCACCGCGTCGATGGCCTCCTTGGCCATGACCTCGGCGGCGTCCTGGTCCACCAGGTAGTCGCCGCCCTTGACGGTGTCGAACGTGTGCCACTCCCAGTTGTCCTCCTCGACGTTGGCGAGCGCGGCACACATGCCGCCCTGCGCCGCACCCGTGTGGGAGCGCGTCGGGTAGAGCTTGGAGATGACGGCCGTGCGCACGCGGGTCGAGGACTCGAGGGCCGCGCGCATGCCGGCGCCGCCCGCGCCGACGATCACGACGTCGTACTGGTGGGTCTGCATCGGGGTCGATGCCTTCCTGTCTGTGGGTCAGGCCGTGCAGAACGACGGCAGCAGGTCAGCCGGCGAGCCGGCCGGGCACGGGTCGAACGTGAAGATCACGAGCGTGCCGAGCACGACCACGACGACGAACGCGAGGTACAGCAGGCTCTTGAGCACCATCCGGACACCGTCGCGCTCGGCGTAGTCGTTGATGATCGTCCGCACGCCGTTGGTGCCGTGGATCATCGCGAGCCAGAGCATGAGCAGGTCCCAGACCTGCCAGAACGGCGAGGCCCACTTGCCGGCGACGAAGCCGAAGTCGATGGCCGAGATGCCCTCGCCGGCCACCAGGTTGACGAACAGGTGGCCGAAGATCAGGACGAGGAGCACCACGCCGGACGCCCGCATGAACACCCAGCCGTACAGCTCGGTGTTGCCGCGGGTGGTCAGGCGGGACGGGCGGGCACGGGGAGGCCGCGGGGCCTTCGGGTCGGCGATGGTGGTCATCACTCGCCCCCGAACACGTGCATGAGGTGGCGCGGCAGGAAGCCGGCCATGGTGATCACGAACAGGCCCATCACGACCCACAGCATCAGGCGCTGGTAGCGCGGGCCCTTGGCCCAGAAGTCGACCAGGATGATGCGGATGCCGTTGAAGGCGTGGAACACGATGGCGGCGACGAGGCCGGCCTCGCCGAGCCCCATGATCGGGTTCTTGTACGTGCCGATCACCGCGTTGTACGTCTCGGGGGAGATGCGCACGAGGGACGTGTCGAGCACGTGGACGAGCAGGAAGAAGAAGATCGCGACGCCGGTCACACGGTGCGCGACCCACGACCACATGCCTTCCCGCCCTCGGTAGAGGGTCCCGGCCGGCGCCTTGCGGGCTGCCGGAGCGGGGGGCGCTGCAGGCACTAGCGGGCCTCCTGGCGGATCAGAGGTTCGGACGACGGCGTCCTTGTCGTGTCAACTGTAGTGACCAGTGTCGGACCCAACGCGTCGGCGGAGGCCTCCTGTGAGGTATCGCACAAGGGTCCTGGGACCCCGGTCACTACCCTGAGGCCCATGTCGACCACGATCCCCGGCTTCCACGCCGTCGTCCCCGCGGGCGGTGCCGGTACGCGCCTCTGGCCGCTCTCGCGTGCAGGTCACCCCAAGTTCCTGCTCGACCTGACCGGCTCGGGACGCACCCTCCTGCAGGCCACGGTCGACCGGTTGCTGCCGCTGACGGGTCCCGGCGGCGTGCTCGTCGTGACCGGGGCGAAGCACGCGACGGCCGTCGCCGAGCAGCTGCCGGAGCTGGGTGCCGCCGACGTGCTGGCCGAGCCGTCGCCGCGCGACTCGATGGCCGCGATCGGGCTGGCCGCCGCCGTCCTCCTCGAGCGGCACGGCGAGGACGTGGTGCTCGGCTCGTTCGCCGCCGACCACGTCATCGACGGGACCGAGGCGTTCGAGCGGACGGTCCGCGAGGGCGTCGTCGCCGCGCGCGAGGGCTACGTGGTGACCATCGGGATCGCCGCGACCGGGCCGTCGACCGCGTTCGGGTACGTGCGCTCGGGCCGGGGGCTCGCGCTGGCCGGTGCCCCGAGCGTCGCGCACGCCGCGGGGTTCACCGAGAAGCCGGACGCCGAGACGGCCGCGGCCTACCTGGCCGGCGGCGAGTACCGCTGGAACGCGGGGATGTTCCTGGTGCGGGCCCGGGTCCTGCTGGACCACCTCGCCGTGCAGCTGCCCGCGCTCGCCGCCGGGCTGCAGGAGATCGCCGCCGCGTGGGACGGGCCGGGACGCGCCGAGGCGCTGGAGCGCGTCTGGCCCGGCCTGACCAAGATCGCGATCGACCACGCGATCGCCGAGCCGGTGGCCGCGGCGGGTGGCGTGGCCGTGGTGCCGGGGGACTTCTCCTGGGACGACGTGGGCGACTTCGACTCGCTCGCGCAGCTGCTGGGCTCGGGCACGCTGGGTGACGAGGACCGCGTGCTGCGCATCGACGCCGACGGCGCGTTCGTCGTGCCGGGCGGGCAGCGCACGGTCTCGGTGGTGGGCGTGCCCGACGCCGTGGTCGTCGACACCCCCGACGCGGTGCTGGTGACCACGCGCGCGCACGCGCAGTCGGTCAAGGCCGCGGTGGACGCGTGGCGCGCGCGCGACCGCACGGACCTGCTCTGACGCGGACGGCCACCACCCTCGACGGCGCGCGCGGCTAGGGTCGAGCGGTGCCGTCCGCCGCCCAGAACCCCGTCGTCGCCCCGCTGTCCAGCCTCCGCCCGGACCCGACCGACCCCGTCTCCGCGCGCCTCGCCGCGCTGGTCGCCGACCTGCGCGAGGAGCTGGTCGCCGTCCGCCGGGACATCCACGCGCACCCGGAGCTCGGCCGGACCGAGGTCCGCACGACGGAGCTCGTCGCCCAGCGCCTGCGGGCCGCGGGGCTCGAGCCGCAGCTGCTCGCGGGCAGCGGCCTGGTGTGCGACATCGGCCCGGGTCCCACCGCCACCGGCCGCAAGCGGATCGCGCTGCGGGCGGACCTGGACGCGCTGCCGGTGCACGACTCGTGCGGGCTGCCGTGGGCGTCCACGGTGCGCGGGGTGGCGCACGCGTGCGGGCACGACGTGCACACGGCGGCCGTGCTCGGCGCCGGGCTCGCGCTCGCGCAGGTGGCCGACGAGCTCACCACCGGGGTGCGGCTCATCTTCCAGCCCGCCGAGGAGGTGCAGCCCGGCGGCGCGCTCGACGTGGTGGGTGCCGGCGGGCTCGACGGCGTCGGGGAGATCTACGCGTTCCACTGCGACCCCAAGGTGGACGTCGGGCAGATCGGCACCCGGATCGGGCCCATCACGTCGGCCAGCGACGAGGTCACCGTCACGGTCTCCGGACGCGGTGGCCACACCTCGCGCCCGCACCTGACGGGGGACGTGGTCTTCGCCCTCGGTCAGGTCATCACGCAGGTGCCCGCGATCCTCGGGCGGCGCCTGGACCCGCGCGCCGGCGTCAACCTCACGTGGGGCGCCGTGCAGGCGGGGTCCGCCCACAACGCGATCCCCGCCACCGGCACGGTCCGCGGCACCCTGCGCTGCCTCGAGGTCCGCGCGTGGGAGAAGGCCTCGGAGGTGTTCCACTCCGCCGTCGAGCAGGTGGTCGCGCCCCTGGGGGTGACGGTCGAGGTGCGTCACCACCGCGGCGTGCCCCCGGTGGAGAACGCCGAGCACGCGACCGGCGTGCTCGAGGCCGCGGCGCGCGACGTGCTCGGTGCGTCGTCCGTGCTGCTGACCGAGCAGTCCCTCGGCGGCGAGGACTTCGCCTGGTACCTGACCAAGGTGCCGGGGGCGATGGCCCGGCTGGGCACCCGGACGCCCGGCGGGCGCACCTACGACATCCACCAGGGCGACCTGCGCGTCGACGAGCGCGCCGTCGAGGTCGGGGCACTGCTCCTTGCTCGGACAGCCCTTCTCGCGGGCTGAGACGCCCCGTCCGTCACCTGGGCGGACATACCAAGTCGGTAACGGAACCTGGGCGGATACCCGCCGGTAACCTGCGCGACACCTTGCGCTCGTTATGGTCCGTGGATCAATGCCGGGCAGCCCCAGACCACGTGGTGTGGCACACCGTCGTGCTCCCCGCACGGTCGGCCCAGCCGGACCGGTTGCTGACGAGATTCAGGAGAGTCGCGTGAAGAAGATCATTCGAGTGGCCGCGCTCGGCGGGGCGGTCGCCCTTGCGCTTGCGGCGTGTGGCAGTGCGCCGGACGACACCGCGGAGACGCCCGGGGGCGACGGATCCACGGCGGCGTCGGGCGTCGACTTCAAGGCCTGCATGGTCTCGGACGCCGGTGGCTTCGACGACAAGTCGTTCAACCAGGCCGGCTTCGAGGGCCTCCAGCGGGCCAAGGACGAGCTGGGCGTCGAGGTGGCCAGCGTCGAGTCGTCGGCCGACACCGACTACACGCCGAACATCGACAGCCTGGTCGCCGAGAACTGCGACCTGATCATCGGCGTCGGCTTCCTCCTCGAGGACCCGATCCAGACGGCCGCCGAGGCCAACCCGGACATCGAGTTCGCCCTCGTCGACAGCGCCTTCTCGGACGCGGACTTCAACCCGGTCACCGTCGAGAACGCCAAGCCGATCCTGTTCGACACCGCGCAGGCCGCGTACCTCGCCGGCTACGTCGCCGCGTCGCAGTCGACCACCGGCAAGGTGGCCACCTTCGGCGGCATCCAGATCCCGTCCGTCACGATCTTCATGGACGGCTTCGCCGACGGCGTCGCCAAGTTCAACGAGGACACCGGCGGCTCCGTCGCCCTCCTCGGCTGGGACAAGGCCGCGCAGTCCGGCGTCTTCGCCGGCAACTTCGACAGCCAGGACGACGGCAAGAACATCGGCCAGTCGCTCATCGACCAGGGTGCGGACGTCATCATGCCCGTCGCCGGTCCCGTGGGCCTGGGCACCGCGTCCGTCGCGCAGACGGCCGGCAACGTCTCCATCGTCGGTGTCGACGCCGACTGGTTCGAGACCACGGAGTACGGCCCGATCGTCCTGACCTCGGTCATGAAGGAGATCGGCCCGGCCGTCTTCGACACGATCAGCGAGGCCGTCGACGGCAACTTCAGCTCCGACCCGTACGTCGGCACGCTGGAGAACGAGGGCCTCGGCCTGGCGCCGTTCCACGACTTCGACTCGAAGGTCTCCGACGACGTCAAGGCGAAGGTCGAGGAGCTCAAGGCCTCGATCATCTCCGGCGACATCACGGTCGAGTCGGACGCCTCCCCGAAGTGATCTGACGCACGACGCACACCGACGGCCCGGGCCCGCGCCCGGGCCGTCGGCCTGTGCTGCACGGAGCCCCCAGGGGAGATGGATAGTGTCTGACAACACCTCTGACGTCGAGGGAGACGACCGGTGAAGCTGGAGCTGCAGGGCATCACCAAGACCTTCGGGTCGTTGGTCGCCAACGACCACATCGACCTGGTGGTCGAGCCGGGGGAGATCCACGCGCTGCTCGGCGAGAACGGGGCCGGCAAGAGCACGCTGATGAACGTCCTGTACGGCCTGTACGACCCCGACGACGGCCGGATCCTGGTCGACGACGCGCCCGTGACGTTCACCGGGCCGGGCGACGCCATGGCCGCCGGCATCGGCATGGTCCACCAGCACTTCATGCTCGTCCCGGTCTTCACCGTCGCGGAGAACGTGGTGCTCGGCCACGAGCCCGTGCGCGGCGGCGGTCTGATCGACCTTCCCGAGGCGCGCCGCCGGGTCAAGGAGATCTCCGACCGGTTCGGGTTCCACGTCGACCCCGACGCGTACATCGAGGACCTGCCGGTCGGCGTCCAGCAGCGTGTCGAGATCATCAAGGCCCTGTCGCGCCAGGCCGAGGTCCTCATCCTCGACGAGCCCACCGCCGTGCTCACGCCGCAGGAGACCGACGAGCTCATCGCGATCATGCGCCAGCTCAAGGAGTCCGGGACGTCGATCGTCTTCATCACGCACAAGCTGCGCGAGGTCCGCGCGGTCGCCGACCGGATCACCGTGATCCGGCGCGGCAAGGTCGTCGGCACCGCCGAGCCCACGTCGCCGGAGACCGAGCTCGCCTCGCTCATGGTGGGCCGCTCGGTGTCGCTCGGCGTCGAGCGCGCCGCCGCCACCCCCGGCGAGGCCACCGTGCAGGTCCGCCACCTCACCGTGATCGACGACGCCGGGGTCCGCCAGGTCGACGACGTGTCGTTCGACGTGGCCCGCGGGGAGATCGTCGCGATCGCCGGCGTGCAGGGCAACGGTCAGACCGAGCTCACCGAGGTCATGCTGGGCCTGCAGGAGCCCGTCGCCGGCTCGGTGCAGCTGGACGGCGTCGAGCTGGTCGGCAAGTCCGTGCGCGAGGTGCTCGACGCCGGCCTCGGGTTCGTGCCGGAGGACCGGTCCACGGACGGTGTCATCGCCGACTTCTCCATCGCGGAGAACCTCATCCTCGACCTGCACCGGCACCAGCCGTTCTCCCGCGGCGTCGCGCTGCGACCGGCTGCCGTCCGCGAGAACGCCGAGCGCCGGATCACCGAGTTCGACGTGCGCACGGGGTCCATCGACGACCACGCGAGCACGCTGTCCGGCGGCAACCAGCAGAAGGTCGTGCTCGCCCGGGAGATGTCCCGGGACCTGCGGCTGCTCATCGCGTCGCAGCCCACCCGCGGTCTCGACGTCGGCTCGATCGAGTTCGTGCACTCGCGGATCGTCGCCGAGCGGGACGCGGGCACGCCGGTGATCATCGTCTCCACCGAGCTGGACGAGGTGCTGGCCCTGGCCGACCGGATCCTGGTCATGTACCGCGGGCGGATCATCGGCGACGTGCCCGGCGGGACGGACCGCGACGTGCTGGGCCTCATGATGGCCGGCGTCCCGCTCCAGGACGCGACGCGCCAGGCGGCCGAGCACCACACGATGCTCGGCGGGCCCGACGCCCCACCGCGGCGCCCGACCACCACGACGACCGACGAGGGAGCCCTGTGAGCGGCCAGACGCCCGACCCGCTGCCCGACGAGCGCAGGCCGGCCCCCGGCGACACCGGCGTGGTCGAGGACCCGTCCCCGCAGGAGTCCGCGCGGGAGTCCGCGCAGGAGCCCGACGGCGGCCGTCGCATCCTGCACGAGATGCTCACCAGCAGCTGGCTGGTCTCGGTGCTCGCGGTGGTCCTGGCGCTGGTCCTGGGCGGGCTGCTCATCGCCGCCGCGGACCCGGACGTGCAGGCCGCGGCCGGCTACTTCTTCTCGCGCCCGGGCGACCTGCTGTCCGCGGCGTGGTCCGCGGTGTCCGAGGCGTACGCGGCGCTGTTCGCCGGCGCGGTGTTCGATCCGCGGGCGGAGGAGGTCGGCCGCGCGGTGCGGCCGTTCACCGAGACGCTGACCGTGGCCACGCCGCTGATCCTGGCCGGTCTGGGGCTCGGCATCGGCTTCCGTGCCGGGCTGTTCAACATCGGCGCCCAGGGCCAGATCATCCTCGGTGGCATCTTCGCCGGGTACATCGGCTTCACGTTCGACCTGCCTCCGGGGCTGCACCTGCTGCTCTGCGTGATCGGTGCGGCGCTCGGTGGCGCGCTCTGGGCCGGCATCGCCGGTGTGCTCAAGGCGCGCACCGGGGCGCACGAGGTCATCGTCACGATCATGCTCAACAACGTCGCGGTGTACCTGGTGGCGTACCTGCTGAGCATCAACGCGTTCCAGCGCCCCGGCAGCAACAACCCGGTGAGCCCGCCCATCCCGGACAGCGCCGCGTACCCGCTGCTGCTGGGCAGCGGCTACCGGCTGCACACCGGGTTCCTGGTGGCCATCGCGGCCGCGGTGTTCACCTGGTGGCTCATGGAGCGCTCGACCATCGGCTTCCGCTGGCGCGCGGTCGGGTCCAACCCGCACGCGGCCCGGACCGCCGGCATCTCGGTGAACTCGACGTACGTCTGGGTCATGCTCACCGCGGGTGCGCTCGCGGGGCTCGCGGGCTCGGCGCAGGTGCTGGGCACGGAGCGCGTGCTGACGGCCGGCGTCGCGGCCAGCTACGGGTTCGACGCCATCACCGTCGCGCTGCTGGGCCGGTCCAAGCCGCTCGGCACGGTGCTCGCGGGCATCCTGTTCGGCGCCCTGCGTGCCGGCGGCGTCGTCATGCAGGCCCGCACGGGCACGCCGATCGACATCGTCCTCGTCGTCCAGTCGCTCATCGTCCTGTTCATCGCGGCCCCGCCGCTGGTCCGGTCGGTGTTCCGCCTGCCCACCCCCGGGACGCCCCGCGCCCCGAAGCCAGCCGTGCCCGTCGCCGCGAAGGAGGTCAGCGCGTGAGCGCCCCCACGATCGATGCCGCGGCGCCCGCGCGCCCGGCGGCCGGCCAGCCCGTCCTGCCGCCGATCCGGTGGCACGTGCCGATCGCGTACGCGGTCGTCGCGCTGCTCGGCCTGGTCGTCTTCGGCCTGCTCGGGCCGGCCGGCGAGGTCAGCAGCTTCGCGGTCTCCAGCACCGGCGACTTCGTGAAGTTCACGCCGTTCTCGGTCCCGTCCCGGCTCACCGCCATCATCCTGTGCGTCCTGGCGCTGGGGCTGTCGGTGGTCTCGTTCCAGGCGACCCGTCGCCGCGAGAAGGCCGGCGCCTGGCTGCCCATCACCTACGGCGTCCTCATGGTGTTCGCGTTCCTGGTGTGGGCCGTCGCGGGCAAGGGCAGCTCGCTGCCCCTGACCGGGTTGCTGCAGGGCTCCCTGTTCCTCGCGATCCCGCTGGTGTTCGGCGCCCTCGCAGGTCTGCTGTGCGAGCGCTCGGGCATCATCAACATCGCCATCGAGGGCCAGCTGCTGGGCGGCGCGTTCCTCGCGTCGGTCGTCGCGACCCTGACGGGCAGCGCCTACGCCGGGCTCGTCGCGGCGCCGGTCGCCGGTGCCCTCGTCGGCCTGCTGCTCGTGCTGTTCTCCATCCGGTACGTGGTCAACCAGATCATCGTCGGCGTCGTGCTCAACGTGCTGGTGGTCGGCGTGACCAGCTACCTGTTCTCCACGGTGCTCAAGGAGAACCCGGACACCTGGAACAACCCGCCGGGCCTGCCCGTCATCGACATCCCGGTGCTGTCGCAGATCCCGATCATCGGGCCGGTGCTGTTCCGGCAGACCGCGCTGGTGTACGTCATGTACGTCGTGGTCGTCGTCCTGCAGATCATGGTCTTCCGGTCCCGCTGGGGGCTGCGGCTGCGATCGGTCGGCGAGCACCCCAAGGCCGCGGACACGGTCGGCATCAAGGTCAACCGCACGCGCCTGCGCTCCACGGTGCTCGGCGGTGCCGTGGCCGGTCTGGGCGGGGCGTTCTTCACCGTCGCGGCCGGGCTGGCGTTCGGCAAGGAGATGACCAACGGCAAGGGGTACATCGCCCTCGCCGCGATGATCCTGGGCCGGTGGAGCCCCAAGGGCGCGCTGGCCGCCGCGCTGCTGTTCGGGTTCGCCAACAACCTGCAGCTGCAGCTGAGCATCATCCAGACACCCATCCCCAGCCAGATCATGCTGATGACGCCCTACATCGTGACGATCTTCGCCGTGGCGGGGCTCGTCGGACGCGTGCGGCCGCCGGCCGCCGAGGGCATCCCCTACACGAAGTGAGAGGAACGGCAGTGGAGGCCGAGAACTCTGTGGATTGGGACGCCCTGCGTTCCGCCGCCACCGACGTCATGCACCGCGCGTACGCGCCCTACTCGCAGTTCCCCGTCGGCGCCGCCGCGCTGGTGGACGACGGCCGCGTGGTCGTCGGCTGCAACGTCGAGAACGCCTCCTACGGCGTGACGCTGTGCGCCGAGTGCGCGCTGGTCTCCGGGCTGCACGTCTCGGGCGGCGGACGGCTCGTCGCGTTCACCTGCGTGGACAAGCACGGCAACGTCCTCATGCCCTGCGGCCGCTGCCGGCAGCTGCTCTGGGAGCACGGGGGAGCGCGGCTGCTGGTGGAGACGACGCAGGGCGTGAAGCCCATGACCGAGGTGCTCCCGGACGCGTTCGGGCCGGCGGACCTGGAGGAGCGGGCATGAGCACCGAGGCAGTCTCCGAGCAGCATGACGCCGTCGACGTCATCGTCACCAAGCGCGACGGGCACCGGTTGTCCGACGCGCAGATCGACTGGGTCATCGACGCGTACACCCGCGGGGTGGTCGCCGAGGAGCAGATGTCGGCGCTGAACATGGCCATCCTGCTCAACGGGATGGACCGCGCGGAGATCGCCCGGTGGACCGCGGCGATGATCGCCAGCGGCGAGCGGATGGACTTCTCCGGGCTGTCCCGCCCGACCGCGGACAAGCACTCCACCGGCGGCGTGGGCGACAAGATCACGTTGCCGCTGGCGCCGCTGGTGGCGGTGTTCGGCGTGGCGGTGCCGCAGCTGTCCGGTCGCGGCCTGGGCCACACCGGCGGGACGCTGGACAAGCTCGAGTCGATCCCCGGCTGGCGGGCGGCGCTGAGCAACGACGAGATGATGGCGCAGCTCGACGACGTCGGCGCGGTCATCTGCCAGGCGGGCTCGGGGCTGGCCCCGGCGGACCGCAAGCTGTACGCGCTGCGGGACGTGACCGGCACGGTCGAGGCGATCCCGCTGATCGCGAGCTCGATCATGAGCAAGAAGATCGCCGAGGGCACCGGCGCGCTGGTGCTCGACGTCAAGGTGGGCTCGGGCGCGTTCATGAAGGACGTCGACCGCGCCCGCGAGCTGGCCCGGACCATGGTCGCGCTGGGCACCGACGCCGGCGTGCGGACCGTCGCCCTGCTCACGGACATGTCGACGCCGCTGGGGCTGACCGCGGGAAACGCCCTCGAGGTGCGCGAGTCGGTCGAGGTGCTGGCCGGTGGCGGACCGGCCGACGTCGTCGAGCTCACCGTGGCGCTCGCCCGCGAGATGCTGACCGCCGCCGGGCGCTCGGGCGACGACGTCGAGGCGGCCCTGCAGGACGGGCGCGCGATGGACGCGTGGAAGCGGATGATCGCGGCCCAGGGCGGCGACCCGGACGCGACGCTGCCGGTCGCGCGCGAGACCGAGCAGGTGCTCGCCGAGTCCGACGGCGTCCTGACCGAGCTGGACGCGTACGCGGTCGGGATCGCGGCGTGGCGGCTCGGAGCCGGGCGCGCGCGCAAGGAGGACCCGGTGCAGGCCGGCGCGGGTGTCGAGCTGCACGCCAAGCCCGGGGACGTGGTGCGTGCCGGCCAGCCCCTGCTGACGATGCACACCGACACCCCCGAGCGGTTCGGGCGGGCGCGTGACGCGCTCGCGGGAGGCGTCGTCGTGGCCCCGGTCGGCACGTCGGTCCAGGAGCGACCGCTGGTGATCGACCGCATCGAGGCGTGACCTCGCGGAGGCCACGACGCGGGGGCACGATGGGGGCATGAGCACCGTGCCTGGGAACGACGCGTGGCGGGACGCCGGTCTGGCCCCCGTCGAGCCGGACGAGGCCCGCAGCCTCACCGACACGGCGGACGACGGGAGCATCGAGCCGGCGGACCCGGAGGAGTACGAGCCCGGCTTCGCGCGGGCCGACCGGGAGGACCGTGCCGCCGAGGCGGACGTCGTGGAGCAGGACACCGAGGTCCCGCTGGACGACGACGAGGACGCCTGACCTGCTCGACTGCGGGCGCTTCGCTACGGTGAGGCCATGACCTCCCCTGACGAACCCTCGGTCGACGCACCCGCCGAGGTGCCCGCTTCGTCCCGGTCTGCCGGGTCCGACGCCGCCGATGCGACCGCCGCGCTCGTCGCGCAGATCCCGGACCTGCCGAAGGTCGTCCTGCACGACCACCTCGACGGCGGCCTGCGCCCGGCCACGATCATCGAGCTGGCCGGCCAGATCGGCTACGAGCTGCCCGCCACCGATGCGGACGAGCTGGGCCGCTGGTTCGTCGACGCGGCCAGCTCCGGGACCCTCGAGCGGTACCTGGAGACGTTCGACCACACGATCGCGGTGATGCAGACCGAGGAGGGCCTGCGCCGGGTCGCGCGCGAGTCGGCGGTGGACCTGGCCGCCGACGGTGTGGTCTACGCCGAGCAGCGCTACGCCCCCGAGCAGCACCTGCAGCAGGGCCTCACGCTCCAGCAGGTGGTCGACGCCGTGCAGGCCGGGTTCGCCGAGGGGATCGCCGAGGCGGCGAGCCAGGGGCGCTCGATCCGGATCGGTACCCTGATCACCGCCATGCGGCACGCGGACCGTGGCGACGAGATCGCGGCGCTCGCGCTGGAGAACCGGGACAACGGCGTGGTCGGTTTCGACATCGCCGGCGCGGAGGCCGGGTTCCCGCCCTCGCGGCAGGCGACCGCGTTCGACCTGCTGGCGGCGGCCGACTTCCCCGCCACCGTGCACGCCGGCGAGGCCGCCGGGCTGGAGTCGATCGCCGAGGCCGTGCACGTGGCGCACGCCTGCCGGATCGGGCACGGCGTCCGGCTCATCGAGGACGTCTCGGCCGACGACCTGGGCGACAAGCTCGGCCGGCTGGCGCACTGGGTCCGCGACCGCCGCATCCCGCTGGAGCTGTGCCCGTCGTCGAACGTGCAGACCGGTGCGGCGGAGTCGGTGGCGACGCACCCGATCACGCGCCTGCGGGACCTCGGCTTCGCCGTCACCGTGAACACCGACAACCGCCTGCAGTCGGGCACGACGATGACCCGCGAGCTGACCCTGCTGGTCCAGGAGGCCGGCTGGACGCTGGTCGACCTGCGCGACGCGGCGATCACCGCCGCGGCGCACTCGTTCCTGCACCACGACGAGCGGTCCACGCTCATCGACCAGGTCATCCGGCCGGCGTACACCGCGGCGCGCGGGGGCCGGCACCGCGCCTGAGCACCGACGACGACGGCCCACCCCCGGTCTGGGGGCGGGCCGTCGTGGCGTGCGGGGCTACAGCAGGCCCTTGGTGTGCCAGACCGTCTTGGTCTCGACGAACGCCGTGATGCGGTCCAGCGACGGGGCCGCCGCGTCCGGCCCGTTCTCGGGCGGCAGGACGCGCTTGAGGGTGTCCGCGGCCGCGATCTGCAGGTCGACCCACTCCAGGGCGCCGGCGCCCACCAGGTCGAGCGCGTTGACGTCCTGGTGGCTGGCCAGCCACGGGGCGATCTCGGCGGGGGAGCCGGTGAGCACGTTGACGACGCCCTTGGGCACGTCGCTCGTGGCCAGCACCTCGGCCAGGCTGATCGCCGACAGCGGGAACCGCTCGCTGGCCACCACGACCACGGTGTTGCCCGAGACCAGGGCGGGCGCCACGGCGGACACCAGGCCCAGCAGCGACGAGTCCTGGGGGGCGACGACCGCGACGACGCCCGTGGGCTCCGGCACGGAGATGTTGAAGTACGGGCCGGCCACGGGGTTGGCGTTCCCGGCCACCTGCGCGTACTTGTCCGCCCACCCCGCGTACCAGACCCAGCGGTCGATCGCGGCGTCCACCTGCGCGGACGCCACCGCGGCGGTCACGCCCTCGGCGTCGACGACCTCGGCGACGAACTGCGCCCGCCGCCCCTCGAGCAGCTCGGCGATCCGGTAGAGCACCTGCCCGCGGTTGTACGCGGTGGCACCCGACCAGCCGCCGACCGCGGCGCGTGCGGCGACCACCGCGTCCCGGGCGTCCTTGCGCGAGGCCTTCGCCGCGTTGGCCAGGAACGCGCCCTTGGCTCCGATCACCTCGTAGGTGCGGCCGGACTCGCTGCGCGGGAACGCGCCGCCGATGTAGAGCTTGTACGTCTTGGGCACGGCGAGGCGGGTCACTTGGCGGCTCCCTGGGTGACGGCGCGCCGGGCGGGCGCCGGGCTGACGGACGGGGTGCCGTGCTTCAGGTACGCGGCGATGCCGTGACGGCCGCCCTCGCGCCCGTAGCCGGACTCCTTGTAGCCGCCGAACGGGCTGGCGGGGTCGAAGCGGTTGAAGGTGTTGGCCCAGATCACCCCGGCGCGCAGCTTGTCGGCCACGGCCAGGATGCGGCTGCCCTTGTCGCTCCAGATGCCCGCGGACAGGCCGTAGGGCGTGTTGTTGGCCTTGGCGATCGCCTCGGCCGGCGTGCGGAACGTCAGGACCGACAGGACCGGCCCGAAGATCTCGTCGCGCGCGATCCGGTGGCTCGTCGAGACGTTGGTGAAGATGGTCGGCGCGAACCAGAACCCGTTCTCCGGGATCGTGCACGCGGCCGTCCAGCGCTCGGCGCCCTCGGCCTCGCCGATGTCCGACAGCTCGCGGATGCGGGCCAGCTGCTCGGCGCTGTTCACCGCACCGATGTCGGTGTTCTTGTCCAGCGGGTCGCCCAGGCGCAGGGTGGACAGGCGCTGCTTGAGCCGGTCCACCACCTCGTCGTGCACGGACTCCTGGACCAGCAGGCGGCTGCCCGCGCAGCACACGTGCCCCTGGTTGAAGAAGATGCCGTTGACGATGCCCTCGATCGCCTGGTCGATGGGCGCGTCGTCGAACACGATGTTGGCGGCCTTGCCGCCCAGCTCGAGCGTGAGCTTCTTGTCCGTGCCGGCGACCGTGCGGGCGATCGCGCGGCCGACCGCGGTGGACCCGGTGAACGCCACCTTGTCGACGTCGCCGTGCGCGACGAGCGTCGCACCGGTCTCGCCCGCACCCGTGAGGATGTTGACGACCCCGGGCGGCAGGTCGGCCTGCTGCAGGATCTCCGCGAACAGCAGCGCGGTCAGGGACGTGGTCTCGGCGGGCTTGAGCACGACCGTGTTGCCGGCGGCCAGCGCGGGCGCGATCTTCCACGCGAGCATGAGCAGCGGGAAGTTCCACGGGATCACCTGCGCGGCGACGCCGAGCGGTGCCGGTGCGGCGCCGAGGCCCACGTGGTCGAGCTTGTCCGCCCAGCCGGCGTAGTAGAAGAACCACGCGGCGACCAGGGGCACGTCGACGTCGCGGCTCTCCTTGATCGGCTTGCCGTTGTCCAGGCTCTCCGCCACGGCCAGCTCGCGGCTGCGCTCCTGCACCAGGCGGGCGATCCGGAACAGGTACTTGCCGCGGTCGGCGCCGGACATGCGTGACCAGGTGCGGTCGAACGCCTTCCGCGCCGCGGCCACGGCCGCGTCGACGTCGGAGGAGTCGGCCGTGGCGATCGTCGCCAGGTGCTGCTCGGTGGCGGGGGAGATCGACGCGAACGGTGTGCCGTGACCCTCCCGGAACTCACCGTCGATGAACAGGCCGTACTCGCTGCGCAGGTTCAGGATCGCCTGCGACTCGGGCGCCGGGGCGTACTCGAGGAATGACATGACAGGCCCTTCAGTCGATCGTCACGTAGTCGGGACCGGAGTAGTGGCCGGTCGTCATCTTCTGCCGCTGCAGCAGCACGTCGTTGAGCAGGCTCGAGGCGCCGAACCGGAACAGGTGCGGCGTCAGCCACTCCTCGCCGACCGTCTCCGCGACCGTCACCAGGTACTTGATCGCGTCCTTCGACGTCCGGATGCCGCCGGCGGGCTTGACGCCGACCTTCTCGCCGCTGAGCCGGTGCCAGTCGCGCACCACCTCGAGCATGAGCAGGGTGACCGGCAGCGTGGCCGCCGGGGAGACCTTGCCGGTGGACGTCTTGATGAAGTCGCCGCCGGCCAGGATGGCCAGCCACGACGCGCGGCGGACGTTGTCGTACGTGCTCAGCTCGCCCGTCTCGAGGATGACCTTGAGGTGGGCCGACGAGCCGTCGGGGCGCCGGCAGGCCTCCTTGACGGCGACGATCTCGTCGTAGACCTGCCCGTACCGGCCGGCCAGGAACGCCCCGCGGTCGATCACCATGTCGATCTCGTCGGCACCCGCGGCGACGGCGTCGGCGGTGTCCTCGAGCTTGATCGCGCGGGACGCACGGCCGCTCGGGAACGCGGTGGCGACGGCGGCGACCGCGATGCCGCCCTGGTCCGGGTCGCCGTGCGCCGAGCCCAGGGCCTGCACGGCGTGCGTGACCATGTCGCCGTACACGCACACGGCCGCGACGCGCGGGCAGGTGGGGTCCGCCGCGTCGGGGGTGATCCCCTTGGCGACGAGCGAGCGCACCTTGCCCGGTGTGTCCGCGCCCTCGAGCGTGGTCAGGTCGATGAGCCCGATCGTGCGGTCGAGGGCCCACGCCTTGGAGGTGGTCTTGACCGAGCGGGTGCCCAGCCCGGCGGCGCGCTGCTCGAGGCCGACCGCGTCGACGCCGGGGATGCCGTGCAGGTAGCGACGCAGGTTGGCGTCGTTCGCCTCGCCGCCGATGAGCGCCAGCGCGCGGCTGGTGGGGGCGATCTGTGTGCCGGTCATGGCTGGTCCTCGCTGTTCTGGACGGGGTTGCTGATCAGGTGCTCGGCGGTGGCCTCGTCGGTGACGAGGACGGTGCACAGGCCGCTGCCGACGACGGCTCGGGCGACCGCGTGCTTGGCGGCGCCGGAGATCACGGCGATGCTGAGGTCGGCCGCGCGCAGCCGGTCGAGCGGCAGCCCGACCGTGCGCGCGTCGAGGTCGGCGTCGACCACGGCACCGGCCGCGTCGACGTAGCGTCCGACGACGTCACCCACCGCACCGCGGCGCGACGAGGCCGGCGACGTCGTCGGCCGAGAGGTAGCCGCTGTCCACCAGGACGGACCCGGCGTCCGCCGCGCCCGCGCTGAACAGGTAGGCGTCCGCGCTCGCGGCCAGGTCGAGCACGGCGGACACGGCCCGGTCGGACTCGATGGCCCGCTTGGTCTCGAGGCGCTCGAGGATGGCCGGGCTGGGCAGCAGGGTGGCGTGCCCGCCGCCCTTCTGCGCGATCGTGACGGCGGTGGAGGCCGCGGTGCCGGTCCGGCGGTTCAGGCTCACGCCGCCGTTGATCTGCACCACGTCGACCTCGTTCGCCCAGCCGTCCGCGAGGTGCCGGGCCACGTCGTCGAGCGTGCGACCCCAGCTGATCCCGAGGGTGCGGGGGACCGGCCGCAGGGTGGCCAGGTAGTCGGCGGCCGCCTGTGCGACGCGCGACTGCAGCTCGTCCGGGTCGGCGACGCCCGCCGAGGACACGACGACCGCGTCCTGCAGACCGCACGCCTCGCGCAAGCGGCTCTCGGTGGCCACGCGGCGGGCGCGGGGGTGCACGATCTCGATCCGGACGACGCCGTTGGCCTTGGCCTGCGCCAGGAGGCGGCCGACCTTCCAGCGGGTGAGCGCGAGGATCGACCCGATCTCGTCCTGGGTCTTGTCCGCCTCGTAGTACAGCTCGGCGGCGCGCAGGGACAGCAGCTCGTCCGACTCGATCATCCGGGTCCTCTCGGTCGCCCCACAGTAGGCACCGGCGTGCTCGGATCGCAACACTCGTAGGCCGATCTGCTCATATGAGCACGGCGACCGTCCGGATCACCCGTTCGGTGCTGCGCTGCCCGATTGACTCACCCAGGGGCGTCGGCGACAGTGGGGCAGCCGTCCGGACGGGCCCGAGCGGAGGGTCGCCGGAGCGAGGGGACAGGCACGGATGGGTCGACGGGGACGCGGCGCGGTCGCCGGCGCCGTGGTCGTGGCCGTGCTCGCCGTGGGGTTCGGGGCGCTCACCGTGGCGCCGCACCTGCGCGGCGGCAAGACCGTCGTGGTACCCAGCGCGTGGGCGGAGCCGTGGAAGCGTGCCCACCTGCGCGAGGGTGCCGACGTCGTGCTCGCCTGGGGCGACCGTGCCGGCGCGGACCCCACCGCGGCGCCGGCGGGGCTGCGGTTCGACCCCGACCGAGCGGTGGCGCAGCTCGACGCCCTCTACGCGCTCGACGTGCACGACCTCGCCGTGGTCGACCCCGACGGTGCGATCGCCGCCCACAAGATCGTCGTGGTCGTGGACGGCTCGTGGTCGGACGGACCGGGTGCCCCCGGCGCCACGGGGACGCTGCCGGACAGCGGCGGCCTGTCGCGGAGCCGGCGCGGTGCCACCGGGACGGTGGACGACGGCGTCGGCCTGCTGCGCGTCGGCGTGCCCGCCCTGGCGGCCCGCGGTCACGAGTCGACGGGTGCCCCCGACGAGGGCGAGGGGGCCGCCGTGGGTGGCTCCGAGTTCGACCCGTCGTGGGAGCTAGCGCGCGGGTTCGCCGAGGTGGTGCAGGGCTTCGCGTCGCTGGACGCCGGCGGCGGGTTCGCCACGGACGCGTCTGCGACGTTCTGGCCGGCCAGCGCGGCGTACCTGGCCACCGTCGCAGCCCCGGGCGAGATCGGGGACCCCGCGGACCTGGTGCGCAGCCCGCAGCTGCCCTGGTCCAGCCCGCGGCTCGGGGACGGGAGCTGGTTGCTGCTGCAGTACCTGGCCGAGCGCGACGGCGAGCAGCTGCTGGGCACGCTGTGGCGCGAGGCGCGGCCCGGTGAGGACCCGATCGACACCTACCAGAGGATCACGGGGCTCAGCCGGTCGGACCTGAACCGTCGTGTCGCGGAGTACGCGATGCGCACCGTGACCTGGGACTTCACCGACCGGAGCGCGATCGCCGCCGCGGTCGGTGACCTGGACCCCGTGCTGCTCGCGGACCGGACCACTCCCGTGCAGGCCGTACCCGACGACCCCGGCCACTACCGCGTCGTCGATGCCTTCGCACCGTCCGACTACGGCTTCACCGTGGTCCGCCTGGTGCCCGACGCCGGGGCGCAGGACATCCACCTGCGCCTGCGCGGGCACACCACCGCGGACGCGGGCCTGAGCTTCGGGTTCGTCGCCGTGCGTGCCGGGGTGCCGCGGTACAGCCCCGTCACGGAGAGCCTCGACCAGGAGGTGCAGCTGACGCTGCGCCCGGGGGAGAGGGAGGTGTACCTGGTGGTCGTCGGCACCCCGACGCGGAACCACCCGGCCGACTCGACCGGCGGGTCCGGCGACGTCGTGCGGTACCCGTACGAGTTCCGGCTCGCGGGTGCGACGGTGGCCGACGGCGCCGGCGAGCCGGTCGCAGCGGGCGGCCACCGGCACCCGAACGGCGGCGGGTGGGTGGACGACGCCGCGACCGTGGCGCCCACGGCGTTCGTCGGTCCCGGTGCCGTGGTGCGCGGCGACGCGCAGGTGCTCGGCAACGCACGCGTGGAGGGCCGCGCGTGGGTCCAGGGCGGTGCGCTCGTCGAGGGTGACGCGGTGGTGCGCGACGTCGCTCTCGTGCGGTCCGGCGCACGGCTGAGCGGCACGGTCGTCGTCTCCGGCGACGCCGTGGTGGACCTGACCTGTGGCTCGGGCAGCCTCACGCGGTTCGACCCGGCGCGGCGCTGCGACGGCCGAGACGGTCCGCCGGACGTGAACCCGCCCGTGACCCCGTTCTCCGCCGCCGACCTCGCGCTGAGCACCGCGCCGGTCCCCGAGCCCGTCGCCACCCCGACGCCCGAGCCGTCGACCCCGACGCCCGCGCCGACGCCGCGCCCCACGCGACCGGCCGTCGCCGCTCCGACGCAACCGCCGGCCGCCGCACCGCCGAGCCCGCCGGGCGGTTCCGGTTCCGGCGTGGAACCGCCCGAGCCCGTGCCCGCGGGCGCCTGCACGGCGACCTACACGGTCACCAACCACTGGTCGTCGGAGGGGCAGAACTGGTACCAGGTGCAGGTCCTCGTGACCGCGGGCAGCACCGGCGTGGACGGATGGGCGGTGACCTGGACGCTCCCCGCGGGAGGTCAGGTGACCGCGCAGTGGAACGCACGACTGGGCTCCAGCGGCACGCAGGTCACCGCGGAGAACATGGACTACAACGGCAGCCTGCGCCAGGGGAGCACGACCACGTTCGGGTTCCAGGCCACCGCGCCGGGGGACGCCGGGCTCACGGTCCCCCAGGTCAGCTGCGCCCGGACCCGCTAGAGGCCGAGCGCGCCCCGCACGTCGGCGGCGACCGCGTCGAGCCGCTCGCGCGCCCGCGCGCGGGCGCGCCCGAGCGCGGCGTGGTCCGCCGTCCGGTCCACCGGCTCGACGACCTCCAGGTAGCACTTCACCTTGGGCTCGGTGCCGCTGGGGCGCACGATGACCCGCGTGCCGTCGGCGGTGAGCAGGCGCAGGCCGTCCGTGGGCGGCAGCCCGTCGCGGTCCTCGTCGGAACCCGCTGCCAGGTCGACCACCTCGGTGACGCGTGCGCCGCCGAGTCGCGCCGGCGGTGCGCTGCGCAGCCGGCGCATGGTCTCGCCGATCTTCGTCAGGTCCTGGAACCGGGCCGAGACCTGGTCGGACAGGTGCAGACCGTGTGCGCGGGCCAGGTCGTCCAGGGCGTCGAGCACCGAGCGCCCCTGCGCCTTGAGGCCGGCGGCCACCCCGGCGACGAGCAGCGCCGCGGAGATCCCGTCCTTGTCCCGCACGTGCGCCGGGTCGACGCAGTAGCCGAGCGCCTCCTCGTACCCGAACGTCAGCCCGTCGACGCGCGAGAGCCACTTGAACCCCGTCAGGGTCGGCACGTACCGGTAGCCCGCCTCGCGCGCGATCGTGCCCAGCAACCGCGACGACACGATCGAGCTGGCGAACACGGCGCCGTCGCGAGGGGGCGCGGACGCGAGCGTGGCGCCCAGCAGAGCGCCGGTCTCGTCGCCGTGCAGGATCCGCCACCCCTCGGCCTGCGCGGTGTCCGGTCCCCGGAAGGTCCGGCGCCGCAGGTCCTGCACGCCGACCCCGCAGCGGTCCGCGTCCGGGTCCAGCGCGATCACCAGGTCCGCGCGCTCGTCGCTGGCCAGCCCGAGGGCGAGGTCGATCGCCCCCGGCTCCTCCGGGTTGGGGAACGCGATGCTCGGGAAGTTGCCGTCGGGCTCCGACTGCTCGGACACCACGAGGACGTCCGTGAACCCGGCCTCCTGGAGCACGCGCTGCGCGACCGCGCCACCGACGCCGTGCAACGGGGTCAGCACGATGCGCAGCGCGGCCGCGGCCGACCGCGACGGCGCGTCCGTCGGTGCCAGCGCGACGACGGTGCGCACGTACGCGTCGACCACCTCGTCGCCGAGCACGGTCCAGCCGCTCGCCGCGCGCGGCACGGACGCGACCGAGGGCACGTGCGCGATCTCCGCGGCGATCGCCGCGTCCATCGGTGGCACGATCTGCGCGCCCTGGCCGGAGTCGGTGACGACGCGGCCGCCCAGGTACACCTTGTATCCGTTGTCCTGCGGCGGGTTGTGGGACGCGGTCACCATGATCCCGGCGTCGGCGCCCAGGTGACGCACCGCGAACGCCAGCACGGGGGTGGGCAGGGCGGACGGCAGCACCAGCACCTCGATGCCCACCGCGGTCAGGACGGCCGCCGAGTCGCGCGCGAAGTCCACCGACTTGTGGCGGGCGTCGTACCCGATGACCACGCGGGCAGGCGGCTGCACGCCGTCGAGCTCGCCGAGCAGGTAGTCCGCCAGGCCCGACGCCGCACGGATGACGACGGCCCGGTTCATCCGGTTCGGCCCGCCGCCCAGCCGGCCGCGCAGACCCGCGGTGCCGAACTGCAGCAGCCCGGAGAACCGGTCCGCGAGCTCGTGGCGTGCCGCCGCGCGCTCGTCGATCGCCTGCCGCTGCGTCGGGTCGGGTCGCTCGCCGTCGGGGATGTGCGGGGGGCTCGTGCGGGCCACGTCGAGCAGGCGGCGCAGCTCGTCAGCGGTCTGGGGATCGGGGTCGTCGTCGATCCACGTCTGCACCCGCGCCTCGAGGTCGGCCCATGCGTCGTCGCCGGTCATGGCCCCAACGTACTCACGAGCATGGTCGGTCGCCTCTACAGCCGACGCACGATCTGGGCCAGCAGGTCGCTGATCCGGGGACCCGCCGCGCGGCCCGCCTCGAGGACCTCCTCGTGCGACAGCGCGGTCGCGCTGATCCCCGCGCCGAGGTTCGTCATGAGCGAGATGCCGAGGATCTCCAGCCCGGCGTGGCGCGCCGCGATCGCCTCGAGCGTGGTCGACATCCCGACGAGGTCACCGCCCAGGACGCCCGCCATGCGCACCTCCGCAGGGGTCTCGTAGTGCGGCCCGGGGAACTGCACGTAGACGCCGTCGTCGAGGGTCGGGTCGATCTCGCGGGCCACCGCCCGCAGGCGCGACGAGTACAGGTCGGTGAGGTCGACGAACGTCGCACCCTCGAGCGGTGACGTGGCCGTGAGGTTGATGTGGTCGCGGATCAGGACCGGGGTGCCGGGCGCCCACGCCGGGTTGAGGCCGCCGCAGCCGTTGGTCAGCACGACCGTCGTCGCACCTGCGGCCGCGGCCGTCCGGACGCCGTGCACCACACGGCGCACCCCGCGGCCCTCGTACAGGTGCGTGCGCGACCCGAGCACCAAGGCGTGCTTGCCCGTGCCCTCGATGCGGATGGACCGGGTGGTCGCGCCGTGCCCGGCGACCGCCGGGGCCGAGAACCCGGGGATCTCGTGGCTCGGCACCTCGGCGACCGTCTCGCCCAGGAGGTCGGCGGCGCCGCCCCAGCCGGAGCCGAGCACCAGCAGGACGTCGTGCTTCTCGACGCCGGTGGCCCGGGCGAGGTACGCGGCGGCCGCGCGGGCGACGTCGAACGGGTCGGTCGCGGGGTCGTCGAGGTCGGGGACAGGTGTGACGTCGCTCATGGTCCGAGGCTAACCCGCAGGCTCCGTCTGGCCGCGACGCCCGCGACCGGCAGAATGGGTGACCGTGAGCACCCCCGCGCAGGCCTCGTCCGCCCCCCGCGTCGTCATCCTGGGCGGCGGCCCGGGTGGCTACGAGGCCGCCCTGGTCGGCCGCCGGCTCGGTGCGGACGTCACGGTGGTGGAGGCGGCCGGCATGGGCGGTGCCGCGGTGCTCACCGACGTGGTGCCCTCCAAGACGCTCATCGCGACCGCCGAGTGGATGACCATCGCGGACCGCGCCCCCGAGCTGGGCATCCGGCTCGACGGCTCGCCCTTGTCCGGCGTCGTCGGCGGCACGCTCGAGGACCTGCGGCACCGGATCGACCTCGCGGCCGTCAACACCCGGGTCAAGGCGCTCGCGGCCGCGCAGTCCGCGGACATCCGGGCGCGGCTCGAGCGCGAGGGCGTCCGGATCGTCCTCGGCCGCGGTCGTCTCGACGGCCCGTCGCGTGTCGTCGTGACGCGGCAGGAGGGTGTCGACGACCTGACGCTCGACGCCGACGTCGTCCTGCTCGCCACGGGTGCCACCCCCCGGCGGCTGCCCGAGGCGCGGCCCGACGGCGAGCGCATCCTCACCTGGACGCAGGTGTACGACCTCTCGGTGCTGCCGACGAGGCTCATCGTCGTCGGATCCGGCGTCACGGGCGCCGAGTTCGCCGGCGCCTACACGTCGCTGGGCTCCGACGTCGTCCTGGTGTCCAGCCGCGACCGCGTGCTGCCCGGGGAGGATGCCGACGCCGCCCAGCTGCTCGAGGACGTGTTCAAGGCGCGCGGCATGACGGTCATGTCCCGGTCCCGGGCGGCCGGTGCACGGCGCACCGCCGACGGCGTCGAGGTCACCCTGTCGGACGGACGCGTGATCGAGGGGTCGCACGTCCTGTTCGCCGTCGGGTCGATCCCCACCACGAGCGACCTCGGGCTCGAGGAGGCCGGCGTCCGGCTGACCGCGTCGGGGCACATCGAGGTGGACAAGGTCTCGCGCACCAGCGTCCGCGGCGTCTACGCGGCGGGCGACGTGACCGGCGTCCTGCCGCTGGCGTCGGTCGCGGCGATGCAGGGTCGCCTCGCCATGGCGCACGCGCTCGGCGACGCCGTCAAGCCCCTGTCGCTGCGCGGGGTGTCGGCGAACATCTTCACGTCGCCCGAGATCGCGACGGTCGGCTCGTCCGAGGCGCTGCTGCAGTCGGAGGGCGTCAAGTACTCGGTGAGCATGCTGCCGCTGACCCGCAACCCGCGCGCGAAGATGCTGGGCGTCCGGGACGGGTTCATCAAGATCTTCGCGCACTCCGCAACCGGGACGGTGCTCGGCGCCGTCGTCGTCGGGCCGCGTGCCAGCGAGTCGATCTACCCGCTGACGATCGCGGTGGCGCACCGGCTGACCACCGACCAGCTCGCCGAGACCGCGACGGTGTACCCGTCCATGTCCGGCACCATCGCCGAGGTCGCCCGCATCCTCCACCACCGCACGGACTGACACCTGCCGGATGACCGGCGGCGACGACATCGGTCGGGTCAGCTGCGGGCCAGCAGGAGCTCGCCCACCGCGGTCGCCAGCGCGGGGTCCATCTCCAGCGACTGCAGGTGGGACGCGCGGACCGTCAGGGGGTGGTCCGACGTGGCGATCTGGTGGATGCGGGTCTTGAGCGCGTAGCTGATCTGCGCGCGGTCCAGCAGGGTGAACAGGCGTCCCGCGACGTCGTTGGGGACCAGCTGCGGGTCCGGGCCGAGGTCGACCGTGAGCGTCGCACCCACCGGCACGTCCTCGACCGTGATCGACACCCGGTCGTCACCGGCACCGCACGCGACCCGCCACCGGCACGCCGTCGACCGCGGCCACGGGGGACGCGGCGGACGCGACGACGGTCACGGTCCACGAGCGCGTCGCCGGCACGCAGTCCAGCGCCCCCGTCGCGCCCCCGATCGTCAGGGTCCCGGCGGTCTGGTCCAGCCGCAGCGGCGTGCGCGCGACGCGGTCGTCGGTCCCGTCGTCCTCCACCAGGTCGAACGTGCCGTCGGCACCGACGACCACCAGGACCTCGAGCGCGGGCGGGTTCACGGGGTCGTTCGGGGGGACCTGCGCGGCGTCGAGCACCACGAGCGCGCCGGCCGGGGCCAGCACGGGGATGGTGGACAGGTCGCGGTGCAGCAGGAGCTCGCGGCCGCCGTCGTAGACCAGACCCGTCAGCACGTCGACCCAGGTGCCCGCGGGCAGCCACGCGCGGACTGCCGCCAGCCGGGTGCGCGGGTCCGTGGGCGTGGTCAGGGGCGCGACCACGAGCTGGCTGCCGAACAGGTACTGGTTGGGCTGCTGGTACGCCTCGGGCGCGTCCGGCCACTGGTGGTAGAGCGGCTCGACCAGCGGGCGGCCCTGCGTCGCGGCGCGGTGGTTCATGGTGTGCAGGTAGGGGACCAGGCGCTGGCGCAGGCGCAGGTGCTGCGTCATGACCTCGCGCGCGGCGGGTCCGTAGGTCCACGGCTCCTTCGTCGTGAAGGCGTTGTCCGACGAGTGCAGGCGCAGGACCGGCGAGAACACCCCGAGCTGCAGCCACCGGGTGGCCAGCTCGTCGTCCTTGCCGCCGAACATGTGCCCGCCGATGTCGTGGCTCCACCAGCCGTAGCCGATGTTGGAGGCGGTCGCGGTGAAGTACGGCTGGAAGTCCAGCGAGGCCCAGGAGATGACGGTGTCACCGGAGAACCCGACCGGGTAGCGGTGGCTGCCCGGTCCGGCGTACCGGGAGAAGGTCAGGGGCCGACGCCCGCCGCGCGCGCTGTCGAGGAAGTGGAAGTGGTTGAGCATCCACAGCGGGTCGATCCCGGCGACGCGCGAGTGCGGCCCCGACTGCCAGTCGAGCCACCAGAAGTCGACGCCCTCGTCCTCGAGCCGCCGGTGCAGCACGTCGAAGTAGGCGTCGAGGAACGCCCGGTCGGTGACGTCGAACGCGACGGGGTCCTGCCCCGAGCGGCCGAGCGCCTCGACCATCGCCGGGTACGCCTCCTCGTGCGCGCGGACGCCGTCGGCGGGGTGCACGTTCAGGGTGACCCGCAGGCCGCGCTCGTGCAGGGCGGCGAGGAACGCCGGCGGGTCACCGAACAGCGACCGGTTCCAGGTGTAGCCGGTCCAGCCGCTGCCGATCGCGGGGTCGACGTCGGTGACGTGCCAGTCCATGTCGATCACCGCGACCGAGAAGGGCAGGCCCTCGTCGGCGAACCGGTCCAGGAGCGCGGTGTAGCTGTCCGCGGTGTACCGGTGGAACCGGCTCCACCAGTTCCCGAGCGCGAACCGGGGCAGCACCGGCGCCGGACCGGACACGGCGAAGAACGCCTGCAGCGCGTCCCGGTAGTCGTGGCCGTAGGCGAACACGTACAGGTCGGTGCGCGAGCCGTCCCGGGGCGCCACCCAGCCGTCGGCGTCGAACACCATCGAGCGCGAGTCGTCGAGGACCGCGAAGCCCTGCCGCGACACGACGCCGTCCTCGAGCGGGATCGCGCCGTCGGCCATGTCCAGCGTCCGTGCGGTGCCGCCGAGCCCGACGGTGTCCGTGCCCGTGTCCCCGTAGCGCCACACCGAGTGGTACGCGCTGACCCCGCCGAGGACGGAGACGCTCAGCCCGCTCGTCGAGAAGGGCGCGCGGTCGTAGACCAGGTGGAACCGGGACGTGAGGACCTCGACGTGGGTGTCGGTCTCGATCACCCGGAACTCCGGCACGGGCAGCCGGCGGTGCTGCGCGAACGTGGACGCGCGGTCCTCGAACCGGCCGTCGGGGGAGTGCTCGAGCCGCACGAGCCCGTCGGTCAGCACGGTGATCCGGTAGTGGGGGCCGACGACGACCGCGGCGGGGTCGGCGACCGGGCGGGCGGGCAGGGGCTGCCGGAAGGTCATGGTGCGACGGTGTCACCCGCCCGCCGCAGGTTCAACACGGGCGGCTACGAACCGGCCGTCAGCTGTGCGGTCAGCGGCACGTGGTCGGAGAACGGGACGTCGCTGAGCGCCCGCACCGCGCCGAACGTCACCCCCTGTCCCAGCACCCAGTCGATCTTCGTGGTCGGCGCGGTCGACGGCGACGTGAGCACCTCGCTCTCCGCGGGGACCCAGCCGGCGTCCTGCAGGAGCGCCAGCTCGGGCGACCCGGGCCCGGCGTTGAGGTCCCCGGCGAGGACTGCGGGTGCGCGAGCCGGTTCCGCCTCGCCGAGCGCGGTGAGCTGCTCGAGCCGGGTCGCGGTGCCCGCCTCGCGGTGCTGCACGTGCACGGACGTGACCCGCAGCGCGGTGCCGTCCGCCGTGGTCAGCGTCGTGGCCAGCGCCGACCGGTCCTGGGGTCCGGCGCCGTACGGCAGCGGGTGGACGACGACGTCGGTGAGCGCCGACCGGGCCAGCACCGCGTTGCCGAACTGCTGGTCGGCGGCCGGCGCGAAGTGGACCGTCATGCGCAGCCGGTGCGCGAGCCACGTCGCCATGTCCGTCCCGCCCCCGAACACCCAGCCGCGGTTCACCTCCTGCAGGGTCACCACGTCCGGGTCGGCCGACTCGATGGTCGCGGCGATGCCCTCCAGGTCCACCGCCGTGAGCGGCGAGACGCCGTAGTGCAGGTTCCAGTCGACGAGCGTCAGGTCGTCCGAGCCCGCGCGGGCGGGCACGGTGGCACCCGTGGTGCTCGTCGTCGAGGGGACCAGCCCGACCCCGGCCAGCACGATCGCGGGCAGGACGAGCAGCCGCACCGAGCTCATGCGGCGCGGCATGCGGTCGGGGGTGCTGAGCGCGGGGTCGGCGCCGGGCGTGCGGCGCCGCAGCCCGGACAGGGCCAGCCCCGCCGCCGCCAGGACGATGACCCAGAGGTTGTCCACGGGCAGCGGCACGTCGTAGTCGAGCATGTAGAGCAGCAGCGGTCCGATGGTGCCCAGCCCGACCACGAGCGTGGCGGACGACGTGCGGCCGATCCCGTGCGGCGCGGGCCGGTGCGCGCTGAGCGCGGCGGACAGGACGACCCCCAGGGACAGCTGCAGCACCACGACCGCGACCAGCGCGACCAGGCCGGTGAGCCACATCGCGCACCACGTGCCCGCGACGACGAGCACCGCAGCACCGACGTGCACGGCCGCCGACCACGGCTCGGGCCGCAGCAGGGTCCACGCGCCGAGCGCGTTGGCGACGACGACCACCAGGCCGGCCCAGCCGAGGGCGACCCCCGACTGCGAGGCGACGAACGCGGGGTTGGCGACGACCATCGCGGCGAGCGCCAGGAACAGCCCGAGCGCCCAGAGGCGCCGCGGACGCCCGGTGGCCTCGGCCGAGGCCGACGACGTGAACGCCACCAGTCCCCGGGCGGTCACCACCACACCCACGGCGAGCACACCGGCGACGACCCACCCGGCCCACCCGTCCCGCCAGACCGCGTCCCAGGTCCCCAGCACCAGCTGCAGCCCAGCGGACAGCCCGCAGCCGAGCACCAGGCCGATCGCCGCCTGCCGGCCGCCGGCCGCGCGCCCGGCGACGAACGCGACGGCCAGTGTGAGCACCGCGACGGCGACCGCCACCGCGACGAGCCCGACGACCACCAGGGCCAGACCGTCGAGCGCCTGCACGACCACCCGCAGCGCGGCCAGCGCGGACGCCCCGATCAGCAGCGTGCGGGCGTCGGGGGTGCCCGAGGTCTGCCGGAGCGTCACCAGGAGCACCGCCGCCACCACGCCGGCGGCCGCGTAGCTGCCGAGCGCCGTGACGGCGGCCGGCACCACGCCGGCGGCGAAGGCGCGGTCGAGCAGCGGCCCGCTGGCGCGCACCAGCTCCAGGCACAGCACGCTCAGCAGGGCGACGAGCCACACCCGCGTCGGCGTCCCGGCGTCGGGCGGCGTCCGGACGGGGCCGTCGGCGGGCGCTGTCGTCGTCACGCGCGCGAGACTACCCGGGCGGTCAGGCGAACAGCTGCTGACCGACGAACGGGCTGTCGTCCGTGGTGACGGGCGTGCCGTCGGCCCCGGTGACCAGGGCGCCCTCGGGGACGCCCGGCGGCACCGCGTACAGCCCGGACGCGGTGTGGGTGAGGTACTCCATGAGGGCGTCGTCGCGCGAGAGCGTCGACTGCAGGGGGATGAAGTGGGTGCGCGGGTCGCGGACGAACGCCAGGAAGAACAGTCCGGCGTCGAGTCGACCCAGGGCGTCGTTGCCGTCGGTGAAGTTGTACCCGCGGCGCAGCAGGCGGACGCCGTCGTTGACGCTCGGGTGCGCCAGCCGCACGTGCGAGTCCATCGCGATGAGCGGCGCTCCGCCGCGGCCCTGCGCCGCGAAGTCGGGCTCGGTGAACTCGGTGCCGCCGGACAGCGGGGCGCCCTCGCCCTTGCTGCGCCCGACGACGGCCTCCTGCTCGCGCAGCGAGGTGCGGTCCCACGTCTCGATCTGCATCCGGATCCGCCGGGCGACCAGGTACGAGCCGCCCGTGAGCCAGTCGGAGTCGACCCCGGTCGCGACGTCCGCGTCTGCCGCGCTCGCGGGCACCCAGACGTGCTCCTCGAGCGCGTCCGCCTCCTCGGCCTTGACGTTGGCGGTGCCGTCCTTGAACCCGAACAGGTTGCGCGGGGTGCGCTGCGCGGTGCTGGTCGACGACGTGCGGCCGTACCCGAGCTGCGTCCAGCGGATGGTCGCGGTGCCGAACGCGGCGCGCGACAGGTTGCGGATGGCGTGCACCGCGACCTGCGGGTCGTCCGCGCACGCCTGCACCACCAGGTCGCCGTCGCTGCGGGCGGGGTCGAGGGCGTCGGCGGCGAAGTGCGGCAGCTCGACCAGGCCGCCCGGCAGCCGGCCGGCGAGCCCGAAGCGGTCCTGACCGGCGGTGCCGTCGGCGGCGGGCGTGCCGACGAACATCGAGCGACCGAAACCGAACGTGATCGTCAGGCCGGCCGGGGGCAGGTCGGCGGCCTCGCCGGTGTCGTCCGGAGGAGCGTCGTAGGGTCCGGACGCCGGTCCGAAGGGGCCGGCGGACAGTCCCTGCGTCAGCCGGGCGGCGATGGTGGTCCAGCGGCGCAGGAGGGTGACCAGCTCGTCGCGAGAGGTCGTCGTCAGATCGAACGCGGCCAGGTAGAGCCGGTCCTGCGCGGGCGTGACGATGCCCGCCTGGTGGGCGCCCGTGAACGGGTAGGTGCCGGCGGCGCCCCTCGTCGGGACGGGTGCCGGGGCGCTGGCCCGGCCGACGCCGAACCCGGCCGCGACCCCCGCGGCGGCGAGACCCCCGCCGAGCCCCAGGAGGGCGCGCCGGGACAGCCCGGTCGCGCCGGGCTGCTCGTGCGGTCCCTCGGGGGTGGCTGCCACGGGTGGGTCAGGCGCCCGTCACGGTGGCGGTCAGCCGGGACAGCGGCTCGGACAGCGCGTCCACGGCGGTGGCGAGCTCCTTGACCTCGGCGTCGCTGAGCTGGTCGTAGGAGGTGAAGCCCGACTCGAGCGACCCGTGCTGGGCCAGCAGCGCGTCGAGGTCCGCGAACCGGGTGGACAGCGTCTCCGCGAGGTCGGGGTCCGCCGCCTCGACGACGTCGGCGAGCACCTCGTAGCCCACGCGGGCGCCGTCGACGTTGGCCTGGAAGTCCCACAGGTCGGTGTGCGACCAGATCTCCTCCTCGCCCGTGACCTTGCCGGTGGCCACCTCGTCGAGCAGCTCCTTGGCGCCGTTCGCGATCTGGAAGGCCTGGAACGTGAAGTCGGGGGCGTTCACCTCGTCGGCCAGCTGCTGGGTGTGGGTCACCAGGTCGGCCGCGGCCGACTGCCGCTGCTCGGGCGTCAGCGGCACGTAGGCCGCCCCGCCGTTCGCGTCCGCGGCGGGCTGCCAGAGGTCCTTCTCGAGCAGGTGCCAGCCGCTCCAGGTGGCACCGGCCTCGACGTCCGCCTCGCGCAGGTCCAGCAGCGGGTCCAGGTTCCCGAACGACTCCGCGACCGGCTCCACCCGCTCCCAGTGCGCACGCGTGGGGGCGTAGAGGCTGCGCGCGGTGTCGTCGTCGCCCGCGGTGTAGGCGTCGGCGAACTGCTGCGTGCCGGCGGCCAGTGCGCCGACCTGGTCCTTGACGTAGGCGACATAGGACGCCTCGGCGGAGGCCAGCTGGTCGGCGGTGTCACCCGTCGGGCCCACCGCCGCGCCGCTGTCCCGCACCGTGAACTCGGCGCGGATGCCGTCCCCGACCATGCCGGGCTTGCAGGCGGTGTAGTAGGTGCCCGGGCTGACCTGGGCGACCATGTCGCGCGAGAGCCCGGGTCCGATGTTCTCCACCTCGGCGACCACCCGCAGCCCGTCGTCCGCGAGCAGGTAGAACTCGGTGACGTCGTCGCCGGCGTTGGTGACCGAGAAGCGCAGGGTGCCCGAGTCGGCCTCGGTGGCCGACAGCTCGCACGCGTCGGCCGTGGACGTCACCGTGAGGGCGCCCGCGGCGCCGGACGCGGAGGGCTCGGCGCTCGTGCTGGGCACGCACGCGGCCACGACCGGCAGGACGAGCGCAGCCAGCGCAGCGGTGGTCAGGGTGCGGCGGGACATGCGTCTCCTCGGGGAGCGGTGCAGCAGGGCGGTCGGCGGTCGGACAGCGGTCAGGCAGCGGTGACGCTGGCGGTCCGCTCGACGGCCGGGGCGGGGCGTGCGGGCGTGGAGCCCCACGTGGTCCGCACGAAGAAGTACATCGTCGGCACCAGGTAGAGCAGCCATGCGGCCGCCTGCAGCCAGGTGGTGGCGGGGGAGAAGTTGAAGATGCCCTTGAGCAGCGCGCCGTACCAGCTGCTCGGCGGGATCGTCGCGGAGACGTCGAACGCGAGGGTGTTCAGACCGGGCAGGATGCCGGCCTCCTGCAGGTCGTGGACGCCGTAGGCGAGCACGCCCGCGGCGACGACGACGAGGAACAGACCGGTCCAGGCGAAGAACGCGCGCAGGTTCAGCCTGAGCGCCCCGCGGTACACCAGCCAGCCCAGCAGCACCGCGGTGGCCAGGCCCAGGGCGGCGCCGACGAGCGGCGCAGCGTTCGGCGTGTCGCCGACGGCGGTCCCTCCGGTGGCCTGCGCACCCGCCCACAGGAACAGGGCCGTCTCCAGGCCCTCGCGGCCCACGGCGAGCAGGGCGACGACGAGGACCGCGCGGTTGCCGTGCCCCACGGTGTCGTCGAGCTTGTGGTGCAGCCCGGACTTCAGGTGCCGCGCGGTGCGGGCCATCCAGAAGATCATCCACGTGATCAGCGCGACGGCGGCGATCGACAGCGTGCCGCCGATCGCCTCCTGCGCCTCGAACGACAGCCTCGACGGCCCGAACGTGAGCAGGGCACCGAACCCGAGCGCGGCCGAGATCGCGATCCCCACGCCGGTCCAGAGCGCCGGCAGCTGGGCGCGGCGCTCGGACTTCACCAGGTAGGCGACGAGGATGCTGACGACGAGCGCGGCCTCGAGGCCTTCGCGCAGGCCGATCAGGTAGTTGGCGATCATGCGGGACGCTTCCGACAGCGGGCTGACGACCGGGCGGCCGACGGATGAGGACAGGCTTACCTCACCAAGCGGTGACACTACCCCGGGAGGTCGCCGCGACGCGAGACGGGGCCAGAACCGGCATCTGTGAAGCGCGTCACCGGTCGGCGAGCGCCACCAGGCGGTCGCGCAGCGCGGGCCAGGCGTCCGCGAACGCCGGCAGCAGGGGCAGGTCCGCGACCTCGTCGAGGGGCACCCAGCGCAGCTCGACGCTCTCGGCGTCCGTGACGGCCGGGTGCACCGGCGTGACCTCGTCGGCGATCACGGTGGTGTACGACCAGCTGGGGTGCTCCAGCACGTGCGACTCGCGGACGCGCACCTGGCTCGGCTCGATCCCGGCCTCCTCGTGCGCCTCGCGCAGGGCGGCGTCCTGCGCGGACTCGCCCGTGGTCCGCGCGCCGCCGGGGATGCCCCACGTCCCGCCCTGGTCGCTCCACAGGGCGCGGTGCTGCAGGACGACGGCCTGCGGCGACCCGTCCGCCGCGCGCCGCACCAGCAGCAGCCCGGCGGCACCGTGCAGGCCCCAGTGGCGCCTGCCGCACCCGCACTCGACCCAGCCGTCGCCGGGCTGGCGCGGGTGGTGGGGCGGTGGTGTGTCCGGCACCCCCGGGTCAGCCGACGATCTCGCAGATGGCGGTGCCCGCGCTCACGCTCGAGCCGACGCCGGCGGCCAGGGCCGTCACCGTGCCCGCCCGGTGCGCCACCAGGGGCTGCTCCATCTTCATCGCCTCGAGGACCACCACGAGGTCGCCCTCGGCCACCTCCGTCCCCTCGGCGACGGCGACCTTGACGATCGTGCCCTGCATCGGGGAGCTCAGCGTGGTGCCGTTGCTGCTGCCGTTCGTGCGGACGGCACGGCGCACCGGCCGTCGGGCCCCCGGACCGGTGCTGCCCCGACCGGCGGAGCCCGGGCCCCGGCCCAGGGACAGCGCGGCGGGCAGGACGACCTCGAGCCGCTTGCCGCCGACCTCGACGACGACGCGCTCGAGAGCGGCCGGCTCCTCGTCCTCGTCCGCGGCCGGCGACGGTGCCGCGCTGAGGGCGGCGACGGTGTCCGCGAACTCGGTCTCGATCCAGCGGGTGTGCACGGAGAACGGCTGTGCCGGGTCGACGGGGGCGAACGCCTCGGACTCGAGCACCGCGCGGTGGAACGGGACGACCGTCGGGATGCCGACCACCTCGAGCTCGGCCAGCGCGCGGCGCGCCCGGGCCAGGGCCTGCGGGCGGTCCGCCCCGGTCACCACCAGCTTGGCGATCATGGAGTCGAAGAGCCCGGAGACGCTGTCGCCCTCCGTCACGCCGGAGTCCACGCGCACGCCGGGTCCCGACGGCATGCGCAGCGTGGTGATCCGACCGGGTGCGGGCAGGAAGCCGGCGCCGGGGTCCTCGCCGTTGATGCGGAACTCGATCGAGTGCCCGCGGGTCTCCACGCGGTCGTAGCCGAGGGGCTCGCCCGACGCGATGCGCAGCTGCTCGAGGACCAGGTCGATGCCGCTGACCTCCTCGGTGACGGGGTGCTCCACCTGCAGGCGCGTGTTGACCTCGAGGAACGAGATCGTGCCGTCGGCCGCCACGAGGAACTCGCACGTGCCCGCACCGACGTAGCCGGCCTCGCGCAGGATCGCCTTCGACGACTCGACCAGCTGGGTGCGCTGGGCGTCCGTGAGGAACGGCGCCGGTGCCTCCTCGACCAGCTTCTGGTGCCGGCGCTGCAGCGAGCAGTCGCGGGTCGAGACCACGACGACCGTGCCGTGCTCGTCGGCCAGGCACTGCGTCTCCACGTGCCGGGGGCGGTCCAGGTAGCGCTCGACGAAGCACTCGCCGCGCCCGAACGCCGCGACGGCCTCGCGCGTGGCGGACTCGAACATCTCCTCGATCTCGGCCGACTCGCGCGCGACCTTCAGGCCGCGGCCGCCACCGCCGAACGCCGCCTTGATGGCGACGGGCAGGCCGTGCTCGGCGACGAACGCGTGGATCTCGTCGACCCCGGCCACCGGGTCGGACGTGCCGGCGACCAGGGGGGCACCGGCACGCTGCGCGATGTGCCGCGCGCTCACCTTGTCGCCCAGCGCCTCGATGGCGGCGGGCGGGGGACCGATCCAGATCAGGCCGGCGTCGAGGACGGCCTGCGCGAACGCGGCGTTCTCCGCCAGGAAGCCGTACCCCGGGTGCACCGCGTCGGCGCCGGCGCGGCGCGCGACATCGAGCAGCTTGGCGATGTCGAGGTACGTCTCGGCCGCCCGGGCGCCGTTCAGCGCGAACGCCTCGTCGGCGACGCGGACGTGCAGCGCCTCACGGTCGGTGTCGGCGTAGACGGCGACGGAGCCGATCCGGGCGTCGCGGCAGGCTCGGGCGATGCGGACGGCGATCTCACCGCGGTTGGCGATGAGGACCTTGGAGATGGCGGGCACGGCTCACCGTAACGCCCGGGGGGTCGCCGGAGCCGTGCGCCGCTGGCGGGTCCGCTCAAGACTGTCGATCCGGCCAACCGTGCACCGCGGACGTTTGTAGGGATCCGCAGATGACGTGCCCGTCTGGGCGTTCCTCCGGTCGCGCGGTTGTCCGGTGGCCACAAGCCGGTGGCCACACGCGGGTGGGTGGGACCACGACGAGCCCGGCCCCGTGGAGGGCCGGGCTCGGCAGAGCTGGTGGTGCGGCGGTGCTCAGACCACCAGGTTCGCGTCCTCGCGGGCCGCGGGTCCCTCGACGACGGCGGCCGTGGGGGCCAGGCGGCGCAGGGCGAACCCGATGAGGCCGAAGACCAGGCCGATGCCCATGACCAGGGCGGCGACACCGAAGGCCACGACCGAGGTGAACAGCGACGCCCGCAGGAAGGAGCCGTTCATGGCGACGGCGCGCAGCGGGTCCTCCTTGTCGAGCTCGGCGTAGGTCTTGCCACCGGTGGCCTCGAGCGCGTGGTGGTTGATGATCTCGGCCTGTGCGTAGGCCTCCCACGGGGTGTTCACGGTCTGGCCACCGAACGCGGCGGCGTCCTCG
This sequence comes from uncultured Actinomycetota bacterium, assembly GCA_963837795.1. Taxonomy (GTDB): domain Bacteria; phylum Actinomycetota; class Actinomycetes; order Actinomycetales; family Cellulomonadaceae; genus Cellulomonas. The sequence goes on from CAWIOT010000007.1 coordinate 767,944, forward strand.
GAGACGGTGATGTTCTCGGCGCTCAGGTGGGTGGAGACCGCACCCCAGGTCACCGCCCCGGCGACCAGGAAGACGGCACCGGCGATGATCGCCAGGAGGCCGGAGATCTGGACGAAGCGGCTGTTCTTCGCAACGACGTTGGTCGACATGTCATGTCCTTCGGACGCCCCTCGCGGGGCCGGCCTACCCGGTCCCGATGGGCCGGTCGGGCTGGCCCACGTCCTTATGGTTCACCGGCGGGAAGGGCCTTCCCTGGGACCAAGGTCAGGACTTGCGCCAGAGGTCCGGGATGCTCAGACCGCGCTCGCCGAGCAGCTCGCGCAGCAGGGGCAGGCTCAGTCCGACGACCCCGTGGTGGTCGCCCTCGATGCTCTCCACGAAGGGTCCGCCGAGGCCGTCGATGGTGAACGCGCCCGCCACGGCGAGCGGCTCCCCGGTGGCGACGTAGGCGTCGATCTCCTGGTCGGACAGGTCCGCGAACCGCACGGTGGTCGACGACGTCGCGCCGAGCATCGCCGGCACGTCCCGCTCGTCCATGAGCCAGTGCCCGGTGTGCAGGACGCCGGAGCGTCCGCGCATCGAGCGCCAGCGCTCGGTCGCCTGCGCGGCGTCGGCGGGCTTGCCGTGGATCTCGCCGTCGAGCTCGAGCATGGAGTCGCAGCCCAGCAGCAGCAGGTCGTCGGCGTCCTGGAGCTCCTCGGGCAGGGTGCGGGACACGTCCTCGACCTTGGCCTGCGCCAGCAGCAGGACCGCGTCGGCGGGGTCCAGGGCGCCGAACCGCTCGGCGGCGGCGGCCAGCACGGCGGGCTCGTCGACGTTCGACACCGCGACCAGCGGCTCGATCCCGGCGGCGAGGAGCGTGGCGCGGCGGGCGGGGGACGCGGAGGCGAGCAGGAGTCGGGTCACGGCTGGGGAGCCTAGTTTCGCGGGCCGACGCGCGCGAGGTCGGGACCTCGGTCCGGCCCGGCGCACGGGTGCGCGGGGCACAATGGGCGCGCTGTGGTCGGGTTCGGCGGGGGCACCGCCGGACCGAGGTCACCGGGGACGCGAGGAGAGACCGTGGGAGACGCGACGAGGTCGTCGGCGAAGGACGTGCACGACGACCCCCTCGACGAGCTCGACGACGACATCGACGACGAGCTGGACCCCGACCCGGACCTGCTGCTCCCCGCGCCACAGCCCTGGAGGACCCGGACCGCGATCGAGATGATCGTCTCCGGCGCGCTCGGCCTGCTCGCCTCGTTCGTGCTCTCGATCGAGGCGCTGACCCTGGCGGCGAACAAGGACGCGACCCTCGGCTGCGACTTCAACTCGGTGATCAGCTGCAGCACGGTGGCCAAGAGCTGGCAGGCGGAGCTGTTCGGGTTCCCCAACGCGTTCCTCGGCATCGCCGCCGAGGCGGTCGTGATCACGGTCGCCGTCGCGGTCCTCGGCGGGGTGCGGTTCCCACGCTGGTTCATGCTCGGCGCGCAGGCGATCTACACCCTGGGCTTCCTGTTCGCGTGGTGGCTCTTCTTCGAGGCGTACTTCGTCATCAAGGCGCTGTGCCCCTGGTGCCTGCTCATCACGGTCACCACGACGCTCGTGTGGGCGGGGCTGACCCGGCTGAACGTCCGCGACGGGGTGCTCACCCTGCCCGGGCGCTGGGGCCCGGCCGCCCGCCGGTTCGTGGCGCACGGGAACGACTGGTTCGTCACCGCCGCGCTCATCGTCCTGCTCGCCGTCGCGGTGCTGGTCAAGTACGGCTCGACGCTGCTGGTCTGAGCCGTCCCGGACGCACGAGGGGCCGGTGGCATCCCGCCACCGGCCCCTCGTCGCTCGTCGTCAGCCCGCGAACGCGGTCCGCAGGACGTCCAGCGGCAGCGAGCCCATGCCCAGCGCGTGCGCGTGGAACGCGCGGATGTCGAACGGCTCGCCCTTGGCCTGCGCCTTGGCGGCGGCCTCGTCGCGGGTCTGCTCCCACAGGCGCTGACCGATCTTGTACGAGGGCGCCTGCCCCGGCCAGCCCAGGTACCGGTTCCACTCGAACCGGATGAAGGCCTCGGGCATGTGGATGTTCGCCTTGAGGAACTCCCAGCCCTTGTCGGCGTCCCACGTGCCGCCGCCCCACTCCTGCGGCGCCTCCAGGCCCAGGTGCACGCCGAGGTCGAACACCACGCGCGCGGCGCGCATCCGCTGCCCGTCGAGCATGCCGAGGCGGTCGCCCGGGTCGTCGAGGAAGCCCAGGTCCGCCATGAGCCGCTCGGCGTACAGGGCCCAGCCCTCGCCGTAGCCGGAGGTCCAGCACGCGAGCCGGCGCCAGCGGTTGAGGGTCGCGCGCTGGTAGACCGCCTGACCGATCTGCAGGTGATGGCCCGGGACGCCCTCGTGGTAGACGGTCGTCTTCTCCCGCCACGTGTTGAACGTGGTGACCTCGGGCGGCACCGACCACCACATGCGGCCGGGGCGGCTGAAGTCGTCGCTGGGGCCGGTGTAGTAGATGCCGCCGTTCTGCGTGGGCGCGATGCGGCACTCGAGCGTGCGGACGGGCCAGGGACGTCGAAGTGGACGCCGTCGAGCGCCTCGATCGCGGCGTCGGACGTCTCCTGCATCCAGGCCTGCAGGGCGGCGGTGCCGTGCAGCGTGCGCTCGGGGTCCTCGTCGAGCACGGCGACGGCCTGCGCCACCGTGGCGCCCGGTCCGGCGATCTGCGCGGCGACGGCCTCCTGCTCGGCGACCACGCGCGCGAGCTCCTCGAGCCCCCACCGGTACGTCTCCTCGAGGTCCACCGTGGCGCCCAGGAACGCCCGCGACCACAGCGCGTACCGCTCGCGCCCGACGGCGTCCTCCTGCGGTGCCTGCGGGGCGAGCTCGTCGGCCAGGAACGTCGCCAGGGTCGCGTACGCGCCGCGGGCCGCGGCCGCGCCGTGCTCGAGCTCCGCACGGACCAGCGAGCACGCCGCCGACTCGTCGAGCACCGCGTCGACCTGCTCGCCGACGACGAACGACGTGAAGAACGACGTCTCCGGGTCCGCCAGCTCGGCGGCCTGCCGCGCGCACTCGCGCACCTGGCGGACCGCGGCGACCGCACCGGTGCTGGCCGCGAGGCGCAGCGACTCGATGTACCCGTCGATCGCGGTGGGCAGCGCGTTGAGGCGGGCCGCGATGTTCGACCACGCCTCGACCGAGTCCGTCGGCATGATGTCGAGCACGTCGCGCAGGCCCTGCACGGGGGACGCGATGTTGTTCAGGTCGCGCAGGAGCTCGCCGGCCTCGTGCAGCTCGAGCTCGAGGCCCAGACGCTCCTGCATGGCCGCGAGCGTGAGCTCGTCGACCTCGTCCGTCGGCGCCACGCCGTCCAGCGACTGGAGCGTGCTGCGGGCCAGGTCGGCCCGGGCGGCGTGCCCGGCGGGGGAGAGGTCGGTCATCTCGTGGTCGTGGCCCGCGATGCCCATGCCGGTCGCGGCGAGGGGATCGAGGATCGCGTACTGGGTGAGGTAGGCCTCGGCGATCGCGTCGATCGGGGAGGCTGCGCGCTCGATGGGCGCGTCCGGGGTGGTGGGCGTCGTCGTCACGCGGACGACCCTACTCGTCGGTACACGGCCTGCCACGGCTCTGCCGGGGCTGCGCGAGGTCAGCCGCGCAGGCTCCAGCGCCAGGCGTCCGGGCCCGGGCGCAGGCCGACGCCAGCGCCCCGCATGGTGCGCCGGCGGTCCGCCCAGGGTGCCGCCACGGCGCGGTCGGTGGTCTCGGCCAGCCGCGCGCGCTCCTGGGCTGCCGCCATCAGGCCGGCCACCAGGGCGGCGAGCTCCATGTCGTCCGGCGTGCCGCGGACCACCTGCACGTGCGCGTCGCGCTCACTCATCGAGGTCCTCGTCGTCGTCCTCGTCCTCCTCGAACGTGACGGCGGCTCCGCGCGACGCGCCCCACTCGCCCACCTCGAAGCCCGCGTCGACCAGGCGCTGGGCCAGGTCGGAACCGCCCTGCTCGACCAGGTCGAGCACCGAGTCCAAGGTCAGGTCGGACGTGCCCGGCGGAGGGCCGACGACGAACCCCAGGTGGAAGGTGTCCAGCTCGGCGTCGCTGCGCGGTGCGTCGGCGTCGCCGTGCTCCTCGTCGCCCCAGGACATGCCCGTGAGGTCGGCGTGCAGGCCCAGGCGCTCGTGCAGGAGGTCGTACAGCTGCGCGTTCAGGCCGCCGATCTCCGACTCCAGCGCCAGGATCCGCGGGTCCTCGTCGGCCTCGGTGGACCCGAACTCGGCACGGACGCCCACCGCGGTGTCGACGTACGCGTGCAGCGCGGCCGCGAGGGCGTCGACGGACGCGTGCAGCTCGCCGGCATCGACGCCGGTCAGGGGCTCCGGGCCGTGGGCGTGGTCGCCGTGCTCGTGCGCGTGCTCGCTCACAGCGGGATGTTCCCGTGCTTCTTGGGCGGCAGGCTCGCGCGCTTGGTGCGCAGCAGGCGCAGCGCCTTGACGATCTCCGTGCGGGTGCGTGCCGGGGCCACCACGGCGTCCACGTAGCCGCGGTCGGCCGCGTCCCACGGGTTCACGATGGCCTCCTCGTACTCGGCGGTCAGGCGGCGGCGCTCGGCCTCCACGTCCCCACCCTCGTCGGCCACCGACCTCAGCGCGCCGCGCTGCAGGATGTTCACGGCGCCGCCGGCGCCCATGACGGCGATCTGCGCGGTGGGCCAGGCGAGGTTCACGTCGGCCCCCAGCTGCTTGGAGCCCATGACGATGTACGCGCCACCGTACGCCTTGCGGGTGATGACGGTGACGAGCGGGACGGTGGCCTCGGCGTAGGCGTAGATGAGCTTGGCGCCGCGCCGGATGATGCCGTTCCACTCCTGGTCCGTGCCGGGCAGGAAGCCGGGGACGTCGACGAACGTGAGCACCGGGATGTTGAACGCGTCGCAGGTGCGCACGAAGCGGGCGGCCTTCTCGGCGGCGTTGATGTCCAGCGTGCCTGCCATGGACAGGGGCTGGTTGGCGACGATGCCCACCGGGTGCCCCTCGACGTGCCCGAACCCGATGAGCACGTTCTGGGCGTACAACGGCTGGACCTCGAGGAGTACACCGTCGTCCAGCACGTGCTCGACCACCGTGCGCATGTCGTACGGCTGGTTGTCCGAGTCGGGCAGGAGGGTGTCGAGCTCCTCGTCGGCCTCCGTGACCTCCAGGTCGGGCTCGTGGTCGAAGACCACCGGGTCGGTGAGGTTGTTCTGGGGCAGGTAGGTGAGCAGCGAGCGCACGTAGTCCAGCGCGTCGTCCTCGTCGGAGGCCATGTAGTGCGCGACGCCGGACCGGGTGTTGTGCGTCGTCGCCCCGCCCAGCTCCTCGAAGCCGACGTCCTCGCCCGTCACGGCGCGGATGACGTCCGGGCCGGTGATGAACATGTTGGAGGTGCCGTCGGCCATGACGATGAAGTCGGTCAGGGCCGGCGAGTAGACAGCGCCGCCCGCCGACGGGCCGAGGATCAGGCTGATCTGGGGGATGACGCCCGACGCCGCGACGTTGCGCCGGAAGATCTCCGCGAACTGCGTGAGGCCCGCGACGCCCTCCTGGATCCGGGCGCCGCCGCCGTCGCTGATGCCGATCAGCGGGACGCCGGTGCGCAGGGCCAGGTCCATCACCTTGGTGATCTTCTCGCCGTGGACCTCGCCCAGGCTGCCGCCGAAGACGGTGAAGTCCTGCGAGTAGATGCACACCGGCCGGCCGTCGATGGTGCCGTGACCGACGACGACGCCGTCACCGGGGATCCGCTTCTTGTCGAGACCGAAGTTGGTCGAGCGGTGCCGCACGAACGCGTCGAGCTCCGTGAACGAGCCGGGGTCGAGCAGCTGCTCGATGCGCTCGCGCGCGGACCGCTTGCCGCGCGCGTGCTGCTTGTCGACGGCGGCCTGCTCCGCGGCGGCGCCGGCCTCGTACCGCGCGGCGAGGTCCGCGAGCTTGGCCGCCGTGGTGCGGGCGGCCGTCTCGACGGGCTGCTGGGGGCGAGTGCCGTGATGGTCCGTGTCAGTCACCCGACCGAGGCTAGTTGTCGACGCCCACCATGCACGTGCAGGCGGATCACGGTGTTGCCCGCGCCGGGGTGTCGGGTTCCCACAACGCGGTCCATCATGGGCGCCATGCCCACCCTGCGCGTCGCCGAGCTCCGCGACCTCCTGCTGGCCCCCGCCGGGCCGCTGACCCGGGTCGAGGTGGTCGACGAGACGCAGTCGACCAACAGCGACCTGGCGGCCGACCTGCGGGCCGACCCCACCTCCTGGCCGGACGCCTCCGTGCTCATCGCCGAGCACCAGGCCGGCGGGCGCGGCCGGGCGGGCCGGACGTGGGAGACGCCCGCCGGGACGTCGCTGACCTGCAGCTTCGTGGTGCACCCGCCCGTGCCGCCCGAGCAGTTCGGCTGGATCGGGCTGCTCGCCGGCCTCGGCGCGGTGAACGCCGTGCGCGCCACCGCGGGTGTGCCCGCGACGCTCAAGTGGCCCAACGACCTGCTCGTCCCGGCGGAGACCGAGATCGAGGGCTGGGGGGCGGCGCGCAAGGTGGGCGGGATCCTCGCCGAGGTGGTCGCGCAGCCCGAGGGTCAGCCGCCGGCCGTCGTCATCGGCATCGGCATCAACGTGAGCCAGGGGGCCGACGAGCTCCCCGTGCCGAGCGCGACGTCGCTCGCGCTCGCCGGGGCGCAGCACGTGGACCGCGAGGCGATGCTCGTCGCGCTCGTCGCAGCCCAGCTCCAGGTGGCGCAGCGGTGGCGTGACTCGGGTGGCGACGCGCGCGCGTCCGGGCTGGCGGGCGAGATCGAGGCGGTGTGCAGCACCCTCGGCTCGCGCGTGCGGGTGGAGCTCCCGGGCGGCGCGGAGGTCAGCGGCACCGCGGTGCGGCTCGACGACGACGGCGCGCTGGTGGTCGTCGACGACGAGGGCGCCGCGCACCGGGTCCTGGCGGGTGACGTACGCCACGTCCGCACCGCGGGGTGAACTACCCTCGACCCCGTGCCGGACGATCCATCGCAGGACCTCGACTTCGTCGAGTCGACCGTGGGTGAGCTCGACGCGGAGCTGCTGGGCGGCCCCCGCACCCTGAGCGCCCGAGACCTCGCGGAGCGCGCGGGCATCGAGATCGACGTGGTCCGCGGGTTCTGGACCACCATGGGCCTGCCGCACGCCGACCCCGACGAGCCGATCTACACGGAGCGCGACGCCGAGGCGATCGACCGTGCCGCCGCGCTGGTCCGCGACCACGGGCTCGACCTGCGCACGGTCATCACCGTGACGCGGGCACTCGGCCACACGTCCGACCGGCTGGCTCTGTGGCAGGTCGAGGCCCTGGTCGAGGACATGGCCGGCCGGTACGAGCTCGACGACACCTCCGCCCGGCTCCTCGTGCTCGACCGGCTGGAGTCGCTGGCCCCGGTGCTCGAGGCGCAGCTGGTGCACTCCTACCGACGCCAGCTCGCCGCGATCGCCGGCCGGTACGCCGCCGAGTTCGGCCAGCTCCGGGCACCCGGCCCCGACCAGTCCGTCCTGCCGCTCGCCCGCGCGGTCGGCTTCGCGGACATGGTCTCGTTCACCCGACGCACGGCCGGGCTGGGTTCGACCGACCTGTCGCTGTTCGTGCAGCGGTTCGAGGCCGCCGCCCGGGACATCGTCTCCGCCGGTGGGGGGCGGGTGGTCAAGACGATCGGCGACGCGATCCTCTTCGTCGCCGACAGCGCCGCGACGGGGGCCGACATCGCGCTCGAGCTGGCCGACGCGCTCGGCCGGGAGCTCGACGTCGACCGGGAGCGCACGGCCGGTGGACTGTTCGACGGCGCCCGCGGTGTCACACCCGTTCGGGTCGGGATGGTCTGGGGGCGCGTGCTGTCGCGGTTCGGTGACGTGTTCGGGCCGGACGTGAACCTCGCGGCACGGCTGACCGACATCGCGGACCCGAGCACGGTGCTCGTGGACGCGGCGACCGCGGAGGTCCTCGGAGCCGAGTCGCGGTTCGTCCTGGAGCCTCGGCCGGCGCGGCGGCTGGCGGGGATCGGGTCCGTGGCGCCGGTGCGCCTGCGGGCGGCGGGGGCGTAGCTCCGCGCGACGGTCGCGCCGTTCGCGGCGTTCGCGGTGTCTGGTGTGTGCGCACCCGCCGCGCAGATGGAAGGCAGCGATGCCTGGGGCCGGCGGCCGGTCGCCGCTCGGTCGGCGTTCGCGACGGGGGCTGTGGGCGGCTCGACGGACGTGCCTGTGGATATGTTTGCGCAGGTCAGGGCCTTGTTTGCTGCGGTGCCGACGAGTAGGATCGAACGTATGTTCGAACTATCGGTCGCGGCGTGCGACGTGGCGGAGCGAGTGCGGGATGCCGCTGCTCAGCTCGCTGCCGTCGCGCGCGGGAGTGCCGACTGGAGCCCGCCGGAGCGTGCCTCCGTGCGGTCGGCCGTCGCCGCGAGCGAGGCGGCGCTCGCGGAGGCTCGCGCGCACCTGCTGGTCGCGGACCGGGCAGGCCGGCGACTCGATGCGGCCCGGGGGACCGGTCGTTCGAGGCGGCGCACGCGCGAGCCGCTCGATCGGGCCTGGCCGAGGCGGGGCGTGCGGTCAGGCAGGCCGACGTGCTCGTGTCCATGCCGACGGTCGCGGCCGGCGTTCGGGACTGCTCGGTGCCGCTGGGTCACCTCGACGCACTCGCGAGAGTCGCCGCGGCGTCCACCCCCGAGGTGGCGGCGGCTTTAAGGACGCCCGAGGCGCAGGCCACGGTCGTCGAGATGGCCCGCGTCCAGTCCGGGCCGGACTTCGCCCGCTCGCTGGCGCGATATGTCGCCACCAAGGACCCTGCCGCCCTGGAGGCCGCGCATGCCGACCAGCGGCGCGAGCGGTTCTTCTCCCTGTCCGCGCAGCCCCACGGGGTCTTCCTCAAGGGGCGCCTGGACCGGGTTGCGGGAGAGACCTTGCGGATCGCGCTGGACGCCATGGGGCAGGTCGGCGACGAGACCCGGTCCCCGGGGCAGGCGTCCGCGGACGCGCTGACCATGCTGGCGGAGGAGGTCTGCGGCGGGATGGCGCCGGCGCCGGTCTCTGCGGCGGCCAGTGGTGACGGGCTCACCGTTGCGGATGGCCCTGGCCGACGTGACGGTCGCGACGAGGACGGCCCTGTGGGACCCCGTGCGTCCGGCAGGGGGAGCCGAGCGCACCTGTCCCTGCTGGTCCCGGCGGAGACGGTGGCCGAGCTGCTGGCGCACCAGCGCGCGGGCGACGACTCCGTCGCGTGCGCCCCCATAACCTGCCCTGGTCCCCGGTGCCGTGGTCCTCGGTGGCCCCGGCGACCCTCGAGGACGGGACACCCGTGGCCATGTCGGAGCTGGCGCGGGCGCTGTGCGACGCCGAGATCACCCGGATCGTCATGTCCGCGGAGGGGGTGCCTCTCGATGTCGGACGCACCAGGCGGTTGTTCACCACGGCACAGCGCCGGGCTGTCGTCGCGCGGGACCGGGGGTGCGTCTGGAACGGCTGCGAGCAGCAGGCGTCACGGTGCGAGGTCCACCACGTGCGCTGGTGGGACCGCCACCAGGGGCCGACCTCGGTACCGAATGCCGCGCTCCTCTGCCGGTACCACCACAGCGAGGTGCACCGTCTGGAGCTGCAGATCCAGCGCCTGGAGAAGCCGCCCGGATGGGGTTCTCGCCGCCCGAGGGCGGCGGGTTCTCTCCGCCCCGGGGCGGCCGCGGGCGGTGCCGAGGCTGGCGCTGGGCGGATGGCGATGCGTTACGTGTTCCGCGACCGGCGCGGAGCGGTCGTCAATGCGCCCGACGGCTAGCGCCTGACGGATAGCGGCAGCCGGCGCGGGGCCGGCCTGCGGCGCGCTGGGAAGGGGCAACGAGAGGGTGGATGTCACCACGAGAGTTGGGTCCGTGCTGGCTACCGTGCTCGGCGACGGTTCCGGCTCGACGGGAACCTCGTCGACGAGAGTCGGGTCCGTGCTGGCGACCGTGCTCTACGACGGGTCGGGCTCGATCGGTACCTCGTCGACGAGGGTCGGGTCGTTGTTGGCGACCGTGTTGACCGCCGTGGAGACCGGGGTGGCGACGATGTCCGGCGCCGGTGACTCGAGGAGCTCGCGCGCGTCGTCGGCGCCGACCGCGGGGTCGAGCCAGGCCGACCAGGCCTCCGGGCGCAGCATGAGCGGCTGGCGGTCGTGGATGTGGGCCAGCTCCGGGGAGGCGGGGCGCGTGATCACCGTGGCGCTCACCACCCAGCGGGCCGGGTCGTCGTCCGCCTTGGTGGGGTCCTTCCAGAACTCGTACAGCCCGGCCAGCGCCACGAGGTCACCGTCGGCGGGGTGCAGGTAGAACGGCTGCTTGCGCTTCGAGACCGCACCGGGCGCGGGCTTCTTCCACTCGTAGTAGCCGTCGGCGGGCAGAAGTGCGCGGCGCACGCCGAACGGGCGGGCGAACGCGGGCTTCTCGGTGAGCGACTCGACGCGGGCGTTGATCATCCGGTTGCCCACGGAGATGTCCTTGGCCCAGGACGGGACGAGGCCCCAGCGCGCGACCCGCAGCTGCCGGGTGATCTCCCCGGTCTCCCTGTCGGCCCGCTCCACGACCATCCGCACCCCGTCGGTCGGCGCGACGTTCCAGGACGGGCCGAGCAGCCGGACGTCGTCGGCCACCGTCGCGATCGCGAACTCGTCGGCCAGGGCCTGGTCCTCGCGGAAGGAGGCGTAGCGACCACACATGTGACCCAGGGTGCCAGGGATCACGGACACTCACATCGAATCGATTCGTTCTCTGTGGGAGAATTGGCGACGATGACCTCGCGCACCACCCCTCCCGCACCGACCGGCCGGCAACCCGCCGAGACAGCCGCGACCGCGCAACCCGCGACGCCGGCGACCTCCGGTGCCCTCGCCGCCCCGCCCGCCGGGACGTCGCCGGCTTCCGACGCCGTGACCCCGGCGCCCGGCGCACCTGCCGCCGCGGCCGACCAGGCGCCCACGTACCGGCCCAACGCCAAGTACGTGCTGCTCCTGGGCCTGATGTGCGCGCTGCCGGCCATCTCGACCGACATCTACCTGCCGTCGCTGCCGGACGTGGCTCGCGACCTGAACACCTCGGCCACCGCGGCGCAGCTGACGATGACGGCGATGCTCGTCGGCGGTGCCGTCGGCCAGCTCGTCATCGGCCCGCTGTCCGACCGGTTCGGGCGTCGCAAGCCCGTGCTGGTCGGCGTCCTGCTGCACATCGTCACGTCGCTGCTGTGCGCGGTCGCGCCGGCGATCGTGCCGCTCATCGCCCTGCGCACCATGCAGGGGTTCTTCAACGCGTCGGCCACCGTGGTCGCCATGGCGGTGATCCGCGACCGGTTCGTCGGTGCTGACGCCTCGCGCCTGATGTCACGGCTCATGCTGGTCATCGGGGTCGCGCCGCTGTTCGCCCCGTCGGTGGGTGGCGTGATCGCGGGGGAGTGGGGCTGGCGAGCGGTGTTCGGGGCGCTGGCGGTCTTCGGCGCGGTCCTGTGGGTCGTCGTCTGGCGCCGGCTGCCCGAGACGCTGCCGCCGGCCCGCCGCCGCGAGGGCGGTCTGCGGGTCGCCCTGTCCGGGTACCGGCGGCTGGTGCGTGACCGGCACTTCATCGCGCTCGCGATCCTGCCGGGCCTCGGCATGGCGGTCCTCATGAGCTATGTGGTGGCGTCGCCGTTCGTGCTGCGCGAGGGGTACGGGCTGTCCGCGCACCAGTTCTCGCTGCTGTTCGCCGTCAACGGGATCGGGCTCGTCGCGGGGGCGCAGGTGAACGCCGCGCTCGTGCGCCGCGTGGCGCCGATCCGGATCGTCCGCGTGGTGCTGCCGGTGTCCCTGGCGCTGACGCTCGTGCTGCTCGGCCTCGCGCTCACGGGCTGGGGCGGGCTCATCGCGCTGCTGGTCGTGCTCTGGCTGATCCTCGCGATGGTCAACTTCATCCCGCCGAACGCGTCCGCGCTGGCGCTGAGCCGGCACGGCGAGGTGGCCGGCACCGCGGCCGCGGTGATCGGCGCGACCCAGGCCGGCGTCTCGGGCATCGTCAGCCCGCTGTCCGGCCTGCTGGGCGGCGACGCCGTCGCGATGGCGGCCGTGATGGTCGGCGCGTCGGTCGCGGCTCTTCTGGTGCTCGCGCTGGCCACCCCCGCCTACCACCGAGACGGCGCCTGGTCCGGCTGACCGAGCCGAGGACCAGCCGCTGCTCGCGGTGGGTGATCGAGCCGTAGTGGGCGATCGAACCGCGGTCTAGCGTGATCGAACCGCGGCCTAGCGTGATCGAGCCGCGGTGGGTGCTCGAACCGCGGTGGGTGCTAGAACCGCGGAAGCGTGATCGAACCGCGGCAGCGTGATCGAACCGCGGAAGCGTGATCGAACCGCGGGCTGGGTAGCCGAGGGCGGTGCCGGCGTGAGGCGTCAGTCCCGGTGCAGCCGGTGCAGGCCGGCGACCGCCTGCGCGAGCACGTCGTCGCGCTTGACGAAGGTGAACCGCACCCACGACCGCAGGGCCTGGTCCACCTCGGACCCGGCGTGCGTGAACGCGCTGACCGGCACGCCGACCACCCCGGCGAGCGCCGGCAGGTCCCGGCACAGGGCGGCGCCGTCGTCGTACCCGAGCGGTGCCGCGTCGGCCAGCACGAAGTACGTGCCCTGGGGTCGCACCACGTCGAACCCCGCGTCCTGCAACCCGGCGCACAGCAGGTCGCGACGACGCGACAGCGAGCCGGCCAGCTCGACCACCCAGGCCGCGACCTCCGGGTCCCGCAGGGCGAACGCGACGGCCGGCTGGAACGGCGCCCCGTTGACATAGGTGAGGAACTGCTTGACGGTCCGCACGGCAGTGACCAGGTGCTCCGGGCCGGTGACCCAACCGATCTTCCAGCCGGTGAACGAGAACGTCTTGCCGGCCGACGAGATGGTCAGCGTCCGTTCCGCCATGCCGGGCAGGGTGGCGATCGGCACGTGCTGCGCGTCGGAGCCGTCGAGCACGAGGTGCTCGTACACCTCGTCGGTCACCACCAGCGCGTCGTGCTGCACCGCGAGCCGGGCGATCGCCGTCAGCTCGTCGCGCGTCAGCACCGTCCCGGTGGGGTTGTGCGGGGTGTTGACCAGGACCAGCCGGGTCCGCGGCGTGAACGCGGCGGCCAGCGCGTCGAGGTCCAGCCGGAACCCGTCGGGTGTCGCGCGCAGCGGTGCCGTGGTGTGGGCAGCGCCGGCGAGGGCGATCACGGCGGCGTACGCGTCGTAGAACGGCTCGAGCGTGAGGACCTCGTCGCCCGGGCCGGTCAGCGCCAGGACGGTCGCGGCCAGCGCCTCGGTGGCGCCGGCGGTCACCAGGACCTCCCGGTCGGGGTCCCAGCGCAGCCCGTAGCGGTCGCGCTGGTGGGCGGCGACGGCCTCGCGCAGCGCCGGGATGCCTGGGCCGGGCGGGTACTGGTTGGCGCCGTCGGCGATGGCCTGCTGCGCCGCGCGGGCGACCGAGGCGGGACCGTCGACGTCGGGGAAGCCCTGTCCCAGGTTGACGGCGCCGGTGCGGGCGGCGAGCGCGGACATCTCCGCGAACACGGTCGCGCGCGGTACGCCGTCGTCGCCCAGCAGCCCGGTGGCCCGGGCGACGTCCTGCCAGCGGGGGCTCATGCCCAGCAGGCTAGGTGCTGTGCCGTGCGAGTCGTCCGGTGCGACGTCAGCCGAAGAGCCCGGTCGCCGCGGTCAGGCCCGCCACCACGACCAGTGCCAGGGACGCCCAGGCCGCGACGATCCACCACTCCACGTGGTGTCGCCGCAGAACCCGCTGCGCCTGTCGTTCGGCCATACCTAGAAGATCGGCACGCGCGGTCCCAGGTACAACGTCCCGCGCCGTCCCGCGCGGAATTCACCCGGACGGGCCGCAACGGATCGCCGCCAGGCGACAACGCGCGGCGATCTCAGCTGCCGGCGGCGGAGTCCAGCTTGTCGCCGAGCGTGCTGAGCTGCTGCGCCAGGGAGTCGAGGGAGTCGGCGGCGGACCCGGCCGCGTTGGCCTTCGCGTCCTCGAGCTCGGCACGCGCGTCGTCCAGCTGGGAGCGGGCGTCGGCCAGGGCCTGCTGCGAGGCCTCCGATCCGTCCGCCTGCGCCTGCTCGAGGGCGTCCTGGGCGTCCTGCACGGCGCTCTGCGCGTCGGCGACCGCGGTGTCCGCCTGGGCGCGGGCCGAGTCGTCGAGCGAGCCGAGCTGCTCCTTGGCGTCCGCGATCTTCTGCTGCGCGGCGTCGGCCTCGGCGCGGGCGTCGTCGATCTGCGCCTTGAGGTCGTCGATCGCGCTGCGCGCCTGGCTGGCGGCGTCCTTGGCCTGCTGGGCGGCGTCGTCGATGTCCGAGTCCGAGCACGCCGTCAGCCCGAGGGCGAGCAGCGCGGCGACGACCGGGGCGCCCAGCCGGGCGAGTCGCGGGCGGGTCGGGCTCGTCGGGGTGGGCATGCGGTCCTCCGGTCGTCGTGGTCGGTGGTCCCACAGTCTGCCCGGCGCGTGCGCGCCGTGCCTAGCGAAGGAGGCCGACGCCCCGCCCGGTCGTGCCCGGGCGGGGCGTCGGGGGCGTGCAGGTCACGGGGCGGGGAGGGGCTCCCGCTCGTCCGCGACCTGCACGCTGCGGCGGCTGCGGACGTCCTCCAGCGACGATCCGTAGTACGCCGCGGTCAGCAGGTCCTTCATGTCCTCGATCATCGGCATCCGCGGGTTGGCGGGTGCGCACTGGTCCTCGTAGGCGCCCATGGCGACCTCGTCGAGGCGGGCGAGGAACTCCTGCTCGTCGACACCCTGCGCCTGGAACGAGGACGGGATGCCCACCCGTGCCCGCAGGGACTCGACCGCCAGCGCGTAGGACTCGACGCCCTCGGCCGGGGTGGAGGCCGGCAGCCCGAGCGCCGCGGCGAGCTGCTGGAACCGCTCCGGGGCCACGTAGTGCTCGTACTTCGGCCAGCTGGTGAGCTTGGTGGGGATCGTGCCGTTGTACCGGATGACGTGCGGCAGCAGCGTCGCGTTCGTGCGGCCGTGCACCAGGTGGTACGTGGAGCCGACGACGTGCGCCATCGCGTGCACGATGCCCAGGAACGAGTTGCCGAACGCCATCCCGGCGATGGTGCCCGCGTTGTGCATGGTCGCGCGGGCGTCCTGCGTCGCCGGGTCGGTGGGGTCGCCGTTCACCGACGCCGCCAGGTTGTCGAAGATCAGGCGCACGGCCTGCAGCGCCATGCCGTCGGTGAAGTCGTTGGCGTAGACGCTGACGTACGCCTCGGTGGCGTGCGTGAGGGCGTCGAAGCCGGAGTCCGCCGCGAGCGACGCGGGCATCTTCGAGGTGAGGACGGGGTCGATGATCGCGACCGTCGGGGTCAGGGCGTAGTCGGCCAGCGGGTACTTCTTGCCGGCCTCCGGGTCCGTGATGACCGCGAACGGCGTGACCTCGGCGCCGGTACCCGACGTGGTCGGGATGCAGACCAGCTGCGCGAGCTCTCCCAGCACGGGGAACTTGAACGCGCGCTTGCGGACGTCGAAGAACTTCTGCTTGAGGTCGGAGAACTGGATCTCGGGGTGCTCGTACAGCAGCCACATGACCTTCGCGGCGTCCATGGGCGAGCCGCCGCCGAGCGCGATGATCGTGTCGGGCCGGAAGTGGCGCATCTGGGCCGCACCCGCCTGCACGGTCCGCACGGACGGCTCCGCCTCGACCTGGTCGATGATCTGCAGCGCGACCTTGGACGACCGGCGGTTCAGGACGTCGATGATCTTGTCGACGAAGCCGAGCGTGGTCATGGTGGCGTCGGTGACGATCGTGACGCGCTGGACGTCGGGCATGTCCGCGAGGTACCGGATCGCGTTGGGCTCGAAGTACGTCTTGGCCGGCACCTTGAACCACTGCAGGTTGTTGTTGCGACGGCCGATCCGCTTGACGTTCACCAGGTTCACCGCCGAGACGTTGTTGGACACCGAGTTGTGGCCGTAGGAGCCGCAGCCGAGGGTGAGCGACGGGATGAACGCGTTGTAGATGTCGCCGATGCCGCCCAGCGACGAGGGCGCGTTGGCGATGACCCGCACGGCCTTGACCCGGCTGCCGAACTCGTCGGTCAGCGCGTCGTCCTGCGTGTGGATGGCGGCGGAGTGGCCGAGGCCGTCGAACTCGACCATCTGCTCGGCCAGGCTGATGCCCTGCTCGGTCGAGGTGGCGCGCAGCACCGCCAGGACGGGGGCCAGCTTCTCCCGCGTCAGGGGCTCCTGCGGGCCGACACCGCCGACCTCGGCCAGGATGATCGAGGTGTCGTCGGGCACCGTGAAGCCGGACTGCTGGGCGATCCACTGCGGGCTCTGCCCGACGACCGCCGCGTTGAGCTTGGCGTCGGCGCAGTTCTTGCCCTTGGCGGCGACCCCGAAGATGAACTTCTCCAGCAGCGCCTTCTCCTTGGCGTTCACGCGGTAGGCGTGCAGCACGGCGAACTCGGCCATCGCGGCGTCGTAGATCTCGTCGTCCAGGATGACGGCCTGCTCGGACGCGCAGACCATGCCGTTGTCGAACGCCTTGGACAGCACGACGTCGTTGACGGCCCGCTTGAGCTTGGCGGTCTTCTCGATGTACGCGGGCACGTTGCCGGCGCCGACCCCGAGGGCCGGCTTGCCGCAGGAGTACGCGGCCCGGACCATCGCGTTGCCGCCGGTCGCCAGGATGAGGGCGATGCCCGGGTGGTGCATGAGGGCCGTCGTCGCGGCGATCGAGGGCGTCTCCACCCACTGGATGCAGTGCTCGGGCGCTCCGGCGGCCACGGCGGCGTCGCGCACCACGCGGGCGGCCGCGACCGACGAGGCCTGCGCGCTCGGGTGGAACGCGAACACGATCGGGTTGCGGGTCTTCAGCGCGATGAGCGACTTGAAGATCGTCGTCGAGGTCGGGTTGGTCACCGGCGTGACGCCGCAGATGACGCCGACCGGCTCCGCGATCTCGGTGATGCCGGTGAGCTCGTCGCGGGAGATGACGCCGACGGACTTCAGGCCGGCCATCGAGTTGGTGACGTGCTCGCAGGCGAAGATGTTCTTCACCGCCTTGTCCTCGAAGACGCCGCGGTGGGTCTCCCGAACCGCCAGCACCGCGAGCTCGCCGTGCTTGTCCAGGGCCGCGACCGAGGCCTTCTTGACCAGGTGGTCGACGTCCTCCTGCGTGAACCGCGCGTACTCGGCCAGCGCCTTGGCGCCCTGCGCCACCAGCTGGTCGATCGCGGTGTCGATTGAGGTGTCGATCGAGGTGTCGGGCTGCGTGACGGTGTGCTCCGTGGCGGTCACTGTGCTGCTCCCTGTCGAGGTCGATGGGTGTCGGTCGCACCCTGGAGTGGTGTGACCCGACGCCCTCGACGCTACGGACGGGAATGACCCGGACGGTGGGCCGAACGTCCTCCTACGGCCTCTGGATCCGTTCGATCCACGACGACGACAGGCTCTCGTCGTCCAGGTCCAGCTCGCGCATCATCCGCCGCATGACGGCCTCGTCCAGCTGGCCGGAGTCGCGCTGGGCCATGAGGACGTCGCGCTGCGCGGCGATGATCTGCCGGCGCAGCTGCTGCGTCCGCAGGCCCTCCTCGGCCGTCGGGACACGGCCGGGGCTGATCTGTCGCATGGCGCCCGTCAGCCCCGTCGGCTCCGGGGGTGCGTCGAGCACCAGGCCGTCCGCCGAGTCCGGGTCGAGCATCACGGCTGCGGCGGTGGCGCGGGCTCGCCAGGCCGACGACAACCGCTCGATCATGGCGTCGGCCTGCTGCGGACCCAGCCGGGAGGCCCACGCGTCGCGCTGCCCCTCGAGCACGTCCTGCACCGCGTCCGCGGTGGCCACCCGGACCGCCGCCTCCTGCGCGGCGTCGCGGGCCGACTCGTCGGCGGACCCGACGCCCAGGCGGCCGATCACCCACGGGAGCGTGAGGCCCTGAGCCAGCAGCGTGCCGATCGCCACGGTGTACGCGGCCAGCTGCAGCGTCGCGCGGTGGGGGAACGGCTGCCCGTTGCTGGTCAGCGGGATGGCGGCGGCCGCGGCGAGCGTGACGACGCCCCGCATGCCGGCCCAGGACACCACCGCGGACTCGCGCGCCGACAGGGAGTCCCCTGCGGGGCGGTGGCTGCCGCGCATCCGCAGGTGGTCGAACCGCGCGGTGGTGAAGATGTACGCCGGCCGCACCAGGATCGCCACCAGCAGGACCAGCAGCGACACCTCGACGCCGTGCACGAGCCCCTGGTCGGAGGCGATGACGTCGCGCACCACCCAGGGCAGCTGCACGCCGATGAGCGCGAACGTGAACGCCTCGAGCAGCAGGTCCACCGTCGACCAGATCGGGCCCTCGTACAGCCGCGTCGCGTACCCGGCGCGCGGCGAGGTGTGGCCCAGGTAGAGGCCCGCCGCGACGACGGCGAGCACACCCGAGCCGCTGAGTGCCTCCGCGGACCAGTACGCGGCGAACGGGGTCAGCAGACCGATGGCGGAGGCCACGACGGGGTCGTCCAGCCGCAGCCGGACCTTGTGCACCAGCCAGCCGAGCGCGAGCCCGATCGCGACCCCCGCCGCCACGGCGACGGCGAACACGGCGATCCCGTCCGCGAGCACCCACGCACCGGTGGCCACCCCGGCCAGCGCGACCTTGTACAGCGTCAGCGAGGTGGCGTCGTTGATGAGGCTCTCGCCGGACAGCAGGGTCATCACCCGGCGCGGCAGGCCCAGGCGCTTGCCGACGGCGGCCGCGGCGACCGCGTCCGGAGGGGCGACCACGGCCCCCAGCACCAGGGCCGCCGCGAACGGCACCGACGGCTCGGCCCACCAGAACACGAGGGCCACCACGACCGCGGAGACCAGCACGAGCCCGACGCCGAGGCGCGTGATCGAGCTGAGCGACGAGCGGAAGTCCCGGTAGGAGCTGGACAGGGCCGCGGAGTAGAGCAGCGGTGGCAGGACGAAGTCGAGAAGGACCTCGGAGTCGATCTCGTAGCGCGGCACGCCCGGCAGGAACGACACGGCGATGGCGACGGCGACGAGCACCAGGGGAGCCGGCCACCCGCGGCGTCGGCACGCGGCGGTGACCGCCACTGCGCCGGCGACGAGGAGGAAGACCTCGACGTGGTGCACGCGCTGGCCCTCCCCTCGGACGCATGCCGGTCGTCGCGACCTTACCGGCGCCCATCTCACCCGCTGCGGGCTCGTCGCCGGGCGCCCCGCTGGCTACGGTGTCGTCCGACGCCGACGAGGGGCAGGTTCGTGACCGACCAGACGGGCAGGCCGCGCCCCGTGGTCGCCATGGACGTGGCGCGCGCCGCCGGGGTGTCGCAGAAGACCGTGTCCCGCGTGGTCAACGGCGACCCGCACGTCAGCGCCGACGTCCGCGACCGGGTCGCGCAGGCCGTCGCCGCCCTCGGCTACCGGCCCAACCGGGCCGCGCGCAACCTGGTGCTCGGGCGCAGCCGCACCATCGGGGTGCTGTCCGTCGGCTCGACCGACTACGGGCCCTCGTCGCTGATGGTCGCCGCCGAGCTCGCGATCCGCAGCGCCGGCTACACCATGACGGTGGTCAACACGTTCGAGGACGAGCCGGAGACGATCACCGCGTCGCTGCGCGAGCTGCTCAGCCAAGGGGTGGACGGCGTGGTGATCAACGAGCCGGTCGGCGCGTTCGCGCTGGAGCGCGGCGCCATCGGGGACCTGCCGGTGCTGAGCCTGTCCGGCGCGTACGGCATCTCCACCAACGAGGTCGTGGCCGACGCCGACCAGGCCACCGGCGGCCGGCTGGCCACCGAGCACCTGCTGAGCCTGGGGCACCGCACCGTGCACCACGTCGCGGGACCGCCCGGCTGGCGGTCGGCGGCGCTGCGCCTCGAGGGGTGGCGGAGCACGCTCGAGTCGGCCGGCGCGCCGGTGCCCGCCGCTCTGCACGGCGACTGGACGGCCCGGGCGGGGTACGAGCTGGGCGGCCGGCTCGCCGCCGACCCGGAGGTCACCGCGGTGTTCGTCGCCAACGACCAGATGGCGATCGGGGTGCTGCGTGCGCTCGCGGACGCGGGCCGGGACGCGCCGGCGGACGTGAGCGTCGTCGGGTTCGACGACGTGCCCGAGGCCGCCTACCTGTCCCGGGCGCTGACGACGATCCGGCAGGACCTGGGCCACCTCGCGACCTTCGGTGTCGGGATGCTGATCGACGCGATCGAGCACCCGCGGCCCCAGGACCGGCGCGAGGACGTGCCCGTGGAGCTCGTCGTGCGCGAGACGACCGGGCCCGCTCGGGCCTGAGCCCGGCTCTCCCGCCCGCGCGCGGGCCGCGGTGACCCGCTGTACGGTCTGGGACTTCGGCAGCCGAACGTCCGCGCACGGGGGGAAGTCCGATGGGTCTGCTTGTTCGTCGATCGCCACGGGACGCACGTCCGCCCGAGGCCGTCCAACCGCCTGAACCCGCACCGCCGCCCGCACGTGGGGCGGCCTCGCTCTGGTCGGACGGCTTCGGCCGTGCGGGCACCCGATCGCTCCAGGTCCTGGCGGTGGTCGCGGTCGTCGCGGTCTTCGTCTTCGCGCTGACCCGACTGACGCTCGTCGTCATCCCGGTGCTCATCGCACTGGTCCTGGCCGCAGCGATCTCGCCTCTGGTCTCGTTCCTGCGTCGCCGTGGTATGCCGTCGCTGCTCGCGACATGGATCTCCCTGCTCACGCTCGTCGGGCTGCTCGCCGGGATCCTCTGGCTGGTCGTCGGCGCCGTCGTGAACCAGTGGAGCCAGCTGCGCGACCAGGCACTCGACGGCTTCGACGAGCTCCAGACCTACGTCCAGGGGCTGCCGTTCGACATCACGGACCAGCAGATCCAGACCGTCCGGGACTCCGTCACCGGCCTGCTGCAGTCGAACGCTGTGGAGTCGGGCGCCATCGCCGGGGTGTCCCAGACGGTCGACTTCGTCACCGGCTTCTTCATCATGATCGTCGTGCTGTTCTTCTTCCTCAAGGACGGCCCGCAGCTGTGGGAGTTCCTCCTGCGACCGTTCGAGGGGCACCGCTACCAGCGCGGTCAGCGGATCGGCGACTCGACGGTGCGGACGCTCGGCGGCTACATCCGCGGGACGGCGATCGTCGCCGCCGTGGACGCCATCGGCATCGGCATCGGCCTGGCGATCGTCGGCGTCCCCCTGGTGATCCCGCTGTCCGTGCTCGTCTTCCTGCTCGCGTTCATCCCGCTCGTCGGCGCGACGCTGGCCGGCATCCTCGCCGCGCTGGTCGCCCTGGTGGCCGTCGGCCCCGTCGAGGCGCTGATCGTCGTGGGCATCGTCGTCGTGGTGAACCAGGTCGAGGGCGACTTCCTGCAGCCCATCGTCATGGGGCGGACGCTGCGCCTGCACCCGCTCGTCATCCTGTTCGCCCTGACCGCGGGCACCGTGCTGGCGGGGCTCAGCGGCGCGGTGCTGGCGGTCCCGATCGCGGCCTCGATCTGGCAGGCGGTCCAGGTGTGGGACGGGCCGGACACGCCCGCGCGGTTCGCCCGGCAGAAGCGTCAGGAGTCCGTGTAGCCCGCGACCCGGGGTACCTCGCCGCGCCGTGGCGCGCGGCCGCGCACCTCCGCTGACGGTCCGCCTTTCATCCCGACGGGATGATGCCACTGCGTCGCCGTCGGTGGAACGCTCGGACCGGGTCGGCACGCCGTCCGTGCGAGTCGGTCCACCAGCGTCATCGCGCACGGGGGAGGTCCGGTGTCCGACCTGGATCTGGCTCGTCTGCAGTTCGCGTCCACGAGCATCTACCACTTCCTGTTCGTGCCGGTCACCATCGGCCTGGGATTCCTCGTGGCCGTGCTGCACACGATGTGGTTCCGGTCCGGCAACCCCGACCACAAGCGGCTGACCCGGTTCTTCGGCACCCTGCTGCTGATCAACGTCGCGGTGGGCGTGGTGACGGGGCTGATCCAGGAGTTCCAGTTCGGGATGAACTGGTCGGCGTACTCGCGCTTCGTCGGTGACGTCTTCGGTGCCCCGCTGGCGATGGAGGGCCTCGCGGCCTTCTTCCTCGAGTCGACGTTCATCGGCCTGTGGGTGTTCGGCTGGAACGTGCTGCCGCCGAGGGTCCACCTGCTGACCGTCTGGCTGGTCGCGGCGGGCGCCGCCGGGTCCGCGGCGTTCATCATGGCGGCGAACTCCTGGATGCAGAACCCGGTGGGGTACACCACCGACCAGGCGACGGGCCGCCCTGTGCTCACCGACATCGGGGCGGTGATGACCAACCCCGTCTTCCTGTGGGGCTACGCCCACGTGCTGACCGCGTCGCTGGTCACCGGTGCGGTTCTCATGCTGGCCGTCTCGGCGTGGTACCTGCGGCACCAGAAGCATGCGGAGGTCTTCACTCGGTCCGCCAAGGTCTCGATCGCGGTGCTGCTGCCGTCGGTGTTCCTGGCGCTGGGCATCGGCAGCCACCTCGGCGTCATCGAGGCGACCTACCAGCCGATGAAGATCTCCGCGGCCGAGGGGCAGTGGGAGACCTGCCAGCCGTGCTCGTTCTCCGTGTTCCAGATCGGCGGCGGGAACAACGACCAGGACCCCACCAAGATCATCGAGATCCCCCACCTGCTGTCGATCCTCGCCACCGGCACGTGGAACGGCGAGGTGCAGGGCATGAACGAGCTCGACGCGCAGTACCAGGAGGAGTTCGGGCCCGGGGACTACGTGCCGAACGTCTTCATCCAGTACTGGTCGATGCGGGTCATGGCCTACCTCGGCTCGCTCGCGGCGCTCGTCGCGCTCTGGGGCCTGTGGCTCCTGTGGCGCCGTCGGCTCCCCACCGCGCGCGTGTTCCTGTTCGTCGCGACCTGGGCCGTCGCCTTCCCGTTCCTGATGAACACGGCCGGCTGGATGCTCACGGAGAACGGCCGGCAGCCGTGGATCGTGCAGGGACTCATGCTCACCAAGGACGGCGTGTCCACGTCCGTCGGCCGGACCGAGCTCATCCTCAGCATCGCCGTCTTCTACGGCATCTTCCTGCTCCTCGGTGCCGTGAACGTGTACCTGATGATGCGCTACGCCCGGCGCGGCCTCGAGCTCGAGGAACCCGAGGAGCACGTCGACGACGACCAGCCCCGCGTCCCCGCCCTGACGTTCTGAGGAGGCGTCCCGATGACTCTGCCGGACCTGTGGTTCGGAATCATCGCGTTCCTGTGGACCGGGTTCTTCGTCCTCGAGGGGTTCGACTTCGGCGTCGGCATGCTGCACAAGGTGGTCGGGCGCACCGACACAGAGCAGCGCGTGGCCATCAACGCGATCGGACCGTTCTGGGACGGCAACGAGGTGTGGCTCATCGTCGGCGCCGCGGGCATCTTCGCCGCCTTCCCGGGCTGGTACGCCACGTGGTTCTCGGCGATGTACCTGCCGCTGGTGCTGCTGCTCGTCGCGCTCATCGCCCGCGGCGTCTCGTTCGAGTTCCGCGGCCGGATGCAGGCCGCTGTGTGGCGGCAGACCTGGTCGTGGAGCCTGACGCTCGGCAGCCTGCTGTGCCCCCTGCTCCTCGGGGTGGCCCTCGGCAACCTCCTGGCCGGACTGCCCGTCGACTCCACCGAGGAGTTCACCGGCTCGGTCTCCGACGCGGTGACCGGGTACGGCCTGCTGGTGGGCCTCACGCTCACGGCGCTGTGCGTGCTGCACGGCGCGACGTTCCTCGCCATGCGGACCACCGCCCAGGTCCGCACCCGGGCACAGCGCGTGTCCACCGTCGCCCTGGTGCCGGCGGTCCTGCTGCTGCTGGCGTTCGCCGTCGCGACCCCTGCGGTCTCCGGCGCGCCCGCGCTGCGCGGCACCGTGCCGCCCGTGATCGCCGTCGTCGCGGTCCTCGCCGGAGCACTGATGGTCCGGGCGCACCGCGACGGCTGGGCGTTCACGGCCACGGCCGTCGCCCTCGGACTGACGGTCGTGGCCCTGTTCGCCAACCTCTACCCGAACGTCCTGGTCTCCAGCACGTCGGCGGCGGACACCCTGACGGTGACCGGCACCGCGTCCGGGCCCTACGCGCTGCGGATCATGACCGTCGTCGCCCTCGTGCTCGTGCCGGTCGTCCTGCTCTACCAGGGCTGGTCGTACGTCGTCTTCCGGCGACGGGTCGTCGGCCCGCTGCCGGCTGCACCACCGGACCCGGTCGCGGGTCCGTCCGAACCCCTCGACGAAGGAGCACTCACATGAGCCTGCACGGGAAGGTCGCGGTGGTCACGGGTGGCAACAGCGGCATCGGCAAGGCGGTGGTCCTCGCGCTCGCCGAGGCCGGCGCGAACCTCGTCATCGACTTCGTCGCCCACCCCGAAGCCACCGAGCAGCTGGAGAAGCAGGTGCACGCCCTGGGCGACCAGGCCATCGGGGTCGAGGCGGACGTCAGCCAGGTGGCGGACCTGGAGATGCTCGTCGCGCGCACGGTGGAGGCGTTCGGCCAGCTCGACATCATGGTCAACAACGCGGGGATCGAGACGCGCACGTCGATCCTGGACACCACGGAGCAGCAGTACGGGCGCGTGATGGACATCAACCTCAAGAGCGCGTTCTTCGGCACGCAGATCGCCGCCCGGCAGATGATCAAGCAGGGCACGGGCGGCCGGATCATCAACATGACGTCGGTGCACGAGGACTGGCCCATGCCCGGCAACACGGCGTACTGCCTGTCCAAGGGCGGCATGCGGATGCTGACCCGCACGGCGGGAGTCGAGCTGGGGCCGCACGGCATCCAGGTGGTCGGCGTCGGACCCGGCGCGGTGGCGACGCCGATCAACACCGCGACCATGAACGACCCCGCCAAGATGCGCACCCTGGACGCCGCGATCCCGCTCGGCCGGATGGCCCAGCCCGAGGAGATCGCCAGCCTGGTCGCCTTCCTCGCCGGCGACGGCGCCACGTACCTCACCGCCACGACGGTCTTCGCCGACGGCGGCATCATGCACAGCAGCCCTGGTCTGTGAGGCGGACGACATGGCCGAGCACTACGACGTCGTCATCATCGGCTCGGGCGCCGGAGGCGGGACGCTCGCGCACCGCCTGGCCCCATCGGGCAAGAAGGTCCTGATCCTGGAGCGGGGCGACTGGCTCCCGCGTGAGCCGGAGAACTGGGACGCGGGCGCCGTATTCGTCGACAACCGCTACGTCTCCACGGACACCTGGTACGACCACCAGGGCAAGGCCTTCCAGCCGCAGGTGCACTACACGGTCGGTGGGGCGACGAAGTTCTACGGCGCGGCGCTCTACCGGCTGCGCGAGAAGGACTTCGGCGAGCTCCAGCACCACGGCGGCACGTCGCCCGCGTGGCCCGTCGGCTACGACGAGTTCGAGCCCTACTACGCGCAGGCCGAAGATCTCTACCAGGTGCACGGCGCGCGCGGCGAGGATCCCACCGAGCCGCCCTCGAGCGGCCCGTACCCGTACCCGCCCGTCTCGCACGAGCCGCGCATCCAGCGGCTCTTCGACGACCTCGGTGCCCTCGGGCTGCACCCGTTCCACTCGCCGTCGGGCGTGCAGCTGGACGAGGCCAACATGGCCTTCAGCGCGTGCATCCGGTGCGGCACGTGCGACGGGTTCGCGTGCCTGCTGCACGCCAAGTCGGACGCGGACGTCATCGCCGTGCGGCCCGCGCTGCAGCACCCGAACGTCACGCTCGTGCGCAACGCCGAGGTGCGTCGGCTCGAGACCGACGACTCCGGGCACAGCGTGACGTCGGTGGTCGCCGACGTGGACGGCGCCGAGCAGCGGTTCTCCGGCGACGTCGTCGTCGTCTCGGCCGGCGCCGCGAACTCCGCCAAGCTCCTGCTGCAGAGCGCCAACGACCGGCACCCGAACGGCCTGGCCAACGGTTCGGACCACGTCGGCCGGCACTACATGTTCCACAACAGCCGGGCGTTCCTGGCCATCTCCGTCGAGAAGAACGACACCCGCTTCCAGAAGACGCTGGGGGTCAACGACTACTACTTCGGCGACGAGAGCTTCGCCTTCCCGATGGGCAACGTGCAGATGGTCGGGAAGTCGTCGGCGCCCATGTACCGCGGGGAGAAGCCCGTGGAGGCGCGGTTCGCGCCGATGTTCGCGCTACAGGACGTGGCAGAGCACGCCGTCGACTTCTGGCTGTCGGCCGAGGACCTGCCCGACCCGGACAACCGCGTGACGCTGGACAGCCACGGGAACGTCGTCCTGACGTACACCCCGAACAACCGGCAGCCGCTCGAGGAGCTGTACACACGCGTGAAGGGCAACCTGAGCCACCTCGGCATGCACCCGCACCACCTGGTCCCACGCGACCTCTACATGAAGAACGACATCCCGGTCGCCGGGTGCGCGCACCAGGCCGGCACCGTCAGGTTCGGCGACGACCCGGGCACCTCGGTGCTCGACCGCGACTGCCGGACCCACGAGGTCGACAACCTGTACGTCGTCGACACGAGCTTCTTCCCGAGCATCGGGGCGGTCAACCCCGCGCTCACCGCCATGGCGAACGCCCTGCGGGTGGGCGACCACCTGCTCGCCCGGCTCGGCTGACCCGCACCCGACCAGGAGGTCCCCGTGGACTCGAACCGCCCCGCATCGCCCTTCCCGCCGATCGCCCAGTACGCCTTCCTCTCCGACTGCCACACGGGAGCCCTCGTGGCGCCCGACGGATCGGTCGACTGGTTGTGCGTCCCCCGGTTCGACAGCCCCAGCGTGTTCGGCAGCCTCCTCGACCGGGGTGCGGGGTACTTCCGGTTCGCGCCCTACGGCATCAACGTGCCGACGTCGCGCGCCTACGACCCGGGGACCAACGTGCTGGTCACCACCTGGCACACCCCCAGCGGGTGGGTCGAGATCCGTGATGCGCTGACCATGGCGCCGCGCGACGGCGCCGACGCGACGACGCCGCACACGCGCCCACCCACGGACGACGACGCCGAGCACCTCCTGGTGCGCACGGCCACGTGCCTCAAGGGCACCGTGCGGATCGAGCTGGTGTGCGACCCGGCGTTCGACTACGGCCGGACGAGGGGGGCCTGGACGCTGGACGCCTCGGGCGGCCACGAGGCCCGCATCACCGGGGCCGGGGCCTCGCTCCAGCTGAGCACCGACCTGCCGCTCGGCGTCGAGGGCGACTCGCTGCGCGGCCGGCACGAGCTCAGCGCGGGCGAGACGGTGTTCTGCGCGCTCTCGTGGAGCACCACCCCGACGGCGCCGACGGACGCGGAGGACGCCGTCGCGCGTGTCGCGGCGACGTCCGACTTCTGGCGCCGGTGGCTGGACCGTGCGCTCATGCCCGACCACCGCCTGCGTCCCTACGTCGAGCGGTCCGCCCTGGTGATCAAGGGGCTGACCTACATGCCGACGGGCGCGACGGTCGCCGCGCTGACCACCTCGCTGCCGGAGACGCCGGGCGGTGAGCGCAACTGGGACTACCGGTACACGTGGATGCGCGACTCGACGTTCACGCTGCAGGCCCTGCACTACCTACGGCTGGACTGGGAGGCCGACGAGTTCATGCAGTTCGTCGCGGACCTCGAGCCCAACGACGACGGCGGACTGCAGATCATGTACGGCATCGACGGCCGCCGCGACCTCACCGAGTCCACCCGCGACGAGCTCTCGGGCTACCAGGGCGCCCACCCGGTCCGCCTGGGGAACGGGGCGTTCGACCAACGGCAGAACGACGTGTTCGGTGCCGTCCTCGACTCGATCCTGCTGCACACGCGCCGCAGCGAGCGCCTTCCCGCCCGGCTGTGGCCCCTGGTGAAGGCGCAGGCCGAGGGAGCCGCGGCGGTCTGGCAGCAGCCCGACCAGGGCATCTGGGAGGCACGCGGCAAGCCTCAGCACTACGTGTCGTCCAAGATCATGTGCTGGGTCGCCATGGACCGCGCCGCTCAGCTGGCGGGCATCCGGGGCGAACCCGAGCTCGAGGCCACCTGGAAGGCCGTGGCCGACGAGATCCGGGCCGACATCCTCGAGCGCGGGGTCAGTGACCGGGGCGTGCTCCGGCAGCACTACGACACCGACGCGCTCGACGCCTCGACGCTCCTGGCCGCGCACTTCGGCCTGCTGCCGGGCACCGACGAGCGGCTCCACGCGAGCGTCCTGGCGATCGCCGACGAGCTGTCCGAGAACGGCTTCGTGCTGCGCTACAAGACCGACGAGACCGACGACGGGATGTCCGGCAAGGAGGGGACGTTCATCATCTGCTCGTTCTGGCTGGTCTCGGCGCTCATGGTGGTCGGCGAGCGGCAGCGGGCCCTGGACCTCATGGAGCGGCTGCTACGGATCGCGTCCCCGTTCGGCCTGTACGCCGAGGAGTTCGAGGTGGACGCCGCCCGCCACCTGGGCAACGTCCCGCAGGCGTTCTCCCACCTGGCGCTCATCGAGGCGGCGGCGCGGATCATCCTGGCGGAGCGGGTCGAGGAGATGTCCCTGTGACGGAGGTCCTCGTCCTCGGCGGCGGCCTCGCCGGGGTCGCCGCCGCGCAGACCCTCGGGGAGGCCGGCGTGCACACCACGCTCGTCGACCGAGCCGACTACCACCAGTTCCAGCCCCTGCTCTACCAGGTGGCGACGTCGCAGCTGCCGGCCGAGGACGTCGCCC
Organism: uncultured Actinomycetota bacterium; assembly: GCA_963837795.1. Taxonomy (GTDB): domain Bacteria; phylum Actinomycetota; class Actinomycetes; order Actinomycetales; family Cellulomonadaceae; genus Cellulomonas. The sequence continues at coordinate 796,478 of CAWIOT010000007.1, forward strand.
GCCCCCTGAGGACGATCTTCGCGGACGTGGGCAGCGTGGACGTCGTGGTCCAGGGCGTCGTGTCCGCGTCGCTCACGGGTCGCACGCTCGTCCTCGACGACGGCCGGTCGCTGTCGGCCGACCACCTGGTGCTCGCCGCGGGCGCCCGTCCCAACTACTTCGGCATCCCCGGCGCGCAGGAGCACGCGTTCCCGCTGTACTCGGTCGCCGACGCCGAGCGGCTGCGACTGCACCATCGTGCCCTGGTCGAGGAGGCAGCGGTCGGTGAGACCGGGTCGCGGGACGTCGTCGTCGTGGGCGGTGGACCTACGGGCGTCGAGGTCACCGGTGCGCTCGCCGAGCTCGTCGCCGCCCTGCAGGCACAGGGACGGATGCCGGCCGACGCCCGTGTGCACCTGGTGGACCGCGGCCGCGCGGTGCTCGGCCAGTTCTCGACGCACGCGCAGGCGTACGCCCACCGCCACCTCGAGAAGGCCGGCGTGGACCTCCGCCTGGGCACCGGGGTCAGGGAGGTCCACGCGGACGCCGTCGACCTCGACGACGGCACCCGCCTGCCCACGAGGACGGTCATCTGGGCGGGCGGCGAGTCCGCCTCCACCATCGCGCAGTCCGCCGGCCCGGCCACGGGGCGCGGAGGTCGGATCGACGTCCGCCCGGACCTCGGGGTCGAGGGGTGTCCGGGGGTCTGGGCCGTCGGCGACGTGGCCAACGTGCCGTCCGGCGCGCAGGACGGAGCGCCGACGCTTCCGCAGCTCGGCTCCGTGGCACAGCAGTCGGGGCGCTGGGCGGCGCAGAACATCCTGCGCTCCGAGCAGGGCGACGACCTGGCGCCGTTCCACTACAAGGACAAGGGCATCATGGCGATGATCGGGCGCAACGCCGCCGTCGCCGAGGTCGGTGCCCACCGCCACGAGGTCGACGGACCGCTCGCGTTCGCTGCGTGGCTCGGTGTGCACGCCATGCTGCTCAGCGGTGTCCACTCCCGCACCGACGCGTTCCTCAGCTGGGCCTGGGACTACTTCGACCGGGACCACGCGGCGACCGTCGAGTCGCACGACGCGCCACGCCGGATCGCGTGGGGCGACGACTCCGACGACGTGCCGCACATCGACCTCGGTCCGTCCGCGCGTTGAGGAGCGTGCACCCGAGGGGCCTTGCGCTCCCGTTGAACGCCGGTAGCGTGACTCGGCGTGGGGGAACGTCCCGTTTGGCACGGTTCATCCGCCGCTGAGAAGCAGTCGGCAGCCCTGCGCACGGTCGAGCACCCTGTGGTGCGACGCCCACGCGTCGGGATCGGACCGCTCGCTCGCGGTGCGCTCGTCGACGCGCTCACGGCGACGCCTGCACGCGTCGTCGTCGTGGTCGCGGGCCCCGGGTACGGCAAGTCGGTCCTCGTGCAGCAGTGGGCGGACCGGCTGGCGGGCGGGTCGGTGCTGCACACCTGCACCGACGCGGACAACGACCCCGCCGCGTTCCTCACGGCCCTCGGGCGCGCCGCTGGCGTCGGACCGGGCGCCGTCACCGTCGCCGGCCTCGCGCAGGCGCTTCAGCCGCTTCCCGCGTGCACGCTGCTCGTCGACGGCGTCGAGGCGATCACGTCGGCGGCGAGCCTCAAAGTGTTGTCCGACGTCATCGCCCGCCTGCCGCAGGGATGGCGTGTGGGGGTGACGTCCCGGGCCCGGCTGCGGCTGCCGATCGCGAGGTTGCGTGCAGGTGGTGACCTGGTGGAGCTCGGTGCGGTCGATCTGTCGTTCGGTCTGGAGGAGACCGCTGAGCTGCTCGCCCGGTCGGGCGTCACGCTCCCGCCGGCTTCGGTGATCGACCTCCTGGACCGGACGCAGGGGTGGCCGGTCGCGGTAGCCCTCGCGTGCCTGGCGCTGGTCGCCTGCGGGACGGGGACCGACGCACACGGTGGCTTCACGGGTGATGACGTCTTCATGCGCGAGTACCTGCGCACCGAGGTGCTGGCGGGACTGGGAGCGCGCGACACCTCGCTCCTGGTGCGCTGCGCCATTCTCGACGAGCTGTCCGGCCCCGTGTGCGACGCCGTGCTGCGGACTCGTTCCTCAGGAGCGGCGCTCGAGCACCTGGCGGCGCACGGGGTCATCCAACCGGCCGACCGCAACGGCGACCGGTTCCGGTGCCACCCGCTGCTGCGCGATCTCCTGAGCGCTGAGCTGCACCGCAAGGAGCCAGCCCTGGTGCCAGAGCTGCACCGTCGGGCGGCGCGCTGGTACGCCGCCGCCTGCGCGCCCGACCAGGCGATCGAGCACGCCCACCGCGGCGGCGACGCGCGGCAGTTCACGCAGCTCGTCCTCGACTGGTCGCAGAAGACCTGGAGCGCCGGTGGGATCGAGTCCGTCCGCCGGTGGATGTTGTGGCTCGAGGAGGCGAACGATGTCCAGGCCTTCCCGGCGATCGCCGCTCATGCGGCGCTGATCTTCGCGCTCGTCGGCGAGCCCGCACGCGCAGAGAGGTGGTCGGCGATCGCCAAGGCGGCGCCCGGTGGGGGCTCGCTGTCCGACGGGAGCACCGTCGACGGCACTCTGGCGTACCTGGACGCGATCGAGGCCCGCCACGGCGCCGCGCAGATGCGTCTCGACGCACGCCGGGGCTGGACCGGCCTGTCGCCCGCGAGCCCGCTGCGCTCGACCATGCTCCACACCGAGGCGCTCGCGGATCTGCTCGACGGCGATCTCGTGCACGCCGAGCAGCTGTTCCTCGAGGCCCAGGAGGCAGCCGAGCTGGCGCGCATCGGTCCGCTCGTGGGCATGGTCCTGTGCGAACGGGCGTCGATCGCGGTCGAGCGCGGCGACTGGCCCTCGGCGGTGGAGCTCGTCCACCGTGCCACGGGAATCGTCGTCGACGGCGACTACGGCTCCTACTGGTCCAGCGCGCTGGTGCTCGCCTGGGCGGCACGCGTCGCCGTGCACCTGGGGCTGCGCTCGGACGCGGCGGAGCACACCCGGCGCGCGCTCGTCCTGCGCCCGCTGCTCACTCACGCGCTCCCCGTCGTCTCCATCCAGGCTCTCCTGGCCGCAGGGCACGCGTCGCTCGGGCTGGGCGACCACGACGCAGCCGCGGCGACTGCCCGGCAGGCCGAGGACATCGTTCGGCGACGGCCCGGGCTCGGGAACCTGCCGGACAAGGTCGCCGACCTCCTCACCCTGGTGCAGCGCACCGCGAACCGAGGACGGCCCGACACGCTCACGCCGGCGGAGGTCCGGCTCCTGCCGCTGCTGGCGACGCATCTCAGCTTCCCGCTGATCGCGCAGCGGCTCGGCGTGTCCCGCAACACGATCAAGACGCAGGCGATCTCGACGTACCGCAAGCTCGGTGTGTCGTCGCGCAGTGAGGCGGTGGCGCTCTGGGAGCTCCTGGACGGGACCGCAGGGGCCTGAGAGCGGGGGCGCGTCGTCCCGACCCCGGACGCGTCGTCGCACGCCACGAGCGGATGGTGCCCGCGAAAGGACTCGAACCTTCGACCTTCTGCTCCGGAGGCAGACGCTCTATCCACTGAGCTACGCGGGCCTGACGCCGACCCGGGGGCCGGTGCGGAGCACGACACTACCAGCCGTCGCTCACTCACCCAGCAGCGCGGACAGGTACCGGGCGGTCTCGTGGGCGGCCTGGCCGTCGTCACCGGCGACGATGGCCTCGACCAGGCTGTCGTGGGCGTCGTGCCCGTGGGTGTCGGTGACGAAGTTGAACCGGATGTTCTCGCCGATGGCGTCGAGCAGGTTCTCGTACAGGGTGACCAGGACCGGGTTGCCGGCGGCGCGGACGATGGCGCGGTGCAGGTGCAGGTCGGTGGTGACCATGGCGTCCAGGTCGCCGGCGCGGTAGGCGCTCGCGCGCTCGTCGCGACCCTGCAGGAGGGCCGCGGCGTCCGTGGCGGTGCGCCGGCGGGCGGCGAGGCGGGCGGCCTCGACCTCGAGCGCGCGACGGACCTCGACGACGTCGCGCTGGCGGGCGTCGGCGAGCTGTCGACCCATCGAGGCAGCGAGCTCGTGGCGGGACAGCACGTAGGTGCCTGACCCCTGACGTCGCTCCAGGAGGCCCGCGTGGACCAGCGACTGCACCGCCTCGCGGACCGTGTTGCGTCCCACGCCGAGCAGGTCGACCAGCGCCGGCTCGGCCGGGATCCGGGCGCCCACGGGCCACTGCTCCGACTCGATCCGCGCGCGGAGCTCGTCGACCGCGGTGTCGATCAGTCCGGTCCGTCGCCGCATCCGGTCAGGCTCCGCGTCCAGGCATGCGGTGCAGTCAACACCGGTGGGGTCGGCCGGCGCCAGACCCCTGGACGGATGACCTGCTGGCCCGGGTGCACCCCGCTACCGCCCGCGTCGGAACCCGCGGCAGGCTCGGTACCCTTCTCCGGTGACCCCCGCTCAGCTCTCCGAGGCCCTCCGGGCTGCCCTCGTGCACGCCGTCGACGACGGCACGTTCGCCCTCGACCCCGCTGCGATCCCCGCGACCGTGCACCTCGAGCGACCCCGCCAGCGCGACCACGGGGACTGGGCCACCAACGTGGCGATGCAGCTGGCCAAGAAGGCCGGTACCAACCCGCGCGCGTTCGCCGAGGAGCTGGCGCGGCGTCTGGGTGACACGGCCGGCGTGGCGTCGGTCGAGGTCGCCGGGCCCGGCTTCCTCAACATCCGTCTCGACGCCGCCGCTGCCGGTGAGCTGGCGCGCTCGGTGGTCGAGCAGGGCGACACGTACGGGCGCAACGAGAGCCTCGCCGGCGTCTCGCTCAACCTGGAGTTCGTGTCCGCCAACCCGACCGGTCCGCTGCACATCGGCGGGGTGCGCTGGGCGGCCGTCGGCGACAGCCTCGCGCGCGTGCTCGAGGCGTCCGGCGCGGCGGTGGCCCGCGAGTACTACTTCAACGACCACGGCGCGCAGATCGACCGGTTCTCCCGCTCGCTCCTGGCCCGGGCGCTCGGCGAGCCCGCTCCCGAGGACGGGTACGGCGGCGCAGTACATCAGCGACATCGCCGAGCAGGTGGTGGCCGACGCGCTCGCCGCGGGGCAGCCCGACCCGCGCACGCTGCCGACGGACGAGGCGACCGAGGCGTTCCGTGCGCGCGGCGTCGACCTCATGTTCGCCGAGATCAAGCAGTCGCTGCACGACTTCGGTGTCGACTTCGACGTCTACTTCCACGAGGACTCGCTGCACGAGTCCGGCGCCGTCGACGCGGGCCGTCGCACGGCTGCGCGAGCTCGGGCACGGATCTACGAGGCCGACGGGGCGACATGGCTGCGCACCACCGACTTCGGCGACGACAAGGACCGCGTCGATCATCAAGTCGGGACGGCGAGGCGGCGTACATCGCCGGCGACATCGCCTACTACCTGGACAAGCGGGAGCGCGGCTTCGACCGCGTCGTCATCATGCTCGGCGCCGACCACCACGGCTACATCGGCCGCATGATGGCCGATCTGCGCGGCGTTCGGCGACGAGCCCGGAGTCAACCTCGAGATCCTCATCGGGCAGCTGGTCAACCTGGTCAAGGACGGCTCGCCGGTCCGGATGAGCAAGCGCGCCGGCACCGTGGTGACCATCGACGACCTCGTCGAGGCCGTCGGCGTGGACGCCGCCCGGTACGCGCTGGCGCGCTCGTCGGCGGACTCGATGATCGACCTGGACCTCGATCTGCTGGCCAGCGCGAAGAACGAGAACCCCGTGTTCTACGTCCAGTACGCGCACGCGCGCACGGCGAGCGTCGCCCGCAACGCGGCCGAGGCCCGGGTGCGTCGCGAGGACGGGTTCGACGCGTCCCTGCTCGACCACGCCGAGCGAGGGCGCCCTGCTCGGGCTGATCGCCGAGTTCCCGCGGGTGGTCGCCCAGGCGGCCGCACTGCGCGAGCCGCACCGCGTCGCCCGGTACCTCGAGGAGCTCGCCGGCGGCGTACTCACAAGTGGTACGACCAGAAGCCCCGCGCCGCGTCCTGCCCTTCGGCGACGAGGAGGTCACCGACGCGAACCGCACCCGGCTGTGGCTGAACGACGCCACCCGCCAGGTGCTGGCCAACGGTCTGGGGCTGCTGGGCGTGTCAGCGCACCGGAGCGCATGTGACGGGCGAGCCCTGGTCGACGGGGGTCCGTCCGCGACGTCCGACGGCGCCGTGAGCGTGGCCGGCGTCGACGTCCGGGCGCTCGCGGCCGAGCACGGCACCCCGGCGTACGTGCTCGACGAGGCCGACGTGCGCGCCCGCGCCCGCGGCTACCGGCGCGCGTTCGAGCAGGCCTTCGCCGAGATCGGTGCGGGCGTCGACGTGTACTACGCGGGCAAGGCGTTCCTGTCCGTCGCGGTCGCGCGGTGGGTGCACGAGGAGGGGCTGCGCGTCGACACCGCCACGGGCGGAGAGCTGGCCGTCGCGCTGCGTGCCGGCGTGCCGGGCGAGCACATCGGGCTGCACGGCAACAACAAGTCGGACGCGGAGATCGGGCGGGCGCTCGAGTCGGGGGTCGGGCGGATCATCGTCGACTCCCTGGTGGAGATCGACCGGGTGGCCGACGCCGCCTCGGTGGACCGCCCGGCACCCGTGATGGTCCGGGTGACCACCGGCGTGCACGCGGGCGGCCACGAGTACATCTCCACGGCGCACGAGGACCAGAAGTTCGGCCTGTCGATCGCCTCGGCCGACGGCGCCGACTCGCCGGCGATGCAGGCCCTGCTCGCGGTGCTGGCCCGCCCCGAGCTGCGGCTGCTCGGCATCCACTCCCACATCGGCTCGCAGATCCTGGACCCGTCGGGCTTCGAGGTCGCCGCGCGCGCGGTGCTGACCCTGCGCGCGCAGCTCGCGGAGCGCACGGGCGTGCTCGTCGACGAGGTCGACCTCGGCGGCGGCTACGGCATCGCGTACCTGCCGGGGGAGGTGGCGCTCGACCCCGACCGGATCGCCAAGGACGTCGCGGCGTCCGTCGAGGCGTCCGCCGTCGACCTGGGCACCCCGCTGCCGCGGTTCTCGATCGAGCCCGGCCGCGCGATCGTCGGCCCCGCCGGCCTCACGCTGTACACCGTCGGCACGGTCAAGCCCGTGCGTCTCGACGACGGCCGGACCCGCACGTACGTGTCGGTCGACGGCGGGATGAGCGACAACATCCGCCCGGCCCTGTACGGCGCGCGCTACCACGCGGAGGTCGTCGGCCGGACCGGGAGCGAGCGAGACGGTGCTGGCTCGCGTCGTCGGCAAGCACTGCGAGAGCGGCGACATCGTCGTCCACGAGGTGCAGCTGCCCGCCGACGTGCGCGCCGGGGACCTGCTCGCGGTCGCCGCCACGGGTGCGTACGGCCGGTCGATGGCGTCCAACTACAACCACGTCCCGCGCCCCCCGGTGGTCGCGGTGCGGGACGGCGCGTCGCGCGTGCTGGTCCGCCGCGAGACCGAGGACGACCTGCTCGCCCTCGACCTCGGCTGACGACCGCCCGGGAGCCCGCCGCCGCGCAGCTCACCGTGAAGACATCGTTGCGTCCAGCGCGACAAGGTCTGCACGCTCCGGGGCAGCCCGCGGATGCCGCGGACCGTCGACCACCCGTCGGACCTCGTGTCCGCCCGTCGGGACGCACCCCTATCCTGGGGGCGCTCCCGCCCGACCCGACTGGAGGCCGACCCGTGCCCTCGCCCGTGCCCGCCCATCCGCCCCTGCGCGTCGCCGTCCTCGGGTGCGGTGTCGTCGGCACGGAGGTGGTGCGGCTGCTCACGACGCAGGCCACGGACCTGGCCGCCCGGGTGGGTGCGCCGTTGGAGCTGGTCGGCGTGGCCGTGCGTGAGGTGGCGGCCGAGCGCGACCCGGTGGTCGACCGGGCGCTGCTCACCGCGGACGCCGAGGCCCTGGTCGAGCGGGCGGACGTCGTCGTCGAGGTCATGGGCGGCATCGAGCCGGCGCGCGGCCTGCTGCTGCGGGCGATCGCGGCGGGTGCGTCCGTCGTCACCGCGAACAAGGCGCTCCTCGCGCAGGACGGTCCGACGCTGTACGCGGCCGCCGACGAGGCCGGCGTGGACCTCTACTTCGAGGCCGCCGTCGCGGGCGCCATCCCGATCGTTCGCCCGGTGCGCGAGTCGCTCGCGGGGGACCGGGTGACGCGCGTCCTGGGCATCGTCAACGGCACCACCAACTACGTGCTGGACAAGATGGCGACCGAGGGCCTCGACCTGGACCAGGCCGTCAAGCAGGCCCAGGCGCTCGGGTACGCGGAGGCGGACCCGACCGCGGACGTCGAGGGGTACGACGCCGCCGCGAAGGCCGCCATCCTCGCCTCGCTCGCGTTCCACACGCGGGTGTCCATCGACGACGTCTCGCGTGAGGGCATCACCTCCCTGACGGCCGACGACGTGTCCTGGGCCCAGCGCACCGGCCACGTGCTCAAGCTGCTCGCGATCGCCGAGCGCAACACGGCCGACGGCGCGGAGGGCGTCCAGGTGCGGGTGCACCCGGCGCTGGTGCCGTCCAGCCACCCGCTGGCAGGCGTGCGCGGCGCCTTCAACGCGGTGTTCGTCGAGGCGGAGGCCGCCGGCGAGCTCATGTTCTACGGCCGCGGCGCGGGCGGCGAGCCCACCGCGTCGGCGGTCCTGGGCGACGTCGTCTCCGTGGCCCGCCATCGGGTGCTCGGCGGCAAGGGCCCGGTCGAGTCCCGCTACGCCGCCCTGCCCGTGCTGCCGGCGGCCGCCGCGCGCACCCGGTACCAGGTGCGGCTCGAGGTCGCGGACCGGCCCGGCGTGCTGGCGCAGGTGGCCACCGTCCTGGCGTCGCACGACGTGTCGATCGAGGCGGTCCGTCAGTCGCCGGCCGGCCAGTCGCCCGCGGCGGACGTCGCGCGCCTCGTGATCACCACGCACGCCGCCCCCGAGCACGCCCTGCGCAGCACCGTCGACGCCATCGCCGGCCTCGACGTGGTGCACCGGGTGGTCTCCGTCCTGCGAGTCGAGGGAGCCTGATGGCCCACCAGTGGCGCGGCGTCATCGCCGAGTACGCCGACCGTCTGCCCGCCCACGTCCAGGAGCGCGTCGTCACGCTCGGCGAAGGCGGCACCCCGCTCGTCCCCGCGCCGACGCTGTCGCAGCGCACCGGCGCCGAGGTGTTCGTCAAGGTCGAGGGCATGAACCCGACCGGCTCGTTCAAGGACCGCGGCATGACGACCGCCATGTCGGCCGCCGCCGGCCGGGGCGCGCAGGCCGTGGTGTGCGCGTCGACCGGGAACACGTCGGCGTCCGCCGCGGCCTACGCCACGCGCGCCGGCATGGTCTGCGCGGTGCTGGTGCCGGACGGCAAGATCGCGATGGGCAAGCTCAGCCAGGCCGTGGCCCACGGCGCCACGCTGCTGCAGGTCGACGGCAACTTCGACGACTGCCTCGTCGCGGCCCGCAAGCTCGCCGAGGCCTACCCGGTGGAGCTGGTGAACTCGGTCAACCCCGACCGCATCCAGGGTCAGAAGACGGCCGCGTTCGAGATCGTCGACGCGCTCGGTGACGCCCCCGACATCCACGTCCTGCCCGTCGGCAACGCGGGCAACATCACCGCGTACTGGAAGGGCTACCGCGAGTACGCGGGGCTCGACGAGGGCGCCCAGCACGCCGCGGTCGCGTCGCGCACCCCGATCATGTGGGGCTTCCAGGCGGCGGGCGCCGCCCCGATCGTCCAGGGCCACCCGGTCGACGAGCCCGAGACCATCGCCACGGCGATCCGGATCGGCAACCCCGCCTCGTGGCAGCAGGCGGTCGAGGCGCGCGACGTCTCGGGCGGTCTCATCGAGGCGGTCACGGACGAGCAGATCCTCGCCGCCCACCGGGTCCTGTCGGCCGACGTCGGCGTCTTCGTCGAACCGGCCTCCGCGTCGGGCGTCGCCGGGCTGCTCATGCTCAGCGACGAGGGCCGCGTCCCCGCCGGTGCGCGCATCGTCGTCACGGTGACGGGCCACGGGCTGAAGGACCCGCAGTGGGCCCTGCGCACCGCCGACGGCGGGGACGTCGTGCCGGTGCGCGTCACCGCCGACGTGGTCTCGATCGCCACCGCGCTCGGCCTGGACTGAGGCCGCGATGCGTCTGGGTGCGGACCACGTCCGCGTCCGCGTGCCCGCGACGAGCGCCAACCTCGGTCCCGGCTTCGACGCCGTGGGGCTCGCCCTGGGCCTGTACGACGAGCTCGAGGTGCGGGCGCTCGGCGCACCGGGTGTGCGGGTCGAGGTGACGGGGGAGGGCGCCGGACAGGTGCCCGACGACGAGCGTCACCTCGTGGTCAGCTCCCTGCGCGCGGCGCTGGACCACGTGGGCGCCTCGCAGTCCGGCCTGCACCTGGTCTGCCACAACCGGATCCCGCACGGTCGGGGGCTCGGGTCGTCGGCCGCCGCGGTCGTCGCCGGGATCGTCGCCGCCCGCGGGCTCATCGCCGAGCCGGAGGCGCTGTCCGACGAGGTCGTCGTCGACCTGGCCGCCCAGATCGAGGGCCATCCCGACAACGCCGCCCCCGCGGTGCTCGGCGGCGCGACGCTCGCGTGGCGCGACGAGTGCTTCCGCGCGACCGACCTCGTGGTCCACGACGACGTCGCGCTGCTGGCCGTCGTGCCACCGAACCACCTGTCCACCAAGGCCGCCCGCGGCGTGCTGCCGGCGACCGTGCCGCACGCCGACGCCGCGTTCCAGGCCGGCCGCGCGGCCCTGCTGGTGGAGGCGCTCGGCCGGCGCCCCGAGCTGCTGCTGGCCGCGACGCAGGACCGGCTGCACCAGGAGTACCGCCGCGCGGTCATGCCGGCGTCGCTCGCCCTCGTCGACGTCCTGCGCGCCCAGGGCGTGGCGGCGGTCGTCTCGGGTGCCGGTCCGACGGTCCTGGTGCTGGCACGCCGGACGGGGGCCGCTGCGGGGGCCGACGGCGTCGTGTCCACGGACGCCGACGACGCGGTGGCGGCCGCGTTCGGCGGTGCCATGGGCGGGTGGCAGATCCTGCCCCTCCCGGTCGACCGCGGGGGCGCGACCGTGCAGCGTGTCGCATGACCGGGTGAACTCCCGCACGAGCGCTCACGCGGCCGGGACGCTGTACCGACAGTGGTAACATCGACGCGTTCCCCGGACCTCGTCCTCTGGTAGCACGTGTCGAACGTGACTGCGCCGCAGAATGAGTCGACGACCCGGGAGCGATCCAGCCCACCGTGCGCAGACGTCGTCGTACGCAGCGCGTGTGTGGCTCCAGCACCGTCTCGGTCATCGCGACCGGACGTCGGCCGATCCCCGGATCTCGGGTCCCGGCCACCGACGAGGGGAAGGGCCTTCGTGACAGACACCATCGAACCCGCCGTGAGCACCTCCGGCGGGTCCGCCCGCAGCGCCGGCATCTCGACGCTCCGCCTGCCCGAGCTGCAGGCGCTGGCGTCCGAGCTCGGCGTCAAGGGCACCTCCAAGATGCGCAAGGGCGACCTCGTCCAGGCCATCTCGGAGGCGCGCGGCGGCTCGCGTCCGCAGGCGCTCGAGCCGGGCCGTGCGGAGCGCTCCGAGGTCGTCGCGGCCACCGACGCACCGCCGCGCCGCACCCGCGCACCGCGCGAGAAGGCGCCGCAGCTCGACCTCGGCGTCGACACGGCACCGGCACAGCAGGACCGGTCTCAGCAGGACCGCGGCCAGCAGGACCGCGGCCAGCAGGACCGTCCGCAGCAGGATCGCGGGCAGCAGGACCGGTCCCAGCAGGACCGCCCGCGCCAGGACCGTGCCGCGCAGGCGCCGCACGGCGACGCGCTGGCCGGTCTCGAGGCCGCGCTCGATGCGCGCCTGGCACCCGTCGAGCCGCGCGACGACCGCGCCGCCCGGGCCGCCGAGGCCGTGGGTTCCGTGACCGGGGAGCGTCGCTCGCGCCGCGCCGGTCGCGGTGCCGGAGCGCCGGCGAGCGACGACGCGGAGCGCGCCCAGGCGAACGGCCACGCGACCGACGAGCACCCGTCGCAGGACAGCCAGGGCGACCGCGCACCGCGCGAGAACCAGCGGGACAACCAGCAGCGCGAGGGCCAGCAGCGCGAGGGCCAGCAGCGCGAGGGTCAGCAGCGCGACCAGCAGGGCAGCCGTCAGCAGGGCGCACCGCGTCGCGACCAGGACGAGGACGGCACCGACGAGCGCGGCGGTCGTCGTCGGCGCTCGCGGGACCGCTACCGGGACCGTGACCGCGACCGCAAGGGCCGCGGCACCCGCGGCCGCTCCGGCACGGGCGACCTGGCGGGCCTGGACGACATCGAGCTCAACGACGACGACGTCCTCCTGCCGGTCGCGGGCATCCTCGACCTGATGGACAGCTACGCGTTCGTCCGGACCACGGGGTACCTGCCCAGTGCCAACGACGTCTACGTGTCGCTGAACCAGGTCAAGCGGTACGGCCTGCGCCGCGGCGACGCGGTGACCGGTGCGGTCCGCCAGCCGCGCGAGGGCGAGCAGCCGGCGCAGGGCAACCGGCCCAGCAAGTTCAACGCGCTGGTCCGCCTCGACACGGTCAACGGTGCCGAGCCGGACGCCGCGCGCGTGCGTCCCGAGTTCAGCAAGCTCACGCCGCTGTACCCGCAGGACCGCCTGCGCCTCGAGAGCGACTCCGGCAAGCTGTCGCCGCGCGTGATCGACATCGTCGCGCCCATCGGCAAGGGCCAGCGCGGCCTCATCGTCGCGCCGCCCAAGGCCGGCAAGACGATCATCATGCAGCAGATCGCCAACGCGATCACGACCAACAACCCCGAGGTCCACCTCATGGTCGTGCTCGTCGACGAGCGACCCGAAGAGGTCACGGACATGGAGCGGACGGTCAAGGGCGAGGTCATCGCCTCGACGTTCGACCGCCCCGCCTCCGACCACACCATCGTGGCGGAGCTCGCGATCGAGCGTGCCAAGCGGCTGGTCGAGCTGGGCCAGGACGTCGTCGTGCTGCTCGACTCGCTGACCCGCCTCTCGCGGGCCTACAACCTGGCCGCCCCGGCGTCCGGGCGCATCCTGTCCGGCGGTGTGGACGCGTCCGCGCTGTACCCGCCCAAGCGGTTCTTCGGCGCGGCCCGCAACATCGAGCACGGCGGCTCGCTGACCATCCTCGCCTCGGCGCTCGTGGAGACCGGCTCCAAGATGGACGAGGTCATCTTCGAGGAGTTCAAGGGCACCGGGAACATGGAGCTGCGCCTGTCCCGCTCGCTCGCGGACAAGCGCATCTTCCCCGCGGTCGACGTCAACGCGTCGGGTACGCGCCGCGAGGAGATCCTCATGCCGCACGACGAGCTGAAGATCATCTACAAGCTCCGCCGCGTGATGGGTGCGCTCGACCAGACGCAGGCCATCGAGCTGCTCATCGGCAAGCTCAAGGAGACCAGGTCGAACGTCGAGTTCCTGCTCCAGGTGCAGAAGACGACCCCCGGCAACGACTGACCCGCTCCGCGACGGCCCCGCACTCCCTCGGGAGGGCGGGGCCGTCGTCGTCCCGCTAGCGTGCTCCCGTCCGCTGCGCACAGGAGGCGTCCGATGACGAAGTCGTGGAGCACGTCCCCGCTCGAGGCCCTGCGGGTCCGTCCGGGTGTCGACCTCGCCGGCATGGACCTGTCGGCCACGCCGGGGTGGGAGCACAGCAAGAAGGCGTCGAGGAAGCGGCTCGCCAAGGACGGCGAGCACCTGGGTGAGCAGCAGGAGCGGCTCTTCGCGCACGGGCGCTCGGGCGGCACGCGGTCCGTGCTCCTGGTGCTCCAGGGCATGGACACGGCGGGCAAGGGCGGGATCGTCCGGCACGTGCTGGGCATGGTGGACCCGCAGGGCGTGCAGCTGCGCTCGTTCGGCGTGCCCACGGAGGAGGAGCGGTCGCAGCACTACCTGCAGCGGATCCGGGAAGCCCTGCCGACCCCCGGCCACATCGGCGTCTTCGACCGGTCGCACTACGAGGACGTGCTGGTGGTGCGGGTCGAGGAGCTGGTGCCGCCGGAGGTGTGGGAGTCCCGGTACGACGAGATCAACGCGTTCGAGCAGGAGGTCGTCGACTCCGGCACGGTGCTGGTCAAGGTCGCGCTGCTGGTCTCACCGGGCGAGCAGAAGGAACGGCTGCGCGAACGCCTGGAGCGGCCGGACAAGTACTGGAAGTTCAACCCGGGCGACGTGGACGCCCGGGCCCGGTGGCCGCGGTACCAGGAGGCGTACCAGGCGGTGCTGGACCGCACGAGCACCGAGCACGCTCCCTGGTACGCCGTGCCGGCAGACCACAAGTGGTACGCCCGGCTGGCCGTCGGTCGGCTGCTGCGCGACGCGCTCGAGTCGTTGGACCTGGGCTGGCCGGCGGCGGACTTCGACGTCGAGGAGCAGATGGCCCGCCTGGACGCGCAGCCGTTCTGAGCCGGCCCCGGGATGATTTCGGGCGTCCCCGCTGTTCTGGCACAATGGTTCGCTGGTCTGCGGTTCACCGGCGCCAGTCGCGCGTCCGGACCCGGAGACACCCACCCAAGGAGAGAGTTCCGTGAAGGCTGACATCCACCCCGAGTACGTCCTGACCGAGGTCACCTGCACCTGTGGCAGCACCTTCGTCACCCGCTCGACCGTGACGTCCGGCAAGATCCACGCCGACGTCTGCAGCGCCTGCCACCCGTTCTACACGGGCAAGCAGAAGATCCTCGACACCGGCGGCCGCGTGGCCCGCTTCGAGGCGCGCTACGGCAAGAAGAGCGCCAACTAGCACTCCCGCAGCGCCGGTGCCCGGCGCGGACGACCGCCCTCCATGGCGGTGTCCGCGAGGGCACCGGCGCTGCGTCGTTGTCGGACCATCCCGCGCGACCCAGCCCCTGAGGACGTCACCCGCATGAGCGAGGCCTTCGCCGCCGCCGAACCGCTGCTCGCCGAGCACGCGCAGATCGAGGCGCAGCTGGCCGACCCGGCGGTGCACGCGGACGCCGCGAACGCCCGTCGGCTCGGCCGCCGGTACGCCGAGCTCGGACGCGTCGCGCAGGCGTACGGCGCCTGGCAGGCGGCGGCGGGCGACGCCGAGGCCGCCGCGGAGCTGGCCCAGGTGGACGAGAGCTTCGCCGCGGAGCTCCCCGCCCTGCAGGCCGCGGCCGACGCCGCGTCGCAGCGCCTGCGGGACGTGCTCATCCCGCGCGACCCCGACGACGCGCGTGACGTGATCCTCGAGGTCAAGGCGGGGGAGGGCGGCGAGGAGTCGGCGCTGTTCGCCGCCGACCTGCTGCGGATGTACACGCGGTACGCCGAGAAGATGGGCTGGGCGACGCAGCTGCTGGGTGCCACCGAGTCGGACCTGGGCGGCTACAAGGACGCGCAGCTGGCGATCAAGTCCCGCGGTGCGGTCGCCCCGGAGGACGGGGTCTGGGCGCACCTGAAGTACGAGGGTGGCGTGCACCGCGTGCAGCGCGTCCCCGTGACCGAGTCGCAGGGCCGCATCCACACCTCCGCGGCCGGCGTCCTGGTCTTCCCCGAGGCGGAGGACGAGGCCGAGGTGGAGATCGACCCCAACGACCTGCGCATCGACGTGTACCGCTCGTCGGGCCCGGGCGGCCAGTCCGTCAACACGACGGACTCCGCGGTGCGGATCACGCACCTGCCGACGGGCATCGTCGTGTCGATGCAGAACGAGAAGTCGCAGCTGCAGAACCGTGAGGCGGGGATGCGCGTGCTGCGCGCCCGCATCCTGGCGGCCCGGCAGGAGGAGGCCGCGGTCGCGGCGAGCGAGGCGCGACGGTCGCAGGTGCGCACGGTCGACCGCTCGGAGCGCATCCGCACGTACAACTTCCCGGAGAACCGGATCGCGGACCACCGCACCGGCTACAAGGCGTACAACCTCGACGCGGTGCTCGGTGGGGAGCTCGCGCCCGTCGTGCAGTCGGCCATCGACGCCGACGAGGCCGCGCGGCTGGCGTCGGCGGGCGAGGCATGACCGACCCCGACCTGCGCGCGCTCGTCGAGGGCGCCACGCGCCTGCTCGCGGACGCGGGCGTGCCGTCACCCCGGCACGACGCCACCGCCCTCGCCGCGCACGTGCTCGGCCTCGACCGCCTGGAGCTCGTGCTGCCCCCGCCGGTGCCGGCGGGCTTCGCGGAGCGGTTCGCCGGCCTGGTCGAGCGCCGACGCGCGCGCGAGCCGCTGCAGCACCTGGTCGGGAGCACGGGGTTCCGCTACCTGACCCTGCTCGTCGAGCCGGGGGTGTTCGTCCCGCGGCCGGAGACCGAGGTGGTCGCGCAGACCGCGATCGACGAGGCCGCCGCCCGGACGAGCCCGTTGGTCGTCGACCTGTGCTGCGGCGCCGGCGGCATCGCCCTGTCGGTCGCCACGGAGGTGCCCGGCGCCCGCGTGGTCGCGGTCGACCTGTCGCCTGCCGCGGTGGACCTCACGCGCCGCAACGCCGTCGCGGTCGGGGCCGACGTGCGGGTCGAGCGCGGCGACGTCACCGACCCGGCGCTGCTGCACGAGCTCGACGGCACGGTGGACGTGCTCGTCGCGAACCCGCCGTACATCCCGCCGGACGCCGAGCCGGTCGAGCCCGAGGTGCGCGACCACGATCCCGACCTGGCGCTCTACGGCGGCGGCCTGGACGGGCTGGACGTGCCGCGGGCCGTGCTCGCGGCCGCGGTCCGGCTGCTGGTCCCGGGCGGTCTGCTGGTCATGGAGCACGCCGAGGTGCAGGACGCGGCCGCACGCGCTGCCGCCGTCGCGACGGGGGCGTTCGACCAGGTGGGCTCGCGTGCGGACCTCACCGGCAGGCCGCGGATGCTCGTCGCGCGCCGGACCGCCCAGCCGCACGTGACAGACTCGGCGCCGTGAACGACCGGATCACGCCCGCGAGCGACCCGACGACCTGGGGGCCGGCCCTCGACGAGGCGGTCAACGTCCTGTCCCGCGGGGGGCTCGTCGTGCTCCCCACGGACACGGTCTACGGGATCGCCGCCGACGCCTTCACCCCGCCCGCCGTGCAGGCCCTGCTGGACGCCAAGGGCCGGGGCCGGCAGATGCCACCGCCCGTGCTGATCCCGGACGTGCGCACGCTGGACGGGCTCGCCACGCAGGTGCCCGAGGGCGCGCGCGCGCTCGCGGAGGCGTTCTGGCCGGGTGGCCTGACCCTCATCGTCCGGGCGCAGCCGTCCCTCGCCTGGGACCTGGGTGAGACGCGGGGGACGGTCGCGCTGCGCGTGCCGGACCACGAGACGGCCCTCGCCCTGCTGCGCCGCACGGGCCCCCTCGCGGTGTCCAGCGCCAACACCACCGGCTCGCCGGCCGCGGTCACGGCGCAGGAGGCGTTCGCCCAGCTGGGCGAGTCCGTCGCCGTCTACCTCGACGGCGGCGACGCACCCGGGCAGGTGTCGTCGACCATCGTGGACGCCACGGGCGCGACGCTGCGGCTCGTCCGCGCGGGCGCCGTGAGCCTCGAGCAGCTCAGCG
This sequence comes from uncultured Actinomycetota bacterium, assembly GCA_963837795.1. Classification (GTDB taxonomy): domain Bacteria; phylum Actinomycetota; class Actinomycetes; order Actinomycetales; family Cellulomonadaceae; genus Cellulomonas. Next base: position 813,854 of record CAWIOT010000007.1, read on the forward strand.
AGGTCACCCCCGTGGAGGGCCCCGCGGCGTGAGGGTCTACCTGCTCGCGATGCTCGTCGCCGCCACGGTGGCGTACCTCATGACGCCGCTGGCCCGGTGGTGCGCGCTGCGCTGGGGAGCCATCACGGCGGTCCGGGACCGGGACGTGCACGCCATCCCGACGCCCCGGCTCGGTGGGATGGCGATGTTCGCGGGCATCCTGGTGGCGATCGTCATGGTCAGCCGCCTGCCGTTCCTGCAGGGGGTCTACGCCAACCCCCGGCCCCTCATCGGGATCGTCGGCGGCGCGGCCATCGTCTGCGCGCTGGGGGTCGCCGACGACATCTGGGACCTGGACTGGCTCACCAAGCTCATGGGGCAGGTGCTGGCCGGCGGGTTCCTGGCGTGGCAGGGCGTGCAGCTGTACCAGCTGCCGACCGGGGACGTGCAGAACCTGAACTCGACCCGGATGGCGACGTTCCTCACCGTGCTCACCGTGGTGATCGCCATGAACGCGGTGAACTTCGTCGACGGGCTCGACGGGCTCGCGGCGGGAGTCCTCGCCATCGGCGGTGCCGCGTTCTTCCTGTACGCCTACCTGCTGACCGAGGGCTCGAACCCGGGCGCCTACGCCAACGCCAACCTCGCGGCGCTCGTCCTGGCCGTGCTGGTCGGGGCGTGCGTCGGCTTCCTGCCGCACAACGTCTACCCGGCGCGCATCTTCATGGGTGACTCGGGGGCGATGGTCCTGGGGTTCGTGTTCAGCGCCGCGGCGATCGTCGTGACCGGGCAGATCGACCCCGAGCAGGTGCTGGTGCGCCAGCGGTTCCCCGCGATCCTGCCCATGCTCCTGCCGTTCGCGGTGCTGCTGCTGCCCCTGCTCGACATGGGGCTCGCGATCGTCCGCCGGCTCGGCGCGGGCAAGTCGCCGTTCCACCCCGACCGGATGCACCTGCACCACCGGATGCTGCAGCTCGGCCACTCGCACCGCCGCGCGGTCGCGATCATGTACGTGTGGACCGCGGTGTTCGCCTTCGGCGTCGCCGCCCTGGTCCGCTGGTCCACCACCGTCGTGCTCGTCGCGTTCGGCGTCGCCGTGCTCGCGGCGACCGTCCTCACGCTCGGACCGCTGCGCGGCCGGGCGTCCGCACCGCCCCTGGAGGCTTCCCGATGACCACCTCGCCGGCACCGACCCCGTCGGCCACCGACGCCGTCTTCCGCCAGGCCCTGCGGGACATGCTCCTGCTCCTGGGCGTCCTCACCGTGGTCGGCGTGCTCGTCGGCTACCTGGTCGACGGGCTGCCCGGGGTCTGGGGCGCGCTGATCGGCGTCGGCGTCGCGCTGATCTTCTCCGGCACCACCGTGATCTCCGTCCAGCGGACCACGCACTCGCCGGCGACGACGATGATGGCGGTCGTCCTGGGTGCCTGGCTGGTCAAGATCATCGTCGTCATCGCGGTCTTCGTGGTGCTCAAGCCGCTGGACTTCTACAACCCGCAGGTGCTGGCGCTCGTGTCGTTCGCCGGGGTCATCGGGTCGGCCGTCCTGGACGCCCGTGCGGTGCAGCGCGGGCGGGTCCCGTACTTCGAGTCGGCGGCGGGTGCGCAGGGCCCCCAGCCCGGTGCCCCAGGGCCCTCCGGGACGCCTCGTCCGAGTCCGGACCAAGCCGGTTCATAGGTTAGGCTTCCTCACATCCAAGACGGCCCGGCGCCGTGCTCGTGCCCGCACTGATGCGGCACTCGGCGCACACGACCACAGGAGACCGCCCTGTTCAGCCTTGCGACGATACTGCCGCTCGCCGCGGAAGAAGACGGCGGTGGCGGCTTCCACGCCCCCTCGCTCATCGACTTCTTCCCGCCGGCCATCTGGTTCGAGGGCACGCCGTTCGAAGTCAACCGGATCATCCTCGTCCGGTTCGTCGCCGTCATCGCGCTCCTGCTGCTCTTCATCATCGGAGCCAAGCGCGCCAAGCTGGTCCCCAGCCGGTTCCAGAGCGTCCTCGAGATGGGCCTGGACTTCTGCCGCAACTCCATCGCGTACGAGATCCTCGGTGAGAAGGAGGGCAAGAAGTACGTCCCGATCATCACGACGATCTTCTTCGCGGTCTTCTTCTTCAACATCACCGGCGTGATCCCGTTCCTCAACATCGCGGGGACCTCGGTGATCGGGCTGCCGATCATCTTCGCGCTGTGGGTGTACGTGCTGTACCAGTACCAGGGCGTCAAGAAGTTCGGCGTCGGCGGCTACCTCAAGCACAGCCTCTTCCCGCCCGGCGTGCCGTGGCCCATCTACATCCTCCTGACCCCGGTCGAGGCGCTGCAGGTGTTCATCCTGCGTCCCGCCACGCTGGTCATCCGGCTCCTGGCCAACATGCTGGCCGGACACCTGCTGCTGGCGCTGTGCTTCGCGGCGACCTCCTTCCTCCTCTTCGAGGCCACGGCCGGGCTCAAGGCGTTCGGCGCCGTGACCTTCGTCGCCGGCTTCGGGTTCTTCCTGCTCGAGGTCTTCGTGGCCGCCCTCCAGGCGTACGTCTTCGCGATCCTCACGGCGGTCTACCTGCAGATGGCGACCACCGAAGAGCACTGATCGACCACCACCCCGCGACGGGCTGAACCCGGACCGTCGCCCGCAACGGACGCGCCGAGCGGCGCGCAGATGAAAGGAACCAGATCCAGTGGAAATCACCGGTCTCGCCCTCGTCGGCTACGGTCTTGCGGCCATCGGCCCCGGCATCGGCCTCGGCATCCTGTTCGGCAAGACGATCGAGGGCATGGCGCGTCAGCCTGAGATGTCCGGCCAGCTCCGCTCGACCATGTTCATCGGCCTGGCCTTCATCGAGATCCTGGCGCTGCTCGCCATCGCCACGCCCTTCTTCTTGTGATCACCGCGCAGCTCGCCGCTGCCGCGCAGGGCGTGGGGGCGGCCACCGAGACGGGGGACATCAACCCCCTCCTGCCGGAGACCTACGACATCGTCTGGTCCCTGGTCATCGTGGTGATCATCGCCGTCGTGTTCATCAGGTACGCGCTGCCGAAGTTCCAGGCGGTGCTCGACGAGCGCGCGGAGAAGATCGAGGGCGGGCTGCGGCACGCCGAGGCAGCACAGGCCGAGGCGGCCGAGCTGCGGGCGGAGTACGAGCAGCAGCTCGCCGACGCCCGCACCGAGGCAGCGCGCATCAAGGAGGCCGCCCGTGCCGAGGGTGGCGCCATCGTGACCGAGGCCAAGGCCAAGGCGAACGCCGAGGCCGCGCGCACGGTCGAGTCGGCGCAGCGCCAGATCGAGGCCGAGCGCCAGCAGGCGGCGGTCTCCCTGCGCAACGACGTGGGCGCGCTCGCCACCGAGCTCGCCTCCAAGATCGTCGGGGAGTCCCTCGAGGACACCGCCCGTCAGTCGCGCGTGGTCGACCGCTTCCTCGCGGAGCTCGAGACCAACGCCACGGCGAGCGCCGGCAAGGAGAACTGATGCGCGGCACGAGTCTGGCGTCTCTCGGCGCGGCACAGCACCGGTTCGAGCCGGTGCTGGCCGCGGCGGGTGCGCAGGCGATCACGCTCGGCGAGCAGCTGTTCGCCGTCGTCGACGCGCTGGACTCCTCGGGCTCGCTGCGGCGGACCCTGTCGGACCCCGCGATCGAGGGCGACGCCAAGGCGGGGCTCGCGGCGAACGTGCTCGGTCGACTCGACGCCCGCGCGGTCGAGGCGGTGTCGGACCTCGTGCGGTCGCGCTGGTCGTCCTCCGACGACCTCATCGAGGCCGTCGAGCACCTCGGGTTCGACGCGGTCCTCGCCTCGGCGCAGGCCGGCGGCGAGCTCGAGCGCGTCGAGGACGAGCTGTTCCGCGTGACGCGGTCGCTGGTCGGCGAGCGCGAGGTGCGCCAGGCGCTGTTCGACCCCCGGGTCCCCGGCGACAAGCGCGCCGACCTGGCGGAGAGCCTGCTCGCGGGGAAGGTCGCTCCGGCCACCCTCGCGGTGGCGCGTCGTGCGGCACAGGCCCCGCGGGGTCGTCGGTTCGTCGCGACGCTCGCCCTCGTGGGGGACCTTGCCGCCGCGCGGCGCGAACGCCTCGTGGCGTCGGTGACCTCGGGCAGCGAGCTCTCGCAGGCCCAGCTGGACCGCCTCGGGTCGATCCTGCAGGCGGCCTACGGCCAGGACCTCCAGCTCAACGTGACCGTGGACCCCGAGATCCTCGGGGGACTGCGCATCCAGGTGGGGGCGGACGTGGTCGACTCGACCGTGCTCGCCCGGCTCGCCGACGCACGACGACGACTTGCCAGCTGACGGTCGGCCTCAGGCCGGCCCCGTGAACGACGTGCACGACACTTCGACCGCTCTTCGGCGGTCACGACAGGAGAAGAGCAATGGCTGAGCTGACGATCCGGCCGGACGAGATCCGGGCCGCGCTGGACAGCTTCGTGAAGTCCTACGAGCCGACGGGCGTGGTGACCGAAGAGGTCGGCCGCGTGACCCTGACGGCCGACGGCATCGCGCAGGTCGAGGGTCTGCCGGGCGCCATGGCGAACGAGCTGCTGCGGTTCGAGGACGGCACGCTCGGCCTCGCGCTGAACCTCGACGTCCGCGAGATCGGCGTCGTGGTCCTCGGTGAGTTCACCGGCATCGAGGAGGGCCAGGAGGTCCGTCGCACGGGCGAGGTCCTCTCGGTCCCCGTCGGTGACGGCTACCTCGGCCGCGTCGTCGACCCGCTGGGCCAGCCGATCGACGGCCTGGGCGAGCTGGAGACCGAGGGGCGCCGCGCCCTCGAGCTGCAGGCCCCCGGCGTCATGGCGCGCAAGAGCGTCGACGAGCCGCTGCAGACCGGCCTCAAGGCCATCGACGCGATGATCCCGATCGGGCGCGGTCAGCGCCAGCTGATCATCGGCGACCGCCAGACCGGCAAGTCGGCGATCGCGATCGACACGATCATCAACCAGAAGGCCAACTGGGAGACCGGCGACCCGACGAAGCAGGTCCGCTGCATCTACGTCGCCATCGGTCAGAAGGGCTCCACCATCGCCGCCGTCCGCGGCGCCCTGGAGGAGGCCGGCGCGCTGGAGTACACGACGATCGTCGCGGCTCCCGCCTCGGACCCGGCCGGCTTCAAGTACCTCGCGCCGTACACCGGCTCGGCCATCGGCCAGCACTGGATGTACCAGGGCAAGCACGTCCTCATCGTCTTCGACGACCTGTCCAAGCAGGCCGAGGCCTACCGCGCCGTGTCGCTGCTGCTGCGCCGCCCGCCGGGCCGCGAGGCCTACCCGGGCGACGTGTTCTACCTGCACTCCCGCCTGCTCGAGCGTTGCGCCAAGCTGTCGGACGAGCTGGGCGGCGGGTCGATGACGGGTCTGCCCATCATCGAGACCAAGGCCAACGACGTCTCGGCGTACATCCCGACCAACGTCATCTCCATCACGGACGGGCAGATCTTCCTGCAGTCCGACCTGTTCAACGCGGACCAGCGTCCCGCCGTCGACGTCGGCATCTCGGTGTCCCGCGTCGGTGGTGCCGCGCAGGTCAAGGCGATGAAGAAGGTGTCCGGCACGCTGAAGCTGGACCTCGCGCAGTTCCGCTCCCTGGAGGCGTTCGCGATGTTCGCGTCCGACCTCGACGCGGCGTCGCGCGCCCAGCTGACGCGTGGTGCGCGGCTCATGGAGCTGCTCAAGCAGGGCCAGTACTCGCCGTACCCGGTCGAGGACCAGGTCGCGTCGATCTGGGCCGGCACGAAGGGCAAGCTGGACGACGTCCCGCTGGCGGACGTGCGCCGGTTCGAGAGCGAGCTGCTGGACCACCTGCGCCGCAACACCGACGTGCTGTCGACCATCGCGTCGACCGGCAAGCTCGACGACGAGACGGAGAAGGCGCTCGGCGACGCGATCGACGAGTTCCGTAACGGCTTCCTCGTGGGTGACGGCTCGACGCTGGTCGGCTCCGCCGACGACGGCGCCGAGGTCGAGGTCGAGCAGGAGCAGATCGTCCGGCAGAAGAAGGGCTGACCGTGGCAGGTCAGCAGCGCGTCTACCGGCAGCGGATCCGGTCGACACAGTCGCTGAAGAAGATCTTCCGCGCGATGGAGCTCATCGCTGCCTCGCGCATCGGCAAGGCACGTGACCGGGTGACGGCGGCGACGCCGTACTCGCGCGCGCTGACCCGGGCCGTGTCGGCGGTGGCCACCCACTCGAACGTGACCCACCCGCTCGTCACCGAGCGGTCGGACACCAAGCGGGTGGCGGTCCTGGTCGTCACGTCGGACCGCGGCATGGCCGGTGCGTACTCGGCCAGCGCGATCCGGGAGGCCGAGCGGCTGATCGGTCGGCTGACCGAGCAGGGGCTGGAGCCGGTGGTCTACGCGACCGGGCGTCGGGCCGTCTCGTACTACACGTTCCGCGGGCGCGAGCTCGCGGGGCAGTGGACGGGCAGCTCGGACTCGCCGTCGGTGGAGACCGCCGCCGAGATCGCCGACACGCTCCTGGACGCGTTCCAGGCGCCGGCCGACGAGGGCGGTGTCGCGGAGCTGCACGTCGTGTTCACGCACTTCCGGAACATGGTGTCGCAGACCCCGCGCGTCATCCGGCTGCTGCCCCTGGAGATCGTCGAGGGCGTCGAGGCGCGCGACGAGAACGAGGTCCCGCCGCTGTACGAGTTCGAGCCGTCGCCGGAGGCCGTGCTGGACGCGCTGCTGCCGATGTACGTCCGCAGCCGCATCTACACGTGCCTCCTGCAGGCCGCGGCCTCGGAGCTCGCCGCCCGGCAGCGCGCGATGCACACCGCCACGGAGAACGCGGAGGACCTGGTGCGCATGTACACCCGGCTCGCCAACCAGGCCCGCCAGGCCGAGATCACCCAAGAGATCAGCGAGATCGTGTCGGGCGCCGACGCGCTCGCCTCCTAACCCTGGAGAAGCCATGACTGCAACCACCACCGAAGCGGCCGTCGAGCACGCGTCCGGTCCCGGCGTGGGTCGGGTCGCGCGGGTCATCGGCCCCGTCGTCGACATCGAGTTCCCGTCCGACCAGATCCCCGAGATCTACAACGCCCTCCAGGTGGACATCGACCTGTCCAGCCAGGGCGAGGGCGAGGCCGAGGGCTCGACGACGATGACGCTCGAGGTCGCCCAGCACCTGGGTGACTCGCTCATCCGCGCCATCGCGCTCAAGCCGACCGACGGCCTGGTCCGCGGCGCGCTGGTGCGGGACACCGGCGAGGCGATCTCCGTGCCCGTCGGCGACGTCACCAAGGGGCACGTCTTCAACGTCATCGGCGAGGTGCTCAACCTCAAGGAGGGCGAGAAGCTCGAGATCACCGAGCGCTGGCCCATCCACCGCAAGCCCCCGGCCTTCGACCAGCTGGAGTCGAAGACCCAGATGTTCGAGACCGGCATCAAGGTCATCGACCTGCTGACGCCCTACGTGCTCGGCGGGAAGATCGGCCTGTTCGGCGGTGCGGGCGTCGGCAAGACGGTCCTCATCCAGGAGATGATCCAGCGCGTCGCGCTCAACCACGGTGGTGTGTCGGTGTTCGCCGGTGTCGGCGAGCGCACCCGTGAGGGCAACGACCTCATCGTCGAGATGGAGGAGGCGGGCGTCTTCGACAAGACGGCGCTCGTCTTCGGCCAGATGGACGAGCCGCCGGGCACGCGTCTGCGCGTCGCCCTGTCCGCGCTGACGATGGCGGAGTACTTCCGCGACGTGCAGAAGCAGGACGTGCTGCTGTTCATCGACAACATCTTCCGGTTCACGCAGGCCGGTTCCGAGGTGTCGACGCTGCTCGGCCGCATGCCGTCCGCGGTGGGCTACCAGCCGAACCTGGCCGACGAGATGGGTCTGCTGCAGGAGCGCATCACCTCGACGCGTGGTCACTCGATCACGTCGCTGCAGGCGATCTACGTCCCCGCCGACGACTACACCGACCCGGCGCCGGCCACGACGTTCGCGCACCTCGACGCCACCACGGAGCTCTCGCGCGAGATCGCGTCGCGCGGCCTCTACCCGGCCGTCGACCCGCTGACGTCCACCAGCCGCATCCTCGACCCGCGCTACGTCGGTCAGGCGCACTACGACGCCGCGACGCGCGTGAAGTCGATCCTGCAGCGCAACAAGGAGCTCCAGGACATCATCGCGATCCTCGGTGTCGACGAGCTGTCGGAGGAGGACAAGACGGTCGTGGCTCGCGCCCGCCGCATCCAGCAGTTCCTCTCGCAGAACACGTACATGGCCGAGAAGTTCACGGGTGTCGTCGGCTCGACGGTGCCGCTGAGCGAGACGGTGGAGGCCTTCGGCAAGATCGCCGACGGCGAGTTCGACCACATCGCCGAGCAGGCCTTCTTCAACATCGGTGGCCTCGAGGACCTCGAGCGCAACTGGGCCCGCATCCAGAAGGACTACGGCGTCTGACCTGTCAGACCCACGCAGGGGCGCCCGTCCGCGGGCGCTCCTGCGGACCCGTAGCCCCGCACATCATCGAAGGAGGGTCCCGTGGCAGACATCGAGGTCGAGCTCGTCGCCACCGCCGGCAAGCTCTGGTCCGGCACCGCCCGCATGGTCTCGGCGAAGGCCGGCGAGGGCGAGATCGGCATCCTGGCCGGTCACGAGCCCGTGCTGTCCGTGCTGCAGCCCGGTGAGGTGCGCGTGTTCCCCGTGGGGGGCGGCGAGCCCAAGCGCTGGCAGGTCGAGGGCGGGTTCCTGTCCTTCGACTCGAACCACCTGACCATCGTCGCCGACAACGTCGTGGAGGGCGCCCGCGCCGCCACGGCGCCGGCCTCGCACTGAGGTAGCCGACGGTGAGCGGGCACGTCGTCGCACTCGTGAGTGTCGTCGTCGTCGCCCTGCTCGCCGTCACCGCACTCTGGTTCTCCCGGGTGCACACGTTGAACCGCCGCGTCGGCTCGTTCGCCTGCTCGGTGGGTCGAACCCCGGAGGGCCCTTGGTCCTCGGGGGTCGCGCAGTACGGCGCCGACCGGCTGTACTGGTGGCGCTACCGCTCGCTGGCCGCGCGGCCGCGGGCACGCTGGCAGCGGGTGGGCCTGGCCGTCCTCGAGCGCACCGAGGTGCAGGCCGGCCAGGTCGTCGTGACCTGTCTGCCCGGGCTCGCCACGGAGCCGGTCCACCTGCTCATGAGCACGGAGGCGTACGCCGGCCTCACGTCGTGGATCGAGGCGACGCCGTCGCGCGTCGGCTCGGTCATCTGACGCGCTGCCCGCAGCGCCCCGAAGGAGATCCGTGCGCCTCGTCGTCGCGTCCTGCGCCGCCCGCTACAGCGGCCGCCTGAACGCCCACCTGCCGAGGGCCACACGGCTCCTCGTCGTCAAGGCCGACGGCAGCGTCCTGCTGCACTCCGACGGCGGGTCGTACAAGCCGCTGAACTGGATGAGCCCACCGTGCTCGCTGGCGGTGTCCGAGCCGTCCGACGAGGAGCGCACCGCGGGCGTCACGCAGGTGTGGACCGTCCAGCACCAGAAGTCGGACGACCGCCTGGAGATCGAGCTGTACGAGGTGCAGCACGACTCCGCCCACGAGCTGGGCGTGGACCCCGGGCTGGTCAAGGACGGCGTCGAGGCCCACCTGCAGGAGCTGCTGGCCGCGCAGATCATCCTGCTGGGGACGGGCCACACCCTGGTGCGCCGGGAGTACCCGACCGCGATCGGGCCGGTCGACATCCTGGCCAAGGACCCGTCCGGCGGGACCGTCGCCGTCGAGATCAAGCGGCGCGGCGACATCGACGGTGTCGAGCAGCTGACGCGGTACCTGGAGCTGCTCAACCGTGACCCGCACCTGGCGCCCGTGCGCGGGGTGTTCGCCGCCCAGGAGATCAAGCCGCAGGCCCGCGTGCTCGCGACGGACCGGGGGATCGGCTGCCTGGTCCTCGACTACGACGCGATGAAGGGCGTCGACGACGTGGACGCGCGACTGTTCTGACCCGCGCCTCTTGAACATGTTCAACTGAACGTGTTCAACTGTCGTCATGAGCGACGACACCAAGGCCCTCGTGCGATCCACCGCGCTCCGGCTCTTCCGGGAGCGGGGGTACGCGGCGACGACCATGCGCGCGATCGCGCAGGAGGCGGGAGTCGCCACCGGCAACGCGTACTACCACTTCGCGTCGAAGGACCACCTGGTCCAGGAGCTCTACCTCGACGTGAACCGTGACCACGCCCGGCGCGCGGGCGAGGCGCTGGCCGCGGGTGGGGACCTGGCGGCGCGCCTGCGCGCCGTGCTGCTCGCCGGGGTGGACGCGTTCGCCGAGTACCACGCGTTCGGCGGGGAGTTCGTGACCGTGGCGATCCGGCCCGGATCCGCCGCGAGCCCGTTCTCGGAGGAGTCGGCCGAGGCGCGCACCACCAGCCAGCGGCTCTTCCGGGAGGTCGTCGAGGGGGCGACGCCGGCCGTCCCGAGCGTCCTGCGCGCCGAGCTCCCCGACCTCCTGTGGCTGGTGCAGCTGGGGGTCACGCTGTTCTGGGTCTACGACGGCTCGCCGGGACAGCGCCGGACGCGGACGCTGGTCGAGGGCGTCGCGCCGTTGATCGGCCGGCTGGTGCGCCTCTCCCGGCTCCCCGTGCTGCGCGGTGCGGCCGACGACGTGCTCGCGCTGGTGCGGGCGGTGCGGGCGTGAGCGACCTGACGCCCGTCGCGGCGGACGCCGCGCGCGTGGTGGTCGGCTTGGGTGCGGTGGTCGTCCTCCCGCTCGGCGTGCGATTGCTGGGCGCACCGGCGGTGGCACGAGCGGAGTCGGTCCTGTGGCCGGTGGTCGGCGCCCTGGCCGCCGCCGGCCTGTGGTTGCCGGTCGGAGCCCCGGCAGCGCTGCTCGCCGCGCCGTTCGCCGCCGCGACGGTCGTCCTCGCCACGGGTGCGCTGCGGGTCCAGGCAGCCGTCACGGCGGTCGCCCTGGTGACCCCGCTCATCGGTGCGGTCGCGCTGCTGTGCGAACGCGCGGGGTGGGGGCTGCTCGGCTTCGGCGGCGACTACCTCGCGCTGACCGTGCCGCACATGCTCTTCGCCGGCTTCGGCGCCTGCGTGGCGACGGGGCTGGTGGCCCGGGCCGCGCCGTCCGCTGCGGCCCGGGTGGCAGCGGTGTCCGTGCCGGCCGGCGTGCTCCTGGTCCTCGTCGGCTACCTGGTCGGCGACGTGGCCGAGCTGGTCGGTGCCGTCGTGCTCGCCCTCGGGCTGTGGTGCGCCGCGGCCGCCTCCGTGCGGCTCGACGGACCACGCACCGCGCGCGTCCTGCTGTGGGTGGGGGCCGCGACGGTGGCGCTCTCGATGGTGCTGGCGCTGTGGTGGGCGCTCGGTGAGGCCACGGATGTCGTCCACCCCGGCCTGTCCACGATGGCGCTCACCCACGGCGTGGCCAACGCGCTCGGGTTCGTGCTCTGCACGGTGCTCGGTCTGCGCCTGCTCGTCCGGCCGACCGAGCGCGTCGGCCTGACGTACGCCGAGGTCGGCGCGACGCTGGCAGGCGACCTGCCGGCGGGGTACCGGGCGCTGCGGGTCCGGTACCTCGTGGCGCCCGGTTCCGTGCCCGCGGACGCCGAGCGCCTGGGTGACGCGTTGCTGCGCTGGCAGGTGCACGCCGCGGCGGGCGTCGACGTCCGGCCCGACGCCGACGCCGCCGCACCCGGTGTGCGACTGGTCAGCCGCCCCGGCGTCGGCCCGGTGCACCTGTCCGTGCCCTGCGAGGTGGTGTGGACGCAGCGGACGCCGGCGTGCGCGGGGTTCGCCTACGGGACGCTGCCGGGCCACCCGTTCCGCGGCGAGGAGGCGTTCACCGTCGAGCGCGACGCGGCGGGCGACCTGTGGTTCGTCGTCTCCGCGTTCTCCGCCCCGGCGCTGTGGTGGGTGCGGCTCGCCGGCCCGGCGACGGTGCTCGGGCAGCGGCTCTACCTGGGCCGGCTGGCGCGCGGTGCCCGTCGGGTGCACGCGGCCGGGAACCTGGCCGTCGGGAGCCGGTCGTGAGCGTGCGGGGGCCGGCGGCGGTCGCCGCGCTGTGCCTGCGCTGCGTGGCCGTCCTGGCGCTGGTGAACATCCCGACGGTCCTGGTGCTGCAGGCGATCGACGACGCGTCGGCGATGGCGGAAGGCGGAGCCCTCGAGGGGTTCCAGTTCCTCCTGCTCGTCCTGCTGGTCGCCGCGGTGCCGGTCGCGCTGCTCGGCTTCCCGGCCGGTCTGCTCACCGCCCACCTGCTGCGCCGCACGGACCGGGAGGTCGTGCACGTGACGGTGTTCGCACTCGTCGGTGCGGTGCTGTCGGTCGTGCTGTGCCAGTACCTCGGTGTCGTGTCGGCGGCGGGCGTGCCGGCGGCGGTCGCGGCGGCCGAGGGCGCCGTCGGTGCGGGTGGTGCCCGCTGGTGGTCCGGCCGGGCACGCCGCCGCCGACTGGCCACGCCGGTCACGGTCGACGCCGCCGAGGTGGGTCGGGACGGTCCCTGGGGTGCGCAAGGATGACCCGGTGAGCACCGACATCCTGCGCGGCCGTGTCGTCACCCCCCGAGGCGTCGTCGAGGACGGTGTGGTGGTCGTCGACGAGGCGACGATCGTCTGGGTCGGTCCCGCCCACGGCCTGCCCGGCGGGTGGGAGGTGCCGGTGCCGACCAGCACGACGATCCTGCCCGGCCTGGTCGACCTGCACTGCCACGGCGGCGGTGGCGCGAGCTTCCCGGACGCCGTTGACGCCGCCCAGGCGCAGCGCGCGGTCGACGAGCACCGTCGGCACGGGACCACGAGCCTCGTCGCGTCGCTGGTCACCGCGGGCCCCGACGTCCTGCTCGAGCGCACCGCTGTGCTCGCCGAGCTGGCCGACGCGGGGGAGATCGTCGGCATCCACCTGGAGGGGCCGTTCCTGTCGGCGGCGCGCTGCGGTGCGCAGAACCCGGCGGAGATGCTCGAGGGCGACCCCGATCTGGTGCGACGCATCGCGGCGGCCGCCCGGGGGCACCTGGTCACGATGACCGTCGCCCCCGAGGTGCCCGGCGCGGACGACGTCGTCACGGCCCTGGTCGACGTCGGTGCACTCCCGTCGATCGGCCACACGGACGCCTCGGCGGACCAGGTGGACACGGCCGTGGACCGCGCGTTCGACCTGCTGGCCGCACGGTCCAACGCGCGGCTGACCGCCACCCACCTCTTCAACGGCATGCGTCCGCTGCACCACCGCGACCCGGGCCCGGTCGCCGCCTGCCTCGCGGCGGCGGCGCGCGGCGAGCTCGTCGTGGAGCTCGTCGCCGACGGGACGCACCTCGCCGACGGCACCGTGCGGTCGGTGTTCGACCTGGTCGGTGCGGGCTCGATCGCGCTGGTCACCGACGCCATGGCCGCCGCGGGGATGCCCGACGGCGAGTACCGGCTCGGCCCCATGGCCGTCCGCGTCGCCGACGGCGTGGCGCGCATCGCCGACGAGACGGGTGCCATCGCCGGTGGCACCGCCCACCTGCTCGACGTGGTGCGGACGGTGGTCGCGGCGGGGATCCCGCTCGAGGACGCGGTGCTCGCCGCGGCGACGGTCCCGGCGGACGTGCTCGGTCGTCGGGACCTGGGTGCCCTGGCCGCCGGCCGCCGCGCGGACCTGCTGGTCACGGACGCCGACCTGACTCCCGTCCGGGTCATGCGCGGCGGCGTCTGGCTCTAGCCCCCGACGGCCTCGTCGACCCGCGGCGGGTGGCGCGTCAGGGCGCCGGGGCCGTCGTCGCGCGCACCGTGAGCTGGGGCGCGAGCAGGCGCGTCTCCCCGGGCTCACCGTGGTCGAGCCGTGCCATCGCCATCTCGACCGCCACCGCACCGATGCGGGTGGCCGGGATGTCCACCGACGTGAGGGGGTGCGGCTGGCCGACCGCGACGTCCTCGGGGCAGACCGCCACGACGGACACGTCCTCGGGGACGGCCACACCGCGCTCGCGCAGGGAGGCGAGCACCGCGGGGAGGGCGACCTCGTTGTGCACGACGAGACCCGTGACCCCCGGCAGGCGGGCGAGCACACGATCCAGCGCGTCGACGGCGCCGGCGTGGGAGGACTCGCACGGTTCGAACACCGCCTCGATCCCGTGCCGCTCGGTCTCGGTACGGAACCCGCGCAGCATGCGCTGGGCGTAGGTGGTCTGCCGGTCGAGCACGGCCTGCGGTGAGCCGATGAGGGCGATCCGCCGATGGCCGAGCCCCACCAGGTGCGCCACGGCGGTGCGGGCGACGGCCTCGAAGTCCAGGTCCACGCAGGACAGGCCCGAGGCGTCCAGCGGCAGACCGATCAGCACGGCGGGCTGGCGCTGCTGGCGCAGGATCGGCACTCGCGGGTCCTCCGCCTCGACGTCCATCATGATCACCGCGTCGACCATGGACCCGGCGGCCACCCGTTCCACGCCGGCGTGGTCGTCCTGCGTGAGGAGCAGGACGTCGTGCTGGAAGTCGCGTGCCCGGGTGACCACACCGGTGACGAACTGCATGATGACGCCGACGTTGACGTCGACGCGCAGGGGTGCCATGAGGGCGAGCACGCTCGTGCGCTGCGAGGCCAGGGCGCGCGCTCCGGCGTGCGGGCGGTAGCCCAGCTCGCGCACGGCGCGCTCCACCCGCAGACGCGTGGAGGCCGAGATGGGCCGCTTGCCCGACAGGGCGTAGGAGACCGTCGAGACGGAGACCCCCGCTGCGCGCGCGACGTCGTCGATCGTGGTCACGCGGTCGGCCTCCCGTCGTCCTCGATCCCCGGTGCACGGGGAGCCGGGACACACCCTAGCGCTGGTGCGTGCCCGCCCGGCCACGGCCCGCCGCCGGTCGGCGCGCAGGAGCGAAACGTTTCGACGATCACCGGTCGCGGAGACCGAAATGTCCCCGCCTGGACAACAGGCCGAGCGGCCGGTAGCGTGTCGAAACGCTTCGACGATCGGGCGTACGTCCGACCATCCACTCGACGAGGAGAACACGGATGAGGAACAGCATGCGGCGATGGGCGGCCGTCGGTACCGCCGCCCTCCTGGCCCCTCTCGCGCTGACGGCGTGCAGCAGCGGTGGCGGTAGCGGTGACGGCGACTCGGACACCGAGACGCTCACCATCTGGCACTACGAGAACGACGAGTCCGCGATGGGGCAGGCCTGGAACAAGGCCATCGAGATCTTCAAGGACGAGCACCCGGACGTGACCGTCGACGTCGAGCGTCAGACGTTCGAGCAGATCCAGAAGAACGCCAAGATCGTGCTCACCGGCGACGACGTCCCCGACGTCATGGAGTACAACAAGGGCAACGCGACCGCGGGGCAGCTGGCCTCGCAGGGTCTGCTCACGCCGCTGACGGACGTCGCCGAGGAGAAGGGCTGGGACGAGGCGCTCGGCGGCTCGCTGGCGACGACGGCGACGTACGACGAGGACGGGCTCATGGGCTCGGGCGAGTGGTACGGCGTGCCGAACTACGGCGAGTTCGTCGGCGTGTACCTCAACAAGGACATGTTCGCGCAGTACGGCATCGCGGTGCCGACGACGTTCGACGAGTTCGAGGCGGCCCTCGCCACGTTCAAGGCCAACGGCGTGACGCCGCTCGCCGAGGCCGGCGCGGAGTACCCGCTGGGACAGCTCTGGTACGAGCTGGTGCTGCACTACGGCGACCGCGACCTGGTCGACAGCTACCAGCTGTTCCAGGACGACGTCGACTGGCACGGCGAGGCCATGACGAAGGCGACCGAGAAGCTCGACGAGTGGATCAAGAAGGGCTACATCGCGTCCGACGCGGCGGGCCTGACCGCCGAGGACATGGGTGTCTCGTTCATCGACGGCACCTACCCGATCATGGTCTCCGGCTCGTGGTGGTTCGGCCGCCTGCAGTCCGAGATCCAGTTCGACTGGGCACAGACGCTGTTCCCCGGCAACTCCCTGCACCCGGGCTCGTCGGGCAACCTCTGGGTCGTGCCCACGAACGCCGACTCGAAGTCGCTGGCGGAGGACTTCATCGACATCACGCTGCGACCGGAGGTGCAGGACGTCCTCGGTCAGGCCGGCGGTCTGCCCGTGGCCGGCGACCCGTCGACGATCACCGACCCCAAGACGGCCGAGCTCACGCAGAACTTCGCCGACATCCTCGATGAGGACGGTCTGGCCTACTACCCCGACTGGCCGGTGGCGGGCTTCTACGACGTGATCGTCAGCCAGCTGCAGTCGCTGGTGAACCAGTCCAAGTCGCCCGACGAGGTGCTGTCCGACCTCCAGGACGCGTACGAGTCCGGCAAGCAGGACCTGGTCGGCGAGTGACCCCGCCGCGACCGGGTGGGGGCTGCGCCGAGCGCGTCCCCACCCGGTCGCCCGGACCGGACCCACGGAGGACCCCATGAGCACCGACGCTCTCGACACGCGCACCGCGACCGCGGCGCCGTCGGCGACCGGCGGACCGCGCCGCCGACGGAGCCGACCCACCTGGCTGCCGTACCTGCCCTACCTGGTACCGGGGGCGGTCCTGTTCGTGGTCGTCATCGGCATCCCGTTCGCGACGAACGTCGCGTACAGCTTCCAGAAGTGGAAGGGCGGGATGGCGACGCACCACTGGGTGGGGCTGGCCAACTACGCGGACCTGCTCCACGACGAGCAGTTCTGGACGTCGTTCCGGAACTCGATCTCGATGATCGTGGCGATGGTCGTCGTCCCGACGCTCATCGGCCTGCTCCTGGCCGCCGTGCTGTTCGACTACCTCGGCAAGACGTTCGGTGCGCGCTCCGCCTCGGTGCTGCGCGCGACGTACTACCTGCCGCAGATCCTGCCCGTGGCGGTCGCGGGCGTGCTCTGGAACTGGATCCTCAACGCCCAGACGGGCGCGGTGAACGAGATCCTGCGCAACCTCGGGATCGAGCAGCCGCCCAACTGGCTGGGCTCGCCCACCACCGCGCTGCCCAGCGTGATGCTCGTGCTGGTGTGGGTCCAGATCGGCTACCCCGTCGTCATCTTCATGTCCGCCCTGCAGCGGGTGGACCCTGAGCTGTACGAGGCGGCCGAGCTGGACGGTGCGGGCTGGTGGCGGCGGTTCCGCGCCATCACGATCCCGCAGATCCGCCCCGAGACGTTCGTCGTCGTGCTCACGTGCACGGTCGCGGCGCTCAAGGTGTTCGGACCCATCTACGTGCTCACGCGCGGTGGTCCGGAGGGGTCGACCCTGGTGCCCAGCTACTACTCGTACCTGAACTTCTTCGACAAGTCGAAGGTCGGTTACGGCGCCGCGGTCTCGAACGTCCTCACGCTCGTGATCGTCGTCGTCGCCGGTGTGATCCTCGTGGCGCAGGCGCGCAGCGAACGCAAGGAAGGGGTCGGCTGATGGCCGTCGACGTGGTCTCCGCTCCGCGCACCACCCGGGACCTGCCGCCGGGGGCTCGCCATCGCCGGGGGCGGGCCCGCTGGGTCGTGCTCGCCGTCGCGGTGCTCGTCGCCGTGGCGATGCTGCTGCCCTTCGCGATCATGCTGCTCAACGCGTTCAAGTCGCCCGCGGACTACTCGCTCAACGGTCCGCTCAGCTGGCCGCAGGAGTTCTACACCTCCGGGGTGCAGGCCTTCTGGGAGCGGGTGAACTTCCCGCAGAAGCTCGTCAACTCGATCTGGATCTCGGGGGCCGTGGCGATCGCCGGGACCCTGCTGTCGCTGCTCAACGCGTACGCGATCGGCGTCGGCCGGATCAAGGGGCGGCTGTGGGTGGTGACGCTGTTCCTGCTGGCGACGATGCTCCCGCAGGAGGCCCTGATCTACCCGCTGTTCACCATGGCCAACGAGGTGGGGCTCTCGAACTCGCCGTGGTCGGTGATCATCATCTTCACGGTCATCCAGTCCGCCTTCGGCACCTACCTGCTGTCCTCGGTGCTGGGCACGTTCCCGCCGGCGCTGCTCGAGGCGGCCGCCCTGGACGGCGCGAGCCGCTGGCAGGTGCTGTGGAAGGTGGTCTTCCCCGTGGTCCGTCCGACGTTGTCGGTCCTGATGATCTTCTTCTTCATCTGGACCTGGAACGAGTTCTTCATCCCCCTGGTCATGCTGACCACGAACGACACGCAGACCATCCCGGTCGCCCTCGCCTCCTTGCAGGGGGACCGCATGATGGACGCGCCGACGACGAATGCCGGTGCGTTGGTCTCGCTGATCCCCGCAGTCCTGTTCTTCCTCCTCTTCCAGCGCACCCTGACCCGCGGCGTCACCGCCGGCGCGGTCAAGTAAGGCATCCACATGAAGTTCACCGACGGGTACTGGCAGCTCCTCCCCGGCGTCGAGGTGCTGCGTCCGCGCAGCGTCGCCGACGTCGTGCAGGACGGCGACACGCTGACGGTCTACAGCGCCACCGCACCGCTGACCTCGCGCGGCGACACCCTCAACCGGCCGCTGGTCACGGTGACGTTCTCGTCGCCGATGGACGACGTCATCGGCGTGCGGATCGAGCACCACGCCGGTGGCGTGGACCGGGGGCCGGCGTTCGAGGTCGCGTCCTCGGCCGCCGACGTGAAGGTCGTGGCGGACGGCCCGGTCGCGTCGTTCCGCGCCGGGGGCCTCACCGCGAAGGTCGCGACGACCGGGCCGTGGAACGTCGACTTCGAGGCCGACGGTCGCGTGCTCACCTCGTCGACCGCGCGCAGCGTCGGCGTGGTGACGGACGCCGACGGGGACGCGTACGTGCACGAGCAGCTGAGCCTGGGCGTCCGCGAGCACGTGTACGGCCTGGGCGAGCGGTTCGGCGCGTTCGTGAAGAACGGGCAGTCGGTCGACGTGTGGAACGCGGACGGCGGCACGTCCAGCGAGCAGGCCTACAAGAACGTGCCGTTCTACCTCTCCGACGCCGGGTACGGGGTCTTCGTGGACCACCCGGGCCGCGTCTCGTTCGAGGTCGGCTCGGAGGCGGTGTCCCGCACGCAGTTCTCCGTGGCGGGCCAGTCGCTGCAGTACTACGTCATCCACGGGCCGACGCCCAAGGACGTGCTGCGCCGGTACACCGCGCTCACCGGCCGCCCGGCAGCGGTCCCGGCGTGGTCGTACGGCCTCTGGCTGTCCACCTCGTTCACCACGTCGTACGACGAGGACACCGTCATGTCCTTCGTCGACGGCATGGCCGAGCGCGGGCTGCCCCTGAGCGTCTTCCACTTCGACTGCTTCTGGATGCGGGCGTTCCACTGGACGGACTTCACGTGGGACCCGGCCACGTTCCCCGACCCGGAGGGCATGCTGGCCCGGCTGCACGCCAAGGGACTGCAGGTGTGCGTCTGGATCAACCCGTACATCGCGCAGCGGTCGGTGCTGTTCGAGGAGGGTCGCGCGGGCGGGTTCCTGGTGACGCGCGCCGACGGGTCGATCTGGCAGACGGACCAGTGGCAGGCCGGCATGGGCCTGGTCGACTTCACCAACCCCGAGGCGGTGGCCTGGTACCAGGGGCACCTGCGCCGGCTGCTGGGTCAGGGGGTGGACGCGTTCAAGACCGACTTCGGCGAGCGCATCCCCACCGACGTCGTGTGGCACGACGGGTCGGACCCGGAGCGGATGCACAACTACTACACGCACCTGTACAACAAGGCGGTCTTCGAGCTGCTCGAGACCGAGCGGGGTGCCGGCGAGGCGGTGCTGTTCGCCCGGTCCGCCACGGCGGGCGGGCAGCAGTTCCCGGTGCACTGGGGCGGGGACTGCGAGTCCACGTTCGTGTCCATGGCTGAGTCGCTGCGGGGCGGGCTGTCCCTGTCGTCGTCGGGCTTCGGGTACTGGTCGCACGACATCGGCGGCTTCGAGGGGACCCCGGACGCCGCGGTGTTCAAGCGGTGGCTCGCCTTCGGTCTGCTGTCGTCGCACAGCCGCCTGCACGGGTCGGACTCGTACCGGGTGCCGTGGGCGTTCGACGAGGAGGCCGTCGAGGTGACGCGCCGGTTCACCGAGCTGAAGCTGTCCCTCATGCCGTACCTCGGGCGCCTGGGCCTCGACGCGCACGAGCAGGGGCTGCCGGTGATGCGGCCGATGGTCCTGGAGTTCCCCGACGACCCGGGCGCGGCCACCGTGGACACCCAGTACATGCTCGGCGAGAACCTCCTCGTCGCACCGGTGTTCACCGCCGACGGTGACGTCGACGTGTACGTGCCCGAGGGCACGTGGACGTCCCTGCTGACCGGGCACCAGGTCACCGGACCGCGCTGGGTGCGCGAGCACCACGGGTTCGAGTCGCTGCCCCTGTACGTGCGACCCGACTCCGTCCTGCCCGTCGGGGCACGCACCGACCGCCCGGACTACGACTGGGCCGACGACCTCACCCTGCACCTGTTCGGCCTGACCGACGGCCACCGCTCCGTCACGACCGTCCCGTCGTCGACCGGCGACCGCAGGGAGTTCGTCGTGCACCGCGACGGCGGCACCGTCCGCGTCGAGGCGCGGGGTGCGACCGGCCCCTGGCGGGTGCAGGTGGGGCTCGACGGCGCCTCCGTGAGTGCCGCCGCGGGGCAGACCGCGGTGGAGATCACGGTCTGACGCGTCCCGCCACCCCGGGGTGCACCGGGGTGGCGGGAGCGTTCCCACCGTGTGTATCGTATCGTTTCGACACCAGCGCGAGGGGCACTGACGTCGTCGGGCAGAGACGCCCCGCCGGCCCGTCGGCCCCCGCCGGACGACCCGCCCGCTCGACTCGAAGGACCCGCACATGACGACCTCGCGCCCCTCCGGACGCCAGTTCCCCGCCGACTTCCTCTGGGGATCGGCCACCGCGTCGTACCAGATCGAGGGCGGCTTCGACGAGGACGGCCGCGGCCCGTCCATCTGGGACACCTTCTCGCGCACGCCCGGCAAGGTGCTGGACGGCGACACGGGTGACGTCGCCGCGGACCACTACCACCGTGTGCCGCAGGACGTCGCGCTCATGAAGGACCTCGGCCTGCAGGCCTACCGGTTCTCGATCGCGTGGCCGCGCGTGCAGCCCACCGGCTCCGGCGAGTTCAACCAGGCCGGCCTCGACTTCTACGTGGACCTCGCGGACCGCCTGATCGCCGCCGGCATCAAGCCCGTCGCGACGCTGTACCACTGGGACCTGCCGCAGGCGCTCGAGGACGAGGGCGGCTGGGCCAACCGCCGCACCGCACTGCTCTTCGCCGAGTACGCCCGCAAGCTCGCCGAGGTGCTGGGGGACCGCATCCACCTGTGGACCACGCTCAACGAGCCGTGGTGCTCGGCGTTCCTCGGGTACGCCTCGGGCGTGCACGCCCCGGGCGTCACGGACGACGCCACGGCGCTGGCGGCGGTGCACCACCTGAACCTGGGCCACGGCCTCGCCGCGCGTGCCATCAAGGACGTGCTCGGGCAGGACACCCCGATCTCCGTCACGCTCAACCTGCACGTGACGCGCGCGGCCACCGACTCCCCGGAGGACGTCGAGGCCAAGCGCCGCATCGACACGATCGCCAACGAGGTGTTCCTGCGTCCCATGCTGGACGGCGAGTACCCCAAGGAGGTGTTCGCGGACACCGAGGCGATCACCGACTGGTCGTTCGTGCAGGACGGTGACCTCGAGCTCATCAAGGTGCCGCTGGCACTGCTGGGCATCAACTACTACTCGACGGGCCGCGTCCAGCAGGGCACGCCGCCCGAGGGCGACGGCACGCCCGGCCCGGACGGTCACCGGTCGTCCGAGCACAGCCCGTGGGTCGGTGCGACGAACGTCGAGTTCCTCCCGCAGCCGGGTCCGTACACCGCGATGGGCTGGAACATCGAGCCGCAGGGCATGGTCGACCTGCTGATGGAGGTCCACGACCGCTACCCGGACGTGCCCATGGCCGTCACGGAGAACGGTGCCGCGTTCTACGACGAGGTCAGCGCGGACGGCCGTGTGCACGACGCCGACCGCGTCGCGTACCTGCACGACCACATCGACGCCGTCGGTGAGGCGATCGAGCGCGGCGCCGACGTGCGCGGCTACTTCGTCTGGTCGCTCATGGACAACTTCGAGTGGGCCTACGGCTACGACCGTCGGTTCGGCGTCGTCCGCGTGGACTACGACACCCTGGAGCGCACGGTGAAGGACTCGGGCCGCTGGTACCGCGAGCTCGTGCGCACCCGCACCATCCCGACCCCGGAGTCGGCAGCGCTGTAGTCCCCCCACGACGTCCGAGCAGGTACGGCCTCTGGCCCGTACCTGCTCGGACGTCGTCGTTGCGGGAGGGTCCCGTGAGGCCAGGTGGGAGAGGATGGGGCGGTGGGACGACGATCGACCAAGCGGCCGTACGGTGCGCAGCACGTCGAGCTGGACGTCGACCGCGCCACCGGTGGCCGGCGCTCCGAGTCGGCTGCGGACGGCGAGTGGACGGTCCAGCAGGTCCGCGGCTCGGACCGCGAGTACCGCTGCCCGGGGTGCGACCAGCTGGTGAGCGCCGGGACCCCGCACGTCGTGGCCTGGCGGACCGACGGGCTGTTCGGCGAGGCGCTGGACGACCGGCGCCACTGGCACACGTCCTGCTGGCAGGCGCGGGCTCGCCGGGGTCCGACCCGCCGATGACCGACGCCCCGCGGCTCGTCGCCACCGACCTCGACGGCACGCTCCTGCGCCCGGACGGCACCGTCTCGACGCGGACCGCCGAGGCGCTCGTGCGGGCGGCCGACGCCGGCATCGAGGTCGTGTTCGTGACCGCCCGGCCGCCGCGCTGGCTGCGCGACCTGGCCGCGCACGTGGCCGGTCACGGGGTCGCGATCTGCGCGAACGGTGCCGCGGTCGTGGAGGTCGGCACCGGGCGCGTCCTGGCGGAGCGGGGGATGAGCGCCGAGCTCGTCGGCGAGGTCGCGGACCGCGTCCGCTCGGCGTGGGGCGGGTCCGCGGCGGTGCACCTCGCGGCGGAGAGCGCGACGGGCTTCGCGCACGAGACCCGGTTCCGGTCCAGCCACCCCGTGCCGCCCGGCAGTCCCCGGGCCGACCGGCTCGAGGACGTCCTGGGTCCCTCCACGTTCAAGCTCCTGGTACGCAGCACCCGCGAGGTCGGCGACGACTTCGCCGACGAGCTCGCGCAGGTCGTCGGCGACCTGGCCGTCGTCGCGGACTCGGGCGCCGTCGGCCTCGGCGAGATCTCCGGCCCCGGGGTCACCAAGGCGGCGACCCTCGCCCGCTGGGCCGCCGACCGTGACATCGCCGCAGCGGACGTGTGGGCGCTCGGCGACGCCCCCAACGACCTGTCGATGCTCGACTGGGCGGGCACGTCCTTCGCGGTCGCCAACGCGCACCCCGCGGTGCTCGCGGCGGCGGACCGGCGCTGCGCGGCCAACGCC
This sequence comes from uncultured Actinomycetota bacterium, assembly GCA_963837795.1. Lineage (GTDB taxonomy): Bacteria > Actinomycetota > Actinomycetes > Actinomycetales > Cellulomonadaceae > Cellulomonas. The sequence goes on from CAWIOT010000007.1 coordinate 837,021, forward strand.
GAGGACGGGGTCGCGGCCGTCCTCGAGCTCGCGAGTGCGCTGGCCCAGGGCGTCCTAGGCTCGTCCCGATGACCACGCACACGTCGGACCCCGGCCTCATCCGCTCGCTCACCGTGCTCCCCGCGGCGCGCCAGGACGTCGAGCTGCACACCGCCGACGGGCTCACCCTCGTCGGCGAGCTGGCCCGCCCGGCGGACCGACCGCCCGCCGCGACCCTGGTGACGCTGCACCCGCTGCCCACGCACGGCGGCTACATGGACTCGCACGTGTTCCGCAAGGCCGCGTGGCGGCTGCCCGCGCTGGCCGACCTGGCGGTGCTGCGGTTCAACACGCGCGGGACGTCGAGCCCGCGGGGGACCAGCGGCGGAGCCTTCGACGCCGGTGTGGGCGAGCGGTTCGACGTGCACGCCGCGATCGAGTTCGCCGAGTTCCACGACCTCCCGCGGCGCTGGCTGGTCGGCTGGTCGTTCGGCACCGAGCTCGCTCTCATGCACGGCCGCGACCCGTCCATCGAGGGCGCGATCCTGCTCTCCCCGCCGCTGCACCGGGCCACCGACGCGGACCTCGACGCCTGGGCGGCGTTCGGCAAGCCGTTGGTCGTGCTGGTCCCGGAGCTCGACGACTACCTGCGTCCCGACGAGGCGAGGCAGCGGTTCGCGCGCGTCCCGCAGGCGGAGGTGATCGGCGTCGAGGGCGCCAAGCACCTGTGGGTCGGCGAGTCCGCGGTCCGCCGCGTGCTGGACGAGATCGTCGGCCACGTCCTGCCGGGTCACGAGCTGCCGCTGCCCACCCACTGGGCCGGACCGAGCACCACCGCGGAGGGCGACGCATGAGCCTGCACACCTACCGGACCGACGGCGACGGGCTGCCGCTCGTCCTCCTGCACGCCTTCCCCGTCGACCACCGCATGTGGGACGAGGTCGCGTCCCGGCTGCCCGCCGGCCGGGCGGTGCTCGCGGTGGACCTGCCGGGGACGCCGGGCCAGGAGGGCGACCTGCCGGAGCCGTCGCTGGACGCGTCGGCCGACGCGGTCGCCGACGCCCTGCGCGCCGCCGGCGTGAGCCGTGCCGTGGTCGCCGGCCTGTCGATGGGCGGCTACGTGGCGCTCGCGCTCGTCGAGCGCCACCCGGACCTGGTCGCCGCCGTCGCACTCCTGGACACCAGGTCGACGGCGGACGCACCGGAGGCGGCCGCGAACCGCCTGCGGGTGGCGCAGGAGGCCGAGCGCACCGGCTCGGTCGACGTCGTGCGGCCGATGGCGTCGTCGCTGCTGGGTGAGAGCACGCGCGCCGCGCGGCCGGAGGTGGCCGACGAGGTCGCGGGGTGGATCGGTCAGCAGCCGCCGGCCGGCGTCGCGTGGTCGCAGCGGGCCATGGCCGCCCGCCCGGACCGGACGGAGACCCTGCGCCGGTTCGACGGTCCGGTCCTCGTGGTCGTCGGCGACGAGGACACCGTCACCCCCGTCGAGGCGGCCGAGCACCTGGTCGCGACCGCCGCGGACGCCCGCCTGGTCGTCGTGCCCCGGGCGGGCCACCTGTCTGCGGTCGAGCAGCCGTCGACCGTCGCGGCGGCACTCTCCGAGCTCGCGCAGGCGGCCGACCCCGCCTAGCGGCCGAGCACGCGCGCGAGCGCCTCCGCCATGTCGAGCGACTCCCCGTCCTTGCCGCCGGCGCCGATGACCAGCGGGGGAGCAGACGGCTCCGGCGTCACGCCACGGAACCGGGCCGCCAGGCTCGACGGCGTGGTCAGCACGTAGAACCGGCCGTCGGTGTCGATGGCGACCGTCTCGTCGCGCCGCAGGTACCACCCGGTCAGCGGCGTCCGGTAGCGCGACCGGCCGTCGTAGCTGCGAGCCGACAACGGCACGGGCGCCGGACCCACCTGGGCGGCGCGGCGCAGGAACGCGTCGATCTGCTCCTGCGCCTGCGCCGACTCGGCGCGCTGCCGGCCGGCCAGCAGCTCACCGTGCGCGGCGGCGGCGGCACGGCGCTCCTCGCGCCAGCGCGCCGTGCTGTCGTCGCTCACGTGCCCCTCGCGTCGGTCGGTGTGGTGCGGCGCCCGGACCGGGTCAGTGCGACGACGCCGTGGCGTCGTCGGTGGCCGGCTGCTCGTCCTGGGCATCGGCACCCGCACCGGCGTCCTTGACGTCGCGCGGCTGCTCGGCCGGTTCCTGCGTGCTGTCGGCCTGCGCCGGGTCGGGCTCGGCGTCCGGCTCGCCCGCCGGGTCCTCGACGGCCGGGACCGCGGCCGAGACGGGCGCCGGGCGGGACTTGGTCGGGCGCGACGCCGGACGGGCCGGCTTCCCGGTGGGTGCGGGGGCTGCCTCGTCGCCACCCTTGCCGGACGTCTTGCCCGCGGGAGCCGACTTCTGCTCCTTCTCGAAGGCGGCCTCCGCCCGGGACGCGCGCTCGAGGGTGGCGCGGTCCGGGTTGTGCCCGAGCAGGTTGCGCAGCTCGTCGAGGTAGGACGTGATCGACTCACGCTGCCGGTTGAGGTCCTCGACCTGGCGCGTCGCCGACGTCCGCTCGCGCTCGGACTCGATCATGGCGTCCGAGATCTGCTTCTCGGCGTGCTCGCGCGCCTCCGCGACCACCCGGTCGGCGTTCTTGCGCGCGTTGGAGATGAGCTCCTTGGCGTGCTGCTCGGCGTCGGTGCGGACCTTGTCGGCCTGCGCGAGCGCCTTGGCCACCCGCTGCTCGGCCTCGGCCGCGTGCGCCTCCGCGTCGCGCACCAGCCGCTCGGTCTCGGCCCGGGCTGTCTCGTGGCGCTCCGAGTCCTCGCGCTCGGCGGCCTCGCGGCGTGAGGCGATGCTCAGCTCCGCGTCGGCCAGCTGCTGCTCGGCCGAGCTCACCAGCGCGTCGGCACGCGCCTTGGCGGACGCGGTCAGCTCGGCGGCGGCCCGACGCGCCTCCGTGAGGGCCCGCTCGACCTCGAGGCGGGTGTTCTCGCGCAGCTCGGCCGTCTCCCGGTCCGCGGCCGCCCGCAGCTCGCCGGTCTCCCGCGCGGTGTCCTCCTGCAGCTCGGCGGCCGTACGGGCCGTGACGTCGCGCAGGTGGCTCGTCTCGTGCGTGGTCCGCTCGCGCAGCTCGGTCGTCTCGCGCTCGGCCTGGGCGCGCAGGTCCGCGGCGTACCGCTCGGCGTCCCCACGCAGCGTCGCGACGGCCTGCTCGGCGTCGGCCCGCTGCGCAGCGATCTCGTCGGAGGTCTTCGAGCGCAGCTCGCCCGTCTCCCGCTCGGCCTGCGCGCGGACGAAGGCGGCGTACTGCTCGGCCTCGACGCGCAGCGCGGCGACCTCCGCCGCGACGCGCTGCTGCAGCGCAGCCGCGTCCCGCTCGGCGGCGGCGCGCACGCCGTCCGCGTACTCCTGGGTCTGCACGCGCAACGAGGTGACCTCCTCGGCCGCCTGCTGCCGCGCCGCCCCCACCTCGGCCGCGACGTCGCTGCGCTGCTGGGCCACGTACCGGTCGACCTCGACGCGCGCAGCGGCCAGCTCGCCCTCGACGCGCTGGCGGAGCTCGGTCGTGTCGGCGTCGGCGCTCTGGCGCAGGTCCTGCGCGTACCGCTCGGCGTCCTCCCGCTGGGCGGTCGTCTCCGCCTCGGTGCGGTTGCGCAGCTCGCTCGCGGTGCGCTCGGTGGCGACCCGGAGCTGGGTCGCCTCGTGCTCCACGCTCGCCCGCAGCGTCCCGAGCTCACGCTCCAGGGAGCTGCGGCGCTCGGCCTCCTCTGTCGTGATCGCGCTCTGGATGCGGGCGGCCTCGCGCTCTGCGGACCCGACCAGCTCCTCGGCCCGGCGCTGGGCGGCCAGCAGCGTGCTCTCGGCCTCGGCGGACGCGGTGGTCCGGACCTCGTCGGCCTCGCGCCGCGCGGTGGCGATGAGCTCGGCCACCTCGTTCTCGGCGCGGGCGCGCAGCTGACCGGAGGAGAGCTTGGCGCGAGCGAGCGCGTCGGCCGCCTGGGCGTTCGCCTGGGTCACGACGTCGGAGGACTGCTCCTCCGCGGACCGCAGCAGCTGCTCGATGCGCGACCCGAGCCCGGAGTACGTGGGGCGCTCGGCCTCGCGGAGCTGGCGGTGCGCCTCGGACAGCTCACCCGCCACCTGCATGGTGCGGCTGTCCAGGGCCTCGACCTGGGCTCGAGCATCGGCGAGTGCCTGCTCCAGCCCGCTGATCCGGGCATCGACGGCTTCGCGTTCGTATCCGCGGAAGTTGACGACGGGGAAGGGGGTCCGGGCGTCGGGCACGAGCAGTCCTCCTGGGCACGGTGGCTCCGCGCGGAGCTGCCTCGGCCGAGGCGCTCGTCGACTCCCAGAGCCGCCGGTCAGGATACGCGTCTTCCCGCGGCCGCGGACGGCGAGGCCCGTGCCGACGCACACCGGGGCCGATCCGTCCACTCGACGCCGGTTCGGCCGTGACGTGCCGCTCTGCCTATCCTGGGGCTTCTCTTCCCTGGAGGATCCTGCGTGCTCAAGCGACTCATCATCGCCGCCGTCGGCGTCGTCGGACTGGTCGTCATCGGTCTCGGCATCGCGTCGGCGACGGTGTGGCGGGCCGACGACGTCCTCGTGGCGACGACGTCGGGTGGCTCGCACACCCTGGTGACCGACCCGGGCGTGCTCGAGCTCGGCGGCGACCCCGTGACCGTCACGGTCACGGTGCCCGGCGACGGCGACGTCGTCCTCGCGGTGGGCCGTGACACCGACGTGGCCGGCTGGGTAGGCACCGACGCGCACGGCCAGGTCACCGGGCTGTCGGGGTGGCACACGCTCGCGGTCGACGAGATCGACGGCGCCCCGGTGCCGGCGCCGACCGACACCCCGCCGGCCGAGGCACCCGCGGACGCTGCGTCGCCGGACCCGAGCGCGTCCGCCGCCCCGACGCCGACCGTCGCCGACCCCACGGGCTCGGACCTGTGGGTCGCGCAGGAGACCGGCACCGGCTCGGCCAAGCTCGTCTGGCCCGCCCAGGAGGGCCGCTGGAGCCTGCTCGCGGTGAGCACGGGGGAGTCCGCCCCCACGCTGTCGCTCGCGTGGCCCCGTGTGGTGACCACCCCGTGGCTGTGGCCGGGCGTCGCTCTGGGCACGCTCCTGGTGCTGCTGGCCACCTGGCTCTTCCTGCGGGACGTCCGCCGCCGCCGCGCGGGTCTCGACGAGCCGCGGTGGCACGTGGTCAGCACCGGGGCGATCCCGGCGGTCCCCGCCGGGGCGACCACGCAGGACCTCGACGCCGTCCCGGTCCTCACCCGTCGCCAGCTGCGCGAGGCCGAGCAGGCGCGCGGCTCGCGTCCCCGCACGGGCGCCGTGCCCACGGTGCCGGACCCGGCGTCCGACACCGCCTCCAGCACCTCGATGCCCGCGACTCCCACGACGTCGGCACCCGCGCCCGTCGGCACGAGCCGCCGTTCGCTGCGCCCCCCGACCGGCGCGATCCCCGTCACCCCGCCGAGCTCCGCCTCACCGGCGGCGTCGTCGGGAGCAGGGTGGACGCCGACCCCACCGCCCGGTGACCGGCCCAGCGGACCGTCCACCGAGCACCGCCCCACGCAGCCCGTCGGTCCCACGCAGCCCGTCGGCAGCGGTCGCGAGGGGACGGGCACCGAGGGCGCCCCGGCTGCTGGGACGCACGGCACCGAGCCGCACCGCACCGAGCCCCACGGTCGGCCGTCGTGGGTCCGCCCGAGCGCCCCTGCGGCGCCGTCGCCCGCCGGCCAGCCCGCGACCGGGCAGGGTGCCGGTGGGCAGCCCACCTCCGCGCAGCCGTCCGGGACGCGGCCCGCGCAGGTTCCCGGCCGCGACGGTGCGACCGAGCCCCGGACCCCCGGTGCCCCGTCGGCCGTGACCGGCCCCGGCCCGCGGACCGCGGTGCCGCCACCGCCTGGCGCGCGCCTCCGGTCGGGCTCGCCTGCCGGTCCGGACGCCGCTCCCGGCGCCGGCGGACGTCCGGCGTGGGCGCGCCCCACCACGTCGCCCACCGACGACGAGGCCGGTCCCGGATCGCGCGCCGACGCCTGGCGCCGCGCGTGGGGCCTCCCCCCGACCGAGACCCCGGCACGCGACGCCGCCGATGCCACCGGGAGAGCCGAGAGCCCCCAGAGCACCGAGAGCACCGAGACGACGGAGGAGGGCCGATGACGCGCACCAGCCGCTCGCGCCTCGCGGGAGCCGTCGGCCTCGCACTCGTCCTGGGGCTGTCGGCGTGCGCCGAGGCGCTCCCGGAGGCACAGCCCGAGCCCGTGCCCGCCGTCGCGCCCGCCGCGACCACGGTCTCCCAGTCGTCGAACGTGCTGACCGACGTGGGTGCCGTGCTGGCCGCCGCCGACGCCGCGCTCGACCCGGCGCTGCTCCCGCCGAGAGTGGCGGGTCCGGCGCTCGCCGTCCGGTCCGCGGAGTACGTCCGTGCGACCGCCACGGCCGGCGCCAAGCCGCCGACGGCGCTGCCCACCGACCCGCAGGCGCTGATCGTGCCGCAGACGGACGTCTGGCCGCGGACCCAGCTGGTGGTGACCAAGCAGCCCGACGACCTGCAGGCCCCGCGCATCCTGGTCCTGCAGCAGGCCGCTCCGCGCGAGCAGTACAAGCTGTGGGGCTGGGGACGCATGGGCGCCGGCATCCAGATGCCCGCGACGGCCGCACCGGAGACCGGCAGCCCCGTGCTCGCCCCGGACGCGACGGGCCTGCTGGTGACGCCGACCGAGGCGCTCCAGCAGTACGCCGACGTCCTGGCCAACGGCGACGCCTCGCCGTACGCGGCCACGTTCCAGCCCGACACGTTCCGCACCAGCATCGAGGCCGCACGGGCGGCGACCGCGGCGGGCGTGCAGGCCGCCGGGTCGGCGACCGAGACCTACACCCCGGAGGCGACGCCGGTCGTCAGCCTCGGCACGGTCGACGGGGGAGCCATCGTCGTCGGCCAGCTGACCACCGTGAACACCGTGACGTTGACCGTCGCGGGTGGGACGATCCCCATCTCCGACCCCTTCTACGCCGCGCTCACCGGCAAGCAGAGCGCGGGCAGCAACTTCGTGCGCACGTTCACCGACGTGCTCGTCATGTACGTCCCGCCGGCCGACAGCGGTGCCATGGTGCAGCTGCTGGCCGCCGAGCACGCGGTCACCGCGGCCACGGCCGAGTGATCGCGTCCTGACTCGCCGCACCTCGACGAAGGAAGACCGACGCATGTCCCAGCCCACCGGCCCGCAGCCCCGCCTCGACGTGCGCGGGGCAGTCGACCTCTCGATGCTCAACCGGCCGCCGACGCCGCCGCCCGGTACGCCGGGGGGTCTGCCCGCGCCCGGCACGTACGTGGTGGACGTCGACACGGAGTCGTTCCCCGACCTCGTGCAGAGCTCGACGACCCACCCGGTGGTCGTCGTCCTGTGGGCGCCACGCAGCGAGGCGAGCGCGACGGTCGCGTCCGACCTGGCGGCGTTGGCCGACGAGGACGGGGGGCGCTGGCTCCTGGCACGCATCGACGCGGAGGCGAACCCGCAGATCGCGCAGGCGTTCCAGGCGCAGAGCGTGCCGACGGTGGTCGCGGTGCTCGCGGGTCAGCCGCTCCCGCTGTTCCAGGGCGCGTACCCCAAGGAGCAGGTCCGGGCGGTCGTCGACCAGGTCCTGGCAGCCGCGGAGGCGAACGGCATCACCGGGCGCGCGACGCCCAGCACGGGTGAGCCGCCGACGGCCCAGCCGGAGCCTGAGCCCGAGCTCCCGCCGCTGCACCAGGCCGCGTACGACGCGATCGAGCGCGACGACCTCGCCGCCGCGACCGCCGCCTACGAGCAGGCGCTGAAGGAGAACCCCCGGGACAACCTCGCCCGCGCCGGACTGGCGCAGGTCGGCCTGCTCGAGCGGACCCGTGACGCCGACCTGCAGGCGGCGCGTGCGGCGGCGGCGGCGAACCCGGGGGACGTCGACGCGCAGCTCGCCGTCGCGGACCTCGACGTCCTCGGCGGCAAGGTCGAGGACGCGTTCGCGCGGCTGGTCGACCTCCTGCGCGCGACCGCCGGCCCCGAGCGCGAGCGGGTGCGCGTCCGCCTGGTCGACCTGTTCGAGGTCATCGGCGGCGACGACGCCCGGGTGGTCGCCGCCCGGCGCGCGATGGCGAACGCGCTCTACTGACCGCTCGCGCGTCCCTGCAGGTCGTAGCCCCGCAGGGGCACGTGACGGGCGTCACCGGAGGCCGACTTGCTTCCCGGGGCCGGCCCTGCGTAATCTTCTCGACGTCGCCCGGCAGGGAGGAACGGACACCGCGGATCGAACCGCAGTGGCTGGTCCCCCGGAGCGACATCCTCGGAAGCTTCGACCGGCGGCCAGATCGTCGGTCATCAGGAGCGTCCGGACGCGGAACGCGACGTTCCCTCCCAGCTGGATCTCCTCGCACGAGGGGGTTTGACGGGGCGGGGCAGCTCCGCTAAGTTAGAACGGTTGCCTCCGGACAGGTTGAAAGGCCTGGATGGATGCGCGTCTGTTCCTTGAGAACTCAACAGTGTGCCAAATAGTCGATGCCATATGGCTCGCTATCTGAGGGTGTCTTGTCCCGTTCGGGGTGGGGTGCGTGAGGGTGGTGGGTCTTGGTTGAGATGGGTGTCGTTCTTCTACCTCCGTGGAAGGGCGGGACCGCATACAGCCGAATCTGATTGGTCCTTATCGGGACCGTTTCGTGTGTCGGTTGCTTCGCTGCCTTCGGGTGGTGGGGTGCCATGTAGACATTTACGGAGAGTTTGATTCTGGCTCAGGACGAACGCTGGCGGCGTGCTTAACACATGCAAGTCGAACGGTGATGGCCAGCTTGCTGGTCTGATCAGTGGCGAACGGGTGAGTAACACGTGAGCAACCTGCCCTTCACTCTGGGATAAGCCCTGGAAACGGGGTCTAATACCGGATACGAGACGCACACGCATGTGTAGTGTCTGGAAAGATTTATCGGTGGGGGATGGGCTCGCGGCCTATCAGCTTGTTGGTGGGGTAGTGGCCTACCAAGGCGACGACGGGTAGCCGGCCTGAGAGGGCGACCGGCCACACTGGGACTGAGACACGGCCCAGACTCCTACGGGAGGCAGCAGTGGGGAATATTGCACAATGGGCGCAAGCCTGATGCAGCGACGCCGCGTGAGGGATGACGGCCTTCGGGTTGTAAACCTCTTTCAGCAGGGAAGAAGCGCAAGTGACGGTACCTGCAGAAGAAGCGCCGGCTAACTACGTGCCAGCAGCCGCGGTAATACGTAGGGCGCAAGCGTTGTCCGGAATTATTGGGCGTAAAGAGCTCGTAGGCGGTTTGTCGCGTCTGCTGTGAAAACCTAAGGCTCAACCTTGGGCTTGCAGTGGGTACGGGCAGACTAGAGTGCGGTAGGGGTGACTGGAATTCCTGGTGTAGCGGTGGAATGCGCAGATATCAGGAGGAACACCGATGGCGAAGGCAGGTCACTGGGCCGCAACTGACGCTGAGGAGCGAAAGCATGGGGAGCGAACAGGATTAGATACCCTGGTAGTCCATGCCGTAAACGTTGGGCACTAGGTGTGGGGCTCATTCCACGAGTTCCGTGCCGCAGCAAACGCATTAAGTGCCCCGCCTGGGGAGTACGGCCGCAAGGCTAAAACTCAAAGAAATTGACGGGGGCCCGCACAAGCGGCGGAGCATGCGGATTAATTCGATGCAACGCGAAGAACCTTACCAAGGCTTGACATACACCGGAAACTTCCAGAGATGGTTGCCCCGCAAGGTCGGTGTACAGGTGGTGCATGGTTGTCGTCAGCTCGTGTCGTGAGATGTTGGGTTAAGTCCCGCAACGAGCGCAACCCTCGTCCCATGTTGCCAGCGGGTTATGCCGGGGACTCATGGGAGACTGCCGGGGTCAACTCGGAGGAAGGTGGGGATGACGTCAAATCATCATGCCCCTTATGTCTTGGGCTTCACGCATGCTACAATGGCCGGTACAAAGGGCTGCGATACCGCGAGGTGGAGCGAATCCCAAAAAGCCGGTCTCAGTTCGGATTGGGGTCTGCAACTCGACCCCATGAAGTCGGAGTCGCTAGTAATCGCAGATCAGCAACGCTGCGGTGAATACGTTCCCGGGCCTTGTACACACCGCCCGTCAAGTCACGAAAGTCGGTAACACCCGAAGCCAGTGGCCCAACTCGTAAGAGAGGGAGCTGTCGAAGGTGGGACTGGCGATTGGGACTAAGTCGTAACAAGGTAGCCGTACCGGAAGGTGCGGCTGGATCACCTCCTTTCTAAGGAGCATCTGGCAGCCACGCGCACCTGTCATGGGTGGTGGGGGTTGTCCAGGCCCGTTGTCCCTGCCGAACGAGTGGGGGACGGTGCTCGAGGGTGGAACATCGACTGTTGGCCGGCTCGTTGAGCTGGTGGCGCCTAGTACGCCGACCCCTTGGGGTCGGGTGGGAACGGTGGCTGCTGGGGAGGGGGTCGGCTGGGCACGCTGTTGGGTCCTGAGGGAACAGCCGGAAGGTTGTTCGTTCAGGGTCGCTGCGAGGGGTTCTCCTGCCTGTGGGTGGGGGGCTGCTCGGGTGGCTGCGGGTTGGTACCGCTCAGACGAACCGCTCGTCGTTCGCATCTTCGGGTGCGTGTGGTGGGTAGGCGCTGGGGTGAGGGTGCCAGGTCCGGTCGTAGCTTGAGAACTGCACAGTGGACGCGAGCATCTTTTTGAATGATCTTTGTGGTCAAGTTTATAAGGGCACAGGGTGGATGCCTTGGCACTAGGAGCCGAAGAAGGACGTTGTAGCCTGCGATAAGCCTCGGGGAGTTGGCAAACGAACCGTGATCCGAGGATGTCCGAATGGGGAAACCCCGCACGAGTCATGTCGTGTGACCCGCACCTGAATATATAGGGTGTGTGGAGGGAACGGCGGGAAGTGAAACATCTCAGTACCGCCAGGAAGAGATATTCCGTGAGTAGTGGCGAGCGAAAGCGGATCAGGCCAAACCGTGTACGTGTTCAAGCCGGCAGGCGTTGCGTGCACGGGGTTGTGGGACCTTTCAGCTGGTTCTGCCGAATCAGCAGGGAGTCAGAAAGTCGCGTCATAGTCGAAGGGCATTGAAAGGCCCGGCACAGAGGGTGTGACCCCCGTAGACGAAATGGCGTGGCCTCCCGAAGGGGATCCCAAGTAGCTCCGGGCCCGAGAAACCTGGAGTGAATCTGCACAGACCACTGTGTAAGCCTAAATACTACCTAGTGACCGATAGCGGACAAGTACCGTGAGGGAAAGGTGAAAAGTACCCCGGGAGGGGAGTGAAATAGTACCTGAAACCGTGTGCCTACAATCCGTTGGAGCCTCCCTAGCAGGGGTGACAGCGTGCCTTTTGAAGAATGAGCCTGCGAGTTAGTGGTACGTGGCGAGGTTAACCCGTGTGGGGAAGCCGTAGCGAAAGCGAGTCCGAATAGGGCGTCATAGTCGCGTGCTCTAGACCCGAAGCGGAGTGATCTAGCCATGGGCAGGTTGAAGCGCGGGTAAGACCGCGTGGAGGACCGAACCCACCAGGGTTGAAAACCTGGGGGATGACCTGTGGTTAGGGGTGAAAGGCCAATCAAACTCCGTGATAGCTGGTTCTCCCCGAAATGCATTTAGGTGCAGCGTCACGTGTTTCTTGCCGGAGGTAGAGCTACTGGATAGCCGATGGGCCCCACCAGGTTACTGACGTTAGCCAAACTCCGAATGCCGGTAAGCCAGAGCGTGGCAGTGAGACTGCGGGGGATAAGCTCCGTAGTCGAGAGGGAAACAGCCCAGACCACCAGCTAAGGCCCCTAAGCGTATGCTAAGTGGGAAAGGATGTGGAGTTGCACAGACAACCAGGAGGTTGGCTTAGAAGCAGCCACCCTTGAAAGAGTGCGTAATAGCTCACTGGTCAAGTGATTCCGCGCCGACAATGTAGCGGGGCTCAAGTATACCGCCGAAGCTGTGGCATTCACACAACGCTAAGCCTTCGTGGTTCAGGCGTGTGGATGGGTAGGGGAGCGTCGTGTGGCGAGTGAAGTCGCGGGGGAACCCAGCGGTGGACGCCACACGAGTGAGAATGCAGGCATGAGTAGCGAATGACGGGTGAGAAACCCGTCCGCCGAATGATCAAGGGTTCCAGGGCCAGGCTAATCCGCCCTGGGTAAGTCGGGACCTAAGGCGAGGCCGACAGGCGTAGTCGATGGACAACGGGTTGATATTCCCGTACCGGCGAAGAACCGCCCATACCGAGCCCGGTGATGCTAAGCGCCCGAGCCGGCACACCATCCCTTCGGGGATACCGTGCCGGGGAGCGCGTGACCCGAACCGGTAGTAGGTAAGCGTATTAACAGGGGTGACGCAGGAAGGTAGCCAAGCGTGGCGATGGTTGTCCACGTCCAAGGTCGTAGGGCGAGGTGTAGGCAAATCCGCACCTCACATAGCCTGAGAGCTGACGGTGACCGCGAATGCGGGAATCTGGTGATCCTATGCTGCCAAGAAAAGCCTCGACGCGAGGTTCTAGCCGCCCGTACCCCAAACCGACTCAGGTGATCAGGTAGAGAATACCAAGGCGATCGAGAGAATCGTGGTTAAGGAACTCGGCAAAATGCCCCCGTAACTTCGGGAGAAGGGGGGCCTGAAGCGTGAACCGACTTGCTCGGGGAGCGTGAAGGGCCGCAGAGACCAGGGAGAAGCGACTGTTTACTAAAAACACAGGTCCGTGCGAAGTCGCAAGACGATGTATACGGACTGACGCCTGCCCGGTGCTGGAAGGTTAAGAGGACGGGTCAGCCGCAAGGCGAAGCTCAGAATTTAAGCCCCAGTAAACGGCGGTGGTAACTATAACCATCCTAAGGTAGCGAAATTCCTTGTCGGGTAAGTTCCGACCTGCACGAATGGCGTAACGACTTCTCCGCTGTCTCAACCGCGAACTCGGCGAAATTGCACTACGAGTAAAGATGCTCGTTACGCGCAGCAGGACGGAAAGACCCCGGGACCTTTACTATAGCTTGGTATTGGTGTTCGGTGCGGCTTGTGTAGGATAGGTGGGAGACTGTGAAGCCGGCACGCCAGTGTCGGTGGAGTCAACGTTGAAATACCACTCTGGTCGCTCTGGATATCTAACCTCGGTCCGTGATCCGGACCAGGGACAGTGCCTGGTGGGTAGTTTAACTGGGGCGGTTGCCTCCTAAAATGTAACGGAGGCGCTCAAAGGTTCCCTCAGCCTGGTTGGCAATCAGGTGGCGAGTGCAAGTGCACAAGGGAGCTTGACTGTGAGACTGACAGGTCGAGCAGGGACGAAAGTCGGAACTAGTGATCCGGCGGTGGCTTGTGGAAGCGCCGTCGCTCAACGGATAAAAGGTACCCCGGGGATAACAGGCTGATCTTGCCCAAGAGTCCATATCGACGGCATGGTTTGGCACCTCGATGTCGGCTCGTCGCATCCTGGGGCTGGAGTAGGTCCCAAGGGTTGGGCTGTTCGCCCATTAAAGCGGTACGCGAGCTGGGTTTAGAACGTCGTGAGACAGTTCGGTCCCTATCCGCTGCGCGCGCAGGAAACTTGAGAAGGGCTGTCCCTAGTACGAGAGGACCGGGACGGACGAACCTCTGGTGTGCCAGTTGTTCCGCCAGGAGCACGGCTGGTTAGCTACGTTCGGAAGGGATAACCGCTGAAAGCATCTAAGCGGGAAGCCTGCTTCAAGATGAGGTTTCCATGCCCCCTCGAGGGGTGAGAGGCTCCCAGCTAGACCACTGGGTAGATAGGCCGGATGTGGAAGAGGGGACTAACGACCCTCGCAGCTGACCGGTACTAATAAGCCGACAACTTCACCACACCATTCATGTGTGCTACGCGTCCACTGTGCGGTTCCCGAGACACGAACGGGAACCCGTTTGTACAACTCGATAGCGTTACGGCGGTCATAGCGAAGGGGAAACGCCCGGTCCCATTCCGAACCCGGAAGCTAAGCCCTTCAGCGCCGATGGTACTGCACTCGCCAGGGTGTGGGAGAGTAGGACGCCGCCGGACATCATTCAGGAAAAGCCACCCCTACGGGGGTGGCTTTTTCTGTTTCCCGGGGTCATTGCCGGGGTTCGTCCGAACGGCTATGGCGGTCGACGTGCCGAGCCGGGTGGCGACCGTCCGGGCCCCAGGTCCGGCTCCGAGCGTCAGCTCCATCTGCGTGGTCGTGATCGCTAGAGGGCCGCGGTGCTGGCCAGCATCGGCGGCGCTCGAGCGTCACTGCAGGTGCGGACACTGGGCCCCTTGTCGGCTCTTCACGATTGAGGGTGTAGCCGCGGCCTGAACGCGCCGGTCTCGAGCAGGCTGCGGGCGACGTAGTGGGCGAGGTTGCGGAAGCCGAGGGCGGAGCCGCGCAGGTGCTCGAGCTCCGTGAGCGCGGCCGGGACGCCCTCGGACAGGTTGGTGATGATGCTGCTCATCTCTGCCCGTCCGGCGGCCCGGTCGGGGTGGCGGTAGTCGGCGATCATGCGCTGGTAGACACCCCAGGCGGCCTCGACGGCGACGTGGTCCTCGACTCCGAACAGGGCGGTCAAGCGCTGGTGCTGCCGGTCGGTGAGGAGGTCGGCGCGGCTGGTGTCCTCGCGCCACACATGCCCACAGCCAGCGCACCGATAGCGGCGGATCGACAGCAGCAGCGTCGCCGGCCGCCAGCCCACCGGCTCGTGCGCCAGGCGACGGGTGACGGTGTCCCGCGGGCGACCCTCGCAGCTGCAGCGCCGGCACCGGCGGTCCGCCTCCTCGACCGCGTCGTCGGCGACCCGGCAGGCCAGCACCACCCGATCCGGTTGGAGGTGCTGGCCGACCACCTCCAGACCCAGCTCGTCTGGGCGGCAGAACGTCGTCACATCAGGGGTCGCGAGGGTAGCGTCAGGCACGCCGAGGTCTTCCTGGCTAGCCTTGAGCCTCTCAGGAATGTGGCATACGAACCCCCTCAAGCCATCGACCGCGGGCGGCTCGGGAGGAGAACGAAACATGACCGCAGCCGGTGACAAGGTCCAAGACCACTACGCCAGCGAGGGCATCGCAGCCCGCATCCTCGCTGCGCTCAGGGCGGCAGGAGGCAGCGACGCGGGCCCGATTACGCCGGACGCCCTCGCCCCACTCGACCACTTCCACGGCCGGGGGCTGACGGCGACAAAGGAGATGCTAGCGCTCCTCGAACCCCTGTCCGGCGAGCGCATCCTCGACATCGGCGGCGGGATCGGCGGACCGGCGCGGTGGACCGCGACGCACTTCGGTTGCCACGTGACCTCGCTCGACCTGACGCCGGAGTTCTGCCGCGCGGCGGAGGAGCTGAATGCCGTGACCGGCCTCTCGGATCGCGTGCGCGTGGTGGAGGGCAGCGCGACCGATCTGCCCTTCGAGGACGATGGGTTCGACCGCGCCTACTCCGAGAACGTGGCGATGAACATCGACGACAAGCGGCGCTTCTATGCCGAGGCGCTTCGTGTGCTTCGCCCCGGCGCGGTGTTCGCATTTTCCCACTACGGAGCCGGGCCGAAAGGCGAGCCCGACTACCCGCTGCCCTGGGCGGCAGGGCCGGGCACGAGCTTTCTGTGTTCGCCCGAGGAGACACGGGAGCAAGTTCTCACCGCGGGGTTCGAGATCGTGATCTTCCGGGACAAGACGGAGGAGGTCCTGCCGGGCTTGCGGGAGAACCGCCGGCGGTTGGAGGAACACGGGCTGCCGCCGCTGGGGCTGCAGACGCTCATGGGCGAGCGGATCGGGGAATCTCAGATCAACGCGGCCCTGAGTGCGGACGAGGGCCGTTTGAGCGTACTTGAGGCCCTCGTCCGCAAGCCGGCCAGCGAGGTGGGAAGAGCCCCTTTGTCGGGCCGGCGGGCGTCTCGCCGTCTCGGGTCGTCAGGATCCGGCGGCCGTCGTCCGGCGCACAGGAGCCCCGCGCCGTCGTCGGCACGGGGCTCCTGGTGGTCCAGGGCGGTGGACTGGTCAGCCGGCCTCGAACATGACCACGCCCAGCGGGGGGACGCGGATCGAGGCGGAGTACGGCCGCCCGTGGTGCGGCTCGGGTGAGGCCTCGATCTGGCCGAGGTTGCCGACGCCCGAGCCGCCGTACGCCTCGGAGTCGGAGTTGTAGATCTCCCGCCAGCGACCGCCGCGCGGCAGGGCGAGACGGTAGTTCTCGTGCGGGACGCCGGCGAAGTTGACCACGACGGCGACGGGCGGGGAGTCGGTGCCCTTGCGCAGGTAGGCCAGCGTGTTGCGGAAGGCGTCGTCGGAGTCGATCCACTCGAACCCGTCGGGGGAGTGGTCGAGCTGCCACAGGGCGCGGCTGTCCTTGTAGACGCGGTTGAGGTCGGCGACGGCGCGCATCACGCCCTGGTGGGCTGGGTCGTCGAGCGCGTGCCAGTCGAGCGAGCGAGACTCGGCCCACTCGGTCTGCTGCGCGAACTCGCTGCCCATGAAGAGCAGCTGCTTGCCGGGATGGCTCCACTGGTAGCCGAGCAGGAGGCGGACGCCGGCGAGCTTCTGCCAGTGGTCGCCGGGCATGCGCTCGTACAGGGACCCCTTGCCGTGCACGACCTCGTCGTGACTGATGGGCAGCACGAAGCGCTCGGAGTAGGCGTAGACCATCGAGAAGGTGATCTCCCCGTGGTGGTAGCGCCGGTGGACCGGCTCCTCCGCCATGTAGCGCAGGGTGTCGTTCATCCAGCCCATGTTCCACTTCAGGCCGAAGCCGAGGCCGTTGGCGTCGGTGGGCGCCGTGACGCCGGGCCAGGCGGTGGACTCCTCGGCGATCATCATGATGCCGGGTGTCCGTCGGTAGGCCGTGGCGTTGGCCTCCTGCAGGAACGAGATGGCGTCCAGGTTCTCGCGGCCGCCGTACTTGTTGGGCCGCCACTGACCAGGCTTGCGCGAGTAGTCGAGGTAGAGCATGGAGGCGACGGCGTCGACCCGCAGGCCGTCGACGTGGAACTCCTCCAGCCAGAACGTCGCGTTCGCGACCAGGAAGTTGCGCACCTCGGACCGGCCGAAGTTGAACACGTACGTGCCCCAGTCCGGGTGCTCGCCGAGCAGCGGGTCGGGGTGCTCGTAGAGCGGCGTGCCGTCGAACTGGGCGAGCGACCACTCGTCCTTGGGGAAGTGGGCCGGGACCCAGTCGACGATGACGCCGATGCCGGCGCGGTGCAGCGTGTCGACCAGGTAGCGGAAGTCGTCGGGGTGACCGAACCGAGACGTCGGGGCGTAGTACGAGGAGACCTGGTAGCCCCAGGACCCACCGAACGGGTGCTCCGCGACGGGGAGCAGCTCGACGTGGGTGAAGCCGAGGGACAGGACGTGCTCGGTGAGCTGGTGCGCCAGGTCCCGGTAGGACAGCCCCTCGCGCCAGGAGCCGAGGTGGACCTCGTACACGCTCAGGGGTGCGGTGTGCGGGTCCCGCGCTGCGCGGGCGGCCAGCCACTCGTCGTCGGACCACTCGTAGCGCGACTCGACGACGACGGACGCGGTCGCCGGCGGGATCTCGGTGCCCTGCGCGAGGGGGTCGGCCTTCTGCCGCCAGGACCCGTCGTTGCCCAGGATCTCGAACTTGTACCGCGAGCCGGCACCCACGCCCGGCGCGAAGATCTCCCACACGCCGCTGTCCCCGAGGGACCGCATGGCGTGCGACGCGCCCTGCCAGTAGTTGAAGTCGCCGACCACGCGCACGGCCCGGGCGTTGGGGGCCCAGACGGCGAACGACGTGCCGCTGACCTCGCCGAGCTGGCCGGGGTAGGTGCGCGTGTTCGCGCCCAGGACGGTCCACAGCTGCTCGTGCCGGCCCTCGCGCACCAGGTGGCGGTCGAGCTCCTGCACCGTGGGCAGGTAGCGGTACGGGTCGTCGACGGTGGACGAGGTCCCGTCGTAGGTGACCTCGAGGCGGTAGTCGGGGACGTCCGTGCCGGGCAGGACGGCGGACCAGATCCCGTCCTGCTCGTGCCGTGCGGCCACGCGGGACGTGGCGGTGACGACGACCACCGACTCGGCCAGCGGACGCAGCGAGCGGATGGTGACACCTCCGCCACCCACATGGGGCCCGAGCACGTCGTGCGGGGCGTGATAGGCCCCATGGGCGACGGTGTGCAGGATGTCGGCGTCGACGGGGACCGGGGACGGTGCGGCCGGGCTCATGCCCCTACCCAACCACCACGGGCGGCTCCTCGCAGGGCGGTCGGCCCCGGAAGGGCTGCCGCGCGGCTCAGACGTCGTCGCGCGGTGCCGTCGTCGTGGTGCCCCGTGCGACCAGGCGTGGCAGGGGAGCGGTGTAGGAGCGGACGGTCCCGGACGCGAGCAGGTTGAGCACGCAGTCGGCCACCTGGACGCCCATGGCGTGCACGTCGAGGCTCATGGCCGACAGGGCGGGGTGGGACAGCCGGCACAGGGCCGAGTCGTCCCACGCCAGCAGCGAGAGGCGGTCCGGGACGGCGACGTCCATCTCGTGCGCGACGCCGAGGCCCGCGACGGCCATGACGTCGTTGTCGTAGACGATCGCCGACGGTGGCGTGCCGCGACCGAGCAGGACCCGGGTGGCGCGGGTGCCGGACTCCTCGCCGTAGTCGCCCTCGACGACCGTGCCGTGGGCACCCAGCCGCTGGCACTCCTCCATGAACGCGTCCGTCCTGGCCTGCGTGTGGGCCAGGTGGCGGGGACCGCTGACGCGCGCCAGCCGCTGGTGGCCGAGACCGACCAGGTGGGTCACCGCGGTCCGCATGGCCTGCGCGTTGTCGATCCAGACGTTCGCGAACGGCAGGTCCGGGCGTGGGCCGCCGACCACGACGGTCGGGATGGCGAGCTCGCGCAGCACGTCCAGCCGGCTGTCCTCGAGCGCGACGTTGACCACCACGACGGCGTCGACCAGGCGGCCCTCGCCCCAGCGGCGGTAGGTGCGGATCTCCGCCTCGTGGTCCGGCACGACGTGCAGCAGCAGCGAGCGCCCCTCGACCGCGAGCGACTCCTCGATGCCGCCGATCAGCTCCATGAAGAACGGTTCGAACCCCAGCATCCGGGCAGGTCGGGCCAGCACGAGCCCCACCGCGTCGAGACCGTTCGCCATGGTCGCGAGCGTACCGGCGTGCGCGACCGGGTCAGGCCCGCGACAGGTCCGCCGCCGGGAGGCGTGACACGACCACGTCGTTGGCGCTGCGCAGCACCGGGGACCCGGTGAGGTCGGCCGGTTCGAACGAGGCCCGAGTCCGGACGTGGAAGGAGGCAGTGCTCCCCGCGGGGAGGTCCACCAGGGCGGCGTCGACGACGGCGTCGGGGTCGAGGCGGTCGACCAGGAGGGTCACCGCGCGAGCCAGCGACGTCGCCGTGACGTCCACGCGGTAGCCGTCCTGGACCGGCGTGACCGAGGCGCGCACGGGGGCGGGGTCGAGCGCCAGGTCCACGTCCTGCGCCCACGCGTGCACGGTCTGCAGTGCACCGAGCCGCGCGACGAGCACCTCACGCGTCGGGTCCGTCGGGGTCGCGACGGACGCCGGGAGCACGAACTGCCCCACCGACCAGGCGCCGACGGCGAGCGCCAGGTCCTCCTGCGCCAGCACCGTCCCGTCGAGGAGCTGCCGGGACAGGTGCAGCACCTCCCGCCAGAGGGTCGGCGTCTCGTTCACCACCGCGACGACCTCGTGCCCGTCGCGGGGCTGGACGGTCAGCATCCGGGGCGCGTTGGCGTCCCGCAGGGCGTACCAGAGGGGCTTGGGGCGCTCGTCGCCGTCGATCGCCGCCCAGGAGGTCACGGGCCAGCAGTCGTTGAGCTGCCAGACGATCGCGCCGGCGGTGCGCGGCCACCAGGACCGGTAGTGCTCGATCGCGAACCGCACGGCGCGCGCCTGGTTGAGCTGCGCCGCCCAGTGCCAGTCGGCGAAGTCGGCGGGAACGCCCAGGTGCGGCTCCATGCCGCGGTCGAGCTTGCCGTTGCCGTCCTCGGCCTTCTGGTGCAGCAGGAACGCGGGGTCGTCCTTGGTCAGGGGGCCGCCGTCGACCGCGTGCACCGCGCGCGTCAGCGTCGCCCACGTGGGCGGACCCTGGAACCCGAACTCGGAGCAGAACCGCGGGACCTCGTCGCCGTACGCCACGTAGTCCACGCGGTTCCACACCTCCCACTGGTGGTGCGTGCCGTGGTCGGGGTCGTTCGGGTGCGTCTCGGTCAGCGCGGCACCGGGGGAGTACGGGCTCCCGTCGGAGTACGGGCGCGTGGGGTCCAGCTCGGCGACGACGCCCTGGAGCAGCTCGGTGGCGTAGCGGTAGCCCCAGGTGCGCCCGTCGAGGTCCGCCGGCCAGCCCCAGTCCATGAACCCCCAGAGGTTCTCGTTCCCCCCGTTCCAGAGCACGAGCGACGGGTGCGGGGTCAGGCGGGTGACGTGCTCGCGCGCCTCGGCCTCGAGCTCGTCCCACAGCGGCTGCTCCTCCGGGTACGCGGCGCAGGCCAGCAGGAAGTCCTGCCAGACCAGCAGCCCGCGCTCGTCGCAGAGCTCGTAGAAGTCCTCCGACTCGTAGATGCCCCCGCCCCACACGCGCACCAGGTTGAGGTTCGCGTCGACGGCCTGGTCCAGCCGGTGGGCGAGGCGCTCGCGCGTGATCCGCGTGAGCAGGTGGTCGTCGGGGATCCAGTTGGCGCCCTTGACGAAGAGGGCGCGGCCGTTGATGCGGACGGTGAACGCGGTGCCGTGCTCGTCCGTGGACCGGTCCAGCTCGACGGTGCGGAAGCCGATGCGGCGCGACCAGCTGTCCAGCGTCTCCCCGTCGGTGGCCCCGGCCAGGGTCACGACGAGCTCGGACAGGGGCTGCGCGCCGTGGCCGACGGGCCACCACAGCGGTGCACGCGGGACCTCGAGGGCGACGACCGCGGTGCTGCGCCCGGCCGGCACGGTCACCGCGGTGTCGACGCCGGCGACGTGCGCCCGCACGATGAGCGGCTCGTCGCCGCCCGGCAGACCCGAGCGCTCCACCTCCACGTGCACCTCGACGCGGCCGGTGCCGTCGGCGTCGACGGTGACCAGCGGTCGCACCGTGGCCAGGCGCGCCACGGACCAGCGCTCGACGCGGACCGGGCGCCACAGGCCGGCGGTCTGCAGGTCCGGTCCCCAGTCCCAGCCGAACGAGCAGGCCATCTTGCGGACCATGTTGAAGGGCTGGTCGTACGCGCGCGGACGCGGGCCCAGGCGCTGCGCCTCCGCCTCGGCGTGCACCAGGGCGGAGCTCAGCAGCACGCGCAGGCGCTGGGTGGTCGGACGCAGCAGGTCGCGCACGTCGAACCGGTAGGAACGGTGCTGGTTGGCGGTGCGGCCGAGCTCGTGGTCGTCGAACGAGAGCGTGGCGACCGTGTCGATGCCCTCGAAGACCAGGTCGACGCGCTCGTCGGCGGCCGCGGGAGCGAGGTCGAGGTCGCGCTCGTAGGCCCAGTCCGTGCGGCGCATCCACGCGAGGTCCTCCTCGTTCCGGTCGAGGTAGGGGTCGGGGACGAGGCCGGCCTCCAGCAGTGCCGTGTGGCTGGTGCCGGGCACGCGGGCGCGCACTCGGCGGCCGACGAGGTCAGCGGGGACGGGTCCGGCGACGGCGGTCAGCGACCAGCCGTCGAACAGGTCCTGGGTGTTCATCGTCGAGCTCCTGGGTCCGGGGGTCCGGCGCACGCCCGCCGCGTCCTCGCGGAGGGCGTCGTCGGCACCGGAGACGGGCCGAACGGCTGGCAAGTACCCTGTGTTCATTCTTAGACAACTGAATAAAGTAAGTCAATCGGTGCCCCACGTAGCGTGGGAGCCGACGACTGCACTCGACGAGGAGACACCTTCGTGACGGATCGCACGCCCCCCGACGACATCGTCCACCTGCGCGCCGGAGGGGTCAGCGTCGTGGTCGACCTGACCGGCGGGACCCTGCCCCGGATCCTGCACTGGGGCACCGACCTGGGCGAGCTCGACGCCGACGGACTGGCCGGTGCCCGGCGCGGCTGGCGTCCGCCCGCCCGCGACTTCCCGGTGGACGGCGAGGTCGAGGTGGCCGTGCTGCCGCAGGAGTCGGCCGGGTACCTGGGGACGCCCGGGCTCGTCGGCAGCCGTGCCGGGCAGGACTTCTCCACGCGGTTCGTCGTCCGCGCGCACGAGCGACGCACCACGGACGACGGTACGCAGCGGCTGAGCGTCGAGGCGCACGACGCCGACGCCGCCCTGGACCTGCACCTCGAGCTGGAGCTCACCGACCAGGGCCTCGTGCGTCAGCGGGCGACGCTGACCAACCGCGCCGACGACGTCTACGGCGTGGACGCCCTGCTGCTGACGCTGCCGGTGCCCGCCGTCGCCACCGAGCTGCTCGACTTCACCGGCCGGTGGGCGCGCGAGCGCAGCCCGCAGCGGACCGCGTTCACGCACGGCACGCGACTGCGGGAGAACCGCCGCGGGCGCACCGGCTACGACGCCGCGTTCGTGCTCGTCACCGGGACCGCCGGGTTCGGCAACCGGACCGGCGAGGTGTGGGGCCTGCACACCGCGTGGTCCGGCAACCACCGCTCCCTGGCGGAGCGCAGCCCCTACCAGCACGGCCTGCTGGGCGGCGGTGAGCTGCTCGGCTCGGGCGAGGTGCGGCTGGCGCGCGACGAGTCCTACTCCAGCCCGTGGGTGTACGGCTCGTGGGGGCACGGCCTCGACGCGCTCGCGGGCCGGTTCCACACCTGGCTGCGGGCCCGGCCGCAGCACCCGCGCACACCGCGCCCCGTCACGCTGAACACGTGGGAGGCGGTGTACTTCGCGCACGACCTCGACCGCCTGACCGCCCTGGCCGACGCCGCCGCCGTCGTCGGTGCCGAGCGGTTCGTGCTCGACGACGGCTGGTTCGGTGACCGGCGCGACGACACCCGGGCGCTGGGCGACTGGTACGTCTCCGCGGACGTCTGGCCCCAGGGGCTGCACCCGCTGGTCGAGCACGTCACCGGCCTGGGCCTGCAGTTCGGGCTCTGGGTGGAGCCCGAGATGGTCAACCCCGACTCCGACCTCGCCCGTGCGCACCCCGACTGGATGCTGCAGCTGCCCTCCCGGCTCCCGCCCGAGGGCCGGCACCAGCAGGTGCTCGACCTCGGCCGGCCCGAGGCGTACGCGTACGTGCTCGAGCGGCTGGACGCGCTGCTCACCGAGTACCCCATCGGCTACCTCAAGTGGGACCACAACCGGGACCTCGTCGAGGCCGGCCACGGGGGAGCGCCCGGCGTGCACGGTCAGACGCTCGCGGTGTACCGGCTGCTGGACGAGCTGCGCAGCCGGCACCCCGGCGTCGAGATCGAGTCGTGCTCGTCGGGCGGTGCCCGCGTCGACCTGGAGATCCTGCAGCGGACCGACCGGGTGTGGACGAGCGACTGCATCGACGCGCTCGAGCGCCAGCAGATCCAGCGCTGGACCAACCTGCTGATCCCGCTCGAGCTCATGGGGGCGCACATCGGCTCCGGCACGGCGCACAGCACCGGCCGGCGGCACGAGCTGTCGTTCCGCGCCGCGACCGCGCTGTTCGGCCACCTGGGCATCGAGTGGGACCTGCAGGAGGCCGACGAGCAGCAGCGTGCCGAGCTGGCCGCGTGGATCGACCTGTACAAGCAGGTGCGGTCGCTGCTGCACTCCGGCACAGCCGTGCACGCCGACCTGGCGGACCCCTCGCTCGCCGTGCACGGCGTGGTGGCGCAGGACGGCTCCGACGCCCTGTTCGCGATCACGGCCACGGCGACGTCGGCGTCGCGGCCGCCCGTGCGGGTCACCCTGCCGGGCCTGGACCCCGACGCGGTCTACCACGTGCGCCCGCAGGCACCGGGGGAGCGCGTGGACGGCACGCCGCCGACGTGGTGGGACGCCGAGGGCGTGCGGCTGCCGGGACGGCTGCTGGCGGACGCCGGCCTGCAGGCGCCCCTGCAGCTGCCCGAGCGGATCGCCCTGGTGCGCGCCACCCGGGTCTGACGCGACGAGGGGGCGCCGGACCGGCCGGCGCCCCCTCGTCGGTCGGGCTACTTCGTCGCGCCCGAGGTGAACCCGTTGTAGATGTACCGCTGCAGGAACAGGAAGAGCACGAGGATCGGGATGATCGTGATGACCACGCCCGCCGAGATGACCTCCCACTGCGAGCCGTAGGGGCCCTTGAAGTCGAACAGCGTGGTGGAGATCGGCCGCAGCTGCTTGGACGGCAGGTACAGGAACGGCAGGTAGAACTCGTTGTAGATCGCGATGCCCTTGATGATCACGACGGTCGCGATGGCCGGCTTGAGGTTGGGCAGGATGATCTGGAAGAAGATCCGCAGGTGCCCGGCACCCTCGATCGTCGCCGCCTCGTCCAGGGACCGTGGGATGGCCCGGATGAACTGCAGGAAGATGTAGATCGAGATGATGTCCGTGCCCATGAACAGCAGGATCAGGGCAGCCCGCGAGTCGTAGAGCCCCAGGCCGTTGATGATCTGGAACGTGGCGACCTGCGTCGTGACCCCCGGCACCAGCGTGGCGAGCAGGAAGAGCGCCAGCACCGCCGAGCGCCCGACGAACCGGAAGCGGTCGAGCGCGTAGGCCGTGGCGGCGCCGATGAGGATCGTGCCCACGATCGCGACCGCGAAGATGAACACCGTGTTCCCGAACGCGGTGAGCATGTTGCCGCGCGTGAACGCCGTCACGTAGTTCTCGACGTTGCCCCAGTCGGCCGGCGGGGTCATCGGCCCGGTCGACAGGAACTCCTGGCCCGTCTTGAACGAGCCGAACAGGATCAGCCCGAGCGGCAGGAGCATCACGACCGACGCGACGACGAGGGACACGTACTTCGCGGTGCTGCTGGCTGCGCGGATCATGTGAGGTCCACATCGTCGTCGGGAATCACCCTGCGCTGGATCCAGGTGACGAGGAGCACGATGAGCAGCAGGACCACGGCCATCGCCGAGGCCAGGCCCACGAGGTTCCGGTTGAACGCCATCCACACCGTGCGGATGACGAACGTCTCCGTGCCGTTGGCGCCTCCCGTCATGACGAACGGGACCTCGAACACGGACAGCGAGCCGGAGATCGCGAGGATCAGCGAGAGCCCGACGATGGGCCGGATCGACGGCAGGATGATGTACCGGAACTGGTGCCAGCGGCTCGCGCCGTCGAGGTCGGACGCCTCGTAGATCTCGGAGTTGATCGACTGGATCGCGCCGAGGAACATCACGAAGTTCAGGCCCATGTAGCGCCACACCGAGACCGCGGCCAGCGAGTAGTTGGCCACGTCGGGGTCGCCGGTCCACTGCTGGATGAGGCTGTCGAGACCGGCCGACATCAGGACCGTGTCCAGACCACCGCCCGGCTTGAGGAAGTTGAGGAAGATCAGGCCGATGGCGACGCCGTTGATCAGGTACGGGAAGAACAGGATGCCCTTCCACAGGTTCTTGAACCGGATCCTGAAGGACAGGATCGTCGCGAAGTAGAGCGCCAGGGCCATCTGCACGAACGAGGCGACGAAGTAGTAGAGCGAGACGTAGAAGACGCGCACGTTGTCGGGGTCGGTGAACACCTCGACGAAGTTGTCGAGACCGACGAAGCCCTTGGTCTTGTCGAGCCCGTCCCAGTCCGTCACCGAGTACCAGAACATGTTGATGACGGGGGTGAAGGTCAGGAGCAGCAGGAGGCCGACCGGGACCAGCAGGAAGTAGTAGGGCGTGAGCCGGCGGTACCACGCGGTGGCGCGACCCGCACCGCCCCGGGGACTGCGGGGGGTGCGGGCCGCGGGCACCTGCTGCGCGGCCGCTGTCGGCGGGTCGGTCAGACCCTGGTGAGCGGTCGTCATGGCAGGAGGCCTCAGCCGACCGAGCTCCGACCCTCGGCCCACATGGCGTTGAGGTCGTCGAAGATCTGCTGCTTGGTGCGGGCGCCCGAGCGGGCGTCGTCGATGTTCTTCTGGCGGTACTTCGGGTCCGTGGTGACGATGCCCGAGGCCGTGTCGATGTCCCCGAACAGGGCCTCCTTGCCCTCGGGGGCCGGGTCGAGCGTGATGAGCTCGACCTGGTCGACGAAGGACTGCAGCGCCGTCGGGACGGGGCCGTCGATCAGCGGCGAGAGGCCGGCCTGCGACTCCGAGTACCCGGACTCCTTGTTGAACCAGTCGATCCACGCCCGCGCGGTCGCCTTGTTCTTCGAGTTCACGTTGATGCCGAGGTTGTAGTCACCGCCCGCCACCGAGTGGAACGAGCCGTCGACCATGACCGGGGTGGGGGCGTAGGCGATGTCGTCGGCGCTGGCACCGGCCGCCTCGGCCGCGGCGGCCATCTGCGGGATCGCCCAGCTGCCCAGGACCATGGTGGCCACCTGGCCGGTGCCGAGCAGACGCTTGGACTCCTCCCAGTTGGTCGTCGTCGGGTCGGCCTCGGTGAGGCCCTGCGCCACGGCGTCGTAGATCAGGCCGTCGACCACGCCGTAGTCGCTGTCCGGCGTCCACGGGGTGTCGGTCTGCGTCATCTCGTTCTTGAAGTCGGGGTTCGCCGTGACCGCACCGAGCCAGCCGTCCCACTGCGACAGGGGCCAGCCGTCCTTGTAGTTGGTGTACAGCGGGGCGATCTCGACGCCGTCGTCCTTGATCGCCTGCAGCGCCGCGAGGAACGCCTCGGGGCTGTCCGGGAACTCGGTGATGCCGGCCGCGTCCCAGACCTTCTTGTTGTAGACGTAGCCCTGCACGTTGCCGACGACGGGGATGCCGTAGGACTTGCCCTCGAAGGACTTGTCGTTGATCCAGCGGTACTCCTTGGCCATCTCCGCCTGGTCGCCGAGCGGCTCGAAGAAGTCGGCGTACTGGTCGGGGGTGACCGAGCCGGGGATGGCCAGGACGTCGCCGTAGCTCGTGGTGTTCATGCGCGTCTTCACCTCACCCTCGTAGTCGGTGAGGCCCTCGACCTTGACGTCCGTGACGTCCGGGTACTTGGCCTTGAACTCCTTGACGTACTCGTCGAACGTGCCGTCCTCGACGAGGTCCGTGCGCCACGTGAGCACGGAGATCGACCCCGAGGGGGTCCCGTCGTCGTTGGCCTCGCCGCCGCTGCCGCCGCCCGAGCAGGCAGCCGTCAGGGCGAGGACAGAGCTGGCGGCCGCGATCGCGACGAGTCGCGTCCGGCGCTGCTGAGGGAACATCGTTGATCCTCTCGTCGTCCCGGCACCTCCGCGTGCCGGCGGGTCTGATGAGGCAGGGCGACCCGGGGATCGGGCCGCCGTGCTCCGTGTGGCATTCTTAGGCAAGTGAACAAAGTAAGTCAACGGGCGTGTTGGCGAGCGGTCGACCCGATCCCGGATCGTTATGGTGAGCCCCGAGGGGGACACCCCACGAAGGAGGACGGGTGAGCGGCTCCCAGCCGGGGCTCGGCGCGGCGCACGCGAGCAGCCGATCGGCGATCCTGGACCTCATCCGGGCCGCCGGGACGATCAGCCGCGTCGAGCTGACACGCGCGACCGGCCTGACCGCGGCGACGATCTCCACGGTGGTCCGCCGCCTGATCGACGAGGGTCTGGTGCTCGAGGTCGGCCGCGCAGAGTCCACCGGCGGCAAGCCGCGGATGCTCCTGCAGCTGGACCCGTCCGCCCGGTACGCCGTCGGCGTGCACCTCGACCACGCCGGGATCACGTACGTCATCGCGAACCTCGGCGGCGCGATCGTGGCGCGCTGGCGCAGGCCCGGCGCGGGGTCCGACGACCCGCGGGAGGTCGTGGCGCGCATCGCCGCGGAGATCCGCACGACCGTGACGCGCGTGGGCGTGGAGCCCGCGCGCATCCTGGGGCTGGCGGTGGTCTCGCCCGGACCGATCTCCGCGACCACGGGGATGACGCTCACCCCGCCCGTGATGCAGCGCTGGACCGAGTTCCCGCTCGCCGAGGCCCTGGAGGACGCGGTCGGCCTGCCCGTGCTGCTGGACAACGACGCGACCGCGGCCGCCATCGGCGAGTACTGGTCCGGCGGCATCGCGACAGGATCCGCGTTCGCGGCGCTCTACATGGGCACCGGCATCGGCGCCGGCATCATCGTCGACGGCACCGTGTACCGCGGCTCCAGCTCGAACGCCGGGGAGATCGGCCACATCTGCGTGGAGCTCGACGGGCCGCCGTGCTGGTGCGGCAACCTCGGCTGCGTGGAGGCCCTGGCGGGTCCCGCGGCGGTCGTCGCCGCCGCGCGGGAGGCCGGGCTCGACCCGGGCGGTCGCGGTGTGGCGGAGGCGTTCGGGGCACTCGCCCGGGACGCCAGCCGGGGGGACGCGCTGCCGCTCGAGCTGCTCCAGCGGTCGGCGCGGTACATCGGGGTCGCCGCGCAGACGCTGGCCAACGTGCTGGACCTCGAGCTCGTCGTGCTCACCGGGCCCGCGTTCGCCATCGCGGGCTCGCTCTACCTGCCGGAGATCGAGCGCCGGCTCGCCCAGTCGTTCTTCGCGCGCGGGAGCCACCCGGTGCGCGTGACGATCTCCTCCAACGCGCCGGAGGCGGCCGCCGTCGGCGCGGCCGCCCTCGTGCTGCAGAGCGAGCTGGCGCCGCGGCAGGTGGGCGTCCGGATGCCGCTCGAGCTGCCGCTCGAGGTCACCGCCGGCGCCTGATCAGGCGGTCAGGCGCTCGAGCCCGGCGAGCGGGATCGGCAGCCACGACGGCCGGTTCCGGGACTCGTAGACCGCCTCGTAGAGCGTCTTGTCCAGCTCCAGGGCGCGCAGGAGCACGGCTGCGTCGCCGTCCGAGCTCGTGCCGTAGCCGGACAGCAGCCCCGCGCGCGCCGCGCTGGTCCACTCCTGCGCGTCCGCCCCCGTGAGCCCGCCGACCGCGGCGGCGTAGTCGAGCGACCGCAGCAGCCCGGCGACGTCCCGCAGGGCCAGGTCCGGCCGCGTGCGCTGGGCCAGGGGGGCCAGGGGCTCGCCCTCGAAGTCCATGATGAACCAGGCGTCGTGGCTGCGGAGCACCTGGCCCAGGTGCAGGTCGCCGTGGACGCGCTGCCGCGGCGGGGCGGAGGCGAGTGCACGGACCTCGGCGACGACGGCGGCCACCCCGTCCGCGTGCTGCGCCAGCGCGGGGACGGCGCTGAGCGCCCAGGAGAACCGCGCCGCCACCGCGCGTGCGACCTCCTGCGGCCCCTGGTCCGCGGGGTCGACGCCGTAGGCGGTCACCAGAGCCTCGTGCATCGTCGCGGTGACCGCGCCCAGGTCGGCGGCCAGCGACGCGAACGACTCCCGGCGTCCCGCGTACGCGCAGGCCAGCTCGAAGCCGTCCTCGGCCGCGTCGACGAACGCGCTGAGCACGCCCAGGTACCCCGTGACCGGTTCACCGCCCGGGCCCGGCCACGTGCCCTCCAGCCAGGCGAGCGGCGCCGGCACGTGCTGCCACCCCACGTCCACCAGGTGCCGGGGCACGTCGACGTCCGGGTTCTCGCCGGCGGCCACGGCGCGCAGCACCTTGAGGATCCCGGGGCGCGCGCCGGGCAGCACCACGGAGGTGTTCGACTGCTCACCGGAGATGATGCGGGCCGCGGCGGCGTCCACGTCGGCACCCGGCCCGTCGGCGACGTCCAGCCACGCCCGCAGGAACGCGGGGTGGCCGGCACCGTCGAGCACCCCGCGGCCGTCCAGCTCTCCGAGGGCGTCCGGCGCACCCGGGTCCGCGAGCACCACGGGGACCTGCAGCACGACGTCGATGGACCCCGCGCGCACGCGCACCAGCAGGACGACGACGTCGGCGGCGAGCGCGAACGACGCCACCGCCGACAGCTCCGCCGTCTGACCCTTGGCCGGGAACCAGCGCCGCGTGGGCAGCCAGTCACGGAGCACGTCGAGCAGGCGTGCGTCGTCGGGAGAGGTGCGGGCGGTCAGACTCACGGTGCGGTCAGCTCCAGCCAGTAGAAGTCACGCGATCCCAGGGTGAACGACGCCGTGCCGTCGGCACCGACCGGGGCGAACGGTGCCCCGCCGAACACGTCGTGCACCGCGTACCCGGCCTGGCCCTGCAGCTGCACGGTGCCCGCGCGGGCGGTCGAGGCCATGTTGGCCACCACCAGGATCGTCTCGTCGGCGGTCCGCCGGCAGAACGCGAGCACCGACTCGTTGTCGCAGGTCAGCACCTCGAAGTCGCCGGCGCCGAGCGCGGGGTGCTGGCGGCGGACCGCGAGCATGCCGTGCACCCAGTGCAGCAGCGACGTCGGCTGCGCCAGCTGCGCCTCCACGTTGGTGTGGCTGTAGTGGTGCACCAGGGACTGGACGAGCGGGAGGTAGAGCTTGCCGGGGTCCGCCGTGGAGAACCCGGCGTTGCGGTCGGGCGTCCACTGCATCGGGGTGCGCACCGCGTCACGGTCCGGCAGCCAGATGTTGTCGCCCATGCCGATCTCGTCGCCGTAGTAGAGGCACGGGCTGCCCGGCAGCGACAGCAGCAGGGCGTGCGCGAGCTCGATCTCCTTGCGCGAGTTGTCCAGCAGGGGCGCCAGGCGCCGACGGATGCCGATGTTGGCGCGCATCCGCGAGTCCGGCGCGTACCAGCCGTACATGGACGCGCGCTCCTCCGTGGAGACCATCTCGAGCGTGAGCTCGTCGTGGTTGCGCAGGAACGTGCTCCACTGGGCGCCGTTCTTCGGGATCGGCGGCGTGTCGGCGAGGATGTCGATGATGCTCGTCGCCCGCTGGTCCCGGATCGAGTAGTAGATGCGGGGCATCACCGGGAAGTGGAAGCACATGTGGCACTCCGGCTCCTCCTCGGTGCCGAAGTAGTGCACGACGTCCTCGGGCCACTGGTTGGCCTCGGCCAGCATGATCCGGCCCGGGAACTCCTCGTCGATCATCGCCCGCACCTTGCGCAGGAACGCGTGCGTCTCGGGGAGGTTCTCGCAGTTGGTGCCCTCGGCCTCGAACAGGTACGGGACCGCGTCGAGCCGGAAGCCGTCCACGCCGATGCCCAGCCAGAACCGCCCCACGTCGAGCATCGCCTCGACCACCCGGGGGTTCTCGAAGTTCAGGTCGGGCTGGTGGCCGAAGAAGCGGTGCCAGAAGAACTGGCGGCGGACGGGGTCGAAGGTCCAGTTGGACGTCTCGGTGTCGACGAAGATGATGCGCGCGTCGGGGTACTTGGTGTTGTCGTCGCTCCACACGTAGAAGTCCCCGTACGGGCCCTCGGGGTCCGAGCGCGACGCCTGGAACCACGGGTGCTGGTCGCTCGTGTGGTTCATGACCAGGTCCACGACGATGCGCATGCCGCGGGCGTGCGCCTTCTCGATGAGCTCGGTGAAGTCCGCCATCGTGCCGTACTGGCCCGCGATCGCGGTGTAGTCGGCCACGTCGTAGCCACCGTCGCGCAGGGGGCTCGGGTAGAACGGCGGCAGCCACAGGCAGTCGATGCCCAGCCACTGCAGGTAGTCGAGCCGGTTGATGAGGCCGCGCAGGTCACCGCTGCCCTGGCCCGACGAGTCCGAGAACGTGCGGAGCATGACCTCGTAGAAGACGGCGGTCCGGTACCACTCGCGGTCGTCGCTCAGGCCGCCCGTCTCCTCGACCGGCTGCGGCATCGCGGGCTGGCGGTGCTCGGGCAGGACGATCTGCGACGTCGTCGGCGCCGGCTCGCGCAGGTGCCGGCCCTGACCGGAGGCCTGGGCCTCGGGCTGGGCCGTCACGGTGCCACCAGGTGCACCACGTGCGCCGCCCGGATCATCGGGTCGAGCCGCACGTAGACCGAGGAGCCCCACTCGTACGTCTCGTCGGACAGCACGTCGTGCGCGACGACGGTCTGGTCGGGGTCGAGCCCGAACGCGTGCAGGTCCAGCTCCACGCTGCCCTCACGGGCGTTCCACGGGTCGAGGTTGACGATGACGACGATGGTGTCGGCGATCCCGCTGGGGGAGTGTGCGGCGTCCAGGTGCTTGGCGAACGCGACCAGGGCGTCGTCGGACGTGGGCAGCACGCGCAGGTTGCGCAGCTGCTGCAGGGCCGGGTGCGCGTGCCGCAGCTCGTTGAGCCGGCCGAGCAGCAGGTTGATCCCGATGCCGTCGGCCTTCGACCAGTCGCGCGGCTTGAACTCGTACTTCTCGTTGTCGATCTGCTCGTCGACACCCGGTCGGGGCACGTCCTCGACCAGCTCGTAGCCCGAGTAGATCCCCCACGTGGGCGACCCCAGGGCGGCCAGCACGGCGCGCACCGCGAACCCGCGCACCCCCGTGGCCTGCAGGTACGGCGGCAGGATGTCGTGGGTCGTCGGCCAGAACGCGGGCCGCAGCCACGCGCCCTGCTCACCGGAGACCTCCTCGAGGTACTCGGTGATCTCGTCCTTGGTGTTCCGCCAGGTGAAGTACGTGTACGACTGGTGGAACCCGACCTTGGCCAGCGTCTGCATCATGGCCGGGCGGGTGAACGCCTCGGACAGGAAGATGACCTCGGGGTGGTCGGCCCGCACGGAGGCCAGGATGCGCGCCCAGAAGTCGAGCGGCTTGGTGTGCGGGTTGTCCACGCGGAACAGGGTCACGCCGTGGTCGATCCAGACCTGCAGCACCCGGCGGATCTCCGTGTAGATGCCCTCGGGGTCGTTGTCGAAGTTCAGGGGGTAGATGTCCTGGTACTTCTTCGGCGGGTTCTCGGCGTACGCGATGGTGCCGTCCGCACGGGTGGTGAACCACTCCGGGTGCTCGGTCACCCACGGGTGGTCGGGGGAGCACTGCAGCGCGATGTCGAGCGCGACCTCCATGCCGAGCGCCCGGGCGTCCGCGACGAACGCGTCGAAGTCGTCGAAGGTGCCCAGCGTGGGCTCGATGGCGTCGTGCCCGCCCGCCGGGGAGCCGATCGCGTACGGCGAGCCGGGGTCGCCCAGGTCCGCGAACAGCGAGTTGTTGGGTCCCTTGCGGTGGGTCTCGCCGATGGGGTGCACGGGGGTCAGGTAGACGACGTCGAACCCCATGCCGGCGATCCGCGGCAGGTCGAGCGCGGCCGTGCGCAGCGTCCCGGAGGACCACTTGCCGGCCTCGGGGTCGTACTGCGCGCCCTGGGAGCGGGGGAACAGCTCGTACCAGGCGCCGGCCAGCGCCAGCGGGCGCTCGACGACCAGGGGGTAGGCGGCCGAGCGGGTCACGTGCTCGCGCAGCGGGTGGGCGGCCAGGGCCGCGTGCACCTGGCTGGACAGGCCGGCCGACAGGCGTTCCTGCGGCGTGTCCCGCACGTCGCGCAGGCCGCGGACGGCGTCGGTGAGCACGCGCGCGCCGTCGCGGGACATGGCGTCAGCGCCGGTGCGGGCGGCGGCCCGCTCGAGCAGCAGCGCGCCCTCGGTGAGCATGAGCTCGACGTCGACGCCGGCCTCGACCTTGATCGTCGCGTCGTGCACCCAGGTGCCGTAGGGGTCCGACCAGCCCTCGACGCGGAAGGTCCACGCACCGGTCTCGGTGGGCACCAGCCGAGCCTCGAAGCGGTCGAGGCCGGGGGCGATGTCGACCATGCGCGCGCTGGCGCGGTCGACCCCGGACGGGTCCGTCAGGACCGCGGTGGCTGCGACCGCGTCGTGCCCCTCACGGAAGACGGTGGCCCGCACGGGCACCGCCTCGCCGACCACGGCCTTGGCGGGGAACCGCCCGGCCTCGGCGACAGGGGAGACGTCCACGACGGGGATACGGCCGACGGAGGTGCCGAGCGGCACGGGGCGAGTCGTCACGCTCACGAACCTATCCGTAGGTCCCGCTGCCGGGCATCCGGAGCGCGCCGGGTCGTCGGCTCCGGACGGCTACCGCAGCGCCCGGCCGACCGTGCGACCCGTGAACAGGCAGCCGCCGAGGAACGTCCCCTCGAGCGCGCGGTGGCCGTGCACGCCGCCGCCCCCGAAGCCCGCGGCCTCACCCGCCGCCCACAGCCCCGGCAGCACCTCGCCGTCCGGGCGCAGGACGCGTCCCTCCAGGTCGGTGTGCAGGCCACCGAGCGTCTTGCGGGTGAGCACGGACAGGCGCACCGCGAGCAGCGGGCCGTGCGCCGGGTCCAGCAGCCGGTGCGGCTTGGCCACCCGGATGAGCCGGTCGACGACGTACCGCCGGGCCATCGCGGTCGCCACCACCTGCAGGTCCTTGCCCAGGCCGGTCTCCACCTGGCGGTCCCGCGCCACGATGGTGCGCTCGAGCGCGTCCGCGTCGATGCGGTCCGTCCCCGACAGCGCGTTCATCTTGGCGGCGAGCTCCGCCGGGGTGTCGGCCCACAGGAACTCGTCGGACTGCTCGGCGAACGCCTCCACCGGGCCGACCGCGCCCGGCTTGACCCGCTCCAGCAGCAGCCCGAGGTCCCGGCCGGTGAGGTCCGGGTTCTGCTCCGAGCCGGACAGCGCGAACTCGGACCCGAGGATCGTCCTGTCGAGCACGAACCACGAGTGGTCGTCGCCCCGCGAGGTGAGGTGCTGCAGCGCGCCCAGGGAGTCGAAGCCGGGGAACAGGGGCACGGGGAGCCGGTTGCCGTCGGCGTCGAGCCACAGGCTGCTCGGCCCGGGCAGGATCCGGATGCCGTGCTGCGACCACACGGGCGAGTGGTTGGTGATCCCCTCGGGGTAGTGCCACATGCGGTCCTCGTGCACGACCGCGGCGCCCGACGCGCGCGCGGCGGCGATGCCGGAGCCGTCCACGTGGTCCGGGACACCGGACAGCATGCGCGCGGGCAGGCGTCCGGCCGCGGCCGGCCACGCGGCGCGCACCAGCTCGTGGTTCGCGCCGATCCCGCCGGTCGCGACGACGACCGCGCTCGCGGTCAGCTCGAACGGCTCGACGACCTCCCGCGAGCTCGGCACCGCGCGCGCCGCGGCGTCGGGCGCCAGCACGTCGCCGCGCACGCCGGTGACCCGCCCGTCGGTGGTGACCAGGCCGGTGACCCGGTGCCGGAACCGGACGTCGACGAGCCCGTCGCGCCGGGCGTCCAGGAGCGCGCGCACGAACGGCTCGAGGATGCCCGGGCCGGTGCCCCAGGTGACGTGGAACCGCGGGACCGAGTTGCCGTGCCCCTGCGCCAGGTACCCGCCACGCTCGGCCCACTGCACCAGCGGGAACCAGCGCACGCCCAGCCCGTGCAGCCACGACCGCAGGTCACCCGCGGCGAACTCGACGAAGCCCTCCGCCCACGCGCGCCCCCACCGGTCGGTCCCGTCGGTGGCGAAGTCGGCGGACCCCAGCCAGTCCGCGAGCGCGAGCTCGGCGGAGTCCTTGACCCCGAGACGTCGCTGCTCGGGGGAGTCGACGAGGAACAGCCCGCCGAACGACCAGTACGCCTGACCGCCCATGCTGGCGGCCGGCTCGGCGTCGAGCAGGGTGACCCGGCGGCCGGCGGCGACCAGCTCGGCGGTGGCGACGAGCCCGGCCAGGCCCGCACCGACGACCACGACATCGGAGTGCGTCATCTGCGCACCGTACCGGTCTGGACGGACGTCCAGAAGGGGCTCAGTCCTGCGCCAGGACGTAGACCCGCATGCTCAGCGCCTCGACCACCGTGGCCTCGCCGGGCTCTGCGTGCAGGGTTCCCTCGATGGCCGCCGCGCGCTCCTCCGCCGGGCTCTCCCACACGGAGTCCCAGGCCAGCCGCCACCGACCGCCGTGGTCGTCGGCGAGCACCAGGTGCACCGCGTCGAGCG
This sequence comes from uncultured Actinomycetota bacterium, assembly GCA_963837795.1. Taxonomy (GTDB): domain Bacteria; phylum Actinomycetota; class Actinomycetes; order Actinomycetales; family Cellulomonadaceae; genus Cellulomonas. The sequence goes on from CAWIOT010000007.1 coordinate 872,542, forward strand.
AGCCGTTGATGACCAGCAGCACGGTGTCGCGCTCCGGCGGCGGTGCCGTGCGCACCATCTGGAGCGTGCGGATCGACGGGTCGTGCCAGCGGTCGTGGTCGAAGGGGCGGCCCAGGGCGTCGAACCAGGCCAGGTCGGGCCGGCGGCCGGGCTCCGCCGGGCGCCCCGAGTAGAACCGCTCGGTGCGCAGCGCCGGGTGCTCCCGGCGCAGCAGCAGCAGCCAGCGGGCGGTGGCCAGCATGTCCTTGCGCCAGGGGGTCAGGTCCCAGTGCACCCAGGAGATCTCGTTGTCCTGGCAGTACGCGTTGTTGTTGCCCTGCTGCGTGCGGCCCATCTCGTCGCCGGCGGTGATCATGGGCGTCCCCGCGGCCAGCACCAGGGTGGCGAACAGGTTCCGGATGGAGCGCCGGCGCAGCGGCACCAGGTCGACGGCGGGCGAGTCGGGGCCGACGCGTCCCTCGATCCCGTGGTTCCAGGACCGGTTGTCGTTGCTGCCGTCCCGGTTCTGCTCGCCGTTGGCCGCGTTGTGCTTGTGCTCGTAGGCGGCCAGGTCGGCCAGCGTGAAGCCGTCGTGCGCGGTCACGTAGTTCACCGACGCCACCGGGCCGCGCACGAGCGGCGGGTCGCTGTGCCCGAACAGGTCGACCGAGCCCGCCAGCCGGGTGGCCAGGTCGCGGACCCGGTGGCCGGGCAGGCCGTGGGCCGCGCGGCCGGGATCGCCCAGCCAGAACGAGCGGGCCGCGTTGCGGAACCGGTCGTTCCACTCCGCGAACGGCAGCGGGAACTGCCCGGTCCGCCAGCCACCCGGTCCGACGTCCCACGGCTCGGCGACGAGCTTGAGCCCGTGCAGGGCCGGCTCGGTAGCCATCGCGACGAGCGCCGGGTGGTCCGGGGAGAAGCCTCCGCCGTCGCGCCCGAGCGTCACCGCGAGGTCGAACCGGAAGCCGTCGACGCCGACCACGTCGGCCCAGTAGCGCAGCGAGTCGAGCGTCATCCGCACCACCTCGGGCCGGCGGAAGTCCAGGGTGTTGCCGGTGCCGGTGACGTCCGCGAGCGAGGCCGGGGCCCCGCCGTCGTGCGCGTAGTAGACCGAGCTGTCCAGGCCGCGCCAGGACAGGTGCTGGCCGGGCAGCCCGCCCTCGCAGGTGTGGTTGTAGACCACGTCGAGCAGGACCTCGAGCCCGGCCTCGTGCAGGGCGTGCACGGCGCCGCGCAGCTCGGCCAGCACCGCCGCCGGTCCCTGCTGCCGAGCGGCCGCGGTGGCGTACGCGGCGTGCGGGGCGAAGAAGCCGAGCGTGCTGTAGCCCCAGTAGTTGGTCAGGCCCTTCTCGACCAGGTGCGGCTCGTCGGCGAACGCGTGCACGGGCAGCAGCTCGACCGCCGTGACGCCGAGGCGCAGGAGGTGCTCGACCACGGCCGGGTGCGCCAGCCCGGCGTAGGTGCCACGCAGCTGCGGGGGCAGGCGCTCGTCGAGGATCGTCAGGCCGCGCACGTGGGCCTCGTAGACGACCGTGCGGGACCACGGGGTCCAGGGGCGGTTCGCCGCCGGGTCGGGACCGGGCAGGGACGCGGGGTCCACCACGACCGACCAGGGCACGTGGCCGGCCGAGTCGCGCGGGTCCGCCGGACCGTAGGGATCGCCCGCCAGGTCGTCGTCGACGACGTGCCCGTAGGTCTCGGGCGTGTGCGCGACCTCGCCGTCCAGGCCGCGGGCGTACGGGTCGACGAGCAGCTTGGCCGGGTTGTACCGGTGGCCCGCGGCGGGCTCCCACGGGCCCCGGGCGCGGAACCCGTAGCGCTGGCCGGCGCGCACGCCCGGCACGGAGGCGCTGAACACGCCGAGCGCGGGACCGTCGAGCGGCACACGGCGCTCCGTGCCGGTCTCGTCGGGCAGGCACAGGTCGACGCCGGCGGCGTGCGGGGCGTGCACGGCGACGTCCACGCCGTCAGGGGTGACGTGGACGCCGAGTCGCGGCGGACGCCGGCGGGAGGAGGTCGAAGTCACCCGGACATTGTGGGGGGTGCACGCCCACACGTGTCGGACAGGTCCGGGGCGGGGTGTGTGGTGGGTGTCCGCGGACGGGACACGTGTCGGGGTGCGTGCGGGGCGGACGGTAACGTTCCGCGGGTGAGGATCGTCGTGTGCGTGAAGCATGTCCCTGACATCCAGTCCGACCGGGAGCTCGGCCCCGACGGTCGCGTGGTGCGCGACGGCGGCGACGGCACGCTCAACGAGCTCGACGAGAACGCGCTCGAGGCGGCCATCGCGCTGGTCGAGGCCGCCGAGGGGTCCGTGGTCGCCCTGACCGTGGGTCCCGACGACGCGGTCGACGCGGTCCGCCGCGGCCTGCAGATGGGCGCCGACGAGGCGGTCCACGTGGTCGACGACGCCATCGCCGGATCCGACGTGATCGGCACCGCGCGCGTCCTCGCGGCCGCGGTCCGGCACCTGGACGCGCAGGAGCACGTGGACCTCGTGGTCACCGGCATGGCGGGGCTGGACGGCCTGACCTCCCTGCTGCCCACCGCGCTCGCGGAGCTGCTCGACCTGCCCGCGCTGCCGCTCGCCGCCGAGCTGACGGTCGACGGCGGCACGGTGCGCGTGCGCCGCAACCTCGACCACGCGTCCGAGGTGCTCGAGTCGGCGCTGCCCGCGCTCGTGTCGGTGACGGACCAGGCCAACGAGCCGCGGTACCCCAACTTCAAGGGCATCATGGCGGCGCGCAAGAAGCCGGTCACCACGCTGACGCTCTCCGACCTGCAGCTCGATGCGGCGCGGGTCGGCGCCACCGGCGCCCGGACGCAGGTCCTCGAGGCCGCCGCCCGCCCGCCGCGCGAGGACCGCGTGCTGGTGCAGGACACCGGTGACGCCGGCGCCCGGCTGGCCGCGTACCTCGTCGACAACCAGCTCGTCTGACCCGCCCCGCAGACCGAAGGACCGCCGTGACCGCACCCGTGCTCGTGCTCGTCGACCACACCGAGGCCGGAGCCGTCCGTGCGCCGGTGCGTGAGCTGCTCACGCTCGCGCGCGGGCTGGCGGGCAGCGCCGGCGTGCATGCCGCGTGGCCGGTGGACGGCGTGGAGCCGTCGGAGCAGGTGGTCGCCGAGCTGTCCGCCCTGGGGGCGACGCACGTGCACCGCGTCGTCGCCGACGCGGACCTGCACCTGTCGGCCGTGCTGTCCGAGGCGCTCGCCTCCCTGCTCGACGCCACGGGCGCGGGTCTGCTGCTCGTCGTGTCGTCGTTCGAGAACAAGGAGGCCGTGGCCCGGCTCGCCGTCGGCACCGGGGCCGGTGTGATCACGGACGCCGACGGGCTGACGGTCGTGGACGGGCGGTACGTGGCGTCCAAGACCGTCTTCGCCGGCACCTGGACCACGTCCTGCGCCGTGACGGCGCCGCTCGCGATCGTCACGGTCAAGCCCAACTCGGTGCAGCCCAGCACGCTCGAGGACGCCCCTGCCGCGCAGATCGGCGAGCACACGGTCACCGTGAGCGACAAGGCGCGCCGCGTCACGCTGGTCGAGCGCACGGTCCGGCCCGCCAGCGCCCGACCCGACCTGGGCAGCGCGAGCGTGGTCGTGGCCGGCGGGCGGGGGACCGAGGGCGACTTCTCCGTGGTGGAGCAGCTGGCGGACGTGCTGGGCGGCGCGGTCGGCGCCACGCGCGTCGCCACCGACGAGGGCTGGATCGGCCACGACGCGCAGATCGGCCAGACCGGCGTCACGATCGCGCCCCGGCTGTACGTGGGCCTGGGCGTCTCGGGTGCCGTCCACCACCGCGGCGGGATGCAGGCGGCGGGCACGATCGTCGCGGTGAACTCCGACCCCGACGCGCCCATCTTCGAGATCGCCGACTTCGGCGTGGTGGGGGACCTGTTCACCGTCGTCCCGCAGGCCGCCGAGGAGATCCGTCGCCTGAAGGGCTGATCCGCACGCCGACGACGCCATAGGGTCCCGTCATGGTCCGGCCCGCGGCGATGCAGCCCGTCGAGCTCCTCGAGCACGACGAGCGCGACGAGCCCGAGGACCACGCTGCGTCCGTCCCCCCGGGCCGCCTCCGCCGTCGGCGTCGCCGGTGGCTCGTGCTCTCGCTCGCGGTCCTGATGGTCCTAGCCGGCGCGCAGGGCGTCACGGCGCTGCGCGAGCAGGCCGCGTACCGTGCGCTCGCCGCGGTCCCGGGCGTGGTCCTCCCCGTCGACCAGGACCTGCGCGTGCTGTGGGCGCCGCCGCAGGGCGCCGAGGCGGTGCTCTGGTCCGGCATCCGGCGCGACGGCGCGATGATCGGGACGGCGCGTGGTGCCGACGGTGCGCAGTCCCTGCTGGCGGTGGACGAGGCGACCGGGGCCACGCGCTGGTCTGCGCCGCTCGCCGAGGTGGCAGAACCGCCGGAGGACGGCAGCCCGCTCGGCGGCTGTCTGCCGGTGCCCCAGGACGCCGGACGGGCCCTGTGCCTGGTGACCGACGCGTACCAGGTCTACGCGGAGGCGTCGGTGTCGACGGTGCTGGGGCAGGTGAGCCGCCTGGTCGTGCTCGACACCGACGACGGCACGGTCCTGACCGAGACGGCCGCGCCGGGGGCCGTCTCGTTCACCGCGCTCCCCGGCACCGCCGTCGTGGCGGTGCAGGCCGCCGACGGCGCGACGACACTCGTCGGCACGGACCTGGCCGACGGCCACGAGCGGTGGCGCACACCGCTGCCGGTCGGCCCGGTCCGCCGTGAGCCCGACGACGGTCAGGTCCACGTGGGGGGTGTCGCGCTCTTCCTGACGTCCGACGGTGTCGGCGCCGTGACCCCGCCGGGCGTGATGACCCTCCTCGACCGCGACGGCGACGTGATCAGGACCGCCATCGACGTCGGCGCCGGGTGGGAGGTCGATCCCGTGACGCACGACGTCACCATCGGCTCGAGCCCCGTCGACGAGTCGCAGTCCACGACGTTCCTGCACGCCGACGGGGCGGACGTGGTGCTGCGCGGGCGCCGCCTGCCGCTGTCCGCCGACGACGGCAGCGTGCCGGACCTGGTGCTCATGAGCGGGGACCGGGTCCGCGCGTACGACCGAGGTGGTTCCACACCGCGCTGGTCGGTCGCCGCGAGCACCGCCCTGGCCGCGGTGCTCGTCCGTGGCCGGGTGTACGTGGGCACGGACGACGCCGTCGTCGCCGTCGACGCGCGGACCGGAGACGAGATCTGGCGGACGCCGCTCCCGCGCGGCCGGTCGCTGACCGGCCTGCTCACCGACGGGCGGCACCTGCTCGCCGCCCAGCAACGCGCCGAGACCTCCGACGAGGCGGCGCCGGACGACTGGCCCGGCGTGGGCGAGGTCGCGGCCTACCGGTTCGAGGACGGCGGCGAGGCGTGGCGCACCGACCTCCCGGACGGGCTCATGGGCCTGTGGTCCACGGGCTCGACGCTCGTCGGCTGGGGGCAGCCCGGGTCCGTGGTCCTGGGCTGACTGGTCCGTCCGGGTGATCGGCGACGGCCGCCGGACGAAGCGTCGGACGGCGGTGCAGCCGCTCCGTTAGCGTGCCGGTCGGTCCCGGCGCACGCGCCGCCGGGCGGGGGCGCCGAGGAGACAGCCGTGATCCGCTACCTGCCGTACCTGCTCGAGATCGGGCTGCTGGTCTTCTGCCTCATCGAGTGCATCCAGACGGACGTCCCGCGGAACCTGTCCAAGACCACCTGGGTGTTCGTCATCATCCTGCTGCCCATCGTCGGCGGGGTCGCCTGGCTCGTGGCGGGTCGGCCCGAGCACCGGCCCGCGCGCCAGGTGCCGTGGCCGTCCACCGGCACGGCGGGGTTCCCCGAGTACGAGCGGCCACGCCGCTCCTCGCCCGACGACGACCCGGAGTTCCTGGCGGGGATGCGCCGCTCCGACGACGACCACGAGAAGATGCTCCGGGAGTGGGAGGCGCAGCTGCGCGAGCGTGAGCGCAAGCTGCAGGACGAGCCGCCGAGCGCCTGACGCTCAGGACAGGTCGCGCAGCCACCGCATGGCCGCGATGCCCTGCGCGGCCTGGAACCGGCGCAGGTTCGGGATGCCCAGCGGTGCCGGCTGGCGCGAGCTCCACGCGAAGTAGCCGGACAGCCCGGCCAGGCCGGCGCGCAGGTCGTCGTCGTGCACGCCGTCCGAGACCGCGTGCGCCCGGAACACCGTCGCCGGGTCGCCGCCGCCCTGCAGCGCCACGCTGGGCAGCATGAACGCCAGGTCCAGCCACGGGGCGCCGACGCTGGCGTGCGGCCAGTCGATGAGCCAGACGCGGTGCTGGTGGTCCGGGTCGATCATGACGTTGTCCGCGCGCAGGTCGCCGTGCACGAGGGCGTCGCCCGCGCACACGCGCAGCGCGTCCTGCTCCCAGCGCACCAGCTGCTCGATGTGGTCCAGCGCCCACTGGCCCACGTCACCCGCCAGCTCCGCGTACCGACCCTGCGTGGCTCCGTCGAGGGCGCGCAGCCTGCGCCAGCCCGTGAACTCGTCGGCCAGCTGGTCGTCGGTGCGGGGCAGGCCGTGACCCGGCAGCGGCTCGGCGTCTGCAAGCGCTCCCAGGGCGTCCGCGACCGACTGCAGGTCAGCCGGCTTCCAGGGCAGCTCGGGGGAGCGGCCGTGCACCACCTCGAACCCGAGGATGACCCAGTCGCCGTCGTCGGAGCTCCACAGCAGCCGGGGCGCGGGGACCTGGGGCGGCAGGGCGTGGGACACGCGGATCTCCGCGCGGGCCAGGTCCGGGGAGAGCGGGTTCTGCTCGCCGGAGACGGCCTTGACGAACACGCCGCGACCGTCGGCGAGCTCCAGCACGGCCGCGAAGCCCGGGCTGAACCCGCTGGTCGCGCTGGTCTCCGCGGTGACCTGGGCGCCGGCGAGCTCGGTGATCCGGGCCCGGACGTGCCGGGGCAGATCGCGCCAGTCCAGCCGCTGGCCGCTGAAGGCGAGCGGGAGGGCGATGACGTCGTCGGCACTCACGGCGCTCATCCTGCCAGGTCCCGTGCGGCCGCCGGAGGGGGTTTGCCACCACCGCGCGGTCGGCGCCCGTCCGGCCGGTTCGTAGACTGGGGCCGATGAGCGTGTATCTCGACCATGCGGCGACCACGCCCATGCTCCCGGAGGCCGCGCGGGTGCTCGCCGAGCAGCTCGCGCACCCCGGCAACCCCTCGTCGCTGCACACGTCCGGTCGGGCGGCGCGCCGGGTGGTCGAGGAGGCGCGCGAGCGGCTGGCCGCGGCGGTGGGTGCGCGACCCAGCGAGGTGCTCTGGACGTCGGGCGGGACCGAGGCGGACAACCTCGCGGTCAAGGGCCTGTTCTGGGCGCGCCGCACGCAGGACGCGCGTCGCCGGCGCCTGCTCGTGTCCGCGGTCGAGCACCACGCGGTGCTGGACCCCGCGTTCTGGATGGCCGAGCACGCGGGCGCCGAGCTGGTGCTCCTGCCCGTGGACGCCGAGGGAGTCCTCGAGGTCGACGCGCTGCGCGACGAGCTCGAGCGGCACGGCGACCAGGCCGCGCTGATCTCGGTCATGTGGGCGAACAACGAGGTCGGGTCGTTGCAGCCGCTGGACGACGTGGTCGCGCTCGGCCGACGGTTCGGGGTTCCCGTCCACGCCGACGCGGTGCAGGCGGTCGGCCAGGTGCCCGTCGACTTCGCCGCCTCCGGCCTGGACGCGATGACGCTCACCGGTCACAAGCTGGGTGGTCCGGGCGGCGCCGGCGCGCTGCTGGCCCGCCGGGGACTCGACCTCACGCCCGTGCTGCACGGGGGTGGGCAGGAGCGCGGCGTGCGGTCGGGCACGCTCGACGCGGCGCTGCTGGCCGCGTTCGGCCTGGCCGTCGACCGGGCGGCCGCCGCCCGTCCGGAGCTCGCCGCCCGCGTGGGCTCCCTGCGGGACCGTCTCGTCGCGGGCGTCCGGTCCGCCGTGCCCGACGCGGTGCTGCGCGGCCCGCAGGACCCGTCGCGACGGCTCCCCGCCAACGCCCACTTCACGTTCCCCGGCTGCGAGGGCGACTCCCTGCTGTACCTGCTCGACTCCGCGGGGATCGAGGCGTCCACCGGGTCCGCGTGCCAGGCGGGCGTGCCGCGCCCCAGCCACGTGCTGCTGGCCATGGGGGTCGACGAGGTGGAGGCGCGCGGCGCGCTGCGGTTCAGCCTGGGCCACACCTCGACGGACGCCGACGTCGAGGCGCTGCTCACCACCCTGCCCGGCGTCGTCGACCGGGCCCGTGCGGCCGGGCTGGCCACCCTCGGGGCGCGGTCCTGATGCGGGTCCTGGCTGCCCTGTCCGGGGGCGTGGACTCGGCGGTCGCCGCCGCGCGCGCGGTCGACGCCGGGCACGACGTGGTCGGCGTGCACATGGCGCTGTCCCGCACGCGCGACCAGTTCCGCACCGGGTCGCGCGGGTGCTGCTCGATCGAGGACGCCGGCGACGCGCGCCGCGCGGCGGACGTGCTGGGCATCCCGTACTACGTGTGGGACCTGTCCGAGCGGTTCGAGGAGACCGTCGTCGCGGACTTCGTCGCCGAGTACGAGGCCGGCCGGACGCCCAACCCGTGCGTGCGCTGCAACGAGCACATCAAGTTCGCGACGCTGCTGGACAAGGCCGTCGCGCTCGGCTTCGACGCTGTGTGCACGGGGCACTACGCGCGCATCGAGACCCGCGACGACGGCACCCGGGAGCTGCACCGGGCGCGGGACGCGGCCAAGGACCAGTCGTACGTGCTCGCGGTGATGGGGCCCGAGCGGCTGGCCCGCTCGATGTTCCCGCTCGGCGACGTCGCCAGCAAGGAGGAGACGCGCGCCGAGGCGGCCGCCCGCGGCCTGTCGGTGTCCGCCAAGCCCGACTCGTACGACATCTGCTTCGTCGCCGACGGGGACACCCAGGGGTTCCTGCGCTCGCGGCTGGGCTCCCGGCCGGGGGAGATCGTCGACGCCGAGGGGCAGGTGCTGGGACGGCACGACGGCGCCTACGCGTTCACCGTGGGCCAGCGCCGGGGCCTGTCCATCGGGCGGCCGGCCGCGGACGGCAAGCCGCGGTACGTGCTGTCGGTCGAGCCGGTGCACAACCGGGTGGTCGTGGGTTCCGCCGACGACCTCGCCGTCCGCACGGTCGAGGCCGACCGGGCGGTCTGGTTCGACGGCGTCGGCGGCTCGTCGTTCGACTGCGCGCTGCAGGTCCGGGCGCACGGGTCGGCGGTGCCGGCGCGTGCCGAGGTGCGCGACGGCGTGGTTCGCGTGGACCTCGATGCCGCGGACGGCCTGCGGGGTGTCGCACCGGGGCAGTCGGCCGTGCTCTACGACGGCACACGCGTGCTGGGGCAGGCGACCGTGACCGCGGCGCACCGCGCGACCGCGGCCGTCGCACCGTGACGCCCGCGCGCCCCGGCGTCACGGGCACCGGACCGTGGCCCGGCCTGGACGTGCTCGAGGCGCAGACCGTGGTGGTCGGCGACCTCGTCGACACCCCGTCCGAGGTGGCCGGCCTGCCGTTCGTCGTGCACCTGCCGCAGCGCGGCCCCTGGGGCGACCGGTCCGGCCGTGCGGCCGCCGTGCTCGCCGAGCTGCCCACGGAGCTGGGTCCGCACGGCTGGAAGCTCGCCGACCGGCCGGGGCGCGACCTCGCGCGCGCAGCGGGCCTACCTGCGCGAGGACGTCGACGCGCTCGCCGTCGCCGCGCACGGGTGGCAGGGCCCGCTGGTCGTCCCCGTGCTCGGGCCGCTCACGCTCGCGGCCACGCTGTACCTGTCCCGCGGGGACCGCGCCGTCTCCGACGCCGGCGCGGTCCGCGAGCTCGCCGCGTCCCTCGGTGCCGGGATCGCCGAGCACCTCGCCGCGATCCGGCGGGCGGTGCCGGGCGCCGAGCCGACGGTGCTGCTGCACGAACCGCTGCTCGCGCAGGTCGTCGCCGGCGTGCTGCCGTCCTTCTCGGGCTACTCGGCGCTGCGGCCGGTCCCCGGGCCGGTCGCCGCGGAGCGCATGTCGGAGGTCGCCGCCGCCGTCCGCTCGCTCGAGGGCACCCGCGTCGTCGCGCACGGCGGCACCGCGTGGACGTCGCTCGGCGTGATCCGCGACGCGCACGTGGACGGGTTCGCGCTCGCGGTCGACGCCCTCGACGAGCGCAGCTGGGAGACGGTCGCCGAGGTGGTCGAGGGCGGGCTCGCGTTCTGGCCGGAGCTGGCGCCGCAGGCGTCCTCGCAGTGCGCCGGACCGGACGTGACCGGGCAGGCCGATACGCTCACCCGGCCGTGGCGGTCCGTCGGGCTGCCGGCCGCGGGCCTGCGGGACGTGGTCCTGCTGGCCGGTGACATCACCGGGCAGGGCAGCCCCGACGACGCCCGGGCCGTGCTGGCCGGGCTGGTCCGCGCGGCGCGGATCGTCGCCGAACGAGCGGAGGACTGACGGGTGGCAGCGGCACGACCGAGCGTGGGCCGGGCGCTGGCCCTGCTCGTGGCGTCCGGAGCGGCGATCGTCGGGCTCGTCCTGCTCGTCGTCTGCTACACCGGCATCGGCGTGAGCACGCTGACCTCGGCGAAGGACGACCCGCACCCGTGCGTGCAGGCGTACGCGGCCGGCACCGACTCCGCGAGCGTGCGCTACACGGCGGTCCCGCCGCGCGCGATCTGCACGTGGGACGTGGCCGGCGAGCCGACGGAGGTCGTCGTGGCCTCTGCGTCGCCCGCGCTGTTCGTCACCGGGGCGGTGCTCGCGGTCGGCGGCGTGCTGGTGTGCGTCGGGCTGCTCGTCGTGGGGCGGCTGCGTCGTCCGTCCGCCGTCGGTCCTGCCTGACCACTGGTCGAGTGGTCGCCGCGTCGGCGTGGACGGGGCGCGTGTGGGCGCCCCGCGAGAAGATGCACGGGTGACCGACGAAGCACCCGCACCCGTGAGCGCGTCCGCCGAGACCTCGATCCCCGCCGACGCCCGGCACCGCTGGACCGAGCTGGCCGCCCAGATCGAGGCCGACCAGTTCGCGTACTACCTCCGGGACGCCCCGGTGTCCTCCGACAAGGAGTACGACGAGCGGCTGCGCGAGCTCACGGCGCTCGAGGACGCCCACCCGGGCCTGCGCACGCCCGACTCGCCCACGCAGCGGGTGGGCGGCACGTTCTCCACCGAGTTCGCCGCCGTCGAGCACGTCGAGCGGATGCTCTCGCTGGACAACGCGTTCTCCGACGAGGACATCGCCACCTGGGCGGCCCGCCTGCAGCGCGACCTCGAGCGGGACGCGGGCACGGACCTGCACTACCTGTGCGAGCTGAAGATCGACGGGCTGGCCATCGCGCTGCTGTACGAGAACGGCCGGCTGGTGCGGGCGGCCACGCGCGGTGACGGTCGCACGGGGGAGGACGTCACCCTGAACGTGCGCACCATCTCCACCATCCCGGACGTCCTGGGCGGGGACCCGGCCACCCACCCCGAGCGCATCGAGATCCGCGGGGAGGTGTTCCTGCCGGTGGCCGCGTTCGCGGACCTCAACGCGGCGCAGGTCGAGGCGGGCAAGAGCCCCTTCGCCAACCCCCGGAACGCGGCTGCGGGCTCGCTGCGGCAGAAGGACCCGCGCGTCACCGCGTCGCGAGACCTGCGCATGTACGCGCACGGCATCGGCGCCCTGGTGTGGGGCGCCGGCCGCGGGACCGGCATCGAGCGACAGTCGCAGGTGTACGACCTCCTGGCGTCCTGGGGCGTGCCCGTCTCGGGGCACACCCGGATCGTCGAGGGCCTCGACGGCGTGCGCGAGATGATCGCGTACTACGGCGAGCACCGGCACGACGTCGAGCACGAGATCGACGGCATCGTGATGAAGGTCGACGAGATCGCGCTGCAGCGCAGGCTCGGGTCCACCAGCCGCGCGCCACGCTGGGCGATCGCGTACAAGTACCCGCCCGAGGAGGTGAACACCCGGCTCCTCGACATCCGGGTGAACGTGGGCCGCACGGGGCGTGTGACCCCGTATGCGGTGATGGAGCCGGTGCTGGTCTCGGGGTCCACCGTGGAGATGGCCACGCTGCACAACGCCAGCGAGGTGGTGCGCAAGGGTGTGCTCATCGGGGACACGGTGGTCCTGCGCAAGGCCGGGGACGTCATCCCCGAGGTCGTGGGTCCGGTGGTGGACCTGCGCGACGGCACGGAGCGCGCGTTCGTCATGCCGACGCAGTGCCCGTCGTGCGGCACCACGCTGGCGCCCGCCAAGGAGGGCGACGTCGACATCCGCTGCCCGAACCAGCGCTCGTGCCCGGCGCAGCTGCGCGAGCGGATCTTCCACGTCGCGTCCCGCGGGGCGTTCGACATCGAGGCGCTCGGCTGGGAGGCCGCGCACGCGCTGCTGACCGCGGGCGTGGTGACCGACGAGGGCGACCTCTTCTCGCTCGACGCGGACGCGCTGCGCCAGGTCCCGCTGTTCACGCTCTCGACCAGCTCGAAGGTGGGCGGTGTGGTGCGCGAGGCCGGTGACCTCAACGCGACCGGCACCGCGCTGCTGGGCAACCTGGAGAAGGCCACGCAGGCCGCGCTGTGGCGGGTGCTGGTCGCGCTGTCGATCCGGCACGTCGGGCCGACCGCCGCCCGCGCGCTCGCGCAGCACTTCGCCTCCATCCCCGCGATCGCGGCGGCGACCGAGGAGGAGATCGGCGCCGCCGAGGGCGTGGGACCGACCATCGCGGGGGCGGTGCGCGCGTGGTTCGACCAGCCCGGCGAGGACGACAAGTGGCACGCGGCGATCGTGCAGAAGTGGGCCGCGGCGGGTGTGCGCATGACCGAGGAACGTGACGAGTCCGCACCCCGCACGCTGGAGGGGCTCACCGTGGTGGTCACCGGCGGGCTCGAGCGGTTCAGCAGGGACGGCGCCAAGGAGGCGATCCTGGCGCGCGGCGGGAAGTCGGCGGGGAGCGTCTCGAAGAAGACGGACTACGTGGTGGTCGGCGAGAACGCCGGGTCCAAGGAGACCAAGGCGCGTGAGCTGGGCCTGCGGATCCTGGACGAGGCCGGGTTCGAGGCGCTGCTCGCGCACGGTCCCGCGGGTGTCGGGGACGCCCCGGCGGAGCCGACCGAGGGCGGCGCGGAGGAGCGGGCGTGACCGGGGTCGTCGTCCGCGTCGCGCAGGGCCGGCAGATCGACGACGCCGGGGCGCTGACTGCCGAGGCGTACCTGGCCGACCGGCTGATCGACGCGAGCGACGCGTACGCGCAGGAGCTGCAGGACGCGCAGCGCAGGGCGCGGGAGGCGACGCTGCTGGTCGCCCTCGCGCCGGCCGGCCCCGGAGGCGCGTCGACCTCGGGGGCGGACGCGGGGTCCACGGACGACCGTGTGGTCGTCGGTACCGTGACGCTCGCGCCGTACGGCACCTCCTACGCGGAGGTCGCCGAGCCCGGGGAGCTCGAGATCCGGATGCTCGCCGTCGCACCGGAGGCCCGGCGCCAGGGGATCGCCGAGCTGCTGGTCTCGGCGGCACTGCGCGAGGCGGTCGCGAGCGGCGCGCGGCGCGTGGTGCTGTCGACGCTCGACTCGATGCACGCGGCGCAGCGGCTGTACGCGCGGCTCGGGTTCGTCGCCGTGCCCGAGCGCGACTGGGGCCACGTCGTGGTGCACCTGCGCGTGCACACCTGGACCCCGCCCGACGCACCCGGTGCGCTGGTGGAGCAGGCGACGTGGCCGCCTGCCCGGACCGTGGACGTGGACGGCTGGCGCGCGGGGCTGTCGGGCGGGCTGACCCGGCGTGCCAACAGCGTCCTGCCGCTGGGCACACCGCCGGACCTGGGGGCGGCGCTCGACCGCGTCGAGCAGCTCTACGACGAGGCCGGGCAGCCGTCGATCGTGCGCGTGTGCCGGGCGGCGCCCGCGGGGCTGGACGACGTGCTGGAGTCCCGCGGGTACCGCACGATGTCGCGCACGGACGTGCTGGTGCGCGACCTCGGCGACGGCTCCGCACCGCTCGACCGCGGCGCGCCGGTGGGCGTGCCGGTGCGCGTGTCGGTCCGCGAGCGCCCGGACGACGCGTGGCTGGGGATGTGGTCGGGCTCGAAGGCGGCGCTGCACGCGACCGGGACCGCCCAGCGCGACGACGACGCCGCCGTCCGGCTGGCCCGGACCGTGCTGGAGGGTGCTCCGGCGCTCTACCTGACGGCGTCCGACGCGACCGGCCCGGTGGGCGTCGTCCGCGCGGCGTTCGCCGAGGAGTGGGTCGCCCTGTCGAGTCTCGTCGTGCTCCCGCGGGCCCGCCGTCAGGGGCTGGGCCGCGCTCTGGCGGTGCGCGCGCTGCGCGAGGCCGCGACGCGGGGTGCTCGGCGGGCGTTCCTGCAGGTGGAGGCAGAGAACACGGCCGCGGCCGCGCTCTACTCCGGTCTCGGGTTCCAGCCCGCCGAGCGGTACGTGTACCGGGAGCGTTGAGCGAGCGGCGGCGCTAGGCCCTGCTGGCCCAGAGCAGGCCCCGCTCGACGATCGTGCGGACGGCCGGCACCTCGAGGTCGGCCAGCTGGTGCCCCGGCGCACAGACGAACACCCGACCCGCACCCCACCGCCGCGTCCAGACCGCCGGCGACGTGACCGGCGCGTGCCAGGGGTCGTCGGGACCCGGTTCGATCGTCGTGGTGGCCAGCACGTCGTTGAGCGGGTCGGTGAGCAGCCAGTACTGCTCGGAGCGCAGCGTGAAGTCGTCGATGCCCTCGACGATCGGGTGGTCGCCGGTGATGTTGATCGTGTGCTCGACCGAGGGGCCGCCCGGGTGCGCGGTGAACTGGGCGCCCACGAGCTGCAGGTAGTCGGTGGCGATGCGGAAGGAGTCGATGATCCCGCCGTGCCAGCCGGCGAACCCGGTGCCGGACGCGACCGCGGTGCGCAGGCCGCGCAGCTCGTCGGCCAGGATGTCGCCCATGGTCCAGCACTGCACCACCAGGTCGGTGGCGGCCATGAGGTCCGCGTCGGCATAGGCCTCGAGGGACCCCTCGACCACCACGTCGAAGTCGTGCTCGCGCAGGAACGGCACGAACAGGTCGGCTGCCTCCTCGGGCGCGTGGCCCTCCCACCCGCCCCGGACGACGAGGGCACGGCGTTGCTCGGTCACGCGAACCTCCAGGTGAGAGTCAGCTGATCAGGGCGTCGATCGCGGCGGCGGACAGCACGTGCTCGGAGGCCATCGCGGAGGCACCGAGCACGCCGGCACGGCCCTTGGTGCGGGACGCGACGATGCGCAGGTGCTGGGTGGCCAGGGGCAGGGAGCGCCGGTAGACCACCTCGCGGATGCCGGCCAGCAGGTGCTCGCCGGCCTCGGCCACCACGCCGCCGATGACGATGACCGACGGGTTCAGCATGCTCACGCACGCGGCCAGCACCTCGCCGATGTGCCGGCCGGCCTCGCGGACCTCGCGGCTGGCGTCCAGGTCCCCGGCCCGCACGAGCGCCACGACGTCCGCGCTGCTGGTGGCGTTCGCCAGGTTGTTGGCGATCGCGGGCCCGCTGGCGACCGCCTCGAGGCAGCCGGTGTTCCCGCAGCGGCACGGCAGGTCCAGACCGCCGGGCACCGCGATGTGGCCCAGGTCGCCGGCCGCGCCCTGGGCGCCGCGGCGGATCTGGCCGTCGGAGATGATCCCGGCGCCGATGCCGGTGGCGACCTTGACGAACAGCAGGTGGTCGACCTCGGGCCACTGGGAGGTGTGCTCCCCGAGCGCCATGACGTTGACGTCGTTGTCGACCAGCACGGGCACCCGCAGCTTGCGGGAGAGCAGCGCGGGCACGTCGGCGTCGTCCCAGCCCGGCATGATCGGCGGGTTGATGGGGCGCCCGGTGGAGTGCTCGACCGGGCCGGGCAGGCCGACGCCGACGCTGACCAGGTCGGTGAGCGGCCGGCCCGCGGTGGCCAGCAGGTCCAGGCCCAGCTCGACCACACGGTCCAGCACGGGGGCCGGTCCCGCGGAGATCGCGATGGGCTCGTGGTGCTCGGCCAGCACGGTGCCGACCAGGTCGGTCAGGGCCAGCCGGCTGTGCGTGGCGCCCAGGTCGACGGCGAGCACGACCCGGGCGGCCGGGTTGAACGCGAAGGTGGCCGGCGGGCGACCGCCGGTGGAGCTGGCCTCTCCGGCGGGCGCCACGAGGCCCGAGGAGAGGAGCAGGTCGACGCGGGCGGCGATGGTCGAGCGGGCCTGCCCGGTGAGGGTGGCCAGGTCGGAACGGGTGCGGGGCTGACGGTCACGGAGGAGCTGGAACATCTCCCCGGCGCCCGTGGGCCGGGGAGCGAACTTGAGGAGCTCGTCCATCCGCACAGTGAACCATTCCGCCTTGTGTAGGTCACGTTCGCGTAACCATGACACATCAGTGGCGACTTTTGCTTGACCCGCGACAGAAGTGGTCCTACGTTCCTGCTCATGGTCAACGTGGACCCTCCGCTGTTGCAGATGCGCGGCATCGTCAAGCAGTTCCCGGGAGCCCGGGCGCTGGACGGCGTCGACCTGGAGATCCGGGCCGGCGAGGTGCACTGCCTGCTGGGCCAGAACGGCGCCGGCAAGTCGACGCTCATCAAGGTGCTCGCCGGTGCCCACCAGCCGTCCGCGGGGCAGATCCTGCTGGACGGCACCCCGGTGACCATCCCGAACCCGGTCGCGGCCCTGCGCCTGGGCATCGCGACGATGTACCAGGAGCTCGACGTCGTCGACGGGCTGTCCGTCACGGAGAACATCTACCTGGGCCACGAGCTCGCCTCGGCCGGCTTCTCCCAGCGCCGGGCCGCCACCGCCCGCACCCGCGAGCTCCTGACGCGCCTCGGCCACGGGGATCTCTCCCCGAACCGCGAGGTCGGCCGCCTCTCCGCCGCCGGCAAGCAGATCGTCAGCATGGCCCGGGCGCTGTCGCACGAGGCGCGCGTGATCGTCATGGACGAGCCGTCCGCGGTGCTCGACGCCGAGGAGGTCACCAACCTGTTCCGGGTGGTCCGCGAGCTCACCGCCTCCGGGGTCGCCGTCGTCTACATCTCGCACCGCCTCGACGAGATCCGCCAGATCGGGGACCGGATCACCGTGCTCAAGGACGGCCGGACCGTCGCGACGGGGCTCCCGGTGGACGCCACGCCCACGGCGGAGCTCATCCAGCTCATGACCGGCCGCTCGGTCGAGTACGCGATCCCGCCCCGCCCGGCGGTCGCGCAGGACGCCCCGGCCGTGCTCCGGGTGGACGGGCTCGCGCTGCGCGGCTCGTTCGAGGGCGTCTCGTTCGACGTCCGTGCCGGCGAGGTCGTCGGCCTGGCCGGGCTCGTCGGCAGCGGCCGGACCGAGATCCTGGAGACGGTGTTCGGCGCTCGCCGGGCGAGCGCGGGCAGCGTGCACGTCGGGGACGCGCGGCTGCGGCCGGGCTCGGTCACCGAGGCGGTCCGCGCAGGCATCGGTCTGGCCCCCGAGGAGCGCAAGAGCCAGGGGCTGATCCTCGACGAGCCGGTCTACCGCAACATCACGCTCTCCACCTTCGCCCGCAACGCCCGGGCGTCGTTCCTCGACGAGGGCGACGAGCGCCGCGTGGCCCGTGAGCAGATCGACGCGCTCGACGTGCGACCGGCGGACCCGGACCGCAGCGCCCGCACGCTGTCCGGCGGGAACCAGCAGAAGGTGCTCCTGGCCCGCTGGCTCGTGCACGGCTGCCGGGTGCTGCTCCTCGACGAGCCGACCCGCGGCGTGGACGTCGGCGCCCGCGCCGAGATCTACGGCCTGATCGCGGACCTGGCCGCCCAGGGCGCCGCGGTCGTCGTCGTCTCGAGCGACATCCCGGAGGTGCTCGGCCTGTCCGACCGCGTCCTGGTGATCTCCGAAGGGCGCGTGGTCCACGACGGACCCGCGGCCGGCATCGACGAGCACCGCGTGCTCGACCTCGTCATGGAAGGAAGTGCCGCGTGAGCCAGCAGGACGTGACGGTCCCGGCCGCCGAGGAGGCGCGCCCGCAGGAGCGGTCGTCGTCGGGCCGCCCGAGTGTGCTCAAGGGGGCGACCGGCCGCAACCTCGGGCTGGTCATCGCGCTCGTCGCGCTGTGCGCCTTCGGCGTGCTCACCGGGGGAGAGCGGTTCGCGAGCATCGACAACCTGCTCACCATCCTGCGCCTCGCCTCGATCATCGGGGTGCTCAGCATCGGGATGACGTTCGTCATCACGGGCGGCGGGATCGACCTGTCGGTCGGCTCGGTCCTGGGCCTGGCCTCCGTGTGGGCATCGACGCTGGCCACCCAGACCATGGCGACGGACGTGCACTGGACCGTCATGGTCCTGTGCGGGCTCGGCGTCGGGCTCGGTGCCGGGCTGGTCAACGGCGTGCTCGTCGCCTACGGCAAGGTCGTCGCGTTCATCGCGACCCTGGCCATGCTCGTGGCCGCGCGCGGCCTGGCGGAGATCATCGCCAACCGGCAGACGCAGGTGGTCAAGGTCGGCCCGTTCCTCGACTTCTTCCGCTCGTCGCCCCTCGGGGTGCCGATGCTCGTGTGGATCTTCGCGGTCGTCTCCGTGGCCGGGTGGATCCTGCTCAACCGCACCACGTTCGGCCGCCGCACGATCGCGGTCGGCGGCAACCCCGAGGCCGCCCGCCTGGCCGGCATCAAGGTCAAGCGCCACACCATGTACCTGTACGCGCTGTCCGGCCTGGCGGCCGGCATCGGCGGCGTGATGATGCTCGGCCGCACCACCGCGGGCAGCTCCACCAACGGCACGCTCTACGAGCTCGACGCCATCGCGGCCGTGGTCGTCGGCGGCACCCTGCTCGTCGGGGGCCGCGGCACCATCGTCGGCACCGTCCTGGGCGTGCTGATCTTCACCACGCTCAGCAACGTGTTCACGCAGAACAACCTCGACATCTCGGCGCAGGCGATCGCCAAGGGCGTGATCATCGTCGTCGCCGTCCTGCTGCAGCAGCGCATCGCCGAGCGGTCCCGCTCGCGCACCTGACCCGCCCCACCCCTGCACGTCCGCTCGATCAAGGAGGATCGTCATGTCCGGACACACCCGTCGCCGCTGGCTCGCCGCCGCCGGTACCGCGGCCGCCCTCGCGCTCGTCGTCGGCTGCACGTCGAACACCCCCGAGGCGGAGGGCTCCGGCTCCCCGGCTCCCGTCGTGGCCGCGACCGGCAACGACGAGGCCGGCGACAAGGTCGTCATCGGCTTCTCCGCCCCCGCCGCGGACCACGGCTGGATGGGCTCGATCACCAAGTCCGCCGTCGCCGAGGCCGCCAAGTACCCGGACGTGGAGCTGGTCCAGGCCGAGGCCACCAACGACGTGAACCTGCAGATCAGCCAGGTCGAGCAGTTCATCAACGACGGCGTCGACGCCATCGTCCTGCTGCCCTTCGACGGCGCCGCCCTGACCGAGGTCGCCATCAAGGCGATGCAGGCCGGGATCGTCGTCATCAACGTCGACCGCGAGTTCGAGGACCCGGACGCGGCCCGCACCACCGTCCTGGGCGACAACTACGGCATGGGCGTGAGCGCCGGCGCGTACATCTGCGGCGAGGTGGGTGGCAACCCGGACGCCAAGGTCGCGGAGATCGCCGGCATCGACTCGCTGCCGCTGACGCAGGACCGCAGCCGCGGCTTCAAGGACGCCCTCGCGTCCTGCGGGCTCGAGGTGAGCAACCGTGTCGCCGCGGACTTCACGGTCCAGGGTGGCGAGGCCGCCGCGGCGAACCTGCTGCAGGCCGCCCCCAAGCTCGACGCCATCTGGAACCACGACGACGACCAGGGCGTCGGCGTCATGGCCGCCATCGAGGCCGCCGGTCGCGACGAGTTCATCATGGTCGGCGGCGCGGGCTCGAAGAACGTCATGGAGGCCATCCAGGCCGACGACTCCGTGCTCAAGGCCACGGTCGTCTACCCGTCCACGCAGGCCGCCGACGGCGTCAAGCTGGCCCGCCTGCTGGTGCAGGGCAAGTCGATGAGCGACCTGGTCGAGGTCGAGGTGCCGCGCACCATCCAGCTGTACGCGCCGGTGGTCACCAAGGAGAACGTGGACCGCTACCTGCCCACGGCCTTCGAGTCCTGAGCCAGCCTGCACGCCCCGGGCGGGCCGCCCTCCGCAGCGGCCCGCCCGGGCACACCACGGGCCACGAGGAGGAGCCGTGACAGAAGCACCCCCGCGCCTGGGCGTGGGCATGGTCGGGTACGCGTTCATGGGTGTCGCGCACTCGCAGGCCTGGCGCACCGCGCCCCGGTTCTTCGACCTGCCGATGCACCCCGACATGGCCGTCGTCGCCGGGCGCTCCCGCGAGGGCGTCGAGGCGGCCGCCGCCCGGCTGGGCTGGGCCGACACCGAGACGGACTGGAAGGCGCTCGTCTCGCGCGACGACGTCGACCTGGTCGACATCTGCACCCCCGGGGACACGCACGCCGAGATCGCGATCGCCGCGCTCGCGGCCGGCAAGCACGTGCTGTGCGAGAAGCCGCTGGCCAACTCGGTGCCGGAGGCGGAGGCGATGGTCCGGGCGGCCGAGGGGAGCACGGGGCTCGCGATGGTCGGGTTCACCTACCGCCGCGTGCCCGCGGTCCAGCTGGCCCGCACGCTCGTCGCCGACGGCCGCATCGGGACCGTGCGGCACGTGCGCGCGCAGTACCTGCAGGACTGGATCGCCGACCCGCAGGCGCCGCTGTCCTGGCGGCTGGACAAGCAGAAGGCCGGCTCGGGTGCGCTCGGGCGACATCGGTGCGCACGTGATCGACCTCGCGCAGTTCGTCACCGGCGAGTCGGTCACCGGCGTGTCCGCGGTGCTGGAGACGTTCGTGCACGAGCGGCCGGTCGCGGCGTCGCACTCCGGGCTGCACGGCACCGCGGGCACCGAGACCGGGCCGGTCACGGTCGACGACGCGGCGATCTTCCTCGGGCGGATGTCCGGCGGCGGGCTCGCCACGTTCGAGGCCACCCGGTTCGCCTGGGGGCGCAAGAACGCGATCCGGCTCGAGATCAACGGCTCCGCCGGCTCGCTCGCGTTCGACTTCGAGGACATGAACGTCCTGCACTTCTTCGACGCGTCCGACCCGGCGGCCGAGGCGGGCTTCCGGCGCATCGTCGTCACCGAGCCCGAGCACGCCTACGTCGCCGCGTGGTGGCCGCCGGGCCACGGCCTGGGCTACGAGCACGCGTTCACGCACCAGGCGGTCGACCTGGTCACCGCGATCGCGGCGCGACGACAGCCGGAGCCGAGCTTCGCCGACGGCCTGGTCGTGCAGCGCGTGCTGGACGCCGTCGAGCGCTCGGCCGCCGACGACAGCCGATGGACCCCCGTGCAGAAGGAGACCCGACGATGACCCGACCGATCACCCTGTTCACCGGCCAGTGGGCGGACCTGCCGTTCGAGGAGGTGGCCCGCCTGGCGTCCGGGTGGGGCTACGACGGCCTCGAGATCGCGTGCTGGGGCGACCACCTGGACCCGTGGCGCTGGGACGACGACGAGTACGTGGCCGGCAAGCAGGCCGTGCTGGAGCGGTACGGGCTGAAGGTCTGGGCGATCTCCAACCACCTCAAGGGCCAGGCGGTGTGCGACGACCCGATCGACCAGCGGCACCGCGACATCCTCCCGGACGTGGTGTGGGGCGACGGCGACCCCGAGGGCGTCCGGCAGCGCGCGGCCGAGGAGATGAAGCACACCGCCCGGCTGGCCGCGAGGCTGGGCGTGCAGACGGTGGTCGGGTTCACCGGGTCGAGCATCTGGAAGTACGTCGCGATGTTCCCGCCGGTCTCGCAGGAGGCGGTCGACGCCGGCTACCAGGACTTCGCGGACCGGTGGAACCCGATCCTCGACGTGTTCGACGAGGTGGGCGTCCGCTTCGCGCACGAGGTGCACCCCAGCGAGATCGCCTACGACTACTGGACGTGCGTGCGCACGCTCGAGGCGATCGGGCACCGCGAGGCGTTCGGCCTGAACTGGGACCCGAGCCACTTCATCTGGCAGCAGCTGGACCCGGTGGACTTCATCCTGGAGTTCGCCGACCGGATCTACCACGTGGACTGCAAGGACGTGAAGCTGCGGCTGGGCAACGGCCGCAACGGCCGGCTCGGGTCCCACCTGGCGTGGGCGGACCTGCGCCGCGGGTGGGACTTCGTCTCGACCGGACGCGGCGACGTGCCGTGGGAGGCGTCGTTCCGGGCGCTGAACCAGATCGGCTACGCCGGCCCGATCTCGGTCGAGTGGGAGGACGCCGGCATGGACCGGCTGCTCGGCGCGCCCGAGGCGCTGGAGTTCGTGCGCCGCAACGCGTTCGACCCGCCCGCGGCGGCGTTCGACGCGGCGTTCAGCGCGCGGTGAGGCACGTGCGGTCGATACTGGGTCGATGATCTCCCTGGAACGCGCCCAGCAGCTGCACGAGGCCGGGCTGCGGTGGCACCCGGCGCCGGGGGACCGGTTCGCCGTCCGGGTGCTCGAGGACCAGGTGTTCACCATCTCGGACATGGTGGTCGAGCCGCACGACTACCCGACCGGCACGGTGCTCGGCTTCAACGGCACCACGGAGTGGGCCCTCGACTCGGTGGCGCAGGAGGACGCGCTGTGGCTGCCCCGCGAGGACCAGCTGCGCGAGCTGCTGGGCAGCACCTTCCGCAGCCTGGCGCGCTCGACCTACGGCGGCTACCAGGTGCTGGTCGAGCTGGCCGGGCGTCCCGAGCAGGTGTTCTCGGCCGACGAGCCGGCCGACGCCTACGCCGAGGCGCTGCTCGCGCTCGTCGTCGCGGCGGTCGACCGGGTGTAGCCGGGACGCGGCGCGCGCGTCGGCACCTAGACTCGGGGCCATGTCCACCCTCTCTCGCGACGAGGTCGCGCGCGTGGCGGGCCTGGCACGGATCGACCTGACACCGGCGGAGCTGGACCGCCTCGCGGGCGAGCTCGACGTCATCGTCGAGTCGGTCGCCCGCGTCAGCGAGATCGCCACGCCCGACGTGCCGGCCACCAGCCACCCCCTGCCGCTGACCAACGTGTTCCGCGCCGACGTGCCCGTGGCGACCGTCGACCGGGACGCGGTGCTCGCCGCCGCCCCGTCGGCGATCGACGGCAAGTTCGCCGTCCCGCAGATCCTGGGGGAGGACGCATGAGCGACCTCGTCCGGATCTCCGCGGCGGAGCTTGCCGAGAAGCTCACCTCGCGGGAGGTGTCCAGCGTCGAGGCGACGCAGGCGCACCTCGACCGCATCGCCGGCGTCGAGCACGCCGTGCACGCGTTCCTCCAGGTCAGCGGCGATGCCGCGCTCGCCACGGCGGCGGACGTCGACGCCCGCCGGGCCGCCGGTGACCAGCTGCACGCGCTCGCCGGGGTGCCGATCGCCGTCAAGGACGTCGTCGTGACCCAGGGCCTCGAGACGACCGCCGGGTCGAAGATCCTCGAGGGCTGGATCCCGCCGTACGACGCCACGCTGGTCGAGAAGATCAAGGCCGCGGGCCTGCCGATCCTGGGCAAGACCAACATGGACGAGTTCGCCATGGGGTCCTCCACCGAGCACTCCGCGTACGGCAACACGCACAACCCGTGGGACCTCGACCGGATCCCCGGGGGTTCGGGTGGCGGCTCCGCCGCGGCGGTCGCGGCCTACGAGGCGCCCCTGGCGATCGGCACGGACACGGGCGGCTCCATCCGGCAGCCCGCGGCCGTCACCGGCACGGTCGGGGTCAAGCCCACCTACGGCGGCGTGTCCCGGTACGGGCTCATCGCGCTCGCCTCCTCGCTCGACCAGGCCGGCCCGGTGACCCGCACGGTCCTGGACTCCGCGCTGCTGCACGAGCTCATCGGCGGGCACGACCCGCGTGACTCCACCTCGATCGACGAGCCGCTGCCCGGGCTCGTCGCCGCGGCCCGGCTCGGCGTGACGGGCGACCTGACGGGCGTCCGCGTCGGTGTCATCCGCGAGCTGCAGGGCGAGGGCTACCAGCCCGGCGTGCTCGCCCGGTTCGAGGAGTCCCTCGAGCTGCTGCGCCAGGCGGGCGCCGAGATCGTCGAGGTCTCCTGCCCGCACTTCACGTACGCGCTCGCGGCGTACTACCTGATCCTGCCGGCCGAGGCGTCCAGCAACCTGGCCAAGTTCGACGGCATGCGCTTCGGTCTGCGGGTGGTGCCCGAGGACAACCCGACCGCGGAGCGCGTCATGTCCGCCACGCGCGGCCAGGGGTTCGGCGACGAGGTCAAGCGCCGCATCATCCTGGGCACCTATGCGCTGTCGGCCGGGTACTACGACGCCTACTACGGCTCGGCGCAGAAGGTCCGCACGCTCATCCAGCGCGACTTCGCGGCCGCGTTCGAGGCGGCGGACGTGCTGGTCTCCCCGACGGCGCCGACCACGGCGTTCAAGCTGGGCGAGAAGCTCGACGACCCGCTGGCGATGTACCTGAACGACGTCGCGACCATCCCCGCCAACCTGGCCGGCGTGCCCGGGCTCTCGCTGCCCAGCGGGCTGTCCGACGACGGGCTGCCGGTCGGCTTCCAGGTCCTGGCCCCGGCCAAGGCCGACGACCGCCTGTACCGGGTGGGTGCCGCGCTCGAGATGATGCTGGAGCAGTCGTGGGAGGGCCCGCTGCTGCGGCGCGCGCCCGAGCTGGAGGTGGCTAAGTGAGCACGGTGAGCACGCTGGTGGACTACGACGAGGCCGTCGCGCGCTACGACACGGTCATCGGCATCGAGGTGCACGTCGAGCTGGGCACCGCCACGAAGATGTTCGACGGCGCCCCGGCCGGGTTCGGCGAGGAGCCGAACACGTCGGTCACGCCGGTGTCGCTGGGCCTGCCCGGTGCGCTCCCCGTGGTGAACGGCACGGCCGTCGAGTACGCCATCCGCATCGGGCTGGCGCTGAACTGCTCGATCGCCGAGACGTGCCGGTTCGCCCGGAAGAACTACTTCTACCCGGACGTGCCCAAGAACTTCCAGACCTCGCAGTACGACGAGCCCATCGCCTACGAGGGCTGGGTCGACGTCGAGCTGGAGGACGGGAGCACGTTCCGCGTGGAGATCGAGCGCGCGCACATGGAGGAGGACGCCGGCAAGAACACCCACGTGGGTGGGGCCACCGGCCGGATCCACGGCGCCGAGTACTCGCTCGTCGACTACAACCGCGCGGGCATCCCGCTGGTGGAGATCGTCACCAAGCCGATCACCGGGGCCGGCGCCCGGGCGCCCGAGGTCGCGCGCGCGTACGTGCAGACCCTGCGTGACCTGTTCCGGGCCCTGGAGGTCTCCGAGGCCCGCATGGAGCGCGGCAACGTGCGCGCCGACGTCAACGTGTCGCTGCGCCCGACGCCCGACAGCCCGCTGGGCACCCGCACCGAGACCAAGAACGTCAACTCGTTCCGGTCGGTCGAGCGGGCCGTGCGCTACGAGGTCAGCCGGCAGGCCGCCGTGCTCGACGACGGCGGGACGATCATCCAGGAGACCCGGCACTGGCACGAGGACACGGGGTCGACGACGTCGGGCCGCGTGAAGTCGGACGCCGAGGACTACCGGTACTTCCCGGAGCCGGACCTGGTCCCGATCGCGCCCGACCGGGCCTGGGTGGAGGAGATCCGGGCCGGCCTGCCCGAGCTCCCGGCCGCGCGCCGCCGCCGGCTGCAGGAGGAGTGGCAGTACGCGGACGCCGAGATGCGCGACGTGGTCAACGCCGGCGCCGTCGAGCTCATCGAGACGACGATCGCCGCGGGCGCCAGCCCCGCCGCCGCGCGCAAGTGGTGGATGGGCGAGCTCGCCCGCACGGCCAAGCAGCAGGAGGTCGAGCTGGCGGACCTGCCCGTGACCCCGGCGCAGATCGGTCAGCTGCAGGCCCTCGTCGACGACGGCCGGATCAACGACAAGCTGGCCCGTCAGGTGCTCGAGGGCGTGCTCGCCGGCGAGGGTGACCCGGAGGCGGTGCTCGTCGCGCGCGGGCTCGAGGTGGTCTCCGACGACGGCCCGCTGCTCGAGGCCATCGACGCCGCGCTGGCCGCGCAGCCGGACATCGCGGAGAAGATCCGCTCCGGCAACCTGGGCCCGGTGGGCGCGATCATCGGCGCGGTCATGAAGGCCACCCGCGGGCAGGCCGACGCCGGCCGCGTCCGCGAGCTGGTGCTCGAGCGCGTCTCCGCGTGAGCCGACAACGCCCCGCCCCGCGGCGGGGCGCTGTCGGGCCCTCGTGATCCGCCGGTAACGTCCTGGCCACACCCGAGCCGTAGCGTTCGCCGCGGATGAGGAGGCAGCGATGGAGAAGCCCACGCTCCAGGGCGAGATGATCGTGCTCCGACCGATCCGGGCGAGCGACGCGGACGCGCTCTGGGAGTCGGTGACCGACCCGGAGGGCATGCGCCAGACCGGCACCACCCGCGTGTTCACCCGCCCGGAGATCGACGCCTGGTGCGCGTCGATCGCGAGCGCCGACGGGCGGATCGACCTGGCCGTGACCGCGAACGGCGCCGACGAGTACCTGGGCGAGATCGTGCTCAGCGACATCGACGAGGTGGTGCGCTCCGCCAGCCTGCGCCTGGCCATGCGACCCGGCTACCGCGGCCGCGGGTACGGCACGGAGGCCATCCAGCTGATCCTCGGGCTGGCGTTCGACGGGCTCGGGCTGCACCGCGTCGAGCTCGACGTGCTGAGCATCAACACGCGAGCCACGTCCCTGTACGAGAACCTCGGGTTCCGCACCGAGGGCCGGCGCCGCGACGCCTACCGCGACGGCGACGGCTGGTGCGACGGCATCCTCATGTCCCTGCTCGAGGACGAGTTCCGCGCGACGCAGCTCGCGTAGCGCTCGTCGGCAGAGCCCGAGCGACCGCCCGCGCCCGTCGCAACCCGCGGCACCTGTGACGGAAGTGGCCGCTGTGGCACGTGGAGCGCCTCAGGGGCCGCCTCAGTCACGAGTGCCGCGGGTTGGCGCGCTCGTCGGACGGTCAGGGCATCGGGCGGCCGAACCCGCTGCTGGCCAGGCCGGCGGCCGCCGCGCGGATCGCCTGCGGCGAGGAGTTCAGCCGCCAGTCGTTCGTCGTGCGGCCGTCCTCACCCCCCGAGGTCACCGTGAGGCTGAACCAGCCGATGCCGACGATGTCGCTGTTCTCCGGGCGGGTCAGGCCGTCGAACAGGCTGGTGATCCACTCGTCCTTGTGACCGCCCACCTCGGTCGCCCCGATCTCCGCGAGGAAGATCGGCTTGCCGGGACCCGCCGCGCGCAGCAGCGGCAGCGTGGCGCCATACGTGTCATCGAACGTCGGTGCCGGGTCGCCCGGCCGGTAGTAGCCGGACATGCCGACCCAGTCGACGTACTCGTCGCCGGGGTAGAACGCGACGGGATCGGGCTGGCTGGGGATCTTGTTGACCCGGTTGGGTGCCCACAGCCAGACGACCAGGTCGTTCGCGCCCTCGGCCGCGAAGATGTCGTGGACGTGCCGCCACATCTGGGCGAACTGCCCCGGCTGGTTCCCGTTGACCGAGCCTCCGTCCCACCCGCGGACCTCGGACCACGGGTACCAGGTGCCGTTCATCTCGTGGTCGAACCGGATGATCAGCGGCAGGCCCGTCGCGGCGATGTCGGCGGCGTACTTGTGCAGGTAGGCGTCGTAGTCGCCGCCGATGATCTTGGACAGCGAGTACTCGGGCACGTCGCTCGTGACCGACCCGATCTGGCTCTGGCTCTCCCAGGTCAGCAGGGGGATCTGCCCGCGGCTCCACGCGGCCTGCACGGCGTCGGGCCGGAAGTCGGTGTCCCACGACTGGAAGTAGCCGCTGATGTCCGCCTTGCGCTGCACGGCCGACTGCACGGCGTTGAACTCGCCGTAGTCGAACGGGCTCTGGCTCGTGTAGAGCCCGAAGAGCTGGCTGGAGGCGAGGATCTGCGCCTTGGTCATGGACGCCGTCACGGGCGGTGGGACGTACCCCTTGGGGTTGGCCACCTTGTACGAGAGCTCGTCGACCTGCCGGCGCAGGTCGGCGATCGTCGCCACGGTCTCGACGGTCGCGGCGGCCTGGCGCTCGCGCGTCGCCTTGAGCTGGCCGTTGACGGTGTTGGCCGCGTCCGCGTTCGCGGCAGCCTCTGCCTGGCTGCGACCGAGCGCCTCCTGGGTGGCGGTGAGCTCGTTCTGGAGCTCCTCGAGCTGGGCCTTGAGGTCCTCGGCACGCGCCAGCTGCACGCCGTCGGTGAGGGGCGGTCGGGCGGCGGTGAGCCGCTTCTCCGCCCGGTCGAGCTGGGCCTTGAGGTCGTCGGCCCGCGCGCGCTCGCTCTGCAGCGCGACCTCGGTGGCCGTCGGTCCGTGCCAGATCCGTTGGCCGCGGGGACTGGCCCACGCCATGACGAGGACGGCGACGAGGGCCGTGACGAGCACCCCCGCAGCGACCCGCTGCCGGCCGGTGAGTCGGAACAGGCGGTCAGAGCGCATAGGCGAGTGCCTCCATCATGAGCAGGGCGCCACCGATCCCGTACGGGACGGCGGCCTTCGGGTTGAGGCGACGCCGCCGGCTGACGGCCGTCCGGGGGCGTGCCTCGGTCAGCGTGGCGGTGGCCGTGGTGGAGCTGGTGGTGGAGCTGGTGCCGGCAGTCGGCGCGGGGCCGTCGGGGGAGGTCACCGGCGGCTCGTCCTGCCCGGCCGCGTACGCGTGCGCCCGCGTGCCCCAGCCGGCCACGTGTGCCATCCGGAAGAAGCCCAGCAGGCGGATCGGCATGAGGAAGAACGTCGAGAACACGATGTAGAACGGCAGCAGGAAGACGTCCACCGGGACCTCGCGCAGGTGCCGCATCTGCCGCAGCGCCATCGACAGCCAGCTGGCCGAGACGATCAGCAGGATGAGCAGGGCGACCCCCTGCCACCCGGGGCGCAGGTCGAGCAGCGGCGAGTAGAAGTTGTAGCCGGTCTGCGTCAGCGTCCGGTACAACCCTCCGGCCCAGGTCCCCAGCAGCAGGAACGGCAGCAGGATGTCCATGGCGAAGAAGAACCCGAGCGCCGGGGCGTGGCCGACCATCCACGGCATCATCCGCAGGGTGTTGTACTGGCTGCCGCGCGCCCAGCGCAGCTGCTGCTTCGCCATCTTGCGCAGCCGCAGCGGGGCGTCGGTGTAGACGAGGCTGGTGTGCTGGTAGACGGTCCGGTACCCCTGCTTGAGCGTCAGGTTGGTCAGGGTGCGGTCGTCGGAGACCTCGAGGAACACGCCGAGGAACTTCTCGCCCAGGAACTGCGGCATGGCGCGCTCCAGCACGTCGCGCCGGAAGGCGATGGTGCGTCCCGGCAGGCACCCGACCTGCCCGACGGCGGACTGCGCGGGCATCGCGTAGAGCGCGCGGCTGTTCTCCAGCCAGTCCGCCCACCGGGTGATGAACCGGCGCCGGGGGTCGAGGATGCGCTGGCGCGTCGTGACGCCACCGACGTCCGGGTCGTTGAAGGGTTTGACCAGCTCGGTCAGCACGTCGGCGGTCCACAGCGTGTCGCTGTCGACGAGCGCGATCAGCTCGCCGCTCGCCTCCTGCACGCCGACCGCCACCGCGTTGCGCTTGCCGGCGACCGGCGTCCAGGTGTGGCGCACCTGCGGGAACCGGTCGCAGACGGACTCGAGCGCGGTGTTGCGCGGCCCGTTGATGACCACGATGACCTCGTGGGGATGCTGCTCGACGATGCGCCGCAGCACGTCGTGGAACAGGTCCAGGGGCTCGTCGACCACCGGGATCACGACGGACGTCGTCGCCGCGCACGGTGTCCGCCAGGGCCGGTACCGCGCGGACAGCGCGACCTTCATCACCCAGACCACCCACACGATCGCGGTGAACAGCGCGAACAGGTAGATCTCGAACGGGGCGTCGGAGATCAGGTCGCGGACCTGCAGCAGGAAGATCAGCACGGGGGCTCCTCGTCGGACGTGGGATGCCACGAAGGGGTCTGCCGGGTCCGCCGACAGCCGTCGTGAGGACCCGGTGGGGGCCGCGCGGGACTGTTCGGTCGTGCGTCACGGCCGCGTCGTGGGCCCGTGTTCCCGAGCCGAGAGGGGGGAGCGCCCGCCGGGGCGCCGGTTCGTACCGGTGCGCGGACGGCCTCAGGGGGCGGGCCTGTCCGGGCACCCACGCTCGCACGAACCGGACGGTCGAGGCAAACACAATGTCAGTCATGTCCCATTATGACCAAGACAGATGTATTGGACACATGTCCATGATGTACATTTCGCGGCACCCGGCACCGAGGCCGGGACGGTCCAGCAGAAGGCCGACAGGGTTTCTTCAGGCTGCCGCAGCACCACCAGAGAGACCCGTCCGTTGCGCCTCCTCCCGCCCCATCTGGGCGTCCGCAGTCCTGCCCGCACGACCCGCCCCAGGTGGTTGACGCCTCTCGTCGTCGCCCTCGCCTGGGGGTTCGTCGCGGCCGGCCCCGCTCCCGCCGCCACGGCCGCCGAGAGCTCACCGTCCACGAGCGCTGCGGCAGCGACGCTCACGCCCGCCTCCGGCCTGCTGTTCGGCGCCTTCGTCGACCGCGACGGGCAGGCCACCTCCGAGCAGTCCGTGTCACGGTTCGAGGACTCGATCGGGCGCAAGCTCGACCTCCAGCGGGTCTACCGCCTCTGGGACGAGGACGTGACCGGTCCGGTCGGCGTCACCGTCCAGCGCGGGCGCACGCCGGTCCTGTCGATCTCCAGCAAGCGCACGGACGGCACCAAGGTGAGCTGGGCCTCCATCGCGAGCGGTGCCCAGGACAGCGCGATCGCCGCGCAGGCCGCCGCCGTCGCCGCGCTCGGGGCGCCCCTGTTCCTGACCCTCCAGCACGAGCCCGACTACGCGTCGGGCTTCGGGACGCCGCAGGAGTACCGCGCGGCGTGGCGGCACTACGTCGGCCTGTTCCGGGACCGCGGCGTCACCAACGTGGTCTGGACGTGGATCGTCACGCCGACGCCGTTCTCCGCCGGAGCCTCCCCGGACGCGGACGCCCTCTACCCCGGCGACGACGTCGTCGACTGGATGGGCCTGGACGTCTACAACTGGTTCGGGTGCAGCAGCAACGGCCAGGGCTCGTGGAGCTCCGTGGCCACCATGGCCAAGGGCTTCCGTGCGTTCGGCCAGGTCCACGGCAAGCCGCTCATGGTCGCGGAGTGGGGTTCGGTCGAGGACCCCGCCGACCCCGACCGGAAGGCGGCGTGGCTGACGGACTCGATGGCCACGTGGACGTCCTGGCCCCAGGTCAAGGCGGTGCTCTACTTCCACCAGCACGGGACCTGTTCCTGGTACGCGGACTCCTCGCCCGCCGCGCTGGCGGCGTTCTCCGCCATCGCCGCGGACCCGGCCGCGCGCACCCGCACGAGCGCCTACCTGCGGGTCTCCGCCGTCCACGGCAGCGCCCCGCTGACCGTGACGCTCGACGGCTCCCGCTCGTCGGCGGCACGGCACGGCGCAGGCCTCGGCATCGCCGGCTGGTCGCTGGACCTGGGCGACGGCTCGGCGCCCGTGTCCGGCACCGGGACGCCGCCGGCGGCCCTGACGCACACGTACGCCGCCGGGACGTTCGCCGTCCGCCTGACCGTGACCGACGGCTCGGGCACCACGGCGGCGGACACCGTCACCGTGGACGCCGTCCCCGCGCCGACCCTCAAGGCCGAGCAGAAGGACATCACCACGACCACGGCGACCCTGCAGGCCATCGCGGACCTGCACGGCGACGCCGGGACGGTCCGGTTCGAGTGGGGGACCACGTCGAGCTACGGGAACTGGAGCCCGGTCTACGACGTGCCTGCGGTGTCGTACGCCAAGACCGTCCGGCACCCGGCGACCGGACTGCGCCCCGGGACGACGTACTACGTGCGCACGACGACCACGTCACCGGCGGGCAGGACCGTGCTGACGGGCACCTTCGAGACGGCGGGGAAGCCCACGTCGTCGAGCCAGTACACGGCCGGCTCCACCCGGACGTCGACGACGTTCAAGGCCCAGGTCCACCCGCACCGGCTGCCGACGACCGCGTGGCTGGAGTGGGGCACGACCACGGCGCTGGGCACCCGGTCGCCGGTGACGTCTCTCGACGCCCTGACGTACGAGAAGACGGTCTCCAGCGGGCTGGTCACCGGGCTGGCTCCCGGCACGACGTACTACTACCGGGTGGTCGCCCAGAACTCCAGCGGGTCGTTCGTCGGACCCGTCCGCAGCGTGCGGACGCCCGCGTGAGGTGACGCCACCACCGCGGCCGGAGCTCAGTCCCGGCCGCGGTGGAAGTCGTCCAGGGCGACCTTGCGCTCGGTGGCGTGGTCGACGATCGGGTCGGGGTAGTCGTCGGGCGCCTCGAGGCCCAGCCGCCACGGCTGGTGCACGGCGCGGCCGGGGATGCCGCGCAGCTCCGGCACCCACTCGCGGACGTAGGAGCCGTCGGGGTCGAACCGCTCGCCCTGCGTCACGGGGTTGAACACCCGGAAGTACGGCGCGGCGTCGCGGCCGGTGCCCGCCACCCACTGCCAGTTGAGCTGGTTCTGCGGCACGTCACCGTCCACCAGCCAGTCCATGAAGTGCCGGGCACCGCGCTGCCAGCGCACGTGCAGGTCCTTGACCAGGAACGACGCGACGACCATGCGCACCCGGTTGTGCATCCAGCCGAGCGCCCGCAGCTGGCGCATGCCGGCGTCGACGAACGGGTACCCGGTCCGACCGGCCGCCCAGGCCTCGAACGCCGCGTCGCCGGCGTCCCACGAGTCCTCCGGCACCACGGTCCGCAGCGACTCCTGCGCCGCGCCGGGGTGGTGCCAGAGCACGTCGGCGTGGAACTCGCGCCACGCCAGCTCCGAGCGGAACGTCGACACGTCGAACGGCTGCTGCGCCAGGTCGGCCAGGAGCGTGCGCGGGTGGAGCTCGCCGTACTTCAGCGGGATCGACAGCATCGACGTCGAGTCGAGGTCGGGGCGGTCGCGCAGGCTGGCGTACTCGGCCAGGTCGTCCTGCACGTAGGTGGTCCAGCGCTCGTGCGCGGCACGCTCGCCCGCGGCCGGCAGCCGGACGTCGGTGCCGGGAGCGTCGGGGAGCCCGTCGGAGCGCACGTCCGCCCACGGCACGCGCTGCGGCCGTCGCGCCGGGGCCGCCCAGCCGTGGTCCAGCCAGGCGCCGCGGAACGGGGTGAAGACCTGGAACGGCGTGCCGCTCTGCGTGGTGAGGCGGCCCGGTGCGACGGCGTAGGGGGAGCCGGTGCGGACCAGGGGCACGTCCAGGGCGGCTGCCACCGACTCGTCGCGACGCCGGCCGTACGGCTCGGTCGTCGCCGTGACGTGCACCGCCGACGCCTCCACCTCGCGAGCCAGCGCGGGCAGCACCTGCGACGGGGCACCGTGGCGCACGACGAGCCGTCCGCCGAGCGACTCGTCCAGGGCGCGCAGGCTGTGGGCCAGGTAGGACACCCGGGGCGTGCCGGACGAGCGCCAGAGCGCGGGGTCGACGACGAACAGCGGCACCACCTCGTCGTCGGCGTCGCGCGCCTGCCCCACCGCCGCGAGCAGCGCCGGGTTGTCCGCGAGGCGCAGGTCGCGGCGGAACCAGTGGATCGTCGGCACCCGGCGACCGTATCCGTGCCGCGGGGCGGGCGCCCCCTGGCGGTCCGGTGGTGCATGGGCGGTCGTGACGACACGATGGATGGATGAGCGGCGAGGGGGCGACGCAGGCCGGCGGCACGGCACCGACCGGCCGCAAGGTGGACACGCTGCCGGGTGACCGCGCGTTCTTCGGTCAGCCGCTCGGCCTGTTCACGCTGTTCGGGACCGAGCTGTGGGAACGGTTCAGCTACTACGGGATGCGCGCCATCCTCCTGTACTACCTGACCGACACGGTGGCCAACGGCGGCCTCGGCGTCGAGCAGACGTCCGGCGAGGCCCTGGTCGCCATCTACGGGTCCTCCGTCTACCTGTTGTCCGTCCTGGGCGGGTGGCTCGCGGACCGGATGATCGGCGCCCGACGGTCGGTGCTCTACGGCGGCATCGTCATCGCCGCCGGCCACGTGTTCCTGACGGTCCCGCAGGCGCTGTTCTCCTACCTCGGCATCGTCTTCGTGGCGCTGGGCACCGGCCTGCTCAAGCCCAACGTGTCCAGCATGGTCGGCGAGCTGTACGACCGGGACGACCCGCGGCGCGACTCGGGCTTCTCGATCTTCTACATGGGCATCAACATCGGCTCGCTGCTGGCGCCGTTCCTCGTCGGCGCCGCACGGGCCGTGGGCGGGTACCACGCCGGCTTCGCGGTCGCCGCGGTCGGCATGGCGATCGCGCTGGTGTTCTTCGTGCTCGGCCGCAAGTACCTGGGGGGCGCGGGGGACGTCCCGCCCAACCCGATGACGCCGCAGGACCGCCCGGCCGTCGTCCGCCTCGTCCTGGTGGTGCTCGCCGGCGTCGCGCTGGCCCTCGTCGTCGCGCGGCTCGTGCAGGGGGCCTTCGGGCTGGCGACCTACATCGACGCGGTCTCCTACCTGGCGTTCGCTGCGCCGGTGGCGACGTTCGTCGTCATGTTCCGCTCGCCCAAGGTGAACGCGCACGAGCGGACCCGGTTGCGCGCGTACATCCCGCTGTTCGTCGCCGCGATGCTCTTCTGGATGATCTTCGAGCAGGCGGCCAGCACGCTGGCCTCGTACGCGCAGGACAACACCGTCCTCGAGGTCGTCGGCGTGACCATCTCGCCCGAGCTCTTCCAGTCGGTCAACCCCGCCGCGATCATCGTGCTGGCACCCGTGTTCGCGTGGCTGTGGATCAAGCTCGACGACCGGCCGCCGACCGCCGTGAAGTTCGCCCTCGGGCTGACGTTCGCCGCGCTGAGCTTCATCTTCCTGGCGGGAGCGTCGTGGCTGGCGGACGGCGCCAAGACCTCGGCCTGGGTGCTCGTGCTCGTGTACATCATCCAGACGATCGGCGAGCTGTGCCTGTCCCCGGTCGGCCTGGCCGCCACCACGCTGCTGGCGCCCCGGGCGTTCCGCGGGCAGGCGATGGCGCTGTGGTTCCTGGCGCCGTCGGCCGGGAACGCGATCGCGGCGCAGGTCATCCAGTCCACCCCGGACGTGGGTCCCACGGTGTACTTCGGCACGATCGGCCTCGTGGCCCTGGTCTTCGCGGCGGGCATGTTCGCCCTCTCGCCCTGGGTCACGCGGCACATCCGGGCGGGCGAGGAGTCCCAGGTGGAGCCGGCCGACCGCTGAGGGCGCTCGTGTCGGCGGCCGGTGGCAGGGTGGGCCCATGGCCGACACCACGCTGCTGCCCCACTCCGCGGTGACCGAGGCGGTCGACGCCCGGCACTGGCGCGTCCTGCTGCAGTCCCTGCGTGCCACCTTCACGGCACCGGACTTCCGCACTGCCGCGGGTTTCGTCGCGAGGGTCGCCGAGCTCGCCGACGAGGTGAACCACCACCCGGACGTGGTGCTGCGCTGGGGTCAGGTGACGGTGACGACCACGAGCCACGACGCCGACGGGCTGACGCAGCGGGACGTCGACCTCGCGGCGAGGGTGAGCGCGCTGGCCGACGAGCTGGGCCTCGCGGGGGACGTGCCGCGCAGCGAGATCCTCGAGATCGCCGTGGACGCGCTCGACATCCCGGCCGTCCGGCCCTTCTGGGCCGCCGTGCTCGGCTACGACGTGAGCCCGGAGGAGGACCCCGACCTGACCGATCCCGCCGGGATCGGACCGTCGGTGTGGTTCCAGCAGATGGACGCACCCCGACCGCAGCGCAACCGGATCCACCTCGACGTCGTCGTCCCGCACGACCAGGCGCAGGCGCGGGTGGCGGCAGCGATCAGCGCTGGTGGGCACCTGGTCAGCGAGGAGCGGGCGCCCGCCTTCTGGGTGCTCGCGGACACCGAGGGCAACGAGGTGTGCGTCTGCACGTGGCAGGCGCGATCACGGAGCTGACGCCCCGGCGGCTGTGCTCGGCGCCCCTCGCAGGCGACCGGCGGGAGCGCCGTGCGGGGCAGCGCTCTCCGCGACGGACGTTAGTAAAACGTTATCGATAACGTTTGACTTCCCCGCGGAACGGCTGCCAGAGTGGCGCCTGCGCCCAGGTCGCTGACGACGGGGCGTGTGGTGAAGGAAGAAGAACTGCGCCACTGCCCACGGTGGTGCCGCCCTTGCGAGGCGGGCGCGGACCGGCACAGATGCCGATCCGCGGCGGTGACGAGGTGCGGGCAGCGCGACTGCCGGGCGGACGTCCGGAGGTCACCGCGGCCCGTCGGGCAAGGGGCAGCGTTCCATTCTGTGCAACTCGACGAAGAGGACAGATCTCATGATTGCTCGCAAGCTCCTGGCGGTCTCAGCCGCCATGGTGATGGGTGCCGCGGGGCTCACTGCCTGCAGCGGTGGCGACAGTGGCAGCGACGGTGCGTCGGGCGGCGACGTGCAGATGACCTTCTGGCACAACTCGACGACCGGTGAGGGCAAGGCCTACTGGGAGTCGACGGTCGCGGACTTCGAGGCCGCGAACCCCGGCGTGAAGATCAACATCCAGGCCATCCAGAACGAGGACATGGACGGCAAGCTGCAGACCGCCCTCAACTCGGGCGACGCGCCGGACATCTTCATGGCGCGCGGCGGCGGCAAGCTGGCCGACGTGGTCGCGGCCGGCCAGGCGCAGGAGCTCTCGATCGACGACTCGACCAAGGAGGCCACCGGCGACGCCGCGTTCAGCGCCTTCACGATCGACGACAAGGTCTACGGCATGCCGATGTCGATCCTCCCGGGCGGCATCTACTACAGCAAGGACCTGTTCGCGCAGGCCGGCATCACGGAGACCCCGAAGACCATCGAGGACCTCGAGGCCGCGGTCGACAAGCTCAAGGCCGCCGGGATCGCCCCGATCGCGCTCGGCGCCAAGGACGCGTGGCCGGCCGCGCACTGGTACTACTTCTTCGCGCTGCGCGACTGCAGCAAGGACACCCTGGACCAGGCGGCCGCGGACATGACGTTCGACGACCCGTGCTGGACCAAGGCGGGCGAGGACCTCGCCGCGTTCTCCGAGACGGAGCCGTTCAACGAGGGCTTCCTGACCACGTCCGCGCAGCAGGGTGCCGGCTCGTCGGCGGGCCTCGTGGCCAACCACCAGGCGGCCATGGAGCTCATGGGCGCCTGGGACCCGGGCGTGATCGCGTCCCTGACGCCGGACAAGAAGCCGCTGGCCGACCTGGGCTGGTTCGCGTTCCCGTCCGTCAGCGGTGGTGACGGTGCCGAGGGCGCCATGATGGGTGGCCTCGACGGGTTCTCCTGCTCCAAGGCAGCCCCGCCGGAGTGCTCGGAGTTCCTGAACTTCGCGATGCAGAAGAAGTACCAGGAGGGCTACGCCAACGCCTTCCACACGCTGCCCGCCAGCAAGGAGGCGCAGGGTGTCGTGACCGAGCCCGCTCTGGTGGACGTCCTGGCCGCGTACAACGACGCGCCCTACGTCTCGCTGTGGCTGGACACGCTGTACGGCCAGAACGTCGGCAACGCGCTCAACACCGGCGTGGTGAACCTGCTCGCCGGCCAGGCGGACGCAGACGCGGTCGTCCAGGGCGTCGTCGACGCGGCGGCGAAGGAGTAGGCGGCACCATGAGTGACTCCTTGGGCGAGGGCAAGCTCGCCGTGACCTCCTCGCCCGAGGATTCTTGGGCGGCCGGGGACCGCGCCACGTCGGCGCCGTCCCCGGCTCGCCGGCCCGCTGGATCGTCGTGGCGCAAGCGCGCAGAGATCGCTCTGCTGACCGGCCCGGCCATCGTGCTGTTCAGCGCGTTCGTGATCTTCCCCGTCGCCCTCGCGGCGTACTACGGCTTCTTCAACTGGAAGGGCTACGGCCCGCCCACCGACTTCGTGGGCCTGCAGAACTACCAGCTGATCCTGCAGGACCCGACGTTCCACGACGCGGTGCGGCACAACGCCGTGATCGTCGTCCTGTCCCTGATCCTGCAGGGGCCTGCGGCGGTCCTGCTCGCGCTCCTGCTGAACCAGAAGATGCGCGGCCGCTCGATCGTCCGGGTGCTGATCTTCGTCCCGTACGTGATCGCCGAGGTCATCGTCGGGACCGGCTGGAGCCTGATGCTCCAGACCAACGGGGCCATCAACGACCTGCTCGTCAAGGTCGGGCTGCCGGACTGGACGGTGGACTGGCTGTCCGACCCGAAGGTCGCGATGGCCTCCCTGATGGTCATCATCACGTGGAAGTACATCGGCTTCGCCGTGATCCTGTTCCTCGCCGGTCTGCAGAGCATCCCCGAGGAGCTGTTCGAGGCGGCCGCGATCGACGGCGCGTCGTACTGGCAGACGCAGCGACGCATCACCCTGCCGCTGCTCGGCCCGACCATCCGGATCTGGGCGTTCCTGTCCATCATCGGGGCCCTGCAGCTCTTCGACCTCGTCTACATCATCTGGGGCCAGTACGTGGCGGCGACCGCGGGCACCTCGACGATGGCCACCTACATGGTGGTCAACGGCCGGAACGCGGCGAACTA
Source organism: uncultured Actinomycetota bacterium (assembly GCA_963837795.1). Lineage (GTDB taxonomy): Bacteria > Actinomycetota > Actinomycetes > Actinomycetales > Cellulomonadaceae > Cellulomonas. The sequence goes on from CAWIOT010000007.1 coordinate 910,848, forward strand.
CGGCTTCGGCAACGCGGTCGCGGTGGTCCTGTTCATCATCTCGCTGATCGTCGCCCTGACCTACCAGCGCTTCGTGCTGCGGCGTGACACCGAGGGTGCTCTCACGGAAGGAAAGAAGTGATGTCGACGCTGACCTCCGCACCCCCGCTCGACGCCGAGGCCGAGCGCCCGGTCAAGGGCGGCGCACGGCCCAGCCTCTCTCGCGCGGGGTGGCCCACCTACGTGATCGCGTGGGCGCTGGTCGGGATCTGCCTGGGCCCCGTCCTGTACATCATCCTGGGCGGGTTCCGGACCAACGCCGAGATCACCGTCGACCCGTCCGGGTTCCCGACGAACTGGCAGTTCAGCAACTACGCCAGCGTCCTGGAGAGCTCCATCTTCTGGCGGCAGGCGCTCAACTCGGTGATCTGCGGCGTGTTCACCACGCTCGGCGTCGTCGTCCTGGGCGTCGCGGCCAGCTTCGTGCTCGCGCGCTACAACTTCTCCGGCCGAGGCGCGATGTACGCGCTGTTCGCCGCCGGCCTCATGTTCCCCATGACGGTGGCCATCACGCCGCTGTACATCATGATCCGGGGGCTGGGCCTGAGCGACAACCTCGCGGGCATCATCCTCCCGCAGATCGCCTTCGCCCTGCCGACGACGGTGATCATCCTCGTGCCGTTCCTGCGGGCCATCCCCAAGGAGCTCGAGGAGGCGGCCGCGATCGACGGCGCCAGCCGCCTCGGGTTCTTCTTCCGCATGGTGATCCCGCTGTCGGTCCCCGGGGTCGTGACGGTCGGCATCCTCGCGTTCATCGCCAGCTGGAACAGCTACCTGCTGCCGCTGTTCATCCTCAACAACGAGGGCATGTACACGCTGCCGCTGGGCGTCCAGGCCTTCGCGTCGCAGTACTCGGTGGACACCGCCCGCGTGCTCGCGTTCACGTCGCTGTCCATGATCCCGGCCCTGCTGTTCTTCACGCTCTTCGAGCGCCGCATCGTCGGTGGCCTCACCGGAGCGGTCAAGGGCTGAGCTCCGGTCGGGCCGCCTCGCGGTCAGCTGCTCGTGCGTCGCCACGGGCGCGCACACCCCATCACGTCATGACGAAGGAGACGGGCTCGTGGTCGACGCCGTACCCGCAATGCCCCACGTGTCCGAGCGCGTCCGCGCGCTGCACGCCCAGATGACCCTCGAGGAGAAGCTGGCCCAGCTGGTCGGCTACTGGCTCGACCAGGAGGGCACGGTCGCCCCCATGCAGTCCGAGATGGCGGCCGGCCAGCAGGCGTCGGGGCGGCTCGGCGAGGTGACCCGGGACGGTCTGGGCCACTACACCCGCGTCTACGGGACGCGTCCGGTGGACCCGGCGGAGCGCGCCGCCTGGCTGTGGGGGGAGCAGCGCCGGCTGAAGCGCGAGACCCGCCTGGGCATCCCCGCGCTGGTGCACGAGGAGTGCCTGACGGGGCTGGCCGCGTGGCAGGCCGCGACCTATCCGACGCCGCTGGCGTGGGGTGCCTCGTTCGACCCCGAGCTGGTGCAGGACGCGGCACGCGCGATCGGTGACTCGATGCGCGAGCTCGGCATCCACCAGGGGCTGGCGCCCGTGCTCGACGTCGTGCGCGACCCGCGGTGGGGTCGCGTCGACGAGTGCATCGGCGAGGACCCGTACCTCGTCGGCACCGTCGGCACGGCGTACGTCCGGGGCCTGCAGCAGGCGGGCGTGCACGCCACGCTCAAGCACTTCGTCGCGTACTCGGGCTCCCGGTCCGGCCGCAACCACGCGCCCGTGAGCGCGGGCCCGCGCGAGATCGCCGACGTCTTCCTGCCGCCGTTCGAGATGGCCGTGGTCGAGGGCGGCGCCCGGTCGGTGATGAACTCGTACAACGACGTCGACGGCGTGCCCATGGCGTCGAGCGCCGAGCACCTGACCACGCTGCTGCGCGAGCGCTGGGGCTTCGACGGCGTCGTCGTCGCCGACTACTTCGCGGTCGCGTTCCTCGAGGTCATGCACGCGATCGCGGCCGACCGCGGCGAGGCCGCCGCCCTGGCGCTCGAGGCCGGGATCGACGTCGAGCTGCCCACCGGTGACGCGTACCTGGCGCCGCTCGCCGAGCGGGTGCGCTCCGGGGCGCTCGACGAGGGCTTCGTCGACCGCGCCGTGCTGCGCGCGCTGGCGCAGAAGGAGCAGCTGGGTCTGCTCGACCCCGACGCGTTCGAGGGTGAGCCGCCGACGGACATCGACCTCAACTCGCCCCGGCAGCAGGAGCTGGCCCGGCGCCTGGCCGAGGAGTCGGTGGTGCTGCTGTCGAACAGCGGTGTGCTGCCGCTCGACGGCTGGGACGCGGCGCCGGCCCGGGTGGCCGTCGTCGGGCCCAACGCGCACCGCGCCGAGGCGCTCATGGGCTGCTACTCGTTCGCCAACCACGTGCTGCCGCACCACCCCGAGCTGCCGATCGGCTTCGAGATCCCCACGGTCCTCGAGGCGTTCGGCTCGGCGTTCGACCGTGCGGGCCTGGACGCGCCGGAGCTGGTGTTCGCGCAGGGGTGCACGGTCGAGGACGAGGACACCTCCGGGTTCGCCGAGGCGGTCGCCGCCGCCCAGGGCGCCGACGTCGCGGTCGTCGTCGTGGGGGACCAGGCCGGCCTGTTCGGGCGCGGCACGGTGGGTGAGGGCAACGACTCGGAGTCCCTCGAGCTCCCGGGCGTCCAGCGCGCTCTGGTGGAGGCTCTCGTCGCCACGGGCACGCCCGTCGTCATGGTCATGCTCACCGGCCGGCCCTACGCGGTCGGCTGGGCGCTCGACGCGCCGGGCGCGCGCCCGGCGGCGGTGCTGCAGGCGTTCTTCCCCGGTGAGGGCGGCGGGCTCGCGGTCGCCGACGTGATCACCGGGGCGGTCAACCCCTCCGGCCGGCTGCCGGTGTCGATGCCCCGGTCCACCGGGTCGCAGCCGTACTCCTACCTGCACCCGATCCTCGGCGGCCCCTCCGACGTCACGTCCACCGACTCGACGCCCACGCGTCCGTTCGGCTTCGGGCTGTCGTACACCGAGTTCGCGTACTCGGACCTCGCCGTCGACTCGTCCGTCCGTTCGGACGGCACGTTCACCGCCGCCGTGACCGTGACGAACACGGGCACGCGCGCGGGCTCGGACACGGTCCAGCTGTACGGGCACGACGTGCAGGGCTCGGTCGCGCGGCCCGTGGCGGCGCTCCTGGCCTACGCCCGCGTCGACCTCGAGCCGGGCGCGACCGCCCGCGTGACGTTCACCGTGCCGACGACGCGCTTCGCGTTCTCGGACCGGCGCATGGTCCGTGTGGTGGAGCCGGGCGACGTCCAGGTGTGGGTCGGCTCGCACGCGTCGGCCTCCGCGCTGGGCACCGACGTCGCGGAGTCCACCGGCGGAGTGATCTCCAACGGTCGGGCGACGCAGCGGCGTGAGCTGCCCGGCTCGGCGACCGAGCGCGCGGTGCTGGCCGTCACGGGCGCCGTGCACGAGGTCGGCACCGCGGACCCGCGGACGGCGGAAGTCAAGATCGTCGCCGCATGACCGTCGCCGTCAACCCCCTGCTGCCGGGGTGCTACCCCGACCCGTCCGTCTGCCGCGTGGGTGACACGTTCTACCTGGTCACCTCGACGTTCGAGTACTTCCCCGGGCTGCCCGTCCTGCGCAGCCACGACCTGGCCGGCTGGGAGCAGATCGGGCACGTCGTCGACCGGTCCGGTCAGCTGGACTACGACGGCATCGCCTCCTCGGGCGGGCTGTACGCGCCGACGCTGCGCCATCACGACGGCGTCTTCTGGCTGGTGTGCACCCTGGTCGACCAGCGGGACGCGACGCGCGGCGGCAACTTCCTGATGACCGCGACCGACCCCGCCGGGCCGTGGTCCGACCCGGTGTGGCTCGACGCGGACGGCATCGACCCGTCGATCTTCTTCGACGACGACGGCCGGGTGTGGGTGCACGGGACGCGTCTGGCCCGCGAGCCGCAGTGGCACGACCAGACGGAGGTCTGGGTCCGCGAGCTGGACCGGGCGACCCAGCAGCTGGTCGGCCCGGAGACCGTGGTCTGGAACGGTGCGCTGCGCGACGTCGTCTGGGCGGAGGCGCCGCACCTGTACAAGGTGGACGGCACGTACTACCTGGTCGCGGCGGAGGCAGGCACCGAGTTCCACCACGCGGTGTCGGTGGCGCGCTCGGAGTCGGTGACCGGCCCGTACGTCGGCAACAAGGGCAACCCCGTCCTCACGCACCGGCACCTGGGCCGCGGGTCGGACGTCGTCGGCGTCGGCCACGCGGACCTGGTGCAGGCGGGCGACGGGAGCTGGTGGGCCGTGCTGCTCGGCATGCGCCCGTACGGCGGCTACCACTACAACCTCGGGCGCGAGACGTTCCTGGTGCCGGTCGTCTGGGAGGACGGCTGGCCCGTGCTCGCCCCGGGCGTCGGACGGCTGTCCGCGCACGTCGAGGTGCCGTTCCCCGGACCCGTGCGGCTGGGCGTGACCCAGGGCCACACCTCCGGGACCGTGCTGCCCGACGACCCGCGGTGGACCTCGTTGCGTCGGCCCGCGGGGGAGTTCGCCACGCCGCGCGGCGAGGGCTGGCACCTGCGGGTGCAGCCGACCACCCTGGCCGACGCTCTCACGCCGACGTTCCTGGGCGTCCGGCAGCAGCACCAGGACGTGGACGTCCGCGTCACCCTGCGGGCCGGGCTCGCACCGGGCGAGGACGCCGGCCTCACGGTGCGGCAGTCCGAGGACGACCACGTCCGCGTCTTCCTGACGGGGGCCGACGAGGCGCCGGGGCGCCGCGTGGTCGCCGTGCACCGACACCGGGGCGACGAGGTGATCCTCGGCGAGCAGCTGCTGCCCGCGGGGGACGGACCGGTCGCGCTGACGGTCCGGGCCCGGGGTCAGGACTACGCCCTGCTGGCAGCCGCCGGGGACCGGGAGCCGGTCACCGTGGCCGTCGCCGACGGTCGCGCGCTGGACTCGGTGTCGACCGGCGGGTTCCTCGGTCTGTGGATCGGTGTGTACGCCACCAGCAACGGTCGGCCCACGGACTCCACGGTCGGCGTCGAACGGTTCGAGTACCTGCCCACGAGCTGACTCCGGACACCCGCGAAGCGGGTGTGGCAAACGTTATCGATAACGATTTCGTTGCGATACGCTTCGGCGCATGGGCCAACGGGTGACGATCACCGATGTCGCGCGCAGGGCGGGCGTCTCCACCGCCACGGTCTCCAAGGTCATCAACGAGCGCTACGGCGTGGCCAGCGGGACCACCTCGCACGTCCAGGCCGTGATCAAGGAGCTCGGGTACGAGTCCAGCCTGGTGGCGCGCAGCCTGCGGTCCCACAAGACCAACGTGATCGGGATCCTGGTCGCGGAGTTCGAGCCGTTCAGCGCCGAGATCCTCAAGGGCGCATCCACCGGCCTCGGCGACTCCGGCTACGCGCTGCTGGCCTACACCGGAGGGCAGCTCACGGGCGGGGTCGGCTGGGAGCGGCGCTACCTGTCCCGGCTCAGCGGCACGCTGATCGACGGTGCCGTGCTGGTCACGCCCACCGTCCTGGAGGCCGACGCCGGCATCCCCGTGGTCGCGATCGACCCGCACGCCGGCCCGTCGGGCCTGCCCACGGTGGACTCCGACAACTTCACCGGTGCCCTGCACGCCGTCGAGCACCTGGTCCGGCTGGGCCACCGCCGGATCGGGTTCATCGGCGGCCGGTCGGACCTCGAGTCCTCCCGGCTGCGTGAGGCGGGGTACCGCCAGGCGCTCGCCGATGCCGGCCTCCCGGCGGACCCCCATCTGATCCGGGCGGGCGACTACCGCAAGGAGTCCACGCACGAGCCGGCGCGCGAGCTCCTCACGCTGCCCGAGCGCCCGACCGCCGTCTTCGCGGCCAACGACCTGTCGGCCATCGGGACGCTCGAGACCGCACAGGCCCTCGGCCTGCACGTCCCGTCCGAGCTCTCGATCATCGGCTTCGACGACATCCCCGAGTCGAACCAGACCACGCCCGCCCTGAGCACCGTGCACCAGCCGATCCAGCAGATGGGTGCCGCCGCCATCGCGCTGCTCATCTCCCTGATGGACGGCGTCCCGGTGGACCAGACGCACATCCGCCTGGGGACCTCGCTGGTCGAGCGAGGGTCGACGGCGCCGCCCCGCTGACGCGTCCGCAGGGTGACCCGCCTGCGGGCCGGTCGGGATGCCGTCCTACACTCGCGAGCATGACCGTGACGTCGGACGACACCCCCAGCACCACCTCCAGCAGCACAGGTCCCCAGGTCGACATCAAGCCCCGCTCGCGCACCGTCACCGACGGTCTGGAGGCCACGGCCTCGCGCGGCATGCTGCGCGCTGTCGGCCTCGGCGACGACGACTTCGCCAAGCCGCAGATCGGCGTCGCGAGCTCCTGGAACGAGATCACGCCGTGCAACCTGTCGCTGCAGCGGCTGGCCCAGGCCGCCAAGTCCGGCGTGCACGCGGCCGGCGGCTTCCCGCTCGAGTTCGGCACCATCTCCGTCTCCGACGGGATCTCGATGGGCCACGAGGGCATGCACTTCTCGCTCGTGAGCCGCGACATCATCGCCGACTCGGTGGAGACGGTGATGCAGGCCGAGCGGCTCGACGGTTCCGTGCTGCTGGCCGGCTGCGACAAGTCGCTGCCCGGCATGCTCATGGCCGCCGCCCGCCTCGACCTGGCCAGCGTGTTCCTGTACGCCGGGACGATCGCGCCGGGCTGGGTCAAGCTCGAGGACGGCACCGAGAAGGACGTGACGATCATCGACGCGTTCGAGGCCGTCGGCGCGTGCGCACGGGGCCTGATGAGCCGCGAGGACGTCGACCGCATCGAGCGCGCGATCTGCCCCGGTGAGGGCGCCTGCGGTGGCATGTACACCGCCAACACCATGGCGTCGGTGGCCGAGGCGATGGGCATGTCGATCCCCGGCTCCGCGGCCCCGCCGTCGGCCGACCGTCGTCGTGACGCCTTCGCGCTCAAGTCCGGCGAGGCCGTCGTGGAGCTGCTGCGCAAGGGCATCACCGCGCGCCAGATCATGACGAAGGAGGCGTTCGAGAACGCCATCGCCGTCGTCATGGCGTTCGGCGGGTCCACCAACGCGGTCCTGCACCTGCTGGCGATCGCGCACGAGGCCGAGGTCGACCTCACGCTCGCCGACTTCTCGCGCGTCGCCGCCAAGGTGCCGCACCTGGGCGACCTCAAGCCGTTCGGCCGGTACGTCATGAACGACGTCGACCGCATCGGCGGTGTGCCCGTCGTCATGAAGGCGCTCCTCGACGCCGGCCTGCTGCACGGCGACTGCCTCACGGTCACCGGCAAGACGGTCGCGGAGAACCTGGCCGACGTGAACCCGCCGGACCCGGACGGCAAGATCCTGCGGGCGATGAACAACCCGATCCACCACACCGGCGGGATCACCATCCTGCACGGCTCGCTGGCTCCCGAGGGCGCCGTGGTGAAGTCCGCCGGGTTCGACTCCGACGTGTTCGAGGGCACTGCCCGCGTCTTCGACCGCGAGCGGGCCGCGATGGACGCGCTGGAGGACGGCACGATCGTCGCCGGCGACGTCGTGGTCATCCGCTACGAGGGCCCCAAGGGCGGTCCGGGGATGCGCGAGATGCTCGCGATCACCGGCGCGATCAAGGGTGCCGGGCTGGGCAAGGACGTGCTGCTCCTCACCGACGGCCGGTTCTCGGGCGGGACCACCGGCCTGTGCGTCGGGCACGTGGCGCCCGAGGCGGTCGACGGCGGACCCGTCGCGTTCGTCCGGGACGGCGACCGGATCCGGCTCGACGTCGCCAACGCGACGCTGGACCTCCTGGTCTCCGACGAGGAGCTCGAGTCCCGCAAGGTCGGCTGGGCGCCGCTGCCTCCCACCTACACGCGGGGCGTGCTGGCCAAGTACGCCAAGCTGGTGCAGTCGGCGTCGAAGGGTGCCGTGCTGATCTGATCGACCGGCTGACGGGCCCGCTCCTGAGGAGCGGGCCCGTCGCCGTCTGCGACCACCTCGTGCGCGCGAGCGAGATGGCGCCATGATGGTGAGGGTGACCTGGACACCCGCAGACGCCCCCTGGTGGACCCGAGCCGTCGTCTACCAGGTGTACCCACGCTCGTTCTCCGACTCCGACGGGGACGGGATCGGTGACCTGCGGGGGATCCTGCAGCGGGTCGACCACCTGGCGGAGCTGGGCGTGGACGTGGTCTGGCTGTCGCCGATCTACGCCTCGCCGCAGGACGACAACGGCTACGACATCAGCGACTACCAGTCGGTCGACCCCGTGTTCGGCACGCTCGAGGACCTCGACGAGCTGGTCACCGCCCTGCACGCGCGGGGCATCCGGCTGGTGATGGACCTCGTCGTGAACCACACGTCCGACGAGCACCCGTGGTTCGTCGAGTCGCGCGACCCCGCGAGCCCCAAGCGGGACTGGTACTGGTGGCGTCCGCCCCGCACGGGCATGGCCGCGGGGGCTCCCGGGGCCGAGCCCACCAACTGGGGCTCGTTCTTCTCCGGCCCGGCCTGGGAGCTCGACGAGGCCAGCGGCGAGTACTACCTGCACCTGTTCAGCCGCAAGCAGCCGGACCTCAACTGGGAGAACCCGGCGGTCCGTGACGCGGTCTACGCGATGATGCGCTGGTGGCTGGACCGCGGGGTCGACGGCTTCCGGATGGACGTCATCAACCTCATCTCCAAGGACACCGCGCTGCCGGACGGCCCCGTCACCAGCGGGTCGTGGGGTGACGGCTCCGCGTCCTACGTGTGCGGCCCGCGGATCCACGAGTACCTCGCGGAGATGCACAAGGCGGTCTTCGCCGACCGTCCGGGGCGGTTGCTGACCGTGGGGGAGATGCCGGGTGTGACGGTCGAGCAGGCCCGGGACTTCACGGACCCGTCGCGCGACGAGGTCGACATGGTGTTCCAGTTCGAGCACGTCGGCCTCGACCACGGGCCCGGCGGCAAGTTCGACGTGCGCCCGCTGCGGCTGCTCGACCTCAAGGCCTCGTTCGGCCGGTGGCAGGCGGGGCTCGCCGACGTGGGGTGGAACAGCCTGTACTGGGACAACCACGACCAGCCGCGGATCGTGTCGCGGTTCGGCGACGACGGCGCGTACCGGCGCGAGTCGGCGACGATGCTCGCCACCGTGCTGCACCTGCACCGGGGCACGCCGTACGTCTACCAGGGCGAGGAGCTCGGGATGACGAACGCGCACTTCACGCGGTTCGACCAGTACCGGGACATCGAGACGCTGAACCACGTCGCCGCAGCCCGCGCCGCGGGCGACCCGGACGACGAGCTGCTCGCCGGCATCGCCGCCATGGGGCGCGACAACGCCCGGACGCCCATGCAGTGGGACGCCTCCCGGCACGCCGGCTTCACCACGGGGGAGCCGTGGCTCGAGGTGAACGCGAACTACCCGGAGATCAACGCCGCCCAGCAGCGGGCGGACGCCGGGTCGGTGTTCCACCACTACCGGCGGCTGATCGCGTTGCGGCACGACGACCCGGTGGTCGCGCTGGGCGACTTCACCATGCTGCTGCCGGACCACGAGCACGTCTACGCGTTCGCGCGGCGGCTGGACGGAGCCGAGCTGCTGGTGCTGGGCAACTTCTCCGGCGCGGTGCAGCAGGTCGACCTGGGCGAGGCGTGGCCGCTGGGCGGTGAACCTGCCGACGCCCTGCTGCTCGGCAACTACCCGGAGGCCGACGAGCCGTCGGTCGACGGTCGGCTCCGGCTGCGCCCGTGGGAGTCGCGCGTGTACCGCTGGGAGCTGTTCTGACCAGCACGTGAGCGGCGCACGTCCCGGCCGCGGAGGCGTTCTACGCTCGCCGCAGCGGAGCGGAGGACACGATGGCCACGGTGCACGAGCGGATCGACGGACGGCTGCGCGCGTTCGTCGAGGCGCAGCCGATGTTCTTCGTCGCGACGGCACCCAGCGGTCCGGACGGGCACGTGAACGTCTCGCCCAAGGGCATCGCCGGCTCGTTCGTCGTGCTCGACGAGCACACCGTCGCGTACGTGGACCTCACCGCCAGCGGCGCCGAGACCATCGCCCACCTGCGCGACGACGGGCGCATCACGCTCATGTTCTGCGCGTTCCAGGGGCCGCCGAACATCGTGCGGCTCTACGGTCGCGGGCGGTTCGTGACGCTGTACGACGAGGGCTTCGACGAGCTCGCCGCGCTGTTCCCCGAGACGCGGGGCGCCCGTGCGGTGGTGGTCGTGGCGGTGGACCGCGTCTCCGACTCCTGCGGCTACGGCGTGCCGCTCATGACGCTGGACGGGGAGCGCGACCTGCTGCCGCCGCACATGGAGCGCAAGGGCGTGGACGGCCAGGCGGAGTACCGCCGCCGCAAGAACCGGCGCAGCATCGACGGCCTGCCCGCCTTCGACATGGACCCCGCACCGTCCGACACGTGAACCCGTGAACCACGATGCGAGACGCACCGGGCGCGGCGTGACACAGCCAGGACGTGGGCGTAGTGTCCAGCGGGTGCAGACGATCCACTCCACGCTTGTCGTAGTACTTCCTGAGCGCGCCGGCTAGAGGCCACCCGCACAGGCCTCGTCAGCGCGCTCACCCCTCGTCCAGCCGTTACGCGGCCCGGGGGGTTTTTCTGTGTTCGGACCCGGCACGCCAAGAGCACCACCCAACAGCACCACCCAGGGAGACATCGATGGTCCAGGGCCCTCACCCGGCACCGCCGCGAACACCCGCACCAGCCGCCGCCGCGACCCCCCGTGTCGGCCCCGCGGTCGCCACCGAGCAGGTCACCGGCGCGCAGTCGATCGTCCGCTCGCTCGAGGAGGCGGGGGTGGACGTCGTCTTCGGCATCCCCGGCGGCGCCATCCTGCCGACGTACGACCCGCTGATGGACTCCACCAAGGTCCGGCACATCCTGGTGCGCCACGAGCAGGGCGGCGGGCACGCGGCCGCCGGCTACGCGGCCGCGACCGGTCGGGTGGGCGTCTGCATGGCGACCTCCGGGCCGGGCGCGACGAACCTCGTGACCCCCATCGCCGACGCGCACATGGACTCCGTGCCGCTCGTCGCGATCACCGGGCAGGTGGGCGCGTCGCTCATCGGGACCGACGCGTTCCAGGAGGCCGACATCGTCGGCATCACGCTGCCGGTCACCAAGCACAACTACCTGGTCACGGACCCGGACGAGATCCCGCGCGTCATCGCCGAGGCGTTCCACATCGCCTCGACCGGTCGCCCCGGCCCGGTGCTCGTCGACATCGCGAAGTCGGCGATGGTCTCGCGCACCACGTTCTCCTGGCCGCAGGAGCTCAACCTGCCCGGGTACCACCCGGTCACCAAGCCGCACGCCAAGCAGATCCGCGAGGCCGCCCGGCTCATCGCGACCGCCCGGCGCCCGGTGTTCTACGTGGGCGGCGGGGTCATCCGGGCCCGCGCGGCCGCGGAGCTGCGCGCGCTGACCGAGGCGTCCGGCGCGGCCGTCGTCACCACCCTGATGGCCCGCGGCGCCCTGCCCGACTCGCACCCGCAGAACCTCGGCATGCCCGGCATGCACGGCACGGTCGCCGCCGTCGCGTCGCTGCAGAAGGCCGACCTCGTCGTCGCCCTGGGAGCGCGGTTCGACGACCGCGTGACCGGCCTGCTGTCCAGCTTCGCGCCCAACGCGACGATCGTGCACGCGGACATCGACCCGGCCGAGATCGGCAAGAACCGCCAGGTCGACGTGCCGATCGTCGGCGACCTCAAGGAGGTCATGGCGGACCTGCTGCCCGAGCTGGCGCGCGAGCACACCCAGCACGGCAAGCCGGACCTCGAGGCGTGGTGGAAGCAGCTGGACGACTGGCGCTCGACGTTCCCGCTCGGGTTCGACGAGCCCGGCGACGGCCACCTGGCCCCGCAGCACGTCATCCAGCGGATCGGCGAGCTGTCCGGACCGGAGTCGATCTTCGCGGCCGGCGTGGGGCAGCACCAGATGTGGGCCGCGCAGTTCATCAAGTACCAGCGGCCCAACTCGTGGCTGAACTCCGGCGGGCTGGGCACCATGGGCTACGCGGTGCCGGCGGCCATGGGCGCGAAGGTCGGTGACCCGTCGCGCACCGTCTGGGCGATCGACGGCGACGGCTGCTTCCAGATGACCAACCAGGAGCTGGCCACCTGCACGATCAACGAGATCCCGATCAAGGTCGCGATCATCAACAACTCGTCGCTCGGCATGGTGCGGCAGTGGCAGACCCTGTTCTACGAGTCCCGCTACTCCAACACCGACCTGAACACCGGGCACGGCACCGCACGCATCCCCGACTTCGTGAAGATGGCCGACGCCTACGGCTGCGCCGGCCTGCGCTGCGAGACGGTCGGGGACGTCGACGCCACGATCAAGCGCGCGCTCGAGATCAACGACCAGCCGGTCGTCATCGACTTCACCGTCTCGCGGGACGCGATGGTGTGGCCGATGGTCGCCGCCGGCGTCAGCAACGACGACATCCAGTACGCACGCGGGATCAGCCCCGCGTGGGACCGCGAGGAGTGAGCATGAGCCGTCACACGCTGTCGGTCCTCGTCGAGAACAAGCCCGGCGTGCTCACGCGCGTCGCCGGCCTGTTCGCGCGCAGGTCGTTCAACATCCACTCGCTCGCGGTCGGTCCCACCGAGCACGACGAGATCTCGCGCATCACGGTCGTCGTCGACGTCGACGCCCTGCCGCTCGAGCAGGTGACCAAGCAGCTGAACAAGCTGATCAACGTCATCAAGATCGTCGAGCTCGAGGACGCCGCGTCCGTGCAGCGCGAGCTGCTGCTGGTCAAGGTCAAGGCCGACACCACGCAGCGGACCAGCGTGCTCGAGGTCGTCCAGCTGTTCCGGGCCCACGTCGTCGACGTGGTGCCCGACACGGTCGTCATCGAGGCGACCGGCGGGCCGGGCAAGCTCGACGCCCTGCTCGCCGCCCTGGAGCCGTTCGGCATCCGGGAGATCGTGCAGTCCGGCACCGTGGCCATCGGCCGCGGGTCGCGCTCGATCACGGACCGCGCGCTCGAGCGCGTGACCAGGTCCGCCTGACCCTTCCTGTCCCAGACCGATCCACACACCGAGGAGACCCACCGTGGCCGAGCTGTTCTACGACGACGACGCCGACCTGTCGATCATCCAGTCCAAGAAGGTCGCCGTCGTCGGGTACGGCAGCCAGGGGCACGCGCACAGCCTCAACCTGCGCGACTCCGGCGTCGACGTGACCGTCGGCCTGCGCGAGGGCTCGGCGTCCCGTGCCAAGGCCGAGAACCAGGGCCTCAAGGTCGCCTCGGTGGCCGACGCGGTCCGTGAGGCCGACGTCGTCGTCATCCTGGCGCCCGACCAGGTGCAGCGGATCGTGTACCGCGACGAGATCGAGCCCAACCTGAAGGACGGCGCCGCGCTGGTCTTCGGTCACGGCTTCAACATCCGCTTCGGGTACATCAAGCCGGCCGCGGGTCACGACGTGCTCATGGTCGCCCCCAAGGGCCCGGGTCACCTGGTCCGCCGCGAGTACGTCGACGGGCGCGGCGTCCCCGTGATCGTCGCCGTCGAGCAGGACGCCTCGGGCTCCGCCTGGGACCTCGCGCTGTCCTACGCCAAGGCGATCGGCGGCCTGCGCGCCGCCGGCATCAAGACGACGTTCACCGAGGAGACCGAGACCGACCTGTTCGGTGAGCAGGCCGTCCTGTGCGGTGGCGTCTCGCAGCTCATCCAGTACGGCTTCGAGACCCTGACCGAGGCCGGCTACCAGCCCGAGGTCGCGTACTTCGAGGTCCTGCACGAGCTCAAGCTGATCGTCGACCTCATCTTCGAGGGCGGCATCACCAAGCAGCGCTGGTCCGTGTCCGACACGGCCGAGTACGGCGACTACGTGTCCGGTCCGCGCGTCATCACGCCGGACGTGAAGGAGAACATGAAGGCCGTGCTGGGCGACATCCAGAACGGCGCCTTCGCCGAGCGGTTCATCACCGACCAGGACGCCGGTGCGCCGGAGTTCACGGCCCTGCGCGAGAAGGGCCAGAACCACCCGATCGAGCCGGTCGGCCGCGAGCTGCGCAAGCTGTTCGCGTGGGTCAAGCCGTCGGAGTCCGACTACACCGAGGGCAGCGCGGCGCGCTGACCGACCACAGGTACCGAGGGCAGCGCGGCGCGCTGACCCCCTCCCCACGAACGGCACCCCCACGGGGGTGCCGTTCGCGTATCCGGGTGCCGAGATCGACATCACTCGCGTCACCGGCCCGCTCGGCGGGAGTGATGTCGAGCTCGGCACGCTCCCGGTGCGGTTGGATGGGGGGACCGACGACGGAGGGACGACGATGGCGGACGAGCAGGTCGACGCAGGGGCTGACGGACGGGTCGATGGGGCCCTCGACGCAGCTGAGGGGCCCGTGGAGGACCGGCGCATCGTCGCGTTCTGGGACGCGGCCCGCGGGCACGTCGGCTTCGGCAAGCTGGACCCGGTCACCGGCGAGACGCCCGAGGGTGTGCTCCCGCCGCCGTCGTGGTCGTACGGCGACGACGACGAGGCGGCCGAGCTGCTGGCGCGCGTGCTGGACGGGCGCAAGACGGCGACGGCCCTGGCGGTGGCCGAGCTCGAGCAGGTGGGTCTGGAGCTGCCGCGCGTGGGCGACCTGTCCATCGTCGTGGACGGCGCCGGCAACCCGCGGGCGCTGCTGCGCACCGTCGAGGTCGAGATCCTCCCGTTCGACCAGGTCACCGCGGAGCAGGCGGCGGCGGAGGCCGAGGACGACGGGTCGCTGGAGTCGTGGCGGTCGCACCACGAGGCGTCGTGGCGCCGGGTGCTGGGCGACGCGTTCTCGCCGACGATCGACGTCATGATGGAGCGGTTCGAGCTGGTCTACCCGACCGGCGGGGCGACGCCCGCGGTGGACTGACCGCGATCCCGCAGCATGAGACGCCCGTCCCGATCGGTGGGACGGGCGTCTAGGCTCGCCCCATGGTCGACACCTCCGCTGCCCGGGACATCCGCCTCGCCGTCGTCGCCGGTGACGGCATCGGCACGGAGGTCGTCGAGCAGGGGCTGCTGGCCCTGGACACCGCGCTGCACGGCAGCCCGGTGACGGTCTCCACCACCGACTTCGACCTGGGCGCCCGCCGCTGGCACGCCACGGGTGAGACGCTCACGGACACCGACCTCGAGGCCATCCGCGGCCACGACGCGATCCTCCTGGGCGCCATCGGAGACCCGACCGTGCCGTCCGGCGTGCTGGAGCGCGGGCTGCTGCTCAAGCTGCGCTTCGCCCTGGACCACTACGTCAACCTGCGCCCCAGCCGGCTCTACCCGGGCGTGACGTCGCCGCTGGCCAACCCTGGCGAGATCGACTTCGTCGTCGTCCGTGAGGGCACCGAGGGTCCGTACGTGGGCAACGGCGGCGCCATCCGCGTGGGCACGCCCGCCGAGGTGGCCAACGAGGTCAGCGTGAACACCGCGTTCGGCGTCGAGCGCGTGGTGCGCGACGCGTTCGCCCGTGCCGCCGCCCGTCCGCGCAAGAAGCTCACGCTCGTGCACAAGCACAACGTGCTGGTGCACGCCGGCCACCTGTGGCGCCGCACGGTCGACGCGGTGAACGCCGAGTTCCCGGACGTCACGGTCGACTACCTGCACGTCGACGCGGCGACGATCTTCCTGGTCACCAACCCGGCGCGGTTCGACGTCATCGTCACCGACAACCTGTTCGGCGACATCCTCACGGACCTGGCCGCCGCGATCACCGGCGGCATCGGCCTGGCGGCGTCGGCCAACATCAACCCGGACCGCACCGCGCCCAGCATGTTCGAGCCCGTGCACGGCTCCGCACCGGACATCGCCGGCCAGGGCAAGGCCGACCCCACGGCCACCGTGCTGTCGGTCGCCCTGCTGCTCGAGCACCTGGGCCTGGCCGAGGCCGCCGCCCGGGTCGAGAAGGCGGTTGCCGACGACATCGCGGAGCGTGGGGAGCGCGGCACCGGCCGAGTACGGTCGACGGCCGAGGTGGGCAAGGACCTCGCCGCGCGCATCGCCGGCTGATCCGCCCCGGGGCTCGTCCCTCGGATATCCACCCGGCCGTCCTCACCGGTACCGTCGAACCCGACTCTGGTGAAAGGCCCCCGCACATGAGCACCCTGACCGACCCCATGTCCGCCGCCCTCTTCGAGGTGACCCGGACCGACACCCCCGTCCCGGACGAGCAGCGCGAGGCCGCGCTGGCGTCGCCGAAGTTCGGCACCGTGTTCACCGAGCACATGGCGCGCATCTCCTACTCCCAGGAGAGCGGCTGGACCGGTCGGCGCGTCGAGAAGTACGGCCCCCTGCTGATGGACCCCGCCACGGCGGTGCTGCACTACGCGCAGGAGATCTTCGAGGGTCTCAAGGCGTACCGGCACCCCGACGGGTCCGTGTGGACGTTCCGGCCGCAGGCCAACGCCGCCCGGTTCGCCCGCTCGGCGCGCCGGCTCGCGCTCCCGGAGCTGTCCGAGGCGGACTTCCTCGGGGCGATCCAGGCGCTCGTCGCCGTGGACCGGGCGTGGGTGCCCTCGGGCGAGGAGACCAGCCTCTACCTGCGGCCGTTCATGTACGCCTCGGAGACGTTCCTGGGCGTCCGGCCGTCGCTCGAGGCGGAGTTCCTCGTCATCGCCTCGCCCGTCGGCCCGTACTTCGCGGGCGGGGTGCGTCCGGTCGCCATCTGGGTGGACCAGGAGTACCACCGGGCAGGCGCCGGGGGGACCGGTGCGGCCAAGTGCGGCGGCAACTACGCCGCGAGCCTGCTGCCGCAGCAGGAGGCCTACGCCAAGGGATTCGAGCAGGTGTGCTTCCTCGACGCGTCCACCAACACCCAGCTCGAGGAGCTCGGCGGGATGAACGTGTTCGTCGTGCACGCGGACGGCCACGTGGCGACCCCGCCGGTCTCCGGCTCGATCCTCGAGGGCGTCACGCGCTCGTCGATCCTGCAGCTGCTCACCGACGCGGGCCATGAGGTGTCCGAGCGGCCCATCCCGCTGACCGAGCTCCGCGAGGGACTGGCGGACGGGTCGGTGCGCGAGGTGTTCGCCTGCGGCACGGCCGCCGTGATGACGCCCATCGGGCGGCTGGCCAGCGACGACTTCGACCTGACGGTCGGCGACGGGGAGGCCGGTCCGGTGACCTCACGCATCCGCGCCGAGCTGACCGACATCCAGTACGGCCGGGCCGCCGACCGGCACGGCTGGCTGCACCGCCTGGTCTGAGGCTCCTGACCGCGACGGCCGCCCTGCTCGGTGAGCACGGCGGCCGTCGGGGCGTCAGTCGAGGACGGTGCCCGGGCGCAGCGTCCGGCTCAGCACGCCGGCGAGCAGGGACCAGATGGCGATGCCGATGACGGCGTTGACGATCCCGGACGCGATCGAGGACTCGAGCACGTCGGTCCACGTCAGCGGCAGGAGCGCCACGGTGAGCGTGGCGAGGAACATGATCCAGCCGAAGAACGCCCGCGGCTTCGGGGTGGACAGCACCAGCAGGTGCAGCAGACCGCCCGCGAGCACCGCCCCGACGACCCCCGCGACGACGTACGCCGCACCGGTCGAGCCTGTGCCGAACGGGTCCTTGACGACGAGGTCGATGGACAGGATCTGGTCGACGATCACGACGCCGACGAGGCCGATGAGCGCGGCGACCAGGGCGGTGGCCGCCACGCCGGCCCAGTACCGACCGGCGTCGACCGACGGACCGCGCGGCGTCGCGGCGGCCACCGGCACCACCGGCGCGACCGGCTCGGGCTGCACGGCAGCGGGCTGCACGGCGGCGGGGTAGACCACGGTCGGGTCCGCCGGGGCGGCCGGCGGTGTCGACGCGGGCTGGTGCGGGTAGGCGGACTGGCGCTCCGGCGGGGGAGTGGGGACGGACATGCGGCCTCCTGACGTGGACCCACCTGCGCGCCGCCGATGACGGCACACGGCCACGGTAGCGAACGGGTCCTGCGCGGACCCGTCGAGCACGGCGCGCCGTCCGTCCGACCGCCGGTCGGGCTGTCCACTGGATGGAACGGGTGACCGTCGGGCGTGACCTGTGCCACCATGCACGGGTGACCCGCTTCACCCTCATTATCGAGTAGCGCGTCGGCCCACCAGCTGACGCGCAGACCTCCCGTACCCCGGGGGGTCTTTTTGTTGGTCGGAGCACCACCACCGCCCCGACTACCGTCGACTGCACCGGCACACCCCCGCCGGCCCCAGATCTCGCAGCACCGACGTCGGCCCGTCCCAGCACCGAAGAGAGCCCATCGTGTCCGTCTCCACCAGCACGCCGTTCCAGGTCTACGACACGACCCTGCGCGACGGCGCCCAGCAGGAGGGGATGAACCTCTCCGTCGCCGACAAGCTCGCGATCGCGCCGCTGCTCGACGAGCTCGGCGTCGGGTTCATCGAGGGTGGTTGGCCGGGCGCGGTGCCCAAGGACACGGAGTTCTTCAAGCGTGCCGCCAAGGAGCTGGACTTCCGCAACGCCGAGCTGGCGGCGTTCGGCAGCACCCGCAAGGCGGGGACGCGCGCGGTCGACGACCCGCAGGTCCGGGCGCTGGTCGACTCCGAGGCGCCGGTCGTCGCGCTGGTCGCCAAGCACGACCTGCGGCACGCGGAGCGGGCGCTGCGCACCACGGGCGAGGAGAACCTCGCGATGATCTCGGACACCGTCGCCTTCCTGGTCCGCGAGGGCCGGCGCGTGGTGGTGGACGCCGAGCACTTCTTCGACGGCTACCGGTTCGACGCGGCGTACACCCGCGCGGCCGTCCTGGCGGGCTTCGAGGCAGGCGCCGAGGTGGTCGCGCTGTGCGACACCAACGGCGGCATGGTGCCCACGTGGGTCGCGGACATCGTGCACGAGGTCCGGGAGCTGGTGGGCCCGGACGCGATCCTCGGCATCCACGCGCACAACGACTCGGGCTGCGCGGTGGCCAACACGCTCGCCGCGGTGGAGGCCGGCTGCTCGCACGTCCAGGGCACCGTCAACGGGTACGGCGAGCGCACCGGCAACGCCGACCTGCTGTCCGTCGTCGCCAACCTGCAGCTCAAGTACGGGCTGCCGGTGCTCAAGGTCGACGAGGACCGCCCGGGCGGTCTGACGGAGCTGACCCGCATCGCGCACGCCATCAGCGAGATCACCAACATCTCCCCGTTCGCCCGCTCGCCGTACGTGGGTGCCAGCGCGTTCGCGCACA
Organism: uncultured Actinomycetota bacterium; assembly: GCA_963837795.1. Taxonomy (GTDB): domain Bacteria; phylum Actinomycetota; class Actinomycetes; order Actinomycetales; family Cellulomonadaceae; genus Cellulomonas. Next base: position 930,030 of record CAWIOT010000007.1, read on the forward strand.
AGGCCGGCCTGCACGCCTCGGCGATCAAGGTCGACCCGGACCTGTACCAGCACACGGACCCGGCCAACGTGGGCAACGACATGCGGATGCTCATCTCCGACATGGCGGGGCGCGCGTCGATCGAGCTCAAGGGTCGCGAGCTCGGCTTCGACCTGGCCGGCCGCCCGGAGCTGCTGGGCCGGGTGACCGAGCGCGTCAAGGACGCCGAGGCGCACGGGTACACCTACGAGGCCGCCGACGCGTCCTTCGAGCTGCTGCTGCTCGAGGAGATCGAGGGAGCGCGGCCGCAGTACTTCCGCGTCGAGTCGTGGCGCACCATCGTCGAGCGGTCGGGCGGCCGCGGCACGCCGGCCACGGCCGAGGCCACGGTCAAGCTGCACGCGGGCGGCGAGCGCGTGGTGAGCACCGGCGAGGGCAACGGTCCGGTCAACGCGCTCGACCACGCGCTGCGCCAGGCGCTCGTGCTGGTGTACCCGGAGCTCGAGACGTTCGAGCTGATCGACTTCAAGGTGCGCATCCTCGACTCGATGCACGGCACCGACGCGGTGACGCGCGTCCTGATCGAGATGACCGACGGCCAGCACGCCTGGAGCACCGTCGGCGTCGGCCCCAACCTGCTCGAGGCGTCGTGGGAGGCCCTCACGGACTCCGCCATCTGGGGGTTGCGCAACCGGGGAGTGGCGCCGCGCTGAAGTTCATCCCTGCGCCCGGCACCGTGGCGGCTTAGCGTGGGGTGACGGCCGCCACAGCGACCGCCGACGTGGGAGGGAGCGGGTGTGTCCGGCAGTACCTCGCCGCGCGACCCGGCTCCCCGGTCCGCACGGTCGCGGCTCGGCTGGTGGTGGCTCCTGGCCGCGGTCGCGGCGATCGCCGTGCTGACGGTGCTGGTGGTGCAGCCGTGGGTGCCGGTGGAGACCGAACCCGTGCCCACCGCGACGGCCACCGATGGTGTCCCCGAGCGTCCCCACCGAGACCGCCACACCCACCCCGTCCCCGTCGGTCCCCGTCCCCGGCGCCGACGCCGTGTTCGACGCGACGACGGCGGCCGCGCTCTTCGTGACCTCGGACGAGCTGGTGGCCACCGTCCCCGCGGCCGAGCCGGGTGTCGACCCGGTCCTCTCCGCGGGCGAGCTGGCGTGGGGCCTGCCGGAGGGCTCGACGGTGGACCCGCCCGAGTGCACGGCCGCCGTGACCGTCGTCGACACCCCGCCCCCGTGGTTCGACGCCCGGATGTGGACCAACGAGGCACTCTCGTTCGAGCAGGAGGTCGTCCTGCTGGCCGACCCCGGCGCGGCGCGAGAGGCGTTCCGCCAGCTGGTCACCACGGTCGACGCGTGCCCGACCTACAGCCAGGTCAACCCCGGCATCGACGGCGCCACCTGGACCACCGAGCCGGCGCTCGAGGGGCAGGGCGTGTACCCGTCGATCGTGCAGGAGCTCACCCACAGCGCGGAGGGCACGGACGAACCCGGCTACCGCGGGCACATGCTCGTGGGCAACACCATCGTGACGTGGACGGCGCAGTCCCTGGCCCCGGGGGACCGGGACGCCGCGCTGGCCACGCTGGGCGATCCGGAGACGCTGTCCGCGATGGTGCAGGACCAGGCGCGGTCGGCGGTCCAGGCCCTGGGGTGAGCGGACCTACGCTGGACGGCGTGCATGGTGAGTACAAGGTCCCCGGCGGCAAGCTCGTCGCGGTCGACCTCGACGTGGTGGACGGTCTGCTGAGCGACGTCAGCGTCAGCGGTGACTTCTTCCTGGAGCCGGACGAGGCGCTCGCGGTGCTCTCGTCGGCCCTGGACGGGCTGCCCCGCGAGACGCCGGCGGGCCGGCTCGCGGAGGCGGTCTCGACCGCGCTGGACGGCCTGGACGAGCCGGTGGCCTTGGTGGGTTTCGACGCCCACGCCGTGGCCGTGGCCGTCCGCCGGGCGCTCGGGTTCTCCACGGCGTGGTCGGACCACACGTTCGAGCTCATCCACCCCGGACCGTTGCCCCCCGCGCTGCACACGGCGCTCGACCAGGTGCTCACCGAGGAGCTCGCGGCCGGCCGCCGCGGTCCCACGCTGCGGTTCTGGGAGTGGGAGGAGCCGGCGGTGATCATCGGCTCGTTCCAGTCGCTGCGCAACGAGGTGGACCTCGAGGCGACGCAGCGCCTGGGCATCACCGTGGTCCGGCGCATCTCCGGGGGCGGCGCGATGTTCATGGAGGCGGGCAACTGCATCACGTTCTCCCTGGTGGTGCCGGCCTCCCTGGTCGACGGGATGACGTTCGAGGAGTCCTACACGTTCCTCAACCAGTGGGTGCTGGGCGCGCTCGCGGACGTCGGCGTGCACGCGACCACCAGCGGGCTCAACGACATCGCGTCACCCGCCGGCAAGCTCGCCGGCTCCGCCCAGAAGCGGGTGGTCGGCGGCGCGGTCCTGCACCACGTGACCATGTCCTACGACATCGACGCCGACAAGATGCTCCAGGTGCTGCGGATCGGCCGCGAGAAGCTCTCCGACAAGGGGACGACGAGCGCGAACAAGCGCGTGGACCCGGTCCGGTCGCAGACCCAGCTGCCGCGCGAGGCGGTCATCGCCGCGTTCGCCGCGCACTTCCGCGCGCACTACCGCACGGTCGACGGTGCGCTGCGCCCGGAGGAGCTGGAACGGGCGACCGGGCTGATGCGGACCAAGTTCACCGATCCCGGCTGGACCGCGCGCGTCCCCTAGTCAGGGACCGTGCAGGACGACGAACCCGACCGCCGCGACGCCGACGAGGAGCACGCCCAGCGTGCTGGCGGTGACCAGCCGGCCGCCCTGGGGCACCCGGCGCCCGGTCGCGTGCCGCCGGTGCGAGACGGTGGTCAGGGCCAGCGCGACGACGAGCGCGACGGCGGCGATGCTCCACGACGCGGCGCCGAGGAACTCCTGCAACAGGTGGGCGGCGGCCAGCCCGCCGCCGGTCAGGCCCAGCGCGGTGCGCCGCCACGCCAGGTGCGTGCGCTCGACGGCGAGCGTCGACGGGGCCGACGGGGCCGACGGGACGCTCACGCGAGGACCAGGCCGACGAGCACCACGGCGCCGGCCAGGCACACGCCCACCACGAGCAACCCGAAGGCAGACGGCGCGGGCAGCGGGGAGCTGCGCCGCATCGACCGCTCGGCGCGGGCCCAGCCCACCCAGGCGAGCGCCGGAGCGAGCACGCCGAGGGCGACCAGGACCAGCGCGGCGGCGAACCGCAGGTCCGGCTGCACGGGCAGGTCGAGCGCCTCGAGCGCCACGCCGGCGGCCAGCAGGGCCAGGGACGTGCGGATCCAGGCCAAGAACGTGCGTTCGTTGGCCAGGGAGAACCGGGCGTCGGGGTCGGTGCCGTCCCGGTAGACCCACCGGGGGAACCGGCGCTCGTCGCTCATGCGCCCCATCCTGCCGTCACAGCCGCCGCGCGAGCACCACGAACGCCGCGACGAGCACGGCGATGAGGAACGCCTCGATCACGCCGATGACCGAGGACGCGTCCGCGCCCACCGCCAGCGCGGCCAGTCCGACCGCGTTCGCCAGGAAGGCGGCCAGCCCGACCCAGGCCAGTGCGGCGGTAAGGATCGCCTTGTCGCGCTCGTCGGCGATCCCGACGAGCGTGCGGCTGGCCGAGCCCACCTCGGACGGGGCGCGCCGGCTCGCCCGCCAGCGCGCCACCGTGGCGAGCACGAGCACCAGGACGCCGCCCACCAGCGCACCGGCGGCGGTGTCGGGCTGACCGGCCAGGGTGAACACCAGCCACAGGATGCCGACCGCGGTCAGGCCGAGCGCGCAGGCCAGGAAGAACCGCCGGCTGGACAGCGTGCGGCCCGTGGCCAGGGCCGTGCGACCGGTCGTGGGGCGGGGCTCAGACGTCGTCATGGAAGATCTCCTCGATCGTGGTGCGGAAGTAGCGGGCCACCGCGAACGCGAGCGGCAGCGAGGGGTCGTAGCGACCGGTCTCCAGCGAGTTCACGGTCTGGCGGGACACGGCGAGCGCCTCGGCGAGGGCGGCCTGGGACAGGCCGGCCTCCTCCCGCAGGCGTCGGATCTCGTTCCTCACCGGACCGCTGCCGGGGTGGCCGACGAGGTCGGCTGCGGGTTGGGGGCGGCCTCGGGGCCGTTGCGGCCCCGGGGGGTGTCGGGCGTGGTCACGGGTACCTCCGGTCGGTGCGGCACGGTGTCAAGCGTGCTTGACGTGACAAGCATGCTTGACACCGAGAGCCATGTCAAGCGACCTTGTCACCTGCCGGTGTATCAGGAGACGGTGCCCGCGCTCCTCATCGAGGACGAAGGAGAGACATGGACCTCGACCGCCAGCTGCGCCGCCTCACCGTGCTGCGCGCCCGCGAGCTCGCCGCCGCTCGTCGCCGCGCGCCCGGCGCCGTCACGCGCACCGCCCAGGAGGTGCTCCTGCGTGGAGGTCAGGTGGGGCGGGCGCCGAAGACGGCGCTGCCGACCCGCACGAGCGTCGCTCCCTCGGCGACCGCCGGCTCGAGGTCCCCGCTCATCCCCATGGACAGCTCCGTGGCCGTGCGGATGCCCGACGTCACGATCTCGTCCCGCAGCGCGCGCAGCAGCGCGTAGCCGGCACGGACCACGTGGGCGTCGTCGGACCGCGCACCGACCGTCATCAGCCCGGCCACGCGCAGCCGGGGCAGCGCGGCGACGGCGTGCGCGAGCGCGACGGCGTCCTCGGGTCGTGCACCGTGCTTGGTCGGCTCACCCGAGACGTTGACCTGCAGGTACACCTCGAGATCGTCGGTCGCGCGGGCCGACAGACGCTGGGCCAGCTCGAGCGAGGCGATCGACTCGATGCACGACGCCCAGCGCAGGGCCGCGTTGACCTTGTTCGACTGCAGCGGACCGATGAGGTGCACGGCGGCCCGACCGGTCAGCGCCGGCGCCTTGGCCACGAGCTCCTGCACCCGGTTCTCACCCAGCAGCACGGCGCCGAGCGCGGGGTCGTCCGCACGGGCCCGGTCGTCGGCGTCCAGGGCCTCCAGGACACGCTCGACCGGTTGGGTCTTGGTGGCCAGCAGGAGCCGGACGTCCGCGGGGTCGCGACCGGCCTCGGTGGCGGCCCGGGCGACGCGCAGGCGCACCTGCGCCAACCGGTCGGCGATCACGCGGCCGGCCGGGCGATGTCGGCGACGGTCGCGGCCGTGAGCCGGACCAGGTCGTCGGGGGAGAGCTCCACGTCGAGCCCCCGTCGGCCGCCCGAGACCAGCACGGTGTCGAACAGCCACACCGTCTCGTCGACGACCGTCGGGTGCGGGCTCTTCTGCCCGAGCGGCGAGATCCCGCCCACCACGTAGCCGGTGGCGCGTTCGGCGTCCGGCCTGGGGGCCATCGTCGCGCGCTTCCCGCCGACCGCGTGCGCGAGCGACTTGAGGTCCAGCTGACCGGTCACCGGGACCACAGCGACCGTGAGTGTGCCGTCCACCACCGTCATGAGCGTCTTGAACACCTGCTCCGCGGGAAAGCCGAGGGCGGCCGCCGCCTCGAGCCCGTACCCCAGGGTGCTCGCCGGGTCGTGCGCGTAGGCGTGTGCGGTGTGCGGGACGCCCGCGGCCGCCAGCGCGACGAGCGCGGGGGTGCCCGTCGGGGCGTGCTCCTTCTTGGCCACGGGCCCACGATAGGGGGCCGACCAGGGTCTTCCCGGATACCGTCCGCGACGGCGCCGGGTGCAGGCTGGGCGCGTGAAGACCCTGCTCAACCTCATCTGGCTCGTGCTCGCCGGCTTCTGGCTCGCGCTCGGCTACGTGCTCGCCGGGATCCTGTGCTGCGTGCTCATCGTCACCATCCCGTTCGGGATCGCCTCGTTCCGGATGGCCAGCTACGCGCTGTGGCCGTTCGGCCGGACGGTCGTCGACAAGCCGACGTCCGGGGCGTGGTCCGTGCTCGGGAACATCGTCTGGCTGGTCGTGGCGGGGTGGTGGCTCGCGCTCGCGCACCTCGTCACCGGCATCGGCCAGGCCCTGACCATCGTCGGGATCCCGCTGGCCCTGGCCAACTGGAAGATGGTGCCGATCTCGCTGTTCCCGCTGGGCAAGCAGATCGTGCCGTCGGACCGGATGCTGGCCGCGTACGGGCAGTGATGTGGCGCGCGGTGGCTACTGGCCGGTCACCAGCACGATGATCAGGTAGACCAGCGTGCCGGCGGCGACCCCCGTGCTCGCGGCGAACCAGGTGGCGGGGTTCTTGCCGCGGGCCTGCAGCACCATCGCCGTGACGACGAGGACGACCGCGGCGACGAGCGTGAGCAGGCCGAGCACCCAGATCGCGGAGACCAGCGCGGCCACCAGGCAGACGAGGAAGACGAACCTCGGCGAGCGCGTCGTGCGCGCGGCGGGTGTCGGGTCGGTGGCCATGCGCGAACGGTAACGCGCCACCCCGGCCGGCGACGCTCGCCGTCCGGGCCTCAGCCCGTCAGGTCGCCCAGCGGCCCGACGGCCACCACCCGCAGCTGCACCTCGCCCGTCTCGTCCGAGCCGGCCAGGTCGACGACCGCGTCGATCCGCCAGTCGTGGTCGCCCTCGGGGTCGTCCAGCAGCTGGCGCACCTGCCAGGTCCCGCGGCCGGGCGTGACCTGGAACAGCGCCGGACCGCGGGCGGGGGCGCCGGTGAGGATCTCGTCGTGGTCGTCGTAGAACGGGTCCAGGGCGGTGCGCCAGCGCTCGGCGTCCCACGGCACGTCGTCGGCGTCCCGGTCGCCCAGCTGCGCCAGCGCGCCGTAGGCCTCGCGCGCCGCCAGCTCGACCCGCCGGAACAGGGCGCCGCGGACGAGCGCGCGGAACACGCGCGGGTTGGCGGTGACGGGCTCCGGGAGGTCCTCGTCGATGCCGTCCGCCGGCATCGGCGCCGGGCTCGTCCAGCGGGTTGCTCAGCCGCTCCCACTCGTCGAGCAGGCTGGAGTCGGTGCGCCGGACCAGGTCACCGAGCCACTCGATGATCTCCCAGAGCTCCTCGGTCGCGGGCCTCCTCGGGCACGGTCTGGCGCAGGGCGCGGTAGGCGTCGGCCAGGTAGCGCAGCAGCACGCCCTCGGTGCGGTCCAGCTGGTAGAAGGCGACGTACTCGGCGAAGCTCATCGCCCGCTCGTGCATGTCGCGGACCACGGACTTGGGGGACAGGGCCAGGTCGGCCACCCACGGGTTGGTCTGGCGGTAGGTGGCGAACATGGCCTCGAGCAGCTCGGCCAGCGGCTTGGGGTAGCCGACGTCCTCGAGCAGGGCCATCCGCTGGTCGTACTCGAGGCCGTCGGCCTTCATCTGCGCGACGGCCTCGCCCCGGGCCCGGTTCTCCTGCGCGGCGAGCACCTGGCGCGGGTCGTCGAGCGTGGCCTCGATGACCGAGACGACGTCGTGCGCGTAGGCGGGGTCGTCGCGGTCGAGCAGGTCGAGCGCCGCGTACGCGAAGGGGGACAGCGCCTGGTTGAGCGCGAAGTTGGGCGGCAGGTCCGTGGTGAGCCGGAGCCCGCGGTGGCGGCCGGTGGCGTCCTCGACCCAGGGGCGCTCGACGACGCCAGCGGCCCGCAGCGAGCGGTAGACGGCGATCGCGCGGCGGATGTGCCGACCCTGCGCGCCCGGCGGCTCGTGGTTGTCGGTGAGCAGCCTGGTCATCGCGGCCACCGCGTCGCTGCCGTTCGCCTGCCGCGCGAGCACGTTCAGCACCATGGCATGCGACACCGCGAAGCTGCTGGTCAGCGGCTCGGGCGGGGCGTCGCGCAGGCGCTCGAACGTGCTGTCCGTCCAGTTGACCTGACCCTCGGGGGCCTTCTTGCGGACGATCTTCTTCAGCTTCTTGGGGTCGTCGCCGGCCTTCTCCAGCAGCTTGCGGTTCTCGATCACGTGCTCGGGAGCCAGCACGATGACCTCGCCGACGGTGTCGAAGCCCGCCCGGCCTGCGCGGCCGGCGATCTGGTGGAACTCGCGCGCGGACAGGTGCCGCATGCGCACCCCGTCGTACTTGACCAGGCTGGTCAGCAGGACCGTGCGGATGGGGACGTTGATGCCGACGCCGAGGGTGTCCGTGCCGCAGACCACCGGCAGCAGCCCCTTCTGGGTGAGCCGCTCGACCACCCGGCGGTACTTGGGCAGCATCCCCGCGTGGTGCACGCCGACGCCGTGCCGCAGCAGCCGGTTGAGGGTCTTGCCGAACCCGGGCCCGAAGCGGAACCCCGCGATCTCGTCGGCGATCCGGTCCCGCTGCTCGCGGCTGGCCAGCGGCGTGGACAGCAGGGACTGCGCGCGCTCGACCGCCTCCTTCTGCGTGAAGTGCACGACGTAGACCGGCGCGCGGCGGGTCTTCACCAGCTCGTCCAGGAGCTCGTGCAGCGGCTCGACCGCGTAGGTGAACGTCAGGGGGACGGGCCGCTCGGCGTTGGCGATGACCGCGACGGGCTGGTGCGTCCGTCGGGTCAGGTCCTCGGCGAAGAACCCGACGTCGCCGAGCGTCGCGGACATGAGCACGAACTGCACCTGGGACAGCTCGAGCAGCGGCACCTGCCACGCCCAGCCGCGCTGCGGGTCGGCGTAGAAGTGGAACTCGTCCATGACCACCTGGCCGACGTCGGCGTCGTCGCCGTCGCGCAGCGCCACGTTGGCCAGGATCTCCGCGGTGCAGCAGATGATCGGAGCACCCGGGTTCACCGCGGAGTCGCCGGTCATCATGCCGACGTTGGCGGAGCCGAACGCCTCGACGAGCGCGAAGAACTTCTCGCTGACCAGCGCCTTGAGCGGGGCCGTGTAGTAGGTCCGCCGGCCCTGGGCCAGCGCGACGAAGTGCGCGGCGACCGCCACGAGGGACTTGCCCGAGCCTGTCGGCGTGGACAGGATCACGTGCGCGCCGGTGACGAGCTCCAGCAGCGCCTCGTCCTGGTGCGGGTAGAGGGCGAGCCCCTGGTCGGCGGCCCAGCCGGTGAAGGCCTCGTACAGCGCGTCGGGGTCGGTCGGGTCGGCAGGGATGCGGTCGGCCAAGGTGCTCATCGTGCGTCGATGGTCCCATGCGCGCCGACGTCTAGGGTGTGGCCGTGAGCGAGCGACCGACGGTGGAGATGTGGACCGACGGCGCCTGCAAGGGCAACCCCGGCGTCGGCGGCTGGGGCGCCTGGATGCGCTACGGCGAGCACGAGCGCGAGCTGTTCGGCGGCGAGGAGCTCACCACCAACAACCGCATGGAGCTCACGGCCGTCATCGAGGGTCTGCGGGCCCTGACCCGCCCGTGCGACGTCACGCTGCACGTCGACTCGCAGTACGTGATGAACGGCGTGACCACGTGGATGGCCGGCTGGAAGCGCAACGGCTGGCGCACCGGGGACAAGAAGCCGGTCAAGAACAAGGAGCTGTGGGAGGCCCTCGACGCCGAGGTCGCCCGGCACACGGTCCGCTGGGTCTGGGTGAAGGGCCACGCAGGGGACCCGGGCAACGAGCGGGCGGACCAGCTGGCCAACCGCGGGGTCGAGCAGGTGCGCGCGCGGGCCTGAGGGCCGCAGGATGAGCACGTGAGCCCCGTCTCGTCGCTGCGCGACCGCATCGGTACCTCCCTGTTCCTGCGCGTGGCCGGCCCGGACGGGCTCGAGAGCCGCGAGCGCATCCACGGCACGCCCGGCCCACGCTGGTTCCCGCCCGGGTCGGCCATCCGGACCGTGCACGGCGACGCCTCGATGTTCGTCGGCGGGATGCGCGCGCTGCTCCTGCAGTCGTTGCACCCGGCCGCGATGGCAGCCGTCGCGGCGCACTCCGGCTACCGGGGCGACCCGTGGGGCCGCCTGGCGCGGACCAGCACGTTCCTGGCCGTCACCACGTTCGGCACGATCGACGACGCCACCGCGGCGATCGACCGCGTCCGCTGGGTGCACGAGCGCATCCGGGGGGTCACGCCGGAGGGCATCTCCTACGCCGCCGGTGACCCGACGCTGCTGCGCTGGGTGCACGTCGCCGAGGTCGACAGCTTCCTGCGCGCCCACCAGGCGTACGGGCAGCGTCCCCTGGACCGGGCCGGTGCCGACGAGTACGTGGCCCAGGCGTCCCGGGTCGCGATCGCGCTGGGCGCCGAGCGGGTCCCGGAGTCGGTGGACGAGCTGGCCAAGGCGCTCGACGAGTTCCGGCCGGCGCTCGCGGCCTCGGCGGCCGCGAGCGACGCGGCCGACTTCCTCCTGCACGAGCCGCCGGTGCCGGCGAGCCTGCGGGCTGGCTACGGGCTGCTGGCCCGGGCAGCCGTCGGCTCGATGCCGGGGTGGACGTTCCCCCTCCTGGGCCTGGACGAGCCCGGGCGCGTCGGCCGGCGGGCCGCCCGCGCGGCGGGAGCCGTAGCGACGCGCTCGATCCGGTGGATGCTCGGGCCCGACGACGCCAGCCGGGTGGCGACCGCGTCGTGAGGCGGTTCCTCCTGCTCAGCTCGCGCGCGGAGGACCTGGCCGCGGACGGGGAGTACGCGGCGTTCCGCCGGTTCGGCGGGCTGTCCGAGTCCGAGCTGGAGCGCGTCCGGATGGAGCAGGCACCGTTCCTGCCGGTGGCGCTCGAGGAGTACTCCGGCGTCATCGTCGGCGGTAGCCCGTACGACGCGAGCACGCCGCAGGACCGCAAGTCCGCCACGCAGCGCCGCGTCGAGGAGGAGATGTCGACCCTCCTGGACACCGTCGTCGACCGGGACCTGCCGTTCCTCGGCGCGTGCTACGGCGTGGGCACGCTGGGAGTCCACCAGGGAGCGGTGATCGACCGCACGTACGGGGAGCCGATCGGTGCGGTGACGATCACCCTGACCGACGCCGGCCGCGGCGACCCGCTGCTGGCCGACCTGCCGGAGTCGTTCGAGGCGTTCGTCGGCCACAAGGAGGCCTGCCGGGTGCTGCCGGCCGACGCCACCCTGCTCGCGTCGTCGCCCACGTGCCCGGTGCAGATGTTCCGGGTGCGCCAGAACCTGTACGCCACGCAGTTCCACCCCGAGCTCGACCTGGAGGGCATCACCACCCGGATCGGTGTCTACCGCGGCTACGGCTACTACCGGCCGGGTGAGGACGAGGAGGTGCTCGACCGGGTGCGCCGGGCGCAGGTGTGGGCTCCGCCGCGGATCCTCGAGGCGTTCGTGCGCCGGTACGCCCGGGACTGAGCCCGCGCCGGGTGAGGTCCCCGGCTGGTCGCGGATCGGTGCCTAGGCTCGGACGATGGAGCGACGAGGAGGTGGCCGCATGGGTGCACGCACACGTCGGGCCCGTCGGTGGGCGGTGTCGGCGATGACGACGACGGCTCTCGTGGGGGCGCTCGCCGCCTGCGGGTCGGGCGACACGCAAGCAGGGCCGACGACGCCACCCGCCGTGACGCCGACGCCGAGCGACCCGTCGCCGTCCCCGACCCCGGACGGCTCGACGACCACCCCGGCACCGACGGCGACCGAGTCGGACGAGCCCGTGCCGTTCCCCGCGACCACCGGCGACGACACCAGCGACCCGTCCGCGGACGCGGCCCTCACGGTCACCGGCATCCGGACCGCACCGCACGACGGCTACGACCGCGTGGTGTTCGACCTGACCGGCCCCGGCACGCCGGGGTGGCGCGTGTCCTCCGTCGACGTGGCCACGGACGACCCGAGCGACCGCACCCTCGACATCGCCGGCGACGGCACCCTGCAGGTCACCATCATCGGCACCGCGCTGCCCACGACCAGCCAGGGGATCGACCCGATCCTCACCCCGGACTACCCGGTGCTGCGCGAGGTGAACTACCGCGGCTGGTTCGAGGGTCAGGACCTGGCGTTCGTCGGGCGTCGACGCTCCGGGCCACCCGTTCCGCGTCTTCGCGCTGGCCGATCCCACCCGCCTGGTGATCGACGTCCGGCACGACGACTGAGGTCAGGCCAGCAGGGCGTCGCACACGTCGACCAGCCGTGCCCGCAGCGCGTTCCCGCGCTCGGCGAAGCCGCGCTGCCGCGTGACGTACTCGGCCTTGCCGTCGGTCGTCTCGATCGCGACCGGGTCCAGGCCGTACGTCGTCACGTCGTAGGGGGAGGCCTGCATGTCCAGGGTCCGGATGTCCCGCGCCAGCTCGAAGCAGTCGAGCAGCAGGTCCCCGGGCGCGGCGGGGCCCAGCTTGGTCGCCCACTTGTAGACGTCCATGCCCGCGTGCAGGCAGCCGGGCTGCTCCATCGCGGTCATGGACTCCCGCGTCGGACGCAGGGTGTTGCGCTCCACCGCGTCGGGCGTGAAGAACCGGTACGCGTCGAAGTGCGAGCAGCGGATGCGGTGCGCCTCGACGACGGCGTCGGTGCCCGCCGACCCGAGCCGCAGGGGCAGCGGGTGGCGGTGCTCGTCGGCGCCCTCGCGGTAGACCATGGCCCACTCGTGCAGCCCGAAGCAGCCCGTGAACGCCGGTCGTCCCAGGGTCGCGGTGAGCAGTCCGTGGACGAACCGGACGGCATCACCGCGGTCGGCCACGAACGCCTCGACGTCGAGCGTGACCGCCCCGTGCGTCTCCCGGTACCACCGCCAGCCCGCGTGCGGAGTCGGCCCCTCCAGCGCGACGCCGACGCCCGGGTGCCACCGGCGCAGGGCCGCGGGCGTGACCGGGTAGTACTCGAACAGGAAGTCCTCGATCGCGTGCTTCTGCTGGCGTGAGCGGCGCTCCCGACGGCCCGCCGTGAAGGCGTCGGCGCGCTCGGCGTGCGCGGCCGCCAGCGACGACCACGTCGCGGCGTCGAGCACAGGGGAGGCGGTCACGGTCACGCGTTCCAGGGTAGGCGCCTGCCAGACTGCCCCCGTGATCATCCTCGCGTCGGTCCTGGCCGTCCTCGCCGCGCTGCTGCACGTGCTGTTCTTCGTGTACGAGTCGGTGATCTTCGAGCGGCCCGAGGTGCACGCCCGGTTCCAGACCCGGACGCAGGACGTGCCGGCGGTCAAGCCGTGGGCGTTCAACCAGGGGTTCTACAACCTCTTCCTGGCGGTCGGCGCGCTCGTCGGCGCGGGGCTGGCGCTGGCCGGTCAGGAGACCGTCGGGCTCGCACTGGTCCTCCTGGCCTGCGGGTCCATGCTCGCGGCGGCCCTCGTGCTCGTCGCGACGAACCGCGCCATGGTCCGCGCCGCCGCGACCCAGGGCACGCTGCCGCTGCTCGCGGTGGTCGCGGGGGTCGTGGCGCTGGTCTCCTGAGCGCTGCTCAGCGCACGTCGGCGGGTAGCCGGTCCGGGGCGACGTCGGCCGCCCTCGTCGACACCCGGTGCAGCACCCGTTCCAGCGGCCCGCGCCCGACGGTCGCCGCCCACAGCCAGCACAGCGCGACCGTGGTGAGGATGAACGTCAGCCACACCTCGGTCGTCGCGTCGTAGACCACGCCCTTGCCGAGCGCCGCGATGGCCACGATGTGCACGCAGTACGCGGTCAGCGCGAGCGAGCCGACGGCCGCCAGCGGGCGCAGGATCACGGGCCAGCGGTCGGCGAGCGCGAGCGACCCGGCGATCACCAGCAGCGCGACGCCGACGTTGCCGACGACCTCGAACGTGGTCGACGAGTGCGGCGCGGCCGTCGCGAGCGCGACCGGCGCGCCCAGGACGTGCAGGGCCACCCAGGAGCCGCCGTACCCCAGGACGGCGAGACCGACCCCGACGAGGGCGCCGCGACCCCGCAGCCGCGCCGAGCGCAGGTCGCTGCGGCCGATCACGAGGCCGACCAGGAGGTACGCCGTCCAGACCAGTGCGGGGTAGTAGTGGCCCACGGTGATCTCGGTCAGGACGGTCGGCCGCGCGCCGTCCAGCACGGCGGAGAGGCCCTGCGTGAGGACCGGACCACCGACGGCGACGACCCCGGCGGCGGTGAGCAGCGCGGCCCGCGACCACCGCAGCACGATGCAGCCGACGGCGAAGAGCAGCCCGTACGTGGGCAGGATGACGACCACCGGCGTCGCGAGCACGACCAGCAGCTCGCCGAGGCCGAACAGCAGCAGCGCGCGCACGAGGATCCGCACGCGCGCCTGGACGAGCCGGGTGCCGACGACCGGCTGGGCGCTGCCGGACAGGAGGGCGAGCGACACCCCCGCCAGGACGACGAACACGGAGGCGGGACGCCCGTCGGCCAGGCGCGACAGCCCGTACCGGTCGTCCGGGCCCACGTGCGCGGTCATCATCCCGAGGACGGCGAGGCCCCGGGCGACGTCGATCCCGACGATGCGGCCCATGCAGGGATGCTAACGACCACGATGCCCGGCAGGATCTCGCATGTCGATACCGTTCGTCCCGATTGTTGAGCCCGAGCCCCGCTCAGTGATTACAGTTCGATGTGAACTCCCCGACGCACCCCGACGTGTACACCCACGGGCACCACGAGTCCGTGCTGCGGTCGCACCGCTGGCGGACCGCGGAGAACTCGGCGGCGTACCTCCTTCCCGCCCTCGTGCCGGGGACCCGGCTGCTCGACGTCGGGTGCGGCCCGGGGTCCGTGACGATCGACCTGGCCGCGCGGCTCGATCCCGGCGAGGTGGTCGGCGTCGACACCTCCGCCGCCGTCGTCGAGATCGCGCAGAAGGCCGCGGCGGAGGCAGGTGCGGACAACGTCACGTTCCAGGCGGCCGACGCGTACGAGCTGCCGTTCGAGGACGACGCGTTCGACGTGGTGCACGCGCACCAGGTGCTGCAGCACCTCACGGACCCGGTGACAGCGCTGCGGGAGATGCGTCGCGTGACCAGGCCCGGCGGGCTCGTCGCGGTGCGCGACGCCGACTACTCCGGCATGACGTGGCACCCGCAGTCGCACGGCCTGGACGAGTGGCTCGCGCTCTACCACGAGGTCACGCAGGCCAACGACGCCGAGGCCGACGCCGGTCGTCGGCTCCTGTCCTGGGTTCGTGAGGCTGGGTTCCCGGCCGACGGCATCGTGCCCAGCGCCGGCGTGTGGTGCTACGCGACGCCGGAGGACCGCGCCTGGTGGGCCGGCCTGTGGGCGGACCGGTCCGTCGCGTCGAACTTCGCCGCGCAGGCCATCGCCCACGGCCTCGCCGACGAGGTCGGCCTCGAGCTGCTCGCCGACGCCTGGCGCGAGTGGGGCACCCAGCCCGACGGCTGGTTCGCGGTGCTGCACGGCGAGGTGCTCGCGCGCGCCTGACGGAGCCTCAACTAGGCTTCCGGCGTGCGCATCGCCAGGTTCACCACCGGGGGAGACCCCCGCTACGCCCTCGTCGACGGAGCCCCCGGCTCGGAGGAGCTCGTGGTCATCACGGGCGACCCGCTGTACACGCCGGTGCAGCCCACCGGCGAGCAGATCCGGCTCGACGACGACAGCGTCCGACTGCTCGCGCCCGTCATCCCGCGCTCCAAGGTGATCGGCGTGGGACGCAACTACGCCGAGCACGCGGCCGAGATGGGCAACGACCTGCCCACCGCGCCGCTGCTGTTCCTCAAGCCCAACACGTCGATCATCGGCCCCGACGACCCGATCGTCCTGCCCGACTGGACCGAGCACGTCGAGCACGAGGCCGAGCTGGCCATCGTCATCGGCAAGGTCACCAAGGACGTCCCGCCGGACCGGGCCCTGGACCACGTCTTCGGGTACACCGTGGCCAACGACGTCACCGCGCGGGACATCCAGCGCTCCGACCTGCAGTGGACGCGCGCCAAGGGGTTCGACGGCTCCTGCCCGATCGGGCCCTGGATCGTGCCGGGCCTCGACGTCGACGACCTGTACGTCCGCGCGCGGGTCAACGGCGAGACCAAGCAGGACGGCCGCACGTCGCAGATGATCTTCGACTCGGCGTACCTGGTCTCGTACGTTTCCGAGGTGTTCACGCTGCTGCCCGGCGACGTCATCCTCACCGGCACCCCCGCGGGCGTGAGCCCGATCGTGGACCGGGACGTGGTGGAGGTCGAGGTCGAGGAGATCGGGGTGCTGCGCAACCCGGTGCTGCGCCGCCACTAACCTGGAGCCCGTGACTTCTCCTGTTGCCCCGTCGGGCGTGCGTGTCCGCTTCTGCCCCTCGCCCACCGGGACGCCGCACGTCGGCCTCATCCGCACGGCGCTGTTCAACTGGGCGTACGCACGCCACACCGGCGGCACCTTCGTGTTCCGGATCGAGGACACGGACGCGGCGCGCGACTCGCAGGAGTCGTACCTGCAGCTGCTGGACGCGCTGCGCTGGCTGGGCCTGGACTGGGACGAGGGCGTCGAGGTCGGCGGCCCGCACGAGCCGTACCGGCAGTCGCAGCGGATGGACCTGTACGCCGACGTGGTGCGGCGCCTGGTCGAGGGCGGGTTCGCGTACGAGTCGTTCTCCACCCCCGAGGAGATCGAGGCGCGCCACCGTGCGGCAGGGCGGGACCCGAAGCTCGGTTACGACGGCGCCGACCGGGACCTGACGGACGAGCAGAGGGCTGCGTTCCGCGCGGAGGGTCGCGAGCCCGTGCTGCGCCTGCGGATGCCCGACGAGGACCTGACCTTCACCGACCTGGTGCGGGGTGAGGTGACCTTCCGCGCCGGCTCGGTGCCGGACTTCGGGATCGTCCGGGCCAACGGTCAGCCGCTGTACACGCTGGTCAACCCGGTGGACGACGCGCTCATGGGCATCACGCACGTGCTGCGCGGCGAGGACCTGCTGTCCTCGACCCCCCGGCAGATCGCTCTGTACCGCGCTCTTGAGCAGATCGGCGTCGGCTCGGGCGTGCCCACGTTCGGCCACCTGCCCTCGGTGCTGGGCGACGGGAACAAGAAGCTGTCCAAGCGCGACCCCGAGTCCAACCTGTTCCTGCACCGCGACCGCGGGTTCACGCCCGAGGGGCTGCTCAACTACCTGGCGCTGCTGGGCTGGTCGATCGGGCCGGACCGGGACATCTTCTCGATGGCGGAGATGACGGCCGCGTTCGACGCCGCCGACGTCAACCCCAACCCGGCACGGTTCGACGTGAAGAAGGCCGAGGCGATCAACTCCGCGCACGTGCGGCTGCTCGCCGCCGACGACTTCCGTGACCGGCTGGTCCCGTACCTGCACCGTGCGGGCGTGGTGCCCACCGACAGCTACGCGGACCTGTCGCCGGAGCACCGCGCGCTGCTCGATGCCGGCGCGCCGCTGATCCAGGAGCGCATCACGCTGCTGGGTGAGGCCCCGGACATGCTCGGCTTCCTGTTCGTCGCCGACGACACCCTGCCGATCGCCGACGACGCCCGCGGGGCCCTGCGCGAGGAGGCGCCGGCGGTGCTCGACGCCGCCGCGACGGCGCTCGCGGGGCTGACCGAGTTCACGACGGCCGACCACGCAGGAGGCCCTGCAGGCCGCACTCGTGGACGGACTCGGTCTCAAGCCGCGGTTCGCCTTCACGCCGCTGCGGGTCGCGTTGAGCGGGCGTCGCGTCTCGCCGCCGCTGTTCGAGTCGATGGAGATCCTGGGCAAGGAGTCCACGCTCGCGCGGATCGCCTCCCTGCGCGCCACGCTGTGATGCGCGTCGACGGGGTCCTGTTCGACATCGACGACACGCTGGTCGACACCCGGGGCGCGTTCGTCGACGCCCTGGCCGGGGTGGCCCGCCGGTACCTGCCGGACCTGCCGCCGGAGCGCCACGGCGAGCTGGTGACGGTCTGGCGCGCGGACGCCAACGCGCACTACGCCGCCTACACCCGCGGCGAGATCGGCTACCGCGAGCAGCGCCGCGCCCGGGCGAACGAGCTGCACGAGCGGTTCGGCGGTCCGGTGCTCGACCTCGACGCGTTCGAGCAGTGGGACCGCACGTTCGAGGAGGACTTCTCGGGGGCGTGGACCGCGCACCCGGACGCCGGTGCCGTCGTGGACCGGCTGCTCGGCGCGGGCGTGGCGGTCGGTGCGCTGTCCAACGCGTCCGTGGCCTACCAGACCGGCAAGCTCGAGCGCGCCGGCTTGCTGGACCGCGTGCCGATGCTGGTCGGCGTCGACACCCTCGGCTTCGGCAAGCCCGATCCGCGGGTCTTCGTCGAGGCGTGCCGCCGGCTCGGGACCGAGCCCGGGCGGACCGCGTACGTGGGCGACGAGCTGGACGTCGACGCCGTCGCCGCGCGCGAGGCGGGGCTGCTGGGCCTCTGGGTGGACCGACCGGGCGGGCGTCGCCTGCCGCTGACGGACGAGGAGATCGCCGCGGCGGGCGTGGTCGTCCTCGAGTCCCTCGCGGACCTGCCGGCCGTGCTCGGCCTGGACGGGCGCGCCGACCGCACCGGCTGACCGGCCGTCGCCGCGACCTCGACGTACCGTCGGTGGGTGAGTGCGGACGGACCGAACCAGGTCTCTCGCTCGGAGCGCCTGCGTCTCGCGGTCGAGCGGGACGGGGCGCACTGCGTCTGGTGCGGCCGGGCCTTCGGGCCGCTCGTGCCGCCGACGCGGGAGCACCTGGTCCCGCGCGTGAAGGGCGGGCCGTCGTGGCTCGAGAACGAGGTCGCCGCCTGCCGGCGCTGCAACGCCGAGCGCGGGCACCGCGGGGTGGTCGAGTGGCTCGAGGAGTGCGAGCGCCGCGGCTGGGTACCGGACGAGGCGGCGATCACCGGCGCGCTCGCGGCACTCGAGCACGCCATCGCCGGACGCGGGGGACAGCGGCGGGCCCGCGCGTACGTGGCGGCGCAGCAGCGGCGGTTGCGTCGACGCGGGTCGCCTACTTCACGGCGAGCGTGATCTCCTGGTCGCCGACGGCGATGGTCAGCGGCTTCGTGGTCGTCGTCTGCTGCGGAGCCCCGAAGACGGTGGTGTGCGGGACGATGTCGGCGGTGCAGACGGCGTCGGCCGGGATCTCGGCGACGTCGAGCCGCACGGAGTTCCCGCTGTTCGCGTCCTCGAGCACCACCAGCCGCGACCCCACCGGCGGGCACGTCGAGCTGCCCCAGAGGATCACCGCGATCTGGTCACCGTTGTCGAGGTAGACCGCGCTGGGCTCCCCGTCCGGGACCTCGACGTCCTGCATCACCGGCTCCTGACCGGCCTCGGTCTCTCCCGCGGCGACGGGGACCTGCGGGAGGCCGGCGAAGTCCTCGATCGGCGTGTTCGAGGCGCACCCCGAGAGCACGACCGCAGCGAGCGCGGCGACGAGCACCCCACCGAGTCGAACCGTACGCCGCCTGTCCATCACTGCCCCCGTCCGAGCCGCGCGCGCCGCTCCCTGTGAGGTCATCCTGGTCCCTGCGGAACTCCGTGCCCAGAGGGTTCCGGCCGTGACCGTCGCGCGCCTCGCCGCTACCGCAGCTGCGCCCGGTAGCACTCGGTGCGGTACGGCACCTCGATCTGCTCGCGTCCGCGCAGGTCCGGATGGGTGGCGACGAGCTCGTCGACGGCGTCGAGCAGTGCGGCGCGAGCGTCGGGCGGCAGGAGGATCACGTGGCTGCGGCTGGCGGCCAGCAGGCGCAGGTCGGCGGCACGCATCGGCTGTGCCCAGCTGAAGCCGGCGTGCTCCGGTGCGGTGAACCGGTCGCCCAGCTGCGGCTCGCCGTAGTCCAGCGAGCCACCGAGCCGGTCGCCCCGGTGCACGATCTGCGTCCACCGGGCCACCCAGTCGACCTCCTGGTCGCGGATGTTCCAGAGCACCGCCAGCCGGCCACCGGGTCGCAGCACGCGCGCGATCTCGGCGGACGCGGCCGTCGGGTCCACCCAGTGCCACGCCTGCGCGATCGTCACGGCGTCCACCACGGCGTCCGGCAGGTCGAGGTGCTCGGCGGTGCCGGGGTGCGCCTCCACCTGCGGCAGCGCGGTGGTCAGCTGCGCGCGCATGGCGTCGGACGGTTCCACGGCCACCGTGCGCCAGCCCAGCGCGACCAGCCTGCTCCGTCAGCTTGCCGGTGCCGGCCGCGAGGTCGAGGACGTCGCGGGCGTCGGCCGGCACCGACCAGCGGACGGCGTCGTCGGGGTAGCTCGGTCGGGTCGCCTGGTAGACGTCCGCGGCGTGCTCGAACGACGCCGCGCGGTCGCTGCGGTCGTCGGTGCTCATCGGCCACTCATCGGCAGCTCAGACCTCGGGCAGCGGGTCCAGCACGTCGAGCGCGGCCTGGTGCAGGCGGCCGTTGGACACCAGGGCCGACCCACCGAAAGGCCCCGGCACGCCGCGGATCGAGGTGAACGTCCCGCCCGCCTCGGTGACGATCGGCACGAGGGCGGCCATGTCGTGCAGCGCGAGCTCGGGCTCGGCGGACAGGTCCACGGCACCCTCCGCGACGAGCACGTGCGACCAGAAGTCCCCGTACGCGCGGGTGCGCCAGGTGCGCCGGGTCAGGCCCAGGAACGCGTCGAGCTGCCCGCGCTCCTCCCACCCGGTCAGCGAGGAGTAGGACAGGGACGCGTCCTCGAGGCGGTCCACCTGGGAGACGTGGAGCTGGCTCGCGGCGGCGAGCGACTTGCCGGTCCAGGCGCCGGACCCCTGGGCGGCCCACCAGCGGCGACCGAGGGCGGGGGCGCTGACCAGCCCGACCACCACCTGGTCCCCGTCGAGCAGCCCGATCAGGGTCGCCCACACCGGCACGCCACGCACGAAGTTCTTGGTCCCGTCGATCGGGTCGACGACCCAGCGGCGCGGCCCGTGGCCGGTGTCACCCATCTCCTCGCCGTGCACCGCGTCGCGCGGCCGCGCCCGGGACAGCTGCCCGCGGATGATCTCCTCGGCGGTCTTGTCGGCGTCCGACACGGGCGTCAGGTCCGGCTTGGTCTCCACGCGCAGGTCCTGGGCCTTGAACCGCGACATCGTCACCGAGTCCACCTGGTCCGCGATGACGTGGGCGAGGCGCAGGTCGTCGTCGTACCCGGGGCGCAGGTTCATGCCGGACACGCTAGTGCGTCGTCCTCGCACGTCAGGGACGTCCGGTCTCCCGGTTCTCCGGCTCGGCGGTGCCCAGCCGGCTGGCCAGCAGGCGCCGGAACGACTCGACGCGGGCCGAGCGGGCCTCGCGCGTCGTCTCGTCGGGGGAGCCCTCCACCCACTCGTCGAGCGCGCAGTCGGGCGCGTCGTCCGCGTGCGTGCAGCCGCGCGGGCAGTCCTGGGCCACCTCGGCGAGGTCGGCGAAGGCACCCAGCAGGTGCTCGGGGTCGACGTGCGCCAGGCCGAACGACCGGACGCCCGGGGTGTCGATCACCCACGTCGGGGCCGACGTGCCCGGCACGCGCAGCGCGATCGCGGAGCTCGACGTGTGCCGCCCGCGCCCGGTGACGTCGTTGACGTGCCCCACGGCCCGGTACGTGCCCGGCACCAGGGCGTTGACCAGGGTCGACTTGCCGACGCCCGAGTGCCCGACGAGCACCGAGGTCTTGCCCTCCAGCGCGGCACGCACCGCGTCCAGCCCGGCGATCGTCCGCGCACCGTCCGACTTCTGCGCGCTGGTCACCACGACCTCGACGCCGATGGGTGCGTACATCCCGACCAGCTCGGTGGGGTCGGCCAGGTCGGCCTTGGTCAGGGCGAGCAAGGCGTCCATGCGCGCGTCGTAGGCCGCCGCGACGCAGCGGTCGATCATCCGGGTGCGTGGCTCCGGGTCCGCGAGCGCGGTGACGATCACCAGCTGGTCGGCGTTCGCGACGATGATCCGCTCGACCGGGTCCGTGTCGTCGGCCGTCCGGCGCAGCACGGTCCGGCGCTCACCGATCCGCACGATCCGGGACAGCGACCCCTCGTCGCCCGACGTGTCGCCGACGATGTCCACCCGGTCGCCCGGCACCACGCGCTCGCGCCCGAGCTCGCGGGCCTTCATCGCGGTCGCGACGCGCTCGCCGGGACCGTCGGGGTCGACGAGGATCGCGTACCGGCCACGGTCGACGGCCGTGACCAGCGCGACCTCGGCGTCGGCGTGCTCCGGGCGTTGCTTGGTGCGTGGGCGCGAGCCGCGACCGGGACGGATGCGCACGTCCCGCTCGTCGTAGCGCCGGGTCCCCATCAGGCGACGGCCCGGTCCCCGGAGAGCATGCCGTCCCAGAGCCCGACGAAGTCGGGGAGCGTCTTGGCGGTCGTCGCCACGTCCTCGACCCGCACGCCGGCGACCCGCAGCCCGATCAGCGCGCCGGCGGTGGCCATCCGGTGGTCCTCGTACGTGTGCCAGGTGCCGCCGGACAGCGGACGCGGGGTGATGACCAGCCCGTCGGAGGTCTGCTCCGCCTGACCGCCGAGCCGCGTGATCTCCGCGGCCAGCGCCGCCAACCGGTCGGTCTCGTGCCCGCGCAGGTGGGCGATCCCGCGCAGCCGGGTGGGGGAGTCGGCCAGGGCGGCGAGTCCCGCCAGCGTCGGCGCGATCTCACCGGCCGCGTGCAGGTCGAGGTCGACGCCGCGGATCGTCCCGGTGCCGGTCACGCCGAGCACGTCGCCGTCCAGCCGCGTGGTGGCGCCCATCCGCTCGAGGAACCCGGGCAGCAGGCCGCCGGGCTGCGTGGTGTGCGTGGGCCAGCCGGGGACGCGCACGGTGCCGCCGACCACCATGGCGGCGCACAGGAACGGTGCCGCGTTCGAGAGGTCCGGCTCCACGCGCACGTCCCGGCCGGCGATCGGCCCGGGCGCGACACGCCAGATCGCCGGTCGCGAGTCGTCGACCTCGACGCCGGCCTCGCGCAGCAGCGCCACGGTCATCTCGATGTGCGGCAGGCTCGGCAGCGTCCGGCCCGTGTGCCGCACGGTCAGGCCCCGCTCGAAGCGCGCGGCGGCGAGCAGCAGGCCGGAGACGAACTGGCTGGACCCCGACGCGTCCACGTCCACCTGCCCGCCCAGCACGTGACCGCGTCCGTGCACGGTGAAGGGCAGGTGGCCCGGCTCGCCGTGCTCCTCGACGCGGATGCCGAGCGTGCGCAGCGCCGTGAGCACCGGGCCCATCGGCCGCGCGAGCGCAGACTCGTCGCCGTCGAACCGCACGGGTCCGTCCGCCAGGGCCGCGACCGCCGGCAGGAACCGCATGACGGTGCCCGCCAGGCCGCAGTCGACGCTCGTCGAGCCGCGGACGGGCGCGGGCGTGACCACCCAGTCGGCGCCGTCGTCAGCGACCCGCACGCCGAGCGCACCGAGGGCCTCGGCCATGAGGCGGGTGTCGCGCGACCGCAGCGCACCGCGGAGCCGACCGGGCCCGTCAGCGAGCGCGGCGAGCACCAGGTAGCGGTTGGTCAGCGACTTGGATCCGGGCACCTCGACCAGCGCGTCGAGCGGGCGGTCGGCGAGCGGAGCGGTCCACAGATCCATGGCGCCAGGGTAGTGCGGTGCCGTGGGCGCCCCGCGGACGTCTCAGTCCGACGTCTCAGTCCGACGCCTTCGCCGCGGCGTGGTCGCTGCGCGCCTTCTGCACCCGCCAGCCGATCCCCGGCCGGCCCTCGAGGTCGACGCCCGCGATCAGTGCGCCGCCGGTGAACGCCAGGGCCCGCACGAAGCGGTCGCGCCGTGCCCGCCGGACCACCGCGTCCTCGCCGCGCACCCGCGTGATCGGCAGGTTGACCAGGACGAGCGGGGCGGTCAGGGCCGCGAGCGCCAGGGCGGCGGTGCGCGGCGCCTTGCCGACGGCGAGCAGGATCCCGGCGCCGGCCAGAGCGACGCCGTGCACCTGCACGATCGTCGTCAGCTGCCGCTCGCTGACGTCGTGGCCGAGGGCTTCCCCGGCCGGGGTGGCGCGGACCGGCTCGGGCAGGCGTCCCCGCAGCGTCGTCAGGGCGCCGCGGGCCTCGGCGGCGTGGGCGGCGGGGTGCCGGACCACGTCGAGACCCTCGCTGACGAACCACGAGGCGAACAGGGGACGGGCGAGACGACGCAGCAGCACAGCAGCTCCTCCTACAGGACGCCGCCCGCGGCGGCCGGGGCGTCGGCGGACTCGCCGCTGTCCCCGACCTGCTCGCGCGCGACGTAGTTCTCGAGGTCGAACAGGTTCTCGCCGGCCCGGGTGGCCACGGCGAGCAGCGTCGTGGCGGAGGCGACCTCCTCCACCTGCTCCTTGAGGAACCAGAGCAGGAACTGCTCGCCCAGGGCGTCCCCCTCGGCGCGGGCCGCCCCGAAGATGGCCTCGATCTGGGACGTGACCTGCCGCTCCTGCTCGAGGGCCAGGCCGATCGGCTCGGTGACGTGCGTGAAGTCGTTGCGTACCGGGCCGCCCGCCGGGATCGACACCGGCAGGTCCCGGTCCAGCAGGTACTGCACGATCATCAGGGCGTGGTTGCGCTCCTCGATGGCCTGCCGGTAGTAGTGCCGGGCGAGCTGCGGCAGGTCCTGCCCGTCGAACCACACCGCGATCGCCACGTACTGCTGGTGGGCGTCGAACTCGTGGCCGATCTGCTCGCGCAGCAGCCGCAGGAACGTGGACTCCTCGGTGCTCGCCGTCATGCACTCCAACGTAGTGCGGGAGCACGACGTTGGCACGGGCGGGAATGGCGCCACCCCCGGCGCCGTTGTGCCCACCATGAGCTGCGCCACCGAGACGCGACCCACGACGTCGTCCACGACCGGGTGGGCGATCGGTGTCCCCGTGCACACCCTTCCGCCCCGGTCACCCGCCCGGATGCAGTCCGTCCGGGTGGATGTGTCGTCGCCCACGCCGGTCGGTGGGCTCGTCCCTGCGGGGCTAGGCTCGACCGCGATGAGCGAGGACACGAACCGCGCGCCCGAGTCCGAGGACGACGCGGCACGGACCGAGAGGTTCGAGGCCGAGGCGCTGGTCTACCTGGACCAGCTGTACGGCGCTGCCCTGCGGATGACACGCAACCCGGCCGACGCCGAGGACCTGGTGCAGGAGACGTTCGCCAAGGCGTTCGCCGCGTTCCACCAGTACCGCCCGGGCACCAACCTCAAGGCGTGGCTGTACCGCATCCTCACCAACACGTACATCAACTCGTACCGCAAGAAGCAGCGCGAGCCCCAGCAGTCCCGGTCGGAGGAGATCGAGGACTGGCAGCTGGCCCGCGCCGAGTCGCACACGTCGAGAGGTCTGCGGTCTGCCGAGGCCGAGGCGCTCGACCACCTCCCGGACTCCGACGTCAAGGACGCCCTGCAGCGTCTGCCGGAGGAGTTCCGGATCGCGGTGTACCTCGCGGACGTCGAGGGCTTCGCGTACAAGGAGATCGCCGAGATCATGGGGACGCCGATCGGGACGGTGATGTCCCGGTTGCACCGCGGTCGCGCGCAGCTGCGCGAGATGCTGTCGGACTACGCCCGCGGGCGTGGCCTGGTCGGGGCAGCCCCCACCGCGCCGGAGGGCGAACGATGAACGAGAACGACCTCGCCGCTGGGAACAACTGCGGCAACAACTGCGCGGACGCGCTGGACCGGTTGTGGGAGTACCTCGACGCCGAGCTGGGCGCCCCGGACGCCGAGACGGTGCGCGCCCACCTGGCGGAGTGCCAGGGCTGCCTCGAGGAGTACGACGTCGACGTCGTCGTGAAGACGATCGTGCGGCGCGGCTGTCAGGAGGCGGCCCCGGAGAGTCTGCGGGTACGCATCCACGAGCAGCTGACCGTCATGCGCGTGACCCTCGACTGAGACCCGCCACGACGACGAAGGCCCGGTGCAGCAGCTGCTGCACCGGGCCTTCGCGCGTCTGTGGCTACCGCTCGCCGAACGCTCAGGCGTTGGGACGGTTGCCGTGGTTCGCGGCGCTGCCCTTGCGGGAACGACGCTTGCGGCCTCGCTTGCTCATGGGATCTTCCTTCGTCGACGTACGGGGGTCGGCGCCCGTGCTGCGCGCCGGACTCGCTCCATGGTCCCACATCCCGCGTGCCCTCAAGTGCGGGCCGAGCCAGGCCGATATCCAGTGCGTGAGCCAGCAGACGCAGTCCGTGATCCCGTTCCTGCACGCCCTTGCGAGCACGGGCGGCTCCGACCTGCACTGCAAGGTCGGCTCGGCGCCCCGGGTGCGGGTCGACGGCCGGCTGCGCAAGCTGCAGGTCCCCGACCTCAAGCCGGCGGACACCGAGCGCATGCTCGAGGAGGTCCTCCCGGACGACCTGGTCGACGCCTTCCGCGAGCACAAGGAGGCGGACTTCGCCTACTCGGTGTCGGGCGTCGGGCGGTTCCGTGTCAACGCCTACCAGGCTCGCGGCACCTATGGGCTGGTCTTCCGTCGGGTCGCCGTGGGCGCCCAGGCGCTGGCCGAGCTGGCCCTGCCGGAGGTCATCGGCGAGCTGGCCCTCGAGCCGCGTGGGCTCGTGCTCGTGACCGGTCCGACCGGGTCCGGCAAGACGACGACCCTGGCGTCGATGGTCGACCTCATCAACACGCTGCGCGAGGTCAACATCGTCACCATCGAGGACCCGATCGAGATCCTGCACCAGGACAAGAAGTCGATCGTGTCCCAGCGCGAGGTGCGCCAGGACACCGCGGACTTCACGGTGGCGCTGCGCGCCGCGATGCGTCAGGACCCCGACGTGATCCTCGTCGGCGAGATGCGTGACGTCGAGACGGTCCGGGCCGCCCTGTCCGCCGCCGAGACCGGCCACCTGGTGCTGTCGACGCTGCACACGATCGACGCGGCCGAGACGATCAACCGCATCATCGACTTCTTCCCGCCGCACGAGCAGAAGCAGGTGCGCATCGCCCTCGCGCAGGCCCTGCGGGGGATCGTGTCGCAGCGCCTGGTCCGGCTGGCCGACGGGACGGGTCGTCGCCCCGCGATCGAGGTCATGGTGAACACCGGCCGCACGCGCGACGCGATCCTGGACCCCGAGGACGCCCCGCCGCTGATCGACCTGATCCGCGAGGGCGACTTCTACAAGATGCAGACGTTCGACCAGCACCTGTTCCAGCTGGTCCGCGACGACGTCATCACCTACGACGAGGCGCTCTCCGCGTCGACGAGCCCGCACGACCTCACGGTCGAGCTGCGCCAGGCCGGTCTGGTCTCCTAGGAGCGAGCGCCTGACGGCGCACGGCGGGGCGTGTCAGGCGGCCCACGGGGGTGCCATGACGGTGCCGCCCACGGTGACCTCCATCCCGACGCTCGTGCAGGCGAGGGCCTCCGCAGGTGAGTCGGTCGGGTTCCGCAGGACGAGCGTCGCGCCGGCCGGCACGGTGAGCGCGTCGCCGGGTGCGAGCTCGACGTCGACCCCGTCGACGGTCGCGTCGAGCCGTCCGCCCTGCACGACGAAGACCTCCTCCCGGCTCATCGAGTGCGGCGGGCTGGCGGCTCCGGGCGGCGCGTCCACGTGCCAGATCGCGAGCTCGGTCGCGCCCAGGCTCGGCGTGGCGAGCGGGCGGAACGTGAAGCCGTGGAGGTGGAAGGTCCTGGACTGCGCGGTGTGCTGGACGATCATGTGTCGCTCCGTTCTCGGTCAAGGTGGTTGACTGAGCACCACCGTAGGTCGCTCCCGACCCTCGGTCAAGGTGCTTGACTGAACAGGACGCCCATGACGACCACCCCGGCCCCGGTGCCCCACGGCGGCCTCGGCCTGCCCGAGCTGCTGCTGCTCGCGACCCGCGCGGTGTTCGACCGGACGCACGCCGAGCTCGCGGAACGGGGAGTGGCCGTGCGGCCGTCCCACGGCTACACGTTCCAGCTGCTCGCGAGCACCGGAGGAGCGTCGGGCGCCGAGGTCGCCGAGCACCTCGGGGTGACGAAGCAGGCCGCCGCGCAGCTCCTCGACGGGTTGGAGCGCGCCGGCTTCGTCGAACGTCGGGCGGACCCGCGCAACCACCGCGCCCGTCTCGCCGTCCTCACCGGCGCCGGGTGGGACGTCGTGCGGGCGGCGGGCGACGTCTGGCGCCAGGTCGAGGGCGAGGTGCGCGACGTGCTGGGCGCGGAACGGTTCGCTGCCCTGAGCCGCGACCTGCGACGCGTCGCCGAGCACGGGGGCGCCCTCGAGCCGCCGCTGCG
Source organism: uncultured Actinomycetota bacterium (assembly GCA_963837795.1). Taxonomy (GTDB): domain Bacteria; phylum Actinomycetota; class Actinomycetes; order Actinomycetales; family Cellulomonadaceae; genus Cellulomonas. Next base: position 957,752 of record CAWIOT010000007.1, read on the forward strand.
CCTCAAGCCGGTGTGGTGATCGGGCTCGTCCCGCCCGAGGGCCTTGCGCAGCACGGATACGCGATATAACGTGTTTCTCAGAACGAGATATATCGCGAACAGGGAGAGCGTCATGGCGAGTGAGTCCTGGGTCGTCGCCGACCCGCAGATCATCGAGATCGAGGCCGTCAGCAGCCTGCGCGTGCAGCTGGTGGGCGGTCGCGTGGACGTCGTGGCGCACGACGGGCCCGGCGCGCGCATCGAGGTGCACGACGTCGACGGGCGCCCGCTCGAGATCAGCCTGTCCGACGGCGAGCTCCGCGTCGGGTACCAGTTCACGCTGGGCGGCTGGGACGGCTTCCTGGAGCGGTTCCGCAACTTCCGCGGCAAGGACCGGGCCGACGTGCACATCGCCGTGCCGCGCGGCGTGCACGCCAAGGTGGGCACCGTGACCGCCGACGGGCTGCTGGCCGGGGTCGCGGAGGACGCGTCGGTGTCCACGGTGTCCGGCACGCTCATCACCGACGGCACGTCGGGCCGGCTGGGTGCCAACACCGTCTCGGGGGAGATCGTGGTGCGCGACCACCATGGCGACCTCAAGCTCAACTCGGTCTCCGGGGAGCTCGCCGCGTCGGGGGAGCTGACCCTGGTGCAGGCGAACTCGGTGTCCGGCTCGCTCAGCCTCGACGTCACCTCCGGGACATCGAGCGTCACGGCGACGACCGTCTCGGGCGACGTCACCGTCCGGCTGCCCGCCGGCAAGGGCGTGCAGGTCAAGGGGCAGTCGGTCTCGGGGCGGCTGGTCGTGGACGGCGAGGAGTACAAGGGCTCGTCGCCGGGGCACCGCAAGGTGGACCTCCGCACGGGTGACGGCGCCTGCTTCGTGTCCGCGAACACGGTGTCCGGGCACCTGACCGTGCTGCGCGGCGCGGGGACGGCGGTCGCGTGATGATGGCGCCCGTCTTCGCCCACGGCCAGCTGCGGCTCTACCTGCTGTCCCTGCTGGAGAGCGGGCCCAAGCACGGCTACGAGCTGATCACCGCGCTGTCCGACCGGTTCGGCGGCACGTACCGCCCGAGCCCCGGGACCGTCTACCCGCGGCTGGCCCGGCTCGAGGAGGAGGGCCTGGTCATGCGGGTCGACGAGGAGCGCAAGAGCACGTACGCGCTCACCGAGGCCGGCTACGCGGAGCTCGACGCGCGGCGCGGGGACCTCGCGCAGCTCGAGGAGGGCATCGCGGAGTCCGTGCGCGAGCGGGCCGCCCAGGTCCGTGAGGACGTCCGGGGCTCCATGCGCGGCCTGCGTGCCGACCTGGCGGCCGCCGCGCAGCAGGCCCGCGCGTCAGCGGTACCGCACGCCGCGAGCGTGTCCGACGACCCCCGGCTGGCCTCGCACGTGCGGTACATGGACGCCGAGGCGATGGTCCAGCGGTTCCGCGACGAGGTCCGCGCCGACCTGCGCCGGGCCGATGCGCGCGGGAGCGTCGAGCAGCTGACCCTGGACACGCTGCGGACCGTGCTCGACTCCGCCCTGACCGCGGTGCGGGGGACGCTGCGGTGACCCTGCTGGCCCTGCTGACGGGCTGGTGGTCAGGCGCCGTCGTCGGGCAGCCCGAGCCAGGCGTGCCAACCGGTGTGCAGCACCAGCCAGGCCATCAGCCCGTACCCGGCCTGGCCGGGCAGGATGCCGTCGCCGGCGGCCAGGTCGCCCAGCCACTGGTCGTGCGCGACCAGCGGGGTGTACGTGTCGACGAACGGCACGCGGCGGCGCGTGGCGACGTCGGCGAACGCGGCTGACAGGTCCGCCAGCTGCTCGTTCTGTGCCGGGACGCCCGGGGGAGGGCCGACGACGAACGCCGGGATCCGCCGCTGCTCGGCGACGTCGAGGATGTTCGCCAGGTTGAGCCGGCTGCGGGCGAGCGACAGTCCCGCGGCGACGTCTGCCCGGCCCAGTGCCACGACGAGCCGGTTGTCGGCGTCGGGGGACTGCCGGCGGGTGACCTCGTCGTCCCAGCGGGCGCCGAGTGCGGTGCTGGTCTCGCCCGGGACCGCCAGGGTCAGCACGGTGAGCGGGTCTGGCGTCGGTGTGCGGGCGGCCACGCGCCCCACCCAGCCGAGCCCCTTCGGGTCGCCCGCGCCGGCCACCAGCTCGTCGCCGACCACCGCCAGTCGCAGCGGCAGCTCACCCACGTGCCTCACCTCTCGCCGTCGGACCCGTCGCACGACGGCCGTCGCCGCACAGTCTCTCAGGGCGCGAGGGCGACGGCCGGTTCATCGACGGGCCTGTCGGCGTCGGGGTGCGAGCGGACGCGGGAGGGCTCAGGCGCTGCGGAACGGGCGGCTGGGCAGGCCGGACGCGGCGTCCGACCAGTCGGTGTGCGAGGCGGGCGGCGGCGTGCTGCCCAGCCCGTCGCGGCGCACCGTGATGACGAGACGGGCGACCACCCACGAGGCGGCGGCGACGGCGATCACGATCCAGACGATGGTCATGGCAGGAATCCTGCGCCCGTGAAGATCGCGCCACGAGTGGCAGAACTGACGGCCTCCATTGACATCCTGCCAGCTGCTGCGGATGCTGGCGGGATGCTCCGCTCCGTCGCCGCCATCGCCCTGCCCAACGTCGCGCCCTTCGAGCTCGGGGTCGCGTGCGAGGTGTTCGGCATCGACCGGCGGGACACCGGCGGGCCGGCGTTCGACTTCACGCTGTGCGGCATCGAGCCGGGCGTGGTGCCGACGAAGGGCGCGGGCTACTCGATCGTCGTCGAGCACGGCCTCGAGGCCACCCGCGGCGTCGACCTCGTGATCGTCCCCGCCTACGGCGACACGGCGGCGGTGCCCGAGGTCGTCCTCGACGCGCTGCGGGACGCCCACCGCCGCGGCGCCTGGGTGCTGAGCATCTGCAGCGGCTCGTTCGCGCTGGGTCTGGCCGGTCTGCTGGACGGTCGCCGGTGCACGACGCACTGGATGTACACGGAGTCGATGGCCCGCGAGTTCCCGCAGGCGCGGATCGACCCGGCCGTGCTGTACGTCGAGGACGACCGGATCATCACGAGCGCGGGGACCGCCGCGGGGATCGACGCCTGCCTGCACCTGGTCCGGCGCGAGCTCGGGGCGGCGGCGGCGTCCGCCATCGCCCGCCGCATGGTGGTCCCCCCGCACCGGGACGGGGGACAGGCGCAGTACGTCGACACCCCGCTGCCCTGCGACGCCGACACCCTGGCACCGCTGCTCGCCTGGATGATGGAGAACCTCGAGGAGGAGCTCAGCGTGCCCGACCTGGCGGCCCGGGCGTTCGTGTCCGAGCGGACCTTTGCCCGCCGGTTCCGCGCCGAGACCGGCACCACGCCCGCTGCCTGGCTCACCCGGCAGCGCGTGGTCCGCGCGCAGGAGATGCTCGAGCGCTCGGACGCGAGCATCGAGGAGATCGCCCGGCTGTGCGGGTTCGGGACCGCGGCGGTGCTGCGCCACCACTTCGCGCGGACCCTCGGCACCAGCCCGCAGGCCTACCGCCGCACGTTCGCCCCGGTCGCGGTCGTCTCCTAGGCGCGAGCGAGGCCCGCACCCCCGACGGGGTACGGGCCTCGGTCACGGCGTCGTCAGCGCTCGAACGCGGTCTCCACGAGCGTCGCCTGCTGCGCCTGGTGCTTCTTGGCGGAGCCGGCTGCCGGCGAGGCCGACTCGTTGCGCGACACCACCCGCAGCGTGCGTCCGAGCACCTGCGGCAGGTGCATGGACAGGAACGTCCACGGGCCCTGGTTGCGCGGCTCGTCCTGCACCCACACCAGCTCGGCGCCGTCGAACGGTGCCAGCGCCTCCCGGACGCCGTCGGCGTCCAGCGGGTACAGCTGCTCGAGGCGGACGATCGCGGTCTGCTCGTCGCCGCTCTTCACGCGGTGGGCGAGCAGGTCCCAGTAGACCTTGCCCGAGCACAGCAGGACGCGGGTGACCTGACCGGCCTTGCCCGCGGCGAGGTCGTCGCCGATCACGGGCCGGAAGGTGCCGGAGGTGAAGTCCGCGACGTCCGACGACGCGGACTTGAGGCGCAGCATCGACTTGGGCGTGAACACCACCAGCGGACGACGCGGCCGGGCGTAGGCCTGACGGCGCAGCAGGTGGAAGTGCGACGCGGGCGTCGACGGCTGCGCGATCGTCATGTTGTCCTCGGCCGCGAGCTGCAGGAACCGCTCGATGCGGGCCGACGAGTGGTCGGGGCCCTGACCCTCGTAGCCGTGCGGCAGGAGCAGGACCACGGAGGACCGCTGCGCCCACTTCTGCTCGGCCGAGGAGATGAACTCGTCGATGATCGTCTGCGCACCGTTGACGAAGTCGCCGAACTGCGCCTCCCAGAGCACCAGGGCGTCCGGGCGCTCGACGGAGTAGCCGTACTCGAAGCCGAGCGCGGCGTACTCCGACAGGGACGAGTCGTAGACCCAGAACTTCGCCTGGTCGGCCGACAGGTAGAGCAGCGGCGTCCACTCGGCACCGGTCTCGCGGTCGTGCATGACCGCGTGCCGCTGGACGAACGTGCCGCGGCGCGAGTCCTGCCCGGCCAGCCGCACGGGCGTGCCCTCGACCAGCAGCGACCCGAAGGCCAGCAGCTCCCCGAAGCCCCAGTCGATGCCGCCCTCGCGGGTCATGGCCTCGCGCTTGGCCAGCAGCTGGGCCAGCTTCGGGTGGACCGTGAAGCCCTCCGGCGGGTCGCACGTGCGCGCGGCCGATCCGCTCCAGCGTGCCGGCGTCGACGGCCGTCTTCCAGCCGACCATGACGCCCGCGTCCTCGAGCTGCGACTCCGGGCGCTCCAGGCCGGCGACGGCCTCGGACTCCGGCGGCGCGGGCGTGTACCCGTCCTCGCGCGTCTCGGTGAACACCCGCTCGAGCTGCGACTGGTAGTCCTGCAGCGCCTGCTCGGCGTCCGCGATGGTCAGGTCGCCGCGCGCCACGAGCGTCTCGGTGTAGAGCTTGCGCACCGAGCGCTTGGCCTCGATGAGGTTGTACATCAGCGGCTGCGTCATCGAGGGGTCGTCGCCCTCGTTGTGACCGCGACGGCGGTAGCAGACCATGTCGATGATGACGTCGCGGTCGAACTGCTCGCGGTACTCGAACGCCAGCTCGGCCACCCGCACGCACGCCTCGGGGTCGTCCCCGTTGACGTGGAAGATCGGCACCTGCAGGCCCTTGGCCACGTCGGTCGCGTACTGCGACGAGCGCGACGACGACGGCCCGGTGGTGAAGCCGACCTGGTTGTTGATGATCACGTGGATGGTGCCGCCGGTGCGGTAGCCGCGCAGCTGCGCCAGGTTGAGCGTCTCGAAGACGACACCCTGACCGGCGAACGCCGCGTCGCCGTGGATGAGGATCGGCAGGACGGAGAAGCCGTCGCCACCCAGGTCGATCCGGTCCTGCTTGGCGCGCACGATGCCCTCGAGCACCGGGTCGACCGCCTCCAGGTGCGACGGGTTCGCGGCGAGGTACACCGACGTCGTGGCGCCCGACTCGGCCGTGAACGTGCCTTCGGTGCCCAGGTGGTACTTCACGTCGCCCGAGCCCTGGACCGACCTGGGGTCCTGGTTGCCCTCGAACTCGCTGAAGATCTGCGCGTAGGACTTGCCCGCGATGTTCGCCAGGATGTTCAGCCGACCGCGGTGGGCCATGCCGATGCCGACCTCGTCGAGACCGTTGTTGGCGGCCTTGGACAGGATCGCGTCCAGGAGCGCGATGACGGACTCGCCGCCCTCGAGCGAGAACCGCTTCTGGCCCACGTACTTGGTCTGCAGGAAGGTCTCGAACGCCTCGGCCGCGTTCAGCCGCCGCAGGATGCGCAGCTGGTCCTCGCGCGGCGTGCGGGCGTAGCCGGACTCCAGGCGCTCCTGCAGCCACTTGCGCTGCCGCGGGTCCTGCAGGTGCATGTACTCGCTGCCCACGGTGCGGCAGTACGAGTCGCGCAGCAGGCCCAGGACCTCGCGCAGCTTGGCGCGGGGCTTGCCACCGAACCCGCCCACCGGGAACGAGCGGTCCAGGTCCCACAGCGTCAGGCCGTGGGTCTGCACGTCCAGGTCGGGGTGCTTGCGCTGCCGGTAGGCCAGCGGGTCGGTGTCGGCCATCAGGTGGCCGCGCGACCGGTAGGAGTGGATGAGCTCCGCGATCCGCGCCGGCTTGACGGCCTCGGCGTCCGGGTCGGCCGACTCGCGGACCCAGCGGACGGGCTCGTACGGCACGCGCAGCGCCGCGAAGACGCGGTCGTAGTAGCCGTCCTCACCCAGGAGCTTGCGCGCGATGATCCGCAGGAAGTCGCCGGACTGCGCGCCCTGGATGATCCGGTGGTCGTAGGTCGACGTGAGCGTCAGGACCTTGGACACGCCCATCTTGTTGAGCGCGTCCTCGGACGTCCCGGCGAACTCCGCGGGGTAGTCCATGGCGCCGACGCCGATGATCGTGCCCTGGCCCTGCATCAGGCGCGGCACGGAGTGCACGGTGCCGATGGTGCCGGGGTTGGTCAGCGAGATCGTCGTGCCGGCGAAGTCGTCGACACCCAGCTTGTTCCCGCGGGCGCGGCGCACGACGTCCTCGTACGCGGACCAGAAGCCGGCGAAGTCGAGGGTCTCGCACTTCTTGATCGACGGGACCAGCAGCTGTCGGGTGCCGTCGGGCTTGGCCAGGTCGATCGCGATGCCGACGTTGACGTGCGCGGGGGTCAGGACGCCCGGCTTGCCGTCGACCTGCGTGTACGAGCTGTTCATCGCCGGCATCTCCGCCAGCGCCTCGACCATCGCGAAGCCGATGAGGTGCGTGAAGGAGATCTTGCCGCCGCGACCCCGAGCGAGGTGGTTGTTGATGACGATGCGGTTGTCGACCATGAGCTTGGCCGGCACGGCGCGCACCGAGGTGGCCGTCGGGACCTCGAGCGAGGCCTCCATGTTGGTGACCACGCGGGCAGCCGGTCCGCGCAGCTTCTGCACGTCGTCCGTGACCTCGGGCTCATCGCTGGAGGACGTCCGCTGGGCGGCCGAGGCGTAGGGCGCGGTGGCGGGCTGGGCGGTCGCCACGGGTGAGGTGAGCGCGGGCGGCTCGGTGGGCGCGGCGGCGGCCGGGGGGACCGCCGCGGGCGCCTTCGGGGGAGCAGCGGGCGCCGAGGCAGGGGCGGGGCGCGGTGGCGCCGCGGGCGCCGGCTTCGTCGCCGGTGTCCCGTTGGTCACCGCAGGCGCCGGGGCGGAGCCGTTGCTGGTGGCCTCCTCGGGCTTGTAGCCCTCGAAGAAGTCCCACCACGCCGGGTCGACCGAGTTCTTGTCCTGCTGGTACTGGTCGTACAGCTCGTCCACGAGCCACTCGTTGGCACCGAAAACGGCACGCGCCGAGTCAGGATCCGCCTTCTGGGTCACGCTGGGATCGCCCACTTCCGCTGCGGTTCGTGACCGCGTCGCTGCTGGTTCGAAAGACCACTTCTGTTGATGACAACACTACGGCCTCAGCGCCCGCGGGCTCGCCTCAGGAGGGCGCCGCGCGGACGATCCAGCGCCCTCTTCACCTTGTCGGCACAACCGGGTCAACGCGGGGCAACGTGCCCGTGCGGCACCCCTCAAGACGAGGTTGTCCGCGCCCCTGCGAGGTCATGCTCGGGCACGCGCGTGCCACGGAGGCGCACGGCTCTCAGGTGATGTCGCGCCGGAAGGTGGTGACGCGGCCGATCGCGGCGAGACCGAGGCCGTACGCGAGCAGGACGAGGGCGCCCTGCCACCAGGTGAGCAGCGAGCCGAGTCCGCTCTCCGAGTAGAAGCTGCCGCCCGAGACCGCCTCCCCGGCGGCGCCGGGCAGGAACGCCGCGACGTCGGTGCCCCAGCTGGTCAGGGACAGGACGAACCGCAGGACGGGCTCGACGAACTGCGTGAAGGCCAGGACCACGACGATGACCGCGACCTGGTTGGTCAGCACCGACCCGAACCCGACGCCGACGACAGCCCACAGCGCGAGCGCCAGCGCCGACAGGCCGATCGTGCGCCACGTCGAGGCGTGGTCGAGGAACGTCGGCTCGCCGAGCAGCGTCAGCACGGACGCGCCCGCACCGACGGAGGCGAGGGTGCCGACGACGCCGAAGACCAGGCCCAGGACGCCCGCCGCGACGACCTTGGCGGACAGCAGCACGGTCCGGCGCGGCTCGGCCAGCAGGGTCGGCGTGATGGTCTGGTGCCGGAACTCGGAGGCGACGGCCAGCGCGCCGACGATCAGCGGGAACACGTAGCCGAAGGTGACCGCGATCGTGTAGACGGACCGCACCACGGCGTCGGGCGCCAGCGTGACGCCCTCGCTCCCGGTGCCGGTGGTCATCCCGCCGCCCTGCGAGACGCCCCAGCCGAGCACGGCGGCCAGGAACGCCATGTAGACGGCCATGGCGAGCAGGAGGATCCACCACAGCCGGGTGGTGACGAGCTTGCGGTACTCGGTGACCAGGGCGGCGCGCATCAGGCCACCTCTCCCAGCGCCGGCGCATCGACGCTGCCGACGAGCTGCAGGAACAGTCCCTCCAGGCCGGGGTCCCGGCTGGTCAGCTCGTGCAGCTCCAGGCCGGCGGCGAACGCGGCGGCGCCCACGGAGGCCGCGCCGACGTCCACCAGCTCGGCCACCCGCGGGTCGGTCGACGCGGTGCGCGTCCAGCCCGCGCGCTCGACCAGCGCGGCCAGCGCGGCGGCGTCGGGGGAGACCACGCGGACGCGGACGCGGGCCATCGCCGCCAGCTCGGGCAGCGAGGACGCGTGCGCGAGCCGGCCGCGCGCGATGATCACGACGTCGTCGACCGTCTGCTCGACCTCGGACAGCACGTGGCTGGACACCAGCACGGTGCGACCCTCGGCGGCCAGCGCGCGCAGGAAGCCGCGCAGCCATCGGATGCCCTCGGGGTCCAGGCCGTTGGCCGGCTCGTCGAGCAGCAGCACGCGCGGGTCGCCCAGCAGGGTCGTGGCCAGCGCGAGCCGCTGCCGCATGCCCAGCGAGAACCCGCCGACGCGACGGTGTGCCGCGTCGGCCAGCCCGACGAGCTCGAGCACCTGGCTGGCGCGCGCGTCCGGCACGCCGACCTGGGGGGTGTAGAGGCGCAGGTGGTCCAGCGCGGTCCGGCCGGGGTGGAAGCTGGACGCCTCCAGCGCGGCGCCCACCGTGTGCAGCGGGCGGCGCAGCTCGGCGTAGGGCCGGCCGCCGATCGTCGCCGTCCCGGACGTGGGCCGGACCAGGCCGAGCAGCATGCGCAGGGTGGTCGTCTTGCCTGCGCCGTTGGGGCCGAGGAAGCCGGTGACCCGGCCGGGTGCGACCGTGAACGACAGGTCGTCCACCGCGCGGACGGGGCCGAAGGACTTGGACAGGTGCTCGACGAGGATGGTGCCGTCGGACGTCATGCCGTCGAGCCTAGTGTTCTAGCCGGAGTAGAACAACTACCCGGCCGGGGTCGCCGGGAGCGTCACGCGCATGGTGCACCCGACCTCGGTGTCGGCCACCTCGATGCGGCCACCGTGCAGCTCGACGGCCCACCGCACGATCGCCAGCCCCAGGCCGGTGCCGCCGGTCGACACCTGCCCGGTGAGCGCCGGCGTGTTGCCGCGCACGAACCGCTCGAACACGTGCGGCCGCTGCTCGCGGGAGATGCCGGGGCCGTGGTCCACCACGTCGATGCGCACGACGTCCCCCACCCGGGACGCCTCGAGGCGGACCTCGTCGTCGTCGGGGGAGTGCCGCACGGCGTTGTGCAGCAGGTTCGCCACCACCTGGTGCAGCCGGTCCGGATCGGCCGGGACGGTGAGGTCGGGCGGATCCACGACCACGGGGAAGCGCAGGCGCTTGGTGGCGCCGACGAGCATCGCGCCGTCGGCCGCCTCCTCGAGGAAGTCCTCGAGCCGCACGTCGGCGATCTGCAGCGGCACGTCGCCCGCCTCCAGCCGGGACAGGTCGAGCAGGTAGGTCACCAGCCGGCCGAGGCGCTCGGTCTGCGCCAGCGCTGCCTGCATCGTGGCCGGGTCCGGCTCGGTGACGCCGTCGACGATGTTCTCCAGCTGGGCCTGCAGCGCGGTCACCGGCGTGCGCAGCTCGTGGGACACGTTGGCGACGAGCTCGCGGCGGAACGTGTCGGCCTGCTCGAGGTCGTCGGCCATGGTGTTGAAGGCGTCGGCCAGCTGACCCACCTCGTCCAGGCTGGTGGCCCGGACCCGACGGCTGTAGTCACCCGCGGCCATCCGGCGCGCCGCGTACGTCATCTCCCGCAACGGGGACGTCATGCCGCGGGCGAGGAGCTGCGTGACGACGAGCGAGCCGAGGATCGCGATGGGCAGCGTGCGCGACGGGCCGAGGTGGTTGTACAGGCCCACCCAGGTGATGAACGCGGCCGCCGTGACGGTGGCCGCCACGAGCACGCCGAGCTTGATCTTGATCGAGCTGAGCCGGTCCAGGGGCCGGACGTCCGGGAGCCGCGAGCGCGGGAACTCGCCGCGGGCGTGCCGGGGTGCGTTCACGCGCCGTCGGGGACCGTCGCCCCGTCGGCGCGGCCTGCGCCGTCGTCGGTGCCGTCGCTCGGCTCGAACGCGTACCCCACGCCGTGCACCGTCCGGATGAGGTCGGCGCCGAGCTTGCGGCGCAGCGCCTTGATGTGGGAGTCGACGGTCCGCGTCCCGCTGGCGTCCACCCAGTCCCACACCTCGGCCAGCAGGCGCTCGCGGGTGAGCACCGTGCGGGGCGTGGCGGCCAGGGCCAGCAGCAGGTCGAACTCGGTGGGCGTCAGGTGCACCTCGGTGTCACCGCGCAGGACGCGCCGCTGGGCGCGGTCCACGGTGACGTCGCCCAGCACCAGCGGGGGGTCCGGCTGCTCGGCGGACGCCATCTCCGCCGCCCGCGTCGCACGCTCGGTGCGTCGCAGCAGCGCCTTGGTCCGCGCCACCAGCTCCCGCATGGAGAACGGCTTGGTCATGTAGTCGTCGGCGCCCACGCCGAGCCCGATGAGCATGTCCGTCTCGTCGTCGCGCGCCGTGAGCATGAGGACCGGCACGGGCCGCTCGGCCTGGATCCGACGGCACACCTCGAGGCCGTCGATGCCCGGGAGCATCACGTCGAGCACCACCACGTCCGGGCGCAGCCGCGAGGCGGCGCTGACCCCGCTCAGGCCGTCGGCCACGGCCTCGACCGTCCAGCCCTCCGCGGAGAGCCGGTGCACGATCGCCTGCGCGATCGCCGGTTCGTCCTCGACCACCAGGACCGTGGTGCCGGCTGCTCCGCCGGGTGCCGTCGTCGGCCCACCGCTCACGTTCGCCATGTGGTCAGCGTGGCACACCCCGCTGCGGATCACTCCGGCACCACTCCGGCACCGCTCCGGCGTCGCCGGTGTGGCTCTGCATCGCCCATCCGTCACCCGTATGATCACTGCACCATGAGCAGCTCAAGTAGCTGCCGGCGTCTTGCCCGGGCCCACGCGCCCGGGGGAGACCATGCCGGCCACCTCCCCTTGTCCTCCTCTCCTGTCCTCACGAGCGCCGGCCTCCCGGTCGGCGCTCGTCGCGCGCCCGGCGGGCCCACGTGCTGATCGAGTGGCTCCTGGTCGGGCTGGGCGTCCTGCTCACGCTCGGCACCGCGGTGTTCGTCGCCAGCGAGTTCTCCCTGGTGACGCTCGACCCGGGTGTCGTCGAGAGCACGGCCACCGCCGACGACCGACGCAGCCAGTCGGTCCTCAAGGCGTTGCGACGCCTGTCCACCGAGCTGTCCGGTGCCCAGCTGGGCATCACGCTGACCACGGTCCTGCTCGGCTACACCACCCAGCCGGCCGTCGTGCGCCTGCTGCGGCTGCCGCTCGAGCAGTCCGTGCTCGGGCAGGTGGTCGGGGGCATCGTCGCCGGCATCGTCGCGATCGTGCTGGTCAACGGCTTCTCCATGGTGGTCGGTGAGCTGATCCCCAAGAACCTCGCGATCAGCCGGCCGCTGCCCACCGCGCGGGCCGTGGCGCCCCTGCAGCGCGGCTTCACCAGCGCGCTGCGACCGCTCATCGCGCTGTTCAACGGCTCGGCGAACGCACTGCTGCGGACCGTCGGGGTCGAGCCGCGCGAGGAGCTGTCGGGCGGCCGCTCGCCGCAGGAGCTGGCCGCGCTCGTGCGCCGTTCCGCGGAGGTCGGCACGCTCGACGAGTCGACGGCCACCCTGCTGACCAACTCGATCGAGTTCACCGAGCTCACGGCGGTCGACGTCATGACCGACCGGCTGCGGCTCGTCGTCGTGCGGCGCGACGAGTCCGCCGCCGGTGTCATCGACCTGGCGCGCCGCACCGGGCACTCCCGGTTCCCCGTCATCGGCGACTCGAGCGACGACATCATCGGCCTGGTCCACCTGCGCCGCGCGATCACGGTGCCGTACGAGCGACGCGCGGAGGTGCCCGCCGCCGCGCTCATGGTGGAGGCGCCGCGCGTGCCCGAGACCGTGCACCTGGGCCCGCTGCTCGTCGAGCTCCGCGAGCAGGGGCTGCAGATGTCCGTCGTCGTCGACGAGTACGGCGGCACCTCGGGCGTCGTGACGCTCGAGGACGTGGTCGAGGAGCTGGTCGGCGACGTCGCCGACGAGCACGACCGCCGTCGCACCTCGACCGCCCGCTCCGCCGACGGCTCGTGGCTGCTGCCCGGCGTGCTGCGGCCCGACGAGCTCGCCGAGATCACCGGTCTGCACGTGCCGCCCGACGGCCCCTACGAGACGCTCGGTGGCCTGCTGATGTCCGCGCTGGGCCGCATCCCGCGCGACGGCGACGAGATCGTCGTCGAGCACGTCCGCCTCCAGGTCGAGGCCATGGCCGGTCGTCGCGTGGAGCGGGTGCGCGTGTGCGCGGTCGAGCCCGACGAGGAGGTCGAGTCGTGAGCTCGACCCTGGCGCTGGTCCTCGGCGTGCTGCTGCTGGCCGCCAACGCGTTCTTCGTCGGCGCCGAGTTCGCGATCATCTCGGCCCGCCGCAGCTCCATCGAGCCGCTCGCCCGCGAGGGCAACCGGCGGGCGACCACCGTGCTGTGGGCGATGGAGCACGTCTCGCTCATGCTCGCGTGCGCCCAGCTGGGCATCACGGTCTGCTCGACCAGCCTCGGCGTCGTCGCCGAACCGGCCATCGCGCACCTGATCGAGGGGCCGCTGCACGCGCTCGGCGTGAGCGAGGACCTGACGCACCCGATCTCGTTCGTCGTCGCGCTCGCCATCGTCGTCTACCTGCACGTGGTCCTCGGCGAGATGGTGCCCAAGAACCTGGCCGTCGCGGGCCCGGACCGCGCGGTGCTGATGTTCGGTCCGCCGCTCGTGTGGGTCGCGCGCGTGGTGCGCCCGCTGATCACCGCGCTGAACTGGGTGGCCAACCACGTCCTGCGGCTGTTCGGCGTGGAGCCCAAGGACGAGGTGGCCTCGGCGTTCACCGCGCAGGAGGTGCAGTCGATCGTCGAGCGCTCGCAGGCCGAGGGGCTGCTCGAGGACGAGCAGGGGCTGCTCGCCGGCGCGCTGGAGTTCTCCGACCGGACCGCGCACGACGTCATGATCCGCGCCGAGGAGCTCGTCACGGTGGGCCAGGGGAGCACCCCGGAGGACGTCGAGCGGCTCGTGGGGCGCACCGGGTTCAGCCGGTTCCCGGTGATCGACGACGAGGGCGCGCCCACCGGGTACCTGCACCTCAAGGACGTCCTGTACGCGGACGAGTCGAACCGTGCGGTCCCGGTGCCGGCGTGGCGCGTGCGTGCGCTGGCGGTCGTCGCCCCGGCCGACGAGGTCGAGGAGGCGCTGGCGGCGATGCAGCGGTCGGGCTCGCACCTGGCGCGGGTCGACGAGGACGGTGTCACGGTCGGCGTGGTGTTCCTCGAGGACATCCTCGAGGAGCTCGTGGGCGAGGTCCGGGACGCGATGCAGCGGGACCAGACGTTCTGAGCCGAGCCTTCGGCGTGTCGTCCCGCGTGTCGCCCGGATTGTCCGGTTGACACGCTGGACGAGCGTCCAGGGGACTTGGACACCCGTCGGTGAGCCGTTATGGTTTCGTGACCGCACGCCGCCGGGCCGCCTCCGCTGCGCCCCGACGACGACGTCGCGGCAGATCAGAGACGCGTGAGGACTGGAGGTGTCGTGGGGTCGCACAACGAGGAGCCCGTGACACCGCTCCCGACCCGCCGCAGCCTGCGTGAGGCGCAGCGCCGGGCGGCCGAGGTCGACCCGGCACCGACGCCCGCGCACCACGTCCCCACCTGGGCACACCAAGCCGCCCCCGCCGTGCGACCGAGTGCGCCGGCCGGTTCGCCGACGCGGTCGGCCTGGTCGTCCGGGCCCGTCGCGCCGACCCGGCTCCCGCGGCCCGATGCGGTTCCGGCCGCACCGGTGCCCGCCCCGTCCCCGCGCCCCGCTGCTCTCGTCTCGCGCGCCGCTGCGCCCGCGGCCAGCCCCGCCGTGGTCGCCCCCGCCCCGGCCGCCGTCGTGGACGCCGCCGTCGAGCGCCACCCGGCACCGGCCGCTGCCTCTGCTCCGGCGCGCACCGAGGCCGTGCCGGCGGTCGCGACCGAGGAGCCGGAGCTCGCCGTCGCTGCGCACGGGACGGTCCGCCGCCGCTCCGGCCGGCCCACCCGGACGGCCGCCCGCCTGAGCGTCCTGGGCGTGCTGGCCGGCATCACGGTCGTCGTCCCGGTCAGCCAGGGCGTCGTCGCCGGCCCCGCCGCCTTCGGCTCCGACGCCCTCGCCGACTCGACCCTGCCCAGCACGGTCACCGCGCTCGCCGGCGCGCCGCTGTCGGCTCTGCCGCCGTCGTCGCTCGTGTCCGCCGACGGCGCGCTGCAGGCCCGAGGGGTCGCCGCCGCGAGCCGCACGGAGGAGCGCAGCCTGCTGCCCGGCTGCGACGGCTCGACGCGGCCCTCGGGCCAGAACGGCCTGCTCAAGGTCTCCGACCTGTGCACGCTGTGGGACAACCACACGCAGCTGCGGGCCGACGCCGCCGTGTCGCTCGCCGAGTTCAACCAGGCGTTCGCCGCCCGCTTCGGCCGGGACCTGTGCCTCAGCTCCGGCTACCGGACGCTCGCCGCCCAGCGCGCCGTGAAGGCGCAGAAGGGCGGCCTGGCGGCTGTCCCGGGCAAGAGCAACCACGGCTGGGGCCTCGCCGTGGACCTGTGCCAGGACCAGACGTCCGGCGCCAAGTGGACCTGGATCAACGAGAACGGCCCCACCTACGGCTGGGCGAACCCGGCATGGGCCAAGCCCGGCGGCAGCGGCCCGCACGAGCGCTGGCACTGGGAGTTCACCAAGGGAGTCCAGCAGGACGGCGAGTACTACGACGGCTGACGCCGCCGCGCACCGCTCAGAGCAGCGCTAGTCCCCACGTGATCGTGTGGCTGGCGCCCGGCTCCAGGTGCACCAGGTCCTCCCCGGTGCGGAAGGCGTCGGCGATGCACGTCATCGGCTCGACCGCGACGCCGCGCCGCGCGATGTGCTCCACGGTGTCACCGGTGCACACCTGCCACGCGTGCGCCGCGTCGTCGGCCCAGAGCGCCACCGTGCGCCCGTCGGGGCACCCCAGCCGGACCCACGACAGGCCGTCGGCGTCCCGCGTGACCCCGACCCACGCGTCGTCCAGCTCCAGGCCCGCCAGCGAGCGCACGCTGCGCAGGTCGAAGTCCCCAGCGACGGGCTCGGTGCCGGTCGGCAGCAGGCGGTCGTCGACGGTCACGTGCCGGTCGGCGTCCACCTGCACCGTGCAGTCGTCGACCGCGCCGGCGCCGGGCGACAGCCACGGGTGGAACCCGATGCCGTACGGCGCGGTCGTCGCGCCCAGGTTGGTGGCCTCGGCGACCACGCGCAGGCCGGCCTCGGACAGGGCGTAGGTCAGGCGCACCCGGACGGGCCAGGGGTAGCCGTGGGTGGGCACGACGACGTGCTCCAGCGTGACGGAGGTGGCGTCGGCCGCGACGGTGTCGAACGTGGTGTGCGCGACGAGGCCGTGCAGCGCCGTGTGCCGCGCGTGCTCGGTGAGGGGGACCTGGAAGTCGGTGCCGGCGTACTCGTACTCGCCGTCACGCAGGCGGTTGGGCCACGGCGCGAGGACCGTGCCGGAGAACGCCGGCGGGATCTCGGTCTCGTCGTACGGCAGGACGACGTCGCGGCCGTCGACCGTGTAGGTGCGCAGGCTCGCGCCGACGGCGGCGACGACGGCGCGCTGGCCGCCGAGCTCGAGGACGTGCTGGCGGCCGGTCGGCAGGGGGGTGGTGAACGTCGTGGGCACGCTCACACGCTAGCGGCCCGGACCGCGGGCTCGCGCCCGGGCGCCAGCGGAGCGCGTCCCCCCGGACGGGTGAACCGGTGTCCTTCCTGTGGACAGCGAGGTGTGGTGGCGACGCGCCGTCCCCTAGGGTTCCCGCGAGTGCAACCGGACATGACGGATGAACCGGGCACTCATGACCGGACAGGAGGCTCGCCCGTGGACGGTGTGGCGATCCTCGAGACGGAGGTCCGCGAGCTGATCCGGCGGCGTGGGCTCGACCCCGTGCGGGACCGGCCGGGCGTCGTCGCGCTGGTCACCGACGCCATCGCCGACTACGACGAACGCTCCGTGGTGGGCGCCGTCCCGCCGCTGGTGGACACCGTCGCGGCGCACAAGGCCGTCGTCGACGCCGTCGCCGGGCTGGGACCGCTGCAGAAGTACCTCGACGACCCGGAGGTCGAGGAGATCTGGATCAACTCGCCGACGCAGGTGTTCGTCGCGCGGCACGGCGAGGCGGAGCTGACCACCACCATCCTGACCGACGGGCAGGTGCGCGACCTCGTCGAGAAGATGCTCAAGGTGAGCGGGCGGCGTCTCGACCTGTCCAGCCCGTTCGTCGACGCGAGCCTGCCCGGCGGGGAGCGGCTGCACGCCGTGATCCCGGACGTCACCCGGCGGCACTGGTCCGTGAACATCCGCAAGTACGTGGTCCGGGCGACGTCGCTCGAGGACCTGGTCGGTCTGGGCACCCTCACGCCCCATGCGGCGGCGTTCCTGCAGGCGGCGGTGCGGGCCGGTCTGAACGTGCTGGTGTCGGGCGGCACCCAGGCGGGCAAGACCACGATGCTCAACGCGCTCGCGGGCGCGATCCCGGCGCGCGAGCGCGTGATCACGTGCGAGGAGGTCTTCGAGCTGCGGCTCACCGCGCGCGACTGGGTGGCCATGCAGTGCCGACAGCCCAGCCTGGAGGGCACGGGGGAGATCCCGCTGCGCCGGCTGGTCAAGGAGGCCCTGCGCATGCGGCCCAACCGGCTGCTGGTCGGGGAGGTGCGCGAGGCGGAGGCGCTGGACCTGCTCATCGCCCTGAACGCCGGCGTGCCCGCCATGTGCACCATCCACGCCAACTCGGCACGCGAGGCGCTGACCAAGCTCTGCACCCTGCCGCTGCTCGCAGGGGAGAACGTGTCGGACCGGTTCGTCGTGCCGACCGTCGCGTCGGCGGTGGACCTGGTGGTGCACCTCGACCTGGACGGCGCCGGTCGGCGGACGGTGCGGGAGGTCGTCGCGGTGCCCGGCCGGGTCGAGCAGGGGATCGTGGAGACGGCGGACGTGTTCCACGCGCGTGGCGGGCACCTGGTGCGGGCCGACGGGTACCCGCCGCACGCCGAGCGCTTCGCCCGCTCGGGGACGGACCTGGCCGCTCTGCTGCGAGGGCGCGGCTGATGGGGGTCGTCGTCGGGCTCCTGCTCGGGGCGGGCGTCGCCTGCATCTGGTGGTCGTTCTGGGCGGAGCCGCGCAGCGCGCGGACCGGTCGGGCGGCCGGCTGGCACGCGCGCACGCAGGACGCCCTCGTCCAGGCCGGTGTCACCGGCGTGACGCCCGGTGGACTCGTCCTGGCCAGCGTGCTGGTGTCGGTGGTGGTCCTGGTGATCGGCACGGCGCTGACCCGCATCCCGTCCATCGCGCTCTGCTTCGCGGCGTTCGCCGCGGTGGCGCCGTCGGCCGTGGTCCGGGGACGCGCTCGGCGCCGGCGGGCCCGGCTGCGCCAGCTGTGGCCGGAGGTCGTCGACCACCTGGCCTCCGGGATCCGCGCCGGGTTGGCGCTGCCCGAGGCCGTCGCGCAGATCGGTGAGCGGGGACCGGTCGAGCTGCGGGACGCGTTCATCGGCTTCGCGGAGGACTACCGCGCGACCGGCCGGTTCGGCGACTGCCTCGACGGCCTCAAGGCCCGGCTGGCGGACCCGGTGGCAGACCGCATCGTCGAGGCCCTGCGGCTGACCCGGGACGTGGGCGGCACCGACCTCGGCCGCCTGCTGCGCACGCTGTCCACGTTCCTGCGCGAGGACGTCCGGACCCGCGGCGAGCTCGAGGCCAGGCAGAGCTGGACGGTCTACGCGGCGCGGCTCGCGGTCGCCGCCCCGTGGGTCGTGCTCGCGCTGCTGGCCACGCGACCCGAGGCCGCGAGCGCGTACGACACCCCGGCGGGCTTCGTGGTGCTGGTCGTCGGCGGGCTGTGCACCGTCGTCGCCTACGTGGTGATGCTGCGGATCGCGCGGCTGCCGGACGACCCGCGGGTGCTGCGATGAGCCCGGCCATGACCGGCGCGCTGGTCGGTCTGCTCGGCGGTCTGGGTCTGACCGTGATCGTGCTCCGGCTGCGGTCGCGCCGGATCAGCCTGGACCAGCGGCTCGCCCCCTACCTGCGCCCCCAGACCACCGCGTCGGGACTGCTGCGTGCCCCGAGCGTGCGCGGCCCCTTCGCCACCGTCGAGCGGATCATCGCGCCGGTCATGTCCGACGCGGTCCGGCTGGTGACCCGGCTCGGCTCGCCGACCACCGACCTGCGCCGCCGGCTGGCGCGTGCCGGACGGGCGGAGACGGTCGAGCAGTTCCGCGCCGGGCAGGTGGTCTGGGGCGTCCTCGGGCTGGCCGGGGGACTGGCGCTCGCGCTCGTGCTGGCGGCGACCCGCGGTGCCGGGGTGGTCCCGCTGGTGGTCCTCGTCGCGGTGTGCGGGACGTGCGGCGTCCTGGCGCGGGACTGGGCGTTGACCCATGAGGTGCAGGGACGCGAGTCGCGGATGCTCACCGAGCTGCCCACCATCGCCGAGCTGCTGGCGCTCGCCGTCGGCGCGGGCGAGGGCGCGGTCGGCGCCCTGGAGCGGGTGGTGCGCACGACGCACGGGGAGCTCACCGCGGAGCTCGCCCGCACGCTGGCGGACGCCCGCGCGGGTGCGCCACTGACGGTGGCCCTGGACAGCCTGGCGGACCGGACGGGCCTGCCGGCGCTGGCCCGGTTCGCCGAGGGGGTCGCGGTGGCGGTGGAGCGCGGCACGCCTCTGGCGGACGTGCTGCGCGCACAGGCGCAGGACGTCCGCGAGGAAGGTCGTCGCGCATTGATGGAGACGGGTGGGCGCAAGGAGGTGCTGATGATGGTCCCGGTGGTCTTCCTGATCCTGCCGGTCACCGTCGTCTTCGCCGTCTTCCCGTCGATGGTCGTCCTGCGGGTCGGTCTGTGACGACGGCAGGGATCTGGCACGACGCCCGGTGGGCGTCCGACGAAGGGAGTACCGATGACGAGCACGACCGAGGGGACCGCGTCGCGCACGACCGCGCTGCTGTGGGGGTCGCTGGTGCGCGGTGGGGCGGCATGGGCACGGCTGCGGCGCCGGGTGGAGGCCGGCGGGCCCGACCGTGGCGACGTGCCGGGCTGGGTGCTGGTGACCCTGATGACCGCTGGTCTGGTCACGGCGCTCTGGGTGCTGGCCGGGGACGCGCTGGCGCGGGTCTTCGAGGACGCGATCAACGGCGTCACCGGGCCCTGACCAGGGACGCCGGGTCCGCCGTCGTCGACTTCGCACTGGTCGGTGGGCTGGTGACCGTCCTGTTCGTCGCGGTCCTCCAGCTGACGCTCGTCCTGCACGTCCGCAACACGCTGGTCGACTCCGCGGCGGAGGGGGCGCGGTACGGCGCGCTCGCGGGCCACGACCCCGCCGACGGTGCCGAGCGGTCACGCCTGCTGATCACGCAGGCGCTGTCGCCGGCCTTCGCGCAGCAGGTGACCGCGGGGCGGACGACGCTCGACGGGCTGCCCGTGGTGGAGGTGCAGGTCGCGGCACCGCTGCCGCTGGTCGGGCTCGTCGGACCGGCCGGGACGCTGACCGTCCGAGGACACGCCCTCGCGGAGGAGCCGTGAGCACGGGCGACGAGGGCAGCTCCGTCATCGAGTTCCTCGGGCTGTCGCTCGTCCTGCTGGTGCCGCTCGTCTACCTCGTGCTCGTGCTCGGCCGGGTGGAGGCGGCGACCTTCGCTGCCGAGGGCGCCGCGCGCGAGGCGGCACGGACATATGTGTCGGCCGACCGGGCAGACCAGGGCACCGACCGGGCGCTCGCCGCGGTGGGGATCGCTCTGCGGGACCAAGGCTTCGAGGACGACCCGGCGAGCGCGCTGACCCTCACGTGCTCCGCGCGGTGCCTCACGCCGGGCAGCGACGTCTCGGCGCAGATCGAGGTCCGAGTGCCCCTGCCCTTCGTGCCGGGGTTCGTCCGCGGGGTGGTGCCGCTGGAGGTCCCGGTCCGCGCCGAGCAGGTCGCCCCGGTCGACACCTACCGGAGCACCGGGTGACGCGGACGGCACGGACGGGGCGCGACGACGGTCAGGTGATGATCCTGACCATCGGGTTCGTCGTCGTCGCGCTGCTGCTCATCACCGTCGTGGCCTCGGCCGCGGGGGTCCACCTCGAGCGCAAGCGGCTGCTCGGGCTGGCCGACCTGCTGGCGCTCGAGGCTGCCGACGCGGTGGGCGACGACCGCTACTTCGCCCCGGGGGCCGGGCAGGAGGACCCGGGCACTGCTGGTGTGCCGCTGACGGACGCTTCGGTCCGCGCGGCCGTCGACGACTACCTGCGCGACAACCCGTCCGCCGCCGCGGGGTGGGACGACTTCGCGGTCCTGTCCGCCACGACACCCGACGGCCGCTCGGCGCAGGTGCACCTGGGCGCGGTGGTCCGCCCTGTGCTGGTCAGCTGGGTGCTCTCGCCGTGGTCCGACGGGATCGCGCTCGACGCGCAGTCCTCCGCGCGCGGCTCGTGACTTCGCGGCGGCCGGAGGATCGGGTGGCGCGGACCCGGTAACCTGGTCGGTTGTGGCCACCACCGACTTTGCCTCCGCCATCCGCGACCTGCGCACCACCCTGGGCACCATCCAGGCGGTGAGCGACCCGACGGCGCTGCAGGCGAAGGTCGCGCAGCTCTCGGAGCAGGCGTCGGCCCCCGACCTGTGGGACGACCCCGACGCCGCGCAGAAGATCACCAGCGCGCTGTCGTCCACCCAGGCGGAGCTCGACCGGATGAGCAAGCTCGACTCCCGCATCGACGACCTCGAGACGCTCGTCGAGATGGCGGCGGAGGAGGACGACGAGGAGACGCTCGCCGAGGCCGAGGCCGACCTGCTGAAGATCCAGAAGGACCTGGGCGAGCTCGAGGTCCGCACGCTGCTGTCGGGGGAGTACGACCAGCGCGAGGCGGTCGTGACGATCCGCTCCGGGGCCGGTGGCGTGGACGCCGCCGACTTCGCCGAGATGCTGCTGCGCATGTACCTGCGCTGGGCGGAGCGCCACGGCTACCCGACCACGGTGCTCGACACGTCCTACGCGGAGGAGGCCGGGCTGAAGTCCGCGACCTTCGAGGTCAAGGTGCCGTACGCCTTCGGCAACCTGTCCGTCGAGGCCGGCACGCACCGGCTCGTGCGGATCTCGCCGTTCGACAACCAGGGCCGACGCCAGACGAGCTTCGCGGCCGTCGAGGTCATCCCGCTCATCGAGTCCAACGACTCGATCGACATCCCGGAGTCGGAGATCAAGGTCGACGTCTTCCGCTCGTCCGGCCCGGGTGGCCAGTCGGTCAACACCACCGACTCCGCCGTCCGCATGACGCACATCCCGACGGGGATCGTCGTGTCGATGCAGAACGAGAAGTCGCAGATCCAGAACCGCGCCGCGGCCCTGCGCGTCCTGCAGTCCCGGCTGCTCCTGGTCCGCAAGGCCGAGGAGGACGCCAAGAAGAAGGCGCTCGCCGGCGACGTGAAGGCGAGCTGGGGCGACCAGATGCGCTCCTACGTCCTGCAGCCGTACCAGATGGTCAAGGACCTGCGCACCGAGCACGAGGTGGGCAACCCGGCCGCGGTGTTCGACGGCGACATCGACGACTTCATCGAGGCGGGGATCCGCTGGCGCCGGTCCGCGGACGCGAACGGCAGCTGACCCACCACCCGACCACCGGTCCGGACCGCGGCGGCGGGCCGTAGCGCCGCACCACCGGCCCACGCCGACGCTCCGGGGTCGAGCTCGACATCGGTCGCGCCGCGGACGCGACAAGTGCGACTACCACCGGTCTCGCGCGCCCGACGGCCCGCCAGCTCGACATCGCTCGCGTCGCGGACGCGCGAACGTGACCTCCACCGGTCTCGCGCGCCCGGCGGCCCGCCAGCTCGACATCGGTCGCGTCGCGGACGCGCGAACGTGACCACCACGGGTCTCGCGCGCCCGACGGTCCGCCAGCTCGACATCGGTCGCGCCGCGGACGCGCGAACGTGACCTCCACCGGTCTCGCGCGCCCGACGGCCCGCCAGCTCGACATCGGTCGCGTCGGGGGCGTCGTCGACGCGAGGAACGTCGAGCTCGGCGTGGTCGGTGTCACGGGCGGCCGCCGCCGCGTCCTGAGCCGAGCCGGCGCGCCACGCTGCATCGGCGGCGCCGAGATCGACGTTGGTTGCGTCAGCGGCGTCGTCCGCGCGAACAACGTCGAGCTCGGCTCCGCCGACGTCGGTCGACGTCCGCCGACGTCGTCAATGTCGGCCGACGCCCGCCGACCTCCGCCGGCGTCGTCAACGTCCGCCGACGCCCGCCGGGCCCCGCCGACGTCCGCCGACGCCCGCCGACGTCCGTCGCGGCCTCCGGCGCGTCCGCTGCCGTGCGGGCCTGCGGCGTCGGGCCGGCGGCTCAGCCGGGGCACAGGGTTTGTTGCCGGGTCCAACATGATTCGTCCAGGTGGGCGAATCGGGCACACAGGAATGCGCTTGCTGCAGGACTTAGGTCACGGTTTGGCGTCGGAAAATGCGTCTGACCTTGTTCGAGGCGCCGGTCGGCCATATGTTGTCGCCCGCAACATAGTCCGAGCGCCCGAAAGCGCCGGGTGGAGACGAGCGCAACGAGGCGTCGTCACGAGAGGGAGCACGATGCGACGAAGCATGGTTCTGGCGATGGCCGCAGTGACGGCCTCCGGTCTGCTGCTGGCGGGTTGCGGGAGCAACGACACGCCCAGCGGTGGCAGCACGGAGAGCGGCAGCGGCGGCGGTGGCGACACACCGAAGGTCGGCGTGATCCTGCCCGACACCAAGTCCTCGGCCCGGTGGGAGACCGCCGACGCCAAGTACCTGAAGGAGGCTTTCGAGGCCGCGGGCGTGGAGTACGACATCCAGAACGCCCAGGGTGACAAGACGC
This sequence comes from uncultured Actinomycetota bacterium, assembly GCA_963837795.1. GTDB lineage: Bacteria > Actinomycetota > Actinomycetes > Actinomycetales > Cellulomonadaceae > Cellulomonas. Next base: position 981,154 of record CAWIOT010000007.1, read on the forward strand.
AGTTCCAGACGATCGCCGACCAGATGATCACGAGCGGCGTCAACGTCCTCATGATCGTCAACCTCGACTCCGGGTCGGGCAAGGCGGTGCTCCAGAAGGCGCAGGCGCAGGGCATCGCGACGATCGACTACGACCGGCTCACGCTGGGCGGCGGAGCGGACTTCTACGTGTCGTTCGACAACGTCAAGGTCGGCGAGCTCCAGGGCGAGGGCCTGCGAGAAGTGCCTCGACCGACGCCGGCAAGACCACGGCGAACATCGCGTTCCTCAACGGCTCGCCCACGGACAACAACGCCACCCTGTTCAACCAGGGCGCCGTCTCGGCCCTGCAGGCCGAAGATGGACAGCGGCGACTACACCAAGGTCGCGGACCAGGCCGTGCCCGACTGGGACAACCAGCAGGCCGGCACGATCTTCGAGCAGATGTGGACGGAGACCGGCGGCAAGATCGACGGTGTCCTCGCCGCCAACGACGGTCTCGGCAACGCCGCGATCGCCATCCTCAAGAAGAACGGCGTGAACGGCACCATCCCGGTGACCGGTCAGGACGCGACCGACCAGGGCCTGCAGAACATCCTCGCGGGCGACCAGTGCATGACCGTCTACAAGGCCGTCAAGAAGGAGGCCGACGCCGCGTCGGCGCTCGCCGTGGCGCTCGCCAAGGGTGACGACACCTCCAGCCTGGCGACCGGCACCGTGACCGACACCGAGACGAACAAGGAGGTCGCGTCGGTCCTGCTGGACCCCGAGGCCATCTTCTTCGACAACGTCAAGGACGTCATCGCGGACGGCTACACCACCAAGGAGAACGTCTGCACCGCCGATCTCGCTGCCAAGTGCACCGAGGCCGGCATCTCCTGAGGCTCGACACCGGGGTCGACCCCCGGTGACCAGGCGGGGCCGGTCCGCGAGAGCGGCCGGCCCCGGCCTGGCGCCCGGATGCCGGGCGACTCACGACGAGGGACGCCTGGCTCCACGGCGGCGCGCGGCGCCGCGCAGACCATGGCGATGCACGAACGGCGTGAGGATCGCAGCGACGCGAGCCGCCGGCAGGACCGCACAGACCCGCGACGACGCGGGGTGAACCGATCGACCCGACGAGGTGGACGATGACTCAAGCAGCGCATGCCGCAACCGACCTGGCCCCCCCACCCACGCTCGAGGTGCGCGGAGGGCGCAAGAACTTCGGCGCGGTGCACGCGCTGCGCGGCGTCGAGCTCGTCGCCCGCGCAGGCGAGGTGACGGCGCTCGTCGGCGACAACGGCGCGGGCAAGTCGACGATGATCAAGTGCATCGCGGGGATCTTCCCGTTCGACGCCGGCGAGGTGCTGTTCGAGGGGCAGCGCACGCACATCTCGTCGCCGGCCGACGCCAACGACCTCGGCATCGAGGTCGTCTACCAGGACCTCGCGCTGTGCGACAACCTCGACATCGTCCACAACATGTTCCTGGGCCGCGAGGTCAAGAAGGGCATCCGGCTCGACGAGGCCGCCATGGAGGCCCGCGCCGCCGAGGTGCTGGCCAGCCTGTCCGTCCGGACCGTGCGGTCGATCCGGCAGCACGTGGCCAGCCTGTCGGGTGGCCAGCGGCAGACCGTCGCGATCGCCCGCGCCGTGCTGTGGAACTCCAAGCTGGTCATCCTGGACGAGCCGACCGCGGCGCTCGGCGTCGCGCAGACCGAGCAGGTGCTGCAGCTGGTGCGCCGGCTCGCGGACGCGGGTCTGGCCGTGGTGCTGGTGTCGCACAACATGAACGACGTGTTCGAGGTGGCCGACTGCATCAACGTCCTCTACCTGGGCCAGACGGCCGCGCAGGTGCGGACCGCGGACACGTCCCGCACCGAGATCATCGAGCTCATCACCAGCGGGTCCGCGGGCCTGGCGCCCGGTCAGGTGGCGCCGCGGATCTCGCCCGACGCCCCGGAGCGCGCGTCACGCGCACGAACCACCACCGACGCGACGACCGACGCGACGACCACGAACGGGAGCACCTCCGCATGAGCACGTCCACGGTTCCCACCTCATCGTCGGAGTCGCCGTCGCTGCTGGCCGGCTCGGTCGAGCAGCCCACGTTCGGCGAGGCGGTCGGCAGCTACGTCAGCAAGGTGCGCGGCGGTGACATGGGGTCGCTGCCCGCCATCCTCGCGCTCCTCGTGCTGCTCGCCGTCTTCGTCGTCCTCAAGCCCAGCACGTTCCCGTCCACGGGGAACATCGCCAACCTGTTCCAGCAGGGCGCGGTGGTCATGACGATCGCCATGGGCTTGGTCTTCGTGCTGCTGCTCGGGGAGATCGACCTGTCCGCGGGCTTCACCTCGGGCGTCTGTGGCGCGGTGCTGGCCACGGGCCTGACCGTCTTCCACTGGCCGTGGTACCTGTCGCTGCTGGCGGGCCTGGTCACCGGCCTGGTGATCGGCACGATCCTGGGCACGCTGGTGGCCCGCGTGGGCATCCCGTCGTTCATCATCACGCTGGCCGCGTTCTTGGCGCTCCAAGGCGTGGTGCTGCTGATCATCGGTTCCGGCGGCAACATCTCGCTGACCAACCCGGTGATCCTGGCGCTGCAGAACAAGAACGTGCCGCCGCTGGTCGGCTGGGCGATCGCCATCGTCGCCGTGGCGGCCTACGCCATCACGAGCCTGCGGACCTGGCAGCTGCGTCGGCGGCGCGGGTTGCTCGCGGCGCCGCTCGGCATGGTCGTGCTCAAGATGGTGGCGCTGGGCGTCGTGGTGCTCGGCATGGTCGCGATCCTCAACCAGGAGCGCAGCCTGAACCCGTTGCGCGCGTCGATCATCGGCGTGCCGATCGTGGTGCCGCTCATCGTCACGCTCGCGCTGCTGCTCGGGTTCGTGCTCACGCGCACCGCGTTCGGGCGGCACATCTACGCGGTCGGCGGCAATGCCGAGGCCACGCGCCGAGCGGGTATCAACGTCAAGGCCGTGCGGACGGCGTGCTTCATGATCTCGTCGACGATGGCCGCGGTGGCCGGTGTGCTGGCGGCGTCACGTGCGACGTCGGTGGACCCGAACGCCGGCGGGTCGAACATCCTGCTCTACGCGGTGGGGGCTGCGGTGATCGGCGGGACCTCGCTGTTCGGTGGCAAGGGTCGGATCATCGACGCCCTCATCGGTGGTGCGGTGATCGCCGTGATCGACAACGGCATGGGGTTGCTCGGGTACTCGCCGGGCATCAAGTACGTTGTCACCGGCGGTGTGCTCGCCGCCGCGGCAGCGGTCGACGCGATCTCCCGGCGGCGCGCCACGGCATCCGGTCGCGGCTAGGTACCTGAGGGAGGCAGCTGGTGCGGCTCGGGGCAGGCCCGCCGGTCCGGCGCGCCGACGCGGCCGCGCAGGACGACGTCCGTCGGGCGAACCTGTCGGCGGTCCTGCGCCTGCTGCACTTCCACGGGCCGGCCACGCGCTCCGAGCTGGTGGCCACCACCGGCTTCAACCGGTCGACCGTCGGGTCGCTCACGTCCGAGCTGGTCAAGCTCGGGCTCGTGCGTGAGCGACCCGGCGTGGTCAGCGGCAAGGGTCGACCGTCCAACGTCGTGGAGCCGGTGAGCACCAGCGTCCACGTGCTGGCGTTCGACGTGACGCCGTCGAGCGTCGGCGCGGCCCGGGTGGGCCTGGGCGGCTACATGCTGCAGGTCCGCCGGCGGCTGCACAGCACGTCCCCGCACGACGTGCCGGCGGTGGTCGAGCTCATCGCGACGCTGGCCCGCGAGATGCAGGCCAAGGCCGCGCCCGGGTCGGTGTGCCTGGGCCTGGTGGTCAGCGTGCCGGGCAGCGTGCGGCAGCCGGACGGGCTGGTGCGGCGCTCACCCCCGCTGGCCTGGCACGAGGTGCCGTTCGCGGACCTCCTGCGGGAGGCGACCGGTCACCAGTACCCGGTGAACGTGGGCAACGACGGCGACCTCGGCGTGGTCGCGGAGTACCTGCGGGGTGCCGCGCGGGGTGCCCAGGACGTGCTGTACGTGCGCGGGGAGGTCGGGGTCGGCGGCGGTGTCGTCGTCGACGGCGAGCTGCTCAAGGGGGCGGGCGGCTATGCCGGCGAGGTCGGCCACATCGTCGTGAAGCCCGGCGGGCGCGTGTGCTCGTGCGGCGCGCGCGGCTGCTGGGAGGCGGAGATCGGCGACGCCGCGATCATCCGCGTGGTGGGCCGCGACCCGCGCGAGTCCGAGATCGAGGACGTGATCAGCGACGTCGCGATCGGCAACCGGCGCAGCATCGCGGGCGTGCGCAAGACGGGGGAGTGGGTGGGCCTGGGCCTGGCCAGCCTGGTGAACCTGTTCAACCCGCGCGTGGTGGTGCTGGGCGGGACGCTCGGCGCGCTGTATCCGACGATGGAGCCGACGCTGGCCGCGTCGTACTCCCGGGCGCTGGGGCCGATGCGGGAGCAGGCGCTCCTGGTGCGCTCGGAGCTGGGCTCGGACGCGCAGCTGGTGGGGGCCGCGGAGGTCGCGTTCGCGGACGTGCTCGAGGACCCCGCGGGGACCCTGGAGGAGCGGGCCGACGACGAGCGTCCGCTGGCGTCCGGCACCTGAGCAACCGGACATTCTGCACCAAAGGACGTGCGCCCACGTTTCACAGGCAACCGTCGGCGTGTCACCGCCCGGTCCGCCCCGGTTCGCTGCCTACCCTCGACGAGGCCAGCAGCATGTCCGCCTGTCCCCGAACCTGGCCCCCGCGAGCATCGTGATCAGATTCGAGAACGTCACCAAGGTCTACGCGCGCGGCGCCCGACCGGCGCTGAACCGCGTGTCCCTGGACGTCGAGCGGGGCGAGTTCGTCTTCCTCGTCGGTGCCTCCGGCTCCGGCAAGTCCACCTTCCTGCGCCTGGTGCTGCGCGAGGAGCGGGCGTCCGCGGGCAGGGTGTTCGTCGCCGGCAAGGAGCTGGGCACGCTGTCGTCGTGGAAGGTGCCGACGCTGCGCCGGCAGATCGGTGCGGTGTTCCAGGACTTCCGCCTGCTGCCCAACAAGACGGTGTTCGAGAACGTGGCGTTCGCGCTGCAGGTGATCGGCAAGCCGCGCCACCACATCCTCACCACCGTGCCGGACACGCTGGAGATGGTCGGCCTGGCCGGCAAGGAGAAGCGTCGTCCGCACGAGCTGTCCGGTGGTGAGCAGCAGCGCGTGGCGATCGCGCGCGCGTTCGTCAACCGGCCCAACATCCTGCTGTGCGACGAGCCCACGGGAAACCTCGACCCGACCACGTCCCTGGGGATCATGCGCCTGCTCGACCGGATCAACCGCACGGGCACCACGGTGGTCATGGCCACGCACGACGACGAGATCGTGGACCAGATGCGCAAGCGCGTGATCGAGCTGTCGACCGGTGAGCTGGTCCGCGACCAGTCGCGCGGCGTGTACGGATCGGACCGCTGATGCGCCTGCAGTTCATCCTCTCGGAGATCGGCCTCGGCCTTCGTCGCAACCTGTCGATGACGATCTCGGTCATCCTGGTCACGTTCGTGTCGCTGACGTTCGTGGGCGCCGCGGCGCTGCTGCAGACGCAGATCGGCAAGATGAAGGACGACTGGTACGACAAGGTCGAGGTGTCGGTCTTCCTGTGCCCGCAGAACTCCACCGCGCCGACGTGCGCGGGCGGTGAGGTCACCGACGACCAGAAGGCGGACATCCAGGCCGCGCTGGCGTCGCCCGAGGTCAAGCCGTACGTGGAGAAGGTCTACACGGAGACCAAGGAGGAGGCGTTCGCCGCCTTCCAGAAGCAGTTCAAGGACCAGTTCTGGGCGTCCGCGGCGACGGTCGACGACATGAACTCGTCCTACCGGATCAAGCTGACGGACCCGGAGAAGTACTCGGTGGTCTCGGAGGTGATCTCCGGGCGGCCGGGCGTCGAGGAGGTCAAGGACCAGCAGCGGCTGTTCGACCGGCTGTTCTCGGTGCTCAACAACGCGACCCTGCTGGCCGGCGGGCTGGCCCTGGTGATGCTCCTGGCGGCGGTCCTGCTCATCACGACGACGATCCGGCTGTCCGCGCTGAGCCGTCGTCGCGAGACCGGGATCATGCGCCTGGTCGGGGCGTCGACCGTGTTCATCCAGCTGCCGTTCATGCTCGAGGGTGCGATCGCCGCGACGGTCGGTGCGCTGCTGGCGGTCGGCGGGCTGTGGCTGGGGGTCGGCTACCTGGTCGACGACTGGCTGGGGCAGTCGGCCGGCTGGATCCCGTACGTGAGCACCGCCGACGTGCTGACCATCGCCCCGGTGCTGGTGGCCGTCGCGATCCTGCTGGCCGGGATCTCGTCGCTGGTCACCCTGAGCCGCTACACGAAGGTGTGACGATGCGCAGCCACCGCAGACTCAGCAATGCCCGCGTTCCTCGTCGTCGCCGCGCTGGCGACGACCGCGCTGTTCAGCAGCCCCGCGTACGCGGACAAGATCGACGACCGGCGCAAGGCCGCGGAGGCGCAGAAGGCGGCGATCGCCAAGGCGCGCGACGACACCGAGGCCGCGATGGAGGGCATCGACGCCAACCTGCAGGCGCTCGGGACGCAGCTGGCGGACACCCAGGCGAAGATCCCGGTCGCGCAGGCGGCCCTGGACGCGGCGAACGCGGCGCTGGAGAAGGCGCAGCGCGAGGCGGCGATCATCGCGGCACGGCTGGTGGACGCGCAGGACCAGCAGACGCAGGTCACGGCGACCATCGCGCAGGACGCCGACCGCGCCACGCAGATGCGCACGGCGATCGGCCAGATGGCCCGCGAGGCGTACAAGTCCGGCGGCGGCGTGACCAGCGTCGACGTGATCCTGGACTCGCAGAGCACCGAGGACTTCGTCCAGCGCTACGGCCTGATGTCCACCGCGCTGCGCACCCAGGCGCAGATCCTCGACGAGCTGAAGGCCAGCGAGTCCGCCAACCGCAACGCCGAGGCACGCCTGTCCGCGGTGAAGGACAAGATCACCGAGCTCAAGGCCGCGGCCGAGCAGAAGGTGGCCGAGGCGGACGCCGCCCGGACCGCCGCGGCGGACGCCAAGGCGCAGATCGAGTCCCTGCTGGCGCAGCAGGTGCAGCAGCAGGCCGCGCTCGACGCGCAGCGGTCGACGCTCGAGGCGCAGCTGGCCCAGGCGGACGCCGAGGCTGCCGCGGTCCAGAACGAGCTCCAGGCCGCCATCGCGGCGCAGAAGGCCCGCGACGCCGCGGCCGGGACGCCGCGGCCGCCCGCGGGCCCCATCGGGTCGTCGGCGCTGTTCGGCAACCCGACCAGCGTCAACCCGATCCACGTGACCTCCGAGTACGGGATGCGGTTCCACCCGACGCTGCACTACACGCGCCTGCACGCCGGCATCGACCTGCGCACCTACTGCAACACCCCGGTCTACGCGGGGCGCGCGGGGACGGTGACGTGGGCCAAGACGCGGTTCGGGTTCGGCAACCAGGTGATGATCGACAGCGGGTTCGTGAACGGCAACGCGCTGTCGGCGTCGTACAACCACCTGACCAGCTTCGCGGTCAGCTCCGGGCAGCACGTGGAGCGCGGGCAGCTCATCGGGCGCTCGGGCAACACGGGCACGTCGGCGGCCTGCCACCTGCACTTCGAGGTGTACGTGAACGGCGCGACGACGAACCCCCGGCCGCTGCTGGGCCTCTGATCCGGTTGGCGCCTGCCAGGTAGTGTCGTCCCGGCACATTCGTACAGAGCAGGGAACGAGGTTCGACCCACCGTGGCCAAGGAGATCGGGCGCAAGGTCGTCGCCTCGAACCGCAAGGCCCGGCACGACTACGTCATCGAGGACGTGTTCGAGGCCGGGCTGGTGCTCAGCGGCACCGAGGTGAAGGCGCTCCGGATGGGGCGGGCGTCGCTGGTGGACGGCTGGTGCGAGGTGACCAACGGCGAGCTGTGGCTCGAGGGCGTGCACATCCCCGAGTACTCGCAGGGCACCTGGACCAACCACGCTCCCCGGCGCAAGCGCAAGCTGCTGCTGCACCGTCAGGAGATCGACCGCCTGGAGTCCCGCACGCGGGAGAAGGGGCAGACGATCGTCCCGCTGTCGCTGTACTTCCTGGACGGGCGCGCCAAGGTGGAGATCGCCCTGGCCCGCGGCAAGAAGGAGTGGGACAAGCGGCAGGCCCTGCGCGAGCGGCAGGACAACCTCGAGGCCAACCGGGCCATGCGCGAGAAGCGCGACCTGTGAGGGCGCTGCGCGCCGTCCTGCTGGCTCTGGGTCTGGTGGTCGCCCTCACGGCGGCTGCCCCGGACCAGAGCAGCGGGCGGGAGATCACGCGGTACGACGTCACGGCGGACCTGGCGGCCGACGGCACGATGCGGGTGGCGCTGGACTTCGACTTCGACTTCGGCGACGACCCCGGGCACGGCCCGTACCTGACGCTGCCCACGCGGGTGTCCTACGACGACGAGCAGGACCGCGCGTTCCGGTACACCGACATCAGCGCGTCGTCGCCCACGGGCGCGCCGGCGCAGGTGAACCGCGAGGACGACGGCTCGGCCCTGATCCTGCGGATCGGCGACGAGAACATCGGCGACGTGTCCGGCGTGCAGACCTACCACGTGGAGTACACGGCGGACGGCCTGCTCAACCCGGCCAACGCGCAGCACTCCGGCGACGAGCTGTACTGGAACGTCATCGGCAACGGCTGGGAGATCCCGCTGGGTGACCTGTCCGTCGAGGTCACCGGCCCGGCACCGGTCGAGGGTGCGGTCTGCTTCGCCGGACCGTACGGCTCGACCACGCCGTGCACGTCGGCGGACTTCTCGGGGCCGTCGGCCTCCTTCACGCAGGACCTGGTGCCCGTCGGCGACCAGTTCTCCACCGTCACCGGCTGGCCGGCGGGCACGTTCCCCGGGGTCGAGCCGATCCTCGTCGACAAGCCCGACCCGCTGGCGCCCGTGCGACCGGTGTCCGTGTTCGGGCGTGATCGGCCTGCTGGTGCTCGTCGGCGGTGCGGTCCTGGCGATCGTGCGCGTGCGTCGCGTGGGCCGCGACCGTGCCTACCTGGGCCTCACGCCGGGGCTGCGTCCCGCGGACAACCAGCCGGGCGCGGCCACCCGGTACCGCGACAAGCGCGACGCGGTCTCCGTGCAGTTCCAGCCGCCGCAGGGCGTGCGGCCGGGGGAGGTGGGCACGCTCGTCGACGAGAAGGCCGACCCCGTGGACGTGACCGCCACCCTGGTGGACCTCGCGGTGCGCGGCTGGCTGCGCATCGAGGAGGTGCCGCGGTCCGACCCCCGCAAGAAGGCCAAGGACTGGACCCTGGTGCAGCTGAAGAACAAGGACGGCTCGCTGCTGCCGTACGAGGACCTGCTGCTGGCCCAGATCTTCGCGACGTCCACCACCGTGCGGCTGTCCGACCTCAAGACCACGTTCGCGTCCTCGATGGCGCAGGTGCAGGACGGCCTGTACGAGCACGTGACGGCCAACGGCTGGTTCCGGTCCAACCCCAAGGCGGTCCGCACGGCCTGGTTCTCGGTCGGCATCGTGCTCGTGGTGGTCGGCGTCATCGCCACGTTCGTCGCCTTCGCGGCCGGCACCTCCGTCGCCGGTCTCGCGCTGGTGCCGATCGCGCTGGTCGTCGTCGGCATCCTGGTGGCCGCGCTCGGCAACGCCGCGCCCGCCCGCACCGAGGACGGCACCGCGGTGCTGGCGCAGTCCATCGGGTTCCGCCGCTACCTGGCCACGGCCGAGGCCAACCAGCTGCGGTTCGAGGAGGGCGAGGACATCTTCAGCCGGTACCTGCCCTACGCGATCGTGTTCGGGCTGGCCGACCGGTGGGCGCGCGTGTTCGCGGAGCTGGCCGCCCAGGGGCGCACGCTCGAGCAGCCGTCCTGGTACGTGGGCGGCTACTACCCGGGCGCCAACATCTACTGGGCCACCGCGTTCGCGTCCTCCATGGACCGGTTCACGTCCATCGCCACGGAGTCCATCTCCGCACCGACGCCCGGCACGTCCGGCGGGTCCGGGTTCAGCGGCGGCGGCTTCTCCGGCGGGGGAGTCGGCGGCGGTGGGGGTGGGGGCTGGTAAGACTGGTGGCCATGACGCTGCCGGTGATGCCGCCCGTGGACCCCATGCTCGCCAAGGCGGTGCCCACCATCCCGCCGGGCAGGCTGTACGAGCCCAAGTGGGACGGGTTCCGCGCCATCGTGTTCCGCGACGGCGACTCCGTGGAGATCGGCTCGCGCAACACCAAGCCGATGCAGCGGTACTTCCCGGAGGTCGTGGCGGCGGTCCTCGAGCACCTGCCGCCGCGGTGCGTGGTGGACGGGGAGATCATCGTGCCGTCGTCGTCGCACACCGGGCTGGACTTCGAGGCGCTGCTGCAGCGCGTGCACCCGGCGGAGTCGCGGGTGCGGCTGCTGTCGGTGGAGACGCCCGCGCGGCTGGTGCTGTTCGACGTGCTGGCCCTGGGCGACGACGACCTGACGTCCCGGCCGTTCGCCGAGCGGCGCGCGATCCTCACCTCGATGGTGTCGGGCTCCGGTCCGGTGTCGGTGACGGCGCAGACCGACTCGCAGGAGGTGGCGCAGCGCTGGTTCTCGCAGTTCGAGGGCGCGGGGCTGGACGGGATCGTCGCCAAGGACCCGGCCGGCGTGTACGAGCCGGGCAAGCGCACCATGCAGAAGATCAAGCACGAGCGCACCGCCGACTGCGTGGTGGCCGGGTACCGGCCGCACAAGTCCGGCCCGGACGCCGTCGGCTCGCTGCTGCTGGGCCTGTACAACGCCGAGGGGACGCTCGCGTCGGTGGGCGTCGCCGCGTCGTTCCCGATGGCGCGGCGGCGCGAGCTGGTCGAGGAGCTGGCGCCCCTGGTGGTGCCGCTGGAGGGGCACCCGTGGGACTACTCGGCGTCGGGCCGGACCCCGCGCGAGTCGGAGGGCAGCCGCTGGTCCGCCGGCAAGGACCTGTCGTTCGTGCCGCTGGAGCCGTCCCGGGTGGTCGAGGTGGCGTACGACCACATGGAGGGCGACCGGTTCCGGCACACCGCGCAGTTCCGCCGCTGGCGCCCGGACCGGGACCCGGAGTCGTGCACCTACGCGCAGCTCGAGGAGCCGGTCTCCTACGACCTGGCGGACGTGCTCGCCACCGAGTGAGCGTGCACAGGCTGCGCACGGGGAGGGTCCAGCGCCCTCCCGGGTGACCGGACTTGTCTGTTCCCTGACGGCGCCACCCCGGGGCCGCGCGGGAGGTCAGGCACATGGACGAGCAGCAGCACGACGACGAGACGCAGCAGGACGGCGGCTGTCGCCGTCGCGACCCGCCCGGTGGTGCGCCGAGGCCTCGCGTTCGGCGCGGCCGGGGGAGCGCTGGCGCTGGGCCTGCTGGCCGGCGGCGTCACGGGCGGCCTGGTCGCCGCGGCCCACGCGACGTCCGGCGACGACAGCGCGGTGACGAGCGCCCAGGGAGCCTCGTTCGTGCCGCCGACGACGACCCCGCCGTCCGCCGACGCCCCCGCGTACGGGACCGATCCCCGCGGCAGCGCGACCCTGCCCGACACGTCGCAGTCCGCGGCCGCGGCGGCGAGCGCGGACCAGCAGGTGGGGGTCGTCACCATCACCACCACCCTGGGCTACCAGCAGGCGGCGGCCGCCGGCACCGGCATGATCCTCACGTCCGACGGCCTGGTGCTCACCAACAACCACGTGATCGACGGCTCGACCGCCATCGAGGTCACCGACGAGTCCACGGGCGCCACCTACACGGCGACCGTCGTCGGCACCGACGCCACGTCCGACGTGGCCCTGCTGCAGCTGCAGGGCGCGTCCGGCCTGGCCACGGTGGCGCTGGACGACGACAACGGGGTGACCACCGGCGACGCCGTGACGGCCGTCGGCAACGCGGAGGGCGGGGGAGACCTGCTCGCCGCGGCCGGCAGCGTGACGGCGACGGACCAGACGATGACCGCGTCCTCCGGCGGCTCCTCGGCCGAGACGCTGGACGGGCTCATCGAGTTCTCCGCGGCCGTCGTCTCCGGCGACTCCGGCGGACCGCTCCTGGACGACGAGGGCGAGGTGGTCGGCATGACCACGGCCGCGTCCAGCGGATCGACGACGACGGTGGCCTACGCGATCACCATCGAGGACGCGCTGGTCATCGCGCACCAGATCGAGACCGGTCAGGCGTCCGACACCGTCACCATCGGACTGCCCGCGTTCCTCGGCATCGCCCTGGGCAACGGCTCCGGCGCCGTGGTGGCCGGCGTGCTCGACGGCACCCCCGCGGCCTCCTCCGGCCTGGTGGCCGGCGACACGATCACCTCCGTCGACGGGGTCACCGTCGACTCGGCCGCCGCCCTCTCGGCCGCCCTCGACGGCCACGCGCCCGGCGACTCCGTCGCCCTGACGTGGACCACCGCCACCGGCACCACCGGCTCCGCCAGCGTCACCCTCATCGCCGGACCCGCCGACTGAGCGGGAATGCCCACGACCAGGCCGTGGTTGGGAGGTAGGCTGGACGGGTCGGCTGAGCTGCGGCCCGGTCGGTGCTTGATAACTGAACATGGGGGTGATCGGTTTCGACGGTGATCGTCGAACCAGGGGAAGCGGGTCGAGGACGCACGGTTATCTCGTCAACGCTCCGTGCAAAACCATAGGTGCCAATACAAACCGCACCGACTTCGCCCTCGCCGCCTGAGCGAGTCCCGAAGTCCGTCAGCCTGAGTACGCTCTCGACTCAGTAACTGGCGTCATCTAGAGAGCCACTGCTGGTAATCCTCGTCAGTGGGGTTGCCGGGACTTTTAGCTGACTGAGCCCGTCCACAACCTGCCTGCGGGATTGTGGGGGCCGAGAAAATCACAGCAGGCTGCACCCGGAGAAGCCCTGGTACTGCGTCACCGGACGCGGGTTCGATTCCCGCCACCTCCACCGCTCTGACCTGCGGAAACGCAAGGTCATGTTGACAGGAAGTAGCCTCTCGTTGACACGGGGGGCTATTTTCGTGTCTATGGCCTCCATCCGGGAGCGGCGACGGGCCGACGGCACGCGGTCGTTCGCGGTGCTGTGGCGCGACCCGGATACCGGAGCGCCAGAGCTCGCTGACGTACGACGACGAGAACGACGCCCGCGTCGCGAAGCAACTCCTCGAGGCGACCGGCGGGCACGCCGACGAGGCCGCGCGGATCGCCGACGCTGTGCGGCAGCGCGGCCCGACGGTCGTCGAGGTCGTCTCCGAGCACATCGACCTGCTGACCGCGGTCGGGCCGGACACCCGCGCGAGCTACCGCCAGCAGCTTGCGCCGCCACATCGCGCCGACGCTCGGGTCGTACCCGGTCGCCGTGATCACCTACCGGCACGTCGCCGGGTGGGTTCGCTCGATGAGCGACAGCGGCCTGTCGCCCAAGACGATCGCGAACATCCACGGACTGCTCTCCGCGTCGATGTCGACCGCGGTGCGGCTCGGGTACCGCGACGGACAACCCGTGTGCCGGCGTCGCAGCTCCCGAAGTCGCAGCTGACGCAGGACGAGATGACCGTGCTGACTCGCGACGAGTTCGCGCTGCTGCTGTCGCAGGTCGCAGCCTCACTACCAGCCGTTGGTCCTGCTGCTCGTCGCGACCGGCCTGCGGTGGGGCGAGGCGACGGCGCTGACCGCCGGCGACTTCGACCTCGTTCGCCAGCCCGCCGACGCTGCGCGTGACGAAGGCGTGGAAGCGCGACGGGGATCGTCATTGGTACGTCGGGCCGCCGAAGACCAAGCGAGCGCGGCGGACCGTGTCGCTTCCCGACGAGCTCGTCGACGTGCTGCTGCCGCTTGGCCGCCGGCAAGGCTGCGGACGCGCTCGTGTTCACCAACACCGTCGGCCAGCAGCTCTCGTCGTCGCGGTTCTGGACGCACGACGTGGACGCCCGCGCTCGACGCCGCGACGCGACCCGTTGCGCGCCGACGGCACGCCCGACCCCGACGCGCCGCGGCTGACGAAGCGGCCCCGCGTGCACGACCTGCGGCACACGCACGCGTCGTGGATGATCGCGGCCGGCACAGACCTGTTCGTCCTGCAGCGGCGACTGGGCCACGAGTCGATCACCACGACGACCGAGACCTACGCGCACCTGTTGCCGGACCAGCAGGCCGCCGCGGCGGCGGCGGCTGGACGCGCGCTTGGCGGGCTAACCCCAGCTCCTGTGACCGAACGACGGCACGCCTGAGGGAGGCCGTTTGCCGGTGCCGGCGCGCCGAGAGATCGACGAGATCGGCTACGGCAGACCCCCTGCACGCGCCATCGAGATTTGGAGGCGGATCCGCTCGTCGTCGCGCATCGTGGCAAGGCGACGCGTTCGGGGTCGGCGCCTAACACGACAGTCTTGAGATGGAGGGCCAGCCGACGTTGCGCAGACTCGCCGGCTGGCAACCTAGATGTTCTCGTCCGTCTTCTCAACAGCGTGGACTCCGGTCAGGTCGGCGATGGCCTGCTCGGCGTCCACGGTCGCTTCCGTCTCGAGAGCGTCGGCCCGCGCAAGAAGTCTCGTCGACTGCTCGCACAAGTCGGCGATAGCGCCCTCTGTCGTCGAATCGAAACGCGGCACGGGCACGTGGCGGATGTCCACCGGGTCCAAGTGCGGGATCGACGTTCCAGACGCGTACCGGATCGACAGCGGACGCCCATACGTCTCGTGCGCAAGCGCGGTCTGCAAGTAGCCGGTACGGATCCTCTGCGGGTCCGGGTCAATGCGGATGAGGTCGTGGCTGCCAAAGACACCGCGGTGCTCGTCCGTGAGGATCATCGTCCGGCCGAGGAGGCCGTAGGTTTGGCCCGAGCAGGCCATGATGACCTGGCCAGGGACCAACATGTACGTCTCGGGGTCGTCGAGAAGCGCCGAGTAGATTCTCTTCGTCACGGGAGCATTGACGTCAAACAATTCGCCGGCACTGCGGTACGGGGTGGCGTTTGGTCCGAAGAACCGCTTGAACCGATTGCCTAACTCGACGGTCTTGGCCACCGCCCCTACCGTGTCGACGCCATGGGTGGCAGAACTGCGGACCAGCGACTCCACAATTCGGTAGTCGGCCCGATGGAACTGCCCTTCGAATCGTCGGCGGCCGGCCGTTAGATCAGATGCGTTTACCTGCTGCCAAACCGCCTCGGCGACCGGAATATTACCCGGATTGACTGCCGCGGCGTATAGGTCGTTCGCCTGGTCTTGAAGATTCTGCGCGTGCTTTCGGAGCCCAATGGCGCCGGTGGCTTTGTCGCCAATAGCTGCGCGTGTGGCGAGGTCGGGCATAACCACAGGCATCGCCAGCAGGTGCGGCACCTCGATGTGATTGATGATATGGCCGTACTGGGCAGACTTAGCGATGGAGCGAAACGTCTGCGTGCGAAGGTAAGCATACAGCCAGCCGTAATCCGACGGATTCTTAGGGATGATGCGGAATAGATGGTGTGACACGACCTTGCCCAGCATCTCTTCGCGAACTGGAGCCACGCGCCCGACGTCGCCTGACGACGAGAGCAGCAGCCAATCCTTCTCTAGCATCCGCGATTGGGCATCACGGATCATCGCAGCTGAAATCCAATAGGACACCCGGGGGCGGGCTTCGAACGCCTGGCCAGACTGCATGAATGGCAGGCCGCGCCCCCTGGGTACGACGTAACTCTTGAGGCGAGGTGGGAGCCATGCGTCGGCGACGGTGGCGAAAGGCACCGACGCAGCCGCCACCGACTCGATGCGCTGGCGCAGTCCGAAACCGTCAGTCAGATACGTGGCGGCTTCGACGCGGCGCTGACCGGATCTCAACAGCGAGGAGGGCACTTCGCCCCAAGTTATCGGATTCGCCGCACTGGCGTTCATCGGTCGAATCCGGTGAGCCACTCGCGGAAAGCGTCCGCGATTAGTGCGGTGTTGTCGTCGACAACGCGCGACTGCGTCTTGAAGGACTCCTCACTGACGCGGTCGAGGTCGACCGCGACTGCGTCTTCAATCTCCGCGACTACCTCGTACCCCTCGTCGTCACGTACGTACACGGTAGCGCCGCGCTTGTCGTGGCCAATGTGGTCGCAGATCGCCATGAATACTGGATAGTCCGGCGTGAGGATCATCTCCTCGACGGACTTGCGGCGGACAACGAGTACCGACGTCTGCACAGAGGTGCCGGGCTGGAACGTGTCCGGGTGCATGTCAACCGACGCGAGGACCACGGTGTTGTTCAGCAGCCACTGGCGCACGAATCCAAGACCGGGGTTGCCCAGGATGCCGTCCGGAAGGACCATCGCGGCCACGCCTGTCCCGGGCTTGAGCATTTGGACACAGCGCTCGATGAATAGAATCTCGGGCGGCCGGGACGTGGTCTCAGTTCTCGCAACCCACGTGTCCGCCGCTTCGTCGTATGTCCAGAGCCGGCCAAGGTCGAACTGCTCAAGGATGGCAGGGTCGTCGATTGGAATCTTCGAGCCGAATGGGGGGTGCGTGAGGATGACGTCTACCTTGCCTACAAGGTCACGCTTTCGCAGGTCGTCATTCCATGTTTGCGGGTTGGCCAATGAGTTTGCCTGAAAGAGTCCGCCTGAGCCGTCATTATTCATGACCATGTTCATCTTAGTGGCTTTGACGAGCTCGGGATTGAAGTCCATTCCGACGAGGCCGTCCTTCAGGAACTTCTGCACGCGGTCCCGTATGGCTTGCTCCCGCGTCTCGGGGCGCCGCGCGGATGACAATACCTGCTTCTTTATGCCGTCCACGACGTGGTTCATCGCCGCAATCAAGAAGCCCCCGGTACCGCACGCGGGGTCCACAACGAGGTGGCTCTCGGTCGGATTCACCATCCGGACCATCATCTGAACGACGTTGCGCGGGGTAAAGAATTCGCCGCGGTCGCCGCGCAGATTCGAGCCAACGATCTCTTCGTATGCCTTACCCTTCACGTCGACGTCGGACTCCAGCAGGGAGAACATTTGGAGCTGGCCGACGATGTATGCCAGTGGCCCCCGCTCCAGTTCGATGACGTCGGACTTCGAAAAGATCTGCGGGTAGTCCTCCTTGACCCGCCCGAAGAGCTTGTCGATACGCTTCTTGACGTTGTTCTGGCCCACCGACCCCGACCGCTCGCTTGGCGTTGCGTAGAACTCAAGCCCCGCGTCGGAGTTCCGCTCGTCGTCGATTTTGCAGAAGATCAGCTTGAGCAACTCCCAGAATGCACCCTCCTTGTGGATGCCCTGGTTGCCCGCGATGTAGTCGTGTGACCGACGGAACGCGAACAGGAGCGACGCCGATGCAGCGGGGCGAAGCTGGTCAAAGGTCGGTCGGTCGATTGCCTCATCCTGCCCAAAGCGCGGGATGTCGGGGACGGCCTCGGTGACACGCTTGCCATCCTTCATGACCGTCCGGTAGGCCTCCTGACCGCCCGCCGGACCGTTCGTCCAAAGGCCCACCTCGACGTTTGGACAAGCCGCCATGTAACTCTGCAGCTGCCCCAAACCATCGGTGCGGTCGGAGGTCGATGTGCCTGGCTTCTTGCACTCGATGAGCACAACGACGTTCGCCTGGCTACGCGCGGCGCGAGCTACGTTGGGCGGGAAGATCGCGATGTCCGCGCGAACTCTCCTGGAGCCGAGATGCAGTGGCCACTCCACTGCGATATCGCTCTTCGGGTACTTGTACTCCCGCACCAGCGACTTGAGTGTCTCTTGGCGGACGTACTCCTCCGGAGTGTCGTTGCGTAATGTCCCGTCAATAAAGTCAACGATCTTCCCTGGTGGGACGATCGAGATGGCAGTGGGGCTGAGCATCTCGGCCGCAGGCATGCGAGTGGTCCTTCATCGTTGAGGTCGGGTCGGAGGAGCCTAGCCCAGAGCCTCGCGTCGGCAGACGTTCGGCTGCGGTGTCGCGGTCGGTTTTCGTGCTGAGCTGGCCCAGATGAATCGCCCTCGTCACTGACCTCCTACCCTGGATGCGAGGACACAGAGCCGATCGAGTTGGCCGCGGGGTTTCGCGGATGTCCATCGCCTCGAACGACAGCACCTCCCAGGTGGCCAGGGCTCGCCCAGGCTCGGTCTCAGAGTGGCGTGGCTGGCCGCGGATCGCAGCGACCAGAGCGCGTCCGGCGCCCGCCGACGTGCTCGATGAGCACGTCGGACCGCCCATGTTGCGCTCAGTCCCGATGCCTCCCCTCCTCGCAGCAAGAGTGTTCCGCGCGCGGCAGTCCGTGTGATGGATCGACCGGATGTTGCCTCTCGTGCTGGGTACGGTCGCGTGGCTGGCCGCGTCGAGCAGTGACGGGAGGCCTTCCCATCCCGGCCGCAGCTTGCTCGATGAGGTGCGTTACGTGAGTGGCGGATGGGTGGAAGGGGCGGTCGATCGTGGTGGCGGACTCACGTGTGCGACGTCGCTCGTGTGGGGAACCGGTGCCAGCCGCAATCCTGCGATGATTGCGGCGCGCTCGCCCGAAATTGGATGGGCATCAACTCTCCGGCTCGCATCAGCGCCCGCTGTACCGAAGAGCGCGATCGCGCGCTCGGCTCTGCCGACGGTATAGCAAGATGGATAGAAGACCCCGTCAAACTGGTCGCGCAGGCACGCCGCAGCCCAGCCGCAGGTACATCCGTAGTCGTCGGTGGAATACAGCGCCCGAGTCAGGCCGTCGACCGCACCATCAGGGGTCCCGTCGACGTCGGCGAGCCGTGCCGGCGTGGTCGCATGCAGCCGGGAGACGAGAAAGCCCCGCGCGAGCTTCACGTTGACGGTTCCGCTCAACGCCTGATCTCGGACGCGCTCGCGAACGGCGACGATCATGCTGAGTCCCAGGTAGCACGTCCCTAACGGTGGCGCCAGGTCGAACCGGCCCTCCATGCTCGAGCTGAACCACCACGGCCCCCGGTTGACGGAGTGCGCGCGATACATCAACTCGTTGGGGTTGAGAGTGCGTGCCGCGAGCCCAGCAACCGTTGCGGGTGCACGGCCGACACGCGGTGGTTTTGGGGTGGGGACCGGGACGCTCACTGGCGCCACGCACTCAGGTCGTCGTGGGCGTTTGTCAGGACAAGTTCGATGTCGCCGCCAGCTCGGACCCATTTGGCCGGGCTCACGCCGCCCAACCATCTCCGCGGTTGCGTGAGCCAGAGCAAGGCTCCGCAGTCGGACAGCTGCTCGCGCAGGGCGGAAGCGATTTTCACTAGATCGCGAATGACCTCGCCGTCTTCGGCGAACTGCCAAGTCGGGACGTGGTGCTCGCCGTCCCGGCTGCGTGCGCCGAGAAGGTCGGAGCGCTCGATTTGTTTCTCGACGATGTCTGGGGTCAGCCCCAAATAAGCCGCGGTGTCAGCGACGGAGTAGAAGGGCCCCGCGCGGTCCGCGATGGTTGACGGATCCGTCACGGGGAGGGCATCTACCATTGAGGATGCCAACTCGTTGGCGGTGCCGAGTTGTTTCAGGTCAATGCCGGACTCTGCCGCCGCCGCCAAGCGTCGAACCAGGACGGGTGTTAGCGCGGCGAGAATCTCACCGACGTCTTTGCTGATCGCTTCTGGGGGTGAGCCGGCGCTTGTCGTGGACTCGATGACTGGCCGAACTGCGGTGAGTTCTTCCGGTGGCTGCCTCGCGATCTCGCGACTTCGCTCAATCCACGACACGACGAGTTGCTGGCGTTCGAATTCCGTGTGCCGGCCGTGGGTTTGGTCCAGCGGATCGGCAAGAAAGACCGTGCGTCGATGGGACGGCCCGATGAGGGGCTCGGCCATGACACCACTGCTCCACACCAAGCCGAGGAGTAGTGAGGCCGTGGTCTGGTCACGCGCGTTCCTCTCGACGACGTGCCGCCACTTGAACCGCGAGAAATCCAGATCCGGTTCCTGAGCGGGTCTTCGCAGATGTCCGAGGTCGCTCGGCAGCTCCCCATGGATTGCTAACGGCGCCGTGTACCAGTCGCATGTCGCCAGGAGTCGGTTCTCGACGAACAGCCAGACGAACGGGTCTCGGCCGCCGACACGAGCGGCGGTCACAGAGCATTCCCGGCCGATGTCTCCCCGCCAGAGTTCCGCACCGGCGAGCAGGTCGGAAAACTCGTCGCGGGCGGCAGCGTAGTCGGACGTACCTGTACTGCCACTCTGCCCGTACACCATGCGTCGGCCCCTCTGGGTAGGTGGGCCCGACGTTAGGCGGACGGTGGGGCGGGGTCAACGGTCAGGCCGACGTGAGTTCGCCGCGTCACCACGTGCCTCGGAGGGACTCGCTGGACGCGCGCTGCAACGTCGCAGTCGCCCACCGAAGACCGTCAGGAGTTTGTAGACCGGCGCCACCGAGTTCGCCCCGGACGGCACCGCGTCCATGGTCACCCTCAGGCCGGAACAGGGGCGCGCACGGGTTCAGACCGGATCCTCCAGTATTCCGGCCAGGATCCAGTCGATGGCCTGGGTGAGCTGTTCATGGACACTGGTGCTCCACCCGAAGAACGACGTCACGTACGACAACGCGTTGTAGTACGCGAGCACAGCAGCTGCCGTTTCCCGCTCGACAAAGTCCGTCTCGACGCGAAGGACGGCCACCGTCTCGTCGAGATGGTCCGCCGACGACACCCAATCTCGGAGCTCTCGAGTCGGGTACAGCGTCGGGTGGGTGACGTTCGACAGGTAGTCGTAGATTCCCTCGGCCATCTTGCTGGTGACCAGCGATCCTGCGCGTGTCTCGAGGAGCTCGTACATCCGTGATACGGCCTCTCCGGGCTTCGCCAGGGTTTGCCCCTGCAGCGTCCATCTGCCCAGGTCATCCAGGGTGGTGCCTGCGAATCGCGCCAGGATTTCCGCCTTCACGTCTCGATATGCGTTGTCGCGCTGCCGGTACAGGTCGGATGACCTCCCGCCGAGCCGACCGGCCGCCTTCTTCGCCTCTTCCGCGCTCAAGAGTTCCTCCAGGTACGCGCGTGCGAGTAGGTCCTCAGGGCCGTCGCTGCCGTCGCCTACCACCCACATCACGCGTGCGCTGCACTCGATGACTCCACGAACCACCATCCCGGGGGTAAAAAGCACTTCGTCGGCGCGGAATAGGGCGGACAGTCCACCCAGATGGCCCGCGGCCGTGAGTAGGTATGTCTGCACAACGCCCGTTATCAGGCGATGTCCGGTCTCTGGCCGGGGCGTCGCGATACGGGGATCCGGACTCGGAAGAGCGGTCGCCAGGGCTTCCGCCGCCGACCCGCGCGTAGGTCGCCAGTGGAACTCGTTGGCGGTCATGTAGAACATCTCGCGGCATAAGTGGCACAGCTCGGCGAGTTGCAGCAAGCGCGCGTGGGCCGCCTCGCTCGCCGCAACCGTTCCGTCGCTCGGGGCGCCATCCGGGGCTTGATGATCGGTCATGCGTCATTGTCGACCCGGTGCGGCTGAGCGAACGGACCGGAGCATCCCGTCCCCATTCGGGTGTTCGACTGCCGCTTGGAGTGCGCCAGGATGTGCAAGACGCGGGGTCGTCTTCCGAGGGTCGTCGGGACGGATGGGCCATGACACGTCTGGCACCACGGGTTGATCACACGGGCTCGGGCTCGCGTGTTACGCACCGTCGGGCGCACTACAGGGCATGGGATCCCGGTTCGAACGCCGATCGGTGCGCCGTCGTGGTGATGACGTTGCATCGGCTGACCGCCGGTGCGGGCTACCAGTACCTGCTGCGGCACACCGCGTCGGGGGACTGCGACCGTTCCGGGGCGACGTCGCTGACGGACTGCTACACCGCGTCCGGGAACCCGGCCGGTCGATGGCTAGGGTCGGGACTGCCCGGCGTCGGGGGAGCGGATGCCTCGGGATCGAGGCCGGTGACGTCGTGGAGGAGCAGCCCATGGCGCGGCTGTTCGGGCAAGGATGTGACCCGATGACCGGCACCCCGCTCGGCCGCGCCTACGTGACGGGCGATCCGGTCGCGAAGCGGGTCGAGGCGCAGGTCAAGGCGCTGCCCGAAGAGCATGGATGCTGCCGCGCGGCGGGCGGCGATCGATGCGATCACGCGGGTGGAGCTGGCCCGGGGTGCGCCCAAGGCGGTGGCCGGGTTCGACCTGACGTTCACCCCACCGAAGTCGGTCTCCACGTTGTGGGCGGTCGCCGACGACCGCACCCAGGCCACCGTGCTGGCCGCGCACCGAGCGGCGGTGAGCCAATCGTTGGGGTTCCTCGAGGACCGGGCGTTGTTCACGCGCACGGGGCACGCCGGGTGCCGGCAGGAGGCGACGCGCGGTGCGATCGCGGCCGGGTTCGACCACTGGGACTCCCGGGCCGGCGACCCGAACCTGCACACCCACCTGGTGGTCGCGAACAAGGTCCAGGGCACCGACGGGGCGTGGCGGTCGCTGGACTCCCGGGCGCTGCACCACGCGACGGTCGCGATCTCCGAGGTGTACGACGCCCTGATGGCCGACGAGCTGGCCCGCCGCCTGCCCGTGCGATGGGGGTGGCGGCACCGCGGTGCCCGTCGCAGCCCACGCCTGGAGATCGACGGCGTCGGCGACGAGTTGATGGGGGAGTTCTCCACGCGGTCGCGTCGCATCGATGAGGCGATGACCGACGAGGTCGCCCGGTTCGCCGCCGCCCACGGCAGGACACCGAACCGGATCGAGATCACCCGGCTGCGCCAGACGGTCACCCGCGCGACCCGACCGAGCAAGCACGTCCGCCCACTCGGTGAGCTGCTCGCGGCATGGCGCAGGCGCGCTGCCACCCTGACCGGACGCACGCCCGGCGGAACTGACCGAAGCGGTCCTGCAGCGCGGCCGAGCCGTCCCCTTGCACGCCGACCGGATCCCTGCCGAGGTGGTCGACCGGGTCGCGCAGGTGGTGCTGGCCGGGGTGATGGAGCGCCGCTCGACCTGGACGCGGTGGAACGTGCTCGGCCGAGGCCGCGCGGGTGACCCGCGGGTTCGTCATGGCCAGCCCGACCGACCGAGTCGCCCTGCTCGACGCCGTCACCACCGCCGCACTGCGCGAGGCGATCTCGACCGCACCGCCAGCGCTGTTCGTGTCCGGGCCGCGCTACCGGCGCGCGGACGGCACGTCGGTGTTCGACCGCACGGATGAGGAGCGGTTCACCGACCGGCGGGTCCTGGACGCCGAAGCACGGCTGCTCGCCGCCGCCGCAGCCGACGACGCTCCCGCCACGACTGCAGCCGCCCTGGTCGTGGCTGCCGCGGACGGCGAGACGCGGCTCGCCCCCGACCAGCGGGACGTCGTGGAGCAGGTGACGAGATCCGGGCGGCGTCTGGACGTGCTGGTCGGCCCGGCCGGCTCGGGCAAGACCACCACCCTGCGCGGGGTTCGTCGCGCCTGGGAGCACACCTACGGGCGCGGCTCCGTGATCGGGCTCGCGCCGTCCTCGTCGGCGGCGGCCGAGCTCGCCCGCGCGCTGGGCATCGGGTGCGAGAACACCGCCAAGTGGATCTTCGAGTCCACCGGCGACGGCGCCCAGCGGCGCAACACCCTCACCGAACGACTGGCCAGCGCCCGCGAGGCCGCCGCGCGCGCCGGCAACCCGCGGGCGCGAGCGCACCATCGCGACGGCCCTCGCCGCACAGGCCCGGGAGGCCGCGCGGTGGTCACTGCGACCTGGGCAGCTGGTGATCGTTGACGAAGCCTCTCTGGCGGGGACGTTCACCCTGGACACCATCGTCACCCAGGCCGGCCTCGCGGACGCCAAGGTGCTGCTCGTCGGCGACCACGGGCAGCTGTCCGCGGTCGACGCCGGTGGGGCGTTCGCGCTGCTCGCCGACCGCACCCGCCCCGCCCGGCTGACCTCGCTGTGGCGGTTCAGCCACCCCTGGGAAGCCGCCGCCAGCCTCGGCCTCCGCGACGGCGACACCAGGGTCCTCGAGGAGTACGTCGACGCAGGATCGGGTCCACGCCGGCGCAGCCGAGGCGATGCTCGAGGACGCCTACACCGCCTGGGCCGACGACCTCGACGACGGCATCGACTCCATCCTGATCGCCCCGGACGCCCGCACCGTCGCCGCCCTGAATGCCCGCGCCCACCGCGACCGCGTCGCCGACGGCCTGGTCGCCGCGACCGGCGTGGCCCGCGGCGGCGGGGGAGCAGCTCGGTGTGGGCGATCGGATCGTCACCCGCCGTAACGAGCGCACGCTTCGCCCGCTCGGCGCCGGGCGTCACGCCTACGTGCGCAACGGTGACCTGTGGACCATCACCCAGACGCACCCCGACGGATCCCTCACGGCGACCCGGACCCGCTCCGCGACCGGCACCGCGCCGAAGTCGGTGCTCCTGCCGGCGCAGTACGTCGCCCAGGACGTGGACCT
>CAWIOT010000008.1:0-16243 GCA_963837795.1 uncultured Actinomycetota bacterium
TCCGCGACCAGCGCCGTCTCGGCCTCGAGCACGGCGGCGCCCTCGTCGACGAACGTGTACTGCGCCCCGCCGGCCACAGCGGCGGTGTCGGTCTCGACCCCGACCGTGAACGGCAGGCCGGCGGCGGAGGCCGCGACGACCGCCGGAGCGGCGAGCGCGATGATCCCGTCGGGACCCTGCGCGTGGTCGCTGAAGGCCACGACCCCGACCCGGCCCACCCGGGCGAGGACCGCGTCGAGCAGGGTGCCGTCCTCCCACGGCTCGTGGGCGAGCCACCACGGGGTGTCGACGCCGAGCGCGACGCCCGCTGGGAGCGCGGCGAGCACGCCGTCGAGCAGCGTGAGCCACTGGGTGCACAGCAGGTCCCGGTCGGTCGACCACCGCGCGGTCGCCCACGGCTCGACGTCGAGCTGGACGCTGTCGCTGGGACCGGAGCGCAGGGCGGTCAGCGCCCAGGTGACCGCCAGCGACGGCTGACCCAGCCAACCGGGGTCACCGCCGAGGGGACCGACCGCGATGCCGGCGGTCTGCAGCGCGGCCGTCGCGGCGCCGAACCAGTCGCCCACCGGTCCCTCGTCGGCAGCCCAGGGCGCCGAGAGGAACACCCGCTGCAGCGCGCGCTCCTGGCAGAAGGCGACGAGCTCCGCGGGCTCGGCGGCTGCGTAGCCGCGACCGCGTGCGTCCACGGAGAACGGGACCGGGTTGTGCCAGGCCCACATCGAGGTCAACGCGCTCACGCGAAGACTCGTTCACCCACGGGGATCTCGACGGCGAGCGTGTTGGCGCGCGTGGCCAGCGGGCACGCCCAGGCCGGGTCGTACGCGCAGGACGGGTTGTACGCGAAGTTCAGGTCGATCACCAGCGTGCTTCCGGCCATGCCGAGATCCGCCCCCTTGATGGTGTCCAGCACGTACCGACCGCCACCGTAGGTGTCGGCCGATGCATCCTTCATCGGCACGAACAGGCCGCCGCCGTAGCCACGGATCACCCAGACCGCGAGCGTGCCCAGGTCGCCGAGCCGCACCGAGCCGATGCGCTCGAACGGCACCACGCCGTCGGTGCCGGTGCTGACGTCGAGCCGCTGGTGCGTGGCGGGCAGCACGTCGCACTCGAACCGGTACGCGGGGTCGTAGTGCGGCACGTCGAGGCCCTCGAACGCGGCCTTCGCCGCGTGGTCCAGCGGCGAGGCGGGGTGGTCCGCCATGAGCTCGTCGCGACGCTGCACCCACACGGCGTGCGCCGCGGCCGGGTCCTCGTCGGCGATCCGCCGCACGTCCGCGTACGTCTGCGCGACCCGGCGGCGCCAGTCGGCGACCGCGAACGGCTCCTCGGCGGGATGCCGACCGGGCACGATGACGGGGAATCCAGCGTTCACCGCCCCACGGTCGCACGGCGCGCTGTCTCCGGTCGACCTGTGTGAGGGTGGTCGTCATGGATCTGCGCATCTTCACCGAGCCCCAGCAGGGGGCCTCCTACGACGACCTGCTCGCGGTGGCCAAGGCGACCGAGGACCTCGGTTTCGACGCCTTCTTCCGGTCCGACCACTACCTGAACATGGGTGACGGCGACGGGCTGCCGGGGCCGACGGACGCCTGGACCACCCTGGCGGGGCTCGCGCGCGAGACCAGCCGGATCCGGCTGGGCACGCTGGTGTCGTCGGCCACCTTCCGCCACCCGGGCGTGCTCGCGATCCAGGTGGCCCAGGTGGACCAGATGTCCGGCGGGCGCGTGGAGCTCGGCCTCGGCGCCGGCTGGTTCGCGCAGGAGCACGCCGCGTACGGCATCCCGTTCCCGGAGAAGCGGTTCGGCCTGCTGACCGAGCAGCTCGAGGTCGTCACGGGCCTGTGGTCGACGCCGGTGGGGGAGCGCTACGACTTCGCCGGCGAGCACTACACGCTCACGGGCTCGCCCGCGCTGCCCAAGCCCACGCAGGACCGCATCCCGGTGATCGTCGGCGGCAACGGTCCGCGGCGGACCCCGGCGCTCGCGGCCCGGTTCGCCGCCGAGTTCAACATGGCGTTCCCCGCGCCGGCGGACGTCGCGGAGCGCGTGGCGACCGTCCGTGCCGCGTGCGAGGAGGCCGGCCGCGACCCGTCGACCCTGACGTTCTCCGTCGCCCAGGTGCTGTGCGCGGGTCGCGACGACGCCGAGGTGGAGCGCCGGGCCGCCGCGATCGGCCGGGACGTCGGCGAGGTGCGCGCGGTGGGCTTCGCCGGGACCCCGACGGCGCTGGCCGACCGGATCGGGTCCTACGCCGAGCTGGGCATCACGCGGGTGTACCTGCAGGTCCTGGACCTGCACGACCTGGACCACCTGGAGCTCGTCGCGTCGCAGGTGGCACCGCAGCTGGCCTGACGGGTCAGGCCGCCGGGCTCGCGCTCGTGATCCGCTCCTGGCGGCGCACGGCGTCCGGCTGATCCTCGGGGGGCAGCGGCCGCACCAGGGCGAGCACGGTGTGCACCAGCAGCACCACGAGGGCGACGTTGCGCGCCGCCAGGGTCAGCGTGACGCCCGGACCGCCGTAGACCACCTCGGAGTACAGCCACGGGAACACCACCTGCGTGGCGCCGGCGACCCCGAGCACCAGCCACGCGGTGGTGCGCCAGCCGGGCAGCCGCAGGGCCAGCGCGACCGCGACGGGCGGCGCGAGCCAGCCCATGTACTGCGGCGAGCCCACCTTGTTGAACACGAGCATCGCCAGGGTCAGCAGCAGCGCGCCGCGGACCAGCAGCTCGGTGCGCGCGATCCCGCCGGACCACATCCGGGCGCCCAGCTGCTCGCGCCGCCACCACAGCAGCAGCGCCGATGCGCCGAGGGCCAGGAAGAACAGCGCGCCGAGCACATCCGCCGCACCCTGCGTACCGGGTCCGCGGATCTCCCACGTGACGATCGGCTCGTTGAGGTACCGGACGATCGACGACGACCACAGGCCGGTGACCAGCCATGGCGTGGCACCGGGCGCCTCGATCTGCAGGCCGCGCTCGTCCTGCTCGGTCAGGAACGACGCCACGTGCGGCAGGCCCCCGAGCGCGGCGACCACACCGACGACGACCACGCTGACGATCCCCGCCGGCACGACGACGCTGCGCCACGGGCGGCGGACCGCGAAGAAGAGGGCGAGCAGCAGCGCACCGGGCGCGACCTTGACCCAGGCCGCGGCCGTCAGCAGCGCCGACGTGATCCGCGGGTGCTGCAGCGCGATCGCCAGCGCGACGACGACCACGGGCGCGACGACGGCGTCGAGCCGACCCATCGCCACGGGCCCGAGGAGCACGAGGAACGCGAGCCACCACCAGGCGCCGACCGTCGTCGACCCACCCGTGGGCCGGTCCGGGCGGCGCACGCGCAGGAGCACGGAGAGCGCCACGGCGTCGAGCGCGGTGACCATCAGCGCCCACACGCCCGCGTACGGAGAGCCGCCGCCGGTGCCGCCGACCGCCGCCAGGAGCATCGGGACGATCGCGCCCGCCGGGTACACCCAGGTGCCGGACAGGACGGGCCACTCACCGCGGTGCAGGCCGAGCCACATCCAGTACCGGTAGAGGTCGAGGTCCCAGAAGGCCTGCTGCGGGATCAGGACGAGCCCGACCAGCGCGAGCCAGCCGTGGACCAGGACGAAGGCGACCCAGACGGCGGTGGTGGAGTGCAGCAGTCGGCGGAGCAGCTCGACCTCCGGCAGGCGGCGGCCCGGAGGCCGGGAACGGGCAGGGCCTCAGGCTAGCCCGCCCGCGGGTCCCGATACCGGGCCGCCGCCTGTGAGATCAGCGGCCGACCGTCGGCTGCGGGGGTACCCCGTTGCCGCTGGCGCCGGCAACCGGCAGGACCTGGGCCTCGTCGCCGGGGTCGGTCGCCTCGTCCTCGCGGGCCACGTCGTCGGGGGCGGGCGGGGCTTCCGGCGCCGTCTCCTCGACCGGGTCGGGAGTGGTGTCGGACTCAGTCATGGGGGCCTCCCTCGTCGTCCCGCGGTCGGCCGACCACGGTGAGGGACCCACCGTCGCACGCGGGCCGACGGCCCGCACGGTCAGCCGGCGGGAGGCGCCTCGGTGGCCGCCGGGTCGGCCGGCGCGGCCGGCGCCTCGGTGGCGGCCGGCGCGACGACCTCGTCGAACGGGGTGCACCCCTCGGGGGCGACGAGCGGGGCGGCCGGGTCGAGCGCGACGCTGTCGGCCGGCTTGAGCTCCGGGAACTGGGCTCCCAGGGAGAGGTCGACCGTCGCGTCCGTGCGGGGGTCGAGCACCATGACCGCGCCGTCGATGTGGGCGGCGAGGGTGTACGCCTGCGCCACGCCCTGCGTCCCGAAGATGATCCGCGCGACGCCGTCGTAGGTGACGGGGGCGTTCTCCGTGGCGGCGATGACGAAGCCGCGCTCGGCGAGCCCGGCGGCCGTGGCACCGGCGAGGCCGACGCGGGTGGTCGCGTTGTAGACCTTCACGGACACCTGGTTGGCGGCCACGGGCAGCGAGCCGGCCGGCGGGCACGGGTACGGGTCCTGCGTGGCTGTGGGCTCGGGCTCCGTCGCGAAGTCCCGCGCGAACACGGGCAGGTCGAGGCTGCCGGTGAACACCGCGGCGGCGCCCAGGCCGGCCAGGGCCAGGACGGCCAGCAGCACACCGAAGATGACGGCCTGCCGCTCGTGCATGTGCCGACGACGCAGCTGACGACCGCGGTCCTGCTCGCTCATGAGATCACCAGCACGCGGGCGTGCAGCAGTGCTCGCTGGTGCAGGGCGGCCCGGACGGCGCGGTGCAGCCCGTCCTCGAGGTACATCACGCCGCGGTACTGGACCACGTGGGCGAACAGGTCGCCGTAGAAGGTGGAGTCCTCGGCGAGCAGCGCGTCGAGGTCGAGCGTGCGCTTCGTCGTCACCAGCTCGTCCAGCCGCACCTGCCGTGGCGGCACCTCAGCCCACTGCTTGGCCGTCTCGAGCCCGTGGTCCGGGTAGGGCCTGCCCTCGCCCACCGACTTGAAGATCACGGGGGGAGTCTAGGCGACACGCCAGGGGTCACACGCCGACCCGGCGGGTGAGTGCGCGTCCGGCGTCAGGACCGTGCCGCTCGGCGTCAGGGTTCCGTCAAGGACGGCGGCGGGGTCCGGATGCGGGCGTAGACCAGCAGGTGCGGTCCGTGGGGCCGCCGGTCCGTGGGGACCGATCGTCGTCGAAGGTGCTGTGATGTCCGGCCTTGCCGATCTCGCCTATGTCGCGCTGACCGTGGTGTTCTTCGCCGCCGTCGCGCTGCTCGCCCGCCGCACGGACCGCTCATGAGCGGGTTCGACGTGGCCGGGCTCGTGCTCGCGGGCACGCTGGCTGTCTACCTCGTCGTGCAGCTCCTGC
The DNA here is from genome assembly GCA_963837795.1 of uncultured Actinomycetota bacterium. Lineage (GTDB taxonomy): Bacteria > Actinomycetota > Actinomycetes > Actinomycetales > Cellulomonadaceae > Cellulomonas. The sequence continues at coordinate 5,333 of CAWIOT010000008.1, forward strand.
GGGCGGACAAGGTCCGATGACCGCCGTCGCGCAGATCCTGCTGGTGGTGGTCGCGCTCGCGGTCGCGCACCGCCCGCTCGGTGACTACCTGTACCGGGTCATGACCACCACCCGGCACCTGGCGGTCGAGCGCGCGGGCTACCGGCTGATGCGGGTGGACCCGGACGCGGAGCAGCGCTGGAGCACCTACCTGCTGTCCCTGCTGGGGTTCTCGATGGTCTCCGTCCTCGTCCTGTTCGGCTTCGCGCGGCTGCAGGACCGCCTGCCGCTGGACGCCGGCGCTCCCGGCATGGACCCCGCCGGCGCCTGGAACGCGGCCGTGTCGTTCGTGACCAACACCAACTGGCAGTGGTTCTCCGGGGAGGCGGCCGCGGGGCACCTGCTGCAGATGGCCGGGTTCGCGGTGCAGAACTTCCTCTCCGCGGCCGTCGGGCTCGCCGTGGTCTCCGCGCTGGCGCGGGGGTTCGCGCGCGCCGGGACCGACGGACGCGTGGGCAACTTCTGGGCCGACCTGGTGCGGGCGACCGTACGGGTGCTGCTGCCGCTGGCCGCCGTCGCCGCGATCGTGCTGGTGGCCGGCGGGGTGATCCAGAACCTGCACGCACCGACCGACGTCGGCACGCTCGCCGGGGGCACCCAGGCGGTGCTCGGCGGCCCGGTCGCGTCCCAGGAGGCGATCAAGGAGCTGGGCACCAACGGCGGCGGCTTCTTCAACGCCAACTCCGCGCACCCGTACGAGAACCCGGCGCCGTGGACCAGCGCGTTCGAGGTGTTCCTGCTCCTGCTGATCCCGTTCGCGCTGCCGCGGATGTTCGGCCGCATGGTGGGGGACCGTCGGCAGGGCTGGGCGATCCTCGCGGCGATGTCGTCGCTGTGGGTCGCGGCCGTCGGTCTGCTCACGTGGGCCGAGACGGCCGGCGCGGGTGCGGCACCCCTCGCGGCCGGCGGTGCGCTCGAGGGCAAGGAGGTCAGGTTCGGGCAGGCGGCCTCGGCGCTGTTCGCGGCGTCGACGACGATGACCTCCACCGGCGCGGTGAACTCGGCGCACGACTCCCTGACCGCGCAGGGCGGGGGTGTCGCGCTGCTCGGGATGCTGCTCGGGGAGGTCGCCCCCGGCGGTGTCGGCAGCGGGCTGTACGGGATGGTGATCCTCGCGATCGTCGCGGTGTTCCTGGCCGGGCTCATGGTCGGGCGGACCCCCGAGTACCTGGGCAAGAAGATCGGCCGTGAGGAGATCACGCTCGTCGCGCTCGCGGTCCTGACGATGCCCGCGGTCGTCCTGCTCGGCTCGGCGGTGGCCGTCGTGACTCCCGCGGGGCTGGCCGGGCCGCTCAACCCCGGAGCCCACGGACTGAGCGAGATCGTCTACGCGTTCGCGTCCGCCGGGAACAACAACGGCTCCGCGTTCGCGGGACTGAACGCGGGGACGCCCTTCTACAACACCCTGCTCGGCGTCGCGATGCTGGTCGGTCGGTTCGTGCCGATCGCGCTGGTGCTGGCCCTGGCCGGGCGGTTCGCGAGCGCCAGGCACACCCCGCAGACCGCCGGGACGCTGCCCACCCACACGCCGCTGTTCGTCGGCCTGCTGGTCACCGTGACCCTCGTCGTCGTCGGCCTCACGTTCGTCCCCGTCCTGTCCCTCGGTCCCGTCGTGGAGTCCCTCTCATGAGCACCGCCGTCTCCCGGACCCTGTCCGGCCCTCAGCTCCTGGCCGCGCTGCCGGGCGCCCTGCGCGGCCTGGACCCACGCCGCCTGTGGGACTCGCCCGTGCTGTTCGTCGTCGAGGTCGGCGCCGCGTTCACCACCGTGATCGCGGTCGCGGAGCCGAGCGTCTTCGCGTGGGCGATCGCCGTGTGGCTCTGGCTGACCGTGCTGTTCGCCACGCTGGCGGAGTCGGTGGCCGAGGGCCGCGGCAAGGCGCAGGCTGCGAGCCTGCGGGCGACGCAGCGCGAGACGACCGCGCACCGGGTGGGCGCCGACGACCGCGTGGTCGAGGTCGCGTCCTCGAGCCTGCGCGTCGGCGACCTCGTCGTCGTGGTCGCCGGGCAGACCATCCCGGGCGACGGGGACGTGGTCGAGGGCGTCGCGAGCGTCGACGAGTCCGCGATCACCGGCGAGTCCGCCCCCGTCATCCGGGAGTCGGGCGGCGACCGCTCGGCCGTCACGGGCGGCACCGTCGTGCTGTCGGACCGGATCGTCGTGCGGATCACGGCGCCCGCCGGCCAGACGTTCGTCGACCGGATGATCGCGCTGGTGGAGGGCTCGCAGCGGCAGAAGACGCCGAACGAGGTCGCCCTGAACGTGCTGCTGACCACGCTGACCCTGGTGTTCCTGCTGGCGGTGGTCACGCTGCAGCCGTTCGCGGTCTACTCGGGGGCGCGCCAGCCGCTCATCGTGCTCGTGGCGCTGCTGGTCTGCCTGATCCCCACGACCATCGGCGCGCTGCTGTCCGCCATCGGCATCGCGGGCATGGACCGGCTGGTCCGGCGCAACGTCCTGGCCATGTCCGGGCGCGCGGTGGAGGCCGCCGGCGACGTCGACGTCCTGCTGCTGGACAAGACCGGCACCATCACGCTGGGCAACCGGCAGGCCGCGGACCTGCTCCCCGCGGCCGGCGTCCCGGCCGAGGAGCTGGCGGACGCCGCACAGCTGTCCTCGATGGCCGACGAGACCCCGGAGGGCCGCTCCGTGCTCGTGCTGGTCAAGGACCGGTTCGGGCTGCGCGAGCGGCACGACCTGGCCGGCGCGGAGCTCGTCCCGTTCGCCGCGCGCACCCGGATGAGCGGGGTGGACCTGCCGGGTCGCTCGGTGCGCAAGGGGGCGGCGGCGGCCGTCATGCACTGGGTGCGGTCCACGGGCGGCCACGCGGGCGACGACGTCGCGGCCACGGTCGACGCCATCGCGGCCTCGGGGGGCACGCCGCTCGTCGTCGCGGAGGTCCGCGGGGACGGACCGGCGCGCGTGCTCGGGGTGATCCACCTGAAGGACGTGGTCAAGGACGGCATGCGCGAACGGTTCGACGCGCTGCGCGCCATGGGCATCCGCACGGTGATGGTGACCGGGGACAACGCGCTCACCGCCCAGGCGATCGCGGCCGAGGCAGGCGTCGACGACGTGCTCGCCGAGGCCACGCCCGAGGACAAGCTCGCGCTGATCCGTCGCGAGCAGGAGGGCGGGCGGCTGGTCGCGATGGCCGGCGACGGCACCAACGACGCCCCGGCGCTGGCCCAGGCCGACGTCGGCGTCGCGATGAACACCGGGACGACCGCCGCGAAGGAGGCCGGCAACATGGTCGACCTCGACTCGAACCCGACCAAGCTGCTGGAGATCGTGGAGATCGGCAAGCAGCTGCTCATCACGCGCGGCGCGCTGACCACGTTCTCCGTGGCCAACGACGTGGCCAAGTACTTCGCCATCCTGCCCGCGATGTTCGTCGTCGCGTTCCCGCAGCTGGGCGTGCTCAACGTCATGCACCTGACCAGCCCGCAGTCGGCGATCCTGTCCGCCGTCATCTTCAACGCCCTGGTCATCGTCGCGCTGCTGCCGCTCGCCCTGCGGGGTGTGCGGTACCGGCCCGCGTCCGCGTCCGCCCTGCTGCGGCGCAACCTGCTGGTGTACGGCCTCGGCGGCGTCCTCGCCCCGTTCGTCGGCATCAAGCTCCTCGACCTGCTCGTCACCGCCCTGGGGATGTCCTGATGACCACCGGATCCGACACCGTCTCGTTCGTCCGCCAGTCCTGGGCCGGGCTGCGCGTGCTGCTCGTGCTCACGGTCCTGCTCGGTCTCGTGTACCCGCTGGCGGTCACCGGCGTCGCGCAGCTGACCCTGCGGTGGCAGGCGCAGGGGTCGCTCGTCGACGAGTCCGGGCGCCGCGTGACGGCGGCCGACGAGGCCGCCGGCTCGCTGCTGATCGGGCAGTCGTTCGACGGGCCGCAGTGGTTCCGGTCGCGTCCCTCGGTCGCCGGCGACGGGTACGACACCCGGGCGTCCGGGGCGTCCAACCTCGGCCCGCTCAACCCGGCGCTCGTCTCGACGATCGAGCAGCGGCGTGCGGCGGTCGCCCGCGACGAGGGCGTCGCCCCCGGGTCGGTCCCGGCCGACGCGGTCACGGCGTCGGCGTCCGGTCTGGACCCCGACGTCTCGCCCGCGTACGCCCGGCTGCAGGTGGCACGCGTGGCGCGGGAGAACGGCCTGCCGGTCGCGGCGGTGCGCGGGCTCGTCGACGAGCTCACCGTGGGCCGTGACCTCGGGTTCCTCGGCGAGCCGCGCGTCAACGTCCTGCGGCTCAACCTGGCGCTGCGGACAATGGGGTCGTGACCAGCGCCGGGTCCGCGGACCCCCCGAAGCGCGGTCGGCTGACCGTCTACCTCGGCGCCGCGCCGGGAGTCGGCAAGACGTACGCGATGCTCGACGAGGCGCACCGCCGGCTCGCCCGGGGCACGGACGTGGTGGTCGGGCTCGTCGAGGACCACGGACGTGCGGCCACCGCCGCCCAGCTGGACGGGCTCGAGGTGGTGCCCCGGCGCGTGCTGGTGCACCGCGGGGTGGAGCTGACCGAGCTGGACGTGGACGCGGTGCTGGCGCGGGCCCCGCAGGTGGCCATGGTGGACGAGCTGGCGCACACCAACGTGCCGGGCAGCGTGCACCCCAAGCGCTGGCAGGACGTGCACGACCTGCTCGACGCCGGGATCGACGTGGTCACCACGGTGAACGTCCAGCACCTGGAGTCGCTCAACGACGACGTCGAGGCCATCACCGGGGTGCGGCAGCGGGAGACCGTGCCGGACCACGTGGTGCGCGACGCGGACCAGATCCAGCTGGTCGACCTGTCACCGCAGGCCCTGCGCCGACGGCTCGCGCACGGCAACGTCTACCGCGCCGAGCAGATCGACGCCTCCCTCACGCAGTACTTCCGCGTGGGCAACCTCACCGCCCTGCGCGAGCTCGCGCTGCTGTGGCTGGCCGACCGCGTGGACGACTCGCTGGCCAGCTACCGCCGGGACCACCGCATCGAGGCGCCGTGGCCGGCGCGCGAGCGCGTGGTGGTCGCGGTCACCGGCGGACCCGAGGCGGACACCCTGCTGCGCCGCGGGGCGCGGATCGCGCAGCGGGCTGCCGGCTCGGAGCTCCTGGCGGTGCACGTGCTGGCCACGGACGGGCTGCCCAGCGCGGCGCCCGGGACGATCGCGGAGCAGCGGCGCCTCGTCGAGTCGCTCGGCGGCACGTTCCACACGGTCGTCGGGGAGGACGTGCCCACCGCGGTCGTCGACTTCGCGCGCGGAGTGAACGCCACGATGGTCGTCGTCGGCGTCTCCCGGCGCAGCCGCTGGCGCGAGGCGTTGTCCGAGGGCAACGGGACCGAGATCGCCCGGCTCGCGGGTGCCATCGACGTGCACCTGGTGACGCACGAGAAGGCGCGCGCCGGACGCGTGCGGGTGCGCCGGTCCGCGCTGTCCCCGGGGCGCCGCACGGCCGGGTGGGTCGTCGGGCTGGTCGGTCCGGTGGCCCTCACGCTGCTCCTGCGCTCGCTGCACGACGCCGTGGGTCTGCCCACCGACCTCATGCTCTTCCTCGCGCTCACCGTGCTGGTCGCGCTCGTGGGTGGCCTGTGGCCCGCGATCGTCAGTGCGGTCGTCGGGTTCTTCCTGCTCAACTGGTTCTTCACGCAGCCCACCGGGCGGCTCACCGTCGCCGAGCCCGAGAACGTGCTGGCGCTGAGCGTGTTCGTGCTGGTCGCCGCGGGGGTCGCGTCCGTCGTCGACCTCGCCGCCCGGCGCTCGTCGGAAGCCTTCCGCGCGCGGGCCGAGGCGTCCGCGCTCGCGGCCGTGTCGCGGTCGGTGCTGTCCGGCCAGGACACCGCCGAGGCGCTCGTGGCCAGGCTGCGGGAGACGTTCACCCTGACCGCCGTGGCGCTGCTGGGACGCACGACCGGCGGCTGGGAGGTGCTCGCGGCCGACGGCGCGGAGCCCGCCACCACGCCCGAGCAGGCGCAGGCCGTCCTGACCGTCGACGACCACCGCGTGCTGGCGCTGTCCGGGCGCGTGCTGCCCGCCGGGGACCGCCGCGTGCTCGAGGCGTTCGCGTCGCAGGTGGGCATCGTGCTCGAGCACGACCGCCTGCGCGCGCAGGCCGAGCAGGCGCGCATGCTCGAGCAGGCCGACGCCACGCGGACCGCCCTGCTCGCCGCCGTCTCGCACGACCTGCGCACCCCGCTGGCCACCATCCGGACCTCCGTCGACGGCCTCGCGCTGGACCTGTCGCCGCAGGACCGCGCCACCCTGGTGGGCACGCTCGCCGAGTCCACCGCACGCCTCGAGCGGCTGATCGACAACCTTCTCGACCTGTCCCGCTTGCAGACCGGCAGCGTCCGCCCGGTGCTGCGCGCCACGAGCCTGGACGAGATCGTGCCGCTGGCCGTCGAGGGCTTCCCGCCGGGCACCGTCGAGCTCGACGTCCCCGAGGAGCTGCCGTACGTGCGCACCGACCCCGGCCTGCTCGAGCGGGTGGTCGCCAACCTGGTCTCCAACGCGGTCCGCTACGCCCCGGGACCGGTCCGGGTGAGCGCCGCGGTGCTCGGACCTGCGATCGTGCTGCGCGTGGTGGACACCGGACCGGGCGTGCCCGACGAGCTCAAGGGCCGGTTGTTCGCGCCCTTCCAGCGCCTCGGCGACGACTCCAGCGGTTCCGGCCTGGGCCTGGGGCTGGCGGTGGCCGACGGGCTCGCGACGGCCGTCGGCGCCGAGCTGGTCGCGGAGGACACCCCGGGCGGCGGCCTGACGATGCTGGTCACGGTCCCGCTGGCGGAGTCGTGAGCACCATCCTGGTGGTCGACGACGAGCCGGGGCTGGCGCACGCCCTGGCCATCACGCTGCGCGCGTCCGGCTGGGACGTCACCACGGCCGGCGACGGCGCCGCCGCGATCCGCTCCGCGGCCGCCCGGGCACCCGATGTCGTCCTGCTGGACCTGGGCCTGCCGGACATGAGCGGCCTGGACGTGATCACCGCCATCCGAGGCTGGAGCCGCGTGCCGATCGTCGTCCTGTCCGCCCGGCAGCACGGCGAGGACAAGGTCGACGCCCTGGACGCGGGGGCCGACGACTACGTCACCAAGCCGTTCGCCATGAACGAGCTGCTCGCCCGGCTGCGTGCCGCGGTCCGGCGCTCGACCGTGGCACCCGACTCCGCGGAGGCCGTCGTGGTCGCGGGGGAGCTGACCATCGACCTGGCTCGCGCCCGCGTCCTGCGGGACGGCGTCGAGGTGCGGCTGACCCCGACCGAGTGGTCGATGCTCGAGGTGCTGGTGCGCAACCGGGGCAAGCTCGTGGGCCGACGCCAGCTGCTGCAGGAGGTCTGGGGACCGGGCTACTCCGACGAGACGCACTACCTGCGGGTCTACTCCGCGCAGCTGCGCCGCAAGCTCGAGGCCGACCCGGCCCACCCCCGGCACATCGTCACGCAACCAGGCCTGGGCTACGTCTTCGAACCCTGACCCGGTCGCGCGCGGACGGCGGTGCGCGCGTGGACGGCGGTGTGCGCGCGGACGGGCGGTGCGCGCGTGGACGGGCGGTCCGCGCGCGGGGCGGTGGTGCGCGCGTGGACGGCGGTGCGCGCGCGGCGCTGGGCTGCGCCGGCGGCGACCGGGCGGGTGCGGTGGTTGCCGAGAACGGCAGTTCGCCGCGAGAACGGCAGGAGCATGTGCCGTTCTGGCGCCGAACTGCCGTTCTCGCCGGTGATGCGCCGGCCGGGCGCGTGGGCCGGACGGGTAGGGCGGGGTGGCCGCACGTCCCACGTCGGCGCTCCCCGCCAGCGCGCACCCAGCGCCCAGCGCCGCCGAACTCGTCAGTCCAGGCCGAACTCGCGTGTTGCAGCTGACGAGTTCGGCGCGAACTGACGAGTTCGGCGCTAGCTGACGAGTGCGGCGCGAGCTGACGAGTTCGGCGCACTGACGGGTTCAGCACGAACTGACGAGTTCAGCGACGACTGACGAGTTCGTACCGGCTGCCGAGGCGCGCGCGGACTGGCGCACTCGTGCCCGATCCGCCGATCGCGCGCCCCGACGCGCCGGGGCGGATCAGCGGTTTGGGAAGCGATTTCCGCCCTCGGGAGCGCTCCCCTCGACCGATTCCGGCGAATGTCTCAGCCCGGGTTGACTCGGGTGAACCAGGCGATACGGTCGTGGGCGGTCGGGGTCAAGGGCGCCCCCGGCTTTTCTCACGGTCATCCCTGTTCTGGAGCGTGGGAAGCACCGAGCCTCTTGAAAGGATTCAACGATGAGTCTGATCCCTCACCGCGGCAGAGCCTTGACGGCGATCGCCGGGTCGGCGTTGCTCGTCGGCACCCTGACCGCCGTGCCGGCGTCCGCCACGCCACCCGCCCACTCCGCCCGCGGAGCCGACCCGCTCACCCTCGAGCGCCTGGACCGCGGGCTCGTCGCGGCGGTCACCGGCGAGGGCGTGTTCCTGTCCTGGCGGCTGCTGGCCAGCGAGGTCACGGGCGCGACGAGCACCGGCCTGACCGGTCCGGAGTTCGCGGTCTACCGCGACGGCACCAAGCTCGGCACGGTCACGGACTCCACCAACTTCGTCGACCCGGACGGCACGGCCTCGTCGCGCTACCGCGTGGCGGCTGTCGTCGACGGCGTCGAGGTCGACGGCACCGAGGCGACCCCCTGGGCACAGGCGTCGCTCGACATCCCGCTGAACAAGCCGGCCGACGGCGTCACGCCCGTGGGTGAGGCGTACACGTACTCGGCCAACGACATGTCGGTCGGGGACGTCGACGGTGACGGCCAGTACGAGTACATCGTCAAGTGGGACCCGTCCAACTCCAAGGACGTCAGCCAGGTCGGCTACACCGGGAACGTCTACCTCGACGCGTACGAGCAGGACGGCACGCAGCTGTGGCGGATCGACATGGGTGTGAACATCCGCGCCGGCGCGCACTACACGCAGTTCCCCGTCTACGACTACGACGGCGACGGCAAGGCCGAGCTGATGATGAAGACGGCCCCCGGCACCAAGATCACGCAGTACGCCCCGGACGGCTCGGTGACCGGTGAGCAGTACGTGTCGATCCCGAAGCGGGACCGCGACGCCGGTGTCACCGACACCACGGACTACCGGCTGAGCTCGCAGGGGTACTTCGACCACCTGGTCGCCATGCTCGAGGGCTGGAGCAGCCACCCGGAGGTCGTCGCCGGCAACTGGCCCGCCACGGTCGAGGAGGCGCTCGGCATCGCGCCGCAGTACGCCTACCCGCTGAGCCACGAGGACGCGACGGCGCTGGCCAACTACTTCGTCGACGTCTACGCGCCCAGCCGCAGCGGCCGCAACCAGCTGCGCAACTTCGAGGGCTTCATCGTCGACGGACCCGAGTACCTGACGGTCTTCGCCGGCGACACCGGCACGGAGCTGCAGACGATCGACTACAAGCCGGGTCGCGGCGACGACGGCCTGCTGTGGGGCGACTACGCGATGTCCCGCATCGAGCCCGGCAACCGCGTCGACCGCTTCCTGGCGGGCGTCGCCTACCTGGACGGCTCGACGCCGTCCGCCGTGTTCGCCCGCGGGTACTACACGCGCACCACGCTCGTGGCCTACGACTGGGACGGCAAGGCCCTCAAGGAGCGCTGGTACGTCGACTCCGGCCAGGTGCCCATGACCAACCCGTTCAACGACAGCCCGCACGGGCGCGACGGCTCCGACCCCGTCTACGGCTCGATCACGACGCAGGGCTTCCACTCGCTGTCGGCGTCCGACGTGGACGGCGACGGCAAGCAGGAGATCGTCTACGGCGCCGCGACGATCGACGACGACGGCTCCGTCCTGTACTCGTCGACCGACACGCTGCCCGAGGGCAGTGCCGCTCCGGGCGAGGAGGCCCGGCTGGGCCACGGCGACGCGATGCACGTGACCGACATCGACCCGGACCGTCCCGGCCTGGAGATCTTCACGTCCCACGAGGGTGCGGCCTACGCCCCCTACGGCATGGCCCTGCGCGACGCCGCGACGGGGGAGGTCATCTTCGGCAAGTACTCCGGTGCCGACACGGGCCGCTCCATGATCGGCGACGTGCTCCCGGACGTCCGGGGGCTCGAGGTCTGGGCCAGCCTGCCCGGCGGCTCCGGCTCGCTGGGGCTGTACTCGGCGTCGGGCGAGTTCACGCCCGGCCCGATCCCCGGCACCAACATGAGCATCCGCTGGCTGCCCGACGGCACCACGCAGATCGTCAACGGCTCGGGCGACCAGGACGTCACGATCGACGACTGGACCCGCGGCCGCCAGCTCACGGCGACCGGCACGCGGACCAACAACGGCACCAAGGGCACACCGTCGCTGGTGGCGGACGTGCTGGGTGACTCGCGCGAGGAGCTGCTGGTCCGCACGGCGGACTCGTCGGCGATCCGCCTGTTCACCAGCACGGCCCTGAGCCACCGCAAGATGTACACGCTCATGCAGGACCCGCAGTACCGGGTCGAGGTGGCCCGCCAGCAGACGACGTACAACCAGCCGTCCGACGTGGGCTTCTACCTGGCGTCCGACACCGACTTCACGCAGGTGCCGGTGCCGTCGTACTACGCACCGGGCAGCGTCGACGCCCTGCGGGACGCCACGAAGGCGCTCATCGCGTCCGGCGCGGTGAAGGGCGTGGTCCGGGTGGGTCTGCTGGCCGCGATCGGGGTGGCCGACAAGGCGGTCGACCGCGGGAACGAGAAGGTCGCGGTCAAGTCGCTGGAGACGTACGTCCGGCTCCTGACGCCGCGGACCCGGTGGTCCACCGTCACGCCCGAGGCGCGCGCGCAGCTGGAGTACCAGGCCGAGCAGATCATCTCGATGCTCGACTGAGGCTCGGCTGAGGCTCGACGACGAGGGCGGGGTCGCGCAGGTCGCGCGGCCCCGCCCTTCTCTCTTGC
>CAWIOT010000009.1:0-886284 GCA_963837795.1 uncultured Actinomycetota bacterium
CGGCGGGTTCGCCCGGCGCATCTGCGCCGCCAGCGCCGCGTGCAGGTCGAACGGGTGCCGGTCCAGCTGGTCGGCCACCGCGGCCGCGACCTCCGGCGGCTTGTTCTGGCTGAGCTTCTCCAGCATGCGGAAGCTCCGGACGTGCAGCCGCAGGCCCACCGTCCCGCGGGCGGCGGCGCGGGCCCGGTCGTCGAACTCGGTCAGCACGTCCCGCCCCTCGAACCGCTCGACCAGCCGACGCAGCACCGCGTAGTTGTCCTCCGCGGACAGCACCTCCGGGCGGCAGGTGAGGTGCGCGGTGACGTGGTTCCACGTGGGGATGAACTGCCCCGGCGGGTACCAGGACGACGAGATGTACGCGTGCGGTCCCTGCGCGATCACCAGCACGTCGGTGCCGTCGAGCCGGTGGTTGTTCTCGTCGGGACGGCCCAGGTGCGTGACCAGGGTCAGCGACTCGTCGTCGGCGACCTCCCAGAGCATCGGGTAGTGGCTGGCCACCAGGCCGTCAGCGGTCGAGGAGACCAGCGTCGCCCACGGGTACTCGTCGACGAGCGTGCGCAGGGCGGCGACGTCGTCGGTGGCGAACGCCGGGTTCTGCAGCACCCCGCGATGATGCCACGGGCCTCAGCGGTGACTCAGGCGCTCCGCGGCCGGCTGGGTATCCCCGGCGGACCCCGACACGTCCCGGCGCAGGTAGTTCCACGCCAGGAACGCGCACGTCAGGCCGTTGAGGAACCCCATGGTGACGTCGGTGATGCTGTGCATCCCGCGGTACAGGCGCGCGGTCCCGACGGCGATCGGCACCAGCAGGCACAGCACCGTCACGACCACCCGCAGGGCCGGGTTGCCGATGCGCTGCGCCATCATCGCGAGCGTCACGTAGAACGCGGTGGAGGCGCCCGTGTGACCGCTGGGGTAGCTCGAGGTGGGCGGGGAGTCGTCGAGCTTCTCGACGTCGGGGCGCTCGCGGCCCACCACCAGGGCGGCCGACATGAACACGACGGCCTGCACGGCGATGGCCTGCGGTGGCACCACGGCCAGCCACCACTGCGTCGTGCGCCGCCAGAAGAGGGCGACGAACAGCACGCACGCGCCGATGATGAACTCGGTGGTGCCGATGCCCGACAGGACCGCGGTGACGGCGTTCAGCGTGGGCGTCCGCGCCGACTCGAACCACTCGTTGACCGCGGCCTCCCGCGGCAGGTCGTCCAGCGGCCCGGTGAGGAGGAGCCCGACGCCCACGAGGACGACCCACAGGCCCACCGCGGGCAGCAGCACGCGGACCGCAACGTCGCGCCACGCCTCCTGACGCGTCGGTGCCGACGAGTCGATCTCGTAGCGGTGCAGGAAGGTGTGCATCACGTCTCCCGGTCGGACGGCATGGCGGACCAGCCGCTGTAGCCGAGGTAGGACGCACCCGCGAGGGCCGTCCCGAGCGCGAACCCTGCGACGACGTCGGAGGGGTAGTGCACACCGAGCAGCACCCGGTCGACTCCGGTGAGGACCGTACAGGTCGCGGCGACGAGGGCGACGACGACCCGGCCGGGGCGGCCCAGCAGCGGCCACAGCAGCAGGGTCAGGGTGAGCGCCACGGCGGCGGTGTTCGTCGCGTGCCCCGACGGGAAGCTGGAGCCCGGCGCGTGCGCGACGGCGTCCTCCACCACGGGACGCGCGCGCTGCACCAGTCCCTTCGCGCCGAGCTGCAGCGCCCAGGCGGCCATGATGGTGAGGAACGCCCACAGCGCCCGGGTGGTCAGCCCGTGGCGCCGCCACACCCACACGCAGACCAGGGTCGCGGCGAGGTTGAGCCACCTGGCCTGGAACGCGTCCTGCCAGACCAGCAGCGCCTGCTGGAGCGCCGGGTGGGCGCGTGTGACGTCGGTGGCGGCGCGGATCGCGGCCTCGTCGAACCGGACCACGGCATGCACCTGCGCGCGGACCAGGTACGCCAGCACGGCCACGGGGACGGTGAACGCCAGCCCGAACGCCGCGGCACGCAGGAGGGCGCGGCGGCGGGGCCGGAGCGGACGCATTCCCGGAGGGTAGGGGTGGGCCGGGGTCCGCGCCTCCGGAAGGATCATGTCGAGAACACGGCGGCGCCTCCGACCACCCGGTGAGCGGGCCGACGAGGTCCCCGGGCAGAGGAGAGCACCGTGAAGTACATGCTGATGATGAAGTACTACGTCGAGGGCGTGCCGCCGATCGACACGTGGGCGCCCCAGGACGTGGCTCGGCACATCCAGTTCCAGCAGGACCTGGGTGCCGAGCTGCTGGCGGCCGGCGAGCTCGTCGACGGGCAGGGTCTCGCATGGCCCGACACCGCCAAGCTCGTGCGCAGCGACGGTGTCTCCGCGCCCGTGGTCGTCGACGGTCCGTTCGCCGAGTCCAAGGAGTTCCTCGCCGGCTACTGGATGGTCGACGTGGAGGACGAGGCGCGCGCGATCGCGATCGCCGCGCAGGCGTCGGCGGCCCCCGGTCCGGACGGGGTCCCGCTGCAGCAGGTGTTCGAGGTGCGCGCGCTGATGGAGGCACCCGCTCCTGTCGAGTGACCCGGCCCTCGAGGACCTGCTGCGCGAGCTGGCGCCGCAGGTCCTCGGCGTGCTCGTGCGCCGCTCGGGCGACCTCGCTGACGCGCAGGACGCCGTGCAGGACGCGCTGCTCGCCGCGTCGACGCGGTGGCCGCGGGACGGCGTGCCGGACAACCCGCACGGCTGGCTGGTGGTCGTCGGGCACCGCCGGCTCGTGGACCGGTACCGCAGCGAGGACGCGCGACGACGGCGCGAGGAGCTCGTCGCGACGATGGACGCCGCCACCGCGGGCGAGACGGCCGACGCCGACGACTCGCTGCTGCTGCTGTTCGGGTGCTGCCACCCGGCGCTGAGCCCGGCGTCGGCCATCGCGTTGACCCTGCGCTCGGTGGGCGGGCTGACCACGGCCGAGATCGCGCGGGCGTTCCTGGTGCCGGAGGCGACGATGGCGCAGCGGCTGAGCCGCGCCCGACGCACCCTGCGCCAGCTGGACGGACCGTTCCGGATGCCCACACCCCGGGACTACGCCGCGCGGCTGCGGTCGGTGCTGCGCGTGCTCTACCTGATGTTCAACGAGGGGTACGCCGCCACCACCGGCACGTCGGTGGCGCGCGCGGACCTGGCGGCCGAGGCCCTGCGCCTGACCCGGTCCTTGCACGCGAGCCTTCCCGACGACGCCGAGGTCACCGGCCTGCTCGCGCTCATCCTGCTCACCGACGCGCGACGCCCCGCCCGCACCGGACCGCACGGCGAGCTGGTCTCCCTGGCCGACCAGGACCGGCGGCTGTGGGACCGCGCGATGGTCGAGGAGGGCGTGGCGCTCGTCGAGGACGCCCTGCGCCGCGGTGCCGTCGGGGAGTACCAGCTGCAGGCCGCGATCGCTGCGGTGCACGACGAGGCGCCGACGGCCGATGCCACGGACTGGCCGCAGGTGCTCGCCCTGTACGGGGTGCTCGAGCGGATCACCGGCAACCCGATGGTGACGCTGAACCGTGCGGTCGCGCTCGCCATGGTGCACGGTCCCGACGCCGGGCTGGCGCTGCTGGGCACGCTCGACGACGCCCTGGCCGGGCACCACCGGCTGGCCGCCGTGCGCGGGCACCTCCTGGAGCGGGCGGGGCGGGTCGACGAGGCGGTCGCGGAGCTCCTCGCGGCGTCGCGCGGCACGACGAGCACCGCCGAGCGCGACTACCTGCGGCTCCAGGTGGCGCGGCTGCGGCACGGCGTGTGAGCGTCCGCTCCGACGGGTGACCCGTTGGACCGTTCGGGTGGTCCGATATGTCCGATCTTGCCGACTCACCCGGTCGGGCCGACGATGGGCGGATCGCACCTCCCGCGACGCAGCGTCGTCTGATCCCAGGCGCCGAGGGAAAGGCTTGCCCGTGGCCGACGAGATCAGCTCCCCCATCCGCCGAGGCGCGCACGACATCGCGCTGGAGCGGGACCGCGTCCGACGGCGGCGCGTGTACCGGGCCGCCGCGGTCGTGATCGCGCTGGAGACGTGGGTGATCGTCAACGCGCTGCTGGGCCGTCCGCTGCTCCCGTCGCTGCCCACGATCGACCCGCTGATCCTGGTGCCGGTGCTGTTCTTCGCGGCGCTGCTGCTGCTCCTCGTCGGCACCCAGATGGGCTCGGCGCGCTCGCCGCACGTGGTCTACCGGCCCGAGCAGGTGGACGTCGGGCTCGACGACGTCATCGGCATCGACCCCGTCAAGGAGGACGTGCGCCGCTCCATCGACCTGTTCCAGACGCACCGGCAGTTCGCGGAGCAGATGGGCGGCACCCCGCGGCGCGGCCTGCTGTTCGAGGGGCTGCCCGGGACCGGCAAGACGATGACCGCGAAGGCCATGGCGGCCGAGGCGGGCGTGCCGTTCCTGTTCGTCTCGGCGACGTCGTTCCAGTCGATGTACTACGGCGCGACGGCCAAGAAGATCCGGTCCTACTTCAAGGCGCTGCGCAAGGCGGCCCGCGCGGAGGGCGGCGCGATCGGGTTCATCGAGGAGATCGACGCCATCGCGACCCGGCGCGGCGGCATGGGCCAGACCGCGTTCGCGGCCAGCCCGTTCGACGCGCTCCGGCACCCCGGGGTCGTCACCAACGCGGTGGTCAGCGAGGGCACCGGCGGCGTCGTCAACGAGCTGCTCGTGCAGATGCAGTCGTTCGACGAGCCGACGGGCACCGACAAGCTGGTCAACTGGTTCATCGCCCGCGCCAACCTGCTCCTGCCGGCCACGCGCCAGATGCAGCAGCGCAAGCCCGGCAAGGCGCCGATCCTGCTCATCGCCGCCACCAACCGCGCGGACTCCCTCGACCCCGCGCTGCTGCGTCCGGGCCGGTTCGACCGGCAGGCTCACGTTCTCCACGCCCGACGCCGTGGGCCGGCGCGCGCTGGTGGACCACTTCCTGGCGCGCCGCTCCACCGACTCCGAGCTGGAGCAGCCCATGCTGCGCGACCGGCTGGCGGCCGCGACCAACGGCTGGACGCCGGTGATGATCGAGCACCTGCTGGACGAGGCCCTGGTCAACGCCCTGCGCCGCGGCTCGATGGCCATGACGTACGCGGACATCGAGCACGCACGGATCACCGAGATGGTGGGCATCGGCAACCCCGTCCGGTACACCGACGCGGAGCAGCGCCTCATCGCCACCCACGAGGCCGGGCACGCCGTCACCGCGTGGCTCGCGGCGCCCAACCGCACGCTCGAGGTGCTGACGATCATCCGCCGCGGCGACGCGCTCGGACTGCTGGCGCACGGCGACTGCGAGGAGGTGTGGACGCACTCGCACTACGACCTGCGCGCGCTGGTGCAGATCGCGATGGGCGGCTGGGTGGCCGAGGAGCTGTTCTTCGGGCAGACGAGCACCGGCCCCGCCGGGGACCTGGCGTCGGCGACGCGCACCGCGGCGCAGATGGTCGGCGCCGCCGGCATGACCGGGTCGCTCATCTCGTTCGCCGCCACCCCGCACGACCTCGTCTCGGCGGTGCTCAGCGACGCCCAGGCCCGCGCGCAGCTGGAGGCGGTCCTCGACGACGCCCGCAGCACGGTCCGCCGGCTGCTGTCCCGCCACCGCCACCTGGTCGAGGCGCTGCGGGACGCGCTGCTCGAGCGGCACGAGCTCATCGGCGACGAGATCACCGCCGTGCTCGAGGCGGCCACGCTCGAGCAGCAGCGGCTGTCGGAGCGCGAGCAGGACGAGAAGAGCGCGGCCGTGGCCGCCGGTGCGGCAGCCGCGACCGCTGCCGCGGCGGAGCGGCTGCGCGTGGCCTAGCCTTCGGGACGTGCCCGAGGGTCATACCGTCCACCGCATCGCCCGGCAGTTCCGGCAGGACCTCGTCGGCCGCGCCGCTGTCCGTGTCCTCCCCGCAGGGCCGGTTCGCCGCCGGCGCCGCGCGGCTCGACGGGCAGGTGCTCGTCGACGCGCGGGCGGTGGGCAAGCAGCTGTTCTGCACGTTCGAGCGCGGTGACGTGCTCCGGATCCACCTGGGGCTGTACGGCGCGTGGGACTTCTTCGGCGTGCTGACGCCGATCGTCCCCGGTGCTGTGGCGGTCGGCAGCATGGGGGCGCCGCGGCTGCGCCGGGCCGTGCGGATGGGCGAGGGCGAGAGCGCGCTCGACGAGGGCCGGCTGGCCGCCGACTTCCCGCCGGAGCCCGTCGGCCAGGTCCGGGTGCGGCTCGCGTCCGACGAGACCGTGGCCGACCTGCGCGGGCCGACCGCGTGCGAGGTCCTCGACGAGACCGAGGCCGCCACGGTCCTGGAGCGGCTCGGTCCGGACCCGGCGTCCACGGACGACCTGGCCGCGGCCGGCGACCTGATGGTCCGACGCCTCACCGCGCGGAACGTGGCCGTCGGGCAGCTGCTCATGGACCAGTCGGTGGTGGCCGGCATCGGCAACATCTACCGCGCCGAGCTGCTGTTCCGCGCCCGCCTGGACCCGCACACCCCCGGTCGGCGCGTCCCCGCGGAGGTCGCCCGGGCGCTCTGGGACGACTGGGCGGTCCTGCTGGACGACGGCATCCGCACCGGTCTGATCCTCACCCGCGAGGACCAGTCACCCGCCGAACGCCTCGCCGCCGACCCCACCGACCGCCACTGGGTCTACCACCGCACGGGCCTGCCGTGCCGGGTGAGCGGGACGCCGATCGTGGTCGAGGAGATGGCGACCCGCAAGCTCTACTGGTGCCCGGTCTGCCAGGTCTGACCCCGGGCTGCTGCCCCCGACGCGGTCTGCGGGCCGCCGCCAACGGCCGCCGAGCTCGACATTGCCCGCGTCCCACGCGCCCACGACGCGACTGATGTCGAGCTCGACCCCCGGCCACCAGCCGCAACCGCCGCCGGCCACCCGTTGCCCGCGACGCGACTGATGTCGAGCTCGACCTGCGCGGGCTGCCGGCATCGCGGACTGACGGCGGCGCGAGCTCGACGTTGGTCGCGCGGGGAGGGCTGGTGGCGTGACTGATGTCGAGTTGGGCCCTCGGGCGCGCCGGGAGGGTGCGCGAGGGCGCGGTGCGGGCGAGGGCGCGCGGCGCGGCGCCGGGGCCCGAGGTGTCAGTCCAGGCCCAGCAGTGCGCGCCAGGCGCGGTGGTGCTCGACCGTGATGCCCTCGTAGCCCGGCAGGGCGCCGAACGCGTCCGCGACCAGCGCCGTCTCGGCCTCGAGCACGGCGGCGCCCTCGTCGACGAACGTGTACTGCGCCCCGCCCGCGACCGCGGCGGTGTCGGTCTCGACCCCGACCGTGAACGGCAGGCCGGCGGCGGAGGCCGCGACGACCGCCGGAGCGGCGAGCGCGATGATCCCGTCGGGACCCTGCGCGTGGTCGCTGAAGGCCACGACCCCGACCCGGCCCACCCGGGCGAGGACCGCGTCGAGCAGGGTGCCGTCCTCCCACGGCTCGTGGGCGAGCCACCACGGGGTGTCGACGCCGAGCGCGACGCCCGCTGGGAGCGCGGCGAGCACGCCGTCGAGCAGCGTGAGCCACTGGGTGCACAGCAGGTCCCGGTCGGTCGACCACCGCGCGGTCGCCCACGGCTCGACGTCGAGCTGGACGCTGTCGCTGGGACCGGAGCGCAGGGCGGTCAGCGCCCAGGTGACCGCCAGCGACGGCTGACCCAGCCAACCGGGGTCACCGCCGAGGGGACCGACCGCGATGCCGGCGGTCTGCAGCGCGGCCGTCGCGGCGCCGAACCAGTCGCCCACCGGTCCCTCGTCGGCAGCCCAGGGCGCCGAGAGGAACACCCGCTGCAGCGCGCGCTCCTGGCAGAAGGCGACGAGCTCCGCGGGCTCGGCGGCTGCGTAGCCGCGACCGCGTGCGTCCACGGAGAACGGGACCGGGTTGTGCCAGGCCCACATCGAGGTCAGCGCGCTCACGCGAAGACTCGTTCACCCACGGGGATCTCGACGGCGAGCGTGTTGGCGCGCGTGGCCAGCGGGCACGCCCAGGCCGGGTCGTACGCGCAGGACGGGTTGTACGCGAAGTTCAGGTCGATCACCAGCGTGCTTCCGGCCATGCCGAGATCCGCCCCCTTGATGGTGTCCAGCACGTACCGACCGCCACCGTAGGTGTCGGCCGATGCATCCTTCATCGGCACGAACAGGCCGCCGCCGTAGCCACGGATCACCCAGACCGCGAGCGTGCCCAGGTCGCCGAGCCGCACCGAGCCGATGCGCTCGAACGGCACCACGCCGTCGGTGCCGGTGCTGACGTCGAGCCGCTGGTGCGTGGCGGGCAGCACGTCGCACTCGAACCGGTACGCGGGGTCGTAGTGCGGCACGTCGAGGCCCTCGAACGCGGCCTTCGCCGCGTGGTCCAGCGGCGAGGCGGGGTGGTCCGCCATGAGCTCGTCGCGACGCTGCACCCACACGGCGTGCGCCGCGGCCGGGTCCTCGTCGGCGATCCGCCGCACGTCCGCGTACGTCTGCGCGACCCGGCGGCGCCAGTCGGCGACCGCGAACGGCTCCTCGGCGGGATGCCGACCGGGCACGATGACGGGGAATCCAGCGTTCACCGCCCCACGGTCGCACGGCGCGCTGTCTCCGGTCGACCTGTGTGAGGGTGGTCGTCATGGATCTGCGCATCTTCACCGAGCCCCAGCAGGGGGCCTCCTACGACGACCTGCTCGCGGTGGCCAAGGCGACCGAGGACCTCGGTTTCGACGCCTTCTTCCGGTCCGACCACTACCTGAACATGGGTGACGGCGACGGGCTGCCGGGGCCGACGGACGCCTGGACCACCCTGGCGGGGCTCGCGCGCGAGACCAGCCGGATCCGGCTGGGCACGCTGGTGTCGTCGGCCACCTTCCGCCACCCGGGCGTGCTCGCGATCCAGGTGGCCCAGGTGGACCAGATGTCCGGCGGGCGCGTGGAGCTCGGCCTCGGCGCCGGCTGGTTCGCGCAGGAGCACGCCGCGTACGGCATCCCGTTCCCGGAGAAGCGGTTCGGCCTGCTGACCGAGCAGCTCGAGGTCGTCACGGGCCTGTGGTCGACGCCGGTGGGGGAGCGCTACGACTTCGCCGGCGAGCACTACACGCTCACGGGCTCGCCCGCGCTGCCCAAGCCCACGCAGGACCGCATCCCGGTGATCGTCGGCGGCAACGGTCCGCGGCGGACCCCGGCGCTCGCGGCCCGGTTCGCCGCCGAGTTCAACATGGCGTTCCCCGCGCCGGCGGACGTCGCGGAGCGCGTGGCGACCGTCCGTGCCGCGTGCGAGGAGGCCGGCCGCGACCCGTCGACCCTGACGTTCTCGGTCGCCCAGGTGCTGTGCGCGGGTCGCGACGACGCCGAGGTGGAGCGCCGGGCCGCCGCGATCGGCCGGGACGTCGGCGAGGTGCGCGCGGTGGGCTTCGCCGGGACCCCGACGGCGCTGGCCGACCGGATCGGGTCCTACGCGGAGCTGGGCATCACGCGGGTGTACCTGCAGGTCCTGGACCTGCACGACCTGGACCACCTGGAGCTCGTCGCGTCGCAGGTGGCGCCGCAGCTGGCCTGAGAACGAAAACGAGAGACGGGCGGGTGTCGTAGGGTAAGGGCATGCGAGGCCTGTAGCACTCAAGCCTGGTACACCCGTCGGTGGAGGGCTCGTCGGTGGCGGTCCGCCGGGACGTGTCACCGGACGTGTTCACGTGGCTCGGGGTGCTCAGCGCCGCGGGTGCGGGCGTAGCCGCCGCGGTGGGCTGGTGGCCGCTGGCGCTGGTACTGCTGGCGGGCTGGCTGGCAGGAGCGAACCTAGACGGAGCGGTGGAGCGGGCGAGAGAGGTGTAACGACTATGGGGATTCGTGCTCAACGAGCTAGGTGACCGCGCGAGAGACCTGCGCGTGTTCGCGGGGCTCGCGGTGCTGCTGGGCCGGGAGGTGGGTCGCGGGCTGCTGTCGTGAGTGGGTGCTCGTGGCAGCTCTCGCCGCGACACTGCCCACGTTAGAGTAGCTGGCCGGAGCGGGCGCAGGCGTAAAACGGCTCAACGGCGGACCGTTCGGCAAGACGGAGCGGTGCCTGGCGGTGGTAGCTAGTCTTCGCGGTGCCGGCCCTGGCGACGGTCGTGATAGCGGTGATGACCGTGATGTCGGTGGTGAAGGCCGCGACCCGGCTGGTTAGGTGCGACGGGTCTCGCATGACCGCTCCGGAGATCCACCTGCGGCTGGCTGACTGGCACCTGGACCTCGCGGGGCGACCCGTCTGGCTAGCTGCTGGTCAGCGTGACGATCCTGGCGCTCGCCGACGATCCCGGTGTTCGTCTCGAGGCAGCCCAGAGCTGCGCCGCCGGTGGACCACCTGGGCGCTGATCCTGCCGATCATCGGCATCCCGATGTGGCTGGGACCCGGGACCGACGGCGGTGCTCGCGTCGATGCTCGGCGCTGCAGGCGGTGCGCGAGTTCTCCGCGATGTTGCGGCTGCCGCGCGCCGGAGACCGTGCTGCTGCTGCTCCTGGCGGTCGAGTACCCGCTGGCCGCGTGGTGAGAACCGGACCTGCTAGGCGCTGGTACCGCTCTTGGCGCTGCTGTGCGCGGTCCCCGCGGTGCTCGGCCGGCGACCCGAGCGAGGTCTGGAACGCGCGACGCTGACGGCGTTCGGGTCGATCTGGCTGTGCTGGTCGCTGGCGAACCTGGTGCTCGTGTGAGACGACGCGTACCTGCTGTGCTTCGCGGAGGCTGCGACGGACGTCGCGGCGTGGTGCGGCGGGACGGGGCTGCGGCGCTTCGAGCTGGGCGCGACGACCCGCTGTCTCCGGCTCAGCCCGAACAAGACCGTCGGCGGTGTGGTCGGTGCCGCGGTCGGCGCAGCGATCGTGCTGGACGCTGCTCGGCTCCGTCGTCGCTCGCGTGGTACGTGGCTGTGCTGCTCGGGAGCGTCGGAGGAGACCTGGTGGAGTCGATGGTCAAGCGCTCGCGCAGGCGTCAAGGACGCCGGAGACTTGGCTGCCCGGCTTCGGCGGGCTGCTCGACCGCGTGGACTCGTTGCTGCTCGTCCTGCCGCTCGCGGCGGTGCTCGTGATCACCGCTGCGCCGTTGTGTAGGGACATCCAGCCTCGGGGACGCTAACCTTGTGGGAGCTGTGCCGGCAGTAGGTTGTGTCGCAAATTCGTTTACAGCAGGTAGGTGGTGTACCGGGTGTAGCGAGGGAGACGGCGCCCGTACGAGGCGATGGTAGATCGTGGCCAACCACAAGCTCGCACGCCGACACGGCAGCGCTGCTCGCGGCGTTCCCGGCGCCGTACAAGCCGGTGGTCGTCGCCGCGGACGACTACGGTTCGACGACGCGGGGTGCGTCGGCTGCTAGCGTCGAGATCGGTGGCGGTGCCGGTCGCGCGGTGAGCGGTGGTGGCTACGAGAGCCTGGTCGAGAGCGACGCAGCGGTGCTGGGCGAAGGGCTCGAGACTGCTGCGTGTTCCCCGAGGGGACCCGCAGCATCGACGGGGCAGCTCGGCGACGTTGCGCAGCGGTGACGCTGCGGTAGAGAAGAGAGTTCGACGTGCCGCTGCTGCCTGTCGCGCTCGTCGGCACGCGCGAGCTGCTGCCCTAGGGATGGGCGGTTGCGGAGGGCCCGGTCGAGGTGCGGGTGGGCGACCAGATCGCAAAGGAAGAGCTGGTCGACGTGGACATGTAGCGGTGGTCGCACCAGCAGCGACTCGCTGATCGAGTAGGGGCCCGCCGGGGCCGAGCGAGTCCAGACATGGAGGCGAGCTGCACCGCGTCGATGGGCGGGAAGGGCGGCATGGGTGACGCCGCGGCGTGGGGCTTCGCCGAGGCGATGAGCTGGCCGGTGACCGCGGAGATGTACCTGGCGTGGTCGCCGCCGCGCACCCCCGCCAGGATGCTGCGGGCCGCGGCGTGGCGGGGCGGGTCGGTCGCCGGGGTGCTCGTCAGTCGAGCTGGTGCGCCGCGACGTGCACCCCGCCGGCACCGCGGACACGTCGGCTGCGGGCGCAGCCGCCGAGCACGGCAGACGGCGCGAGCGGGATCTGGCGCCAGGCGCTCAACGGTGGTCGGTGAAGCTCTACGTCGTCGCGGCGGCGGAGGTGGGGCTTGCGGTTGGGCTCGCGGTGCACAGCGCTCGTTGCGCGCGTGCGCGGGTGTTAGGTGCTGGGTGTGTGGTTGTTGTTGTGATGTTGTTAGTGATTGTGTGTTTGGGGGGCGGGTCAGGTAGGCCGCCGGGCTCGCGCTCGTGATCCGCTCCTGGCGGCGCACGGCGTCCGGCTGATCCTCGGGGGGCAGCGGCCGCACCAGGGCGAGCACGGTGTGCACCAGCAGCACCACGAGGGCGACGTTGCGCGCCGCCAGGGTCAGCGTGACGCCCGGACCGCCGTAGACGACCTCGGAGTACAGCCACGGGAACACCACCTGCGTGGCGCCGGCGACCCCGAGCACCAGCCACGCGGTGGTGCGCCAGCCGGGCAGCCGCAGGGCCAGCGCGACCGCGACGGGCGGCGCGAGCCAGCCCATGTACTGCGGCGAGCCCACCTTGTTGAACACGAGCATCGCCAGGGTCAGCAGCAGCGCGCCGCGGACCAGCAGCTCGGTGCGCGCGATCCCGCCGGACCACATCCGGGCGCCCAGCTGCTCGCGCCGCCACCACAGCAGCAGCGCCGATGCGCCGAGGGCCAGGAAGAACAGCGCGCCGAGCACGTCCGCCGCACCCTGCGTACCGGGTCCGCGGATCTCCCACGTGACGATCGGCTCGTTGAGGTACCGGACGATCGACGACGACCACAGGCCGGTGACCAGCCATGGCGTGGCACCGGGCGCCTCGATCTGCAGGCCGCGCTCGTCCTGCTCGGTCAGGAACGACGCCACGTGCGGCAGGCCCCCGAGCGCGGCGACCACACCGACGACGACCACGCTGACGATCCCCGCCGGCACGACGACGCTGCGCCACGGGCGGCGGACCGCGAAGAAGAGGGCGAGCAGCAGCGCACCGGGCGCGACCTTGACCCAGGCCGCGGCCGTCAGCAGCGCCGACGTGATCCGCGGGTGCTGCAGCGCGATCGCCAGCGCGACGACGACCACGGGCGCGACGACGGCGTCGAGCCGACCCATCGCCACGGGCCCGAGGAGCACGAGGAACGCGAGCCACCACCAGGCGCCGACCGTCGTCGACCCACCCGTGGGCCGGTCCGGGCGGCGCACGCGCAGGAGCACGGAGAGCGCCACGGCGTCGAGCGCGGTGACCATCAGCGCCCACACGCCCGCGTACGGAGAGCCGCCGCCGGTGCCGCCGACCGCCGCCAGGAGCATCGGGACGATCGCGCCCGCCGGGTACACCCAGGTGCCGGACAGGACGGGCCACTCACCGCGGTGCAGGCCGAGCCACATCCAGTACCGGTAGAGGTCGAGGTCCCAGAAGGCCTGCTGCGGGATCAGGACGAGCCCGACCAGCGCGAGCCAGCCGTGGACCAGGACGAAGGCGACCCAGACGGCGGTGGTGGAGTGCAGCAGTCGGCGGAGCAGCTCGACCTCCGGCAGGCGGCGGCCCGGAGGCCGGGAACGGGCAGGGCCTCAGGCTAGCCCGCCCGCGGGTCCCGATACCGGGCCGCCGCCTGTGAGATCAGCGACCGACCGTCGGCTGCGGGGGTACCCCGTTGCCGCTGGCGCCGGCAACCGGCAGGACCTGGGCCTCGTCGCCGGGGTCGGTCGCCTCGTCCTCGCGGGCCACGTCGTCGGGGGCGGGCGGGGCTTCCGGCGCCGTCTCCTCGACCGGGTCGGGAGTGGTGTCGGACTCAGTCATGGGGGCCTCCCTCGTCGTCCCGCGGTCGGCCGACCACGGTGAGGGACCCACCGTCGCACGCGGGCCGACGGCCCGCACGGTCAGCCGGCGGGAGGCGCCTCGGTGGCCGCCGGGTCGGCCGGCGCGGCCGGCGCCTCGGTGGCGGCCGGCGCGACGACCTCGTCGAACGGGGTGCACCCCTCGGGGGCGACGAGCGGGGCGGCCGGGTCGAGCGCGACGCTGTCGGCCGGCTTGAGCTCCGGGAACTGGGCTCCCAGGGAGAGGTCGACCGTCGCGTCCGTGCGGGGGTCGAGCACCATGACCGCGCCGTCGATGTGGGCGGCGAGGGTGTACGCCTGCGCCACGCCCTGCGTCCCGAAGATGATCCGCGCGACGCCGTCGTAGGTGACGGGGGCGTTCTCCGTGGCGGCGATGACGAAGCCGCGCTCGGCGAGCCCGGCGGCCGTGGCACCGGCGAGGCCGACGCGGGTGGTCGCGTTGTAGACCTTCACGGACACCTGGTTGGCGGCCACGGGCAGCGAGCCGGCCGGCGGGCACGGGTACGGGTCCTGCGTGGCTGTGGGCTCGGGCTCCGTCGCGAAGTCCCGCGCGAACACGGGCAGGTCGAGGCTGCCGGTGAACACCGCGGCGGCGCCCAGGCCGGCCAGGGCCAGGACGGCCAGCAGCACACCGAAGATGACGGCCTGCCGCTCGTGCATGTGCCGACGACGCAGCTGACGACCGCGGTCCTGCTCGCTCATGAGATCACCAGCACGCGGGCGTGCAGCAGTGCTCGCTGGTGCAGGGCGGCCCGGACGGCGCGGTGCAGCCCGTCCTCGAGGTACATCACGCCGCGGTACTGGACCACGTGGGCGAACAGGTCGCCGTAGAAGGTGGAGTCCTCGGCGAGCAGCGCGTCGAGGTCGAGCGTGCGCTTCGTCGTCACCAGCTCGTCCAGCCGCACCTGCCGTGGCGGCACCTCAGCCCACTGCTTGGCCGTCTCGAGCCCGTGGTCCGGGTAGGGCCTGCCCTCGCCCACCGACTTGAAGATCACGGGGGGAGTCTAGGCGACACGCCAGGGGTCACACGCCGACCCGGCGGGTGAGTGCGCGTCCGGCGTCAGGACCGTGCCGCTCGGCGTCAGGGTTCCGTCAAGGACGGCGGCGGGGTCCGGATGCGGGCGTAGACCAGCAGGTGCGGTCCGTGGGGCCGCCGGTCCGTGGGGACCGATCGTCGTCGAAGGTGCTGTGATGTCCGGCCTTGCCGATCTCGCCTATGTCGCGCTGACCGTGGTGTTCTTCGCCGCCGTCGCGCTGCTCGCCCGCCGCACGGACCGCTCATGAGCGGGTTCGACGTGGCCGGGCTCGTGCTCGCGGGCACGCTGGCTGTCTACCTCGTCGTGCAGCTCCTGCGGGCGGACAAGGTCCGATGACCGCCGTCGCGCAGATCCTGCTGGTGGTGGTCGCGCTCGCGGTCGCGCACCGCCCGCTCGGTGACTACCTGTACCGGGTCATGACCACCACCCGGCACCTGGCGGTCGAGCGCGCGGGCTACCGGCTGATGCGGGTGGACCCGGACGCGGAGCAGCGCTGGAGCACCTACCTGCTGTCCTTGCTGGGGTTCTCGATGGTCTCCGTCCTCGTCCTGTTCGGCTTCGCGCGGCTGCAGGACCGCCTGCCGCTGGACGCCGGTGCTCCCGGCATGGACCCCGCCGGCGCCTGGAACGCGGCCGTGTCGTTCGTGACCAACACCAACTGGCAGTGGTTCTCCGGGGAGGCGGCCGCGGGGCACCTGCTGCAGATGGCCGGGTTCGCGGTGCAGAACTTCCTCTCCGCGGCCGTCGGGCTCGCCGTGGTCTCCGCGCTGGCGCGGGGGTTCGCGCGCGCCGGGACCGACGGACGCGTGGGCAACTTCTGGGCCGACCTGGTGCGGGCGACCGTACGGGTGCTGCTGCCGCTGGCCGCCGTCGCCGCGATCGTGCTGGTGGCCGGCGGGGTGATCCAGAACCTGCACGCACCGACCGACGTCGGCACGCTCGCCGGGGGCACCCAGGCGGTGCTCGGCGGCCCGGTCGCGTCCCAGGAGGCGATCAAGGAGCTGGGCACCAACGGCGGCGGCTTCTTCAACGCCAACTCCGCGCACCCGTACGAGAACCCGGCGCCGTGGACCAGCGCGTTCGAGGTGTTCCTGCTCCTGCTGATCCCGTTCGCGCTGCCGCGGATGTTCGGCCGCATGGTGGGGGACCGTCGGCAGGGCTGGGCGATCCTCGCGGCGATGTCGTCGCTGTGGGTCGCAGCCGTCGGTCTGCTCACGTGGGCCGAGACGGCCGGCGCGGGTGCGGCACCCCTCGCGGCCGGCGGTGCGCTCGAGGGCAAGGAGGTCAGGTTCGGGCAGGCGGCCTCGGCGCTGTTCGCGGCGTCGACGACGATGACCTCCACCGGCGCGGTGAACTCGGCGCACGACTCCCTGACCGCGCAGGGCGGGGGTGTCGCGCTGGTCGGGATGCTGCTCGGGGAGGTCGCCCCCGGCGGTGTCGGCAGCGGGCTGTACGGGATGGTGATCCTCGCGATCGTCGCGGTGTTCCTGGCCGGGCTCATGGTCGGGCGGACCCCCGAGTACCTGGGCAAGAAGATCGGCCGTGAGGAGATCACGCTCGTCGCGCTCGCGGTGCTGACCATGCCCGCGGTCGTCCTGCTGGGCTCGGCCGTGGCCGTCGTGACGCCCGCCGGGCTGGCCGGTCCGCTCAACCCGGGGGCGCACGGGCTGAGCGAGATCGTCTACGCGTTCGCGTCCGCCGGGAACAACAACGGCTCCGCGTTCGCGGGACTGAGCGCGGGGACGCCCTTCTACAACACCCTGCTCGGCGTCGCGATGCTGGTCGGTCGGTTCGTGCCGATCGCGCTGGTGCTGGCCCTGGCCGGGCGGTTCGCGAGCGCCAGGCACACCCCGCAGACCGCCGGGACGCTGCCCACGCACACGCCGCTGTTCGTCGGCCTGCTGGTCACCGTGACCCTCGTCGTCGTCGGCCTCACGTTCGTCCCCGTCCTGTCCCTCGGTCCCGTCGTGGAGTCCCTCTCATGAGCACCGCCGTCTCCCGGACCCTGTCCGGCCCTCAGCTCCTGGCCGCGCTGCCGGGCGCCCTGCGCGGCCTGGACCCACGCCGCCTGTGGGACTCGCCCGTGCTGTTCGTCGTCGAGGTCGGCGCGGCGTTCACCACCGTGATCGCGGTCGCGGAGCCGAGCGTCTTCGCGTGGGCGATCGCCGTGTGGCTCTGGCTGACCGTGCTGTTCGCCACGCTGGCGGAGTCGGTGGCCGAGGGCCGCGGCAAGGCGCAGGCTGCGAGCCTGCGGGCGACGCAGCGCGAGACCACTGCTCACCGGGTGGGCGTCGACGACCGCGTGGTCGAGGTCGCGTCCTCGAGCCTGCGCGTCGGCGACCTCGTCGTCGTGGTCGCCGGGCAGACCATCCCGGGAGACGGGGACGTGGTCGAGGGCGTCGCGAGCGTCGACGAGTCCGCGATCACGGGCGAGTCCGCGCCCGTCATCCGGGAGTCGGGCGGCGACCGCTCGGCCGTCACGGGCGGCACCGTCGTGCTGTCGGACCGGATCGTCGTGCGGATCACGGCGCCCGCCGGCCAGACGTTCGTCGACCGGATGATCGCGCTGGTGGAGGGCTCGCAGCGGCAGAAGACGCCGAACGAGGTCGCCCTGAACGTGCTGCTGACCACGCTGACCCTGGTGTTCCTGCTGGCGGTGGTCACGCTGCAGCCGTTCGCGGTCTACTCGGGGGCGCGCCAGCCGCTCATCGTGCTCGTGGCGCTGCTGGTCTGCCTGATCCCCACGACCATCGGCGCGCTGCTGTCCGCCATCGGCATCGCGGGCATGGACCGGCTGGTCCGGCGCAACGTCCTGGCGATGTCCGGGCGCGCGGTGGAGGCCGCCGGCGACGTCGACGTCCTGCTGCTGGACAAGACCGGCACCATCACGCTGGGCAACCGGCAGGCCGCGGACCTGCTCCCCGCGGCCGGCGTCCCGGCCGAGGAGCTGGCTGACGCGGCACAGCTGTCCTCGATGGCCGACGAGACCCCGGAGGGCCGCTCCGTCCTCGTGCTGGTCAAGGACCGGTTCGGCCTGCGCGAGCGGCACGACCTGGCCGGCGCGGAGCTCGTCCCGTTCGCCGCGCGCACCCGGATGAGCGGGGTGGACCTGCCGGGTCGCTCGGTGCGCAAGGGGGCGGCGGCGGCCGTCATGCACTGGGTGCGGTCCACGGGCGGCCACGCGGGCGACGACGTCGCGGCCACGGTCGACGCCATCGCGGCCTCGGGGGGCACGCCGCTCGTCGTCGCGGAGGTCCGCGGGGACGGGCCGGCGCGCGTGCTCGGGGTGATCCACCTGAAGGACGTGGTCAAGGACGGCATGCGCGAACGGTTCGACGCGCTGCGCGCCATGGGCATCCGCACGGTGATGGTGACCGGGGACAACGCGCTCACCGCCCAGGCGATCGCGGCCGAGGCAGGCGTCGACGACGTGCTCGCCGAGGCCACGCCCGAGGACAAGCTGGCGCTGATCCGTCGCGAGCAGGAGGGCGGGCGGCTGGTCGCGATGGCCGGCGACGGCACCAACGACGCCCCGGCGCTGGCCCAGGCCGACGTCGGCGTCGCGATGAACACCGGGACGACCGCCGCGAAGGAGGCCGGCAACATGGTCGACCTCGACTCGAACCCGACCAAGCTGCTGGAGATCGTGGAGATCGGCAAGCAGCTGCTCATCACGCGCGGCGCGCTGACCACGTTCTCCGTGGCCAACGACGTGGCCAAGTACTTCGCCATCCTGCCCGCGATGTTCGTCGTCGCGTTCCCGCAGCTCGGCGTGCTCAACGTCATGCACCTGACCAGCCCGCAGTCGGCGATCCTGTCCGCCGTCATCTTCAACGCCCTGGTCATCGTCGCGCTGCTGCCGCTCGCCCTGCGGGGTGTGCGGTACCGGCCCGCGTCCGCGTCCGCCCTGCTGCGGCGCAACCTGCTGGTGTACGGCCTCGGCGGCGTCCTCGCCCCGTTCGTCGGCATCAAGCTCCTCGACCTGCTCGTCACCGCCCTGGGGATGTCCTGATGACCACCGGATCCGACACCGTCTCGTTCGTCCGCCAGTCCTGGGCCGGGCTGCGCGTGCTGCTCGTGCTCACGGTCCTGCTCGGTCTCGTGTACCCGCTGGCGGTCACCGGCGTCGCGCAGCTGACCCTGCGGTGGCAGGCGCAGGGGTCGCTCGTCGACGAGTCCGGGCGTCGCGTGACGGCGGCCGACGAGGCCGCCGGCTCGCTGCTGATCGGGCAGTCGTTCGACGGGCCGCAGTGGTTCCGGTCGCGTCCCTCGGTCGCCGGCGACGGGTACGACACCCGGGCGTCCGGGGCGTCCAACCTCGGCCCGCTCAACCCGGCGCTCGTCTCGACGATCGAGCAGCGGCGTGCGGCGGTCGCCCGCGACGAGGGCGTCGCCCCCGGGTCGGTCCCGGCCGACGCGGTCACGGCGTCGGCGTCCGGTCTGGACCCCGACGTCTCGCCCGCGTACGCCCGGCTGCAGGTGGCACGCGTGGCGCGGGAGAACGGCCTGCCGGTCGCGGCGGTGCGCGGGCTCGTCGACGAGCTCACCGTGGGCCGTGACCTCGGGTTCCTCGGCGAGCCGCGCGTCAACGTCCTGCGGCTCAACCTGGCGCTGCGGACAATGGGGTCGTGACCAGCGCCGGGTCCGCGGACCCCCCGAAGCGCGGTCGGCTGACCGTCTACCTCGGCGCCGCGCCGGGAGTCGGCAAGACGTACGCGATGCTCGACGAGGCGCACCGCCGGCTCGCCCGGGGCACGGACGTGGTGGTCGGGCTCGTCGAGGACCACGGCCGGGCCGCCACCGCCGCCCAGCTGGACGGGCTCGAGGTGGTGCCGCGCCGCGTGCAGGTGCACCGCGGGGTGGAGCTCACCGAGCTCGACGTCGACGCGGTGCTGGCCCGTGCGCCGCAGGTGGCCATGGTCGACGAGCTGGCGCACACCAACGTGCCCGGCAGCGTCCACCCCAAGCGGTGGCAGGACGTGCACGACCTGCTCGACGCCGGGATCGACGTGGTCACCACGGTGAACGTGCAGCACCTGGAGTCGCTCAACGACGACGTCGAGGCCATCACCGGCGTCCGCCAGCGCGAGACCGTGCCGGACCACGTGGTGCGCGACGCGGACCAGATCCAGCTGGTCGACCTGGCGCCGCAGGCCCTGCGCCGGCGGCTCGCGCACGGCAACGTGTACCGGGCGGAGCAGATCGACGCCTCGCTCACGCAGTACTTCCGCGTCGGCAACCTCACCGCGCTGCGCGAGCTCGCACTCCTGTGGCTCGCCGACCGCGTGGACGACTCGCTGGCCAGCTACCGCCGGGACCACCGCATCGAGGCGCCGTGGCCGGCCCGCGAGCGCGTGGTGGTCGCGGTCACCGGCGGACCCGAGGCGGACACCCTGCTGCGCCGCGGGGCGCGGATCGCGCAGCGGGCTGCCGGCTCGGAGCTCCTGGCGGTGCACGTGCTGGCCACGGACGGGCTGCCCAGCGCGGCGCCCGGGACGATCGCGGAGCAGCGGCGCCTCGTCGAGTCGCTCGGCGGCACGTTCCACACGGTCGTCGGGGAGGACGTGCCCACCGCGGTCGTCGACTTCGCGCGCGGGGTGAACGCCACGATGGTCGTCGTCGGCGTCTCCCGGCGCAGCCGCTGGCGCGAGGCGTTGTCCGAGGGCAACGGGACCGAGATCGCCCGGCTCGCGGGTGCCATCGACGTGCACCTGGTGACGCACGAGAAGGCGCGCGCCGGACGCGTGCGGGTGCGCCGGTCCGCGCTGTCCCCGGGGCGCCGCACGGCCGGGTGGGTCGTCGGGCTGGTCGGTCCGGTGGCCCTCACGCTGCTCCTGCGCTCGCTGCACGACGCCGTCGGTCTGCCGACCGACCTCATGCTCTTCCTCGCGCTCACCGTGCTGGTCGCGCTCGTGGGTGGCCTGTGGCCCGCGATCGTCAGTGCGGTCGTCGGGTTCTTCCTGCTCAACTGGTTCTTCACGCGGCCCACCGGGCGGCTCACCGTCGCCGAGCCCGAGAACGTGCTGGCGCTGAGCGTGTTCGTGCTGGTCGCCGCGGGGGTCGCGTCCGTCGTCGACCTCGCCGCCCGGCGCTCGTCGGAAGCCTTCCGCGCGCGGGCCGAGGCGTCCGCGCTCGCGGCCGTGTCGCGGTCGGTGCTGTCCGGCCAGGACACCGCTGAGGCGCTCGTGGCCAGGCTGCGGGAGACGTTCACCCTGACCGCCGTGGCGCTGCTGGGACGCACGACCGGCGGCTGGGAGGTGCTCGCGGCCGACGGCGCGGACCCGGCCAGCACGCCCGAGCAGGCGCAGGCCGTCCTGACCGTCGACGACCACCGCGTGCTGGCGCTGTCCGGGCGCGTGCTGCCCGCCGGGGACCGCCGCGTGCTCGAGGCGTTCGCGTCGCAGGTGGGCATCGTGCTCGAGCACGACCGCCTGCGCGCGCAGGCCGAGCAGGCGCGCATGCTCGAGCAGGCCGACGCCACGCGGACCGCCCTGCTCGCCGCCGTCTCGCACGACCTGCGCACCCCGCTGGCCACCATCCGGACCTCCGTCGACGGCCTCGCGCTGGACCTGTCGCCGCAGGACCGCGCCACCCTGGTGGGCACGCTCGCCGAGTCCACCGCACGCCTCGAGCGGCTGATCGACAACCTTCTCGACCTGTCCCGCTTGCAGACCGGCAGCGTCCGCCCGGTGCTGCGCGCCACGAGCCTGGACGAGATCGTGCCGCTGGCCGTCGAGGGCTTCCCGCCGGGCACCGTCGAGCTCGACGTCCCCGAGGAGCTGCCGTACGTGCGCACCGACCCCGGCCTGCTCGAGCGGGTGGTCGCCAACCTGGTCTCCAACGCGGTCCGCTACGCCCCGGGACCGGTCCGGGTGAGCGCCGCGGTGCTCGGACCTGCGATCGTGCTGCGCGTGGTGGACACCGGACCGGGCGTGCCCGACGAGCTCAAGGGCCGGTTGTTCGCGCCCTTCCAGCGCCTCGGCGACGACTCCAGCGGTTCCGGCCTGGGCCTGGGGCTGGCGGTGGCCGACGGGCTCGCGACGGCCGTCGGCGCCGAGCTGGTCGCGGAGGACACCCCGGGCGGCGGCCTGACGATGCTGGTCACGGTCCCGCTGGCGGAGTCGTGAGCACCATCCTGGTGGTCGACGACGAGCCGGGGCTGGCGCACGCCCTGGCCATCACGCTGCGCGCGTCCGGCTGGGACGTCACCACGGCCGGCGACGGCGCCGCCGCGATCCGCTCCGCGGCCGCCCGGGCACCCGATGTCGTCCTGCTGGACCTGGGCCTGCCGGACATGAGCGGCCTGGACGTGATCACCGCCATCCGAGGCTGGAGCCGCGTGCCGATCGTCGTCCTGTCCGCCCGGCAGCACGGCGAGGACAAGGTCGACGCCCTGGACGCGGGGGCCGACGACTACGTCACCAAGCCGTTCGCCATGAACGAGCTGCTCGCCCGGCTGCGTGCCGCGGTCCGGCGCTCGACCGTGGCACCCGACTCCGCGGAGGCCGTCGTGGTCGCGGGGGAGCTGACCATCGACCTGGCTCGCGCCCGCGTCCTGCGGGACGGCGTCGAGGTGCGGCTGACCCCGACCGAGTGGTCGATGCTCGAGGTGCTGGTGCGCAACCGGGGCAAGCTCGTGGGCCGACGCCAGCTGCTGCAGGAGGTCTGGGGACCGGGCTACTCCGACGAGACGCACTACCTGCGGGTCTACTCCGCGCAGCTGCGCCGCAAGCTCGAGGCCGACCCGGCCCACCCCCGGCACATCGTCACGCAACCAGGCCTGGGCTACGTCTTCGAACCCTGACCCGGACGCGCGCGGACGGCGGTGCGCGCGTGGACGGCGGTGTGCGCGCGGACGGGCGGTGCGGCGCGTGGACGGGCGGTCCGCGCGCGGGGCGGTGGTGCGCGCGTGGACGGCGGTGCGCGCGCGGCGCTGGGCTGCGCCGGCGGCGACCGGGCGGGTGCGGTGGTTGCCGAGAACGGCAGTTCGCCGCGAGAACGGCAGGAGCATGTGCCGTTCTGGCGCCGAACTGCCGTTCTCGCCGGTGATGCGCCGGCCGGGCGCGTGGGCCGGACGGGTAGGGCGGGGTGGCCGCACGTCCCACGTCGGCGCTCCCCGCCAGCGCGCACCCAGCGCCCAGCGCCGCCGAACTCGTCAGTCCAGGCCGAACTCGCGTGTTGCAGCTGACGAGTTCGGCGCGAACTGACGAGTTCGGCGCTGGGGGGGGGGGGGAACGACGAGTCGGCAAGCTGACGAGTGCGGCGCGAGCTGACGAGTTCGGCGCACTGACGGGTTCAGCACGAACTGACGAGTTCAGCGACGACTGACGAGTTCGTCACCCGGCTGCCGAGGCGCGCGCGGACTGGCGCACTCGTGCCCGATCCACCGATCGCGCGCCCCGACGCCCGGGGCGGATCAGCGGTTTGGGAAGCGATTTCCGCCCTCGGGAGCGCTCCCCTCGACCGATTCCGGCGAATGTCTCAGCCCGGGTTGACTCGGGTGAACCAGGCGATACGGTCGTGGGCGGTCGGGGTCAAGGGCGCCCCCGGCTTTTCTCACGGTCATCCCTGTTCTGGAGCGTGGGAAGCACCGAGCCTCTTGAAAGGATTCAACGATGAGTCTGATCCCTCACCGCGGCAGAGCCTTGACGGCGATCGCCGGGTCGGCGTTGCTCGTCGGCACCCTGACCGCCGTGCCGGCGTCCGCCACGCCGCCCGCCCACTCCGCCCGCGGAGCCGACCCGCTCACCCTCGAGCGCCTGGACCGGGGGCTCGTCGCGGCGGTCACCGGCGAGGGCGTGTTCCTGTCCTGGCGGCTGCTGGCCAGCGAGGTCACGGGCGCGACGAGCACCGGCCTGACCGGTCCGGACTTCGCGGTCTACCGCGACGGCACCAAGCTCGGCACGGTCACGGACTCCACCAACTTCGTCGACCCGGACGGCACGGCCTCGTCGCGCTACCGCGTGGCGGCTGTCGTCGACGGCGTCGAGGTCGACGGCACCGAGGCGACCCCCTGGGCACAGGCGTCGCTCGACATCCCGCTGAACAAGCCGGCCGACGGGGTCACGCCCGTGGGCGAGGCGTACACCTACTCGGCCAACGACATGTCGGTCGGGGACGTCGACGGGGACGGCCGGTACGAGTACATCGTCAAGTGGGACCCGTCCAACTCGAAGGACGTCAGCCAGGTCGGCTACACCGGGAACGTCTACCTCGACGCGTACGAGCAGGACGGCACGCAGCTGTGGCGGATCGACATGGGTGTGAACATCCGCGCCGGCGCGCACTACACGCAGTTCCCCGTCTACGACTACGACGGCGACGGCAAGGCCGAGCTGATGATGAAGACGGCCCCCGGCACCAAGATCACGCAGTACGCCCCGGACGGCTCGGTGACCGGTGAGCAGTACGTGTCGATCCCGAAGCGGGACCGCGACGCCGGTGTCACCGACACCACGGACTACCGGCTGAGCTCGCAGGGGTACTTCGACCACCTGGTCGCCATGCTCGAGGGCTGGAGCAGCCACCCGGAGGTCGTCGCCGGCAACTGGCCCGCCACGGTCGAGGAGGCGCTCGGCATCGCGCCGCAGTACGCCTACCCGCTGAGCCACGAGGACGCGACGGCGCTGGCCAACTACTTCGTCGACGTCTACGCGCCCAGCCGCAGCGGCCGCAACCAGCTGCGCAACTTCGAGGGCTTCATCCTCGACGGCCCCGAGTACCTGACGGTCTTCGCCGGCGACACCGGCACGGAGCTGCAGACGATCGACTACAAGCCGGGTCGCGGCGACGACGGCCTGCTGTGGGGCGACTACGCGATGTCCCGCATCGAGCCCGGCAACCGCGTCGACCGCTTCCTGGCGGGCGTCGCCTACCTGGACGGCTCGACGCCGTCCGCCGTGTTCGCCCGCGGGTACTACACGCGCACCACGCTCGTGGCCTACGACTGGGACGGCAAGGCCCTCAAGGAGCGGTGGTACGTCGACTCCGGCCAGGTGCCGATGACGAACCCGTTCAACGACAGCCCGCACGGGCGCGACGGCTCCGACCCCGTCTACGGCTCGATCACCACTCAGGGCTTCCACTCGCTGTCGGCGTCGGACGTGGACGGTGACGGCAAGCAGGAGATCGTCTACGGCGCCGCGACGATCGACGACGACGGCTCCGTGCTGTACTCGTCGACCGACACGCTGCCCGAGGGCAGTGCCGCTCCGGGCGAGGAGGCCCGGCTGGGCCACGGCGACGCGATGCACGTGACCGACATCGACCCGGACCGTCCCGGCCTGGAGATCTTCACGTCCCACGAGGGTGCGTCCTACGCCCCCTACGGCATGGCCCTGCGCGACGCCGCGACGGGGGAGGTCATCTTCGGCAAGTACTCCGGTGCCGACACGGGCCGCTCCATGATCGGCGACGTGCTCCCGGACGTCCGGGGGCTCGAGGTCTGGGCCAGCCTGCCCGGCGGCTCCGGCTCGCTGGGGCTGTACTCGGCGTCGGGGGAGTTCACGCCCGGCCCGATCCCCGGCACCAACATGAGCATCCGCTGGCTGCCCGACGGCACCACGCAGATCGTCAACGGCTCGGGCGACCAGGACGTCACGATCGACGACTGGACCCGCGGCCGCCAGCTCACGGCGACCGGCACGCGGACCAACAACGGCACCAAGGGCACACCGTCGCTGGTGGCGGACGTGCTGGGTGACTCGCGCGAGGAGCTGCTGGTCCGCACGGCGGACTCGTCGGCGATCCGCCTGTTCACCAGCACGGCCCTGAGCCACCGCAAGATGTACACGCTCATGCAGGACCCGCAGTACCGGGTCGAGGTGGCCCGCCAGCAGACGACGTACAACCAGCCGTCCGACGTGGGCTTCTACCTGGCGTCCGACACCGACTTCACGCAGGTGCCGGTCCCGTCGTACTACGCACCGGGCAGCGTCGACGCCCTGCGGGACGCCACGAAGGCGCTCATCGCGTCCGGCGCGGTGAAGGGCGTGGTCCGGGTGGGTCTGCTGGCCGCGATCGGGGTGGCCGACAAGGCGGTCGACCGCGGGAACGAGAAGGTCGCGGTCAAGTCGCTGGAGACGTACGTCCGGCTCCTGACGCCGCGGACCCGGTGGTCCACCGTCACGCCCGAGGCGCGCGCGCAGCTGGAGTACCAGGCCGAGCAGATCATCTCGATGCTCGACTGAGGCTCGGCTGAGGTTCGACGACGAGGGCGGGGTCGCGCAGGTCGCGCGGCCCCGCCCTTTCGTTCTGTGTAACTTTGGTTGTTGGGTTTTGAGGGGTGGGGGGTGGAGAGTTGAGCCCGGGATGGTGCTGAACATGGGCCAGGTGTCGACGACCCTCGACGGCTCCTCGCGACGGCTGGTCAGAGCGACGACGCCACGGAGGTGCGCAGTAGAGCTCACGAGACGGGCCGGAGGGGAGCTGGTGGGGTGCCCCGTGGTGCGCGCTGACCGCGACGAGCTGAATCAGCTGTGCTGTCACGGTCCGGGCGTCGACGTGGTCGCCTGGTCCAGACCCAGCGACCGAGACCGTGCGGGCGTTGCACGAGCTAGACTCAAGGCCGGTGTGACGCGGGAGCGACGCTCGTTGGTCGCGGTGCTCGACACACGTCTTCGCGCCGAGGCGGAGGTGCGCGGCTGGACACGTCGAGCTGTGTCACCGCCGCGGCCTCGGGACCGACCAGGGCGGCGACTGCGTCCGGCGCGCGGGACCGGGTGACGCGATGAGCCTGGGTCGGTCCTGGTCACCGCGCGTGGCCTCGGGCGGTGCGGCGCGGCGCCACGGCGGTCCGAGCGCTCGACGGGGTCGATCTCGATGTCCGGGTCGGTGAGCTGGTGGCCGTCATGGGCCCGTCGGGCTCGGCAAGTCCCGTGTTGCACCTGCTCGGCGGGCTGGACGTCCCGACGACCGGGCGGGTCACCGTGGCTGGCCAGGACCTCGTGGCGATCGGCCGGGTCGGACGGCGCGCGTGCGTCGGCGCGACGTCGGGTACCTGTTCCAGGAGCCAATCTCGTCGCGTCGCTGACTGCGCTGGAGAACGTGGCACTGCCCCTGGAGCTGGACGGTGCTCGACGGGGTCTGGCCGTCGAGCAGGCCTAGTTGGCGCTGGCGGAGATGGGGCTAGAGGATGCTGCGAATCAGCGGCCGGACGCGTTGTCCGGTGGTCAGCGCCAGCGGGTGGCGATAGCGCGTGCTCTCGTCGGCCCCCGCCGTCTGGTCCTCGCCGAAGAGCGACCGGGGCGCTCGACTCGACGGCAGGGAGGACGTGAGTGGCTGCTGCGCGCCCGGGTCGACGACGGAGCTGCTGGCCTCCTCGTACTCACGATGCGCGGTACGCGGCCTGGGCCGACCGCACGGTGTTATGCGCGACGGCCGTCTCGTGGACACGACCGGCACGCGCGCGGGCCCGAGCGGCTCCTGGTCGAGGAGTCCGGTGACCGTCCGAGCTGACAGACGCGGCGGCCGGTAGAGTCGCGCTCCGCCCGGGCGGCGCGACGTCCGCCTGTTCCCGTTGCGCGGCGCTGGTCGTGGTCCTCGTCGCGATCGCGACGGGCATCATGACGCTGCCGACGGTGATGCTCGCGCGCGCCGTCACACCGGGGGCGAGGCTCGCCGTCTCCGGCTCGCTCGCGGCGGGCAGGCGCCCTCGTCGATCGACGCCGCCAACCTCGTGTTCTACGCGTGCCGCCGCGATCGCCGTGCTGCAAGCCGTGCTCCTGATCGGCGCGGCCTTCCTCGTCGGCGTGTGCCGTCGCGTCCGGCAGCCGGCCTGCTCACCGCCACGGGCGCGCGTCCCGGCGACGTGCGGTGGGTGATCCTCGCTCCAGCCGCTCTCTGCGGGTTGCCGGCGCGCTGCTGGGGGCTGGCGGTGCGTTCGGGCTGGTGATGCTGGCGGTTCCTCGGGAACCGCCCGGGAAGTTGGTGCGGCGGCGCTCGGGGCCCTGGCGGCGTGACGCTCGGCGTGCGGTCGCGGTCGCCGCTGCCGGGTATCCGGCCTCCGTCGCGGCGCGGCTCGACCCCGTCGCCTCGATGTCCGCGCCGCGGGCGGCCGGCCCGTCGAGCACTCCGGGATGGGTGCCGGCGACCGGTCACGCCCTCGCGGCCGGCTCGGGGCTCGCGGTCCTCGGTGCGGTACCGCAGTCACCGTTCGCGTTCGTGGGCGGATCGCGCTCGCGGAGGTCGGGATCATCCTGCTGGCTGCCGTGGCGATCGGCGCGCTCGAGCGGGTGCCGGCACGCCGAGCCGTCACGGCGTACGTGCTCCGGGACGCAGCGCGGCACCGGGCCCGCGTGCTGCCTGCCCTCGCCTCGACGCTGGCCATGGTCACGGCCGCGACGTGGGCGCTCTCGTTACAGGCCACGGTGCACGGCGCCGAGACGTCCACCTACGCAGGGTCGGCGTTCGTCGCGGATGGTCGTACCCAGTTCCTGCTCGTCGCCGCGGCGGTGGTGGCCGCTCTCGTCGTCGCGGGGCGACCGCTGCCCTCGCTGCGCAAGAGGCCTGCTGGACCTGGAGATCCTCGAGGTGCTCGGTGCGTCCGGTCGGACCCGGCGCGGGATCGCCGCGGCCCAGGCGGCTCTCGTCGCGGTCGGCGCGGTGATAGCCGGGATCCCGGCCGGGCTCGGGCTGGCCGCGCTCGTGCTGCGGTTCCAGGCGATGCAGGGCGGGGGCCGACCGGTGCCGTCGTTCGTCGTCCCGTGGGTTCCGCTCGTGGTCCTCGCTATCGCGCTGCCGCTGGTCGTCGCCACGGCGGCTGCCGCCAACTCTGTCGGCACCCGCTCGAGCTGTCGGTGAGCGCTGACGACCCCGAGATGGGCGGGGCATAGTATCAGGAGGGGGATGGGGGTCGCGCTGCGCTCTCTTGCCACGCGACTGAACACACGTTTAGTCTGGTGAACATGCGTTCAGCCGACGACCTCACCACCCGCGCCCGCATCCGCGACGCGGCGATCCTGCGGTTCGGTCGCGACGGGTTCCGGGTGGGGCTGCGCGCCGTCGCCGCGGACGCGGGGGTCAGCCCGGCGCTGGTCATCCACCACTTCGGCTCCAAGGACGGCCTGCGCGCCGAGTGCGACGCCCACGTGCTGCGCACCATCCGGGAGACCAAGGCGGAGGCGATGACGCAGTGGTCCCCGATGCAGATCATCGGGTCGATGGACGATGCGGAGCAGTACGCACCGCTGCTCGGCTACGTCGTCCGGTGCCTGCTCGAGGGCGGCGTGCTCGGGGCGACGTTCGTCGAGTCCATGGTCGACGACGCCGCCGCCTACCTCGAGGACGCGGTCGCGGCCGGGACCGTGCGCCCGAGCGACGACCCGGCCGGCCGCGCCCGCTACCTCATCGCGAGCACCGTCGGCATGCTGCTCATCGCCCAGCTCGAGGCCGATGCGGGACGGGGCATCTCGCCCACGGTGGACCCGGCCGGCGCGATCCAGGAGATCTGGCACTCCGTGCTGCTGCCGAGCCTCGAGATCATGACGCACGGCCTGCTGACCAGCGGCGAGGTGCTCGAGCAGTACCGGTCGGCGCGTGCGGCGCAGGACGCGATGCCGCCGCCCACGGCGTGACGTCCCGCGCCCACCTCACCTGCTCCCGAAGGACCCACCATGACCACCCTCGCCATCGAGGTCGCCGGACTGCACAAGTCGTTCGGCTCGACCCGTGCGCTCGACGGACTCGACCTCGTCGTGCCCGCCGGTCAGGTCGCCGGCTTCCTCGGCCCCAACGGGTCCGGCAAGTCGACGACCATCCGAGTGCTGCTCGGCCTGCTCAAGGCCGACGGCGGCACCGCCCGCCTGCTCGGCGGTGACCCCTGGACGGAGGCGGTCGACCTGCACGGGCGGCTGGCCTACGTGCCCGGCGACGTCACGCTCTGGCCCACCCTGACCGGTGGGGAGGCGATCGACCTGCTGGTGCGGCTCTCCGGCCGCGTGGTCGACGCCCGGCGCAAGGACCAGCTGCTGCAGCGGTTCGAGCTGGACCCCACCAAGCGCGCCCGCACGTACTCCAAGGGCAACCGGCAGAAGGTCGCCCTCGTCGCCGCGCTGGCGACACAGGGCGTCGAGCTGCTGGTCCTGGACGAGCCGACCTCCGGGTTGGACCCGCTCATGGAGGCCGTGTTCCAGCGGTGCGTCCGGGAGGCCACGGCCGAGGGGGTGTCCGTGCTGCTCAGCAGCCACATCCTGGCCGAGGTGGAGGAGCTGTGCGACACCGTGACGATCATCCGGCGCGGCCGCACCGTCCAGTCCGGGACGCTCGGCGAGCTCCGTCACCTCACCCGCGCGCGGGTGAGCACCGTGGTCGACGGCGACACCGCCGCCCTCGCCGCGCTCGACGGCGTGCACGACCTGACGACCACCGACGGCCACGTGGTGTTCCACGTGGACAACGACGCGCTGCCGCAGGTCACGCGCGCGCTGGCCGACCTGGCGCCGCGCGCGCTGACCATCACCCCGCCGTCCCTGGAGGAGCTGTTCCTGCGGGAGTACGGCGACGAGCTCGCCCTGCTCGAGGGCGGCGGGGGGGCCGGGCGATGACCGCGGTCGCGCTCGCACCCGTCGCTACCCGGTCCGGCGGCGGACCGCTCACGCGACCGGCGCGCTGCTGCGTCTCGCGCTGCGCCGCGACCGGGTCCGGCTCCCGGTCACCGTGGCGATCCTGGTCCTCATGCTGGCCTCGACGCTGTCGGCCATGCAGAGCGCCTACCCGACCGTGCAGTCCCGGCAGGCGCTGGCGACGACGGTCGGGACCAACCCCGCGTTCCTCGCCCTGCTCGGGCCGGCCCGGCACCCGGAGTCGGTCGCGGCGATGACCACGTGGCGCATCGGTGCGTTCCTCGCGCTGGTGGTGGGCATCGTCGGCGCGATGGCCGTCGTGCGGCACACCCGCCGCGAGGAGGAGGCCGGCCGCCTCGAGCTCGTCGGCTCCCTGCGCGTCGGCCGCCTGGCGCCGCTGACCGCGGGTCTGCTCGCGGCGCTGGTGCTGGTCACGGCCTGCTCGGTGGCCGTCGCGCTGCCGCTGGTGGGTGAGGGCGCGGTCGGGGCGGTCGCATTCGCGCTGCAGAACCTCGTCGCCGGCCTGGCCGGGGTCGGCGTCGCCGCGGTGGCGGTCCAGCTGGCGTCGGTCGCGCGCACCGCGTCGAGCATCGCCGTGTCGGTGCTCGTCGGCACGTACGCGTTGCGGGCCGCGGCCGACGTGCAGGACGCGCTGGCGTGGCTGTCCTGGCTGAGCCCCATGGGGTGGGGGCAGAAGATCGACCCGTTCGGCGACGACCGGCTGGGGCTCGCGCTGCTGGGAGTCGCCGTCCTGGTCCTCGGTGCCGGTGCCGGATACCAGATCGCGGCCCGGCGGGACCTCGGCGCGGGGCTCATCGCGGACCGGCCGGGGCCGGCGCACGCCCCGCGGCTGGGGTCGGTGACCGCGCTGACCTGGCGCCTGCAAGGGCAGTCGCTCGTCACGTGGGTGGTTCCGGTCGCGGCGTACCTGCTGCTGGTCGGGTTCCTGCTGGACTCGGTCGGTGAGCTGGCGGGGGACAGCCCGCAGGTCCAGCGGATCATCGAGAGCCTCGGCGGCGTCGGCCGGCTGCAGGACGTCTTCACCGTGACGATCATGGGGTTCATCGCGCTCGCGGCGGGTGCGTACGTGGTGGCGGCCCTCGGGCGGCTGCACGGCGAGGAGACCGCCGGGCGGACCGAGCTGCTGCTCGGGCGCAGCGTCCCGCGCACGACGTACCTGCTGGTCGCCGTGCTGGTCGTGGCCGCCGGCACCGTGGTCCTGCTCGTGGTCGGCGGGCTGGCCATGGGGTTGGGCAACGGGCTGGCCTCGGGCGGGTGGGACGCCGCCGGTCCCATCCTCGGCGCCGCGCTGGTCCAGCTGCCCGCGGTCCTGGTGGTCGTCGGCGCCATGACCGCGCTCTACGGCTGGGTGCCGCGACTCGTGGTGCTCGGTTGGGTGCTGGTGCTGTGGTCGCTGCTCGTCGGCCAGCTGGGCGCGCTCCTGGACCTGCCCGCGTGGCTGCAGGACGTGTCCCCGTTCACGCACACGCCCGCGTACCCGCTGGACGACGTCACGCCCGGGCCGCTGCTCGTGCTCCTGGCGGTGGCGGCGGCGCTGACGGCGTTCGGCGTGCTCGGGTTCCGACGACGCGACGTGCTGGCCTGAACGACGACGCCCCCACCTCCGCAGGGAGGCAGGGGCGTCGTCGTGGCCGACGGGTCAGGCGCGGTAGAGCGCCGTCATCGGGCAGTTGAACGGGTCGCGGTCGTGCTTCCCGACCGTGTTGAGGTACCGCACGATGATCGAGTACGACTGCGGCAGCGACACCTGCAGGTACGGGATGTTGTGCTCGCGGCAGTACGCCTCGACGATCGGCTTGGCGCGGCGCAGCGACGGGCGCGGCATCGACGGGAACAGGTGGTGCTCGACCTGCAGGTTGAGCCCGCCCATGAGCACGTCGACCCACTTGCCGCCGCCGATGTTGCGGCTGGTCAGCACCTGACGGCGCAGGAAGTCCAGGCGCATGTCCTTGGGGACCAGCGGCATGCCCTTGTGGTTCGGGGCGAACGAGGCGCCCATGTAGAACCCGAAGACACCCATCTGCACGGCCAGGAACACCAGCGCGATCGGCCACGACATGGTCAGCAGCACCAGGGCGAGCCCGCCGCCCAGGCGGATGGTCATCATGACGATCTCCGCGGTGCGGTGCTCCAGCTTCTCGCGCGACGACAGGCGCTTGACGGCGGCCACGTGCAGGGCCAGGCCCTCGAGCAGCAGGAGCGGGAAGAAGAACCAGCCCTGGTGGTTCAGGAACCAGATCGACAGCTTCGACGTGCGCTTCTCCGCCTGCTCAGGCGTGAACGCGAGGACCTCGAGGTCGATGTCCGGGTCGGAGTCGATCTTGTTCGGGTTGGCGTGGTGGCGCGTGTGCTTGCGCTGCCACCAGCCGTGGCTGAGGCCGACGAACAGGTCGGCGAGGACCAGCGAGGTCCAGTTGTTGGCGCGTCCGTCGGCGAAGATCTGCCGGTGCGCGGCGTCGTGGCCGAGGAAGGCGACCTGCGTGAGGATCACGGCGGCGGCGAACGCGACGGCGATCTGCCACCAGGAGTCGCCCACGAGGATGATCGTGGCGACCAGGCCCAGCACGGCGACCACGGCGGCGGACAGCCGCATGGCGTAGTGCGCGGGGCGGCGCTTCATCAGGCCGGCGGCCTGGATGGTGCGGGTCAGCTCGGTGAAGTCGCTCACGGCGCGGTCACGCGGGCGGCTGGGGGCTGTGGTCACGGTAGGAGAGCTCATGGAGTCCGTCCTGGTCGGTCGTGCAGAGCGCGGCGCGAGTGCGGTCGGAGTTCGAGGTGAGCGTGCGCCGGAGGTCGGTATGCGACGAGACCCCGGCCGGATCGGCCGGGGTCTCGTGCGAGGGAGCTAGATGCTCGGCTCAGCTCAGACGGGCGTGATGTTCGACGCCTGCGGGCCCTTGGGGCCCTGCGTGACCTCGAACTGCACCTTCTGGTTCTCCTCGAGCGTGCGGTAGCCGCTCGTCGTGATCGCGGAGTAGTGCGCGAACACGTCGGGTCCGCCGTCCTCGGGGGCGATGAAGCCGAAGCCCTTCTCGGCGTTGAACCACTTCACGGTGCCAACAGGCATGATGTTCTCTTCTCTCACGTGCGGTATGGACAACTCCCGGGTGACCGGGACCGGTGATCACGGTGTT
Organism: uncultured Actinomycetota bacterium; assembly: GCA_963837795.1. Classification (GTDB taxonomy): domain Bacteria; phylum Actinomycetota; class Actinomycetes; order Actinomycetales; family Cellulomonadaceae; genus Cellulomonas. Next base: position 33,536 of record CAWIOT010000009.1, read on the forward strand.
CGTCGTCCGTCTCCGAGGTGGTCCTGGAGAACGTCCTGCCAAGTTTCCCTGGCCGTCATGACAAGCGATTCACTGCGACTACGGGCACAACCGTACGGCACGATGGCCTCGACCGGAACGTCGAGCCCGGAATTCGTCTGCCGGCCCTGGAGAACCGATGACCTCGAGCGACGACCGCTGCCCCTGCGGGACGGGCGAGACGTACGCCGCCTGCTGCGGCCGGTACCTGGCCGACGGGCGCCGGGCGCCCACCGCCGAGGCGCTGATGCGGTCCCGGTACACGGCCTTCGCCACCGGCGCCGTCCACTACCTGCTGGTCACGTGGCATCCCAGCACGCGCCCCGACGAGCTCGAGCTCGACCCGGACATGGTCTGGCGGCGGCTGGACGTGGTGCGCACCGACGCGGGCGGGCCGTGGGACGACACCGGCACCGTCGAGTTCGTCGCGCACTACCGGCTCGACGACGGCACGGCGATCGGCCAGCGCGGACGGCTGCACGAGACCAGCCGGTTCGTGCGCGAGGACGGCCGCTGGCTGTACGTGGACGGCGGGATCGGCGCGTAGCCGGTCGGACTGCCGGCGGGCGGGTGTCGGTGCCCGGGGGCAGGATGCGGCCATGCTGCTGGTCGAGATCGCGACGACGTCCTCCGCCCTCGACGACGACGCGCTCGCGGCTGACCAAGCGCGCCCTGCTCGTGGACCTGCTGCGCCGCACGCCGCCCGACGACGTGGCGACCGTGTCCCGGTACCTGGGCGGTCAGCTGCGGCAGCGCCGGACGGGACTGGGCTGGCGGTCGCTGGGCTCCCTGCCGGATCCGGCCGACGTCCCGACGCTGACGGTCGCCCAGGTGGATGCCACGTTCGAGGAGATGTCCTCGCTCGAGGGACCCGGGTCCGGGACGGCTCGCACGACGATGGCCGCGGAGCTCTTCGCCGCCGCCACGGCCGACGAGCAGCGGCTGCTGCGCGGGCTGGTCACCGGGGAGCTGCGGCAGGGATCGCTGGACGCGCTGCTGCTCGACGCGGTGGCGGAGGCCGCCGGGGTGCCGCCGGACGCGGTGCGGCGCGCGGCCATGCTCGCCGGCGAGACCGAGGCGGTCGCCGTGGCGGCGCTGACGTCGCCGGATCCGGCGGTCGCCCTGGCCGGGTTCACGCTCCAGGTGGGTCGGCCGGTGCGACCGATGCTGGCGCAGTCGGCGCCCGACGTCGACGGCGCCTGGGCGTCCCTGCCCGCCGGGCCGGTGGTCGTGGACACCAAGCTGGACGGCATCCGCATCCAGGTGCACCGGCGCGGCGACGAGGTGCGCGTGTTCACCCGGAGCCTCGACGACATCACGGCCCGCGTGCCGGAGATCGTCGCGGTCGTCCGGGACATGCCCGCCACCGACCTGGTGCTGGACGGCGAGGCGCTGGCGATCGGCCCGGACGGTCGCCCCCGACCGTTCCAGGAGACCGCGGCGCGGTCCGCCACCGCCGAGCTCTCGACCACCACGCTCACCCCGTTCTTCTTCGACTGCCTGCACGCCGACGGCGTCGACCTGCTGGACGCACCGTTGCACCGCCGGCTCGAGGCGCTCGACACCGTCGCAGCCGGCTCGGTGGTGCAGCGGCTGGTGACCACCGACCCGGCGGCCGCGCGCGACTACTTCTCCTCCGTGGTGGCGGCCGGCCAGGAGGGGGTCGTCGTCAAGGCGTCCGACGCGCCCTACGAGGCCGGCCGGCGCGGCGCGGCCTGGATCAAGGTCAAGCCGCGCAACACCCTCGACCTGGTGGTGCTCGCCGTGGAGCGCGGCTCCGGGCGGCGGACCGGGCTGCTGTCGAACATCCACCTCGGCGCCCGCGGACGGGGACGGGTTCGTGATGCTGGGCAAGACGTTCAAGGGCATGACCGACCAGATGCTCGCGTGGCAGACCGAGCGGTTCACGGAGCTGTCGACCGGTGACGACGGCTGGGTGGTGACGGTCCGTCCCGAGCAGGTGGTCGAGATCGCGTTCGACGGGCTGCAGCGGTCCACGCGGTACCCCGGCGGGCTCGCCCTGCGGTTCGCGCGCGTGGTGCGCTACCGCGACGACAAGACCGCGGCGGAGGCGGACACGATCGAGACCGTCCGGGCGCTGGCCGGGCTCGCTGCCCCGCCGGGCGGTGGGTCGGCGCCGGACGTAGCGTGAATCGTCATCCTGCACTCGTCGGGAACGGAGCTCCCATGCCCCGCACGTACACGGTCGGCTACTTCGTCGGCAGCCTGTCCTCGACCTCGATCAACCGCATCCTGTCGAAGGCCCTGATCCGGCTCGCCCCGGACGACCTGAGCTTCGTCGAGATCCCCATCGGCAACCTGCCGCTGTACAGCCCCGACTTCGACGCGCAGTACCCGCCGGAGGCCCAGGCGCTCAAGGACTCGCTGGCCGGCGTGGACGCGGTCCTGTTCGTCACCCCGGAGTACAACCGGTCGATCCCCGGTGCGCTGAAGAACGCGATCGACTGGGCGTCGCGCCCCTGGGGGCAGAACTCGTTCGACCACGTCCCGGCCGCCGTGATCGGGGCGTCGGTCGGCGTGATCGGCACCGCGGTGGCGCAGCAGAGCCTGCGCGCGGTCCTGAGCTTCTGCAACGCCCGGCAGATGACGGCCCCCGAGGCGTACATCCACTTCTCGCACGACGTGTTCTCGCCCGACGGCGAGGTGTCGGACGAGTCGACGGAGGCCTTCCTGCGCATCTACATGTCCGAGTTCCACGACCACCTGGTGCGCGTCCTGACCGTGCTGCCTCGGGGGTCGTCCGCCTAGGCTCGGAGCGTGAGCCTGTTCCGCCGCCGCACCGTCTGGACGCTCGCCGACGCCGGAGCCCGGCACGCCGCCTCCCCGGACACGTTCCGGGTCCCCACCGCCGACGAGCTGGCCGGGGTACGCGTGGGGCAGTCGGTGAAGGTGATCGTGGTGCCGGAGAACGGCCTCGAGGAGCGCGTCTGGGTGCAGGTCACCGGGATGGCCGACGAGCGGCTGGACGGGGTCCTGCGCCACGACCCCACGGAGATCGTGGGCCTGCACTCCGGTGACCCCCTGCGGTTCGAGCGCCGGAACGTCGTGGCGGTCGACCGGCGTCGCCGCGAGTAGTCGTCAGTCCTCGGTGACGGCGGTCAGGTGGTCGACCACGACGACCGCGTCGCCGGCGTAGTCCTCGAAGACGCTCTCGTCGTACGGGATGTCGTAGTCCTCCTGGAACTGGCCGAGCGAGAGCCGGCGGACCGTGCCGGTGACCTCGACCGTCGTCTCGTCCTCGATCATCGCGTCCGTCACGTCCAGGCCCGCGTCGGCGAAGTCCGCCGTAGGGCTCAGCACCAGCACGGACGGCTCCCACGTGCCGGGGTCACCGATGCGGAAGGCGCCCGGTTCGACGATCTCCAGCACGTGTCCCCGCACCGTGACCTCACGGCCGATCCAGTCGCTCGTGCCGTCACCGGCGTTGGTCTCGGCGTCGGCCAGGTCGGCCACCGTGATGTCTGCGTCCGGCGGCGGCGCCTCCTGCCCGCACCCGGCGAGCATCCCGGCCACCACGGTGCCCACGACCGCAGCCGCCGCGACGGACCTCCTCATGTCCCGCATCCCGGTCTCCTCCCCGCTCGGTCCTCTTTCCACCGTGCGGGGCCCCCGAGGGACGTGCGAACGCTGCCGAGTGCCGTGACCCAACCGTGACAGGGCCGTGACCGGAGCGTGATGTCGAGCGCGACGCCGGCCCGCCGCCCGCGTGCGCGGACGACGGGCCGGTGGGATCAGGCCCCCTCGTCGACGCGGTAGATCTCGTCCGCGACGAGGCCGTGGGCCGTGCGGTGCACCGTCGCGGCGGCCTCCGCGTCGGGGGCGTCGACGAGGCAGAAGATCTTGCCCTGCGCCTCGTCGACCCAGTACTTGAGGTAGTTGACGCCGTACGGTCCTTGCGCATCGAGGTCGGCCTGGTGGGCCTGGGCGACGTCGCCCATCCCGAGCGGTCCGTCGATCGTGTGGACGTCCATGAACAGCGGCATCGTCGTGCTCCTTTGTGCGGATATGTCGGTATGACACGATCAGGTTCGTGCGGATCACGTCCGCGGACCATGACCGGGTCACCGCCGTCCCTGATCGGGACCCCACGCTCGTCCTGCAGGCTGCTCTGGAGCGGCTGCGGCTGGAGGGCGCGGTGTTCCTGCGCGCCGAGTACCGCGAACCGTGGATGTACGAGTCGATGACCGGCCCGGTCACCGCCGCCCTGCTGCGTCCGGGCACCGACCGGGTGGTGCTGTTCCACGTCGTGGCGACGGGGACCTGCTGGATCTCGGTCGACGACGGCCCGCGGCACTGGGCGAGCGGCGGGGACGTCATCGTGCTGCCCTACGGCGACCAGCACCGGATGGGCGGGCGGCAGGACGCCGAGGCCGTCCCGATCTCGACATTCCTGCCCGCCCCGCCGTGGATCCAGATGCCCGTCCTGCGGCACGGCCGCGACGGGTCACGGACCGACGTCGTCTGCGGCTACCTGCACACGAGCGACCCCCTGTTCGACCCGGCGATGCGCGCGCTGCCGCCGGTGTTCGTCGTGCACCCGACCGGGCCGGCCGCCCGGTGGGTGCGCGCCAACGTGGACTACGCGCTCGAGCAGTCGTCGGCGGGTGCGTTGGGGATGCCGACGAGGTTGCCGGAGCTGCTGCTGGTCGAGGTGCTGCGGCTGCACCTGGCGTCGGCGCCGGCGGTCGACCGGGGGTGGGCGGCGGCCCTGCGAGACCCCGTCCTCGCGCCCGCGCTGGCGGCGGCGCACCGCGAGCCGCAGCGCAGGTGGACGGTCGAGGCGCTCGCGCACGAGGCGCTGGTGTCCCGCTCGCAGCTGGACACGCGGTTTCGGGAGGTGCTGGGGCTCTCGCCGATCCGGTACCTGGCGCAGTGGCGGATGCACGTGGCGCAGGACCTGCTGGCGACGACGGACCTCGCGGTGCTGAGCATCGCGCACCGGGTCGGGTACGACTCCGAGGAGGCGTTCAGCCGGGCGTTCAAGCGCAGCCGGGGGAGCGCGCCGAGCACGTGGCGCACGGCGTCGGTGCCGTCGTGACGGCCGCCGGTCAGCGCCGGCGGGTCTGCTCGTCGCGCAGGGTGGCGATGAACTCGTCGGCCATCGCCAGGGTGCGCGCGAGCTCCGCGCGGCGGGCCTGGGCGGCCTCGACGTAGGCGTCGAGGCGGTCGTGCAGCTCGGCGGCGTCGGTCGGGGAGGTGTGGTCGGCGAGCGCGTCGACCACCTCGAGAACGTCCGCCATCTCCTCGAGCGTGAAGCCGAGCGGCTTCATCCGGCGGATCAGCAGCAGCCGCTCGACGTCGGCGGCCGTGTAGAGCCGGAAGCCACCGACGCTGCGCCCGGTCGGGCGCAGCAGGCCGACCTCGTCGTAGTGCCGCAGCGTGCGCAGCGACAGTCCGGTCAGCTCGGCGACGGCCCCGATCTGCCGGGTCGTGCTGGTCGTCGGCGTGCTCGCGTCGGGATCCACGGCCGCACTCTACCCTCACGTTAGGGTAGGGTTGGTGTCACCGACTTCCTTCGTGCGCAGTGCTGCGCGCTCCTGACCATCCGGCCCAGGCACTCGTCTGGCCGCGGGGCGCGCGCGTCCCTGAACCCGAACGGAAACCGATGGCGACCGACACCGCTGTGCCCGAGGCCGATCAGGCCGACTCCGTGATGAGCGCCCTGCGCTCCGGCAAGCGCCTGCGCACCGAGGTGCTCGCGGGCCTGGTAGTCGCACTGGCGCTGATCCCCGAGGCGATCGCGTTCTCGATCATCGCGGGCGTCGACCCGCGGATCGGTCTGTTCGCGTCCTTCACCATGGCGGTGTCCATCGCGTTCCTGGGCGGCCGCCCGGCGATGATCTCCGCCGCCACCGGAGCCGTCGCGCTGGTCGTCGCGCCCCTGGCCCGCGAGTACGGTCTCGACTACCTGATCGCCGCGGTGATCCTGGCCGGCGCCCTGCAGGTGGTCCTCGGGCTCGCTCGGCATCGCCAAGCTCATGCGGTTCATCCCGCGCTCGGTGATGGTCGGGTTCGTCAACGCGCTCGCCATCCTGATCTTCCTGTCGCAGGTCACGCACCTGGTGGACGTCCCGTGGGCGGTCTACCCGCTGGTCGCCGTCGGCGTCGCGATCATGGTCCTGCTGCCGCGCTGGACCACCGTGGTCCCCGCCCCGCTGGTCGCGATCGTCCTGCTCACCGGAGCCACGGTGCTGGCTGCCATCTCCGTGCCGACCGTGGGCGACGAGGGCGCGCTGCCGGACAGCCTCCCGCAGCTGCTGCTGCCGAACGTGCCGCTGACCCTCGAGACGCTGCAGATCGTCGGCCCCTTCGCGCTCGCGGTGGCGCTGGTCGGCATCCTCGAGTCGCTGCTGACCGCCAAGCTGGTCGACGACGTCACCGACACCCACTCGAACAAGACGCGCGAGGCCTGGGGGCAGGGCTGCGCCAACATGATCACCGGCTTCTTCGGCGGCATGGGCGGCTGCGCGATGATCGGCCAGACGATGATCAACGTGAAGGTCTCCGGTGCGCGGACGCGGATCTCCACGTTCCTGGCGGGCACGTTCCTGCTGATCCTGGTGGTCGGGCTCGGCGACGTCGTCGCGATCATCCCGATGGCCGCGCTGGTGGCCGTCATGATCATGGTCTCGGTGGGCACGTTCGACTGGCACTCGGTGCGGCCGAGCACCCTGCGGCGCATGCCGAAGTCGGAGACCGCCGTCATGCTCGCGACCGTCGTCGTCACCGTGGCCACCCACAACCTGGCCTACGGGGTGATCGTCGGCGTGCTCGTCGCCATGATCCTGTTCGCCCGCCGCGTCGCCCACCTGGCCACGGTCACCCGCGAGGAGACGCTGGGTGCCGACGAGCAGCGCGTGTACTCCGTCGAGGGCGAGCTGTTCTTCGCCTCGTCGAACGACCTCGTCTACCAGTTCGACTACGCCGGTGACCCGAAGGACGTGGTCATCGACCTGCTCGAACGCGCACATCTGGGACGCCTCCACGGTGGCCACGCTCGACGCCATCACCACCAAGTACGCGGCGAAGGGCAAGAACGTCACCATCGTGGGACTGAACCCGGACAGCGCCGCACGGCACGAGCGGCTGGCCGGGAACCTCGGGGGAGCCCACTGACGGTACGCCGCGGCCGGGACCGGTCGGCGTACGCTCGGGAATGTCCGGACCGTGATCACCCCAGGGGCCCGACCCCGATCCGACCAGCACCGTTGCTGGGCACCGCAGGGTTCGACTGACGTCACCGGCAGTGGCGCCCGACGAGGACATCGCAGCATCACGAAGGAGCACCATGGTCCAGGCTTACGGCGACGAGCACGCTGCGCACACCTCAGAGGGCACGAAGATGCGCTCCGACCACCTGGCGGGCGAGTCGGTAGACGCGTCGGACGGCGCCGTCGAGACGTCCGAGGCCACCAAGATCCGGGCCGCCGGACTGGGCGTCGAGGACACCGGCCGGGGCGAGGTCGACGACACCGACGAGGCGTCGAAGATCGTGTCCGACGGACTGCGGACCACCCCCGAGAGCGCGCACTCGGGGACGACAGAGGGCGACAAGATGGAGTCGGACGGCCTGCGCTGAGCGGTCATCACCCAGAGGGGGCGTCAGCGAGGCAGTGCAGCCCCGGTGATCTCGGCCAGGCGCGCGAGCAGACCGTCCTGCACCTCGACGTCGCGCGCGAGCGGGTTCGGCGCCTGGATCTCGTGGCGCTTGAGGTACTCGCCGGTCACACGAGCGGCGGCATCGTCCGAGGTCGCCAGCCAGACCTGCGTCTCGGCACCCTCGTCGACCTCGTCCCATGCGTCGGGACCGCCGAGCTTGGTCTTGATCCACCCGGGGTCGACCGTGGTGGAGAGCACCTCCGGCCAGAGCCGGGCGACCGCGAAGGCCAGCACGACGTCGTGCAGCTTGGAGTCCGAGTAGGCCTTCATCCCGTCCCACGGGCGCGCGGCGTACTGCAGGTCGTCGAGCTCGGCGACCCCGTCCTCTTGCAGCCCCGACGTCAGGTAGACCAGCCGTGCCGGCCGCGGCATCAGGGCGGTCAGCAGGTACGGCGCGACGACGTTGACGTGGAAGATCCGCTCGAGCCCGTCGACCGTCTCCGTCCGCGACGGGACGCCACCACCGATCCCGGCGTTGTGGATCACCGCGTCGAACGGCCCCGCCGCCGTCGCCTGCTCGGCCAGCGCCCGCGTCTCGTCCAGCGAGGCGAGATCGCCGACGACGACACCGCCGACCCCGGGCAGCGCCGCCCGCAGCTCGTCGGCCCGCGCCTGGTTGCGGGCGTGGCCCGTGACCTGGTGACCTGCGGCGAGGAGCTGACGGGCCGTCTCCCGCCCGATGCCGTCGGACGAGCCGGTGACGAGGACGTGGGACATGGCAGCTCCGGTGCGTGCGAGGGGAGGGTGGCTGACGGCGACTGTACCGATCCAGACGGGCGGGTGCACGAGGGGCGCGCTCGCGGACATGGCGAAGGGCCCGCCCCCACATCGCTGCAGGTGACGGGCCCTTCGGTGCGCGGAGGATGGGGGATTCGAACCCCCGAGGGCTTTCACCCAACACGCTTTCCAAGCGTGCGCCATAGGCCACTAGGCGAATCCTCCCGGCCGACAGAGGATACCCGACCTCGGCCGTCGGACCGAACCCGGTGGTGGCGCGGTGCGCGACCGCCGTTCACCTGCGCGTCGCACGGCCGGGTGATGATGCGTGCATGGCTTCCGAACCCACCCCCTCCGTGGACCCGCTCCTCCAGCCCGACCTGGACCTGGCCCTGCGTGCCGTCGATGCCGGGCTGGCTGTGGTCCGCGGTGCCGACGACCGCGCCGTCCTGCGGCTCAAGGGCCCGAACGACCTGGTGACCGCCGTCGACCTGGCCACGGAGGACGCGGTGGTCCGGACCCTCGCGGCCGGGTCGCCGCTGCCGGTCCAGGGCGAGGAGGGGTCGCCGCGGGAGGCGGCGCCGGACCGGTGGGTGGTGGACCCGATCGACGGGACGGCGAACTTCGTCGCCGGGCTGCCGCTCGTCGCGTGCACGCTGGCGCGGTTGGCCGAGCACGAGCCGGTGGTGGGCGTGACGGCCGACGTGACCACGGGGGAGGTCGTCTGGGCCGCGCGCGGTGCCGGGGCGTGGCGGCGGACGTCGGTGGGTGACGTGCGGGCGACGACGCGTGGTGGCTCGCTCGACAGCCTCACCGTGACGGTGGGGGACCTGTCCTGGACCTCGGTGGCGCCGTGGCCGCTCGACGTGCGGGCCGCCGCGCTGCGGGAGGTCGCCGCAGTCGTCGGCAAGCTGCGCGTGGTCGGCACGTCCGCCACCGAGCTGGCCTGGGTGGCCACCGGTCGGACGTCGGGCGCGGTCCTGTTCGGCAACGCCGCGTGGGACGTCGTCGCCGGTGTGGTGCTGGTCCGGGAGGCCGGCGGGGTCGTCGTCGATGCCCGGGGTGACGCGTGGTCGCTGGCGTCTGACTCCCTCCTGGCGGCGGCGACGCCCGAGATCGCCGACGCCCTCGTCGCGGCGGTCGCGCGGGGGCGAGCCGCCTGCTGACGGTCAGAGGCTGAAGCGGGCCACCTGGCGGATCTTGTTCGTCGCGTCCAGGGCCGCCACCTTGTACGCCTCGGACAGCGTCGGGTAGTTCAGGACCGTGTCCACGAGGTAGTCCACCGTCCCGCCGCACGCCATGATCGCCTGCCCGATGTGCACCAGGTCGGTGGCGGACGTCCCGAAGATGTGGATGCCCAGGAGCTCACGCGTCTCGGTGTGCACCAGCAGCTTGAGCATCCCGTAGGAGTCGCCGACGATCTGCCCGCGGGCCAGCTCGCGGTAGCGCGCGACGCCCACCTCGTACGGGACCGCCTGCGCCGTCAGCTCCTCCTCGGTGCGGCCGCAGTAGGAGATCTCGGGGATCGTGTAGATGCCGATGGGCTGCACGGACTGCAGCTCGCGGGCCGGCTCGTCGAACGCGTGGTACGCCGCCAGCCGGCCCTGGTCCATGCTCGTCGCGGCCAGCGCGGGGAAGCCGATGACGTCGCCGACGGCGAAGATGTGCGGCACCTGCGTGCGGTACTGCTCGTCGACCGCGATGCGGCCGCGCGAGTCGGCGCTCAGGCCGGCGGCGGGCAGGTTCAGCGAGTCGGTCTGGCCCTGGCGGCCGGCGGAGTACATGACGGCGTCGGCGGCGATCCGCTTGCCCGAGACGAGCCGGGTCACGGTGCCGTGGGTGTTGCTGTCGACGCCCTCCACCTCCTCCCCGAACCGGAACGAGACCGACAGGTCGCGCAGGTGGAACTTCAACGACTCGGCCACCTCGGGGTCGCACATCTCGAGCATGGCGGGGCGCTTGTCGATGACGGTGACCCGCGTGCCCAGGGCGGCGAACATCGACGCGTACTCGATGCCGATGATCCCGGCGCCGACGACGACCATCGAGTTGGGCACGTTCTCCAGCTTGAGCACGCCGTCGGAGTCCAGCACCGTGCGCTCGTCGAACTGCACGGTGGTGGGCCGGTGCGGCTTCGAGCCGGTCGCGATCACCACGAACCGCGCGGTGACCTGGGTGCGGCGCACCCCGTCGTCGTCGAGGATCCCCACCGTGTGGTCGTCGACGAACGACCCGGTGCCGCTGAGCAGGTCCACGTGGTTGCGCAGCAGCTGCGCGCGGATCACCTCGTGCTCGCGGCCGATCACGTGCTGCGTGCGGGCGAACAGGTCCTCCATCGTGATGTCCGACTTCACGCGGTAGCTCGCGCCGTACACCTCGCGCTGCGCCATGCCCGTCAGGTACATGACGGCCTCGCGCAGCGTCTTGCTCGGGATGGTGCCGGTGTTGGTGGAGACGCCGCCCATCATGTGCCGGCGCTCGACGACGGCCACGCGGTGCCCGAGCTTGGCGGCGGCGATCGCGGCCTTCTGCCCGCCGGGGCCGGAGCCGATGACGAGCAGGTCGTAGTCGTAGCGCGCGGGCTGGTCCGCCTCCGTCGTCATGGGTGCAGTCTGGTGCCGAACGGGCGGCGGCGTCACGGCTCGACGACGAGCACCTCGACCCCGGCGGCGACGATCCGCGCGAGCTCGTCGGGGTCGGCGCTGGAGTCGGTCACCAGCACGTGGACCTGCGACAGGTCCGTCATCTTCGCCAGGGTGACCCGCCCGACCTTGGACCCGTCGGCCACCACGACGACGCGCTGGGCGTGGCAGACCATCGCGTTGTTGGTGCGTGCCTCGGTCTCGTCGTGGGTGGTCGCCCCGCCCGCGGCGGAGATGCCGTCGGTGCCGAGGATCGCGGTGCCCACGTTGACGGCGTTGAACGTGTTCTCGGCGAGCGCGCCGACGGCCTCGAAGGACGTCGAGCGGACCACCCCGCCGGTCATGATGACCTTGAGGTTGGGCCGCGACGCGATCTCCATCGCGGTGGTCAGCGCGTTGGTGATGATCGCGAGGTCCGGCCGGCTGGCCAGCACCTTGGCCACCTCGGCCGTCGTCGTCCCGCCGCTGATGGCCACGCTGTAGGGGCCGGTCGGGATGAGCTCGGCGGCGCGGCGGGCGATCCGCTGCTTGGCCGCACGGAACTGGGAGTCGCGCAGCCGCACGGGGACCTCGGCGCGGGCGGCGGCGAACGCCCGGGCGCCGCCGTGGGTGCGGACCAGCAGGCCCTGCTCCTCGAGGTCGGCCAGGTCGCGGCGCACGGTGGCCGGCGAGACCCCCAGGGAACCGGTCAGCTCGGCGAGCGTGACGGTCTCACCGGACTCGAGCAGCGCCAGCACGCCGAGCATGCGGTCGGACCGCTTCCGTGACGTCGCCCGCGGCCCCTGGTCCGTGACTGTCATGAGAACCCCCAACGCTCACACAGAATGATCACTTCGAATGATCGGTCGGCAAATTCTTGCACGTATCGCTCATGCGCGGCGATCATCCTGGCATGGCAAAGATCGCGTTCGTGGGCGCCGGGAGCGTCGTGTTCACCCGCCAGCTCGTCGCCGACCTCCTGCGTTTCGGCGACCTCGACCTCGAGCTCGCGCTGCACGACATCGACGCCCGTCGGCTCGAGGTCGCGCAGGGCACCGCGCACCGTCTGGTCCAGCAGCTGGGGCACCCGGCGCGGATCAGCGCGACGCTGGAGCGCCGGGCCGCGCTGGACGGCGCCGACTTCGTCATCAACATGATCCAGGTGGGCGGCATCGACGGGACGATCACGGACCTGGAGATCCCCGCCCGGTACGGCCTGCGCCAGACGATCGGCGACACCACGGGCGTCGGCGGCGTCTTCCGGGCGCTGCGCACCTTCCCCGTGCTGACCGGGATCCTGCAGGACATGCGGGCGGTGTGCCCCGACGCGCTGCTGCTCAACTACACCAACCCGATGGCCATGAACGTCTGGTGGGCCTCGGTCGTCGCCCCCGACATCCGCACCTACGGCCTGTGCCACTCGGTGTACTGGACGGCGCACGACCTGGCCGCGCTCCTGGGCCTCGACGTCGAGCAGACCCGCTACCGCGCGTTCGGCGTCAACCACCAGGCGTGGCTGCGGGACTGGACGACCGTCGACGGCGAGGACCTCTACCCGCGCCTCGTCGAGCGGATCGCGCAGGACCCCGAGCTCGAGCGGCGGGTGCGCGTCGAGATGTTCCGCCGGATCGGCTACTACCCGACCGAGACCAGCGAGCACTCCTCGGAGTACCTGTCCTGGTTCCTGCGCTCCGACGAGCAGATCGAGAAGTTCCGGATCGAGCCGTTGCAGTACATCGGGATCAGCCGGGAGAACGTCGCCGAGTTCGAGCAGGCCCAGCGGCTCCTCGCCGACGGTGCCGACCTCCCGCTCGAGGGCGGTGCCTCGGAGTACGCGCCGCAGATCATCCACTCGGTGCTGACCGGGACCCCGCGCGAGATCCACGTCAACGTGCCCAACCGCGGCCTGATCGACAACCTGCCGGCGGGTGCCGCGGTCGAGGTCCCCGCCCTGGTCGACGCGTCCGGCGTCGCCCCGGTCGCCATGGGCCCGCTCCCCGTCCAGTGCGCCGCGCTCAACCGCACCTACCTGTCGGTCGCCGAGCTCACGGTCGAGGCCGTCCGCACCGGCGACCCGCGGCTGGTCCGGCAGGCGGTGCTGGTCGACGGCAACGCCAGCTCCACCCTGACCCCGGAGCAGATCTGGGACCTGTGCAACGAGCTCACCGCGGCGCACGGCGACCTGCTGCCCGAGAACCTGCGCGTCCAGCTGTGACCGCCGCCCGCACGCGGGACCTCGTCGACGACGCCGTCGCGCGCGGCACCGCGGTCCTCTCGTTCAACGTCATCACCCTCGAGCACGCCGAGGGGATCGTCGCCGGGCTCGAGCGCGCCGGCCTGCCCGGCCTGCTGCAGGTCAGCGAGAACGCCGTCCGCTACCGGCAGGGCCAGTCGGCCCCGCTCCTGGCCGCGTGCCGTGAGCTGGCCGACCGGGCGACCGTGCCCGTCGGGCTGCACCTGGACCACCTGCAGGACGCCGACCTGCTGGCCGACGCGGTCGCCCAGGCGGCCCGGTTCGGCGTCACGTCGGTCATGGTCGACGCCGCGCACCTGCCCTACGACGAGAACGTCGCGACCACCGCCGCGTTCGCCCGTAGCGCCCACGCGGCGAACCTGTGGGTCGAGGCCGAGCTGGGGGAGGTCGGCGGCAAGGACGGTGCCCACGCGCCCGGCGTGCGGACCGACCCGGGGGAGGCGGCGGAGTTCGTCGCGGCGACCGGCGTCGACGGGCTCGCGGTGGCCGTCGGCTCCTCGCACGCCATGGTGACGACCACCGCGGAGCTGGACCTCGACCTGATCGCCCGGCTGGCGTCGGCCGTGCCCGTGCCGCTGGTGCTGCACGGGTCCTCGGGCGTCCCGCCGACGATGCTGCAGGCGGCCGTGCGCGCGGGCGTCCGCAAGATCAACGTGGGGACCGCCCTCAACGTCGCGCTGACCGCGCAGGTCCGCCGCGTCCTGGCCGCCGACGACGCCCTCACCGACCCCCGCCGCTACCTGGCCCCGGCCCGCGACGCGATCGCGGCAGCGGTGGCCGCCACCTGCTCGACGATCCACGCCGCCTGACCGACGCTACAGACCCAGCAGGCGGCGGGCGTTGTCCGCGTAGAGCGCCCGCAGGGTCGGCGCCGACAGGTCCAGGGCGCTGACCGACCAGCGGCCCTGCGGCGGCACCGGCTCGTCGGGGGCGTAGTCGAACGCCTCGTCGTCGGTCTCGAGGAACCGGAAGTGCGTGGTCAGGGCCTCGTCGGTCAGCGGGAACGCGTCGGTGCCGAACAGGACGCGGTCCGGGAACTGCTCGATGAGGCGCCGTGCGCGGCGGGGCTGGCGTCCGAGCTCGGCCAGGCGTCCGCCGATGTCGACGTGCCAGTTCGGGGCCGCGGTGAGCAGGCGCTCGACGCGGTCCAGGTCCTCGGCGACGCAGCCCACGTGGGCGCCGATGTAGGTGGTGCCCGGCGTCGCCTGCACGAGCGTCTCGAGCGCCGTGAGCAGCCGGTCGAACGTCGGGTGCACCGAGGGGTCGCCGAACCACCAGTCCGGGTTGGCCTGCAGCTCGTCGACGCGCTCGTTCTCGGCGTCGAGGGGCGCGAAGAACGCGAGCGGGTCGGCGACGTGGATGAGCACGGGCAGCCCCAGGGTGCCGGCCAGCGTGAGCACCTCGACCACGCGCGGGTCGTCGGGCAGCACCAGCGCGCCGGAGGCGTCGCGCACGGTCAGCCCGAGGTTCTTCCACACCTTGAGGCCACGGGCCCCGCGTGCGGCGCTGTCGCGCAGCTGCGCGGCGAGCAGCGCGGCGCCGTCGGGCTGGGCCAGCAGGGACCAGTCGAGCTGGCAGAAGGTGACGAACCGGGTGGGGTGCACGCGGTCGTAGCGGTCGAGGTTGGCCTCGAGCTCGTCGCCGTGCATGCCGTCGAGGTTGACGACCGTCGCCACGTTGCGGCGGTCCATGAGCTCGATCAGCTGGTCGACCGAGGGTGCGGTCCAGCCCGGCGGGGTGAGCCAGCGCCCGAGGTGGTTGTGGACGTCGATGCAGGTCACGGCGCTGCGTTCGACGTGGGTGACGGGCACGGACAGCTGCCGGCGCGGGTGCCAGTCCGCCAGGCGCAGGTCTGCCAGGGCCGTCCAGTCGGGTGTCGCCATCTCGTCGTCCTCTCGGGTTCGCTCAGCAATACTGAGCGTTTGCCGCAGTTTCATTGTGGAACGATCAGTTCCGTACGCAGTATTGCGCACAGACGGCGACGCGACGGACTCGTGGCCGGGAGCAGAGAGGCACCACCCGTGAGCAGCAGCATCACCGCGCGAGAGATCGCCAGCCAGCCGTCCGTCTGGGACCGCGCCCTGCGCGACGCGTCGAGCACGGGCACGATCTTCGGCACGCCGGGCGACCGCGTGCTGATCCTCGGGTGCGGCACCAGCGCCTTCGTCGCCGAGTCCGTCGCGGTCCTGCGCGAGCAGGCCGGCCTGGGCCTGACCGACGCGGCCTACGCCTCCGAGTGGCACCCCGGCCGCACCTACGACCGCATCGTCGTGATCAGCCGGTCGGGCACCACCACCGAGGTGCTCAGCGCCCTCGCCCTGGTCGAGCCCGGGACGCCGGTCGCCGCGATCGTCGGCGTCGAGGACACCCCGATCGCCGCCCGCGCCGACCACCTGCTCGTGCTCGACTACGCCGACGAGGAGTCGGTCGTGCAGACCCGGTTCCCGACGACGGTCCTCGCGACCGCCCGGGCGGCGTTCGGCGACGACACCACCGACCTGGTCGCCGCCGCCCAGCGGGTGCTCGACGCGCCCCTGCCGGTCGCCGTCGACGGCATCGACCACGTGGTGTACCTCGGCACCGGCTGGACCCACGGGCTCGCCCAGGAGGCCGCCCTCAAGGTCCGCGAGGCCGCCCAGGCCTGGTCCGAGTCCTACCCGCTGCTCGACTACCGGCACGGCCCCATCGCCGTCGCCCACCCCGGGTCGCTGGTGACGGTCTTCGGCGAGGTCGACCCGTCGATGGTCGCCGACATCGAGGCCACGGGCGCGCGCGTCGTCGTCTCCGACGAGGACCCGCTGGTCCAGCTCGTGCAGGCGCAGCGGTTCGCCGTCGCACTCGCCGAGAGCCGCGGCCTGAACCCCGACACCCCGCGTCATCTGACACGCTCCGTCGTCCTGTCCTGATCTGACCTGCCCGCCCCGCCCCGTCCCGCCCGCACCCGAGGAGAACGAGTTGTCCCCCCAGCGCTCATCCCGTACGCGTCTCGCCGCTCTCGCGGCGAGCACCGCCGTCGTCGCCTCCCTCGGTGTCACCGCCTGCTCCGGCGGCGAGGCGCAGGGGGCCACGACCCTGGACACCGAGGCCGACGTCACCCTGACGTGGTGGACCGGCCAGGCGGACGAGGCCGAGACCATCCTCGAGGGGCTGGCCGACGACTTCGAGAAGGAGCACCCGAACGTCACGATCGACGTGTCCTCGGGTGCGCCCTCCACCGAGGACCTCCTGCAGAAGCTGTCCGCCGGCTTCGCGGGCGGCACGTACCCCGACATCTCCTACGCGTTCGGGTCGTGGGCCAGCGAGCTGCAGGGCTCGGAGCGCACGCTGGACATCACCGAGCAGGTGGCCGACCCGGACGTCGCGTGGGACGAGTTCCCGGCGGCGGCCCGCGGCACCGCACAGCCGGGCGGCGGCGACGACGATCGGCTTCCCCGCCGTCGTCGACAACCTCTCCCTGCTCTACAACACCACCGTCTTCGACGCCGCGGGCGTCGCGTACCCGACGGCCGACTGGACCTGGGACGACTTCCGCGAGGCGGCCGCGCAGCTGACCGACCCGAGCACCAACACCTACGGGTACGGGTACGGCGTCTCGGGCTCCGAGGAGACCACCTGGCAGTTCTGGCCGCACCTGTGGCAGAACGGCGGCGAGATCCTGTCCGACGACGAGACGACGGCGACGTTCGACTCCGACGCCGGCGTGCAGTCGCTGACGTTCCTGCGCGACATGGCGATCGACGACAAGAGCGTCTACCTCGACCAGACCGACACCAAGGCCGCGGAGCTGTTCGCGAGCGACCGCATCGGGATGATCACGTCCGGCCCGTGGACCCTGTACGACCTGCGGACCGCGGGGACCGAGTACGGGGTCGTGCCCCTGCCGGGGACCGACGGCAACCACGAGACCGTGTCGGGTCCGGACCTGTGGGTGCTGTTCGACCACAAGGACGTCAACCGCGCGCACTGGTCCTACGAGTTCACCAAGTGGCTGACGTCGCCCGAGCAGGACATCGCGTGGAACGTCGCGTACGGCAACCTGCCGCTGCGGGCCTCCGAGGTGGACTCGCCCGAGTTCCAGGCGCAGGTGGCCGAGCTGCCGGGTCTGGATGTGATGGCCGCCAACATGGTCAACTCCGTGCACGCCCGGCCGACGGTCTCGGGCTACGTGACGCTGTCCGAGGCCATCGGCTCCGCGATCTCCCAGGTCCTGCAGGGTCAGGGCGAGCCCGCCGAGGCGCTCCAGCAGGCCGCCGCGACGGCGACCGAGGGGCTCGGAGGGTGACTGCGGCGCCGACCCGGCGGGGCGCGGCGCTCCTCCCGCAGGCGCACGCCCCGCACCAGGGAACCGTCACCTCCCGCACCCGGCGCCCGGGCGGCCGCAAGGAGCGCGCCCGGGCCGGCCTGCAGGGCTGGGGCTTCGTGGCGCCGGCGATGCTCATCGTGCTGGGCCTGTCGATCTTCCCCGCCGCGTGGGCGTTCTGGTTGTCGCTGCAGAGCTGGAACGGCTTCTCGACGCCGACGTGGCTGGGCCTCGGCAACTACCAGGCGATGGTCACCGACGCCGCCCTGCGGGACGCGGTCGGGCACACGCTGCTCTACACGGCGCTGTTCGTCCCGGCCTCGGTGCTGCTCGGCGTCGCCCTCGCGATGCTGCTCAACCGGCCGCTGTTCCTCATGGGGTTCTACCGCACCGCGATCTTCCTGCCGTTCGTGGCGTCGGCGGCCGCGACCGGCATCCTCACCACCTACCTGTTCAACCCGCAGTTCGGGCTGGCCAACACCGTCCTGCGTGCGCTGCACCTGCCGCAGCAGGGCTGGCTCGAGGACCCGTCGCAGGCGATGGTCGTCATCACCCTCATGTCGCTGTGGGGCCAGGCGGCGTTCACCACGGTCATCTACCTGGCCGCGCTCCAGGACATCCCCGCCGAGCTGCTGGAGGCCGCGCGGATCGACGGGGCCAACCGCTGGCAGTCGTTCTGGCGGGTGACGTTCCCGCAGCTCGCGCCCGTGACGGTGTTCGTCACCGTGTGGCAGACCATCGGGGCGATCCAGCTGTTCGACCTCGTCTACACCACCACCCGCGGCGGACCGCTCAACGCGACGCAGACGATCGTCTACTACCTGTGGGAGACGGCGTTCAAGAAGCTCGAGTTCGGGTACGCGTCGGCCGTGGCCTACGGCCTGTTCGCGGTGACGCTGATCATCACCGGCGGCGTCGTCCTGTACTCCCGGCGTTCGAAGGTCGAGGCGTTCTGATGGCTGTCGAGATCCTGTCCGGCCACGCGGTGACGCCCCCGGACGACGTCGTCCGCCGGCCGTCGCGCCGGCGCTGGTGGTGGCACCTGGTGCTGGCGCCCGTCGCGCTGCTGTTCGCGCTGCCCTTCGTGCAGATGTTCCTGGCCGCGCTCACCCCGGCCAGCGAGCTGCGCAAGTTCCCGCCGCGGTTCATCCCGGCGTCCTTCACGTTCGACGGCTTCGCGCGGCTGTTCGCCGAGTCCGACATCCTGCGCTGGCTGCTCAACTCGCTGATCGTCTCGACCGTCGGTGTGGCCTCCCACCTGGTCCTGTGCTCGCTCGCGGGGTACGGGTTCGCGCGGCTCAAGTTCCCCGGGCGGTCGTTCGGGTTCCTGGCCATCGCCGCGACGATCATGATCCCGACGCAGCTGCTCATGGTCCCCACGTACGTGATGTTCGCCCGGGTCGGGCTCATCGACACCCTGGGCGCGGCGATCGTCCCGTGGCTGGCCTCCGCGTTCGGCATCTTCCTGATGCGACAGTTCTTCCTGTCGCTGCCCGCCGAGCTCGAGGAGGCCGCCGTCCTGGACGGGTGCAGCCGCCTGCAGGTGTTCTGGCGCGTGGTGCTGCCCCTGGCCAAGCCGGCGATGGCGACGCTGGCGATCTTCACGCTGCTCGGGTCCTGGAACGACCTGGTGTGGCCGCTGATCGCGATCAACGACCCGACCCACTTCACGGTCCAGCTCGGCATCACCAACTTCCAGGGCGCTCGGCGCACCGACTGGTCGCTGCTCATGGCGGGCAACGTCGTCGCGACGCTCCCGCTGATCGCGTTCTTCGTGCTGGCGCAGAAGCAGTTCATCGCGACGATGACGTTCTCAGGTCTGAAGGGATGAGTGGACGGGTGACAGGCACGGGATCGGTCCTGGTCGCGGGCGACGCCAACGTCGACCTGGTGCTCCGCGGCGACGTGGTGCCCCGGTTCGGCCAGGCCGAGCAGCTGGCCGACTCCGGCGAGCTGGTGCTCGGCGGCAGCGCGTCCATCGCGGCCTGCGGGGTGGCGCGCCTCGGCGTCCCCACGTCGCTGGTGGCCCGGGTGGGCGACGACGCGTTCGGCCGCTTCCAGCTCGAGGGCCTGGGCGCGGCGGGGGTCTCGACGACGCACGTCGAGGTCGATCCGCTGACGGCGACCGGGCTGTCGGTGATCCTGTCGGCGCCCGGACGACCGCGCGATCCTCACCGTGCCGGGCACCATCCCCACCCTGCGCGCCGACGCCGTCCGGGCCGCGCTCGCGGCGACCGGCGCCGGCCACCTGCACGTCGCGTCGTACTTCCTGCAGCCCGCCCTGGCCGCGGAGCTGCCGGTGCTCCTCGCGGAGGTCCGCGCGGCCGGCGTCACGGTGAGCCTGGACACCAACTGGGACCCGGCCGAGCAGTGGGCGGGCGTCCTGCAGGTGCTGGCGCACGTCGACGTGTTCCTCCCCAACCTGTCCGAGCTCCGCGCGCTCGGTGCGGTCGCGGGCGTGACCGGTACGGACGTGGAGATCGCTCGCCACCTGGCCGGTCTGGGTCCACGCGTCGTGGTCAAGGCCGGCGCCGACGGGGGATGGTCGGTGCAGGCCTCCGGACCCGTCGTGCACGCCCCCGGGCTGGCGGTGGACGTCGTCGACACGACGGGCGCGGGCGACAGCTTCGACGCCGGCTACCTCGCGGCCCTGGCGCACGGCATCGCCGACGAGACCGAGCGGCTGCGCTGGGCGGCTGCGGCCGGGTCCTTGTCCACGCTCGGCAGCGGCGGCACCGGCCACCAGGCGACCCTCGCCGACCTCGGCGTCGGATGATCACCGCGGCGGCGGTCAGCCCCTCGCTGGACGTCACGTACCTCGTCGAGGAGCTCAGCGGCATCCAGCGCCCGCTGGAGGTGCACCGGGTGGCGGGCGGCAAGGCGCTCAACGCGGCGCGCGCCGCCGCCCGGCTCGGCTCGTCGGTCGCCGCCGTGGCGGTGCTCGGCGGCGGCACGGGTGCGGTGGTCGCGGAAGGGGCACGCGCCGACGGGCTCGACCTGCACGTGGTCGACGGCGAGGAGCTCACGCGCACCTGCGTGAGCATCCACGCGCGCGGCGCGCTGACGGAGGTCTACGAGCACGCGACGCCGGTCTCGCGCGCCGTCTTCCACGACCTCCTCGACGCGTTGTCCACGCTCCTCGCGGACCGTCCGGGCTGGTGCCTGGTCAGCGGCGGGTTCCCGGCGTCGCTCGGCCCGGACGCCCTGCACGAGCTGGTCGAGGTCGCCGGCCGCACGGGCGTCCGCGTGGCCGTCGACAGCCACGGACCGGCCCTGCGGGCGCTGCTCGCGCACGGTGCCCCGGACCTGCTCAAGGTCAACCGCGCCGAGGCGTGCGAGGTGCTCGGTGTGCCCGAGATCGACGTCACTGGCGCAGGTCGTGGCGTCCCTGCAGGCCCGCACCGGCGCACTGGTCGTCGTGACCGACGGGGTGGCCGGTCTGCGGGCGTGCGACGGCGCCACCACGCTGCACGCGGTGCTGCCCGGGGTGCTCGGGCAGTTCCCCGTCGGCAGCGGGGACAGCGTGCTCGGCGCGCTGGTCCGGGCGCTCGACGAGGGCCTCGCGCTGGACGACGCACTGCGCCTGGCGACCGCCACCGGTGCCGCCAACGCCCTGGTGCCCGGTGCGGCGCGGTTCGACACCGCGACCGTCCGGAGACTGGCTGGCGAGGTCACCGTGACCGGCGGGACGGGTTAGGATTTCCGGCAGACCCCTCGTGCGGCGTCATCTCGCTGAACTCCCCCAGGGCCGGAAGGCAGCAAGGGCAGGTGAGCTCTGGCGGGTGTGCGGGGGGTCCTTTCTCTGCCTGCGGACGGCTATCCCCGCAGCGCCAGCCGCGTGAACGTCTGGCCCGCGCCCGCCTCCCGCTTGAGCCGGCGCACCAGCTGGTCCAGTGCCGAGGGGTCCGCGACCACCGCGTGCAGCAGGTAGTCGTAGGACCCGGTGACGTGGACGGCGTCTAGCACCTGCGGGAACCCACGGTCGATCGCGGCGGCGAACGACTCGTTCGTGGTGCCGTCCGCCAGCCGGACCTCGACGAACACCTCCAGGCCGGACCCCGGACGGGCGGGGGGCGAGGTGGCGGTGACCACGGTGAACCCCCGGATGGTGCCGTCCTGCCGCAGTCGGCGGACGCGGGCGGCCGCGGCATTCGGGCTCAGGCCGACGCGCGCGCCGAGCTCGCGGTAGGGGAGCCGCGCATCCGCGGTCAGCTCGCGGAGGATCGCGTCGTCCAGGGTGTCCATGCGGTTGATCGTCGCAGTCTCACGGTGGTTGTCGCAGCACCCCGGTGACAGTCCACCGACCGAGATCGACGCTGTCCGGGTGTCGTCGCCCCTCGTCCTCGGTGTGCTGGCCGGTCTCGCGGTGGCCGTGCCGGTCGGTCCGGTCGGGCTGCTCCTGCTGCGCAGCGGTCTGGTCGACGGTGTGCGGGTGGCGGTCGGTGCCGCGTGCGGGGTCGCGACCGTCGACCTGGCGTACGCGGTCGTCGCCGTGCTCGTCGGGACGCCGGTGAGCCGAGCGCTCGGCGCGCACGCCGACGTGGTGCGTGCCGGTAGCGCCGCGGTGCTCGTCGCGGTCGGTGCCGTCGGTCTCGTGGCGACGCTCCGCTCCGCCCACCGACCCCCGCCCGAGCCGGTGCCGACCGGACCCGCGTCGCCCGTGCGGGCCTACCTGCGCTTCGTCGCGCTGACAGCCGTCAACCCGCTCACGGCGGTCACCTTCACCACCGTCGCGGTCGCACTGGCGGTCGGTGTGGCCGGGCCAGGGTCGGTCGTCGCCTTCGTGGTCGGCGCGGGCCTGGCCTCGCTGGGCTGGCAGCTGACGCTGGCCCTCTCCAGCGGGTTCCTGGGCCGGCAGCTCGGCGTGCGCGCCCGCGCGTGGGTGTCCGTGGCCGGTGCAGGCGCGGTGGTCCTGGCGGGCGTCGCCCTGCTGGTGTGAGCGTCAGGACGACGGCGCGTGCGCGGCCATGATCCGCGTGAGCACGCGGGCGAGCAGGACCAGGTTCACGTCCGGCGCGCACGTCACGACGAGCACGTGCAGGTCGTCGAGCGGCTGGGCGACGATCGTCGCGTCGCGCCCGCGGACGGTGAGGCTGTCGATCGGACCGGTGGCGAGAGCCGACCCGACGCGGCGCGCCGAGGTGACCACGGCGGCCACCTCGGCGGCGACGGCGTCCGCGTCCGCGCCGGCCGGACCGTCCCCGGGGTCGTCGAAGAACGGCCGGCCGTCGGTGCGCACGACGCTCACGCGGCGGATGCCCTCCAGGTCGCGGCGCACGGTGGCGGCGATCTGCAGGGCGTGCTGCCGGACGATCACGGGGGTCCTCCTCGGACGGGGTGCGCGCGGTCGCGTCAGATGGTGAGCGTGCGCTCGAGGTTGGACAGCTGGCGCCGGGCCAGGGCCAGGTTGGCGCGGCTCTTGTCGAGCACCAGGTAGAGGAACAGGCCCTGGCCGTCGGCGCCCTGCAGCAGGCGGATCAGGTGGTACTGCTGGCCCAGCGTGATGAGGATGTCCTCGATCGAGTCGTCCAGCTTCAGCGCGGCCATGGTGCGCAGCTTGGCGCGGACCACCTCGGTGTTGCCGGCGGCGGCGACGTCCAGGTCCACGCCGGTGCCGCGGTGACCGAGCGACATGCCGCTCTCGTAGTCGACGAGGGCCACGGCGGTCGCCCCGTCGATCTCGAGGGCGCTGGTCAGGGTCTGGTCGAGCGTGGTGGTCATGGGAGGTCTCTTCCGTTCGGGCGGGGGTGTCTCGGGCGGGTCCGGCGTGCTCGACGGTACGATCTGGTTGAACATTCATTCATCCCTGGGGTGTGCTGTGCGGTGATACGCACGGTGACTTCACCCCGCAGCGTCACCCGTCTGACACACCCAGGGGCTCTCCTGCGACCACGAGCGGAGCCGCGTCCGTCCACGGGCGCACACGGGTCTCGTCGCGACGGTCCCGCGGGGCGATGCCGCGCACGTCGACCGGCGGCAGCGTGGTCGTCATGTCCACCGCCACGCCCCGTCTGTCCGCCCGCGGCCTCGTCAAGACCTTCGGCCCGACGACCGCGCTCGCCGGCGTCGACGTCGACCTCGCCGACGGGGAGTCCCTCGCCGTCATGGGCCCGTCCGGCTCCGGCAAGTCGACGCTGCTGCACTGCCTGGCCGGGATCCTGCTGCCCGACGCCGGCACGGTGACCCTCGAGGGGCACGACGTCGGGCACCTGTCCGACCGCGAGCGCTCCCTCCTGCGTCGCCGCCGGTACGGGTTCGTGTTCCAGTTCGGGCAGCTGCTCTCCGAGCTGCCGGCCATCGAGAACGTCGCCCTGCCCGCCATGCTGCTGGGCACCTCGCGGCGCGACGCCACCGAGCTGGCGGGCCGGTGGCTGGTCTCGCTCGGCCTCGGCGGGATGGAGGGGCGCCGACCCGGCGAGCTCTCCGGCGGACAGGCGCAGCGCGTCGCGGTCGCCCGTGCCCTCCTCACCGGTCCCGCGGTCGTGTTCGCCGACGAGCCGACCGGCGCCCTGGACCAGGCCACCGGCCACGACGTCATGCGGATCCTCACGGAGACGACGAGGGCCGCGGGTGCGTCGCTCGTCGTCGTCACCCACGACGCCCAGGTGGCCGACTGGTGCGACCGGCGGATCGAGGTGCGCGACGGGCTCGTGCGCGACACCGAGGGCGTCCGATGAACGCGGTCCTGGCGCTGGCGCCCCAGCTCCAGCGCGCCGGCGGACGCGACGCCCGCCTGATCACCGGCCTCGCCGTCACGGCGTTCACGGTGACCACCGGGTTGACGCTGTCCGTCGTCGGCGGGCTGCTGGGCTTCGCCGCGCGGGCGCAGCAGCCCGTGCCCGAGGGGCGCGGCGACGACCTCGGCGTCTACGTCGTGCTGGCGTGGGTCGCGGTCGTCCTCCTCGTCGTCCCGCTGGTCACGCTCGCCGGGGCCGCGGCGCGCCTCGGCGTGGCTCGTCGCGACGCCCGGCTGGCGACCCTGCGGCTGCTCGGGGCCACGCCGCGCGAGGTCGTCGCCCTGACCGTCGTCGAGACCGCCTGGCAGGGGCTGGTCGGCGCCGTCCTGGGGGTCCTGCTCTACGCGGCGCTGCTCCCGCTGTGCGCGCTGCTGCCGTTCCAGGGCACCACGTTCACCGTCTCCGAGCTCTGGGTGGGGTGGCAGGGCCTCCTGATCGCGCTGGTGGCCGTGCCGGTGGTCGGTGCCGTCTCGGCCGCCGTGAGCCTGCGGCGGGTCAGCGTGTCGCCCCTGGGTGTGGCGCGGCGTGAGACGCCGCGCGGTCCGACCTGGCTCCGGGTCGTCGTCACCGTGGTCGGCATCGGCACGTTCATGGCCGTGACCCAGGCGGCCGGGGCACTGGGGGCGGCGGCGATCGGTGTGCTGGTCGGCGCCCTGGCGCTCGGTTTCGCGACGCTCAACGCCGTCGGCCCGTGGGTCCTGGGCCTCGTCGGCAAGGCCCAGCTGCGGCGCGCGACGACGCCGGCCCGGCTGCTGGCCGCCCGCCGGCTGCTCGACGACCCGAAGGCGGCCTGGCGCGTGGTCGGCGGGCTGGGACTGGCCGGGTTCGTCGCCGGTGCGCTCGCCGTCCTGCCCGTGTTCGCCTCCGTCGACACGTCGAACGACCCCGCGGCTGCGGTGCTCATCGACGACCTGGTGACCGGCGGCATGGTGACGCTGGTCGTCGCGTTCCTGCTGGCCGCGGTCTCCGCCGGGATCGCGCAGGCCGCCGCGGTGCTCGACCGGCGCCGCGAGATCGCCCTGCAGAACCTGGCCGGGACGCCCGTCGAGCTCCTGGACGCGGTGCGCCGGCGCTCCGTGCTGGTCCCGCTGCTGTTCGTCGCGGTCGGCTCCGCGGTCGCCGCCCTGGTCATGTTCTTCCCGCTGTTCGGGCTGGCCGCGGTGACCTCGCCGGAGGGGCTGCTCCTGCTGTTCGGTTTCCTGGCCGGTGGGTGCGCGCTGGTCTACGCGGCGACGGAGACCTCGCGCCCCCTGCTGCGCTCGGTGCTGGCCGAGACGGTGGTCCGCGCGGACTGAGGACGGCGGGCCGCCTGTGTCAGCGCGGGCGTCTAGGGTTCGTGGCGTGACGACAGCCCTGTACCGCCGCTACCGGCCGGAGAACTTCGCCGAGGTGATCGGTCAGGACCACGTCACCGCGCCCCTGCGGCAGGCGCTGCGCAGCGGCCAGGTCAACCACGCGTACCTGTTCTCCGGGCCGCGCGGCTGCGGCAAGACGACGTCCGCGCGGATCCTCGCCCGCATCCTCAACTGCGCGCAGAACACCGAGGAGAACCCCACCGACGTCCCGTGCGGCGTCTGTGCGTCCTGCGTCGAGCTGGCGCGCGGCGGACCGGGCAGTCTGGACGTGGTGGAGATCGACGCGGCCAGCCACGGCGGTGTCGACGATGCCCGCGAGCTGCGGGAGCGCGCCACGTTCGCGCCCGCGCGGGACCGCTACAAGGTGTTCATCCTCGACGAGGCCCACATGGTCTCCAACCAGGGCTTCAACGCGCTGCTCAAGATCGTCGAGGAGCCGCCGCCGCACATCAAGTTCATCTTCGCGACGACCGAGCCGGACAAGGTCATCGGCACCATCCGCTCGCGCACGCACCACTACCCGTTCCGGCTGGTGCCGCCGGACGTGCTGGTGCCGTACCTGCAGCAGCTGTGCGACAGCGAGGGCGTGCCGGTGGCGTCCGGTGTGCTGCCGCTGGTGGTCCGGGCCGGCGGAGGATCCGTCCGTGACTCCCTGTCGGTGCTGGACCAGCTGATCGCCGGCTCCGGCGGCGGCGAGCTCGAGTACGAGGGCGCCGCGGCGCTGCTGGGCTACACGCAGGCGTCGCTGCTCGACGACCTGGTGGAGGCGATCGCCGCTCGCGACGGCGCTGCCGCCTTCCGCGTGGTCGAGCGCGTCATCACCACGGGCCACGAGCCGCGCCGCTTCGTGGAGGACCTGCTCGAGCGCCTGCGGGACCTCATCGTCATCGCCGCGTCCGGCGACGCCGCCGATGCCGCCCTGCGGGACGTGCCCACCGACCAGCTGGACCGCATGCGGATGCAGGCGCGACACCTGGGTGCCTCGGAGCTGTCCCGCTCGGCGGACCTCTGCAACGCCGCCCTCACCGAGATGACCGGCGCCACCTCCCCGCGCCTGCACCTCGAGCTGCTCATGGCGCGACTGCTGCTCCCCGCCGCGGAGGACACCCGCTCGGGGCTGGGTGCGCGGATCGACCGCCTCGAGCGCGGGGTGCCGGCGGACGGTGGGGTCCGCGTGCCGGTCGCGACGCTCGATCCTGTCCGGCCGCCCGCCGCCGTCGCGCCGCCCGCCCTCGCTGCACCGCCCGCCCCCGCCGCGCCGCCCGCACAGGCTGCCCCGGCCGCGCCGCCGGTGCTGCCGGCCGCCGTCGCGGGAGCTGCTGCTCCGTTCACCTGCGCCGGCTCCGTCGCCCGCTCCGGCTCCGTCACCCGCACCGGCTCCTTCGCCCGCACCGGCGGCCGCCGAGCCCACGCCCGCGGAGCCCGACGCCTCCGCCGCGCCCACCCCGGAGCCGGCGGTCGTCGAACAGCCGGCGCCCGACGCGCCGACCGGCTCGCCGTCGGCCCCCGCGGCGGACTCCGCCCAGCCCGCGGCGCCAGCCGCCACCCCGCCCACGGCCGCCACCCCGCCCGCGCCCGCCCGTGCTGCTGGCCCGGACACGGAGGTGCTGCGCCGGCGCTGGCCGGAGGTCCTCGAGACCGTCAAGGGCCTGCGCCGCGTCACGTGGGCACTCATCGACCCCCGCAACGCCCAGGTCGCCGAGCTCGACGCCACCACCCTGCGGCTGGCCTTCGACAACCCGGCGCTGGCCACCACGTTCCGCAACGGCGCGCACCCGGACGTCGTCGCGCGGGCGGTCCGGGAGACGCTCGGCTTCGACGTGCGGGTCGAGGGCATCCTCGCCGAGCAGGCGAACAGCGCGCCTGCACCGGCCGCCGCGACCACCGCGCGACCGTCCACCGACGACCGTCCGCACCCGCGGGCCGTCACCCCGGCGGAGGCGGCGGCGTCCTGGGACGACGAGCCACCGATGCCCGAGCCCCCGGACGACGAGCCGGGGGAGCCGGTCGGCACCCGCACCCCGCCCCCGGACGTCGAGCCCCCCACGCCCGGCACCGCTCGGGAGCGCGGCATGGCGGCCGCTCGGGAGTCGGCGGCGCGGGTGGTACCCGGTGTCCCGGACGACCCGTCGCCGGACGACCCGGACATCACCACGTCGAACCTCATCGGCGCACCGCTGGTCGCGCAGATGCTCGGTGGAACGGTCATCGACGAGCAGCTGGACGACGGCAGGTCGTGACGGGCTCGCCCGGCGGCCTGCACCACCTGGAGGTCTGGGTGCCGACGTGGCGGCGGCCGAGCGGAGCTGGGGCTGGCTGCTGGCGCGACTGGGCTACGAGGTGCGTGACCGGTGGCCCGACGGCAGCAGCTGGTCGCGGGGTTCCGGGCCGTACGTGGTGCTCGAGTCGGGTCCCGACGTGTCGTCGGCGGCCCACGACCGGCTCCGGCCCGGCCTGAACCACCTGGCTCTCTGGGGCGGCACCCGCGCGCAGGTCGACGCACTGGTCGAGGACGCCCCCGGGCACGGCTGGCGGCTGCTGTTCGCGGACCAGCACCCGTTCGCGGGCGGGCCGGAGCACTACGCGGCCTACCTCGAGGACGAGGCCGGCTTCGAGGTGGAGCTGGTGGCGTCCGACGGCGGGACGGCGCCGACCCCGTAGGCTGGCGGTGTGTACGAGGGCGCGGTCCAGGACCTGATCGACGAGCTCGGGCGGCTGCCCGGCGTCGGTCCCAAGAGCGCCCAGCGCATCGCGTTCCACATCCTCTCGGCCGACCCGGCGGACGTCCGGCGGCTCTCCGACGCACTGACCGAGGTCAAGCTGCGCGTCCGGTTCTGCGAGATCTGCGGCAACGTGGCGCAGGAGGACCAGTGCCGCATCTGCCGCGACCCGCGCCGCTCGCCCACCACCATCTGCGTCGTCGAGGAGCCCAAGGACGTCGTCGCCATCGAGCGCACCCGCGAGTTCCGCGGCAGGTACCACGTGCTCGGCGGGGCCATCAACCCGATCGCGGGCGTCGGTCCGGACGACCTGCGGATCGCCGCGCTCATGACGCGGCTCGCGGACGGCACGGTCACCGAGGTCATCCTGGCCACCGACCCGAACGTCGAGGGGGAGGCCACGGCCACCTACCTGGCGCGCCTCCTGGTGCCGATGGGGCTGACGGTCAGTCGCCTCGCGTCGGGCCTGCCCGTGGGTGGGGACCTGGAGTACGCCGACGAGGTGACCCTGGGCCGGGCGTTCGAGGGTCGACGACGGATCAGCGCGTAGGGGGACATCGATGAGCACCACGGCCGACGCGGACCTGCGCGACATCGCCGACGCGGTCGCGTCCGAGGCGCGCAGCTACCTGACCACCGTCACCGAGGTCGCGGCGGGTGCCAACCCGGACGCGTCCTTGCCGCTGCTGCTGCTCGCGGTGAGCGACATGCTCGCGGCGGGCGCGCGGCTCGGCGCGACGACGGACGTGGTCCCGGTCGAGCGCTTCGAGCCCGACCTCGGGCCCGATCCGGACGTCGAGCCGCTGCGGGCCAACCTGGCGAACGTGTTCGAGGGCATCGACGAGTACGCCGAGGTGGTCGACCCGCTGCTCGGCGTGGACGTGCAGCCGGCGAGCGTGTCGGGTGACCTCGTCGCGATCGCCGGGGCGCTCGCGCAGGGCCTGCGGCACTACCAGACCGGCGGGGTCATCGAGGCCCTGTGGTGGTGGCAGTTCTCCTACCTGTCCGACTGGGGCGAGCGCGCGTCGAGCCTGCTGCGCACCCTCCAGACGATGCTGGCGCACCTGCGGCTGGACGTGGAGGACGACGTCGCCGCCGAGGCGGAGTACGACGCCTTGCAACCGTGAGCTACCCAGGCGACGCATGAGCACAGTCGCCGAGGCTGAGTACGACGCCCTCCAGCCGTGAGCCGCCCAGGCGACGCGTGAGCACAGTCGCCGAGGCGGAGTACGACGCCCTCCAGCCCTGAGCCTCAGGCGACGCGCGTGCCTCGCGGCCAGCGTGCGCTGCGGGATCCGCAACCGCCGCACCGCCACGACGAACCCGGCGGCACCGAGCAGCACGTTGACGGCCAGGCCCCACGGCCACACGGGCGTGCGCGACGTGATCTCCTGGCCCGCCTCGAGCGACGCCTGATCCGTCCAGCACTCGTCCAGCGGCAGGGTCTGCCCCACGCGCAGCTGACGGACACCGTCGCGGATGGCCCCCAGCGGGTCGTTCCCGGTCTGGTCGAACCGGGCGTGCTCGGTGGTTCCGGCGCCGTCGGCCAGGATGACGAACGGGTTCATCCCGAGCAGCCACCAGGTGCGTTCGGTGTGCTGGATGGTCCGGTTCTCCGTCCGGACCTCGCACTCGGCGTCCTGCGCACCGGTCCAGTCGGCCGGGACCGTGTTGACGGGCACGTCGGTCGTCTCCGAGATCGTCGGGAACGTCAGCGCGAAGAGGATGGGCGTGAGCAGCGTCAGGGCTGCGACGGTGAGGAACGTCAGGACCGTCGAGCCGGCGGTGCGGGCCGTCAGGGACGAGAAGCCCAGGCCGATCCCGCAGACCGAGGCGAGCAGGACGGCGACGAGCAGGATCACCCGCAGGAGCGCGGTGCCCGGGGTGTCACCCATGGCCAGGGCGATGCCGAAGAACGGCACGCTCGCCACGAGGAAGGCGCATGCCGCAGCCCAGGCGGCGAGCAGCTTGCCGGCGACGATCTCCACGGGGGTCAGGAGCGTCACCTGGAGGGTCGCCAGCGTCCCGGCGTTCCGGTCCCCGTTGATCCCGGTGGAGGCCAGCGTCGGCGTGACGAGCAGGCCGAGTCCGAGCACCAGGAACGTGACGGCCCCGAAGAGCAGCGGCCCCTGGGGGGTGCGCCCGGTGCCGGTGAACGTGCTGAGGGCACCCGACGTGAGCAGGGTGATGGCGCCGACCACGACGAACCACACCACGAGCGCGACGATCCACCGGGTGGAGCGCACCCGCTGACGCAGCTCGAGCACCGCGACGGTGCGCACGCCGTGCCAGGTGAGTCCCCAGGTGCCGGAACGAGGGGCGCGCGGGGTGGTCGTCGACGGCTCGTGCTCGAGCTCGACCTCGGACAGCGTCATCGTCGCTCCTCCTCGAGGGTCAGGTAGGCCTGTTCGAGCGCTCCGCCCGCGGGCACCAGGGACACCAGGGGCACTCCGGCGGCGACGGCGTCGCGGACCAGGCGGGCGGCGCCCTCCTCGTCGCCGATGTCGACGAGCGCCCCGCCGGAGCCGGTCGGCGACACCGGTGCGTCGTCGGGACGCCACACGGCACCCGCGCTGCTGAGCCAGGTGGTCAGCGCCTCGAGCGAGAGCGCCCGCACGTGCCACGACCGAGCGCCGTGGGCACCGGCCTGCGGGACGACCGTGCGGCCCTTCGAGAGGAACACGGCGTCGTCGGCCATCTCCTCGAGCTCGGACAGGACGTGGCTGGAGACCAGCACCGTGCGGCCCTCGTCGGCGAGGCGGCGCAGCAGGATCCGCAGGTCGACGCGCGAGCGCGGGTCGAGGCCGCTGGCGGGTTCGTCGAGGAGCAGCACCGCCGGGTCGTGCACCAGGGCGCGGGCGAGGCCCAGGCGCTGCTTCTGGCCGCGGGACAGCACGCTGGCCGGTCGGTCGGCGTACTCGGTGAGGTGCACCGTGGCCAGCAGCTCCGCGGCGCGGTCGGCGGCCGTGGCGGGGGACAGGCGGTAGGCGGCGGCGAAGGTGAGGAGGACCTCGCGGGCGGTCAGCGAGTCCCAGGTGCCGAACGTGTCGGGCATCCACCCGGTGCGGGCGCGGGCGCGGGCGCCGTCCGTGACGGGGTCGTGGCCGGCTACCCGGACGTCGCCCCGGTCGGGGACGAGCAGGCCGGCCAGGACCAGCAGCAGCGTGGTCTTGCCGGATCCGTTGGGACCGACCAGCGCGGTGACCGCTCCGGCGCGGGCGGTGAGGTCCACGCCGTCCAGGGCGCGGACGGCGCCGAAGGCCCGGTGCAGGTCACGCACCACGATGCCGCCGGTCGGTGCGGCGGACGGGAGGGGCGGGTCGCTCGACATGGCGACAACCTAGGACCGGGGCTGCGGCGCTCGTGGCGGTTCGTCGGCGGAAGTCTGTGCAGGTGCTGTGGAGGTCGCCGGATCCGGCATCTGAAACTCGCTGCCCACCTGGTGAGCACGGTCGTACACTCGCCCGGTCCTGTCCCGAGCCCGCGAAAGAGCTCTCCCGTGGCCCTGATCGTGCAGAAGTACGGCGGTTCCTCCGTCGCCGACGCCACCAGCATCAAGCGCGTCGCCAAGCGGGTGGCCGAGGCCAAGCGCGCCGGGCACGACGTCGTCGTGGTGGTCAGCGCGATGGGGGACACGACCGACGAGCTCATCGACCTGGCGCAGCAGGTCACGCCCCTGCCGCCGCAGCGTGAGATGGACATCCTGCTCACCGCGGGCGAGCGCATCTCCATGGCGCTGCTCGCCATGGCCATCCACAACCTCGGGGTCGACGCCAAGTCGTTCACCGGGCAGCAGGCCGGCGTCATCACCGACGAGGCGTACGGCAAGGCGCGGATCATCGACGTCACGCCCAGCCGCATCCGGCAGACGCTCGCGCAGGGGTCGGTGGCCATCGTCGCCGGCTTCCAGGGCGTCAACCCGACCACCAACGACGTCACCACGCTCGGGCGCGGCGGCTCGGACACCACGGCGGTCGCGCTCGCCGCGTCGCTCAAGGCCGATGTCTGCGAGATCTACACGGACGTGGACGGCGTGTTCACCGCCGACCCCCGGATCGTGCCGAGCGCCCGCAAGCTGGACCGGGTCGGGCTACGACGAGATGCTCGAGCTCGCGGCCAGCGGCGCCAAGGTGCTGGTCCTGCGCTGCGTCGAGTACGCCCGCCGGTACGGGGTACCGATCCACGTGCGCTCGTCGTTCACCACGCACACGGGCACGCTGGTGACCGACCAGCCCGCCGCTGAAGGAGAGATTGTGGAACAGCCGATCATCGCCGGCGTCGCGCACGACCGCAGCGAGGCCAAGATCACCGTCGTCGGCGTCCCCGACGTCCCCGGCAAGGCCGCGCGGATCTTCCAGGTGGTCGCCGGCGCGGGCGTGAACATCGACATGATCGTGCAGAACGTGTCCGTCGCCGCGACCGGGCTGACCGACATCTCCTTCACGCTGCCCGCCACCGACGGCACGGCCGGCATGGCCGCGCTGACCGAGCACCAGCCCGACATCGGCTTCGCGTCGCTGCAGTACGACGACACGATCGGCAAGCTGTCGCTCATCGGTGCCGGCATGAAGTCGCACCCGGGCGTCTCGGCCCGCCTGTTCGCGGCCCTGTCCGACGCGGGCATCAACATCGAGATGATCTCCACCTCGGAGATCCGCATCTCGGTGGTCACGCGCGCCGACTCCCTGGACGACGCGGTCCGCGCCGTGCACACCGCGTTCGAGCTGGACTCCACGGAAGACGAGGCCGTCGTGTACGGCGGGACGGGACGGTAGGGCCATGGGTCTGAACATCGCGGTGGTCGGTGCCACCGGCCAGGTGGGCGGCGTCATGCGGCGGCTGCTCGACGAGCGCGACTTCCCGGTCGCCTCCATCCGGTACTTCGCCTCCGCGCGCTCCGCCGGGACCACGCTGCCGTGGCGCGGCACCGACGTGGTGGTCGAGGACGTCGAGACGACGGACCTGTCGGGCATCGACGTCGCGCTGTTCTCCGCCGGCGGTGCCGCGTCGAAGGTGCACGCCCCCCGGTTCGCCGCGGCCGGTGCGCTGGTCATCGACAACTCGTCGGCGTGGCGTCGCGACCCCGAGGTCCCGCTCGTCGTCTCCGAGGTGAACCCCGGCGCCATCGGGGCCGCCGTCAAGGGCATCATCGCCAACCCGAACTGCACCACGATGGCCGCGATGCCGGTGCTCAAGGTGCTGCACGACGAGGCCGGCCTCAAGCGGCTGGTCGTCTCGACGTACCAGGCCGTCTCCGGGTCGGGCCTCGCGGGGGCCGACGAGCTCGACAGCCAGATCCGCGCCGCCGTCGAGCAGGACACCCTCGCCCTCGTGCACGACGGGTCCGCCGTCACGCTTCCCGCACCGGTGAAGTACGTGCGCGCCGATCGCGTTCGACGTCATCCCGCTGGCCGGGTCGCTGGTCGACGACGGCTCGTTCGAGACCGACGAGGAGCAGAAGCTGCGGCACGAGTCGCGCAAGATCCTCGACATCCCCGGGCTGCTGGTGTCGGGCACGTGCGTGCGCGTCCCGGTGTTCACCGGTCACTCGCTGTCGATCAACGCCGAGTTCGAGCGCCCGCTGACCCCCGAGCGCGCCACCGAGCTGCTGGCCGACGCGCCGGGCGTGCAGCTGGCCGACGTGCCCACGCCGCTGCAGGCCGCCGGCCAGGACCCGTCGTTCGTCGGCCGCCTGCGTCAGGACGAGGGCGTCGAGGGCGGTCGCGGTCTCGCGCTGTTCATCTCCAACGACAACCTCCGCAAGGGCGCCGCACTGAACGCGGTCCAGATCGCCGAGCTCGTCGCCGCGGACCGCCTCACCACGGTCTAGAACCCCGCAACGTCCGAGCATCGACGGGTCCTGACCCGTCGATGCTCGGACGTTGCGCTGTGTGGGCGCCCGCGGCCCTGCAACGTCCGCACAACCGCGCGTCCTGACGACCGGTTGTGCGGACGCTGCCTGCCGCGACTCCGCTGCGTCCGCACAACTGCGCGTCCCCACGACTGGGTGTGCGGACGTTGCGTGGGACAGGGGGTTGCCGGTGCGGTGTCGTGTGTGGTTAGTTGGTCATGTAATGAACCAGGGAAGCGGGGTGTGCCGTGTTCGACGGGCGTGACCCCCTGTACGTGCAGATCGCCGACCAGATCCGCGACGACGTGCTGTCCGGCGCGCTGAGCGAGCAGGAGCAGGTCATGTCCACCACCCAGTACGCGACGACGTTCCGCATCAATCCCGCCACGGCCGCCAAGGCGTTCGCGGAGCTGGTGGACGAGGGCGTCCTCTACAAGCGCCGCGGCATCGGCATGTTCGTGGCGCCGGGCGCCCGGGACCAGCTGCTCGCGCAGCGCCGGGCGTCGTTCTTCGCCGACGTGGTGGACCCCGTGCTCGACCAGGCGCGCGTGCTCGGCATCGGTGTCGACGAGGTCGTCGCGCGGCTGCGCGAGAAGGAGGGACCGCGATGAGCGGCTTCGGCGTGGAGGTCCGTGACCTGCGGGTCCGCTACGGCTCGACGACTGCCCTCGACGGGGTGTCGTTCACCCTCCGTCCGGGCGTGATCACCGGCCTGCTCGGCCGCAACGGCTCCGGCAAGACCACCGCGCTGTCCGTGGTCGCCGCGTTCCGTCGGCGGACGTCCGGCACCGTGCTGGTCGACGGCGAGGACCCGTGGGAGAACGGCCGCGTGATGGCCGGCACGTGCCTGGTCCGCGAGAGCGGCGACGTCGCGGCCGACCAGAAGCTCCGGGAGACGCTCGATTTCCTCGGCGACCGGCGCCCGCTGTTCTCGCGCGAGCTCGCGGACAGCCTGATGGACCGGTTCGAGCTGGATCCCCGCGCTCGTCCCGACCGGCTGTCGCGCGGCAAGCGGTCGGCGTTCGGCGTCGTCGTCGGGCTCGCGAGCCGGACCCCGCTGACCTTGCTGGACGAGGTGCACCTGGGCATGGACGCGCCGTCGCGGTACGCGTTCTACGACGCCCTGCTGGCCGACTGGCTCGAGCACCCCCGCACCGTCGTCCTGTCCAGCCACCTCATCGGGGAGGTCGAGCGGCTGCTCGAGGACGTGGTGGTGCTGGACCGTGGCACGGTGCTGACCAGTGCCGACGCGGACACGCTGCGCGCCGGCGGGCTCACCGTGACCGGCGCGGCCGAGGCGGTCGAGGCCTTCGTCGAGAACCGGGACGTCGTCGCCCGCCAGGCGCTGGGCCGCACGGCGCAGGCGACGCTCATGGGTGCGCGTCCCGACGACACCGACCGTGCCCGTCGCGCCGGCCTCGAGACCGGGCCGGTCGCGCTGCAGGACCTGTTCGTGCACCTGACCGACCGTCCCAGCGCGACCGTCTCCGAGGAGCAGCGATGAGCATCGACGCGGCACGCACCCCGGCACGCACCCCGGCCCGGTCGACGGTCGGCGCCACGGCGACCTGGCTGCTGACGATGCACCTGTACCTGGCCGGGTGGTTCTGGGTGATCGTGACCGTGGTCGCCGCCGGCGCGCTCGTGGTGATCGACCAGATGGGCACCCCGCAGAACAGCATCCTGGCGTTCGCGCGGCAGGGTGCGATCTGGTTCCCGTTCGCCGTCTTCATCGCGATCACCGCCGCGTACCTGCCGGTGCACGTCGCGGCTGGTCTGACGCGGCGCAGCCTGGCGCTGGGCTCGATCGTGGCGGCGGTCGGCACCGCGCTGGTCAACGGCATCGTGTTCGGGGCACTTCTGCTGGCTGAGCGTGCGATCTTCCGGGCGCTCGGCTGGCGGTGGCAGATCCTCGACGACACCGTGCCGTCGCCCGTCAACGCCGGGGCGTTCGTCGTCACCACGACCCTGATGTTCCTGGCCGCCTACGTCTCCGGCCTGCTCGTCTGCCTCGCGTACCAGCGGATGGGCGGCTGGTGGGCCACGCTGGCCCTGCCGCTGACCGCGGGCCCGATCTTCCTCGTGGCCGCGCTGGTCGCCCCGCACGCCGGACCGTTCGCGACGGTCGGCTGGCTCGGCGACGGTCAGCCCTTCCTCGTCGGCGCCGTGCTGGCTCTTCTTGTCGTGGCCGTCATGGCGTTCGCCTTCGACCGCCTCGCCCGTGGCGCCTCCGTGCCCGCGCGCACCAGCTGACGCCCTCGACCGGACGGTCGAACAGGTCGGGCCGCCCGCCGGGCCGCCGCCGTGGTCGCGCTCCCACGCGAATCGTTTAGGAGTCTGGACGCCGGCTGTGCGCCGCCGGACAGTGAACGCCGACCCCGCCGTCGTGCGCCGCGGGGACCGCATGCGTCGCGGACCGTCGTCGGCGCCGCCGGTCAGGGCCTTCGTGCACCTCCGTCTCGCCTGTGCGCGCTCGCGTGCCGGGCGCCGGGGCGTCCTCGCGACGATGCGGGGCCGTGCCGGACAGCCAGAAAGGTACGAGCAGATGTCCTCATCGACCCGACGGCGATCTGCCTGGGTGGCCACGGCCACCCTGAGCGCAGCCTCGCTGCTGACCCTCTGCGGGATCCAGCCCGCGGTGGCCGCGACGGCGCCGGCTGCAGCACCGGTCCAGGCCGCCGCGCCGACCGGCGAGTACGCGCAGCGCTTCCTCGCCCAGTACGACAAGATCAAGGACCCCGCGAACGGCTACTTCAGCCCGCAGGGCATCCCGTACCACTCCGTCGAGACGCTCATCGTCGAGGCGCCCGACTACGGCCACGAGACCACGTCGGAGGCCTACTCGTACTGGCTGTGGCTCGAGGCGCTGTACGGCCAGGTGACCCAGGACTGGGCGCCGCTGAACCACGCGTGGGACACGCTCGAGAAGTACATGATCCCGACGAGCGCGGACCAGCCGACCAACTCGTTCTACAACCCGGCCAGCCCGGCGACGTACGCGGCGGAGTTCAACCACCCGAGCAGCTACCCGTCGCAGCTGAACAGCGGCGTGAGCTCGGGCAGCGACCCGATCGCCGCCGAGCTCAAGTCCACCTACGGCACGTCGGACATCTACGGCATGCACTGGCTGGCCGACGTCGACAACACGTACGGGTTCGGCGCGACCCCGGGTGCGGGCTGCGAGCTCGGCCCGACCGCCACCGGCACGTCCTACATCAACACCTTCCAGCGCGGCCCGCAGGAGTCGGTCTGGGAGACCGTCCCGCAGCCGTCGTGCGAGGAGTTCACGTACGGCGGCCCGAACGGGTACCTGGACCTGTTCACCAAGGACGCCTCCTATGCCAAGCAGTGGAAGTACACCAACGCCCCCGACGCCGACGCGCGCTCGATCGAGGCCGTGTACTGGGCCAACCAGTGGGCCACCGCGCAGGGCAAGCAGGCGGCCGTCGCCGGCACGGTGGCCAAGGCCGCCAAGATGGGCGACTACCTGCGGTACGCGCTGTTCGACAAGTACTTCAAGACCATCGGCTGCACGTCGCCGTCGTGCCCCGCGGGCTCCGGCCGCAGCAGCGAGCACTACCTGCTGTCCTGGTACTACGCCTGGGGTGGCGCGCTGGACTCGTCGGCCGGCTGGGCCTGGCGGATCGGGTCGTCGCACGCGCACTTCGGGTACCAGAACCCGCTCGCGGCGTGGGTGCTGTCCAGCGACCCGGCCCTGACGCCGAAGTCGCCGACCGCCAAGTCGGACTGGACCACGTCGCTCGAGCGCCAGCTCGAGTTCTACCGGTGGCTGCAGTCGCCGCAGGGTGGCATCGCGGGTGGCGCGACGAACAGCTGGGACGGCGCCTACGCGACGCCCCCGGCCGGGACGCCGACCTTCTACGGCATGGCGTACACCGAGGCGCCGGTCTACAACGACCCGCCGTCGAACCAGTGGTTCGGCATGCAGGCGTGGGGCGTCCAGCGCGTCGCCGAGCTGTACTACGCCTCGGGCAACCCGCAGGCCAAGGCCATCCTCGACAAGTGGGTCCCGTGGGTCGTCGCGAACATCGGCACGGACGGCGCGAGCTGGAAGGTCCCGTCGGAGCTGACCTGGACCGGCAAGCCGGACACCTGGAACAAGGCCACCCCGGGCGCCAACAGCGGCCTGTCGGTCGCGGTCAAGAGCTACGGCCAGGACGTCGGCGTCGCCGGCGACACCGCACGTGCGCTGCTGTTCTACGCCGCCAGGTCGGGCGACACCGCGTCGCGGGACAAGGCCAAGGCGCTGCTCGACGCCATCTGGGCGTCCAACCAGGACAGCCTGGGCGTCGGCACGGTCGAGACCCGCGCGGACTTCCTGCGCTTCGACGACACCTACGTGCCCGGCGGCAACGGCGTCTACGTCCCCGCCGGCTGGTCGGGCACCATGCCCAACGGTGACGCGATCAAGCCGGGCGTCTCGTTCCTGGACATCCGCAGCTGGTACAAGAAGGACCCCAGCTGGTCGAAGGTCCAGACGGCCCTGGACACCGGGGTGGCGCCGCAGTTCACCTTCCACCGGTTCTGGGCCCAGACGGCCATCGCCGGCGCGCTCGGTGACTACGCCCGGCTGTTCGAGGGCGGCACCGCACCGACCGACACGACGGCACCCTCGGTCCCGACCGGGCTGACGGGCACCACGACCTCGACGTCGGCCACGGTCTCGTGGGCAGCCTCGGCGGACAACGCGGGTGGGTCCGGCGTCGCCGGGTACGACGTGTACCGCGGCGCGACGAAGGTCGGCTCCTCGACCACCACGTCGTTCACCGAGACCGGCCTGACCCCGTCCACCGCGTACGCGTACACGGTCCGGGCGCGGGACGTGGCCGGCAACGTCTCCGCGTCGTCGTCGGCGGTGAGCGTCACCACCAAGGCGCCGCCCACCGACACGGTCGCGCCGAGCAGCCCGACGGGGCTCGTCGCGAGCGCGGTCACGCAGACCGGCCTCACGCTGTCCTGGGTGGCCTCCACCGACAACAGCGGCGGGTCCGGCGTCGCCGGGTACGACGTCTACCGGGGTACGACGAAGGTCGGCTCCACCGCGTCGACGACGTACTCCGACACCGGCCTGACGGCGGCGACGGCGTACCAGTACACGGTCCGCGCGCGGGACGTCGCGGGCAACGTGTCCGCGGCGTCGTCGGCCCTCTCGGTCACGACGCGGCCGAGCACGCCCACCGGCTCCTGCTCGGTCGCGTACACCGCGAGCAGCTGGAACACCGGCTTCACGGCCTCCGTGCGGGTGACCAACACCGGCACGACCGCCCTGAACGGATGGACCCTCGGGTTCTCGTTCGCCGACGGGCAGAAGGTGACGCAGGGCTGGAGCGCCGACTGGACGCAGTCGGGCGCGGCGGTCACCGCGAAGAACGCCGCGTGGAACGGCACGCTCGCGCCCGGCCAGAGTGCGGACATCGGCTTCAACGGCTCCCACACGGGCACCAACACGAAGCCGACGGCGTTCACGCTCAACGGCGCCACCTGCACCCACGGGTAGCGGCCCCCCATCGGGCCGGCTCCTGCGGGGGCCGGCCCGGTGGGCTAACCCCACCCCCACCTGGTGGGTGGTCAGGCTGTCTGGGGTGCGCGCCGGACCCCTAGCGTCGTCCTCATGACCTCCCCGCCCTCCCCGAGCACCGACCTCGCCGACGACGTGCGGCTCGTCGCCCCGGCGTTCCGCGACGCCCGCGCGCTGGCCGCCGCCCCCGTCTCCGTCGCGACCTGGCGGGGGATCTCGCAGGTCGTCGTCGGCTCGGTCGTGCTCCTCGTGGCCTGGATCGCGCTGACCGTGGCCCTCTCGTTGTCCCTGAGCCTGGTCGTCCTGGTGGTCGGCATCCCGATGCTCGTCGCGACGCTGTGGGCCTGCCGGCCGTTCGCCCGGCTCGAGCGGGCCCGGCTGCACGCGCAGCTGGACGTGCGCATCCCCGCGCCGACCTACCCGCGCCGGGACGGGATCTGGGCGCGCTGGTGGGCGGTCGCGTCGGACAGCCGCACGTGGGCGCACGTGGCGTACGTCGTGGTCGCCGGGGCGCTGCTCACGCTCCAGGTCGTCGCCGTCACGGTCCTGGCCGGGTTCGCGCTGGGCGGCCTGGTCTACCCGGTCGTCGCGGGCGCGGCCGACCTCCAGCGGTCGCCGATACCGGTCGTGCTCATGATCCCCGCGGCGCTCGCGTGCGCCTGGCTGGCCGCGCTGGCGGCCCAGGCCGGATCGCTCGCCATGGTGCGGGTCGGACGCTCGCTGCTCGGGTCGTCGGCCAAGGCCGAGGCCGTCGAGGCCGCCCGGGTCGCGCAGGCGCGCGCCGCGCAGGCCGAGGGCCGTGCGGTCCAGCTGACCCAGACGCGCACCGCGGCGGTCGGTGCCGCCGACGACGAGCGCCGCCGCATCGAACGCGACCTGCACGACGGTGCCCAGCAGCGGCTCGTCGCGCTCGGTGTCGAGCTCGGCGCGGCCCGCCGCAAGGTCTCCAGCGACCCGGAGGCCGCCGCGGCCCTGGAGCACGCGCACCGTGAGGTCAAGGAGACGCTCGCCGAGCTGCGCGACCTGGTCCGCGGCATCCACCCCGCCGTCCTCACCGACCGTGGGCTCGACGCCGCGCTGTCCGCGCTGGCCGCACGCAGCCCGGTGCCGGTGCGCGTCGACGTGCCCGACCCACCGGCGCTGAGCCGCGCGAGCACGTCCGCCCAGGCCGCCGCCTACTTCGTCGCGGCGGAGGCCCTGACCAACGCCGCCAAGCACGCGCAGGCCCGGCAGATCACCGTCACCGCGACGGTCACCACCGACGAGAGGCTGCGTCTGGTGATCGCCGACGACGGCCGCGGGGGAGCGACCGCCGCACCCGGCAGCGGGCTCGACGGACTGCGCAGCCGTGTCGCCGCCCTGGACGGCACGTTCGACCTGGACAGCCCGGCCGGAGCCGGCACACGACTGACCGTGGAGGTGCCGTGCGCATCGTGATCGCCGAGGACTCGGTCCTCCTGCTCGACGGCCTCACCCGGCTGCTCGTCGCGGAGGGGCACGAGGTCACCGGGTACACCACCGCCGACGAGGTGGTCGCTGCCCTCGGGCCGTCGTCCGCCGTCCCCGACCTCCTGGTCACCGATGTCCGGATGCCTCCCTCGCACACCGACGAGGGCCTGCGCGCCGCGGTGCACCTGCGCAGCCTGCACAGGCGCCTGCCGGTGCTGGTCCTGTCCCAGTACGTGGAGCAGCGGTACGCCCGCGAGCTCTTCGCCGGCGACGTGCGCGGCCTCGGCTACGTGCTGAAGGACCGCGTGGCCGACGTCGACGAGTTCCTCGACGCGCTCGGCCGGGTGGCCGCCGGCGGCACGGTGATCGACCCCGAGGTCGTCGCCCAGATCCTCGCCCGGGCGCACCGCTCGGGCCTCGAGACCCTCACCCCGCGCGAGCGGGACGTGCTGGGCCTCATGGCCGAGGGCCGCTCGAACGCGGCCATCGCCGACCGTCTCGTCGTCGGCCTGCCGGCCGTGGAGAAGCACGTGACGTCCATCCTCACCAAGCTCGACCTGCCCCAGGCCGCCGACGACCACCGCCGCGTGCTCGCGGTGCTGCGCTGGCTGGAGCACGAAGGAGACCGCTCATGACCACGACCCTCGACCGCCCGCCCGTGACGCCCCCGCCCGCCCGCAGCACCGGCGCGCGCGTCCTGACCTGGACCGGCGGGATCGTCGGCGGCGTGCTCCTGCTCTCCGGCGGGTACAGCGCGCTCGACCTGCTCGTCCTCGGGTCCGACGATGCCCGCACCACGTCCGCCACGGCGTCGTATGCGGCGGCACCGGTGGTGGAGCTCGCCGCCGAGGGGGACATCACGGTGACGACCGGCGGCGACCGCGTCGAGGTCCAGCGTGCCGCCCGCACCGCGTTGAACCGGGCGCGCTACCGCGTGGACGAGGGCGCGGACCGCCTGAGCGTCACGTACGACTGCTCCGCGTGGCGGCCCGGGTTCTGCTCGACGTCCCTGGACGTGACCGTCCCGGAGGGCACGCGCCTGGTGCTGCGGACCAGCGACGGCTCGGTGCACGCGACCGGCCTGCAGGGCGCCCTCGACGTCCGCGCGGCCGACGGCTCGTCCACCGTGTCGGACGTCGACGGGGACGTCACGGTCCGCACCACGGACGGCCGCACGCAGGTCACCGGCGTGCGCGGCGACGTGTCCGTGCGGACGTCGGACGGGTCGGTGTCGGTCGAGGACGTGACGGGGTCGGTCACCGCCGGCGCGAGCGACGGGCGGATCGACGTGGCCGGCGTGCGTGGCGACGTGGACGCGCGGGCGAGCGACGGGAACGTCACCGTGTACGGCACCGGCCGGCCGGTCGCCTTGGAGATCTCGGCGACGGACGGCCGGGAGACCGTCGAGGGCCCGGTGGACCCGACGTCGTCGACCCACGTGCGCATCCGAACCTCGGACGGCGACGCGTCGTACCTGCGCCCCCGCGACTGACACCGGCCGCGAGCTCGACATCGCTCGCGTCAGCGGACCCGCTGGCGCCGCTGATGTCGAGCTCGGCGCCGGTGTCAGACGAAACAGGCCGGACCCTGAGGGTCCGGCCTGTTTCTGTGTGTCGGGGTGGCGGGATTCGAACCC
This sequence comes from uncultured Actinomycetota bacterium, assembly GCA_963837795.1. Lineage (GTDB taxonomy): Bacteria > Actinomycetota > Actinomycetes > Actinomycetales > Cellulomonadaceae > Cellulomonas. The sequence continues at coordinate 76,413 of CAWIOT010000009.1, forward strand.
ACGACCTCTTCGTCCCGAACGAAGCGCGCTACCAAGCTGCGCCACACCCCGTGGAGCCTGGTAAGGATAGCCGACGAGTAGCCGTGCGACGAAACCGGAAGGGTCTCAGCCGGCGGCGACCAGCGTGAGCAGCGTCGCCTCCGGCCGGCACGCGAACCGCACGGGAGCGTACGGCGAGGTGCCCAGACCGGCGGACACGTGCATCCACGTGGAGCCGGCGCCGCCGGGCTCGTCGGGGCGCGGACCGGGCCAGCCGTGCAGCCCCTTGGCGCGCCGGGTGTCCAGGTCGCAGTTGGTCACCAGGGCCCCCCAGAACGGCAGCGCGAGCTGGCCGCCGTGCGTGTGCCCGGCGATCGCCAGGTCGACGTCGTCCGCGTGCATGGCGTCCAGCACGCGGCGGTAGGGCGCGTGCGTGACGCCCAGGTGCAGGTCCACGGGAGTCGGGCCGGTGCGGACGTCGTCCTCGCCGCCGGCCGCCGGGAACCGGTCGCGGTCCAGGTGCGCGTCGTCCGTGCCGACGAGCGACAGGACGCGGCCGTCGACCTTGAGCACGTCCCGGCGGTTGGTGAGGTCGACCCAGCCGGCCGAGCGGAAGCGTGACACGAGCTCGCGCCAGGGCAGCTCGGCGGGCCGGGCGGCGGGCGTGCGTCGCGCGTCCGGCAGCAGGTACCGCGCCGGGTTCTTGGGCATCGGGGCGACGTAGTCGTTGGACCCCAGCACGAACGCGCCGGGGACGGCCAGGTGCGGCTCGAGCGCCTCGAGGAGCGCCGGCATGGCGTCGAGGTGCGCCCAGTTGTCCCCGGTGTCCACGACGAGGTGCGGGTCGAGCGAGGCCAGGTCGCGGACCCAGTCGACCTTCCGACGCTGCCCCGGCGTGAGGTGCAGGTCCGACAGGTGCAGGATGCGCAGCGGCTCCTGGCCGGCCGGGAGGACCGGGACCGTGACCTCACGCAGGGTGTACCAGCGGACCTCGACGAGGGCCGCGTACGCGAGCGCACCGGCCCCCGCCAGGGTCAGGGCACCGGCGGCGCGGAGGACGGACCGTCCGGTGCCCCCGGTCACGGCTTGTTCTTCCCGCCGCCCTTGCCGTTGTTGTCCGCCGGACCGGGCTGGTCAGGCTGGGCCGGCTGGTTGTTCTGGGGCGGCGTCACCGTGACCTGCCCGCTGGACAGCGTCAGCGTCACGTACGAGCCGCGGACGGCGGTCCCGGACGGGCTCTGCGAGACGACCGACCCGGCGGGCAGCGCGGAGGACACCTGGTTCGAGGAGATCGAGGTCTTGAACCCGGCGCCCGCGAGCTTCCTGCGTGCGTCCGACTCGCTGAGGCCGACCACCGACGGCACGGAGACGCGCTCGCCGTTGACCTCCTTGTCGCCCGGAGCGGGGAAGTCCGGGTTCGGCTGGCCGTCGTTCAGGACGTCCATCATGAACCGCTTCCACGTGGGCGCGGCGATCGACGAGCCGTACGCGCGCCGGACGTAGACCGGCCCCACCCACGTGTTCTTGACCGGCACCATGGCCTCGGTGTGCCCCACCCAGACCGCCGCCGCCAGCCGCGGCGTGTAGCCGACGAACCAGGTGTACTCGTTCTCCGACGTGGTGCCGGTCTTGCCCGCGGACGGGAACGGGGGAGCGCCCACCGACTCGGCGGTGCCCTGCCAGATGTGGCTGAGGGCGAAGGAGAGGGCGTTCGCGATGCGCGGCTCGAGGGCCTGCGTGCAGTCGGCCGGCGGGACGGGCAGCGACTCGCCGTTGGTGTCGATGACGCTGACGATCGCGATGGGCTTGCAGTACAGGCCCTGCGCCGAGAAGGCCGCGAACGCCGCCGCCATGGTGAGCGGCGCGACGCTCTGCGAGCCGATCACGTTGGCCGGCAGGACGTCGAACGGCTTGCCGTTCTGAGCCTGGTGGACGCCCAGCGAGCTGGCGGTGTCGATCATTCCGCACAGGTCGATCTTGGTCGCCATCGCGATGTACCCGGAGTTCACCGAGTTCTTGGTGGCGTCCATGACCGACATGATCGCGCCCTTGCCCTCGGCGTTCCCGAACTTGTAGGTCCCGGGCGCGAACTTGGTGCAGGAGGCGTTGAAGGCCGACATCGGGTACTGCATGGGCCGCCCGTCGATGACCTCGTTGAGGCTGTGCCCCTCCTTGAGCCACTGCGCGAGCGTGAACGGCTTGAAGGTCGACCCCGGGGCGAACCCCTTGGAGGCGCCGTAGGCCGCATCGGTGTTGAAGTTGACCGCGTCCTCCCCCGGGCCCGGGTTGGACGTCGGGTTGAAGTTGGTGGTCTGCGCCATCGCCGTGATCTTGCCGGTGCCGGGCTCGACCACGGAGATCGCGGACTTCACGCCGGACGGGTCGCTGACCGGGACGCCGGCCTTGACCTCGGCGTCGGCGGCGGCCTGCTGCCGGGGGTCCAACGTCGTCGTGATCGTCAGCCCCCCGCGGTACAGAAGCGACTTGCGCGCGTCCTTGTCGGGGCCGAAGGCTTCGTCGTTGAGGATCACCTTGGTGACGTAGTCACAGAAGTAGCCCGAGCCGGCCACCACGTCGCCCGCGGTCATGCAGCCCTGCTTGAGCGGGGTCACGTGCAGCGTCTCCGGCAGCGGCGTCGCCTTGCCCGCGGCCAGCTCGTCGGCCGTGATGAACCCCTGCTCGTTCATCAGGGTCAGCACGCGGTTGCGGCGCTCCTGCGAGGCGTCGGGGTTGAGCACCGGGTCCCACTTGGACGGGCTCTGCGTCACGCCGGCGATGGTGGCGGCCTCGAGGTAGGTCAGGTCCTTGGCCGGCTTGCTGAAGTAGTACTGCGCGGCGGACTCGGCACCGAACACCGACGCACCGAACTGCGCGATGTTCAGGTACTTCTCGAGGATCTGCTCCTTGGTCTCCCGCTTCTCCAGCGCGATCGCGAGCTTGGCCTCGCGCAGCTTGCGGGCGTACCCGTCGGCCCCCTTGGCGCCGCGTGCCTCCTGCAGCGCCTTGAGTCGCTCGGCCTCGGTGTCCTTGGACAGCGCGGCGTCGATGAGCACGTTCTTCACGTACTGCTGGGTGAGCGTCGAGGCGCCCTCCTGGCCGCCGCTGTCGTCCGTCTGGTTCCGGACGAACGCGCGGAGCATGCCGGTCGGGTCCACGCCGGCGTGCTGGTAGAACCGCTTGTCCTCCGTCGCGATCACCGCGTCGGCGAGCAGCGGGGAGATCTCCGTCAGCGGCACGATCACGCGGTTCTGGTCGTAGAACGTGGCCAGCACCGTGCCGTCGACCGCCTTGATGACGGACTTCTCCGGCAGCGCGCTCTGGTCGAGCTCGGTCGGCAGGTCGTCGAAGGCGGTGACCGTCATGTCGGTCACCCCGTTCGCGACGGCGACTCCGGGCAGGACGAGACCGGCGGCGAGCACCCCACCCACACCGGCGACGAGCGCGAAGGTGAGCAGGAGGGCCAGTGCCTGGAAGACGTTGACCTGACGGCCGCGCTGACGCGCAGGGTTCGGCATCCCGTCAGGGTAGTCGGCACCCCTGCGGATGCCCTCCGGATCCGGGCGCGGGGCCCTGACCTGCACCGGACCTGCACATGCGGACGTGGGCCGCGATGACCCGGTCACGTGTCCATCTGACGATATGACCCGAACGGAGTCTCGCCAGGGGACCCCTGGGCCCGCTAGTTTCCCGGCAGGACTCGGGTGCGGTTGCCACGGCACGCCCCGTCGGCGTGCTCGGGAGGCTCAGTGACCACACTCGTGCAGGACGCGCACTGGACGGCGCTCGCGGCGTGCGGGACGGGCAAGCTGGCGCCCGACGCGCTCTTCGTCGAGGGGGCGGCCCAGCGCGAGGCCCGCGCGGTGTGCACCAGCTGCCCCGTCCGCCTCTCGTGCCTGGCCGACGCGCTCGACAACCGCATGGACTTCGGGGTCTGGGGCGGCATGACCGAGCGGGAGCGCCGCGCCCTGCTGCGCCGCCGGCCCGAGGTCCGGTCGTGGTGGGCGGAGCTCGTCGGCTCCGACGGCGTCGCCGACGCTCTGTGAGAGCGCTCCGACCGCCGCACGCCCCCTAGGGTGACCTCTATGGCTACGCAGTGGGAGTACGCGACGGTTCCGCTCATCATCCACGCCACGAAGGCGATCCTGGACCAGTGGGGCGCCGACGGCTGGGAGCTCGTGCAGGTGGTGCAGGGTCCCGACGCGGGCCTCGTCGCCTACCTCAAGCGGCCCAAGGAGTCCTGATGGGCGCCGCCGCTCGCCTGGCGGAGCTGGGCCTGGAGCTGCCCGAGGTCGCGCTGCCGCTGGCCGCCTACGTCCCGGCCGTGCGCTCCGGCGCCTACGTCTGGACGTCCGGACAGCTGCCCTTCGTGGCGGGTGCGCTGCCGGCGACCGGGAAGGTCGGCGACGGGCTCGGGCTCATCCCGGCCGACGAGGCCGCGGGCTACGCCCGGATCAGCGCGCTGAACGCCCTCGCCGCGGTCGCCGCCGTGGTTGCGGCCGACGGCGGACCGTCCGGCGCCGACGCCCTGGACCGGATCGTGCACGTGACCAAGGTGGTCGGCTTCGTGGCGAGCGACCCGGAGTTCACCGGGCAGCCCGCGGTGGTCAACGGCGCGAGCCTGCTGCTGCACGCGGTGCTCGGCGAGGCCGGGGTGCACGCGCGGTCGGCCGTCGGCGTGGCCGTCCTGCCGATGGACTCGCCGGTCGAGGTCGAGATCGTCGTCGAGCTGGCCTGACCGGCGAGCTGCGTCAGCGGGCCCGGCGCTCGAGCCGCTCGACGTCCAGCAGCACGACCGCGCGACCCTCCCGGCGCACCCAGCCGCGGGCCGCGAAGTCGGCGAGCGCCTTGTTCACGGTCTCCCGCGAGGCGCCGACGAGCTGCGCGAGCTCCTCCTGCGTGAGGTCGTGCGCCACGCGGATGCCCTCGTCGACCTTCTCCCCGAACCGGGTCGACAGGTCGAGCAGCGCCTTGGCGACGCGGCCGGGGACGTCCGAGAACACCAGGTCGGCGAGCGCCTCGTTGGTGCGGCGCAACCGACGGGCGAGCGCCTGCAGCAGGTGCTGCGCGACGCTCGGCTTGTCCTGCAGCCAGCGGATGAGGTCGCCGTGGCCGAGCTCGAGGACGACGGCGTCGGCCACCACGGTGGCGGTGGCGGTGCGGGGGCCCGGGTCGAACAGGCTCAGCTCGCCGAACATCTCACCCGGGCCGAGCACGGCGAGCAGGTTCTCCCGCCCGTCGTTGGACCGTCGGCCCAGCTTGATCTTGCCCTCGCGCACGACGTAGAGCCGGTCGCCCGGCTCGCCCTCGTGGAACAGGGCGTCCCCGCGGGCGACGTCGATGGGCTTCATCGTCGCGACGAGCGCCTCTGACGCCTCCGGGTCGAGCCCGGCGAACAGCGGCGCCGACAGCACGATGTCGTCCTCCACGGGGACACCTCATCTTCCTGGCCGCAGCACCTGTGCGCGGTCATCCGGACCGCACGCCCGGACGGGTCCGGGGGCGGCAACGTTCACGACGAACGACCGAGCGCTGGTCAGCGGTTCGATCTGCGCTCAGTCTGCCCCATCAGGGGAGTCATCCGCGGCCCAGGGGCTCGCGCAGGCTGGCGGCGACCACCCCGGGGTCCACGGCCAGTCGTGCGATCAGGCGCTCGGTGGCCCGGCTCAGCGCGGCCTCCACCCCGGCGGCGTAGGTGGACAGCTGCTCGTCGAGCGCGCGCAGGTCGGACAGCAGCGAGACGTCGGACGAGCCGTCCGCGCCGCTGAGCACCGCGGTGAGCGCGGCCGGCCGCGGGACGTCGATGCCGACCTCGAGCGGGAGCTGGAACGCCATGTCCTCGCCGAGGGTGGCGGGCCGGGCGGCCTGCGCGATCGCCAGGTCCAGCCGGGCGCGGACCAGCCGGCGCCACCACGTGACGCGTGCCTGCTCGGCCCGCAGAGCGCGTCGGTCGAGACGGAGGTCGCTGACCCGTTGCTCGACGGGTGACGTCATGGGGCAGGTCCTCCTCAACAGGTCTCAGTCTGGGGATTCGGCCCGGTACCGCCCGACCTTGAGCGCGGCCACCCGTGTGCGCCGCCACATCACCCCAAGGGAGCAACGCCGCAGGTCAGCGCCGCGGCGGACGGGTGTGGGCGGTGCGTCGTACGCTGCCGAGGTGACGGGAGCAGAGGCACGGGACGCGCACGGTGCACCGATGGAGTCGGACCTCGCGCGGACCCGCCGGGCCCGCCGGGTCGACCGGGCGCTGGCGCAGCGGTACCCCGACGCGCACTGCGAGCTGGACTTCCAGAACGCCTTCGAGCTGCTGGTGGCCACCGTGCTGTCCGCGCAGACCACCGACGTCCGGGTCAACCTGACCACGCCGATCCTGTTCGCCCGCTACCCCGACGCGGCCGCGCTCGCCGCGGCCAACCCCGAGGAGCTCGAGGAGATCCTGCGGCCCACGGGGTTCTTCCGGGCCAAGTCGCGGTCCGTCCTGGGGCTGTCGCAGGCGCTGGTCGAGCGGTTCGGCGGCGAGGTGCCGCCGCGGTTGGCGGACCTGGTCACGCTGCCGGGCGTCGGGCGCAAGACCGCCAACGTGGTGCTGGGCAACGCGTTCGGCATCCCGGGCATCACCACGGACACCCACGTCATGCGCCTGGCCGCGCGCCTGGGCTACACCGCCAGCGACGACCCCGTGGTGGTGGAGCGGGAGCTCGGTGCGCTGCTGCCCCGCAAGGACTGGACCATGGCGTCGCACCGGCTGATCTTCCACGGCCGGCGCACGTGCTTCGCGCGCAAGCCGGCGTGCGGGGCGTGCCCGGTCGCGGCACTGTGCCCGTCGGCCGGGATCGGGGAGGTCGACCCGGCCAAGGCGGCCGCGATGGTCAAGCCGTGACGCTCAGGCGGGGACGATCTCCCGCAGCCAGGTCAGCAGGAGGTCGCTGACGCGGTCCGGCGCCTCCTCGGCGGGGAAGTGCCCCGCCTGCGGCAGCAGCTCGAACTGGTAGGTGGAGGCCACGAGCGCGGCGGTGTCGCGGGACAGCGCCGCGTGGGATGCCGGCCGCAGCCCGTCGCGGCCGCCGTGGACCTGCAGGACGGGCAGCGGGCGCGTGCTCTCCTCGAGGACCGCGTGGTAGCGCCGGCCGTCGGGCCGCGGCATGGACCGCACCATCCAGCGCAGCTGCTCCATCTGGCTGTGCGCCGCGAACGGCACGCGGGCCGCGGCCGCGTACCTGTCCTCGGTGTCGGCGTCGAGCCAGCCCGGCGTCCCGCCCCAGCCGTGCAGCAGGCGGTGCACCAGGTCACCCTGCATGAGAGCGCGCTCCGGGAGCGAGGGCAGCTGGGCGAACGCGACGCGGCGCAGGGCCGACGGGCGCAGCGCGACGCGGGGGTGCCCGCGGGTGTCCAGCGGGTGCGGTGCGGCCAGCGCGGCGACCGCCCGCACGCGGTCGGGGTGCAGACCGGTCATGGCCCAGGCGATCTCCCCGCCGGTCCCGGACCCGACCACCACGGCGTCGGCCGCGCCGAGCGACTGGATCACGCCCGCGACGTCGGCCGCCAGGGTCGGCACGTCGTAGCCCTGGGGCGGCTTGTCGGAGCACCCGCTGCCGCGCACGTCCATGGCCGCCACCCGGTAGCCCGCGTCCGCCAGCACGGGCAGCTGGTGGCGCCACGCCCACCAGAACTGGGGGATGCCGTGCAGCAGCACGACCAGGGGCGCCTCGCGGTCGTCGGGACCCGCCACGGCCACGTGGAACCGGGCGCCGTTCGCGGCCACGTACCGGTGCTCCCAGGGGCCGTCGACGAGGAGCGTTGCGGAGTCGACGGTGCTCATCGGTGCAGAACCTACCGGGTCCCGCCCACCCCGCGGGAGGCCAGCGCCGCCTCGTGGGCGTGGTGCCGGTCGCGCTGGAAGAGGGCGCCGCCGCCGAGCACGGCCGCGACGAGCGAGGCGACCAGCACGGCGACGATGACGTTCTCGCCGTGGTCGCCGCCGTGACCGAAGGCCAGCTCGCCCACCAGCAGCGACACGGTGAACCCGATCCCGCCCAGGAGCCCGACCGCCGCGACGTCCGCCCAGCCGAGCCCCGGGGCCAGCGCCGCGCGTGTGAACCGGGCGACCAGCCAGGTGGCGCCGAGGATGCCGAGCGGCTTGCCGACGACCAGGCCGAGGGCGACGCCCTGGGCCACCGGGTCCGCGACCGCGCTCTGCAGGGTGCTCACCGACAGGGTCACGCCCGCCGCGAAGAGCGCGAACACCGGCACCGCGACGCCGGCCGACCACGGTCGCCAGGCGTGCTCCCAGCGCTCGGCCAGCGACTCCGCGGGGAGCTCGGGCAGCCGCAGGGCGCGCTGCGTCGCCAGCGGGGTCGCCGGCACGACGAGGCCGAGCGCGACCCCGGCGATCGTGGCGTGCACGCCGGACGCGTGCACCGCCGCCCACGCGACCAGGCCGAGCGGGATCAGGAGCCATCCGCTGACCCAGCCGCGGCGGATCGCGAGCGCGAACAGGGCGACGACGACCACGCCGGCACCGAGCCACGCCGCGGAGACGGTCTCGGTGTAGACGACGCCGATGACGATGATCGCGAGCAGGTCGTCGACCACCGCGAGCGTGAGCAGGAACGCGCGCAGGGCGTTCGGCAGGCTGCGTCCGACGATGGCCAGCACGGAGACCGCGAACGCGATGTCCGTCGCCGTGGGGACCGCCCAGCCGCGCGCGTTGCCGTCGGCGGCCGTGAGGTTGACGGCGAGGTAGAGGGCCGCGGGGACGAGCATGCCTCCGATGGCGGCGACGATCGGCACCACGGCCGTGCGCGGGTTGCGCAGCTCGCCCGCGACGATCTCGCGCTTGAGCTCGAGCCCGACGACGAAGAAGAAGATGGCGAGCAGGCCGTCGGTGGCCCAGGTGGCCAGGGTCAGGTCGAGGTGCAGGGCGGCCGGGCCCACCACCGTGTCGGACACGAGCGCGTAGGACGCCGGGTACACGTTGGCCCAGAGCAGGGCGATGACGGTGCCGACCAGGAGGAGAGCGCCGCCGACCCGCTCCTCCCGGAGCGTGTCGAGCAGGTTGCGCTCGGCGCCGGGCGACAGCGCGGTGAACAGACGACGGACGGGGGTGGGCACGGGGTACCTCCGGGCAGGGGGAACGGACGTGCCGACCAGACTTCCCGGCTCACCGGGAGCAAGGGTAACCGTTACGCGTCGGCGGGCTCGGGGACCTCGTTGCGACCGTCGACCGCACCGCGGCGGTCCTTCGGCGGGTCGAAGCGGTAGCCGACGTTGCGCACGGTGCCGATGAGCTGCTCGTGCTCGGGGCCGAGCTTGGCGCGCAGGCGACGGACGTGGACGTCGACGGTCCGCGTGCCTCCGTAGTAGTCGTAGCCCCAGACCTCCTGCAGCAGCTGCGCGCGCGTGAAGACGCGGCCCGGGTGCTGGACCAGGTACTTGAGGAGCTCGAACTCCTTGTAGGTCAGGTCGAGCGGTCGGCCGCGCAGCCGGGCCGTGTAGCCGCCGGCGTCGATGGTGAGCTCACCGGAGGAGATCTCCTGCGGGGCGTCGTCGTACCCCGCGGTGGCCGCCCGCTCCATGACGAGCCGGAAGCGGGTCTCGACCTCGGCCGGGTTGGCGGTCTCCAGGATGATGTCGTCCGCGCCCCACTCGGCGGTGACGACCGTGAGGCCGCCCTCGGTGAGCACGAGGATCAGCGGGACGGTCAGACCCGTCGCGCGCAGCAGCCGGCACGTGGTCCTGGCGGTCACCAGGTCGCGGCGTGCGTCGAGCACGACGATGTCCGCGTCCGGTGCGTCCACGAGGGCCGACGGCTCGACCGGGAGCACGCGGACGCGGTGGGACAACAGACCGAGTGCCGGGAGCACCTGGGCGGAGCCCCCGGACGCTGGAGTGAGCAGCAGCAGATCTGCCACGTGGGACCTCCCCGCGTGCGAGTGGGGGACACGGTACCGCGCGTTCCACCCGCGTTGCGCCGTGATGTCGGCCGGTGGCGTCGGGTCGCTCGTGCGCGCGTGCCGTCACGCAGGGGAAATCCGACCGAGATGCGACAATCGGCGGCGTGCCCCAGCCCTCCCGCCCGACCCGGCCCCTGCGCGCGCGCTCCGCGTGCCCGCTCGTGACCCCGGTCGCGGGGCGGTAGCGGCCCGTGCAGCTCGCCACCAGGGCCGTCGTCACGGCCGTGCTCGCTGCCGCCGTGGCCGTCGCCGGCTACCTCGGCGGCCTTCCGCTGACCCTCGCCGCCGCGGCCCTCGCGATCGTCTTCGCCCTCGGCTGGCCCACGCTGGCCGGCCTGCCCTTCGTGCCCGGGTCCGCGGCGGTGGTCGCGCTGGGCGGCGTGGGTGCGGTCGCCGTCGTCCACCTCACCGACACCGAGCCCTACCTCCAGGACCTGCCGGTGATGTTCGCCGCCGCGATCCTGCTGGCGTTCGTCAACGAGCTCCTGCGGCGCGACGGTCGCACACGGCTGGTGGAGTCGGTGTCCGGGACGGTCGCGGGCACGCTCGTCGCCGTCGCCGTGGCCGGTTGGGTCGCCATCGGCCGGACCGACGGTGGGGAGCCGATCGCCGTCGTCGGGGCCCTGTCGCTCGCGGTGGGCTCGGCGGTCGTGGCCGTGCACCTGTCGCCGTGGGTGGGCGCCCTGGTCACGGCGCTCGCCGCCGCCGGGGCCGGCACCCTGGGCGCCGTGCTGCTGCCCGGGATCACCCCGGTCGCGGGTGCGCTGCTGGGCCTCGCCGTGGGCGTGCTCGTCGCCACCCTGCACGCCCTGTTCGACCAGCTGCCGTCGCTGCAGCGGCGCTGGCCCTCGCTGGCCGCGGTGACCCTGCCGGTCACGGTGACGGGGACCCTCGTGTACGTCGTCGGCCGGGTGCTGGTCGGCTGATGGCGCGCGTGCTGCTGGTCGTCGCCCTCCTCGCGCTCGCCACCGGGCTCGGCCTGTGGTGGCGCGCCCGCAACGGTCGGTACACGGCGGTCGACCCGGCGCTCGTGGCGTCGGCACCGGCCGACGAGACCGACGACAGCCGCCTCACCGCCGGCACGCTGGGCTCGCCGCTGGGCAGCACCGCGACGTTCGTCCAGTTCTCCAGCGAGGTCTGCGCACCCTGCCGCCGGACCCGCGCCGTGCTCGCGCAGCTGGCCACCGAGCGCGACGACCTCTCGCACGTCGAGATGGACGTGGTGCAGCACCTGGACCTCGTGCGACGCTTCGGCATCATGCGCACCCCCACCACGCTCCTGCTCGACGCCGACGGCGTCGTGGTCGGTCGCCTGTCGGGTGCCACGGACCGGCGCCACGCGCTGGCCGCGCTGGCCTCCTGTCCCGGCGGGGTCTCCGCCGCCTGACGCGCCCTCGGGGCGAGGACCGGGTGCGCTGGGACCCCGGCCGTCGGACCCCCGATCCTGCGCACCCCCGGAGCAGCCATGAGCACGCCCAGCACGACCACCCCCTCGTCGTCCACCGCCCCCGCCGGCATCGACCCCCGCGGACCCCGGTTCGGTGCCGGCCTCACCCTCGTCCTGCTGGTCGTCGTCCTGCTCCTGGGCACGTCACCCGCGGCCTTCGTCGTGCTCGGCGTCGTCGTCGCGAGCTTCGCGCTCGGTGCGTTCGGCGGGATCCGGCGCACGTGGCAGGGGTGGGTGTTCGCCACGCTGGTGCGGCCGCGCCTGGCGCCGCCCACCGAGCTGGAGGACCCCCGCCCGCCGACGTTCGCGCAGCTGGTCGGCCTGGTGATCACCGGCACCGGGCTGGTCCTCGGACTGCTGGGCGTCCCCGCGGCGGTCCCCGTCGCCGCCGCGCTGGCCCTCGTCGCCGCGTTCCTCAACGCGGTGTTCGGGCTGTGCCTCGGCTGCGAGATGTACCTGCTCGGTCTGCGGCTGCGCGCCGGCAGGGCCGCCTAGTAGACGAGGGCCTGCGCGCGCTCGGCCAGCGACTCCTCGACGAACACCGCCGCACCCGCGATGCGCACGCCGGGCAGCACGTGCTCCGGACCGATGCCGCGGCGGGCGGCGCACTGGGTGCAGACGGTGACGGTGCCACCCTCCAGGACCACGTCCAGCAGCTCGGACAGCGGGGTGGCGTGCTCGAGCACCAGGTCGTCGGCGCGCCCCGGCAGGGCGAACCAGGCGGACTCGCCCGTCAGCCACAGGCTCACCTCGGCACCGGCCGCGACTGCCGCGGCGGCCACGGTGAAGGCCTGGTTGGTGGACTCCGGTCGCTCGGTGCCGGACGTGGTCTTGATCACCAGGGGGCGCGGCGTGGGGCTCATCGGAACAGGCTAGGGGTGTGCGCTCGTTAGGATCGTCGGCATGACTGCGCTCGAGGGAGTCTTCATCGGCCTGCTGGTCGCGGCGACGCTGACGATCGGCTGGTTCGCCTGCTTCGTCGTCTACCGGCTCTACAAGGGCCAGCGCTGACATGCGCTAGCAGACCGCCCAGACTCGGAAAGGCTCGTCCATGCCGTTCGTCCTGCCCGACCCCGACGGGCTCGCCCCCGAGGTCTACCCGCTCGCCTGGCTCGTCGGCACGTGGCGCGGCGAGGGTGTCGTGGACTACCCCGGCATCGACGAGGCGACGTTCACGCAGGAGATCGTGATCACCAGCGACGGTGGCCCGTACCTGTCCTACTCGTCGACGATCCGGCTGGTGACGGCGCCCTCGGACACCGGTGCGCTCGAGGCTGAGCCCGAGGCGCCGGTGTGGCAGACGGAGTCCGGGTACTGGCGGATCCCGCCGGAGCGGCCCACCGACTGGGGCCTGACGCCGGACCAGCACGCGGTCGAGCTCCTGGTGGCCGACCCGTCCGGGCACGTCGCGCTGTACATCGGCGCGGTCGGCAAGGGACGCATCGACCTGGTCAGCGACGCGATCGTCCGCACGGCCGGTGGGGCGGAGGTCAGCGCGGGCAAGCGCCTGTACGGGCTGGTCAACGGCGAGCTGATGTGGGCGCACGACATCGCCGCGTTCGGCCACCCCATGCAGTCGTACGCATCCGGGCGCCTGAGCCGCGTCGGGTCCGACACCCCCGACGAGTCCTGATGACCACCGACACGCCGCTCGAGACCCCGGCCGCGCACGGCGAGCCGCCGCGGCACACCAGCCCGCTGCTCGCGCGCCGGGGAGCGGTCGCGGGCTCCGGACCCGACGCCGGGGTGGCCTGGCACTACGGCGACCCGACCGCCGAGCAGCGCGCGCTGTCCCGCGGCGGCGCCGTGGTGGACCAGTCGCACCTGGGCGTGGTCACGGTCACCGGCCCGGACCGGTTGTCCTGGCTCAACTCGATCACGTCGCAGGAGCTCACGGCGCTGCCGCCGCGGACGTCCACCGAGCTGCTCGTGCTCAGCCCGCAGGGGCACGTGGAGCACGCGGCCGGCGCGGTCGACGACGGCGAGACGACGTGGCTGCTCACCGAGACGCCGGTCGCGCTCGCGGCCTGGCTGAACCGGATGAAGTTCATGCTCCGGGTCGAGATCGTGGACGCGACCGACGACTGGGCGGCGATCGGCGAGCCCGTCGACGCCGAGGGCACCCCCGAGGAGCCGGTGACCTGGCGCGACCCGTGGCCGACCACCGGCGTGGGCGGCACCCGGTACGGCCCGGCCGACGAGGAGCACCCCGGCGCCGACCGCGACTGGCGGCTGGTGCTGGTGCCGCGGGACCGCCTGGTCGAGGAGGTGCGCGCCCGGGAGGCAGCCGGCTGGCCGCTGGTCGGCACCTGGGCCAGCGAGGCCGCGCGCGTCGAGGCGTGGCGCCCCCGCGCGTCGCACGAGGTGGACCACCGGACCATCCCGCACGAGCTGGACTGGCTGCGCACCGCGGTGCACCTGCACAAGGGCTGCTACCGCGGGCAGGAGACGGTGGCGCGCGTGCACAACCTCGGCCGGCCCCCGCGGCGGCTCGTCATGCTGCACCTGGACGGCTCGGGTCACCTGCTGCCCGAGCCGGGCGCCGAGGTGCACGACGTGGTCCGCACCGACACCGCGCAGGAGCCGGGGCGGGTGGTCGGGCAGCTGACCACGATCGCGCGGCACCACGAGCTCGGTCCCGTGGCGCTGGCCGTGGTCAAGCGGTCGGTGCCGGGAGATGCCGAGCTCGTGGTGGACTGCGAAGGTGGGTCCGTGGCAGCAGGGCAGGAGCAGATCGTGCCGGCCGACGGCGTCTCGGTGGACCGACCGGCCGCCCGGGGCCCCCTGACGCGCGGCCTGGGGCAGCACCCGAGCCTGTGAGCTCCTCCGACGCGCGCCCCGCCGACGAGCGGGACCTGCGCGTGCTCCTGGAGGTGCGGGCCCGGCAGGGCTGGTCGCGGGTGCGCGCCGCGTGGTTCCCGATCCTGCAGGCGTCCCTCGCCGCCGCGATCGCCTTCGCGCTCGCCCGGTACGTGGTGCACCACCCGTACCCGTTCTTCGCGCCGGTCAGCGCCTGGATCGCCCTCGGGTTCACCGCGGACCGCTCGGTGCGCCGGGTCGCCGAGCTGGCCGTCGGCGTGGCGATCGGGGTGGCGCTGGGCGACGTGCTGGTGCACCTGATCGGCAACGGCGCGTGGCAGGTGGCGGTCGTGCTGTTCGTGGCGGCGATCCTGGCCCGCTTCCTCGACCGCGGGCCGATGCTGACCACGCAGGCCGGCGTCCAGTCCCTGGTCATCGTGGGCCTGCCCGTGATGACGGCCACCGGTGGACCGGTGGGTCGGTGGATCGACGCGGCGATCGGGGGAGCGGTCGCCCTGGCCGTGGCGCTGCTGACGCCGAACGACCCTCGTCGGCACCCGCGCGCCCTGGCCCGCACCGCGGTCGACGACCTGTCCGCGGTGCTGCGCGGCCTGTCCCGCGGGCTCGCCGCCGGGGACGTCGCCGACGTCAAGGACGCCCTGGTGCGGGGCCGCGCGTCGCAGCCGGCCATCGACGAGTGGTCGGACGACCGCCGGCCACGCGCGCGACCTCGCCCGGGTGTCCCCGGCGCACCGCCGGCACCGCGACGAGCTGGCGCTGATCGGGCGCAACGCGGTGCTGGTGGACCGGGCGATGCGCAACACGCGCGTGCTGGCGCGCCGCTCCCTGGCCACCGTGGAGGTGGACAGGCACGACACGACGCCCGTCGCCACGCAGGTCGAGGCGACGGCCCGCGCGGTCGACGAGCTCGCCGCGGCGCTCGGCACCGGCCGGGACCCCGAGCGTGCCCGGACGGAGCTGCTCGAGGTCGCGCGCGTGCTCGACCCGTTCGCGCTGGCCCCCGACGACTGGCAGGTGCAGAGCCTGGTGCTCCTGGTCCGCTCGCTGGTGGTCGACCTGCTCGAGTCGGCCGGCGTGTCACCGCGGGACGCCCGGGACTGTCTGCCCGAGATCTGACCGGCGCGCGGGTGCGACCGGTACGGTCGCTGCGTGGACGTCTCGGTCAGCGCGCTGCGCGCGGAGCTCAGGCAGTGGATCGAGGCCGCGCGCAGCGGGCAGGACGTGGTGGTCACGGAGCGGGGCATCCCGGTGGCGCGGCTGACCGGCATCGAGTCGGCGGACCTGCTCGCCCGGCTCGAGCGTGAGGGTCTGCTGACCCCGGCGTCGGCCCCGCGGCCGGCGTCCCGTCCTGGCGACGGCGTGGGAGCGACCGCGAAGGGCGGGGTCTCGGACCTGGTCCGCCGGCTGCGCCGCTGACATGGCGGTCGTCGTCTACTGGGACACCAGTGCGCTGGTGAAGCTCTGCGTCGACGAGCCGGGGTCCGTGCTGGCGGGCCGGCTCTGGGACGGTGCGGACCTGGTGGTGACGTCGCGGCTGGCGGACGCGGAGGTCCGCGCCGTGCTGGCCGGTGGGCGCCGGGCGGGGCGGCTGGACGACCAGGCGGCGGTGCGCGCGCTCGGGGCGTGGGCGCGGTTGTGGCCCGGCCTGCACGTCGTCGAGCTGCAGGAGGTCGTGACGGCGTCGGCGGCGGAGCTCGTCGGCCGGCACCCGCTGCGCGCCGCCGACGCGCTGCACCTGGCGTCCGCCCTGCAGCTGCGGTCGCCGGACCTGGTCGTCGCCGCGTGGGACGAGCACCTGGCGGCCGCCGCGCGCGCCGAGGGGCTGCGGGTGGTCCCGTGACGTCTCGTAGGCTCGTCCCGTGATCGGGAGCCTGCAGGTCGTCATCTTCTTCGTCTTCTACATCGCCATCTTCGGGCTGAGCCTGTGGGCGCTGATCGACCTGCTGCGGCGGCCGGCCAGTGCGTTCCCGCAGGCCGGCAAGCGGACCAAGGGCTTCTGGGGCGCGATCGTCGGGGTGGCCACGGCCGTGTCGTTCAGCGTCATCCCGGTGCCGGGCGTGCCGCACCTGCCCGCGTTCCTCGCACTGCTGGCCGCCGTCGGCGCGATCGTCTACCTGGTCGACGTGAAGCCGGCGGTCACGCCGTACACGCGCCGCCGGGGGCCGCGCGGCCCCAGCGGGCCGTCCGGCGGCTGGTGACGATGGCCGACGTCGGCACCGCCGCCGTCCCGCTCGCACGGGTGTGGCGCGGCGGGCTCGTCGAGTCCGTGCACACCGGTCACGTGGTGGTGCTGGCGCCCGACGGCTCGGAGCGCCTGGTGCTGGGCGACGCCGACGCGACGATCTGGGCGCGGTCCTCGCTCAAGCCGCTGCAGGCGGTCGCGATGCTGCGCGCGGGCCTGGACGTCGACGGCGTCCCGCTCGCGCTGGTGTGCGCGAGCCACAACGCCGAACCCGGTCACCTGGACATCGTGCGGCACCTGCTGGCCGGTGCGGGGCTCCGTGCCGACGACCTGCGCAACACCCCCGACTGGCCGCTGGACCCCGACGCCGCGTGGCAGTGGCGTGCGGACGGCCACGGCACGGAGCCGCTGACCCAGAACTGCTCGGGCAAGCACGCGGGCATGCTCGCCACGTGCGTGGCCGCCGGATGGTCGACGCAGGACTACCTGGACCCCGAGCACCCGCTGCAGCGCGCGACGCGCGAGGTGGTCGGCGAGCTCACGGGTGTGCCGGTCGACCTCGTCACGGTCGACGGCTGCGGCGCCCCGCTGTTCTCGACCACGCTGCGCGGGCTGGCGCGCTCGTTCGGCCGGCTGTCCGCCGGCGAAGGCCTGGAGCGCCGCGTGGGCCGCGCCATGTCGGAGCACCCGTGGTACGTCGGCGGCACCGGCCGGGACGCCACACGGTTCATGGAGGCGGTGCCGGGTCTCGTGGCCAAGGACGGTGCCGACGGGGTCTACGCGGCCGGTCTGCCGGACGGCGGCGCGGTCGCGGTGAAGGTC
The DNA here is from genome assembly GCA_963837795.1 of uncultured Actinomycetota bacterium. GTDB lineage: Bacteria > Actinomycetota > Actinomycetes > Actinomycetales > Cellulomonadaceae > Cellulomonas. The sequence continues at coordinate 93,613 of CAWIOT010000009.1, forward strand.
CTCGACGGCTCGGCACGGCCCCGCCCGGTGGTGCTGGCCGCGGCGCTGGTGGCGGCCGGCGTGGACCCCGAGCTGGTGGGTCCCGTGGGGCTGACCCCGGTGCTGGGGCACGGTGCGCCGGTCGGCGAGGTCGTCGCCACCTTCGGCCGATGAGGGCGGTCGTCCAGCGCGTGACGCGCGCGTCGGTGACCGTGGACGGCATCGTCGTCGGCGCCGTCGACCGGCCCGGGCTGCTGGCCCTGGTGGGCGTCACGCCCGGCGACGGCCCCGCGCAGGTGGAGCTGATCGCCCGCAAGATCGCCGAGCTGCGCATCCTGCGCGACGAGCAGAGCGCCCTCGACGCCGGCGCCCCGGTGCTCGTCGTCAGCCAGTTCACGCTCTACGCCGACACCCGCAAGGGCCGCCGGCCCACGTGGAACGCCGCGGCACCCGGTCCGGTGGCACAGCCGCTGGTGGACGCCGTCGTGGACGCGCTGCGGTCGCGCGGGCTCGAGGTGGCCACGGGCGTGTTCGGTGCCGACATGGCGGTCGAGCTGGTCAACGACGGGCCGGTGACGATCCTGCTGGAGTCGGCGCCGGGCGCCTGACCGCCTCGCCGACCGGCGCCGGCGCACACGGCGAGGGCCCCTCGGAGTAAGCGTCCGAGGGGCCCTGCCGTGCACGCAGGTCGCACGTCGTCGGCGGACCGACGACCGACGCCGCGCTGACGGTGCGGCTCCGTCCCGGCACCCGGTGCGCCGCGCTGCCGGTCCCCGAGGGGTCCTGCACCTGCGGCCCGCCGCGGGCGGGACGGCTGCGAGCGACCTCCCGGCGCCTTGACGACCCCCGCGTCGTCATCCGCGGGTCGTCGCGTTGCCACGACGATGTGGTCGTCCGTTCTCCGGTCGGCCCGACATCCACAGCCTGTCCCCACCGGTGCGACCACCCCGGAGGGCGTCCCGCACCGCCTGCGCGTGGCCCCGAGGGGCTCCGTGCGTCGAGGGTCCGGTTCCCGTCAGCAGTCCGTCGCCCGGTCCGCGCGGTCTCCGAAAAGGCCACCTGACCTGCGGCTTCGGTCTCCCATCGAGGGATCCTTCACCTGCGGTTCTCGATCTGTCGATCTCGATGTGAGATGTCTAGTCCTGTTCGCGACGGTGCCACAAGGGCCTGCGGCGGCTTTCTTTGTCCACCGCTGTACCCACAGCGTTGTCCACAGGTTCACCTGCACGAACGCCGCCCGACCACAGGGGTGTGGACGAAAGATGTGGACGGTACGCGCGTCGTTCACCCGTCCGGGCGTGGCGCTCCTCTACCCTGGGAACCAGCGAAGGCCCCTCGGAGTAAGCGTCCGAGGGGCCTCGCTGCATCTCGCGGCCGGCGCGCACGCGGGTGAGGATGGCGCGATGAGGATCGAGGCCGTCCAGGGCGACATCACCACGCAGGACGTGGACGTCGTGGTGAACGCGGCGAACTCGTCGCTGCTGGGTGGCGGGGGAGTCGACGGTGCGCTCCACGCCGCCGCGGGACCGGAGCTCCTGGCGGCCTGCCGGGAGCTGCGCCGCACCACGCTGGCCCGACGGGCTGCCGGTCGGCGACGCGGTCGCGACACCCGGGTTCCGGCTGCCCGCCCGGTGGGTCGTGCACACGGTCGGGCCCAACCGGCACGCCGGCCAGACCGACCCCGTCCTGCTCTCGTCGTGCTTCGCCCGGTCCCTCGAGGTCGCCGACGGGCTCGACGCCTCGAGCATCGCGTTCCCGGCGATCAGCGGCGGCGTGTACGGGTGGGACCTGGCCGACGTCGCCCGCATCGGGGTCCGGACGGTCCGGACGTGGGCCGAGGGCGCCCGCACCGCCGGGTCGGACGGGCACCCGCGGCCGCACGGGATCGAGCTCGTGCGGTTCGTGCTGTTCTCCGCGGGTGCCCTGCAGGCGTTCCGGGACGAGCTCGGCGACGCCTGACCCCGTCAGGGCACGGGGACCGGGACCGGCTCCTCGTCGGGCACCGGGTCCGGCCGACGGCTCAGCGCGCTGGGCCACCACATGGCCCGGCCGATGTCGAGGTTGAGGGCCGTGACCAGGACCGACCGCACCACCAGCGTGTCCAGCAGCACGCCGAACGCGACCGCGAAGCCGATCTCCGCGAACGCGACCAGCGGCAGCGTGCCCAGCACCGCGAACGTGCCCGCGAGCACCAGGCCGGCCGACGTGATGACCCCGCCGGTGGCCGCCAGCCCGACCAGCGACCCGCGGTGGTGCCCGACCCGCAGCGCCTCCTCCCGCACCCGCGTCATGAGGAAGATGTTGTAGTCGATGCCCAGCGCCACCAGGAACACGAACACGAACAGCGGGAAGGACGTGTCCGCGCCGGCGTAGCCGAAGACGTGCTGGAACACCAGGGCGCTCACCCCGATCGCCGCACCGAACGACAGCACGACCGTGCCGATGAGCACCAGCGGGGCCAGCAGGGCGCGCAGCAGGAGCACCAGGACGAGGAACACGACCAGCAGGATGATCGGGATGATCAGCCGGTTGTCGGCGGCGGAGGCCCGCTGCACGTCGAGGTTGACCGCGGACGTCCCGCCGACGAGCGCGTCCGCGCCGGGTACCGCGTGCACGGCGTCGCGCGTGCGGTCCACGGTGTCGTAGGCCTCGTCGCTGTCCGGCGCCGACGTCAGGGTGCCCTCCAGGTACACGACGTCCCCGATCACGACCGGCTCCGTCACGCTGGTCGGGTCGATGCCGTCCACGCCGGCGAACGTCGTCGCGACCTCGTCGGCCGCGCCCGCGTCCGCGATGACCACGACCGGTGAGCCCGCGCCGCCCGGGAAGTGCGCGGACAGGACCTTCTCACCCTCGATCGACGGCTGGGTGCCGCGGAACGACTCCGCGGTGGTCAGGCCGGTGGCGTTGAGCGACAGGATGCCCAGGCACGCGACCGCGAGGATGGCCGACGTGCCGATCCACGTGGCGCGCGGCCGGCGCTCGATCCGGCCACCGACCCGCGCCCAGAACCCGTGCTCGGACGGCTCGGTGTCGCCCAGGCGCGGGGTGCGCGGCCAGAAGATCCAGCGGCCGCACGTGACCAGCAGCGCGGGCAGCAGGGTGAGCATGACCAGCAGCGCGACGACGATGCCGATCGCCGCGACCGGACCGAGGCCCGCGGTCGAGCTCATGGTCGCGAACAGCAGGCAGAGCATGCCGATGGCCACGGTGGCGCCGCTCGCGATGATGGCCGGACCGGCGCGGTGCAGCGCCAGGGCCATCGCCTCGTGCCGGTCGCCGTGCTTGCGCAGCTCCTCGCGGTAGCGCGCGACGAGCAGCAGCGCGTAGTCCGTCCCGGCGCCGAACACCAGCACCGTGAGGATGCCGGCGCTCTGGGCGTTGACGGTGAGGTCGTAGTTGTCGGCCAGGAGGTAGATCAGGGCCTGCGAGACCGTGAGCGCGACGCCCGCGGAGACGACCGGCAGGATCCACAGGATCGGGCTGCGGTAGGTGATGAGCAGGATGACGATGACCACGGCGACGGCCGCGTAGAGCAGCGTCCCGTCGATCCCCTGGAAGGCCGCCGACGAGTCCGCCGCCGAGCCGGCCGGGCCGGTCACGTACACCGCCAGCCCGTCCGGGCCGTCCTGCGCCGTGGCGCGCAGGCCGTCGACGGCGTCGGCGGCCAGGTTCCAGCCGTCCGAGCCGAGGTCGAGCGGCACGATCACCTGCGCGGCCTGGCCGTCCTGCGAGGGGAGGGGCCCGACGACGTCGCCGTCGAGCGTGTCGAGCGCGCCGAACTCGGTGACGTCCGCCTGGATCGCGGCGAGGTCCTCGGGCGTGAGGCCGGACGGGCGCTCGTAGACGATGACCGCGGGGATGGTGTTGGCGGAGCGGAACTCGGCGGCGACGTCCAGGACCTCGGTCGACTCGGCGTCGGCCGGGAGCCAGGAGGTGGCGTCGTTGTCCTGCGCGCCCGAGAGCTTGCCGGCGAGCGGCCCGAGCAGGGCCACGACGACGAGCCAGAAGACGATGACACCGAACTTGAGGTAGCGATGGGTGATCCATCCGGCAACCGTGGACATGGGTGTTCCTCTGGTGTGGGGTCGACGACGACAGGGAAGGTGCGGCCCGCTCGACGGGTGAGACCTCGTCGGGGCGCCGGGGTGCCGGTGCTGCTGGCGATCCTAGGATTCCTGCGTCGCGCGGCCCAGGGATATCAGGGAGACCCCCGAACCGACCCTCAGGTTGCCCTCAGGCGTTGCTCAGGGCACCCAGCGCGCGGTCGACGTCGTCGGCGTCGTTCCAGACGTGGAACGCGAGGCGCACGCCGCCCCCGCGGCCCGCCGCGCGGGTGCCCTGCGCGGCCAGGAGCGCGCGCCGCGCGCCGGTCGCGTCGTCGGGAAGCGTGACGATGGCGCTGGTGCCGGGCTGCAGGCCCATGCCCGCGCGGAAGGTGTTGGCCAGACCCACGGCGTACCGGTGGAGCTGCGCGACGTCGGCGTCGGCGAACAGCTCGAGCGCGGGGACGGCACCGACCCAGCACAGCCACGCGGGCGAGACGTCGAGGCGCCGGGCGTCGTCGGCCAGCCGCATCTCCGGCCCGTACACCGACGACCACACCTCGGCGCCCGCGTACCAGCCGGCGCTCGTCGGGCGGAGCTGGTCGAGCACACCGGGACGGACGGTCAGGAACGCGGTGCCACGCGGTGCGGACAGCCACTTGTAGGACGCGCACACGGTGATGTCGAACAGGGTCGCGTCGACCGGGAACCAGCCCGCCGCCTGCGTCGCGTCGCAGACGGTCAGGGCTCCCACCGCGGCGGCGGCGGTCCGGACGGCGTCGACGTCAGCCACCCGGCCGTCGCGCGACTGCACCAGCGAGAACACCACCGCGTGGGTCGAGGGGCGCACCTCGTCGGCCAGCGACCCGAGCGGGACGTACCGGACGGTCACCCCCCGGTCGGCGTGCACCTCGAAGGGGAACGTGACCGAGGCGAAGTCCCCGTCGACCGCGAGCACCTCCGCGCCGTCCGGCAGGCCGGCCGCCACCGTGCCGACGAGCGCGGACGTCTGCGAGCCCACGGCCACCCAGGACGGGTCGACGCCGACGAGCCGGGCGTACGCGGCCCGGGACGCCGCGACGGCCTCGTCGTACACCGCGAGGTCGGCCTCGCCGCGCTGCCACGTGTCGAGCGCCGCGTGCATCGCCGCCGACGTCGCGAGTGCCGGCAGGCCGCACGTGGCGGCGTCGAGGTAGCCGGGGACGGACGGGAAGGCGGCGCGCAGGTCGTCGACGGAGAGCATGCGTCGATCGTGCGGTCTCCCGTGGGCATCACACAACGACAAGAATCGACGACGTGGCATCACGGCGCGTGATACTGGATCCATGACCAATCCCGTCGGCGCCGACATCACCGGGCTCGAGGTCGGGTCGCTACGCATGCTGCGGGCGATCGCGGACGCCGGCACGATCACCGGCGCCGCCGCGCTCCTCGGCTACAGCCAACCGGCCGTCAGCCAGCACGTCCGTCGGCTGGAGCGACGGCTCGGTACCGCGCTGCTGGACCGGTCCGGTCGCACGGTCCGGCTCACCGAGGCCGGCGAGGTCCTGGCGCGCCACGGCTCCACGGTCGGTGCCGCGCTGCGTGCGGCGGACGCGGAGGTCTCGGCGCTCGCCGGCCTGCGGGCCGGCCGGGTGCGGCTCGTCGCGTTCCCCTCCGCGACCGCGACGATCCTGCCCGCCGCGCTCGCGGACCTGCGCCGACGGCACCCGGGCCTCACGGTCACGCTCGACGAGGCGGAGCCGCCCGAGTCGCTGCACGCGCTGCGGGCCGGCACCGCCGACGTGGCGCTCGCCTTCGCCTACCCGGGGACCGACCTGGGCCGCGGCGAGGACGACCTGGCGGGCCTGGTCACGCGCCACCTGCTCGACGACCCGACGATGGTCGCGGTCCCCGCGGACCACCCGGCTGCTGACCGGGACCGGCTCGACCTGGCCGACCTCGCCGACGAGCCGTGGATCGCCGGCTGCCCGCGGTGCCGGGGTCACCTGCTCAGCGCGGGCGCGGCGTGCGGGTTCGTGCCGTCGATCGCCTACGCCACGGACGACTACGTCGCGGTGCTCAACCTGGTGGCGGCGGGGCTCGGCGTCGCGCTGCTGCCCGAGCTGGTCCGGCCCACCGGGCAGCGGCAGCCCGGCGTGGTCCTGCGCAGCGCGACGGGCACGTCGGCGCGCGCGGTGCACGCGGTCACGACGCCGGACCTGATGCGGGTGCCCGGCGTCGTCGCGGCGATCGACGCGATCGCTGTCGCCGCACGGACGGCCACGGCCGACGACCCGCGCCGGTAGCGTGTCGGCAGCATCGCCGCTGCTGAAGGGGAACCGTGCCCATGCCGCCGCTCTGGACCGCCCGCCGCATCTTCTGGACCGGGCTGCCGTCGCGTCGGCGTCCGGCTCGTCCTGGGCCTCGCCGGTCGCGTCGCTCGGCGCGCTTCCGTCCGGCTCGTACCAGGTCCTCGCCGTGGTCGAGCAGCTGGCGACGCTCGCCGTGTACGTGGGTGCGGCGATGGTCGGGGCGTCGTTCGTCGTGCGCGTGCTCGAGCAGCGCGGCGTCGATTCCCGCCGCCGCACGGAACGCCAACGAGACCCGGTCCGGGGACCGGTCGAACGAGGTCTAGCGGGCCAGCGCGCCGAGGCCACCGTGAAGAGTTCGTCGCGCTCACCGCGACGAGGTCTTCACGGTGACCTCGACACCGTCAGGAGAGCGTCGCGAGCCAGGTGCGGACGGCGTCGGCGACCGCGGACGCGCTGGTGGGCGTGTGGGGACCCGGCAGGAAGACCGTGGTCAGCGGCCCGCGGACCGTTGCGAGGTGCGTGCTGAGCTCCTCGGGGGTGCCGAACGGGTCGGTGGTGCCGGACACGGCCAGCACGGGGACGTCGACGTCCGGCAGGTGCGCGGTGCGCAGGGTGCCGGGGCGGCCCGGCGGGTGCAGCGGGTAGGAGAGCAGCACCAGGCCGGCCGCGGGCAGTCCCTCCGCGACGGCCATCGAGCACATGCGGCCGCCGAACGAGCGGCCGCCGAGCACCAGGCGGTCCGTGCCGACGCCGAGCTGCTCGGCGAACGCGGTGGCCTGCGCGCGCACGTGGGCGACGGCCGGTCCGGCGGTCTGGGCAGGTCGAGCCGCAGGACGGGCAGGGGCGCGACCGCGTGCTCGACCGCCACCAGGTGCGGGCTGTCGCGGGTGCCGCCGAATCCCGGCGCCAGCACCAGCCCCGCGACGCTCACGCGATGCCCAGCACCGCGCGGATGGTGCGGACCACGCCGTTCTCGGTGTTCGCCGGGGCGACGAAGCGCGCGTGCGCGCGGACGTCGGGGTGCGCGTTGTCCATCGCGAAGGAGTAGTGCGCGGCGTCGAGCATGCCGACGTCGTTGAAGTAGTCGCCGAACGCCATCGTCTGCTCCGCGCTGATCCCGCGGGCCTCCTGCACCGCACGCAGGGCGTGGCCCTTGTCCGCGGTCGGGCTCGTCACGTCGACCCAGTGCTCGCCCGACACGACCGCGTCGAACGACTCCAGCAGCGGCCCGGCACCCGTCGTCGACGAGCCGAAGTCGTACACCGCGACCTTGAGCACCTCGTCCTCGACCTCCAGGAGGTCGTCGACCTGCTCGAGCTTGGCGTAGTAGGGCTGGGCCTTGTCCAGGAACGCCTGGTCGGTGCGCTCGACGTAGGCCGACCGCTTGCCGCAGAGCACGACGCCCAGGTCGAGGTCCGACGCGCCGCGAGCGGTCTCGACGACGGACCGCGCGGCGGCGAGGTCCATGCCGTCGGAGCTGATCTCCTGGTCGTGCTGGACCACGTAGGACCCGTTCTCGGCGATGTACACCAGCTCGTCGCGGCCGAACTGCCGGCGCAGCGTGGCGTACTGGCGGCCGCTGGCCGGGCACAGCAGGATCCCGCGGCGGTCGAGCTCGTCGAGCAGGGGCCAGAAGTCGTCGTGGATCCGCTTCTCGTCGTCCAGCAGCGACCCGTCCAGGTCGACGGCGATGAGGCGGATGTCCGGGGCGGGGTCGAAGACAGGAGGTTCCACCCCGCGATCCTCTCAGGCCCGCTCAGGCGCGCTCGCGGGCCAGGTGCTCGACCGTGGCGGTGAGCGCGCGCAGGCCGGTCTCGACGTCGGCCAGGCTGACGTCCTCGTCGGGGTGGTGGCTGATCCCGTCCGGGTTGCGCAGGAAGAGCATGCCGACGCCGGTGACGGCCCCGATCGCCATGGCGTCGTGCCCCGCGCGGCTGAACAGCGCAGGGACGTGGCGTCGGCCGGTGTCCTCGATGCCGGCGCGCACGACGTCCTGCAGGAGGGCGTCGCACATCACCGCGGGCGCCTCGTGCAGCTCGCGGGCCGACCAGGTCAGGCCGCGGCGGCCGGCGATCTGGTCCAGCTCGTGCGTGAGCGCCCGCCACACGCGGTCGCGGTCGTCGTCGTGCTCGCCGCGCAGGTCGACCGTGAGCCGTGCCTCGCCCGGCACCACGTTCACCGCGCCCGGGAAGGTCTCCAGGCGGCCGACGGTGCCGACGATGTGGTGCTCGGCGCGGCACACGCGCTCGACCGCGAGCGCGAGCTCGCTGGCGCCCAGCAGGGCGTCGTGCCGCTTCTCGTACCGGGCGCCGCCCGCGTGCCGGGCCTCGCCGTCGATCTGCACCGCGAACCTGCGGGCGCTCGCGATCGAGGTCACGACGCCCAGCGGCGCGCCCCCGTCGTCGAGCTCCGGCCCCTGCTCGATGTGCGCCTCGAGGTAACCGGCCAGCGACTGCGGGGAGCGGGCGGCCGTGCCGATGCGTCCGGGGTCCAGGCCGAACTCTCCGAACGCGGTGCGCAGCGTGGTGCCGTGCTCGTCGGTCAGGTCCCACCACGCCTCGTCCCAGCGGCCCGCCATCGCGGACGACCCGAGCAGGGCGGTGCCGAACCGGGCGCCCTCCTCGTCCCAGAACGCGACGACGTCGAGCCCGAACCGCAGCGTGCCGGCCACCGGGCGCAGCGCGCGGACCACCTCGAGCGCCATGAGCACGCCGAGGATCCCGTCGTAGCGGCCGGCGTCGCGGACCGTGTCCAGGTGCGAGCCCAGCAGGAGCGACGGCGCGTCGGGGTCCCGGCCCGGCAGGTGCCCGCACAGGTTGCCCGCGGCGTCCTGCCAGGTGTCCAGGCCCACCTCGCGCATCCAGCGCGCGGCCACCCGGTTGACGCGGGCGTGCTCGGGGGACAGGTAGACGCGCTCGATGCCGCCGGTCATGGACGTGTACGCGGCGAGCTCGTCGCAGCGGGCCATGATCCGCCGCGCGGCCGCGGGGGCGTCGAGCATCAGACCTCCGCGTAGGCGGCGTCGACCCCGCCGCCCTGCGGCACGCGCGCACCCGCCCGGCGCAGCACCTGCTCGAGCGCGGCGAGGGTGACCAGCACCGTGTCGAGCCGCGCGTTGGCACCCATCGTGCCGATCCGCCACACCCGACCGTGCAGGGGACCGAAGGACGTGCCGATCTCGATGCCGAAGTCCTGCAGCATGGCCGCGCGGACGGCGTCCCCGTCCACGCCCGCGGGGATCTGCACCGCCACGACGTTGTGCATCTTGTGCGCCACGTCGCCGAACACCTCCAGCCCCAGGCCGCGCACACCCGCGAGCATCGCGCGGCCGGCGCGCTCGTGCCGGTCGATGACCGCCTGCCGGCCCTCCTCGAGGATGATCCGCGCGCACTCGCGGGCGGCGTAGAGCATGCTCGTCGCCTCGGTGTGGTGGTTGAGCCGCCGCGGCCCCCAGTAGTCGAGGATCATGCCGAGGTCGAAGTAGTTGGAGTGCACGGGCTCGCCGGTGTCCTCGTCCGACTCCTCGCGGATGCCGGCCTCGATGCGGCGGCGGCCGTGGATCACCTCGACCGCGCGGTCGGACAGGCTGATCGGTGCGCTGCCCGACGGACCGGACAGGCACTTCTGCAGGCCCGCCGTGGCAGCGTCGAGGCCCCACGCGTCCATCTCGAACGGGTTGCCGCCCAGGGACGCGGTCGCGTCCGTGTAGAACAGCACGCCGTGCCGCGCGCAGATCTCGCCCAGGTCCTCCAGCGGCTGCAGCATCGTGGTCGACGTGTCGCCCTGCACCATCGCGAGCAGGTGCGGACGCACCCGGACGATCGCCTCCTCGACGGCCGACGCCGGGAACACCTGCCCCCACGGCACCTCGATGGTGTGCACCTCGGCCTGCGCGCGCAGCGCGATCTCCGCGAGCAGGTGGCCGAACCGCCCGAACACCGGGACCAGGACGCGCTGGCCGGGCCGCACGAGCGACACGATCGCGGCCTCGATCCCCGCGCGCGACGTGCCGTCGACCAGCACGGTCGCCTCGTTCGTCGTCGCGAAGACCTCGCGGTACAGCGCCATGGTCTCGGTCATGTAGCCGGTCATCACCGGGTCGTACTGGCCGATCAGGGGCGTGGACAGCGCGCGCAGGACGCGCGGGTCGGCGTTGACCGGGCCGGGTCCCATGAGCAGGCGGGCGGGCGGGTCGACCGGGCGGGTCATCGGGTTCCTCCGAGGGAGCGGGCGAGGCGGACGAGGGACAGGTCGCTGCCGCGGGGGCCGACGAGGCACACCCCCACCGGCTCCGGGACCCGCAGGAGGGGGACGGACAGGGCGGGCAGCCCGCCGACGCCGGCCAGGGCGGTCAGGCGCAGGGTCGCGCCGCGGACGGCGTCGAGCTGCTCGGGTGACGCGGTCCGGGAGGGTGCCGGTCCGGGCGTCGTCGGCAGGACGACGACCGCGGTGTCGACGACCGACCGCGCGACCTCGGCCAGCCGCTCGACCTCCGCCCGCGCGGCGGCCTCCTGGTCGGGGGTGACCTCGCGCGCGATCGCGAACCGGTCCCGCACACCGGGACCGAGCGCGTCGGGGTGCGCGGTGACCCAGGCGCCGTGCGCGCGCCACGCCTCGGCCGCCTGCACCACCCGGAACGCCTCGGACCAGGCCTCCAGCGGACCGAGCTCGACCTCCTCGGCGCGGCCGGCGGCCCACGTGCGGAACGCGTCCCGGGTGGCCGGCTCGGCGGCGTGCAGCGCCTCGGCGGGCACGACGAACCGCGTCGGCAGCACCGGCTCCTCGTCGTCGAGGCACCAGCGCACGACCCTCTCGAGCGTCTCGCCGTCGCGGGTCAGCCAGCCGACCGTGTCGAACGACGGCGCCAGCGGCACCATCCCCTGCCGGGGGACCAGCCCGTGCGTGGTGCGCAGCCCCCACAGGCCCTGGTAGGAGGCGGGCACCCGGACCGAGCCGGCGGTGTCGCTGGCCAGCCCGACGTCCGCCTGCCCGGTGGCGACGGCGGTCGCGGGCCCGCTGGAGGAGCCGCCCGGCAGCGCGCCGGGCACCGCGCCGTTGGCCGGGGTGCCGTAGTGCGGGTTGGCGCCCGCGATCGAGTACGCGAGCTCGTCCGTGCGGGCCAGGCCGCGCACCGACGCCCCGCCCTTGAGCAGGTCGAGCACCGCGGGCGCGTGCTGGCGCTCCGGGCGGGCGTCCCGCAGCCAGGTCGGGTTGCCCGCACCCGTGCGGTAGCCGCGCACCGCGAACACGTCCTTGACGGCCACCCGCAGGTCCAGCAGCGGACCCTCGAACGCGCCCTGGTACAGCGGATCGCCGACCGTGCGCCAGACGGCCGTGTCGAAGCTCGGCGTGCGGCCGGTGACGTGCGCCGCGGTGATGCGCCAGCGGCCGTCCACGCGCTGCCACACCTGCGTCTGCAGCCCGGTGCCGCCGCCGTCGTACCGGGACGTGGCGACGAGCAGCCAGCAGTCGTCGGCCAGCTGCCGGGCCTCCACGCGGTCCAGGACCCGGGGCGCGACGCCGCCGCGGCTGCTCCGGAACGCGCTGATGGCGTCGTGACCGACCAGCAGGCCGGCGCTGTCGCCGCGCAGCGTGTCGGGGCCGGGCGCGAACGCGTCGTCGAGCGCCGCGACGTCGTCGGCGGCCAGCGCGCGCTCGTACGCGGTGAACGCGTCCTGCAGGTCCGTGGGGATCATCGGGCCACCCGGTCCAGGTCGGCGGTGCGGATCCGGGCGTGCACGCCGCACACCTGGTCCACCACCTGCGAGATGTCGAAGTCCGTGGCGGCCGACAGGTACGCGTACGCCAGGTGCTCGTCCATGCCCCACCGCGCGTGCAGCAGGGCCAGCGCCGAGCGCACGCACGCGCGCACGGCCTGCCCGAGGTCGGGGTCGAGCCCGGTCGGCACCAGGTAGTCCGCGGTCTCGACGAGGGGTCCGGTCAGCGTGCCGAACCGCGCGACCGCCTCGTCGGCGGGCACCACGTCGAACCGCAGGGTGACCCGCAGCGACGCCTCGAACGCGGTCAGCGCCACCTCGCCGTCGCCCTGCGCGAAGTGCGGGTCGCCCACGTACGCCAGCGCCCCCGGCACCTGCACCGGCAGGTACAGCGTGGCGCCCACCTGGAGCAGGTTGATGTCCAGGTTCCCGCCGTGCGCGCCGGGCGGCACCGAGTGCGGCCGCTCGTCGCCGGCCACCGCGACGCCCATGATCCCGAGGAACGGCGCGAGCGGGAACTCGACCAGCCGCGGACCGCCCTCGACCAGCGGCAGGCACCCGACGAGCCCGCCGGCGCGCTCCTCGACGGTGGTGAAGACGCTGACCGGCTCCTGTGCGCGCGGCAGCTCACCCGGCAGGGCACCGCGACCGTGCCGGTTGGAGATCACGCCGTACGGCACCCGCGGCGTCGTCTCGAGCACCGTGATCGCGAGCAGGTCCCCGGGCCGCGCGCCGGCGACGTGGATCGGTCCGGTCACCACGTGCGGCCCGTCGGCCGGGTCGCGGACCAGGTCGCGGGCGACGTCGACGGCGTCCTGCAGCACGTCCTGCGGGGCGACGCCGTGGCCGGTGAAGTAGCCCATCGGGTCGCTGCCGTGGTCGTCCAGCAGACCCTCGTGGCTCACCGTGTCGATGGTCACCTCGGTACCCGGCTCGATGCGCAGCACGGGCTCGTCCGCAGCGCACGGCAGGCGCCCCCACAGGACCGTCTCCGGCGTGGACCGCAGGTAGGTCGCCGCGCGGATCGGTCCGACACCGGGCTGGAGCGTTGCACTCATCGGTCCCGCACCCCCACCATGACGCCGTGAAGACCTGGGACGACACGCGCCGACACCTGGTGCTCATGCTGGCGCTGACGTTCACCACCGGCATCGTCGACGCGGTCGGCTACCTGGGCCTGGACCGGGTGTTCACGGCGAACATGACCGGCAACGTCGTGATCCTCGGGATGGCGCTCACGGGGGCGAGGGACCTGCCGATCCTCGGCCCGACCCTCGCGCTCGCGGGCTTCCTGGGTGGTGCCGCGGTCGGCGGGCGCGTGCTGCGCTCGGCACCGGCCGGCTGGTCGCACCGCACCAGCAGCACGTTCGCCGCCACCGGCGTGCTCGCGACGGCGCTCGGCGTCGGCGCGCTGCTGGTCCCGCCGACGCAGGGCACCGTCTGGGCCCTCGTGGTGACCGCGCTGCTCGCCGTGGCCATGGGGCTGCAGGCCGCGAGCGCACGCCGCCTGGCGGTGAAGGACGTGACCACGGTCGTCGTCACCTCGACGCTCACGGGCCTGGCGGCGGACTCCCGGCTGGCCGGTGGGACCGGTGACGGTTGGGCGCGGCGCGCCCTCGCGGTGGTCCTCATCCTGGTCGGCGCCGCGGTGGGTGCCCTCCTGCTGCGGGTGGGCGGCGAGCGGGGCGTCGGCGTGGGGATGCTCGTCGCCGGGGTGCTGGCCCTCGTCGCCGCGGCCCTGGGCCACCGGCACCGCGAGGCCTGAGGGCTCACGCACGGGCGGGCTCCGGCAGCAGCGTCCGGCCCCGACCCGGCGCGACGACGGCGGCGTCGACCACCACCGGCTCGCCGTGCAGCCACACCGACCGCACCACCCCGGCCAGCGTCGCCCCGTCGTAGGGCGACACCGGGTTGCGGTGCTCGAGCCGGTGCACGTCGACCACACGCTCCTGGTCCGGGGCGAACGCGACCAGGTGCGCCGGGGCGCCGACGGCGATCACGCCCCGGTCCGGCAGGCCCGCCACGCGCGCGGGTCCCGTGGTGAGCAGCGGCAGCAGGTCCGCCAGCGCGACGCCGCGCTACCGCGCCTGCGTCCACACCACCGACAGGCCCAGCTGCAGACCGGCGATGCCGCCCCAGGACAGCCCGAAGTCGGCGTTCTTCAGGTCGGCCGTGGAGGGGGAGTGGTCGGACACGATCGCGTCGATCGTCCCGTCGAGCACCGCGGCCCAGAGCAGGTCCTGGTTGTCGGCGTCGCGGATGGGCGGGCAGCACTTGAACTGGGTGGCCGCGTCCGGCACGTCCTCGGCGCGCAGGGCCAGGTAGTGCGGGCAGGTCTCGACGGTCAGCGGCAGGCCCTCGGCCTTCGCGGCGCGGACCAGGTCGAGAGAGCCGGCGTCGGACAGGTGCAGCACGTGCGCGCGGGCGCCGGTGCGCACCATGGCGTCCAGGAGCCGGGCGATCGCGTGCCGCTCGCTGAGCGGCGGGCGGCTGGCCAGGAAGTCGGCGTAGGCCGGCCCGAGCGCGCCGTCGCCGTGCAGGTCCGCGGGGTCCTCGGCGTGCACGATCAGCACGCTGCCCAGAGCGGCCACCTCGGTGAGCGCCCGCTCGAGGCCGGCGGGGTCCAGGTGCCCGAACTCGTCGACCCCCGACGGGGTGAGGAAGGCCTTGAACCCGCGGACGCCCGCCGCGTGCAGCGGTTCGAGGGCGCCCAGGTTCTCCGGCACGGCACCGCCCCAGAAGGCCACGTCGACGGTGAGCTTGCCGTCGGTCGCGGCCCGCTTGGCCTCCAGGGCGTCCACCGTGGTGGTGGGCGGGATCGAGTTGAGCGGCATGTCGACGATCGTCGTGACCCCGCCGGCCGCGGCGGCGCGCGTGGCGGACGCGAAGCCCTCCCAGTGCGTGCGCCCCGGCTCGTTGACGTGCACGTGGCTGTCGACCAGGCCGGGCAGCAGGACCTCGTCGTCGGCCAGCTCGACCAGCTCCCCGGTCACCGGCGGCTCGATCCCGGTCACCGCCACGACGATCCCGTCGCGGACCTGGACCTGGGCCGGTCGGAACGCCCCGTCCACCCAGGCGCGCCGGGCACGGACGACGAGGTCAGGCGTGGTCATGGGCGCTCCCGGTGGTCTCTGCTGCGTCAGGCTACGGCCACGGGCACCGCGGCGTCCGCACGGATCTCGAACCCGGACAGCAGCCCGGCCATCGGCTTCGCCGGCGGGAACGCGTACTCGCCGCGGTCCGCCGGCCGGGCACCGAGCGCGACGAGGGACTGCGCGAGGACCGTCCCGGCCGCGACGCCGTCGATCACCGGGACCCCGACCTCGTCGGCGAGCACGGCGCACAGGTCCGCCATGCCGGCGCAGCCGAGGACGACGGCGTCGGCACGGTCCTGCTCGACCGCGCGCCGGCACTCGTCGGCCAACCGGTCCAGGCCACCCTCGAGGGCCAGGACCGGGACCTCGCAGGCACGCACGGCGACGCAGGACTCGCGGAAGCCGTACCGGTCCGCCAGCTCGCGGGCGCGGGCGGTCGTGCGGCCCAGCGTGGTCACCACGGCGAACCGGCGCGCCACGAGCGCCGCCGCGTGCATCGCCGCCTGCGCGATGCCCACCACCGGTCCGTGCGCGAGCTCGCGGGCGGCGTCCAGACCCGGGTCCCCGAAGCAGGCGACCACGTAGGCGTCGACCCCCTGGGCCTCGCCGAGCGCCACCTGCTCCAGCAGCCCCGGGACGGCGAGCGCCTCCTCGTAGTGGCTCTCGATCGAGGCCGGTCCCATGGACGGCTGGACCGCGTCGACGATCGTGCCCGGGGCCGCCACCACCCGGGCGGACCGACCGATCAGGTCGGTCATCGCCCGGGTGGTGTTGGGGTTGATGATGCGGAGGTGCACTGTCAGACCTCGACGCCCGTGCGCTCGGCCACGGTCCCGTCCGACACGTGCTCGTCGGAGGCGTCAAGCACGGGGATCTGCGGGTTGCGGCGCTCGAGGAAGACGAAGATCCCGTAGCCGAGCCCGCAGCCGATGAACCAGCTGTAGCTCGCGATCCACGTGACGTCGAACGCGCCCAGGTCCGCGAACGCCTTGGGCAGCACGGCCGCGGCGACGGAGACGACACCCGCGGAGATGACCGTCGCCACCGCGTTGCGGTTGTAGCCGCCGGAGAACCAGTACCGACCCGTGGGGTTCAGCGTGAACATGTCGTCGACGTGCACCCGCTGCTTGCCGATCACGTAGTAGCCGGCGATCAGGATGCCGAACAGCGGGCCGATCAGCGCGCCCAGCACGCCGAGCGTGTAGTGGATCGCGTTGTCGTTGGAGTACCAGTTCCACGGGGTCAGCAGCACCGAGCCGACGGCCGCGATCATGCCGCCCATCCGCCAGCTGATCTTCTGCGGGGAGACGTTGGAGAAGTCGAACGCGGGGGAGATGAAGTTGGCGACGATGTTGATGCCGACCGTCGCGGTGACGAACGTGAGCCCGCCGAGCAGGATCGCGAACGGGGTGTCGATCTGCTGGACCGTGTGGATCGGGTCGGTGATCAGCTCGCCGAACACCGGGACCGTCGCGGACGCGCAGATGACGGTCAGCAGCGAGAAGAACAGGAAGTTCAGCGGCAGGCCGAGGAAGTTGCCCTTCTTGACCGCGGAGAAGCTCTTCCCGTACCGGGCGAAGTCACCGAAGTTCAGCATCGGACCGGAGAAGTAGGACACCACCAGCGCGATCGCGCCGAGCATCACGGGGATCGACGCCCAGAAGCCCATGGGCGGACCGGAGGACAGGTTGAGCGAGATGTTGCTCCAGCCGGCCTCCGAGACCAGGTAGATCGCGAGCGCGATCATCACGACGTAGACGGCCGGGCCGGCGAAGTCGATGAACTTGCGGATGGTGTCCATGCCGGTCCAGAACAGGGCCGCCTGGGCCACCCAGAGGATCGCGTAGGAGATCCAGCCGAGCGTCGACAGGCCGAGGAACGACGTGTCCAGCAGCGCCTCGGAGCCGGGCACGAACTTGAGGAAGATGATGTTCAGCGCCTCGGCGGCCAGGAACGTCTGCACGCCGTACCAGGCCACGGCGATGAGACCGCGGATGATGGCCGGGATGTTGGCGCCCAGGACGCCGAACACGGCCCGGTTGATGACGGGGTAGGGGACGCCCGTCTTCTGGCTCGGCTTGGCGACGAGGTTGCAGAAGGCCTGCACGATGACGATGCCGACGATGAGCGCGACGAGCACCTGCCAGCTGGCGATGCCGAGCGCGAACAGGCTGCCGGCGGTGACGTAGCCGCCGACGCTGTGCACGTCGGACATCCAGAACGCGAAGATGTTGTACGACGACCAGGTCTGCTTCTTCAGCGGGGCCAGGTCCTCGTTGGTGAGCCGGGGGTCGTAGGTTCCCTTGATGGCGCCGGCGCCGGGGGGCATGCCGGCGGCCTCGACGACGTCGTTCGGGAGCACGGACGTCTCGGTGGTCTCGGGGTTCATGGTGGTCCTCACGCGGGGAGGGACAGGCGGGGTGTCTCCCTGGCCGGGGGAGAGAGGGATCCCGTACGGTGAAGCGATGGCTGAACGGGTGTGAATCTATGACTTCACAACCCGTGGCCGGTTTCCGCTTTGTGAACTTTGGGCTTCGGTCCTGAGTCGGAGGATCCAGTGGTCACCTCAGCGGTCGACGAGGCCGGTCGTCTGCTCGACGCGTTCGACGCCGAGCAGCTCGGCGCGCGCCTGCGGGCGCTGCGCGAGGAGCGCGGCCTGACCCTGCGCGAGGTCGGCCGGCGGCTGGGCATCTCCACCAGCGCCGTCTCCCAGATCGAGCGCGGCGTGCTGCGCCCGTCGGTCAACCGGCTGTTCGCGTTCGTCACCGCCCTCGACGCCTCGCTGGTCGACGTCTTCGGGGCGAGCGCGGACGCGTCACCCGCGCCGGCCCTCGAGGGGTACGTCGTCCGTCGAGCCGTCGAGGCCGACGTGGTCCGCCTGGCCGGCGGCGTCGTGTTCCGACGACTCTCCCCAGGGCCCGCGCGCGACGTCGACTTCTTCGAGTCCACCTACCCGCCCGGCTCCACCGGCGCCGAGCAGAACGAGCTCCTCACGCACGTGGGCTACGAGATCGGCACCGTCACGCAGGGTGAGCTGACCATCGACTTCCCCGACGAGCGCGTCGTCGTCCGCGCCGGGGACACCGTCTCCTACGCGTGCGGGACGCCCCACCGGCTGAGCAACCAGTCCGACGGGGTCACCGTGGCGACGTGGGTGATCGTGCACCCGCACTGACCCCCGGCATCCACAGGTCGGCGAAGCGCCGGTGGAGGACCGCCCGGTATGGGTAGGTTCTGCGCATGCGTGGACGGGGCAGCACGGCAGGGGCGAGGCGGCGGGTGGCGTGCGCGCTGGTCGCTGCCGTGGCGGTGAGCGGGGCAGGGCTGCTCGGCGGGTGCACCGACGGTGGTGGCTCCCCGCCCGCGACCGTGACGCCAGCCGTCTCGTCCAGCCCGTCGCCGACACCCGACCCCTCGCCGACGCCCATGGCCTCACCGGAGCCTCCTGCCGCGATGAGCGAGCCGACGACCGACGGGGCGATCGCGGCGGCGACGCACTTCCTGGCGCTGTACGACTACGCGTTCTCGGCGGGGGACGCGGGTCCGCTGCTCGCGATGTCGGCAGAGTCCTGCGAGTTCTGCACGTACGTCGACGACAGCGTCGAACGTCGATCTCCAGCGGGCACTCATCGGTCGGGCCCCCGGTCCGGGTGCTCGTCGTCTCGCAGTCGACAGCACCGAGATCGAGACCCGACGAGTGGTTCCGCGCGCTGCTGCGCGTGGAGCAAGGCCGCGTCTCAGGAGCTGGCCGCGGACGGCCAGTCGTGATCCGAGTCGACGGCCAACGTCGCCGACTTCCTCTTCGCCATCCGCTGGACGGGCGAAGGGTGGCGGGTGGAGGCCGTCGACGTCGACGGTTGTCGACGAGTGAACGCTCGCAGCGCTCGTCGGCGATCGCGTCGGTTGCGGTCGCTCGCCTCGCTCGGCGTCAGCCGGCTCTGGCGGGCTCGGCCACGCGGTGCCAGATCCCGTCGAACAGCCGCGGCTTCTCGCACGTCGCCACCACGCATCGACCGCGGTGCCGCCTACGGCGTCCTCGGCACCTGGTCCCAGCGTCAGGCGTCCGACGAGGTCCCCGGCGGCCAGGGGACCGGTGTCGTCCCCACCACGGAGTGGGAGACGATCCACGCGATGGCCTGCCTTGAGGTGTCGGGCCGATGGATCCCGGCGGGCCCGGGCGGCTGCACCAACGGCGTGCCCGCAGGCGCCCACCCTCGACTGCGCGGGCCAGGACTGGGTCGAGCCGCGCTGGCGTCGGTTCCGGGTGCCGCCCGCGACGCAGTGGAGCGCGTGGGAGCAGGTGGACTACGGCCAGTGCGGCGCGCAGGTGGTCCCGGTGCTCACCGCGGAGGACTTCCGTCGGCTCCCGCTGCCGTCGCCGACGGTGCACATGCAGCCCGACACCGGCTGGGTGCTGGTGAACAAGGAGACGATCGTCTACGTCGACCCGGCGCCCGCGACGCTGACGACGCAGCTGCTGGGGCGGACCGTGACGGTCGAGGCCACGCCGTCGCGGTTCACGTACGCGTGGGGTGACGGGTCGCGACCGCTCGTGACCACCGATCCCGGGCGCCCCTACCCCGCCTTCGACGTGGTCCACGTGTACGAGCGGCTCGGGATGGTGGCGATCTCGGTGACCACCGAGTGGTCCGGGCGGTACCAGGTGGAGGGTGACCCGCAGTGGCGCACGGTCGCCGGCACGGCCGAGACCACCGCCACCGGCCCCGCGTTCGAGGTGCAGGAGCGCCGCTCGCACCTGGTCAGCGGTCTGTGCACCCAGGAGCCCGCCCCGGCGGACTGCTGAGCGACGTCGTCCCCGCCGCGCGGTCACCCGGCGACCAGCATCACGCCTGCGGCGAACACGGGCAGTGGACGTACCACCCCGCCGTTAGCATCGAACAACGCCGTCGTCCGTCGTCCCCCGGTGCGCCAGCCAGGGGAGGCGGCACGCAGCTCGTGAGGAGTGCACATGTTCGAGAGATTCACGGACCGAGCCCGTCGCGTGGTCGTCCTTGCCCAAGAAGAGGCACGGATGCTCAACCACAACTACATCGGCACCGAACACATCCTCCTGGGACTGATCCACGAGGGTGAGGGTGTCGCGGCCAAGGCTCTCGAGTCGCTCGGCATCTCGCTCGAGGCCGTGCGCGCCCAGGTCCAGGAGATCATCGGCGAGGGCCAGCAGGCCCCGTCGGGCCACATCCCCTTCACCCCGCGCGCCAAGAAGGTGCTCGAGCTGTCGCTGCGCGAGGCGCTGCAGCTGGGCCACAACTACATCGGGACCGAGCACATCCTGCTCGGCCTCATCCGCGAGGGCGAGGGCGTCGCCGCCCAGGTCCTCAACAAGCTGGGTGCGGACCTGAACCGCGTGCGCCAGCAGGTCATCCAGCTCGTCTCCGGCTACCAGGGCAAGGAGCCCGTCGCCGCCGGCGGTCCGCAGGAGGGGCAGCCCTCGGGCTCGGCCGTCCTCGACCAGTTCGGCCGCAACCTCACGCAGGCTGCGCGCGACGGCAAGCTCGACCCGGTGATCGGGCGCGAGAAGGAGATCGAGCGGGTCATGCAGGTGCTGTCCCGCCGCACCAAGAACAACCCGGTCCTGATCGGGGAGCCCGGCGTCGGCAAGACCGCCGTCGTCGAGGGCCTCGCGCAGGACATCGTGCGCGGCGACGTGCCGGAGACGCTCAAGGACAAGCAGCTGTACACGCTGGACCTGGGCGCGCTCGTGGCCGGCAGCCGCTACCGCGGTGACTTCGAGGAGCGCCTGAAGAAGGTCCTCAAGGAGATCCGCACGCGCGGCGACATCATCCTGTTCATCGACGAGATCCACACCCTCGTCGGGGCGGGTGCCGCCGAGGGCGCCATCGACGCCGCGAGCATCCTCAAGCCGATGCTGGCGCGCGGCGAGCTGCAGACCATCGGTGCCACCACGCTCGACGAGTACCGCAAGTACGTCGAGAAGGACCCGGCCCTGGAGCGTCGCTTCCAGCCGATCCAGGTGGCCGAGCCCAACCTGCAGCACGCCATCGAGATCCTCAAGGGTCTGCGCGACCGGTACGAGGCGCACCACCGCGTGTCCATCACGGACGCCGCGCTGGTCGCCGCCGCCACGCTGGCGGACCGGTACGTCAACGACCGCTACCTGCCGGACAAGGCGATCGACCTGGTCGACGAGGCCGGCGCCCGCCTGCGCATCCGCCGCATGACGGCTCCCCCGGAGCTGCGCGAGCTCGACGACCAGATCGCCGAGACGCGCCGCGACAAGGAGTCGGCGATCGACGAGCAGGACTTCGAGAAGGCAGCCCGTCTCCGCGACGCCGAGAAGCAGCTCGGTCTCAAGCGCGTGGAGAAGGAGAAGGCCTGGAAGTCCGGCGACCTCGACGCGGTCGCGGAGGTGGACGAGGAGCTCATCGCCGAGGTGCTGGCGATCGCCACGGGCATCCCGGTGTTCAAGCTCACCGAGGAGGAGTCCAGCCGTCTGCTCCACATGGAGGAGAACCTGCACAAGCGGGTCGTCGGCCAGGACGCCGCCATCAAGGCGCTCTCGCAGGCCATCCGCCGTACGCGTGCCGGGCTCAAGGACCCGAAGCGCCCCGGTGGCTCGTTCATCTTCGCCGGCCCCACGGGCGTCGGGAAGACCGAGCTGGCCAAGGCGCTCGCGGAGTTCCTGTTCGGTGACGAGGACGCGCTGATCCAGCTCGACATGTCCGAGTTCTCGGAGAAGCACACCGTCTCGCGGCTGTTCGGCTCGCCCCCCGGCTACGTCGGGTACGACGAGGGCGGTCAGCTCACGGAGAAGGTGCGGCGCAAGCCGTTCTCGGTGGTCCTCTTCGACGAGGTCGAGAAGGCGCACGCGGACATCTTCAACTCGCTGCTGCAGATCCTCGAGGACGGTCGCCTGACCGACTCGCAGGGCCGGGTGGTCGACTTCAAGAACACCGTCATCATCATGACCACCAACCTGGGCACCCGGGACATCGCCAAGGGCCTCATGACCGGCTTCCAGGCCGGCGGGGACCTGTCGACGTCGTACGACCGGATGAAGTCCAAGGTCAACGACGAGCTCAAGCAGCACTTCCGGCCTGAGTTCCTCAACCGCGTCGACGACGTGGTCGTGTTCCCGCAGCTGTCCCAGCCGGAGATCTTCGCGATCGTCGACCTCATGGTCGCCAAGCTGGACAAGCGCCTGCGGGACAAGGACATGGCCATCGAGATCACGCCCGCGGCCAAGAAGCTGCTGTCGGAGAAGGGTTACGACCCGGTCCTGGGTGCTCGGCCGCTGCGCCGCGCCATCCAGCGGGACATCGAGGACGCGCTGTCCGAGAAGATCCTGTTCGGCGAGCTCAAGGCCGGCCAGCTGGTGATCGTGGACGCCGAGGGCGAGGGTCTGCTCGGGGAGTTCACGTTCCGCGGCGTCCCCCGCGAGGCGCACGCGGCCGAGCCGGTCACCGTCGGTGCCGCCTACGGCACCCCCGGTTCGGGCACGGACCTGCCGTCGGCAGGCCCGACCTCGACCATCGGCGACGGCGGCACGGGCACCATGCCCCAGGTGGGCTGACACCCGCACGCACGTCCGACGACGCCCCGATCCTCCCTGAGGACCGGGGCGTCGTCACGTCCGCACCGGGACGGGTCCCCCCAGCCGGGTGGGGCGAACGGTTTGCACGGCTTCCGCCCCAGAGACTCACCGGTCGGGCCGAACTCGTCAGTTTGAGCCGAACTGGCCCAGGGGACCCGTTTCAGTCGGGCCCGAACTCGTCAGCTGGAGCCGAACTCGCGTGTTGCAGCACACGAGTTCGGCCGGAACGGACGAGTTCGGGCGGAAGTGGCGAGTTCGGCCGAGGATGTGAGCCGGGCGGCGCCCCGAGCGGGGGCGGGGTGCTGCGTCGGTGGGGTGGTGGCAGGGTGGGGGGATGCCTGGACGTCGACGCCTGCCACGGTCCGCACCGGAGGAGCAGGGGGTCGACCCGCGGGCGCTGGACCGGTTGGTCGAGGCGCTCGTCGGCTGGCCGGAGCTGCACTCGGTGATGGTGGTCCGGCACGGGGTGGTCGTCGCCGAGGGGTGGGCGCGGCCGTTCGCGCACGACCGGCTGCACGAGCTGTACTCGCTCAGCAAGAGCGTCACGTCCACGGCGGTCGGGTTCGCCGTGGCGGAGGGCCTGTTCACGGTGGACGACCTGGTCCTCGACCACTTCGCCGACGACGCCCCGGCGCACCCGGACGAGAACCTGCGGCGGATGCGCGTGCGGGACCTGCTGACCATGACCGCCGGCCACGACGTCGACCCGACGCCCCGGGTGTCGCGGACCGACGACTGGGTGCGGGAGTTCCTGGCGGAGCCGGTGCTGCACCAGCCGGGCACGTTCTTCGTCTACAACACCGCCGGCACGCACATGCTCTCGGCGCTGGTGCAGCGCCGGAGCGGACAGCGGCTGCTCGACTACCTGCGACCGCGGCTGTTCGAGCCGCTCGGGATGGAGGGTCTGACCTGGCTGCAGTCGCCGGGTGGGGTCGACGCCGGCGGCACCGGGTTGTCCGGGACCACGGAGGACGTCGCGGTGCTGGGGCAGCTGTACCTGCAGGACGGCAGGTGGGACGGGCGCCAGGTGCTCCCCGACGGGTGGGCCGCGGAGGCGACGCGCGCGCACGTGCCCAACGACACGAACACCGACATCGACTGGGCGCAGGGCTACGGGTACCAGTTCTGGCGCGGCCGGCACGGCAGCTTCCGCGGTGACGGCGCGTTCGGGCAGTTCTGCGTGGTGCTGCCCGAGCAGGACGTGGTCGTGGCCACCACCTCGGGCGTGGGGGACATGCACGCGCAGCTCGGCCTGGTGTGGGACCACCTGCTGCCGGGCCTGCACGACGGACCGCTGCCGGTCGACCACGAGGGTCGCCGGCTGCTCACCGAGCGGTTGGACGGGATGCGGATCGACCCGCCGCACGGCGCCGCGACGTCCGAGACGAGCCGGCGGCTGGCGGGGCGTCGGATCACGTTCGAGCCGAACGACCTCGGCATCCGCAACGCGGTGCTGGAGCCCGCGGACGGTCACGACCGGCTCACCGTCGACCACGCCGACGAGACGATGATCCTGGCGGTCGGCCACGCCGAGCCGGTGGTGGTCCGCACGACCTTGCGCCGACCGGACGACCCCGAGGACCTGCTGGTCAGCGGCGCATGGACCGCGCCGGACACGTACGTGCTCACGCTGCGGTTCGTGGAGTCGCCCTTCGTCGTGACGGCCACCGCCACGTTCACGGGCGACGACGTCGTGGTGGAGAGCGGCGTCAACGTCTCCTTCGGGCCGACGACGTTCCCACGGCTGACGGGCACCCTGGGCTGACCGCGCCGCTCGGCTGAGCAACTGCCCGTCAGCGCAGCTCCAGCACCGTCCACCAGTCGTTGTCGTCGCGCTCGGGGAAGCCCGTGACCTCGTGCTCGCCCCCGGTCAGGCGACCGTCGGACCTGCGGTGCGAGTGCAGCGCGGCGCCGGTGGCGACGTGGACCAGGCGGATGCGCGCACCCGCGGTCCACGGCCGGTCGCCGGCGACCTCGAGGCGCCAGTCGGCGGCCTCGTCGGCGGTGTCACCCGTGCTCACCTGCTGCTGGTGCGTCACGGGTGACGCGATCCCGCGGGTGCTGCGCAGCCAGCGGCCGGTGGACAGGTTCCGCAGCCGGACCACCGATCCGTCGTGCAGGTCGGTCCCGGCCGGTGCCCCGCCGGTGCCGACCAGCAGCCAGCGGTCGTCGTCGTGCGGACCGGTGGCGCAGGTGACCTGGTGCAGCCCGTCGGTGCCGGGGTGCACGTACGGGCGGTCGGGCCCGTGCAGGACCAGCCCGGTCCACGTGTGCGCGAGGCGGACGGTGTCGCCCGTGGACACCTGCGCCGCGCGCTCCGGGGCCCGGGTCGGTCAGGACCCGGGGGCGTCGCGGCGTGTAGTCCTGGACGAAGAAGCCGCGCCAGGAGCGGCCGTTGGACGCGGTCCAGTCGTGCTGGCCGGGCAGTGACGTGAGCGTGACGGGGCGGCCGGGGGTGTTGCTGTCGTGGATCTGCACGGTGACCCGACCGGTGACCCGGTCCCGCTCGTAGCCGTAGGCGACCACCTGGTGGTTGTGCCCGATGGCGCCCAGGTCGCGGGCGACGACGAGCCCGAGCACCACCGGCCGGCCGGCGTCGATCGACGCCATGACCCGCGGCAGCTCCTCCTCGGTGGTCCAGCGCGTGACGCCCTTGAACACCCACGTCTCGTCGTCGGAGTGCATGGACCAGGTGACGAACTTCGCGGCCGAGCCCGTGAAGAACGAGTCCCGCAGGCGCCGGGTGAACAGCTGCGCCAGCCAGTGCCCGTCCGGCGGGACGCGGCCGGGTGCCCACAGGTCCGCGTGCCAGGCCGGGACCGGCTGACCCGCCAGGAAGTAGTCGAGGGCCGCGTAGGCCATCCCGCCGCACCGTCCGGCGGTGGTGATCCGCGCGCCGTTGGGCAGGGTGAGCACCTCGTTGACGAACGCGTTGGGGAACGCGAAGCCGTGCACGGCCGGGTCGAACGCGACCGACCGCCCGGTCAGCACCTGCTCCGACATCGCGGCTCCTCTCCCTGCGCGCCCCGGTTCGAGCGTGTCATGAAGGAGGCGCCACGGCTGGTCGAGATACCTCGATCAGGGCCCTTCGGCCCGACCGCTCCCGCACCCCGCTGAGGACGATCGGGGGATGAGAGGTCTGCGCGAGCGCCGTGAGCTCCTCCTCTTCGGCACGTCCACGGCCCTGCTGCTCGGTGGCGGGCTGGCGTGGTTGCTGGACTCCGGCACGGTGGCCACCGCGCTGTGGGTGGCGGGAGCGCTGCTCGGTCTGGTGGTCTCCGTCCTCACCACGGCGGCCGCGGTCCGCCGGCGGCAGCCCAGCGTCGACGTCATCGCGGTCCTGGCGCTGGCCGGTGCGCTCGCGGTGGCGGAGCCGTTCGCCGGCGCCATGATCACCGTCATGCTGGCCAGCGGGCAGCTGCTGGAGGCGCGGGCGGCGGCCCGGGCACGGCGCGAGCTCAGCCTGCTGGTCGCGCGGGCGCCGCGCACGGCTCGGCGGCAGGTCGAGGCAGCGGTCGTCGAGGTCCCGGTCGACGAGGTCGTGGTGGGGGACCGGCTGCTGGTGGGGACCGGCGAGGTGGTCCCGGTCGACGGGCGGCTGCAGTCCGCAGCGACGCTCGACGAGGCGGCGTTGACGGGCGAGCCGCTGCCGGTCGAGCGTCCCGCGGGCGACGACGTGCGCAGCGGTGTGGTGAACTCCGGACCGCCGCTGGACCTCGTCGCGACCGCGGTGGCCGCCGACTCGACGTACGCCGGGGTGGTCCGGCTGGTGGAGCAGGCGCAGGCGTCGTCGGCGCCGTTCGTCCGCGCGGCCGACCGGTTCGCGGTCCTGTTCGTGCCGTTCACGCTGCTGCTGGCCGGTGCGGCGTGGGCGCTGGCCGGCGACCCGGTGCGCGCGGTGGCGGTGCTCGTCGTCGCGACCCCGTGCCCGCTGCTGCTGGCGGCCCCCATCGCGATCATGTCCGGCCTGTCCCGGGCGGCCACGCTCGGCGTGGTGATCAAGGGCGGCGGGGCCCTGGAGCGGCTGGCCGGCGGGCGCGTCCTGCTGTTCGACAAGACCGGCACCCTCACGCAGGGCCACCCGGTCCTGACCGGGGTGGTGACCGCCGACGACAGCCGCAGCCCCGACGAGGTCCTGCGGTACGCCGCGTCGCTCGACCAGGTGTCCCCGCACGTGCTGGCGAGCGCGATCGTCACGGCCGGCACGCAGCGCGGGCTGGTGCTCGAGCTGCCGATCGACGTCGAGGAGGTGCACGGGTACGGGCTGCAGGGCACGGTCGACGGCCATCGCGTGCGGCTGGGCAAGGCGTCGTGGATCGTCGGCGACGCCGCACCGCGCTGGGTCCGTCAGCTGCGCCGGCGCTCGGACCTGGACGGCTCGCTCACCGTGTTCGTCGCGGTCGACGACGAGCCCGCCGGGGCGTTCCTGCTCGAGGACGCGATCCGCCCGGACGCGCCGCGCATGGTCCGTGCCCTGCGGGACGCCGGGATCACCCGCGTGGTGCTGGTCACCGGCGACCGGTCCGACATCGCCGAGATGGTCGGCCGCGTGGTCGGGGTGGACACGGTGCTGGCCGAGTGCGACCCGGCCGACAAGCTGGCGGCGCTCGACCGGGAGTCCGCCCAGGGGCCGACGATCATGGTCGGCGACGGGATCAACGACGCCCCGGCGCTCGCGGCCGCCGGGGTGGGCGTCGCGCTCGCGGCCCGGGGTGCGACGGCGTCGTCGGAGGCGGCCGACGTGGTGCTCACCGTCGACCGCGTGGACGCCCTGGCCGACGCCATCCTGGTGGCGCGGCGCGCCAAGGCCATCGCGCTGCAGGCCGTCGTCGTCGGCATGGGCCTGTCGCTCGTCGCGATGGGTGTCGCCGCCGTGGGCCTGCTGCCTC
The DNA here is from genome assembly GCA_963837795.1 of uncultured Actinomycetota bacterium. Classification (GTDB taxonomy): domain Bacteria; phylum Actinomycetota; class Actinomycetes; order Actinomycetales; family Cellulomonadaceae; genus Cellulomonas. The sequence continues at coordinate 121,209 of CAWIOT010000009.1, forward strand.
CCGCGGCCGGTGCGATCACGCAGGAGGTCATCGACGTCCTGGCCATCGCCGTGGCGCTGCGCGCGGTGCTCCCCGGCGCGACCCACTCGGTCGTCATGGCGCCCGCGGACGTGGAGACCGCCCAGCGGCTGCGTGCCGAGCACGACGCCGTGCTGCCGGTGGTCGAGCAGATCCGGTCGGTCGCGGACGGCCTGAGCACGCAGGACGCCGACGTGGACCCGGCACGGGCGCTGCTGCGGCGGCTCGAGGACGAGGTCCTGCCGCACGAGCGCGCGGACGAGGAGCTGCTGGTCCCGCTGGTGGACCGGGCGCTGCACGGCACGGACGCCACGGCCGCGCTCAGCCGGACGCACGCGGAGATCACGCACCAGGTCTCGCGGCTGCACCGGCTGCTGGGCGAGCCGTCCGCGGAACCGGTCCGCCCGGAGGACGTCGTCGAGCTGCGCCGGCTGCTCTACGGGCTGTACGCGGTCCTCCGGCTGCACAACGCGCAGGAGGAGGAGGGCGCGTTCAGCCTGGTCCCGGCACGACCGAGGGCGTGAGGGCCGCCGCCGCATCGGCCGCGGTCGCGCAGGGCGCGACCGAGCCGTCCCTGCACCGGCGCCGGGGTACGGCACGATCGGGGCATGGCGGGTCGATGGCGGATGGGTGCGCTGCTCGCACTCGCACTCGCGCTCGGACTCGCAGCGTGCACCGGTCCGCGGCCGGTGGGCAGCGCGAGCGCGGCTCCCTCACCGATCCCTTCCGACGTGCTCGCGGGGATCTCGGTCGAGGTGCGGCAGGCCCGCAGCGACTGGGCGCTGCGCGTGGTGCAGCTGCGCGTGACGAACGCGGGCCCGGCCGACGTGACGGTCACCCGGGCCCGGCTGACCACGCCCGACGACGCCGGCGTCGCGACCAGCGACCGTGAGCGGCCGGTGCGCGCCGGGGTGGACCGCGACGTGAGCGTGACGCTGGGGGAGCCGGTCTGCGCGGAGCCGCGGTCCGGACCCGCCCGTGCCGAGCTCGACCTGGTGGACGGCGCGGGCCGGCGCTCGACGCTGGCGGTGCGGCCCGACGACCCGCAGGGGCACCTGGCCCGGATCCACAGCGAGGACTGTGCCGCCGCGGCCGTGGCCGCGGGGGCCACGCTGAGCCTGGCCGACGAGCTGCGCCCGCGCGACGTCGACGGGACGCTGGGCGCCGAGGTGGTGCTCCGGGTGGTGCCCGTGCCCGGTGGCCCCACGGTACAGATCACGCAGGTGGACGGCACGGTGCTGCTCGCACCCGCCGGCGGGGCGACGAGCTGGCCCGTCGACGTCGGCACCGCCGACGGGGCCGCGCGGGAGGTGCCGCTCGCGCTCGTGCCGTCGCGCTGCGACCCGCATGCCGTGGCGGAGGACAAGCGGGGGACGTTCTTCGGGGTGCACGCCGAGGTCGACGGGATCGCGCAGCCGGTGTTCTACGTCGCCTCGAGCGACGCGCTGCGCGGGGCGCTGCACGAGCTCGTCGGCCGGTCGTGCGGCATGCCGGGCGCGGGGTGACCTGCTGCGCGGACGGGGCGCAGCAGCGCCGGTCCGGTGGTGGGCGGCCTAGGCTCGGTCCCCGTGATCATGCGTCCGTACCGAGCGTCCGACGCCGCCGCGACCCTCGGGGTGTTCCGCCGCGCGGTCCGGCTGACCGCGGGCCGGGACTACACGCCCGAGCAGGTCGCCGCGTGGGCGCCCGACGACCTCGACGAGGTGGCGTGGGCGGCGCGTCGGCAGGCAGCCCGGACGCAGGTCGCCGAGGTCGACGGTCGGGTGGTCGGGTTCACCGACGTCGATGCCGACGGGTACGTCGACATGCTCTTCGTCGACCCCGACGCGGCGCGGCAGGGGGTGGCGACGGCGCTGCTGCGGTGGGTCGTCGAGACTGCGACCGAGCTCGGTGCGCAGGAGCTGACCACCCACGCGAGCGTGACGGCGCGGCCGTTCTTCGAGCGCCAGGGGTTCGTCGTCGTCCGCGAGCAGCAGCCGGTGCGTCGGGGCGTCACCCTGACGAACTTCGCGATGCACGCGCCGCTCCCGCCGGTCTCGTGACTGCGTAGTCGGCCGCCGGCATGGGAGCGCGACCGCGGAAACGGCACGGGCGAGCGCTTTCCCCAATTTTCCCGAAACCCTTGCGTTTGCTGTGAGTCGGTAGGTAGGAATGTCCTGCTTGCTCGGGTGAATCGTTCCAAGATGAATCGATTCACGCCCCCGAGCACCAGCTCTCAACGACGAGAAGGTGATGCCATGCGCCCGACGCGCGCGCACGAGGAGCAGCCGGTGACGCCCCGCCCGCCACGACGTGGGGGCGCTCGCGCCCTGCTCGCCGGGGTGGCGACGGCGACCGCCGCAGCGATGGTGGCGACCGGCGGTCTGCCCGCGATGGCGGCGGACGCCCCCACCACGTGGAAGTTCGACATGGGGACCGCGACCAGCCCGGTCAAGGACGGCTACCAGCAGGTCAGTGAGGGGACGCGGTACGCCGCGGAGACCGGGTTCGGCATCGAGCCCGCCGAGGGCGTCACGCCCGTCTCGCGCGACCGCGGTGCCGAGGACCTCGCCGACCGCGACTTCGTCCTCGCGACGGCGTGGACCTTCGTCCTCGACGTGCCGGACGGTACCTACGACGTGACCGTGCGCTCGGGCGACCTGCTGGCCGGCACGAGCACCACCAAGACCACCGTGACCCTCGAGGGGAGCGGCGGCGGCACGCTGAGCACCAAGGCGGAGACCGTCTCGGGCACCTGGACCGCCACGGTCGCCGACGGTCAGCTGACCGTGGGCATCACCGGTGCCGGCGCGGGTGGCTACGTCAGCTCGATCGTCGTCGCGCAGACCGGCACCGCCCCCGAGGACCCGCAGGACCCCGAGGACCCGCAGGACCCGGGGACGTCCGCGATCGCCGCTCCCACCTCCGTGCGCATGGCGCACGTGACGCCGACGAGCGTGTCGGTGCGCTGGAACGAGGTCGCCGGTGCCACCGGGTACGTCCTCTCGCGCGCCGAGACCGTGGACGGTGAGTACACCGAGATCGCCCGGACCGAGGCGCGGGACGTCATCGCCACCGACGACGTCGACACCTCGACGCTGCACTACTACCGCGTCCAGGCCATCGACGCCGCGGGCGCGTCCGCGCCGTCGGCCGCCGCGGTGAGCAGCCTGACCACCACCCCGACGGTGCCGGCCGTGCTCGACTTCGACCTGGGCAGCGGTGCGCTGGCACCCGGCGCCACGCGGCTGGACGCCAGCAGCGCGTACAGCGCGGACACCCGGTACGGGTTCGTCGACACCACCGAGGTCACCGCGACCGACCGTGGCACGGACGACGCCGTGCGCTCCGACTTCGTGAGCGTCGGCGACACCGAGCTCGTGGTCGACCTGCCCAACGGCGACTACACGGTCGACCTGATCGCGGGCGACCCCACCGAGGCGACCGACGTGGCGATCACCGCCGAGCAGATGGCCAAGGTCGCCCCGACCTCCGAGGCAGCCGGTCAGTTCCTGGAGATGTCGTTCGACATCGCCGTGGTGGACGGTCAGCTCAACCTGGAGTTCTCCGGCACCGCCCCGAAGCTCAACCAGCTGCGGATCGCCGCCCAGAGCCCCCGGGCCCCCGGCGAGGAGCCGACCGTGTGGATCACGGGCGACTCGACCGTCCAGACCTACACGGACGACTACGCACCGCAGGCCGGCTGGGGCCAGATGATCGACCGGTTCCTGTCCGACGACGTCACGGTGGACAACCGCGCCATCGGCGGTCGCTCGTCGAAGAACTTCATCAGCCAGGGCCGGCTCGACGAGGTGCTGCGCCTCATCAAGCCCGGTGACTACCTGTTCGTGCAGTTCGGGCACAACGACGCCACCTACGGGGTCGACGACCGGTTCGCCGCCCCCGACGACTACGCGGAGTACCTGCGGACGTTCGTCGACGGCGCGGTCCAGCGCGGTGCCCAGCCCGTGCTGGTGACGCCGGTGTCCCGCCGCAGCTTCGACCCGGAGACCGGCAAGTTCAACGTCTCGTTCCCCGGGTACGTGGACGCGGCCACCGGCCTGGCGACCGAGACGGGCACGCCCCTGGTCGACCTGTCGGCCTCGAGCCGGGCGTACCTGGACGAGATCGGCCCCGAGGCCTCGACGTCGGTGTTCCTGCACGTGCCGGCCGGGGTCTACCCGGGTCGGCCCAACGGGACCCTCGACGACACCCACTTCCAGGAGTACGGCGCCATCCAGATGGCCCGTCTGGTGGCCGGTGACGTCGCCGAGCTGGACATCCCGCTCGCCGACGAGGTGGTCGACGTGGCGCCCCCGGCCGAGGTGCCGGCCGCTCCCGCCGGGCTCGTGGCCGGCAGCGTCTCCAACGCCGGCGTGCAGCTGACCTGGACGGCCAGCGAGGGCGCGGACATCTACCAGGTGTTCCGCAAGGACGCCGGCGCCGGGGACGACGCCTACGCGCTCGTCGCGACGTCCACGATCCCGCAGTCCGCCGTCGGCGGGCTCGTCGAGGGCGCGTCGTACGACTTCCGGGTGGTCGCGGTGAACGGTCGCGGCTCGTCCGCACCGTCGGCGGCCGTGCGGGTCACGACGAAGGCCGCGCTGTACAAGTTCGACGTGCAGCTGGCCGGCAACCCGCTCATGCCCGGCTACACCGAGGTCAGCGAGCAGTCGGTGTACACCCCGGAGATCGGCTGGGGCTGGCTGGACCCGACCGGTATGGGCGGCCGCGACCGCGGCACCGGGTACACCCCGGCACCGAACGACCTGGAGCGCGACTTCCTGCTGCCGGGCACCCAGCACGTGTTCGCCGTCGACCTGCCCAACGGCAGCTACGCGGTCAAGACGTACAACGGTGACTGGATCGGCACCAGCCGCTCCAACGTCCAGATCGAGGGCAAGGACTTCGGCGCCTCGAACGCGGGCAAGGGGTCGGTCTCCGAGAAGGTCAGCCAGCCGGTGCTCATCACCGACGGGCAGCTGAACCTGGTGATGACGGGCTCGTCGTCGCGGCTCAACGGCATCGAGATCACGCCGCTGCTGCTCGCGCCGACCGGCCTCGCGGTGGACGACATCAGCATCGACGGCTCGTCGGTGAGCGTGTCGCTCAGCTGGACCGGCACCGACGACTCGGTGGGCTACCGGGTGTACCGGCAGTCGGCGGGGGCCGCGGCGCCCGTCGCGCTGGCGGACGTCACCGGCACCACCTACGTGGACACCACGCCCGACGTGGGGCTCGCCTACCAGTACCACGTGGTCGCGCTGGACCCGAGCGGCATGGAGTCGGTGCCCACGGACACCCTCGACGTGACCACGGTCGACCCCGACGTGGCGACGGCCGCCGTGCCGACCGGCCTCGAGCTGGGCGACGTCAACAAGAACGACGTCACGTTCACCTGGGACGCGGTCGACGGTGCGCTGTTCTACCAGGTGTACCGCCAGGCCAAGGACGGCTCGTTCGTCGTCGTCGGCCGCGCTGACGGTCCCACCTACACGGACACCACGGTGCTCACCACCATCGGGTACACGTACCGCGTGGCCTCGGTGAACGCCGGTGGCGTGTCGGAGCAGTCCGACGCGCTGACCACCCCGGCCGTCACCACGCTGGCGCGCCAGGCGGAGCGGCTGGACCGGTCGCCGGTGGCCGTGCAGACCGACGAGGGCGTCTACCTGGGCTGGCGCATGCTGGGCCTGGACCCCGAGTCGATCGCGTTCCACGTGTACCGGGACGGGAAGAAGATCACCACGGACCCGGTCACCGAGAGCACCAACCTGCTCGACGAGGACGGCTCGGCGGACTCGGTGTACCGGGTCAGCGCCGTGGTCGACGGGATCGAGCGCTGGGCCACGGGCGAGTTCCGCGTGTGGGACACCCAGCACCTGGACGTGCCGCTGGACAAGCCGGCGGACGCCTACACCAAGGACGGTCAGCCGTACTCGTACCGCGCCAACGACGCCTCCGTCGGGGACGTGGACGGTGACGGGCAGTACGAGATCGTCGTGAAGTGGGACCCGACCAACTCCAAGGACAACTCGCAGGGCGGGTACACGGGCAACGTGTACGTCGACGCCTACGAGCTCGACGGCACGCGGCTGTGGCGGATCGACCTGGGCCAGAACATCCGGGCCGGCGCGCACTACACGCAGTTCCAGGTGTACGACCTGGACGGCGACGGGAAGGCCGAGGTCACCATGAAGACCGCGGACGGCACCGTCGACGGCGTGGGCACGGTCATCGGCGACGCCCGCGCGGACTACCGCAACAGCGGCGGCTACGTCCTGACCGGGCCGGAGTTCCTCACGGTGTTCTCCGGGCAGACGGGTGCGGCGATCGACACGATCGACTACACCCCGCCGCGCGGTGACGTGGGGGCGTGGGGCGACACCTACGGCAACCGCGTCGACCGGTTCCTGGCCGGTGTGGCCTACCTGGACGGCGAGCACCCGAGCGTCATGTTCAGCCGCGGCTACTACACCCGCACGGTGCTGGCCACGTACGACTTCGACGGCTCGCAGCTGACCCAGCGGTGGGTGTTCGACTCCGACCAGGCCGGTGCGCAGTACGCCGGCCAGGGCAACCACAACCTGGCGGTGGCCGACGTCGACGGGGACCAGAAGGACGAGATCGTCTTCGGCTCCATGACGATCGACGACGACGGCACGGCGCTCTACAGCACCGAGCTCGGCCACGGCGACGCGCTGCACGTCAGCGACCTCGACCCGAGCCGGCCCGGCCTGGAGGTGTTCGCCGCGCACGAGGAGGCCCCGTTCTCGCCGGGGCATCGGTGCGACGTTCCGTGACGCGGCGACCGGGGAGGTCCTGTGGTCGATGCCGGCCACGGCCGACACCGGCCGTGCGGCCTCGGGCGACATCGACCCGGCGTACCCGGGCTCGGAGTCGTGGGCGGTCGTCACCAACGGGGAGTGGAACTCGCCTGACGGCCAGATGCGGGCCGCCGACGGGACGCTGATCAGCACCACCATCCCGGCGGCGAACTTCCTCACCTGGTGGGACGGTGACCTGCTGCGGGAGATCGGCGACCACGACTACGACGAGTCGATCGGTGCGGGTGTGCCGACGATCGCCAAGTGGAACCCGGAGACGCAGTCCGCGGACGAGATCTACCGGGCCACCGGGACGCTCTCGAACAACAGCACCAAGGGCACGCCCGCCCTGCAGGCGGACCTGTTCGGTGACTGGCGCGAGGAGCTCGTCACGCGTCTGGACGACTCGTCGGCCCTGCGGATCGCCACCACGGTGGACCTCACCGACCACCGGCTGCGCACGCTGCAGTCGGACCCGGTGTACCGCCTGGGGGTCGCGTGGCAGAACACCGGCTACAACCAGCCGCCGCACACGGGGTACTTCCTCGGGGCGGGCATGGAGCAGCCGGCCGCGCCGAGCATCGTCTACACCGGCCCCGCCACGGGTCCCGGCGAGAAGGTGCCCGGACCGGCCACCGGCAAGCCCGGCAAGGCCGTCCTGTCCAGCGACAACTGGGACGCCGACAGCAGCTACACGGTCACCATGAACCTGTGGTGGGGCCAGAACGCCCAGTCCGTGACGCTCCTGGAGGACGGGGTCGAGGTGGCCACGCGTGACCTCGTCGACGCCACCCCGGACGCGCAGTCGGCGTCCTTCCAGATCGCCGGCAAGCACAACGGCACCTACGTCTACACAGCGGTGCTGACCAACCAGCACGGGTCGACGACGACGGCGCCGCTCAAGGTCAAGGTGACGGCGGCCAACCCGGGCACCCCGGTGCTCAGCCACGACAACTGGGACGGCGACGGCAGCTACACGGTCACCACCAACCTCTGGTGGGGGACCAACGCCACGCAGTACCGGCTGTACGAGGACGGCGTGCTGATCGACACCCAGGCGCTGGCCGCGTACGGGTTCCAGGCCCAGCAGGCGACCACGACGGTCGAGGGCCGGTCGGTCGGGACGCACGTCTACCGGGCCGAGCTGTCCAACGGGCTGGGCACGACGAGCAGCCCCGACCTGAAGGTCAAGGTCACGCACTGACCCCCTGGGCGCCGGGCGGGAGCACCCCTCCCGCCCGGCGCCCTCCCGCGCACCACCTGAAAGGTCACCATGCGTCTGCACAGATCGTCCGCCATGCTCACCGCGACGACGCTCGCCCTCGTGGCGCTGCCGTTCGCGGCGGCACCGGCCTCGGCCGCGGAGCCCCGCGACTACCTCTTCGACTTCCAGTGCGCGGGCAACCCGACCGCGCCCGGCTACACCGGCGTGACCGCCAGCACCGGCTACAGCGCCACCAGCGGGTACGGGTTCGTCGCCCCGATCGCGGGCAACCAGTGCCGCGACCGCGGCGGCGAGGACCCCGCGCTGCGCGACTTCGTCCTCCCGGCGGCCGGCGGCACGTTCCTGGCCGACGTCCCCGACGGCACCTACACCGTGATCCTGCGCACGGGCGACGCGATCGCCAGCAGCAACACGGGCGCCACGGTGGGCGGCATCGACGTGCCCGCCCGGCGCGCCGACGCCGGCGTGATCGACGAGCGCGTGCTCGACGGCGTGCAGGTCACCGGCGGGCAGCTGCCGATCGTGCTCAGCGGCTCCTCGACGCGCCTGAACTCCATCCAGATCCTGCAGCCCGTCGCGACGCCGACCGGGCTGACCGCGTCGGTCGCCGCGGGCGCCACCGCGTCGTCGGTGACGCTCGGCTGGGCCGCCGTCGACGGTGCCACGGGGTACCGGGTGTACCGCGCCGGTGCCGACGGCACGGCCGTCGCGATCGGCACGGTCGACTCGCCGGCGTTCACGGACACCGACGTGCAGCTGGCCGCGCAGTACACCTACTCCGTGGCCACCATCGGGGCGACCGGGCGGGAGAGCGTGCGGTCCGACGAGGTCACGGCGACCGTCGTCGACCCCGCCGTGTCCCCGCCCGCCGCCCCTGGTGAGGTCGCGGCCGCGTGGGACGGCGAGACGATCGCGCTCACCTGGTCCGCGGTCCCGGACGCCGTCGCGTACGACGTCTACCGCGCGCGGGCCGGCCTGGACCCGGTCGTCGTCGCCCGCACCACCGACCCGGCCTGGACGGACGAGACCGCCCAGCCGACCGTCGACTACGTCTACCAGGTGGCCGCGGTGGGCACCGGTGGCCGCTCGGAGCGCTCCGCGGCGGTCGAGGTCGCCCGGTCCGTGCAGTACGTGCGCCAGGCCGAGCTGCTCGACCGCTCCGCCGGTGGCCGTGCAGACGGACGGCGGCGTGTACGTCGGCTGGCGCCTGCTGGGCCTGGACGAGCAGGACCTGCCCTTCCACGTCTACCGCGACGGCACGAGGATCACCGACGAGCCCGTGACCGGGAGCACCAACGTGCTCGACGCCGAGGGCACCGCGTCCTCGACGTACCGGATCAGCACGGTGGTCGACGGCATCGAGCGCTGGGCCACCGAGGACGTCACCGTCTGGGACCAGCAGACCAAGGACGTCCCGATCAGCAAGCCGGCGGACGGCACCACGCCCACCGGGCAGGAGTACACGTACCGCGCCAACGACGCCTCCGTGGGGGACGTGGACGGCGACGGCCAGTACGAGATCGTCCTGAAGTGGGACCCGAGCAACTCCAAGGACAACTCGCAGTCCGGGTACACCGGTCCGGTGTTCGTCGACGCGTACGAGCTGGACGGCACGCAGCTGTGGCGGATCGCGCTCGGCCGCAACATCCGGGCCGGCGCGCACTACACGCAGTTCCAGGTGTTCGACCTGGACGGTGACGGCAAGGCCGAGGTCACCATGAAGACGGCCGACGGCACGGTCGACGGCGCGGGCACGGTCATCGGCGACGCCGACGCGGACTACCGGAACAGCAGCGGCTACGTCCTGTCCGGTCCCGAGTACCTCACGGTGTTCGACGGCCAGACCGGAGCGGCGATCGACACGATCGACTACACGCCGCCGCGCGGGAACGTCGGCTCCTGGGGCGACACCTACGGCAACCGCGTGGACCGGTTCCTCGCGGGCGTCGCGTACCTGGACGGTCAGCACCCGAGCGTCGTGTTCAGCCGCGGGTACTACACGCGGGCCGTGATCGCGGCGTACGACTTCGACGGCGAGCACCTGACCTCGCGCTGGACGTTCGACTCCGACGTCGAGGGCAGCCAGTACCGGTCGATGGGCAACCACCAGTTCTCGGTGGCCGACGTGGACGGGGACCAGAAGGACGAGATCGTCTTCGGGTCCATGACCATCGACGACGACGGCAAGGCGCTCTACACCACGGGCCTCGGGCACGGCGACGCCCTGCACGTCTCCGACCTGGACCCGTCGCGGCCCGGGCTCGAGGTGTTCGCGGCGCACGAGGACATGGCGAGCTCGGGCAGCCGCGGGGCCACGTTCCGCGACGCGGCCACGGGCGAGGTCCTGTGGTCCATCCCGGCGCAGCGGGACACCGGCCGCGCGGCCGCGGGGGACATCGACCCGCGCTACCTCGGTGCCGAGGGCTGGGCCGTCGGCGGCGACGCCGCGTGGAACTCGCCCGTCGGCGAGATGCGCTCCGCGAAGGGCGAGCTGCTGTCCACCAAGATCCCGGCGGCGAACTTCCTGACCTGGTGGGACGGCGACCTGCTGCGCGAGATCGGCGACCACGACTTCGACGAGTCGATCTCGGTGCGGGCGTGCCGACGATCGCCAAGTGGAACTGGGAGACGCAGTCCTCCGACGAGATCTACCGGGCCACCGGGACGCTCTCCGACAACAGCACCAAGGGCAACCCGTCGCTGCAGGCGGACCTGTTCGGTGACTGGCGCGAGGAGATCGTCACGCGCCTGGAGGACTCGTCGGCCCTGCGGATCGCCACCACGGTGGACCTCACGGACCACCGGCTGCGCACCCTGATGTCCGACCCGGTGTACCGCGCGGGCGTCGCGGCGCAGAACACGGCGTACAACCAGCCGCCGCACACGTCCTACTACCTGGGCGAGGGCATGACCACGCCGCCGGCGCCGAGCATCGCCTACACCTCACCGCTGCCCGTCGGCGAGCGGGTGCCCGGACCGGCCACCGCCGCGCCCGGCAAGGGCGTGCTGTCCAGCGACAACTGGGACGGCGACGGCACGTTCACCGTGTCGATGAACCTGTGGTGGGGCCAGAACGCCCAGTCGGTGACGTTCTACGAGAACGGTGAGCCGATCGCCACGCAGGACCTGGTGGACGAGACGCCGTCGGCGCAGAAGGCGTCGGTGCAGGTGGCCGGCCTGGCCAACGGCACCTACGTGTACACCGCGGTGCTGACCAACCAGCACGGGAGCACGACGACGTCCAAGCTCACCGTCACGGTCGACAAGGCGAACCCGGCCACGCCGGTGCTGAGCCACGACAACTGGGACGGCGACGGGTCGTACACCCTGACGACGAACCTCTGGTGGGGCACCAACGCCACCGAGTACCGGCTCTACGAGGACGGGGTGCTCATCGACACCCAGTCGCTGGAGGCCAACGGGTTCAACGCCCAGCAGGCCGTGACCAGCGTGACGGGCCGGTCGGTGGGGACGCACGTCTACCGCGCCGAGCTGGCCAACCCGCAGGGCAGCACCAGCAGCCGGGAGGTGACGGTCAAGGTCAAGCACTGACCACCTGACCAGGACGACGACGTCCGCGCAGCACGGGCTCCACACCGCGCCACGCGGACGTCGTCGTCTCTGTCACCGCTGACGTCCGCACAACCAGGCGTCCCGACGCACGGTTGCGCGGACGTCGTCGCCTGTCTTCCCGCAACGTCCGCACAACCAAGCGTCCCGACGCGCGGTTGTGCGGACGCTGCTGCTCCCTCACCACAGCGCAACGTCCGAGCACGTAGGGGTTCGGACCCGTACTTGCTCGGACGTTGGCCTACCGGCTAGCGCAACGTCCGCACAACCAGGCGTCCCGTCGCTCTCTTGTGCGGACGCTGCTGCTCCCTCATCACGGCGCAACGTCCGAGCACATAGGGGTTCAGGCCCGTACCTGCTCGGACGTTGCGGGGCTGGCGGGGCTACGGGAGGCGGATGTGTTGGGGGCCCAGCTCCTTGACCGTGGAGACGCCCAGGAGGGCCATGGTGCGGCGGACCTCGCGCTCGAGGATCTCGACCGCTCGGTCGACGCCGCGCTCGCCGCCGGCCATGAGGCCGTACAGGTAGGCGCGGCCGATGAGGGTCGCGTCGGCGCCGAGCGCCAGGGCCGCGACGACGTCCGCGCCGCTCATGATCCCGGTGTCCACCCAGACCTGCGTGCGGTCGCCGACCGCCTCGGCGACGTCCGGCAGGAGGCGCAGCGGCACGGGGGCCCGGTCCAGCTGGCGGCCGCCGTGGTTGGACAGGACCACCGCGTCGGCGCCGGCGTCGGTCACCCGGCGGGCGTCCTCGACGGTCTGGATGCCCTTGATGATCAGCGGACCGTCCCACGAGGCGCGGATCCACTCGAGGTCCGCGAACGTCATGGTCGGGTCGAACAGCTTGTCCAGCAGGTCCGCCACGGTGCCCGACCACGTCGTGAGCGAGGCGAACGTCAGCGGCTCGGTGGTGAGCAGGTTCATCCACCAGGCGGGGTGCGTCGCGGCGTCGAGCACCGTCTTGACCGTGAGCGCCGGCGGGATGGAGAAGCCGTTGCGGGCGTCGCGCAGGCGGGCGCCGGCCACCGGGACGTCGACCGTGAGCATGAGGGCCTCGTAGCCCGCCGCCTTGGCGCGCGCCATGAGGTCCTCACCGGCCGAGCGGTCCTTCCAGACGTACAGCTGGAACCACTTGCGCGCGTCGGGCCCGGCCTTGGCGACCTCCTCGATGGAGGTGGTGCCCATGGTGGACAGCGCGTACGGGATGTTCCGGCGCTGCGCCACGCGGACCACCGCGCGCTCGCCCTCGTGGTTCATCATCCGCGTGAACCCGGTGGGGGCGAACGCGAACGGGAGCGCGCTCGGGGTCCCGATCATGTCGGTCGTCGGGTCCACGTGGGACACGTCGTGCAGGATCGACGGCTGGAACTCGAGCTGGCGGAACAGCGAGCGCGCGCGGCGCAGGCTGATCTCCGCCTCGGCGGCACCGTCCGTGTAGTCGAACACCGAGCGCGGGGTGCGCTTGCGGGCGACCGTCCGCAGGTCCGCGATGGTCAGCGCGTCGTCGAGCCGCCGCCGCGTGGCGTTGAGCTCGAGCGGCTTGGGGCGCATCAACGGCTTGAGCTCGGACCACGAGGGGATCTGACGGTCGGTCACCGGGGACTCCAGGGTGTGTGGCGCATCATCGGGCTGCACAGCGGATTGAAACGATACAACAGCCCGCGGCCGAGCTCCACCGTCCCGCCGGGACGAGATCGACGCTAGCCGGTGCGTCGGGGGGCGCCCGCGCGGGTCGCGACGACGAGCCCGGCGCGTGCCGCCCGCCGCCGTACCGCGGTGGACGGGACTGAGCCGGCCCAGACCGGACCGCAGCCGGCCCGGACCGCGCTGACCCGACCGAGACCGACCGACCGGACCGCACCGACCCGACCGGGACCGCACCGACCCGACCCGGACCGGACCGCACCGACCTGCACCGACCCGACCGCACCGACCCGCGCCGAGGCCGGCCGCCGCCGTCCGCCGACCCGCGCCGCCGTCTCGTCGCGACACGCGACCGGCGCACCACCCGGCCGGCCGACGCGACCCCCGACCGCGCGCCCGGACCGCAGCCGTGCGCGTTCTTCACCCGCCTCCCGTCGGCGCCGCGGGGTCGGCGAACCGCCCCGGAGCGTGGCAAGGTACTGCGGGCAGGAACGCGTTTGTAACGATTCAGCGAGATTCGTTGACAGTCCGGGAACGGCTCGCCTAACGTCCGGAATGCGCTTTCACACCCCGAGCAAGGAGGCTCAACGACGATGAAGCGAACCCTCTTCAAGACAGCAGCCGTGGCCGCCGTCGCCGCACTCGCCCTCACCGCCTGCTCCTCGGGCGACTCGGGCAGCAGCGAGCCGTCGGCCGGATCCACCGGTCCGGACACCACGCCCACCACCATCAGCTTCACGTGGTGGGGCAACGACGACCGGGCGGACCGCTACAACCAGGCCCTGGAGCTGTTCAAGGAGAAGTACCCCTACATCACGGTCGAGACCCGGTTCGCCGCGTTCCCCGACTACTGGACGGCACGCGCCACCGAGGCCGCCGGGCGCTCGCTCCCGGACGTCATGCAGTTCGACCTGTCCTACCTGCGCGAGTTCAACCAGAACGGCCAGCTGCTCGACCTGCAGGACTGGGTGGACAACGGCACGATCGACCTGTCCGGCTACGACGACACCCTCATCAAGTCCGGTGTCCTCGAGGACAAGATGATCGGCATCCCGACGTCCACGAACACGTTCGCCATGTTCCAGAACCCGAACGTGATCGAGCAGACCGGCGCCACGTTCCCGGACGAGGCGGACTACACCTGGGACGAGTACAACGACTTCATCGCCGAGGCGGCCAAGGCCGGCGCGAAGACCGCCGACGGCTACCAGCTCTACGGGTCGGCCGACTACACGGGCACCTTCTGGTTCTTCATCCAGTGGCTGCTGCAGAAGGGCATCACCCCGTTCGAGGACGACGGCACCTTCGGGTTCGACGAGGGCGACGTCGTCGAGTACCTCAACCTGACGGCGGACCTGCGCGCCGCCAAGGCGGTCTACCCGACCGACCGCACGGTCGCCCTGGCTCCCCTGGGTGGCTTCACGGTCAACGAGGTCGCCTCGGAGATGAGCTGGGACAACTTCCTGGCCGGCTACGTCGCCGACTCGGGAACCGAGAACCTCGCGATGGCGCAGATCCCCTCCGTCGAGCCGGGTGAGAAGCACCTGTTCTTCAAGCCGTCGATGCTCCTGTCCGCCGGTGCCAACACCAAGCACCCCGAGCAGGCCGCCACGCTGATCAACTTCCTCCTCACGGACCCCGAGGTCGGCAAGATCTTCGGCACGTCGAAGGGTGTCCCGGCGGACGCCGACCAGCGCGCCGCCGTCGACACCACGGAGGGCAGCGTCGACGCCCAGGTGATCGCGTACGAGGAGAAGGTCGCCGACCAGGTGACCGAGTCCACCCCGATCCCCGTCAAGGGCTTCGGCACCATCGAGGCCAAGTGGAAGACCCTGGGTGAGGAGCTCGGCTACGGCCAGCTGTCGCCGGAGGACTTCGCCTCGCAGTGGTTCGCCGAGGCGGAGATGTCCGTCTCCTGACCCCGGTGGTGGGCCGCCCGCACGCCCGGGCGGCCCACCCCGTCGCGGTCCGCACCATGGACCGCACGAACCGACCGCAACGACGAACGGATCACGCTCGTGACCCTCACTGCCGAGGCTCCGACCAAGGGCCCCTCACAGGCCGCGACCTCCGCAGCCGCCAAGAAACGCCGCAAGCGGGCCGAGACGCGTGCCGGCTACGCGTTCCTCAGCCCCTGGCTGCTCGGGTTCGTGCTGCTGACCGCCGGGCCCATGCTGGCCTCGCTGTATCTGGCGTTCACGGACTACAACCTGTTCAACTCGCCCAAGTGGGTCGGGATGGGGAACTTCACGCGGCTGTTCGAGGACCCCAACTACCTGCAGGCGTGGAAGGTCACGGCCACCTACGTCCTGGTGGGGACGCCCATCAAGCTCCTCGCCGCCCTCGCGGTCGCGATGCTGCTGAACAACACGTTCGGCGCCAAGGGGTTCTACCGCTCGTCGTTCTACGCGCCCTCGCTGATCGGGGCCTCGGTCTCCATCGCGATCGTGTGGAAGGCGATGTTCATCGACAACGGCATCGTCGACCAGGCCCAGCAGCTGTTCGGCTTCGAGGCCGGCGGCTGGGTCGGTGACCCGTCGCGCACCATGCCGATGCTGATCCTGCTGACGGTGTGGCAGTTCGGTGCACCCATGGTCATCTTCCTGGCCGGGCTCAAGCAGATCCCGACGGAGCTGTACGAGGCCGCGTCCGTCGACGGCGCCGGAGCCGCGCGCAAGTTCCGTCAGATCACGGTCCCGATGCTCTCGCCGGTGATCTTCTTCAACCTGCTGCTCGAGATGATCCACGCGTTCCAGATCTTCGCGTCCGCGTTCATCATCTCCAACGGCACCGGCGGTCCCGCGCGCTCGACCCTCTTCTACACGCTCTACCTCTACTTCCGTGGCTTCCGGGACTTCCAGATGGGCTATGCGTCCGCGATGGCGTGGATCCTCGTGATCGTCGTCGGCGCGCTGGCGGCCGTCTTCTTCTGGAGCTCGAAGTCGTGGGTCCACTACTCCGGGGAGGGCAAGTGATGACGACGACCGTCACCTCCACTGCCGACAGCATCGTCAGCTCGCACGACAGCGCCCGGCTGCGCAAGTCCACCCAGAACCGCAAGCGGGGCCGCTCGCTGCTGTTCCACGTGTGCTCGCTGGTCCTGGTCGCGATCGTGCTCTACCCGGCGCTGTGGATGCTCATGTCGTCCTTCAAGCCGTCGAGCGACATCGTCGGCAACGTCAGCCTGGTCCCGGCGGATGCCACCCTGGCCAACTTCCAGAACGCGATCGCCGGCATCGGCGGGGTGTCCTTCTGGACGTTCTTCACCAACTCCGTGATCCTCGCGGTGGGGTCGGTGGTCGGCATCACGCTGTCCTGCTCGGTCAGCGCCTACGCGTTCGCGCGGATCAACTTCCCTGGCCGCAACGTGTTCTTCGCCCTGATGATCGGCACGCTGCTGCTGCCGTTCCACGTGGTGATCATCCCGCAGTACATCGTGTTCAACCGGCTCGGCCTGGTGGACACCTTCGTGCCGCTGCTGATCGGCAAGTTCCTGGCCGCCGAGGCGTTCTTCGTGTTCCTCATGGTGCAGTTCATGCGCAACCTGCCGCGTGAGCTCGACGAGGCGGCGCGCATCGATGGTGCCGGGCACGTGCGGATCTTCCGCTCGATCATGCTGCCGCTGATGAAGCCGGCCCTGGTGACCAGCTCGATCTTCGCGTTCATCTGGTCCTGGAACGACTTCTTCGGTCCGCTGCTGTACCTGAAGCAGCCGAGCCTGTACTCCCTGCCGATCGCGCTGCGGCTCTTCGTGGACCAGACGACGGTCTCGGACTACGGCGCGCAGATGGCCATGGCCGTGCTCGCGCTGGTCCCGGTCATGCTCTTCTTCCTCATCTTCCAGCGGTACCTGGTCGAGGGCGTGGCCACGCAGGGCCTCAAGGGCTGATGCG
The DNA here is from genome assembly GCA_963837795.1 of uncultured Actinomycetota bacterium. Lineage (GTDB taxonomy): Bacteria > Actinomycetota > Actinomycetes > Actinomycetales > Cellulomonadaceae > Cellulomonas. The sequence continues at coordinate 138,364 of CAWIOT010000009.1, forward strand.
CGTTTCCGCGGGGCAGCCGGCGCGTGTGAGGCTGGGTGCCATGAGCACTCCAGGCCAGGGTCACGACGAGACCGGCGGCCCCGCGGCCCCGCACGACGAGACCCGCGGCCCCGCGGTCCCGCACGACGAGACCCGCGGCCCCGCGGTCCCGGACGGCGAGGCTCCGATCGCGCCGACCCGGCCCGACGACGACGCCCCGCCGGCCCCGGCCGACAAGCGGCAGGTCGCCGCCCAGCGCTTCGGCCTGTTCAGCGAGGCGCTCCTGGTCGGCCTGGGCGTCTCGGTGCTCAGCATCCCGGTCATCACGGCGGTCCCGGCGCTGGCCGCGGGCGTCTCGCACGTCCGCCGCCACCTCGACGGGCGCCCGGACACCGTGGCGGTGCTGTGGCAGGACTTCCGGGCCGCCTGCCGCGGCGTGTGGCTGGTCTCCATCGGCATGCCGGTGCTGCTCCTCGTGCTGCTGTTCAACCTGCAGCTGGTGGGAGCCGGCGGCGTACCCGGCGGCACCGGCGTCCGGGTGGCCACCGCGTTCCTGGTGGTGGTCCTGCTGGTCATCGTCCTGCGGGCCGCCGCGGGCTGGACGCCGGGCGCGCGGTGGGGCGCGGTCGTGCAGGCGGCCGCCCAGCGGGCCGGGGCGGACCTGATGGGCACGCTGCTGCTCGGGGTGGCGCTCGGGCTGTGCGCGGTCATGGTGTGGATGCTCGTGCCGCTCGCGGTGATCGTGCCGGGGTTGCTGTCGCTCGCCGTCGTCGCGGTCGAGCACCGCGCCACCGTCCGCCGCTGAGCCGGCGACCGCGCGGGGTCACGGCCGGCGGTCAGGGCAACGACTCGACGAACTCCTGGACCGCCGCCAGCGCCTGCTTGCCCGCGTCGGTGGACACGTGGAACTGGTACTCGTGGCCCAGCGGTGGCTCGTGCGACGGCTCGAAGAACAGCCGCGAGCAGGGGACGTCGAGGGCGTCCAGCCGGTCCGCCAGCCGGAGCGAGTGGCGCAGCGCCGGGTCGGCGTCGCCGCACGAGACGAACGTCGGGGGGAAGTCGGCGGTGACGTGCTCCACCACGGAGATCCCCGCGAAGCGCGGGTCGTCCAGGTAGGCGGTGCTGCCGGTGAACGACCGCATCACCGAGTCGACGAACCACCGGTCCCGCCCGCGCAGCCCGCGGGCGAGCGACATGTCGAACACCCCGCAGAACAGCACCGTGCCGGCCACCTGGGCCGGCCGCACGCGCGGGTGCACGCCCAAGGACTCCGCATAGGCGGAGCTGGTGATCATCCCCGCCGCCTGCGCGGCGATCTGCGCCCCGGCCGAGTCGCCGGCGAGCACCAGCCGGTCGGCGTCGACGCCCAGCTCCTCGGCGTGGTCGGTGAGGTACGCGAGCGCGTCGAGCACCTGCAGCACCGGAGTGGGATAGACGGACCGCGGCGCGATCGAGTAGCCGATCCCGACCACGGTGCAGCCCCCGCCGGCCACCACCCGCAGGTAGTTGGCGATGAGGTCCTTGCTGCCGGACAGCCACGCGCCGCCGTGGACCCAGACGATCGTCGGGAGCGATCCGTCGGACCGGGTCGAGCGGTGCACGTCGAGGCGCGCGTCGCGGTCCCCGTCGCGGTACGGGACGTCCAGCACGGAGGTGACGTCGGCGGGCACGAACGGCGCGGTCGCCGTGAACCGGTCGGAGCCGTGCCGGTCGAAGCTGCGTCGCAGCAGCACGGACGCCGGCCGGGGGGACAGGCGCGCGGCGACGCCGATCCCGAGCAGTGCCGCGGCGAGCAGGCCCAGCAGCCATGCGATGCCGAGCCCGATGCGCCTCATACCGGTGATGCTCCCACCGTCGGCGCCCGCCCGGGGCAGGGCCCGACGGTGCCGACGGTGCCGACGGTGGGAGCGCGGTGCTCGACCGGTGTGGTCAGACCCGGCTGAGCGTGCCCGGCAGCGCGGTCCACGACTCGGGCGCGAGCGTCAGCACCGTGCTGCCGGTGGCCGGCGCCGGGGCGTCGACGGACGCGACGTGGCGCTCCGCGACGGCGGCCGCGTGCTCGGGACCGGCCACGGCGGGCTCGTCGTCGGCGGTGACCTGCACGCCCTGCCCCAGCGCCAGGCTCACGCCGGGGTGGGAGAGCTCGACCTCGACCGGCTCGGCCGACCGGTTGACCAGGAAGACCGCGACGTCCGAGCCGTCGAGCGTCGCGGCCGCGGTGACCACCGGGACGTCGCCGTGCGCGGCCGTCGCCATGGTCGGGCCGGACACGCGCAGGTCCAGGGCGGTGCCGCGGGCCAGGCGCGCCGTCGTCGCGAAGGGGTGGAACGTGGGCTGGCGCCAGGCCGGGCCGCCGGGCTCGGTCATGATCGGCGCGATGACGTTGACCAGCTGGGCCAGGCAGGCGACGGGCACGCGGTCGGCGTGGTTGAGCAGCGTGACCATGCAGGTCGCCGACGACGACGGCGTCGAGCGCCGAGTAGACGTCCTCGATGATCCGCGGGGCGTCGCGCTGGATGGGCAGGTTCTGCTCGCCCTCGAACCGGGACTGCAGGTACCAGACGTTCCACTCGTCGAACGAGATGGTCATGACCTTGTCGGAGCGGCGGCGCGCGGCCACGGCGTCGGCGGACGCGACGACCCGGCGGATGAACCGGTCCATCGACGTGCCCGAGCCCAGGAACGAGGCGCGGTCGCCGTCGTGCTCCTCGTAGTAGGCGTGCATCGAGACGTGGTCGACGACGTCCCAGGTGTGGCCCAGGACGGTCTGCTCCCACGCGCCGAAGGTGTCCATGGTCATCGACGACGACCCGCAGACGACCAGCTCGATGCTCGGGTCCACCAGCCGCATGGCCTTGCCCGCCTCGGCGGCGAGCTTGCCGTACTCGTCGGCGTCCTTGTGCCCGATCTGCCAGGGGCCGTCCATCTCGTTGCCCAGGCACCACAGCCGCACGCCGTACGGCTCGGGGTGCCCGTTCGCGATCCGCAGGTCGGCCCAGCGGGACCCGGCCTGGCCGTTGCAGTACTCGACCAGCGCCGCGGCGGCGGCGACCCCGCGGGTGCCCAGGTTGACGGCCATCATCGGCTCGACTCCCTCGCGCTGGGCCCACTGCAGGAACTCGTCGGTGCCGATGGTGTTCGGCTCGATGGTCCGCCACGCCAGGTCGATGAACGGCTTGCGGTCCTCGACCGGGCCGACGCCGTCCTCCCACACGTAGTTGGAGACGAAGTTGCCGCCGGGGTAGCGCACGACGCTCACGCCGAGCTCCCGCGTCAGGTCGGCGACGTCGCGGCGGAACCCGTGCTCGTCGGCGGTCTCGTGGTCCGGCTCGTAGATGCCGGTGTAGACGGCGCGGCCCAGGTGCTCGACGAACGAGCCGAACAGGCGGCGGTCCACCTCACCGACGCGGAAGTCGGGGTGCAGCAGGACGGTGGTGCGGTCGGACATCGGTTCTCCTGACGATCGGGCGGCGGTGCCCGGTGGGTGAGCGGCGGACGCACGGCTCGGCGGCGGAGGGGCCGGGGCGCCGTGCGTCCGTCGGGACGATCGTGCAGCCCCTGTCCGGTCCGGACAACCGGGGGTCTCGTGTTTCGCGTCGATTCCTCGTGGAGCCTGTGCGGGACGGGCTCCACGGCTTAGGCTACCTAGTGACGGACAACGCTTTCCAGAGGTCCGCCGCAACGACGCGACGACACACACCCGAGGACTCACGTGAGCGACCAGAACCCGACCGCACCCCGGCCCGCATCCAGCAGCAGCACCGCCGCGAGCGCCGGCGTCATCCCCGAGTTCGCCCCCGCGCCCGAGGGCGAGCGGCGGCGGTACGCGGTGGCCGGCACCGGCCACCGCGCCGGCATGTACGTCGGTGCGATCGTCGGCGAGCACGCCGACGTCGCCGAGCTGGTGGCCCTGCTCGACACCAACCCGGGCCGGATGGCGCACTACGAGGCGGTCGTCTCCGAGGCGCTCGGCCAGCCGGCGCAGCTGCCCACGTACGGCCCGGACGGGCTGGAGAAGATGATCGCCGAGCAGTCGGTGGACGTCGTCGTCGTCACCGCGCCGGACCACGCCCACGCGGAGCTCGTCGCGCGCGTGCTCGCGGCGGGTGCCGACGTCGTCGTCGAGAAGCCGCTGACCATCGACCGGGCCGGCTGCCGGCGGATCACGAGCGCGGTCGCCGAGACGGGCCGCGACGTCGTCATGACGTTCAACTACCGGTACGCACCCCGGAACTCCTCGCTGCGCCAGGTCATCGCCTCGGGGGACATCGGTGAGGTGACGTCGGTGCACTTCGAGTGGGCGCTCGACACCGTGCACGGCGCCGACTACTTCCGGCGCTGGCACCGCGACAAGAAGAACTCCGGCGGTCTGCTGGTGCACAAGTCGAGCCACCACTTCGACCTGGTCAACTGGTGGCTCGGGGACGTCCCGACGCGTGTCTACGCCCGCGGCGGTCTGCGGTTCTACGGGGCGCGCAACGCCGCCGAGCGCGGACTCGGCCCGCGCCCGGCCCGCGGCACCGGCGTCGTCGGCGACCCGTTCACGCTCGACCTGAACGACGACCCGCGCCTGAAGTCCCTCTACCTGGACTCCGAGCAGCACGACGGCTACCTGCGCGACCAGGACGTCTTCGGCCCCGGCATCACGATCGAGGACAACATGGCGCTGCTGGTCGACTACCGCAGCGGCGCCACCCTGACGTACTCGCTCAACGCGCACAGCCCCTGGGAGGGCTACCGCGTCACGGTCAACGGCACGGCCGGTCGCGCCGAGCTCGAGGTGATCGAGCGCGGTGCCATCGAGCTCGACGAGAACGGCAACGCGCTGCTCGACCCGTCGGCCACGCCGACCTCCGTGGGCGACGCGCTGCGGCCCGAGGGGGAGCGGCTGCTGGTGCAGAAGCACTGGGAGCGCGCCACCGAGTACCCGATCCCCGACGGCATCGGCGGGCACGGCGGCGGCGACGCGATCCTGCTCAAGGACGTGTTCCGACGACACCTGCGCGTGTCCGAGGACGCGCTCGGCCGGCCCGCGGGGTACCTCGACGGGCTGCGCGCCGTGTCGGTGGGCATCGCCGCCAACCAGTCGCTGGTCACCGGGCTGCCCGTCACCATCGCGGACCTGGACCTCGGCGCAGACCTGTCCCTGGCGCCCATCGCCCGCTGAACCCTGTCGACCTGCCTCCTGGAGGACCCATGACGCACCTGTCCGCCCTGCACGACGTCGGCCGCGCGGTCGACGTGGTCGCCGACGGCACCACCCTCGCCCAGTACGTGTACGTCCCCACGGACGTCCAGCTCGAGAGCCCGCGCCCGTACCTGCACCCGGTCCGCACGCTCGGCGGCGACCTGGTGACCGCGTTCCGGCCGCACGACCACGTGTGGCACAAGGGCATCGCGTGGTCGCTGCCCGTGGTCGGGGAGCACAACTTCTGGGGCGGCCCCACCTACGTGCACGGGCAGGGGTACGTGCAGCTGGAGAACGACGGCTCCATGGACCACGTCGAGCTCACCGCCCTGACGGTCGGCGACGACCGCGTGGACCTGGCGCACACGCTCGCGTGGCACACGCAGGCCGGCGAGCACGTGATCGACGAGCAGCGGACGCTCGGGTTCGTCGTCCCCGAGGGGCGCTCCTGGGTGCTGACCTTCGAGACGACGATGACGAACGTGTCGTCGGCCGACCTCACCATCGGCTCGCCGACCACCCGCGGCCGCGAGAACGCCGGCTACGGCGGCCTGTTCTGGCGCGGTCCGCGCTCGTTCACCGGCGGCACGCTGCTGGCTCCCGACTTCTCCGGGGGCGAGGAGATCCGCGGGTCGCGCGGCCCGTGGATGGGGTTCGTCGGCCGGCACGACGACACCAGCGGGTCCTCGACGGTCGTCATGGTCGACGACCCCGGCAACCCGTCGCACCCGCCGCAGTGGTTCGCCCGCAACGAGATGTTCGGCTGCCTCAACCCGGCGCCGTTCTTCTCCACCGAGGTGCCGTTCGCGCCCGGGGACACCCTGCGGTTCCGGTACGCGGTCGTGATCGCCGACGGGTCCTCCGATCCCACGTCTGCGGCGGAGCTGGCGTCGGTGGGCACGGCGGCGCTGGCGTCGGGCGGGACCGAGCCGGGCGGGTCGTCCGCGTCGTCGACCTCGTCGATCGGCCTGCCCGCGTTGGACAGGTGAGCCGGCCCCCGGTGTCGCGGGTGGATGCTGGACCCATGAACGGGCTTCCCGGTGGTGTCTCGGTCAGCCATCTGCGCGTGTACGACTGGCCGGCGTCCGACGGCGTCGGCCGTGCCGGCAGCGGGTCGCCGCACCTGCACGTCGTGTCGTCGGAGGCGTACGTCGTCCTGGGCGGATCGGGTTCGGTGCAGACCCTCGGTCCGGCCGGATTCGCCGAGCACCCGCTGCGGCCGGGGTCGATCGTGTCGTTCGGCCCCGGGGTGGTCCACCGTGCCGTGAACGACGGCGACCTCGAGGTGCTCGTGCTCATGTCCAACGCCGGGCTGCCCGAGGCCGGCGACGCGGTCCTCACGTTCCCGGCGGCCGTGCTGGCCGACCCGGCCGCCTACCGCCAGGCCGCCAAGCTGCCCGGTCCCGAGGCGACCGACGAGGAGATCGCCACGGCCGCCCGCCGCCGACGCGACCTCGCACTCGAGGGCTACGCGGAGCTGCGCGCCGCCGTCGACCGGGTCGGTGCCGCCGAGGCGATCCGCCCCCTGCACGACGCGGCCGTCCGGATCGTGCGGACCCTGGTGCCGCGGTGGCAGGACGTGTGGACGCGGACCGTGTACGCCGAGACCGAGACGACCGCCGCCGCGCTCGAGGGACTGTTCCGGGGCGCGGCCCCTCATCTGGCACGCGCATCGGTGAGCACGTTCGAGGCCGCTCCGGCGCCGCGGCGGTACGGGATGTGCGGTCGGCTGCAGACCTGGCCGGTGGGCTGAGCGCGATCGACCGCACGTCGGGCTGACGACGGCCGTCGGCGGGTGCCGGGAACCTGGCCGGCGCCGACGGACCTGGCTGGCGCCGCGGACCTGGCTGGCGCCGCGGACCTGGCTGGCGCCGCGGACCTGGCTGGCGCCGCGGACCTGGCTGGCGCCGCGAACCTGGCTGGTGGCCGGACCCTGGCTCCTGCCTGGGGTCCGACGGTTGCCGGAGATCGGCGCGCCAGATGCTGGGCGCAACCGTGCCTGGTACGCCACGATGGGCTCGATGCCGAGCGCGGAGGACTGATGGACGGCGAGCACCCGCAGCTGGACCGGGTCGACCAGTTCCTGCGCCACCGTGGTCCTGCCGAGCTGCTCTACGGCGCACTGGTCACCAGCGTGGTGCTGGCCGCGACCAGCGCGGGCGCGGACAGCGGTGAGATCGTCCTGCTGGCCAGCGCGTTGGTGTCCGTCACCTACTGGCTGGCGCACGTGTACGCGGACGCGATCGGCGGTCGCCTCGAGGACACGGAGCACTCGTCGGCGCACCGGCTCCGGCACGCGGTCCGGAACAACACGGGCGTCCTGCTGGGCAGCCTGCCGGTCCTGGCCGTCTTCGCGGTCGGCCGCCTGCTCGGCATGGATCTCATCGACGCCACGTTCCTGGCGCTGTGGTTCACGGTCGCCATGCTGGCCGCGGTCGCCGCGTTCGCCGCGCACCGAGCAGGGGTGCGGGGAGCGCCGCTGGTCGGGGAAGCAGTTGTCGCCGGGGCGTTCGGGTTGCTGGTGATCGTGCTGAAGTACGTCCTGAGCCATTAGGAGGCGTCCGCTCCCGGCGCGCCGGACAGGATCGCGATGGGGCTCGCCGATGTTGCCCTCGCGCAGGCTGGCTTAGTATCTGCGCATGAACGAAGATGCGCAGGTCCCGCCCGTCGGGGTCGACTCCCCGTATGTCGAGCTCGCGGTCGAGGTCTTCGCGCTGCTCGCCGACGCCACCCGCGTCCGGATCGTGCTTGCGCTGCGCGACGGGGAGATGTCGGTCAACCGCTTGGCCGAGGTCGTGGCCAAGTCGCCGACCGCCGTGTCCCAGCACCTGGCCAAGCTGCGGTGGGGGCGGATCGTGAAGGCTCGCCAGGAGGGCAACCGGGCCTTCTACTCCTTGGTCGACGAGCACGCGCGCCAGCTCGTGACCCAAGCCGTCTTCCAAGCCCAGCACGCCGTCGAGGACCACCCGGACCACCACGCCACCGACGGCGACGGGGCCGCCCGGTGACCGCACACCCCGCCCCGGAGCACACGCACCACTCCCCGATGAGCACGAGCACGACCACCCGCACAGCCATGACCACGACCACGACCACGGGCACGCCCACGGGCTTCGTGGGTGGTTGCACGAGGTCTTCGTCCCGCACACTCACGATCCGGCCGACTCGATCGACGACGCCCTGGTGGCCAGCGGGCACGGCATCCGTGCGGTCAAGATCAGTCTCGTCGTCCTGGGTGTGACCGCGCTGGCTCAGCTCGGCATCGTCGTGATCAGCGGATCGGTCGCCCTGCTGGCGGACACGATCCACAACTTCTCCGACGCCCTGACCGCGATACCCCTGTGGATCGCGTTCGCCCTGAGCAGGCGGCGTCCGACTGACCGGTATACCTATGGCTACGGGCGCGCCGAGGACCTGGCTGGCTTGTTCATCGTGGCGATGATCGCCCTGTCCGCGATCGTCGCGGGCATCGAGTCCGTCCTTCGCCTGGCGGATCCCCAACCCCTCGAGAACCTCGGCTGGGTGCTCGCCGCCGGCGTGGTCGGCTTCGTCGGCAACGAGGTCGTCGCCATCTATCGCATCCGCGTCGGCCGACGCATCCGCTCGGCCGCGCTGATCGCCGACGGGGTCCACGCCCGCACAGACGGCTTCACGTCGCTCGCGGTCGTGGTCGGGGTCCTCGGTGTCTGGGCAGGATTCCCGCTCGCCGACCCCCTCGTCGGCCTCCTCATCACCGCGGCGATCATCGTCCTGCTGTGGGGAACGGCGCGCGACGTCGGGCGGCGCCTGCTCGACGGCGTCGACCCGGAGCTCACGCGGCGGGCTCGCCACGCCCTCGACCACCTGGAGGGCGGCCAGCAGGTGACCGACGTCCGTCTGCGCTGGAGCGGGCACACGCTGCACGCTCAGGTGGGGATCGCGCTGGATCCCGAGACGCGCCTCGTCGACGCCTCGACGGTCACGGATGCGGCCTCTCACGCCCTGCGCGCGGCTCTTCCCGCACTCGGCGAGATCCAGGTCAGCTGCCAGCCCGCCGCGACGCCCGAGAGGCGCACCGTCGCCGAGGGATGAGGGGTGGGCTCCGGCTATCGGATCCCTGGGCGACATGTCCCGCGGTCGCACTCTCCGGGTCCGCGTGACGCGGAGACGGCATGCCGCGGCGGCCCGGGGTCCGCGCGGCTGCGTGGCTGCGTGGCTGCGCAAGTGTGCCGCGGCTATCCGGCGGCTGAGGCGATGATGCGGCCGGTGGGGTCGCGGAAGGTGTAGCGGGTGCCGGGTGGCCCGGTGGCTTCGCGGGCGGCGAGGGCGTGCAGGTGCGCTGGGTCAGGCTCCGGCTCGCCCGTGTTGCTGCCGGCTGGGTCGTCGAGGTTCCGGGTGGCGGATCGATCGGGTCGCCTGCTGCCGGTCGGATCGGGGCGTCCGCTGCTGGTTGGTCGGTCGCCGAGGCCGTGCGTGCCTAGCGGCTCGCCGCGTGGGCCGCTGCGGAGAACCCCGCCCTCGTACGCATCCCCATCCACATCCACGTCCGCGTCCACGTCCGCATTTGCGTTCCCCTTCGCGTGGACGTCGGAGTCTCGACGCGCGCCTGCGCGGGGGCCGGTACCCGGAGCCGTGCCCGGGGCCGGGGTGGGGCGGGTGGGGGTGTGGCGGTCGATGGTGAGGTTGTGTTGGTGGACTTGGTGGTGGTGGTAGCTGCAGAGCAGGGCGGCGTTGTTCAGGGAGGTGGGGCCGTTGTCGCGGTCCCACCAGGTGATGTGGTGGATCTCGCACCAGCGGGCGTGGCGGTCGCAGCCGGGGAAGGTGCAGTGGCGGTCGCGGGCGATGACGGCGCGGCGGTGGGTGCCGGTGTAGAGGCGTGCGGTGCGGCCGAGGTTGACCGGGATGTCGTCGGCGTTGATCACGAGGCGGGTGATGTCGCAGTCGCAGAGGGCTTGGGCCACGGTGCTGAAGGGGACGGGGGTGCCGTCCTCGAGGGTCACCGGTGGCACCGGGGTGCCGTCGGGCAGCCGCAGCGGCGTCGGTCCGGTGCCCGCACCGTCCCCGCCCCCGTCCCCGTCCGCTCTGCCGTCGCCGTGCCGGTTGCTGCCGTCGCCCGCGGCGTTCGCGGTGCGTGCGCGGTGCGGGCCGGTGGGGCTGCGGGTGTGGTGGGTGCGTAGGGCGGTGAAGGTGTCTTCGGTCATGAGCAGGCTGATCTGGGCGGGGACGGCGGCGCCGGAGGCGGTCTGGGGTAGGGACAGGATGCGTCGGGCGAGGACGTCCAGGGCGTCGGCGCGGGCTTGCTCGGAGGTCCGCTCCTCCAGCACCACCCCACCACCGCCCGCAGCCGCAGCCGCCGCACCGTCCGGACCGGCCGTGCGGCCGCCCGCTGCCGGGTCGGCAGCGTCGTCGTCGGCGGTGTCGGGCTGCGGGGGTCGGGGGCCGGGGCGTTCGCCGGTGGCCTCCAGGGCGAGGCGCAGGCGGTGTCCGGCCACGCGGTCGAGCAGGCCGCGCAGGTGGGTGCCGTCGGGTTGGTCGGACAGGTGCAGGAACCGGCGGGCGCGCTGGTTGTGGTGGGCGCGTTCCAGGCTGGCCGGGTCGAGCTCGGCGGTGATGCGCTGCAGGGACCGGGTGAAGGTGGGCACGTCCTGGGTGCGCGCCATGCGCACCAGGGCGTCTTGCAGGACGGGGGTGTCCAGGGCGCGGGTGACCGGGTCGGTGCTGACTGCTCGTACCCGGGCCAGGGCGTCCAGGTGCCCCAGGGGCATCTCGGAGGTGCGGACCGCGTCGGCGACCACGGGCATGGTGGCCAGGGTCTCGGCTTGGCGGACCTGGCGGCGGGCGTCGGGCAGCCCGGTGCGGGTGCGGGTGCCCAGCGCGGCCTCGAAGGAGGCGATCCCGGGGCGCTGCCAGGTGCCCGCGTCCCGCTCGGCCAGCAACACGGCGGAGCGCACACCGGCCAGGACCCCGTCGACCTGCCCCAACCCGGCCAGCACCACCCGCCGCCCCGCGCCGTCCGCGCCGCCGTCGGTCACCGCGTCCGCCAACCGGCGCGCCGCCGCGAGCAGGTCCGCCACTGCTGCAGTCGTCTGGTCCCCGTCCGTGCGGGAGCCAGCACGTGGCTCCTCCACGACCCGGGTCCCAGCGGCTTCGAACATGTGTTCGATTCTACGCGAACCGGACACCCCCCAACCAGCCCACCCTCAGAATGTGGACAACTACTTCGCCCGGTCGTAGCTCTCCACGACCGCCACGTTCAGCGCGAACTCCACGGGCGTCTCCCCGAACAGCAGCCGACCCGCCTCGACGGCCGACTCCCGCACGGCGTCCGCCACCGCGTCGGCCACGTCGACGGGCGAGTGCACCATGACCTCGTCGTGCAGGAAGAACACCAGGTGCGGGCGTCCGTCGAGCGCGCGGAGCCGGCGCCGCAGCGACGCCATCCAGCACAGCGCCCACTCGGCGGCGGTGCCCTGCACGATGAAGTTGCGGGTGAACCGTCCCCAGTCGCGTCCGTGCCGGCGGGCGGCCCGGACGTCGTCGGCGTCGGCCCCCTCGGCGGAGGCCGCCCGGAGCTCGGCGCGCCGGCCGCTGCTCGGCGCTGGCGAGGTGCGCCCCAGCCACGTGGAGACCACGTCGCCGCGCTCCCCGGCGCGGGCGGCGGCTTCGACCAGGGCGACGGCCCGCGGGTAGGCGCGGGTGAGGCGCGGCATGAGCACGGCCGACGGGCCCGTCGTCGCGCCGTAGATGGCCCCGAGCATCGCGTACTTGGCCTCGGACCGGGTGGCGACGATGCCGGCGTCGACGACGCCCTGGTAGAGGTCGGCCTGCTGGCCGGCCGCTGCCATCGCCGCGTCCCCGGACATGGCGGCGAGCACGCGCGGCTCCAGCTGCGCGGCGTCGGCGACGACCAGCGTCCAGCCCTCGTCGGCCCGCACGGCGCCCCGGATGCTCGCCGGGAGCTGCAGCGCGCCGCCGCCGCTGGTCGCCCACCGGCCCGTGACCACCCCGCCGGGCACGTAGTCGGGGCGGAAGCGGCCGTCGCGCACCCACGTGTCCATCCACGCCCAGCCGTTGGCGCTGAGCAGCCGCGCCAGCTTCTTGTACGCCAGCAGCGGGTCCTTGACCGGGTGGTCGAGCTGCTGGATCTCCCACTTGGACGTGGACGCGACATCGCACCCGGCGGCGCGCAGGCCGCGCAGGAGGTCGGGCTGCGAGTCGAGGTTCAGGGCCGGCTGACCGAGCGCGCCGCGGACCTCGTCGGCCAGGGCCTCGAGCTTGGCCGGTCGGCCGCCGCGCGGGCGGGGGCCGAGCAGCTCGGTGAGGAGCGCGTCGTGGGTCTCCACGTCCCACGGCATGCCGTCGTGCTGCATCTCGGCGGCGATGAGCGCGCCGGTCGACTCGGCCGCCAGCAGCAGACGCAGGCGCCCGGGCTCGTCGGCGCCGGCGACCGCGGCGAGCTGCCTCTGGAGTCTCGGCCAGCGAGTCGTCGGGCGCGTCGGTGTGCGGCTCGTCGAAGAGGCTGTCCTCGACGATCGCCGGGACCCGCGGCCCGTCCCACGCCGACGCCGGTCCCGTGGCCAGCGCGGACGTCGTCGAGTAGACGCTCCGGCGCAGGATCGCGTGGCAGAGGCGCAGGTCGTGGCACCGCTCGAGCCGGACGCCGGCCGCGAGCAGCGGCGGGTACCGGCGCGCGGTGTCGTCCCACACCCACCGCGGGGCCGAGGCCTCGCGGGTCGCGACGACCTCCGGCAGCCGGTCGGCCGCGACGAGCTCGACGCCGAGCGGGCTGCCCTCGTCCGTCAGCTCCTGCAGGACGACGTCACCGGGATGGTCGGCGTCGTCGCGCAGCAGGAGCAGGGGCACGGCTCATTGTCGCTGCGGGGTCCGACACCCGTGGCACGCGTCCCGCGTCACCGCCGCGAGCTCCGCATCGCCGCCCGCACCGTCACCGCCGACCCGTCCGGTGCGACCCCGCCGGCCAGCGCCTCGTACTCCGCGGACCCCACCGCGAACAGCGCCAGCCGCCCGTCGGCGTCCGCGTGGATGCCCCACCCGTACCGCTTGCCCAGGTCGCTGGACCGCAGGCACGCGCGCGGCGTGGCGTAGAAGGTGTCCCAGTCCTCCGGGGAGGCGTCGTGCCGCTGCGCCCACACCCGGAAGATCACGTCGGACGACCGGAGTGCGTACGGCTGCTCCGCGATGAGGCGGAACGTCGCGGCGGCGACCGTCGTCCCGGACGGCTCGACGCCCGCCACCGCGGTGGTGTCGGGTGCGACCGTCAGGAAGGTCGAGGTGTAGTCGACGTTCTCCATGCCCAGCGACGCTAGACCCGACCGCCGACAACCGGGTGCCGCGCCAGCGCGACGCCGGTGCCGGCCAGGACGGCGAGCACCCCCGCGGCGAACACCAGGAACGAGGCCGCCAGGGGAGCGCCCGCCGCGCTGGCCAGGCCGATCCCGAGCACCGGCACGACCAGGCCGGTGTACCCGCCGAGGAACACGCCCGCGACGGCCTCGCCGGCGGACCCCTCGGGCGCGAGGGAGGTCGCGGTGCCGAGCGCGCCCTTGAGCAGCACACCCGCGCCGGCGCCGGCCACGAGCCCGCCGGCGAGGAAGCCGGGAGCCGACGAGGCGACCACCGCACCGGCCAGCACGAGCATCCCGACGCCGGTCACCACGAGCCCGACCGTGAGCTGCCGCTCGGTGGCGAGGTTCCGCAGGACGATCTGCGCCACCGCCGCGGATGCGAACACGAGGAACGCGGCCAGCCCGCCGACCAGCGGCGACGTCTGCCCGATCGAGCGCAGGAAGCTCGGCGCGAGCGAGGTGAACAGGCCCATGATCGCGAACAGCCCGAACGCGGCGGTCGCCACGGCGAGGTACCGGGCGCGGTCGCCGTCCGGCACCGTGATCCGCTGCGGGCGGTAGGGACGGTTCTCGACGTCGACCGTCTCGGGCACCATCGCGACCGCCAGCGCGGCGAGCACCAGCAGCACCAGGAACACCGTGTCGGGCACGACCAGCGGGCGCGGTGCCACCTGCGCCAGGATCCCCGCCACCAGCGACCCGATCCCGAGCCCGCCCAGGTTGGCGGCCACGGCGACCACCCCCGGCCGTACCGTCGACGACTGCGGGCGCGCGGCGGAGTGCAGCTCGGCCAGGTGCGCCGTCGCGGTGGCGGTGATCATGCCGACGCCGAGCCCGGTGAGCACCCGCGCCACCACGAGCCCGGGCAGCGCGCTCCACACCAGGAACAGGACCGCGGCGAGTGCTTCGACCAGCAGCGCCGGCACCAGGATGCGGACGCGGCCGACCCAGTCCGACACGTGCCCCAGCAGGAACAGGCTGACGATCACGCCGACCGCGTAGGCGGCGAACGCGACCGTGACCCACAGCGTCGAGAACCCGTCCTCCTCCCGGTACAGCACCCACAGCGGCGTCGGGACCGTGGAGAACGCCATGCCGACGACGAACGCGACGGCGATCACCCAGAAACCGCGCCGCGTGGGTGAACCGCGCGGTGCGGCGGACGGCGGTGAACGAGCTCATGCCCCCATGGTGGGGGTGAGCGACGTCCGCGGACACCGGAGGCTAGGGCCGCGGGCCTGCCGGCACTCGGCTCATGGGGAAGATCCACGGCCCCTGGTCGGTGGCCATCGCGACGCGGGGCCGGGCGGTGCCGTACCCGAGCGCCGTGTAGTAGCCGACGTTGTCCGGCTTGGTGGTCTCCAGGTAGGACGGTCCGCCGCCGGCGTCGACGCGGTCGAACACCGCCGCCATGAGCATCTTCCCGCGCCCGGCACGCTGCAGGTCCGGTCGTACACCGAGGGCCTCGACGTACCAGGCGTCGGACGGGACGCCCGCGGACGTCACGTCGCCGAACCGGATGATCCCGAGGCTGTGCTCACGGGTGAGCGCCGCGATCCGCACGAGCCGCAGCGCCTGCCGGAACCACCGGCCGGGGGTCATCGGGTACGCGCCGGGCGCGTAGAGCGCGACGGCGCCGGTGACCTCTCCGTCGAGGCGGGTGACGAGCACCTGCCCGTACCGCAGCGCGTCCGACAGCGTCATCCGGTACAGGGCCCGCAGCTCGCGCTCGCGACGGGCCCGGACCGGGAACAGGTGGACGAACCCGGGGTCGTCGGCCAGCGCGGCGGCGAGCACCGCCGCGGCGTGCGCGACGTCGGACGGATGGAGCGGTTCGACGACCTCGAGCGGTGGAGCGGCGGGCATGGGGCGCATCCTGACTGGAACATGCGTCCAGGTGCAAAACCGGTTACGACGCCGTCAGCGCGTCCCTCAGCTTGATCCGCCCGCCGCTGCGCAGCACCGCGTGGGAGTAGATGCGCCCGGCCAGCCACACCAGCACGGGGATGACGGCCAGCGAGATCCCCAGCGACAGGGCGACCTCCCACGGCGCGACCTCGCCGAGCGCGATCCGGATGGGCATGATCAGCGGCGCGCAGAACGGCACGAAGCTGAGCCACACCACCAGCGGGTTGCTCGGGTCCCACGGCGCGATGCTCACGCCCACCAGGTACGGCACCATCATCAGGGTCATCACCGGGGCGGTCACGGACGCCACGTCCTCCTGCCGCGACACGAGGGCGGCCAGGGCGCCGAGCGCCAGCGCGTACATGGTGAAGCCGACGACGAACCACACCACGACCCACAGCGCGGTGCTGCCCAGGTCGATGGAGCTGCTGTCCACGAGGCCCAGCGCCATGGCCGTCCCCGCACCCGCGCCGACGACGAGCACCACCTGCGTCAGCCCGATCAGGCCGATGCCCAGCACCTTGCCGGCCATGAGCTGCCACGGCCGCACGGTCGCCAGCAGCAGCTCCACCACCCGGCTCGACTTCTCCTCGACGACACCCTGGGACACCAGCTGCCCGGCGGTCATGAGCGAGATGAACAGCAGGATCCCGGCGACGAAGCCGGCGACCACCTGCGCGCCGTCCCGGACGGGCTCGGGCTCCAGCGCGGTGACCGCCGGTGCGGCCTGCGCGATCTGCCGGCTCACCTCGCCCGGGTCGCCGCCCAGGTCCGTCACCGCCGACGACAGCGCCTCCTGCTGCGCGAGCGTGCCCATGACGGGCGCCAGCGCGTCGGGCAGCGTCGTCTGCACCACCACGGTCAGGGGGTCGGTCGACGTGACCAGCGCGCTGATCGTGCCGTCCGTCAGCAGCGCCTCGCCGACCTGCTGGGACGCGACCTCCTGCGTCTCGATCGTGGTGCCGGTCACGGACCCGACGGCCACCAGCTGGTCGCCCACCGCGGCCGCCTCGGACGTCAGACCCACCTGCTGGGCCGAGTCGGACTGCGAGCCGACGACGTGCAGCAGCACCCCGCCCAGGATCACCGCGGCGACCAGCGCGAGCGTCGTCCAGAGGAAGGGCTTCGACGTCATGCGCGTGCGGACCTCCCGACCGGCGACGAGCCGGACGGCGGCGCCGGGGGAGACGGGCACGAGGGTGGGCCGGGCGCTCATGCGGACACCGTCTCCCGCTCGGCCTGCGCCGCGTCGGTGCTGACGACGTGCCGGTACAGCTCCGTCAGCGACGGCCGCAGCAGGCTCAGCTCGTGCACCGGTCCCGCGGCCAGCGCCGCACGCAGGACGACCTGGTCGGCGCCGTCGTCGGCCTGCCCCTTCGCCTCGACCACCGTGCGCGGACCGTCCGTCGAGACCACCCGGACCGCGGGAGCAGCAGAGGCCCACGCCGATGCGGGTGGCCCGACCACCACCCACCGCCGGTCGTCGGTACGCCGCAGGTCCTCGATCCGCCCGGACGCCACCAGCGACCCGCCCTTGATGATCGCGACGCGGTCGCACAGCGACTCCACGAGCTCGAGCTGGTGCGACGAGAACAGGACGGGCACGCCGGCCGCGGCCTGGTCGCGCAGCACCCCGCTCATCACGTCCACCGCCACGGGGTCGAGGCCCGAGAACGGCTCGTCGAGGACGAGGATCTCGGGGGAGTGGACGAGTGCGGCGGCCAGCTGCACGCGCTGCTGGTTCCCCAGCGACAGCTTGAGGATCTCGTCACCGCGGCGCTCCGCGAGGCCCAGCACCTCGGTCCAGTGCTCCATCGCGGCGCGCGCGGACGGTGCGTCCAGCCCGTGCAGCCGCGCCAGGTACACCAGCTGGTCGCTCACCTTCATGCGCGGGTACAGACCGCGCTCCTCGGGCATGTACCCGATGCGGCGCCGGACGGCCAGGTCCACCGGCGCCCCGTCCCAGCGGACCTCGCCCGAGTCGGCCTCCAGGACGCCGAGCACGATCCGCATCGTCGTCGACTTGCCCGCGCCGTTGGAGCCGACGAAGCCCACGATCTCGCCCCCGCGCACCTCGAGGGACAGGTCCCGCAGAGCTCGCAGGTCGCCGTAGGTCTTGTTCAGCCGGTCCAGGGTCAGCGCAGCCATGGCGTCGATCCAAGCACGCGCGACCGACATGCGGCAGGGCCCGACCGTGCCCGTAGCAGGATGGAGCGATGCGATCTCGCCGCACCGCCTGGACCCTGACCGCCGTCCTCCTGCTCCTGGCCGGGTGCGCGTCGGCCGGCGCCGAAGAGCCGACCTCGACCCCGACCACCGCCGGCCCGTCGCCCTCGTCGTCGCCCGACCCGCTCGCGGGCTGGACGCTCGAGCAGAAGATCGGCCAGGTCGTCATGGTCGGCGTCGACCTGGCGGCGCCGCAGCAGGCCAGCATCGACGCCGTCACGGACGCGCACGTGGGCAACGTGTTCCTGCAGAACCGGTCGTCAGCCGGTGTGCAGTCCGTGCGCGCCCTCGTCGACCGGTTCACGGCGCAGGTCGACGACGAGTCGACGCACGGCACGCCGCTGCTCGTCGGCGTCGACCAGGAGGGCGGGCAGGTGCAGACGCTGTCCGGCCCGGGCTTCTCCACGATGCCGTCCGGCCTCGCCCAGGGCGCCCTGGCACCGACCGACCTGCAGGCCGCGGCCACGACGTGGGGCCAGGAGCTCGCCGCCGCAGGCGTGAACCTGAACCTCGCGCCGGTGGTCGACATCCCCACGCAGGAGGGGGCCGCGGACAATGCCCCGATCGGGCAGTACCAGCGCGAGCTCGGGTACACGCTCGATGCCGTCACCACCCATGCCGACGCGTTCGCCGCGGGCATGGCGACCGCCGGTGTGGACACCTCCGTGAAGCACTTCCCGGGGCTGGGCCGGGTCACCGGCAACACCGACACCACGGCCGGCGTGACCGATGACCTCACGAGCCCGGAGTCCGACCAGGTGGCCTCGTTCCGGCACGCCGTCGACCGCGGGACCCCGTTCGTCATGGTCTCCACCGCGATCTACGCGCTCATCGACCCCACGGCGCCGGCCGCGTTCTCGCCGACGGTCGTCGACGGGCTCCTGCGCGGCACGCTCGGGTACGACGGCGTGGTGCTCACCGACGACGTCTCCGCGGCCGACCAGGTGGCCGCGTGGTCGCCCGGCGAGCGGGCCGTCGACGCCCTGTCCGCCGGCTGCGACATCGTCCTGGCGTCCAAGGACCCGACGGTCCTGCCCGCGATGATCGAGGCGCTGGCCAGCAGGGCCCGGGCCGACGACGAGTTCGCCGCGACGATCGACGCCGCCGTGCTGCGCGTGCTGGCCGCCAAGGGCGCTGTGGGTGGCACGGCCTAGCGTGTCCGAGGTGCACCACCTCTCCCGTGCCGACGCCCGACGCGTCGCCCTGCGCGCCCAGCGGCTGACCGCGGACCGGCCGACGGACGTGCACGAGTGCGTGCACGACCTGTGGCTGCTGCTGCTCAACCCCACCAGCACCGTCGCACCGAGCGCCGACCTGGTGCTCTGGAGCCGGATCGGCTCGGCGTACGACCCGCGCGAGCTCGCCGACGCGCTCGACCAGCAGAGCATCCTCGAGTACCGCGGCACCCTGCGCGTGGCCGCGGACCTGGCGCTCTACCGCGCGGAGATGGCCGACTGGCCGGGCACGGGCGACGGCGTGACGGACTGGCAGCGCTCGCAGGCGCAGTGGGTCGCGGACAACGAGGGGTGCCGACGAGACATCCTGGAGCTGCTGCGCGCCGACGGTCCGCTGCCCATCAGTGAGCTCCCGGACACGTGCGTCCGGCCGTGGCGCTCGTCGGGGTGGAACAACAACCGGAACGTCACCATGCTGCTGAGCCTGCTGGTCCAGCGCGGCGAGGTCGCCGCGGCGGGCGGCACCGGTCGGGACCGGCTCTGGGACCTTGCCGAGCGGGTCTACCCGCCGGACCCACCCGTGCCGCTCGCGGAGGCGGCCCGGGCACGCGACGAGCGCCGCCTGGCCGCCCTGGGCATCGCGCGCGAGCGCGGACCGGAGCAGCCGGTCGAGCCGGTCGACGTCCGCGACGCGGGAGAGCCTGCCACCATCGACGGCGTCCGCGGTGCGTGGCGGGTGGACCCGACGCTGCTCGATGCGCCGTTCGAGGGCCGAGCGGCGCTCCTGTCGCCGTTCGACCTGCTGCTGCACGACCGCAAGCGCATGACCGACCTGTTCGAGTTCGAGTACGTCCTCGAGATGTTCAAGCCGGTGGCGAAGCGTCGCTGGGGCTACTACGCGCTGCCCGTGCTGGTCGGCGACCGGCTGGTGGGCAAGCTCGACGCCACCGTGGACCTCCGGGCCGGGGTGCTGCGGGTGCACGCGGTGCACGAGGACGAACCGTGGACCGCCGGGGCCCGCGCGGCCGTGGACCGCGAGATCGAGGACCTGGCGCAGTGGCTGGAGCTCGACCTGGTGCGGCCGTGACGTCAGCGGTCGACGACCAGGACGACGTTCCCGTCGGGGTCGTGCGCCGTGAAGAACAGGCACACCGCGGGGTCGCCGCCCATGGCCGAGGCGTCCTCGAACCGCGACCGCGCCGCCTCGAGGTCCTCGACGAGGAAGCTGCACGTCGCCCACGGCAGGCCCGGTCCGGCGAGGATCCCGCTGGCCGGCCCCATCAGCGTCACGCGGTGGCCACCCACGCGCAGCACGGCGGTGGCGTCCGACGACGACTCGATGTCCACCCCGAACCTGTCGGCGTACCACGCCGCCGCGGTCGGAGGGTGGTGCACCGGGACGAACGACGAGCCGATCGACGACACCCTCATGCGCGCCCGTCCTCGCGGACCACCGCCACGGCACCGGCCGCGACCACCAGCGTGCCGCCCGCGACGGCCTCGTCGCGCAGCAGCTCGTGCCCCGTCGCGGGGACCTTGACCTCGTCGGACGTGTGGTTGAGGACGAACAGCCACGAGCGGCCGTCGTCGGCGGACCGGCGGACCGCCTCGACCCCCGTGGGCACCTCCCGGACCACGGGCTCGAGCCCGGCCTCCGCGACCAGCGCGTCGGTCAGCTCCTGCAGCCCGTCGGCGTCGAGCCGGGTGGCCAGGTACCACGCCGTGCCCTCGCCGACCGGGCGGCGCGTCAGGGCGGGCCAGCCCGCCAGGTCGCCGTCGGCGAACGTGCGCACGGCCGTGGTCCCGGGGGACAGGTGCATCTGCTCCGACCAGACGTCCGCGGCGGTGCCGTCGTCGAGCGTCAGCGTCTCGCCCTCCTGCAGCGCCCAGATCTCCTCGGAGCGCACGCCCAGCAGCTCGCGGAAGGCACCCGGGTAGCCCCCGAGGCGGATGTGGTCGTGCTCGTCGGCGATCCCGGAGAAGTACGTGACGAGCACGGTCGCGCCACGCTCGGCCGCGCGCGCGATGTTCGCGGCGTCGGCGTCGGTGACCAGGTAGAGCGTCGGCACGATCACCAGGTCGTAGCCGCTCAGGTCGGCCGACGGGCGCACGACGTCGACCGGGACGTTGCGCTGCCACAGCGCGCGGTAGTGCGCGAGCACGCGGTCCGGGTAGGTGACGGCCTGCGACGGGTGGCTGTCCAGCTCGGCGCCCCACCAGGCGGGGTAGTCGAAGACGATCGCCGCGCGGGCGTGCACCCGGCTGCCGGCCACCTCGGCCAGCGCCCGCAGCGAGCGCCCGAGCGTGACGGTGCTGCGCCACACGTCGGTGTCCGTGCCGGCGTGGGGGAGCATCCCCGAGTGGAACTTCTCCGCCCCCGCGGCGGACTGACGCCACTGGAAGAACATCACCGCGTCGGCGCCGTGGGCCACGTGCGCCAGCGAGTGCCGGAGCATCTCGCCCGGGCGCTTGGTGCGGTTGCGCGGCTGCCAGTTCACCGCGCTCGTCGAGTGCTCCATGAGCATCCACGGCTCGCCGCCGGCCACCCCGCGCGTGAGGTCCGCGCTGAACGCCAGCTCGATGTGCGCCTCCGGGTCGTGCGCGCGGGTGTAGTGGTCGTTCGCGACGACGTCGAGGTCGTCGGCCCAGGAGAAGTAGTCCATCCACTTGGTGCCCGAGGAGAGCATCAGGTTGGTGGTGGTCGGGACGTCCGGGGTGACCTCGCGCAGCACGTCGCGCAGCGCGCGGTAGTGGGTCAGCAGCTCGTCGGAGCTGAACCGCGCGAAGTCCAGCTGCTGCGTCGGGTTCGGGTACGTCGGCGCGCTGCGCGGGGGCAGCACCTCGTCGAAGTCGTCGTACCGCTGCGACCAGAAGGCCGTGCCCCAGGCGTCGTTGAGCGCCTCGACCGTGCCGTACCGGTCCGCGAGCCACCGACGGAACGCCGCGGCGGCGTCGTCGGAGAAGTCGTGCGGCACGTGGCAGCCCAGCTCGTTGTCCACGTGCCACAGCGCGAGGGCCGGGTGGTCCTTGTAGCGCTCGGCCATGGTCCGCGTCATGCGCAGCGCGTACTCGCGGTACAGCGGCGCGGACACCCGGTACGCCTGACGGCCGCCGGGGTGCAGGACGGTGCCGTCGGCCAGCACCGGGAGGAGCTCGGGGTGCTTGCGCGTCAGCCACGGCGGCGGGCTGGCCGTCGCGGTGGCCAGCGCGACCTTGATCCCCGCGGCCGCCAGCCGGTCGAGGATGTCGTCCAGCCAGCCGAACTCGTACTCGCCCTCGCGCGGCTCCAGCTGCGCCCAGCTGAAGATGCCGACGCTGACGAGCGTGACGCCGGCCTGCTGCATGAGCTCGACGTCCTCGACGCGCGTGGCCAGCGGCCACTGCTCGGGGTTGTAGTCGCCGCCGTACTGGATCATGAGGTCCTCGTCTGTCGCAGGTCTTCGATGCCGTGCAGGAACCCGTCGCGCAGCTCGCTGCCGGGTGCCAGGTCCGCCTTGGTGATGGGGCGCCCCAGGGACGCGCTGGCGTAGATCGCGGTCACCAGCTCGAGCGAGCGGTGCGGGTCCGCCGCCACGGGCGGGAGCGGGTCCCCGGCGCGCAGGGCGGTGTAGACGGCCCGGAGCAGCGGGGTGTGGCCGGACGGCTCGTCGTCGGCGGGCAGGGTCCACGACGACGGCGCCTCGGCCGGCTCGGCGCCCGTGCGCTCGGGTGCGGGGGTGAGCCGCCAGGAGCGGGCGTCGTGCCCGTACAGGTGCTCGACCTCCACGGTGCCGAGCGTGGTGTCCACCCGGACGTAGCTGGTCTGGCGCGGGGACAGGGCCGTGGTCAGCACGGACACGATCGCGTCGTTGGCGAACCGGACGACGGCGGTCGACGTGTCCTCCGTCTCCAGGTCGCGGTCCAGGCGGAACGCCCGGGCGTCGACCTCGGCCCACTCGCCCAGCAGGAACCCGAGCAGGTCCAGCTGGTGGATGCCGAGCCCGAGCAGCGGCCCGCCGCCCTCCGTCGCCCACTTCCCGCGCCACGGCACCGCGTAGTAGTCCTCCTGCTTGCGGTACCAGAGCGTGTGGCAGACGCCGACGAGCGGTCGACCGAGCGTGCCGTCCGCGAGCAGCCGCTGGACGTGGCCGACGGCCGTGCCGGTGCGCTGCTGGAACACCACCGCGTACTCACGGCCCACCTCCGCGGCCACGGCGAGCACCTCGTCCAGGTCCTTCAGGGACAGCACCGGCGGCTTCTCGCACACCACGTGGGCGCCGCCGCGCAGCGCCGTGATCGCCTGGTCCTTGTGCAGGCCGGGCGGGGTGCACAGGTGCACCACGTCGACCGGGCCCGCGGCGAGCAGGTCGTCCAGGCTGTCGAACCGGCCGGGCACGCCGAACTCGTCGGCGAACGCGTCCCGCACCGTCGGGTTGGGGTCCGCGACCGCGACGACCGTCGCCTGCGGGTCCTGCGCGAGCACCCCGGCGTGCGCGTGCGCGATCGCACCCGTCCCCACGATGGCGACCTTCAGCATGCCGTCCGTCACGTCCGCGCTCCTTTGCGTCGTCCCTCACCGGTCGCAAGTAACGGTAAGCGCTTGCCTGCCCATCCGTCCACGCGTGGACCCACGATCCCGAGCAGCCGCCGCGCCGCGCCATCGGCGCGAGCTCGACATCGGTCGCGCGGCCGGGACTGGTGGCGCGACCAACGTCGAGCTCGGCGCGGCGGTGGCCGCGGTACGTCCGCGGGGCGTCGTCCAGGAGGGGTGCTGGTGCGAGCTCGACGTCGGTCGCGTTCCCGGCGCGGGCGGCGCGAGCAACGTCGAGCTCGGCCTCCGAGCTGGCCGTGGTGGTCCCGGCCGCGGCGGCCGAGCCCCCGGGCGTCAGGCGTTCGGGTCCGACGAGCTGCGGACCACCAGCTCCGGCTGGAACTGGACCCGCTGGTGCCGGAACGACGCCCCCTCGGCGCGCTGGCGCAGGAGCAGGTCGGCCGCGGTCCAGCCGAGTTGGTGCGTCGGCTGGCGCACGGACGTCAGCGGCACGGTGAGCATCGACGCGAAGACGACGTCGTCGTACCCGACCACCGCCATCTCGCCGGGGATCTCGACGCCGTGCGACCGCAGCGCGCGCAGGGCGCCCAGGGCGGTGAGGTCGTTGACGCAGAAGACGGCGGTGGGGCGCTGGCCGTCGGCGGAGAGCAGCTCCTGGATGCCGGCCTCGCCGCCGTCCGCGTTGAGCGAGCCGATCGTGATCTCGACGAGCGCGGTGGCGGGGTCCAGGCCCGCGGTGGCGAGCGCCTCGAGCACCCCGGCACGCCGGTCGACGCACTGCTTGATGGTCAGCGGCCCGTTCAGGAACGCGATGCGCGTGTGGCCGAGCCCGACCAGGTGCTCGATGGCCAGGGCGCCGCCGCGGACGTCGTCGACCGCCACGGAGGAGACGTCGTCGAGCGGTGAGGTGGTGTCCAGCAGGACCACGTCGATGCCGCGGTCGCGCAGGGCCAGCACGTTGTCCAGCGACCCGGCGGACGGGGTGACCATGACGCCCTGCACGCCGTGCTCCTCGAACAGCCGCAGGTACCGGGCCTCGCGCTCGGGGTCCTCGTCGGAGGAGCTGAGCATGAGGGTGTACTCGTCGGCCGCCAACCGGTCCTCGACGCCGCGGGCCACCTCGGTGAAGAACGGGTTGGCGATGTCGAGCACGATCGCGCCGACGGTCTGGATGGTTCCTGCGCGCAGCTGCCGGGCGGAGGCGTTGCGGACGAACTGCAGCTCCTCGATGGCCACGAGGACCCGATCGCGGGTGGTGTCGCTGACCTGGTCGGGGCGGTTGAGCACGTTGGAGACGGTGCCGACGGACACCCCCGCGCGCTTGGCCACGTCCGTGATGGACGGTCGGCGGTCCGTGCGTCCCCGTGCGGTGGTCGTCATCGACCCGTCATCCTCCTCGAGCGGCCTGCGGCGCGCCGACACTGCCCCGGCGCTGGGCCGATGCTAGTTGTCGGTCCGGCCGGCTCTGGACCGCCTCGCGGGGACTGTTCCCCGGGAGGGTGCGCAGCACTAGGGTAGTGAATCGATTCACGCTTGAGAAGGGCGGGTTGACAGCCGGTCACGGGGCTCCCTACAGTGCATGAATCGTTTCAACGACGAGACGATCAAGAAGGGTGCGGCGATGACCCGCGTGTGCTTCACCTCCCGCGTCCGGCCCGACCGGCTGGACGAGTACCGCGCCCGGCACGCGGCCGTGTGGCCCGACATGCTCGAGGCCCTGCGCGACACCGGCTGGCGGGACTACTCGCTGTTCCTCGCGCCGGACGGGCTGCTCGTCGGCTACCTCGAGACCGACGACTACGCCGCCGCCCAGGAGGCCATGACCCGCACCGCGGTGAACCCGCGCTGGCAGGCCGAGATGAGCGACTTCTTCGTCGACGACGGCAACCCCGACGAGGGCTTCCGCGTCCTCGACGAGGTGTTCCACCTGGAGGACCAGCTGCGTGCAGCCGGCCTCGCCACCCACTCCCAGGAGCTCCGCGCATGACCATCCAGACGGCTCTCTCCCAGCAGACGATCGAGCTCCCCTCGTGGGCCTTCGGCAACTCGGGCACCCGGTTCAAGGTGTTCGCGCAGCAGGGCGTCCCGCGCGACCCGTACGAGAAGATCGCCGACGCCGCGCAGGTGCACCGCTACACCGGCGTCGCACCCCGCGTGAGCCTGCACATCCCGTGGGACCTGGTCGACGACTACGACGACCTGGCGCGGCACGCCAAGGAGCACGGCGTCACCATCGGGGCGATCAACTCGAACCTGTTCCAGGACGACGACTACATGCTGGGCTCGCTGACCCACCCGTCGGCGGACGTGCGCAAGAAGGCCGTCGCGCACCACCTGCAGTGCATCGACGTCATGCGCGCCACCGGCTCCACGGACCTCAAGCTCTGGCTGCCCGACGGTCTGAACTACCCCGGGCAGGACTCGCTGCGCGCCCGCCAGGACCGCCTGGCCGACTCGCTGCAGGAGATCTACGCGGCCCTGGACCCGAACCACCGCCTGATCCTCGAGTACAAGTTCTTCGAGCCCGCGTTCTACGCGATGGACATCCCGGACTGGGGCACGTCGCTGCTGCACTGCCTGGCCCTGGGCGAGCGCGCGATGGTGGTGCTGGACACCGGCCACCACGCCCCCGGCACCAACATCGAGTTCATCGTCGCCCAGCTGCTGCGCGCGGGCCGGCTCGGGGCGTTCGACTTCAACTCGCGGTTCTACGCCGACGACGACCTGATGGTGGGCTCGGCGGACCCGTTCCAGCTGTTCCGGATCATGCACGAGATCGTGCAGTCGGGTGCGCTCGCGCCGGACAGCGGCGTGAACTTCATGCTCGACCAGTGCCACAACATCGAGCCGAAGATCCCGGGGCAGATCCGCTCGGTCATGAACATCCAGGAGGCCACGGCCAAGGCGCTGCTGGTCGACGCGCCGGCGCTGCTCGAGGCGCAGACCACCGGTGACGTGCTGGGTGCCAACGGGCTGCTCATGGACGCGTACAACACGGACGTCCGCCCGCTGCTCGCCGAGCTGCGGGAGTCGCAGGGGCTGGACCCCGACCCGATCGCCGCCTACAAGGCGTCGGGCTACGCGGAGAAGATCGTCGCCGAGCGCATCGGCGGGAACCAGGCGGGATGGGGAGCATGAGGACGGCAGACGAGCTGGTCGCACGGTCCAACCGGTTGGGCGCGGACCCGCGGACGACGAACTACGCCGGCGGCAACACCTCCGCCAAGGGCACCGCGACGGACCCGGTCACGGGCTCGGACGTGGAGCTGCTCTGGGTCAAGGGCTCGGGCGGTGACCTGGGCACGCTGACCGAGAAGAACCTCGCGGTGCTGCGCCTGGACCGCCTGCGCGCGCTGGTCGACGTCTACCCGGGGGTCGAGCGCGAGGACGAGATGGTCGCCGCGTTCGACTACTGCCTGCACGGCAAGGGGGGCGCGGCGCCGTCGATCGACACCGCGATGCACGCCCTGGTCGACGCGGTGCACGTGGACCACCTGCACCCCGACTCGGGCATCGCGTTCGCGACGGCCGCCGACGGCGAGGCCCTGACGGCCGAGGTGTTCGGCGACTCCGTGGTGTGGGTGCCCTGGCGCCGGCCCGGCTTCCAGCTGGGGCTGGACATCGCGGAGATCAAGGAGAAGAACCCGCAGGCGATCGGCTGCATCCTGGGCGGCCACGGCATCACCGCGTGGGGCGACACCTCCGAGGAGGCCGAGCAGCGCTCGCTGGAGATCATCCGCAGCGCCGAGGCGTTCATCGCGGAGAAGCTGGCCGCCGGCCCGCACCCGTTCGGTGACGTCGTCGTGACCCCGCTTCCCGACGACGAGCGCCGCGCCCGCGCGGCCGCCCTCGCGCCGGTGATCCGCGGGCTGGCCTCGACGGACAAGCCGCAGGTCGGTCACTACACGGACTCCGAGGTGGTCCTCGACTTCGTGTCGCGCGCCGAGCTGGGCCGCCTCGCCGAGCTCGGCACGTCCTGCCCGGACCACTTCCTGCGCACCAAGGTCAAGCCGCTCGTCGTCGACCTGCCGTCGGACGCCCCGCTGGAGGACGTCGTCGCGCGACTGCAGGAGCTGCACGCCGCCTACCGCGCGGACTACCAGGCCTACTACGACCGCAACGCCACGGCGGACAGCCCGGCGATCCGCGGCGCCGACCCGGCGATCGTGCTGGTGCCGGGCGTGGGCATGTTCTCGTTCGGCAAGGACAAGCAGACCGCGCGCGTGGCCGGGGAGTTCTACGTCAACGCGATCAACGTGATGCGCGGCGCCGAGGCGATCAGCACCTACGTGCCCATCGACGAGGCGGAGAAGTTCCGCATCGAGTACTGGGCGCTCGAGGAGGCCAAGCTCCAGCGGATGCCGAAGCCCAAGCCGCTGGCCACGCGGGTGGCCCTGGTGACCGGCGCGGGGTCGGGCATCGGCCGCGCGATCGCCGAGCGGCTGGCCGCCGAGGGTGCGTGCGTGGTGATCGCGGACCTCAACCTCGAGGGGGCGCAGGAGGTCGCCGACAGCCTGGGCGGGCCGGACGTCGCGGTCGCCGTGCAGGCGGACGTGACCTCGGAGGAGGCCGTCGCCGGCCTGATCGCGGCCACGTCGCTGGCGTTCGGTGGCGTGGACCTCGTGGTCAACAACGCCGGCCTGTCCATCTCCAAGCCCCTCCTGGACACCACCGCCAAGGACTGGGACCTGCAGCACGACGTCATGGCGCGCGGCTCGTTCCTGGTGGCCCGTGAGGCGGCCCGGGCGATGATCGCGCAGGGCATGGGCGGCGACATCGTCTACATCGCGTCGAAGAACTCGCTGTTCGCCGGGCCCAACAACATCGCGTACTCGGCGACCAAGGCCGACCAGGCGCACCAGGTCCGGCTGCTCGCCGCCGAGCTGGGTGCGCACGGGATCCGCGTCAACGGCGTCAACCCCGACGGCGTGGTCCGCGGCTCCGGCATCTTCGCCGGCGGCTGGGGCGCCCAGCGCGCGGCCACCTACGGCGTGCCCGAGGAGGAGCTGGGTGCGTACTACGCCCAGCGGACCCTGCTCAAGCGCGAGGTGCTGCCGGAGCACGTGGCCGCGGCCGTGTTCGCCCTGACGGGTCCGGACCTGGTGCAGACCACGGGCCTGCACGTCCCGGTCGACTCGGGCGTGGCGGCGGCCTTCCTGCGATGAGCCTCGAGAACGTCACTTTCCCGCGAGAACGGCACTGCGAGGTGCCGTTCTCGCGGCGATCTGCCGTTCTCGGCGCGACGGCACGCCGGTGAGCGCGTTCGCCGCCGTCGATCTTGGGGCGTCGTCGGGGCGGGTGATCGTTGGCACCCTGCGCGACGAGCGCGTGGCGCTGCACGAGGTCAACCGGTTCCCCAACGGGCCGGTCCGCGTCGGCGGCGCGCTGCACTGGGACGTCCTCGCGCTGTACCGGGGGATGCTCGACGGGCTGCGCGCCGCGACGCGGGAGGCCGGGGAGCTCGCCGGCATCGGCATCGACTCGTGGGCCGTGGACTACGGCCTGCTCGACGCCGACGGCGAGCTCCTGGGCACCCCGTTCCACTACCGCGACGGCCGCACCGACGGCGTCCCGGAGAAGGTCTTCACGACGATCCCGGCCGACGAGCTCTACGCCCGCACGGGCCTGCAGGTGCAGCCGTTCAACACCGTGTTCCAGCTGGTGGCCGCGCAGGGCACGGCGGCGCTCGCGGCGGCGAAGGGCATGCTCCTGGTGCCGGACCTGCTGGGCTACTGGCTCACGGGCGTGCGGGTGGCCGAGGTGACGAACGCGTCGACCACCGGCCTGCTCGACGCGACCACCCGGACGTGGGCCACCGACCTCGCGGACCGGCTGGGCGTCGACACCCGGCTCCTGGCGCCCCTGCGGGACGCCGGCGAGCTGCTGGGCCACGCGGGCGAGGTCGGCGGCGCGCCGGTGTGGACGGTCGGCTCGCACGACACGGCCTCCGCGGTGGTCGCCGTGCCCGCCACGGCCGACGACTTCGCGTACATCTCCTGCGGCACGTGGTCGCTGGTGGGTCTGGAGCTGGACCGGCCGGTGCTCACGCAGGAGAGCCGTGCCGCGAACTTCACCAACGAGGCCGGCGTCGACGGCACCGTGCGGTACCTGCGCAACGTCATGGGCCTGTGGGTGCTGCAGGAGTCCATCCGCACGTGGAACGAGGCCGGGCTGCCCGCCGACCTGCCCGACCTGCTCGCGGCGGCGGCGCGCGTCCCGGCGCTGACCACGGTGGTCGACATCGACGGACCCGTGTTCCTGCCGCCGGGGGACATGCCGGCGCGGATCGCCGCGGAGGCCGTCCGGACCGGGCAGACGCCGCCGCAGTCCCAGGCCGAGACCGTCCGCTGCATCCTCGACTCCCTGGCGCTGGCGTACCGGCGGGCCGTGCGGCAGGCCTCGGCGCTGTCGGGACGGCCGGTGTCGGTGGTGCACGTGGTGGGCGGCGGCGTCCGCAACGAGCTGCTGTGCCAGCTGACGGCCGACGCGACCGGCCTGCCGGTGGTCGCCGGACCGGTCGAGGGGGCCGCGCTGGGCAACGTGCTGGTGCAGGCGCGGGCCGCGGGCGCCCTGTCCGGCGGGCTGGCGGACCTGCGCGCGGTCGGCGCGCGCGGCCTCGAGCTGCGGCGCTACGAGCCGGGTGCGACCGGCGGTCCGGCGGACCGGCAGTGGGCCGCCGCCCAGGACCGGGTCGAAGGTCCGTAGAGGGCGCGTCGGCGATCTTCCTAGCGTGAGGGCGAGGCCCCTCGACGGCGTCGGGCCCAGTCCTGAGGGAGTCGTCATGCGCACCGTCGTCGTCACCGGATCGGCCTCCGGCATCGGGCTCGCCACCGCACAGATCCTGCGCGACCGGGGCGATCGGGTCATCGGGGTGGACCTGCACGACGCGGACGTCTGCGTCGACCTCACCACGGCCGACGGCCGCGCCGCGATGGTGGACCAGGTCAGGTCCCAGTCGGGCGGCTCGGTCGACGCCGTCGTGGCCAACGCCGGTCTCGCGCTGCCGACGCCGGCCACCGTGGCGGTCAACTACTTCGGCGCGCTGGCGACGCTCGAGGGGCTGCGGCCGCAGCTGCTGGGATCTCCCGCCCCGCGTGCGGCGCTGACCAGCTCGATGGCGAGCCTGATGCCCTACGACGACCTGCTGGTCGAGGCGGCGCTGGCCGGCGACGAGGCCAAGGCGCTGGTGCGCGCGCAGGAGCTGGTGGACGCCGGGCTGGGCGACCAGATCTACTCCTCGAGCAAGGTGGCGCTGAGCCGCTGGATGCGCCGGCACGCGGCGGCGCCGGAGTGGGCCGGGGCCGGCATCCCCCTGAACGGGATTGCCCCCGGGATCGTCGAGACGCCGATGACGGCCGCGCTGCTGGAGACGCAGGAGCAGCGCGACGCGATGGCCGAGGTGGTGCCCATGCCGCTGCACGG
This sequence comes from uncultured Actinomycetota bacterium, assembly GCA_963837795.1. Classification (GTDB taxonomy): domain Bacteria; phylum Actinomycetota; class Actinomycetes; order Actinomycetales; family Cellulomonadaceae; genus Cellulomonas. The sequence goes on from CAWIOT010000009.1 coordinate 169,138, forward strand.
GTACATGCAGGCCAAGGTGCCCGCGCACCTGCTGGTGTGGCTGGTGGGCGAGGAGAACTCGCACCTGTGCGGGCAGTTGGTGTTCGTCGACGGTGGCTCCGATGTCGTCATCCGCGGAGACAGCACCTGGTGAGCCGAGCTGCGTGGAGACCGACGCGCGGGGCCGCTGCGGACGGATCCGCGCGCCGGTGGTGCCATCGTGCCGGGGAGGCGTCGGCCGGGGCGGGGACCAAGGTCCCTCGTCGGCGAGGCATGTCCACGGGACGCTGATTGAAAGGATTCAGCAGCCTCGGAAGGCCCGCCATGACCCACGTCGCCCTCGCCTCGCCGGCCACCGCCCAGGTGCGCGAGGAGATCCTCTACTACTGCCGCGAGTCGGTCCGCTGCGGCCTGAACTTCAACACGCAGGGCAACATCAGCGTGCGGCTGGCCGGCGCGGACGCCATCCTGATCACCCCGTCCGACGTGCGCTACGACGCGATGACGCCGGCCGACATGGTGGTCGTCGCGATGGACGGCACCGTGCTCGAGGGTGACCTGCTGCCGTCGACCGAGCTGCCCGTCCACCTGGCCCACTACCGCCGCCGCCCGGACGTGCAGGCGATCGTGCACACCGAGTCGACGTTCGTGAACGTGCTCGGCGCGCTGGGCCGGCCCATCGACCCGGTGCTGCTCAACATGGTCCTGTACGCCAAGGGCACGATCCCGGTGATGCCCTTCGAGTTCTCCACCAACGCGGACTTCGGCCGGCGCAGCGCCGAGCTGATGGGCGACGACGTCAACGCCGTCGTCTGGGCCAACCACGGGCTGCTCGCCGTCGGCGTCTCGCTGAAGCTGGCGTTCAAGGTGGCCGTCGCGGTCGAGGAGAACGCCGAGGTGCTGCACCACGCGAGCCTGGCCGGTGTGCCGCGCGTCCTGGCGTACGACGCCATCGAGGTGCCCGAGGGCGCTCGCCTGCCGTGACGGGTCAGCCCAGGGTTCCCGCGACCACCAGCAGGACGGGCACGCACAGCACGGTGGTGACCAGGCCGGCGTCCCGCGCGAGCGCCTCGCCGTGCCGGTACTGCATCGCGTAGACGAGGACGTTCTGCGCGGTGGGCAGCGCCGCCATCGCGACGACCGCGAGCAGCGCGTGCGCGGGCAGGCCGAGCGCGGTGCCGAGCGCCCACGCCAGCAGCGGGGTGGACGACGGTCCGCAGGGTGACCGCGAGCGCGAGGTCCGGCCGCGGTGCCGCGGTGTCCCGGGTGCGCGGCACCGCGAGCGACATGCCGAACGTGAGCAGCGCGAGCGGGGCGGCCGCGGCACCGACCAGCCGGAACGGCTCGAACGCGACGTCCGGGAGGTGCCACGGCAGCGCGGCCAGGACCAGGCCGACGAGCGTCGCGACGATGATCGGGTTGCTGAGGGTCCGGCGCACGACCGGCGCGGGGCGCAGGGGGCCGGTGCGGGCGTCGAGCACCGCGAAGGCGACCGGGGCCAGCACGAGCAGCTGGAAGAGCAGGGTCGGCACCACGGCGACCGGGTCGCCCAGCAGGTAGACCGCGAGCGGGAGCCCGAGGTTGCCGGCGTTGACGTAGGAGGACGCGAGCGTCCCGATCGTCACGTCGGCCGCAGCTCGTCGCCAGGCGAACCGCAGGGTGAGGACCGCGAGGAGCGCGACCGTCGCCGTCGACGACCAGGTGACCACCGCGGTGCGCGACAGCAGCAGGTGCAGGTCGGCGTGCGCCACGGTGGTGAGCAGGAGCGCGGGCGTCGCGACGGTGAACACCACGCGGGCCAGGACCGGGGCGGCCCGTTCGCCGAGCACCTTGCGGCGCGCCAGCAGCCAGCCGAGCGCCACGACGAGCCCCATGGTGCCGAGCGCGGTGAGCACGGCGGTCATCGGGGGATCACCGGCCCGAGCGTCGGCAGACGCCCGCTACCGGGACGGGTCTGCCGTCCCGCTGCGACCCTGGGCTGCGAGCATCCCGTCGCGGACGGCGGTCCGGATCACCCAGTAGAGCGCGACAAGCACGATGACAGGCACGGCGATGTACAGGAGCAGGGCGAGGAGAGCGTGGGTACCGAACATCCCGGGAGGCTAGCGCACCCGGACCGCCGGAAAGCGCTTGCCCTCGACGCCCGGTCCGTGGCACGATCGATCTCGACGCGCAGGTCACGCGCGCGTCCCGCACACGAGGGAAGGCAACGATGCCGGCAGTCGCACTGGTCACCGGGGGCAATCGGGGGATCGGCCTCGGAATCACGCAGCGGCTGCTCGCCGACGGCTTCGCGGTCTCGATCCTGGCCACCCGTGAGGAGCCGACCGAGCTGCTGGAGTCGCTGGACGCACCGGGTCGGGTCCGCTACGTGCGCGGCTCGGTGGCCGACCTCGAGGACCACGCCCGGTTCGTCGACGACGCGGTCGAGGCCTGGGGTCGCCTCGACCTGCTGGTGAACAACGCCGGGGTCGCTCCCAGCGTGCGGGCGGACCTCCTCGAGGCCGGCGCCGAGAGCTTCGACCGCGTGCTCGGCATCAACCTGCGCGGTCCGTACTTCCTCACGCAGACGTTCGCCAACCGGGTCATCGCGCTCGACCAGGACACCGGTGACCGGCCCCGCGCCACGGTGGTCAACGTGTCGAGCATCTCCGCGACCGCCGTGTCCACCAACCGCGGCGAGTACTGCGTCTCCAAGGCCGGTGTCGCCATGGCCACGCAGCTGTTCGCGGTGCGCCTGGCCCCCGAGGGGATCGTCGTCTACGAGGTGCGCCCCGGCGTGATCGCCACCGACATGACCGCCGGCGTGACCGAGAAGTACGACGCCCTCCTGGCGAACGGCCTCGCGCCGATCAACCGCTGGGGGCGTCCGTCCGACGTCGCCGGCGCGGTCTCCATCCTGGCGTCCGGCAACACCCCGTACTCGACCGGCGAGGTGTTCCACGTCGACGGCGGCATGCACATCCCGGTGCTCTGATGGCCGACCTCCTGGACGGCGTGCCCGTCGTCACCGTCAACACCGTCGTCGTCGGCACCGGCTCGGCCGGCTTCTGCGCCGCGGACCGGCTCTGGGAGCTCGGCCAGAGCGACGTCGTCATGGTCGCGGACAAGGTCAACGCGGGCTCGTCGCGCAACGCGGGCTCCGACAAGCAGACGTACTACAAGCTCACGCTCTCGGGCGGCGACGGCGACTCCGTGCGGGAGATGGCCGAGACGCTGTACGCCGGCGGTGCGATGGACGGCGACAACGCGCTGGCGGAAGCTGCCCTCTCTGCTCGCGGTTTCCTGCGCCTGTGCGACCTCGGCGTGCCGTTCCCGCAGAACCGCTACGGCGAGTTCATCGGCTACAAGACCGACCACGACCCGCGGCGTCGCGCCACGTCCGTGGGCCCGTACACCAGCCGGTCGATGGTCGAGCAGCTGGAGAAGAAGGTCCACCGCAACGGGACGCCGATCTACGACGAGTGCCGGGTGGTCGACGTCATCGTCGAGGACGGCGCCGTCGCCGGGCTGCTGGTGCTGCGCACCGACGTCCCGCACGACGGGGAGCAGAGCCCGTTCCTGCTGTTCCGCTGCACCAACATCGTCTACGCCACCGGCGGCCCGGCGGGCATGTACGCGACGCGGGTGTTCCCGAACGGCCAGTGGGGTGCCTCGGGTGCCGCGTACCGCGCCGGCGTGCACGGCAAGAACCTCACCGAGTGGCAGTTCGGGCTGGCCTCGACGCACCCGCGGTGGAACGTCTCGGGCACGTACATGCAGGTCATCCCGACGTTCGTCTCGACGGACGCTGACGGCGGTGACGAGCGCGAGTTCCTCACCGAGGCCATCCCGGACTACGGGCAGCTCATGTCGCTGGTGTTCCTCAAGGGCTACCAGTGGCCGTTCGACATCCGCAAGGCCCTGGACGGCTCGTCGCTGATCGACCTGCTGGTCTACCGCGAGACGGTGCTGCGCGGCCGGCGGGTGTTCCTCGACTTCCGCCGCAACCCGGTGCAGTCGTCCTTCGATCCGAGCGCTCTGAGCCCCGAGGCGTACCAGTACCTCGACCGCGCCGGCGTCCTGTTCGGCACGCCGATCGAGCGGCTGCGGCGCATGAACGAGCCCGCGTACCAGTTCTACCTGGGCAAGAACCCGTACGTGGACCTCGAGACGACGATGCTCGAGGTCGACGTCTGCGCGCAGCACAACAACGGCGGTCTCGTGGTCGACGCCTGGTGGCAGTCGAACGTCGAGGGCTTCTTCCCGGTGGGCGAGGCCGGCGGCGCGCACGGCGTCTACCGGCCCGGCGGCGCGGCGCTGAACAGCGGTCAGGTGGGTGCCACCCGGGCCGCGCAGTTCATCGCGGCGCGGCGGTCGTCGGACCCCCGTCCGTTCGACGACGCCGCGACGCCGGTGCTGCGGGCCGCGCTCGCGCTCGTCGAGGCCGCCTCCGCGCGGGCCGCGTCCGGCACCCCGGACAACACGGGTGACCTGCTGCGGGACGTGCAGGTGCTCATGAGCGCCAAGGCCGGACCCGTCCGGTCCGCGCAGTCGATCGACGAGGCGCTCGCCCAGGTGCACGCGTGGCTCTCGTCGTACGAGTCGAGCGTCTCCGCCGACGCCTCGTCGCGCCGCTCGATCAACCGCACGTTCCTGGTCCGCGACATCCTCACCAGCGCGTACGTGTACCTGTCGGCGATGGCCGACTACGTCGCGCACGGCGGCCGGTCCCGCGGCTCGGTCCTCTACACCGACCCCGCCGGGCAGATCCCGCACGGCCTGCCCGAGCTGCCGGACGTGTTCCGGTTCACCCTCGACGGCGGCGCGCTCGACGACGAGGTGCAGGAGGTGGCGTGGGAGCCGGTCGACGACGACCCCGCCGGCCGGCCCGTCTTCCGGTGGCGGCCGCGCCGTCCCATCCCCGAGGACGACGACTTCTTCGAGAACGTCTGGCGGGAGTTCCGCGAGCACGGGAACGTCTACTGATGCGTCTGGACCTGCCCGACCCGCGGGTCGAGGTCCGCGGGGCGGCCTGGCTCGAGGAGTCGGCCGACGGGCTGCTCCCGCACCGGCTGCCCGCCTGGGCGCGCAGCCCAGTTCCCCGACGACTTCATGGCGATGGTCGAGTCCCAGCCGTCCGGCGTCCGGCTCCGGTTCCGGACCGCCGCGCGCGCCGCCCGGCTGGACGTCCGGGTGCTGCGCGTGGCGGTCGACCCGGCACCGCCCGGGGCGCCGCAGCCGTACGACGTGCTCGTCGACGGCGTCCCCGGACCGCAGGCGGTCGCGTCTGCCGCGGGCGTGGTCGCGCTGGAGCCCCTGGGCGGGACCACGCAGGAGCGCCCCGGACCCGCCGGCGTCGTCGACCTCGTCCTCGGCGGGGACGGCACGCGCGAGCGCGACGTCGAGGTGTGGCTGCCGCCGGGGGAGACCACCCGCCTGGTGGCGCTGACCACCGACGCGCCGGTCAGCCCGCCGACGCCCGTGACCGCGCCGCGGTGGGTGCACCACGGCTCCTCGATCAGCCACGGCGCCGCCGCCGAGTCGGCCCTGGGCACGTGGCCCGTCGTCGCCGCACGCGCCGCCGGCGCCGACCTGGTGAACCTCGGCCTGTCCGGCAACGCGGTGCTCGACCCGTTCGTCGCCCGCGCCATCCGCGACCAGCCCGCCGACGTCCTCACCCTCAAGCTCGGCATCAACGTGGTGAACCACGACGCGATGCGCCTGCGCGCGTTCGTCCCCGCGGTGCACGGGTTCCTCGACACCATCCGCGAGGGCCACCCGAGCACGCCCCTGGTCGTCGTCTCCCCGATCCTGTGCCCGCTCGTCGAGACCACGCCCGGGCCCACCTCGCTCGACCCCGCCGACCCGACCGTGTTCCGGACCACCGGGGTCCCGTCCCCGGGTGCGCTGTCCCTCACCGTCATCCGGTCCGCGCTGCGCTCGGTCGTGGACGCCCGCGGCGATGCCGCCCTGACCTACGTGGACGGGCTGTCGCTGTACGGCTGGCCCGACTGGGACGACCTGCCCATGCGGGACCTGCTGCACCCGGACGCGGATGCGCACCGGCTCATCGGGACGCGGTTCGCGCGGGTGCTCGCCGACGTGCTGGCCGGTTGACGGGGCTCAGAGCCCGTCGAGGATGCGCTGGCGGATCTCGCCGAACTCGTCGGCGGTGATCAGTCCGCGTCGGCGCAGGTCCTCCGCCTCCGCCAGCCGCTCCTGCGCGGAACGGTCGGCGACGTGCGCGTCCCGAGGCGCGGGTGGCAGTGCAGGTGGCAGTGTCGCGCCGGGCGTGGCGGCCGGTCGCCGCGTCGCGACGGCCACCGCCGCGACGACGACCACGACGAGGATCACCGGGACGAACATGAGCGTGGCACCGAACATGACGGGCCTCCCCGGACGTGGCATGCGATCCCGCCACGCTAGCGCTCGTCGTCGGGGCTGTCCCGCGATCCCGTCAGTCAGCCGGCGCTGTGCAGGTGCGGCAGCACGTACCGCGCGTACCGGTCCGCCAGCGTGGCGATCGTCTCGTCGCCGGGCGTCTGCCAGACCGACTCGTTGAAGATCTCCACCTCGACGTCGCCGGTGTACCCGGTCTCGGCGACCCACCGCGTGATCGTCGCAAAGTCGACGTAGCCGTCGCCCACGTGCCCGCGGGACAGCAGCGCGTCGGCCGCGAGCGGCAGGATCCAGTCGCACACCTGGTAGCCGGCGATCCGGCCGGACGCGCCCGCGCGGGCGATCTGCCGCTGCAGGTCCGGGTCCCACCACACGTGGTACGTGTCGACGACGACGCCGACGACCTCCGCGGGGAACGGCTCGGCGAGGTCGAGCGCCTGGCCCAGGGTCGAGATGACCGCGCGGTCGGCCGCGAAGATCGGGTGCAGCGGCTCGAGGACCAGGCGCACGCCGTGGCCTGCCGCGAACGGTGCGAGCTCCCCGATGCGGTCGGCCACCCGCTGCCGCGCGCCGACGAGGTCGCGGCCGCCCGTGCCCGGTCGAGCAGGTCCGCCTGGGGCGGTGGCCGCGGGCAGCCCGCCGACGACCATGATGAGCTCGCGCGTGCCGAGCGTGGCGGCCTCGACGATCGCGCGCCGGTTGTCGTCCAGGGCGGCGGTCGCCGCGGCGTCGTCGTCGGCCGTGAGGAAGCCGCCCCGGCACAGCGACGACACGCGCAGGCCGGCGTCGGCGACGATCTTCGCGGACTCCGTGACGCCCGCCTCCTGCACGCGGTCACGCCAGACGCCGATCGCGGGCAGCCCGGCGCGGACCGCCCCGTCGACCGCCTCGCGAAGCGTCCAGTGCTTGGTGGTCGCCGTGTTCAGCGACAGCCGCGACAGGTCCGCGGTCACAGCGAGATCGCCGGCACGTCGAGCCGGCGGCCCTCCGCCGACGAGCGCAGCCCCAGCTCGGCCAGCTGCACACCGCGTGCGGCGGAGAGCAGGTCGAACCGGTGGGGGCGTCCGGCGACGACGTCGCGCAGGAACTCCTCCCACTGCAGCTTGAACCCGTTGTCCAGGTCCCCGTTGGCCGGGACCTCGAGCCACTGGTCGCGGAACGACTCGGTGACGGGGAGGTCCGGGTTCCACACGGGCTTCGGGGTGTGGGCGCGCTGCTGGGCGACGCACTTGTTCAGCCCGGCGACCGCGGAGCCGTGCGTGCCGTCCACCTGGAACTCCACCAGCTCGTCGCGGTACACGCGCACGGCCCAGGAGGAGTTGATCTGCGCGACGACCGGGTCACCGGCCGGCGTCTGCACGTCGAAGATCCCGTACGCGGCGTCGTCGGCCGTGGCGGCGTACTCGCGGCCCTGCTCGTCCCAGCGCGTCGGGATGTGCGTGACGGTCGTGGCGTTCACGGTGCGGACCGTGCCGAGGATGCCCTCCAGGACGTAGTTCCAGTGGCAGAACATGTCCGTCGTCATCCCGCCGCCGTCCTCCTTGCGGTAGTTCCACGACGGGCGCTGCGCGGACTGGTGCTCGCCCTCGAACACCCAGTAGCCGAACTCGCCGCGCAGCGACAGGATCCGGCCGAAGAAGCCCTCGTCCACCAGGCGGCGCAGCTTGACCAGGCCCGGCAGGTACAGCTTGTCGTGCACGACGCCCGCCGTGACGCCCTCGCTCTCGCGGAGGCGGGCCAGCTCGACCGCCTCGGCCAGCGTCTCGGCCGTCGGCTTCTCGGTGTAGATGTGCTTGCCGGCCTTCATGGCCTTGGTCAGCGTCTCGGCGCGCAGGCTCGTCATGGAGGCGTCGAACACGATGTCGGTGGCGTCGTCGTTGATCACCGCGTCCAGGTCGGTGGTCCAGTGCTCGACGCCGTGCAGCTCGGCCAGCTCGCGCACCTTGTCGGCGTTGCGGCCGACGAGGACCGGCTCCACCTGCACGCGCGTGCCGTCCTCGAGGGTGACACCGCCCTGGTCACGGATCGGCAGGATCGAGCGGACGAGGTGCTGGCGATAGCCCATCCGGCCGGTGATGCCGTTCATCGCGATGCGCAGGGTGCGGGTCGTCATGGGGAGCTCCGAGTGTCGTGACCGCGGTGTCGGTCGGAGGTGGAATGCGCTTTCCAGCGTAGCGCATCGCAGCGCGGCTCCGTCAAGGGACGGACGGACCGGTTCTGCGCCACTCGCCTGCGTCGCGCGCGTGCGTCGCACGCCTGCGGCGCGCGCGTGCGGCGCACGCCTGCGACGCACGCCTGCGACGTGTTCGTCGTCGTGCGAGCCGTCAGCCGGTCAGCCGCGCCAGGTCCGCCACCGCGCTGCGCACGGCCGCCCTGAACGCCGTCGAGTCCGCGAGGTCCTGGCCGAACACCGCGCGGACCCCCAGCAACCGGTCGGCCAGCGTGTCCACCGGACCGGCCGCGGCGTCCGCCAGGGTGCTCGCCATCGGGTCGTCGAGCGCGATCCGACGACCGCCCACCTCGAGGGCGTCCTGCGTGGCCGCCCGCACGTACGTCATCCAGGCGGCGACGGCCACGGCGGCTGCTGACGGGGTCGCACCCGCTGCGAGCCGGTCGCGCACCGTGCCGAGCAGGCGCTGCGGCAGCTTCTGCGAGCCGTCCATCGCCACCTGCACCGTGGTGTGCCCCGTGTTCGGGTTGGCGAACCGTGCCAGCACGTCGTCGCGGTATTCCTCGAGGTCCATGCCGTCGGGCGCCGCGAGCGTGGGCAGGACATCCTCGTCGACCAGGGCCCGGACCGCCCCGGCGAGGTCGGGGTCGGCCACGGCGTCGGCGATCGTGGCGTGCCCGCGGAGCGCGCCCAGGTAGGCGAGCGTCGAGTGGCTGGCGTTCAGGACGCGCAGCTTGGCGCGCTCGTACGGGGCGACGTCGGCGGTGAGGGTGGCGCCGGCCAGCTCCCAGGCGGGGCGCGGACCCGCGAACGTGTCCTGCACGACCCACTGCGTGAACGGTTCCCCCACCACCAGGCCGGCGTCCCGGAGCCCGAGCAACGCCGCCGCCTCGTCGCGGTGCGCGTCGCTCGTGGCCGGGACGATCCTGTCGACCATGGTCCCCGGGAACCGGACCGAGGCGTCGACCCACTCCCGGAGCCGGTCGCCGCCCGGCACGGCGTCGAGGGTCGCGGCCACCAGCCGCTCCAGCACCGCGCCGTTGTCGGCCAGGTTGTCGCAGCAGACGACGGTGAGCGGACCCGCGTCGTGGCGAGCACGCAGCGCCATCCCGCGCAGCAGGAGCCCGAGCGGCGAGCGGGCGGATGCGTCCGCCTGTCCGCCGCGCAGCTCGGCCGCGAGCGCGTCGAGGTCGGCCGCCAGATCCGGGTCGGTCAGGTCAGGGCCGCCGTCGGCCGCTGCGTCGGTAACCCTTCTCGGTCACGGTCAGGGTGACGACGTGGGTGGTCGGGGCAGCCATCGTCGTCAGGACGCGAGGAGTGTCCGTGCCGGGGAAGGCGACGTCGCGCAGCGACCCGACGAGCCGCAGCGACGTCTCCTGTGCCCCCTTGGTGAGCACGCCGTACAGGCCGTCCTGCGGGGCCAGCTGCTCGACGACGCGCGCGCTGCGCTGCGTCACGCCGAGGATGCCCCAGCCGTCCTGGCCGGTCGCGGCGGCGGCGTCCTCGGTGAAGACGGCCTGGTGCGCGCGGTGGAAGGCGCCGAGGCCCAGGTGGACGAGGCCCACACGGACCTCGCGGGGGTCGACGGTGGGCAGCTGGACGTCGGCACGGGGCTGGATCCCGGCCAGCGACGCGAGCGAGAGACGCGGCCGCTCAGTGGTCACACTGCCCTCGCTCACCGTGAGTGCGTCGTTCGCATGGTTGGTCCTGTTCGCCGCGCGGGTGCCGGTCGTGTCACCCGCTGCGTCCCGCTCGCTCATCCGCCCACCGCCGTGGACTGCGCGGGCGCGACGCCCGTGGAGGCGCGCACCACGAGCTCCACACCGATGAGTGCGGCCGCCGACGGCGTCACCAGGTCCACCACCGGGCTCTCGGGCGCGGGCTGCGCGCCGGTCGTCGCGGCCGCCACCGCGCCGGCCAGGGCCGACTCCACGGCGCTCGGCACCGAACCGGCCTCGACCAGCAGATCGACGGCGGCGCGGCCGAGCCGGGCGAGCGGCACGGTGACCGTCGTCAGCGCCGGTGAGACCAGGGTGGCCGCGGGGATGTCGTCGTACCCCACCACCGAGACGTCCTCGGGGACCCGCACCCCGCGGGCGCGCAACCGACTGAGGATGCCGAGGGCCAGCAGGTCGTTGTGCGCGAGCACCGCGCTGACGCCGCTCGCCGCGACCAGGTCCCCGGCCGCGACGCCACCACCGAACAGCGGGGGGAAGTGGCCGAGGTCGGTCACCTCCACGCTGCGCAGGCCGTGCGCGGCGTGCTCGAGACCGCGCCGGCGCTGCGCGTCGGACCAGGAGCCGGACGGTCCGCCGGCGTAGCCGATGCGGCGGTGGCCCAGGGCGTGCAGGTGGGTGACGGCCTGGCGGATGCCGTCCGCGTTGTCGATGACGACCGACGGCAGGCGCCCGTGCAACCGGTTCACCAGCACCAGCGGGACGTCGTCGTCCAGGACGTCCCGGCTGAGCCGTTCCAGCTCACCCTCCGACATGCGCGGCGAGCACAGGATCACGCCGTCCACCTGTGCGCCGAGATGGCCCACCAGCTCGCCCTCGAGCCGCGGATCCTCCTCGGCATCGGCGACCAGCAGTGCGAACCCGAGCGCCCGCGCGCGGGCCTGGACCCCTTTGGCGACGGCCGCGAAGAACGGGTTCTCCAGGTCCGGCACGACGAGGCACAGGTTGCCGGTCCGGCCGGTGATCAGCTCGCGCGCGGCGCGGTTCGGTCGGTACCCGAGCTCCCGGGCGACCTGCTGCACGTGCTCGCGTCGCCCAGGGGCGACGAGGTCGGGTGCACTGAGGGCGCGCGAGGCCGTCGCCGGGGAGACCCCCGCGGCTCGTGCGACATCGCGCAGCGTGACCATCAGCGCTCCTTCCTGACCCGGGCCGACCGATGAATGCGATTGCAGCACGTTCATCGACGACTCGGCAAGACGCGTCCCGCATCGCGGGATCGATCCGCCGCGCCCCTTGTGATCGGCCGCGCGACCTGCTTGGCTGCGATGAATGCGTTTGCACCGTGCCTCATCCGGCGCGATCGTACGACGAGCTGACGGGAACGAGGAGGATCCGATGACGGGCACCGGGTGGACGTTGCACCCTGACAGGGCGTTGCCCAGCGATCCCTCCGTGCGCCCGGTCGCGCGGGAGATCCTCTCGGCGACCGCCGACCTGCCGATCGTCTCGATGCACGGCCATGTCGACGCCGCGCTGCTGGCGCGCGACGAGCCGTTCACCGATCCCGCGTCCCTGCTGGTCACGCCCGACCACTACCTCGTGCGCATGCTCGTCTCCCAGGGCGTCCCGCACGACGCGCTCGGGGTAGCACGGCGGGACCGACCGGGTGCGGTCGTCGACCCGCGCGAGGTCTGGCGGACCTTCGCCAGCCACTGGCACCTCTTCCGCGGCACGCCGACGCGCTACTGGATGGAGCACGTCCTCGTCGACGTCTTCGGCCTGGACGAGCGTCCGTCGGCCGACTCGGCGGACCGCCTGTACGACGTCCTGGCGGAACGCCTGGCCGAGCCGGACTTCCGGCCCCTCGCCCTCTTCGACCGGTTCCACCTCGAGATCCTGGCCACCACGGACCCGGCGACGGCGACCCTCGACGACCACGCCGACCTGGCGGCGCGCGGCTGGGGTGACCGCATCGTGCCGACGTTCCGTCCCGACGCGCTGCTGCACGTCGACCGGGAGGGCTGGCGCGACGACGTCGCACTGCTGGAGGAGCGGTCCGGCGTGAGCATCACGGGGTACGCGGACCTCGTCCGCGCGCTGGAGGAGCGCCGGCGCGTCTTCGTCGAGGCGGGTGCCCGCGCCACCGACCACGGCCACCTGTCCGCGGACACCACGCCGCTGAGCGCCACCGAGGCCGAGCGGATCGTCGCCGCGGCGCTGCGCGGCCAGGTCGCACCCGCGGACGCGCAGGCGTTCTCGGGGCACATGCTGTTCGAGATGGCGCGGATGTCCGCCGAGGACGGCCTCGTGATGCAGCTGCACCCCGGCGTGCTGCGCGACCACGACCCGGCCGTCCTGGCGCTGCGCGGTCCGGACGTGGGGTACGACATCCCGGTGCCCACGGACTACGTGCACGCCCTGCGACCCGTGCTCGAGGCGTTCGGGCACCATCCCGGTCTGCGCCTCGTGCTCTTCACGGTCGACGAGGACACGTTCAGTCGCGAGCTCGCCCCGATCGCCGGTGTCTACCCGGCCGTCCGGCTCGGCGCCCCGTGGTGGTTCCTCGACACGCCGGACGGCATGCGGCGGTTCCGCGAGGCGGTCACGGACACCGCCGGCTTCGCCAACACGACCGGGTTCGTCGACGACACCCGGGCCTTCTGCTCGATCCCCGCGCGCCACGACCTCGCCCGGCGCATCGACGCAGGCTTTCTCGCGCGGCTCGTCGCCGAGCACCGGCTGGACCTGGACGAGGCGATCGAGACCGCGGTCGACCTGGCGTACCGGATCCCGCGCGAGGCGTATGCTCGACCGAAGACGGCAAACGCTTTCCCGCGGAGTGGCGGGACTGACCGCGGTGCGAGGGAGCACGAGTGAGCGACATCCTGGAGCGCCTGTCGGCGCACCGACTGGTCCCCGTGGTCGTCATCGACGACGCCGGCCACGCCGACGCACTGGCGCAGGCGCTGGTCGACGGCGGTCTGCCCGTCGCCGAGGTCACCTTCCGCACGCCGGCCGCCGCGGACGCGATCCGCACGATGGCCGCCCGCGGTGACGTCCTGGTCGGCGCGGGCACGGTCCTGACCCCGCAGCAGGTCGACGCGGCCGTCGCGGCCGGAGCCTCGTACGTCGTCTCGCCCGGCACCAGCCGCGCCGTCGTCGAGCGCTGCCAGGAGCACGGCGTCCTGGCCCTGCCCGGCGCCGTCACCGCCACCGAGGTGCAGGCCGCGCTGGAGCTCGGGCTGACCACGGTCAAGTTCTTCCCGGCCGGTACCTCGGGCGGCGCCAAGGCCGTGGCCGCGCTCGCGGCTCCGTTCGGTGACGTCGGCTTCGTCCCCACGGGCGGCATCGGGCCGGCCAACCTCGCCGAGTACCTCGCGCTGCCCTCCGTCCGCGCCGTCGGCGGCTCGTGGATGGTCCCGCGCGACCTCGTCCGCGGCGGCGACCTGGACGCCGTCCGCGACCTGACCGCCGAAGCAGTCAGCCTCGTCGCGCACCCCTGACCCCACACCCCGCACCCCGAATCGAGGAGCGCCCCATGTCCGACCTGGTCATCCGCCCCGAGAGCGAGACGCGGTACGACGCCGTCTCGCTCGGTGAGGTCATGCTGCGTCTCGACCCCGGCGAGGGTCGCATCCGCACCGCGCGGTCCTTCCGGGTCTGGGAGGGGGGCGGCGAGTACAACGTCGCGCGCGGTCTGCGACGGGCCTTCGGGCTGCGGACGGCGATCGTCACCGCGCTCGCGGACAACGAGGTCGGGCGCCTGGTCGAGGACTGCATCCTCACCGGCGGCGTCGACACCTCGTTCCTGCGCTGGGTCCCCTACGACGGCGTCGGTCGGTCCGTCCGGAACGGCCTGAACTTCACCGAGCGCGGCTTCGGGGTGCGCGGCGCGGTCGGCGTCAGCGACCGCGGCCACACGGCCGCCGCGCAGCTGGCGCCCGGGGACGTCGACTGGGAGCACCTGTTCGGTGAGCTGGGCGTCCGCTGGTTCCACACCGGCGGGATCTTCGCCGCGCTGTCGGACACCGCGGCCGAGACCGTCCTCGAGGCGGTGACCGTCGCCCGCAAGCACGGCACGGTCGTCAGCTACGACCTCAACTACCGCCCGAGCCTCTGGAAGGCGGTCGGCGGCCAGGCCCGCGCGCAGGAGGTGAACCGGGCGATCGCTCCGCACATCGACGTGATGATCGGCAACGAGGAGGACTTCACGGCCTCCCTCGGGTTCGAGGTCGAGGGTGTCGACGAGAACCTGTCCGCGCTCGAGCTCGACTCGTTCGCCGCCATGATCGACCGGGTCGCCGAGGCCTACCCGAACTTCGGGGTGATCGCGACGACGCTGCGCACCGTCCGGTCGGCGACGGTCAACGACTGGGGGGCGATCGCCTGGTCGAAGGAGACCGGGCTCGTCAGCGCGACGCACCGCGAACGGCTGGAGATCCTCGACCGGGTGGGCGGCGGTGACTCGTTCGCATCCGGGCTGGCCTACGGTCTGCTCGCCGGCGAGGACCTGCAGACCGCCGTGGAGTACGGCGCGGCGCACGGCGCCCTCGCCATGACCACCCCGGGGGACACGACCATGGTCAGCAAGGCCGAGGTGCTCAAGCTCGCCGGCGGCGGAGGCGCGCGGGTCGACCGCTGACGTCCGGCCGGTCGCGAGGTCCCGCGGGAGAGCGCGCGGCACCGCGCGACCGGCCGGGTCGGGCGAGGTCGACATCAGCCGCGTCACGCGGGCCGGTGGCGTGGGCGATGTCGAGCTCGACACCGATCCGTCCGGTTGCCGGCGGCGCCTGCCGGGTCAGGTCACCGCGCCCAGCTGCCACGGGACGAACTCGTCGGAGCCCAGGTCCAGCTCCTCGGAGACGGTGGGTCGGCCGGACGCGACCGCGATGATCAGCTCGAACAGCTCCTCGCCCACGGACGTCACGGTCGCGGTGCCGTCGACGATCCGGCCGGCGTTGAGGTCCATGTCCTCCGTCATGCGCAGGTAGGTGGCGGTGTTCGTCGCGACCTTGATGGACGGCGTCGGCTTGCAGCCGAGCACGGAGCCGCGGCCGGTGGTGAACACGACGACCGTCGCGCCGCCGGCGACGAGGCCGGTGACGGACACGGGGTCGTAGCCGGGGGTGTCCATGAAGGTGAACCCGCGGGTGCGGACGGGCTCGGCGTACTCGTAGACGGCGCTGAGCTCCGCGGTGCCGCCCTTGGCGACGGCGCCGAGCGACTTCTCCAGGATCGTCGTCAGGCCGCCGGCCTTGTTGCCGGGCGACGGGTTGTTGTCCATGGTGCCGCCGCCGGCCGCGGTGTAGCCCTTCCACCAGTCGAGCCGGTCGAGCAGCTTCTGTCCGACGTCGCGGGTGACCGCGCGGCGCAGGAGGAGGTGCTCGGCGCCGAACACCTCGGGCGTCTCGGCCAGCACGGAGGTGCCGCCGCGGGCGACGAGCAGGTCGGACGCGTGCCCGAGCGCGGGGTTGGCGGTGATGCCGGAGTACCCGTCGGAGCCGCCGCAGTTGAGGCCCAGGACCAGCTCGGAGACGGGTGCGGGGGAGCGGCGCAGCGCGTCGATGCCGGGCAGCATCGCCTCGATGGCCTCCACGCCGGCGCGCACGGTGCGGCGGATCCCGCCGGTGTCCTGGATGACCAGGGTGGTCACCGGCTTGTCGGCGGGCAGGTCGAGCCCGTCCAGCAGCGACTGCGCGGGCAGCATCTCGCAGCCCAGGCCGAGCACCAGCAGGCCCGCGACGTTCGGGTGGTCGGCGTACCCGCGCAGGGTGCGCCGGGTGATCTGGGCGCCCTCGCTCGTCGGCACCAGGCCGCAGCCGGTGTCGTGGGTGAGGGCGACGACCCCGTCGACGTGCGGGTACGCGTCCAGGACGCGGCCGCGGAACTGGTCGGCGATGAGCCGCGCGGTCGACGCCGAGCAGTTCACGGACGTCACGATGCCGATGTAGTTGCGCGTCCCCCAGCGGCCGTCGCTGCGGCGGTACCCGTCGAACGTGCGCTCCGGCCCGGTCGGCGGGGGCAGGGTCACGCGCGCGGTGCCGAACTCGTAGGCGCGCTCGGTGTCGTCCATGCCGAGGTTGTGCGAGTGCACGTGGTCCCCGACCGCGATGTCGCGGGTGGCCCGGCCGATCGACTGCCCGTACTTGTGCACGGGTGACCCGACGGGCACCGCGCGGACGGCGAGCTTGTGCCCGCGAGGGACGCTCTGGGTGACGGTCAGCTCGCCGAGGACCGTGCCGAGCACGGTGCCGGACTGCAGGTCGCGGGTGGCGACGCCGACGTCGTCGTCGGGTCGGAGCACGAGCACGCACTCGTCGAGGGCGAGCGTCATCGGGCGTCCCTTCCAGGTGGAAACCGGTTCAGGATATCGCTTTCCCACACCAAGTACCGGTGTTCGTCGTCGGATGGTCACGCGGGCCGGGGGCAAGCGCCTACCCTCCTGACATGGCCGCTTCCGTGACCCTCAGCGACGTGGCGCGCGAGGCCGGCGTCTCGCTCGCCACCGCCTCCCGCGCGATCAACGGGAGCGCCAACCGCACGGTGCGCGCGGACCTGCGCGAGCGCGTCCTGGCCGCCGCGACCCGGCTGCGGTACACGCCGGACGCCAACGCGCAGGCGATGGCCCGCGGCCGCACGACGTCCCTGGGCCTGGTGGTCCACGACATCGCCGACCCGTACTTCTCCTCGATCGCCGCCGGCGTCGCGCGCGCGGCGGACCGCGCCGGGCTCCAGGTCACCCTGGCGAGCACCCAGCACGACCCCAGCCGGGAGAGCGGGCTGGTGGACCTGCTCAAGCGGCAGCGGGCCCGGGCGATCGTCATCGCGGGCGGCCGCCTCGACGACGACGCGACCAACGACGAGCTCCGCGCGGCGCTGGCCGACTACCGCGCGGTCGGCGGCGCGGCCGCGCTGATCGGTCAGCCGATCCTCGGCGTCGACGCCGTGGTCGTCGACAACGCCCAGGGTGCCCGGGACCTGGCCACCGCGCTGCACGGCCGCGGCTACCGACGCTTCGCGGTGCTCGCCGGACCGGCGGCCCACCTCACCGCACGCGAGCGCAGCGACGCCTTCCGCGGCGCGCTCGCCGACCTGGGCAGCCCCGTGCCGGACGACGCGGTGATCACGAGCGCGTTCACGCACGAGGGCGGCGAGGACGCGATGCGCACGCTGCTGCGGCGCGGCGACCTGCCCGAGCTCGTCTTCGCCGTGAACGACGTCATGGCGCTCGGCGCGCTCGCGGCCGGTCGGGAGGCCGGCGTGCAGGTCCCGCGGGACGTCGCACTGGCGGGTTTCGACGACATCTCCACCCTGCGCGACGTCGTCCCGGCCCTCACGACCGTGCGGATCCCCCTGGTCGACGTGGGGATCGCCGCCACCGAGCTGGCCCTGGCGGACGCGTCCGAGGAGCTGCGCCTGACGCACGTGCCGACGCAGGTGGTCCTGCGCGACTCGACCCCGCCGCGCTAGTCCCGCCGCGTCAGCCCGTACACGCGGGCGGCCGTCCCGCCGAGCACGGCGTCCCGGTCGGGGTCGGTCAGCTGGTCGACCGTGGCGCGCAGGCCGCGCCAGACCTGCGCGTAGGAGCCCCCGGCCAGCAGCGCGTACGGCCAGTCGCTGCCGAGCATGAGCCGGCCGGGACCGAACACCTCGAGCGCGCGGTCGACCGCGGGCTGCAGCGCCTGCGGGGTCCACCCGCGGCCGGCCGCGGTGCCCAGGCCGGACACCTTGGCGACGACGTTGGGCAGCTGCGCGACCGTGCCGAGCAGCGCCGACCAGCGCGACCACGGCGCCCGGTCGCCAGCGGCCAGCGCGGCCAGCGGCGGGTCGCCCAGGTGGTCCAGGACGAGGGTCAGCTTGGGGTGGTGCTCGGCCACCACGGCCAGCCGCGCGAGCGCCTCCGGGGTGTGTGCCGTGACATCCAGGGGCAGGCGGCGTTCGCCCAGGAGCGTCAGCCCGTCGGCGACGGCGGCGCCGGTCAGCCAGTCGGGGTCGCGGGTGTCGTGACCGCGGTGGCCGACGCCCACCACCGGCTCGCGCCGCCAGGCGTCCAGCTGCGCGGCGGCGTCGTCGGCGTGGTCGAGCGGGACCCACGCGACCACGCCCGCCACCCGGGCCGAGGCCAGCGCCTGGAAGAGCATCAGCTCGGAGTCGGCGCGGTTGTCCGCAGCCTGCACGAGCACCACCCGGCCGACGCCCTCGTCGGCCAGGTCGTCGTCGATGTCGGACACCCGGAACGGCCGCTGGACGGCGGCGTCGTGCGACGTCATCCACGGGTAGTGCACCGTGTCGGGGTTCCACACCTGCAGGTGGGCGTCCACGACATCGGGCATGCAGCGGACGCTAACAGCGGGCCGATCGTGCGGCCGGGCGGGCGGGGCTCTCTGGTCGAACCCTCATCGAACCCTCATCGACCGACCGCGTACCCCTGCATCCCCCGCGGGTTCGCGGCGGCGACGAGCATCCCGTCGGGGCGGACACCGGCGGCGCTGAGCCGGCCCAGGTCCCACGGCCCGACGGTCTGCACGGCGTGCCCGCGCTCGGCCAGGCCGGTCAGCACGGCGTCGCCCAGCCGCGACTCGGCGGCCACCCCGCGCGGCGTGTGCGTGCGCGGGTAGAACGAGCCGGGCACGTGCGTCGAGTGCCACATGGGGGCGTCGATCGCCTCCTGCAGGTCCGCGCCACCCAGCAGGTGCCGCAGCAGGAACGGCACGGTCCACTGGTCCTGCTGGTCGCCGCCGGGCGTGCCGAACGCGAGCCCCGAGCCGTCGTCGTCGAGCAGCAGTGCGGGGCTCAGCGTGGTCCGCGGGCGCTTGCCGGGGGCGAGGCTGTTGGGCAGGTCCGGCTCGAGCCAGAACATCTGCGCGCGGGTGGGCAGCGCGAACCCGAGGCCCGGCACCACCGGGCTCGACTGCAGCCACCCGCCCGACGGTGTCGCGGACACGCGGTTGCCCCAGCGGTCCACCACGTCGACGTGGCACGTGTCGCCGGGGCTCAGGCCGGTCGTGGAGACCGTCGGCTCACCGATGCCGGGGTCGGCGCCTGCGCGCTCGGACCACAGGGCGGCCGCGACGCGCGGGACCCGTCCGTCGGGCGAGCCGGGGAGCAGCCCCTCGGCGGCCGTCGCCCCGACGAGCCGCGCGCGCTGCGCGGCGTACGCCGGGGACAGCAGCGTGTCGAGCGGGACGTCGGCGTCGCCGTACCAGGCCTCCCGGTCGGCGAACGCGAGCTTGGCCACCTCGAGGACGGTGTGCACCAGCTCGAGCGTGTCGCCGCCGCGCACCAGGTCGTCGACGCCCAGCGCCTCGAGCATCGCGAGCTGCTGCAGGAGCACGGGCCCCTGGCCCCACGCGGCGGTCTTGTGCACGGTGCGGCCGGCGAACCGGGTCGACACGGTGGGCTCCTCGGTCGCGCGCCAGGCGGCGAGGTCGTCGGCACGCAGCAGCCCGGTGTGGCGTCGGCCCGACGAGTCCTGGACGGCGACCTGCGACTGGAAGGCATCCACGGCCTCGGCGACGAACCCCTCGTAGAACGCGCGGCGGGCCGCCTCGATCTGCTCCTCGCGGGTGCCGCCGCCGGCGCCGAGCAGGCGCTCGAACGTGTCGGCCAGCGCGGGGTTGGTGAACCGGGCGCCCGCCGCGGGCACCGTGCCGTGCGGCAGGTAGACCTGGGCGGACGTGGGCCAGTGCTCGGTGAACATCTCCGCGACCGTCGCGATGGTCCGGGTCGCCGCCGGGACCAGCGGGTAGCCGTCGCGCGCGTAGCCGATGGCCGGTGCGAGCACGTCGGCCAGCGGCAGGGTGCCGTACCGGGCCAGCAGGTCGAGCCACGCGCCGAACGCGCCGGGCACGACGGCAGCCAGGTGGCCGGTGCCGGGCACCAGGTCCAGCCCCAGGTCGCGGTAGGCGTCGATGGTCGCCGCGGCCGGTGCGGTGCCCTGCCCGCAGATCACGAAGGTGTGCCCGTCGGCCGCCCGGTGCCCGAGGATCGGCGCGTCCCCGCCGGGGCCGTTGAGGTGCGGCTCGACGACGCTCAGGGTGAACCCGGCCGCGACGGCGGCGTCGAACGCGTTCCCGCCGGCCTCGAGCGTGCGCATCCCCACCGCGGACGCGAGCCAGTGCGTCGAGGCGACCATGCCGAAGGAACCGACGAGCTCAGGACGCGTGGTGAACATCTCCCGATCCTGCCCCAGACACCCGGCAGAACTCCTGGCGAACGGTCGGTGAACGTGGGTGCTTTGCCGCAATAGTGCCGCTGACCTGCACAGATACTCTCCCGGTGCATGCAGACCTCACGCTCCTGACCCAGCGGCTCGGCGACGCGGTCGGGGGTTACCGGGCGTCGGCGACCACGACGGTGGCGGACCTGGCGCACCCCGTGGAGGTCGTCGACGCCGACCTGCCCGTGGCGCGCCTCGAGCTCGTGTTCCGCTCGCCGCACGTGGCGAGCGTCGCGGTCCGGGACCCGGCCGACCCGGCGCGCGTCGGTCTGGTCACGCGCACGCGGTTCACGGCGGCGATGACCGGGCGGCTCGGCTTCGGGCGCGCGGTGCACGCCCGCCGGGGCACGCACGAGCTGACCGACTGGGCGCCGATGGTCGTCGAGCCCCGCGCGCCCGTCTCCGAGGTGGCCGTGCGGGCGATGCAGCGCTTCGACGACCGGCGGTACGACGACGTGCTCGTCGCCGACGAGTCGTGGCACGTGGTGAGCACCGCGGACCTGGTGCGTTCGCTGTCCACGCTGCTGGCCGTGCGCTCGCTGCACGACCAGCTGACCGGGCTGCCGCACCGGTCGATGGCCCTGCACGAGCTGGCGCGGCGGTGCGCCGAGGTGCAGGGGACCGCGGCGCGGGTGGTGGTGCTCCTGCTCGACGTCGCCGACTTCTCGCGCGTCAACGCGACCTACGGGCAGGCGATCGGGGACATCGTCCTGGCCGGCGTCGGGACGCGGCTGGCCGGAGGGCTGCCGGTCGGGTGCCGGGCGGCGCGGACCGCGGGGGACGAGTTCGCCGTGGTGGCCACCCTGCCCGCCGCGGAGTCGGACGAGCACGCGGTGGCGCTCGTCGACGGGCTGCGGCGGGACGTCGTCGGGCTCCTGGTGGAGCCGCAGACGGGCATCGACCCCGCGGCGTGGCCGTCGTTCCACTCCGCGGTCGTGGTCTCGTCGGCGGGATCGGCGGACGCCGAGCAGCTGTTCGCCTTGGCGCAGGGACGGCTGCGGGCGGCGAAGGCGGCACGCCGCAGCGTGCTGGGCGAGGAGTTCGAGGTCGTCGACATCTGACGAGGCCTTGCGCACCCGGACGGATCGGTCATAGTGTCCTGCGACTGATGTTGACACGTGTCAACACTGGCGCGGGCACAGGTACCGCGCCGCCGGGCAAGTGACATGAGGAGCGGGTCGATGAGGACCAGCACGCGATGGGCCGGGGCGCTGAGCGCGCTCGCGGTCGCGGTGACGACGATGGTCGGTGCCGCCACAGGAGCACAGGCGGCGGGGCCGGACCGGCTGCCGCTGACCATCACCAACTCGAGCGGCCGCGGCGAGGCGGTCTACGTGTACGTGCTGGGCACCAACCTGAGCACGGGCCGGCTCGGCTCCGTCGACGCCGGAGGCACGTTCACGCCGTGGCCGGCCGGCGCCAACCCGCCCTCGCCGGCACCGGACGTCTCGATCGCCGGACCCGGCAACGGTGCGAGCCGGACCATCCAGGTGCCGCGGGGTCTGTCCGGGCGCGTCTACTTCTCCCTGGGCGAGAAGCTGAAGTTCTTCCTCACCCCGGACGGCCTGGTGCAGCCGGCGCCGTGGGCGAGCGGCGACCCCAACCACGACATCCTGTTCGACTGGAGCGAGTTCACCTACAACGACGCCGGCCTGTGGCTGAACAGCTCGCAGGTGGACATGTTCGCCGTCCCGCACGCCGTCACCGTCACCGGGTCCGGCGGCACCACGCGGTCGGGTGACCTCGTCGCGAACGGCCGCCAGAACACGATCAACCAGATCGCCGCGCAGCCCGGCTGGGCGAACACCGTCGTGAAGCGCTCGGACGGCACGGTCCTGCGGGTGCTCGCTCCCGGCAAGGCGGCGGGTGCCGGCCTGATGAGCACCACCTACCTCGACCCGTACATCGCGTCCGCCTGGAACGCCTACACCGGCAAGACCCTGACCGTCGTCCCGTTCGGGGACCAGCCCACGGTCCGGTACTACGGCCGCACCTCGGGCACGACGATGACGTTCACCAACGGCTCCGGTCAGCAGGTCGCGTCGTTCAGCCGGCCCAGCAGCGCGGACGTGTGGGGCTGCGACGGCGCGCTGCACGCCCCCAACGACCTCGTCGTCGGACCCATCGCCCGCACCCTCTGCGCAGCGCTCAACCGCGGGACGCTCGGGACCGTCGACACGCAGCCGAGCACGGACGCGTCCGTGTTCTACCGGAGCACCCCGGCCAACCAGTACGCGCGGATCGTGCACGCCAACATGGCCGACGGGAAGGCCTATGCCTTCGCGTTCGACGACGTGGGCAACTTCGAGTCGCTGGTGCACGACGGGTCGCCGACCGCGGCGGGCCTGGTCCTGCAGCCGTTCACCGGCGGGGGCAGCACGCCGCCGCCGACGGGCACCGGGAGCGCGCTGACCAACGCGAACGGGATGTGCCTGGACAACAGCGCGCAGAGCACGGCCAACGGCAACAAGATCCAGATCTGGGGCTGCAACGGCACGGTCGCCCAGAGGTGGACCTTCGTGCAGGCCGGCACCACGCTGCGCGTCCAGGGCAAGTGCCTCGACATCGCCGGCGGCGGCACCGCCAACGGCACCAAGGTCCAGCTCTACGACTGCAACGGCACCGCCGCGCAGGTCTGGATCCCGCAGAACGGCGGCTACTACAACCCGCAGTCGAACCGCTGCCTCGACGACCCCGCGGCCTCGACGACCGCAGGAACCCAGGTGCAGATCTGGGACTGCAACGGCTCGAGCGCACAGAAGTGGCGCCTCGGCTAGACCCCGCCCTCGAAGCCCAGCTGTCGCCACGCCTCGTACGTGGCGACAGCTGCGGCGTTCGACAGGTTCATGGAGCGCCGGCCCGGCAGCATCGGGATCCGCACCTGGCCGGTGACCCGGGGGTGCTCCAGCACGTCCGCGGGCAGGCCGGTGGGTTCCGGGCCGAACAGCAGGACGTCGTCGGCGCGGTACTCCAGGTCGGTGTGGTGCTGCGTCGCGTGCGTGGTGAACGCCCAGACCCGGCCCGGCACCTCGGCCAGCAGGGCCTCGAGGTTCTTGTGGACCACCACGTGCGCGAGGTCGTGGTAGTCCAGCCCGGCGCGGCGCAGCTTGGCCTCCGACAGGTCGAACCCGAGGGGCTCCACCAGGTGCAACGTGGACCCGGTGCCGGCCGACAAGCGGATCGCGCTGCCGGTGTTGCCGGGGATGCGGGGCTCGAAGAACGCGACGTGCAGCACGCGCCGATCCTACGGATAGCGTGGGCGCATGCCCTTCTCCGCACCCTTCCTGGCCGACGACGCCCGCTACGACACGATGACCTACCGCCGGACCGGCCGCAGCGGGCTGGACCTGCCCGCGCTGTCCCTCGGGCTCTGGCACAACTTCGGTGACACCACGGCGCTGGACACCCAGCGCGCCGTCCTGCGCCGCGCGTTCGACCTGGGCATCACGCACTTCGACCTGGCCAACAACTACGGCCCGCCGGCGGGCTCCGCGGAGGAGAACTTCGGCCGGGTCCTGGCCGACGACCTGCGCCCGTACCGCGACGAGCTGGTCATCTCCTCGAAGGCCGGCTACGACATGTGGCCCGGCCCGTACGGCGACGGCGGCTCGCGCAAGTACCTGCTCTCCTCGCTGGACCAGTCGCTGACCCGCCTGGGCCTGGACTACGTCGACATCTTCTACTCGCACCGCCCGGACCCGTCGGTGCCGATCGAGGAGACGATGGGCGCCCTGCACACCGCGGTGACCAGCGGCAAGGCGCTGTACGCCGGCATCTCGAACTACTCGCCGGAGCAGACCCGCACCGCGCACCGGGTGCTCGCCGACCTGGGCACCCCGCTGCTCATCCACCAGCCCAGCTACTCGATGTTCAACCGGCACATCGAGAACGTCGCCGACGGCCAGACCGAGAACCTGCTGGACGTCGTCGGCGACCTGGGCATCGGGACCATCGTGTTCTCCCCGCTGGCGCAGGGGCTGCTCACCGGCCGCTACCTGTCGGGCGAGGTCCCCGCCGACTCCCGCGCGGCCGTCGGTCACTTCCTCAAGCCGACCGCGATCTCCGAGACGTATCTGGCACGGGCGCGCGCGCTGAACGAGGTGGCGTCGGGCCGCGGGCAGTCCCTCGCGCAGCTGGCCCTGTCCTGGGTGCTGCGCGACGAGCGGATCACCTCGGCCCTCGTCGGCGCCAGCTCGGTCGCTCAGCTCGAGGACAACGTCGCGGCCTTGAGCGCGCCGGCGCTGACCGCCGACGAGATCGCCGCGATCGAGCCCCACGCGGTCGACGGCACGGGCCGCTGACCGGCCCGACGCCACACCGCACCACCGCCCCGGTGCACCACACCTTCCGCCGCACCGGAGCATCGGTGCGCCGGTGCGCCGGTGCGGCGAGGCGACGGAGCGTCGAGTGAGAACGTCACGTCACCGCGAGAACGGCACTCCTTTGTGACGTTCTCGCGGGGAACTGCCGTTCTCGCGGGAGCGCGGCGGCGCGGGAGCGGGGGGACACGGGAGCGCGGCGGCGCGGGAGCGGGGGGACACGGGAGCGCGGCGGCGCGGGAGCGGGGGACACGGGAGCGCGGGAGCGCGGGAGCGGCGCGGGAGCACGGCGGCGGGGGAGCGCGGCGGCGGGGGAGCGCGGCGGCGCGGGAGCGCGGCGGCGCGGGAGTGCGGGAGCGCGGGAGCGCGGCAGCACAGCACCGCGGCACCACAGCAGCACCGCAGCACCGCGGCGCGGCAGCCTGGGGGCGAGCGAGGGCGGACCGCGGCCCGCACCGGCAGGTCAGGACCGCAGGTGCGGTGCCAGCCACTCCAGCTGGCGGACCGCGTGGTGGGCCTCGCCGCCCTCGTGGTGGTTGTACGGGTAGACGGCGATCTCGCGCTCGACGGCGGTCGGGGCTGACGACCCGTACGCGTTGTGCGCCGCGAACACGGTCGACGGCGGGCAGATGGTGTCGCGCAGCCCGGTGGCGAACAGGGCCGGCGCGGTGGCGCGCGCCGCGAAGTGCACGCCGTCCAGGTAGGCCAGCGTGCGCATCGCCCGGTCGGCGGCGTCGCGGTGCACGGCCAGGTAGCGGACGAGCTCGGCATACGGGTCGGCGTCGGTGATCGCCAGCGCGCGCGGCACGTCGCACAGGAACGGGGCGCTGACCATGACCGCGGCCAGGTCGTCGGACAGCCCGGCGGCGGCCAGCGCGATCCCTCCGCCCTGGCTGTTGCCGACGACGGCGACGCGCGACGCCTGCACGCCGGGCAGCGCGCGGACCGCGTCGACCGCCCGCACGGCGTCGGTGAACACGCGCCGGTAGTAGGCGGTCGCGGGGTCGAGGATGCCTCGGGTGACGAACCCGGGGGCGGCCGGGTCGGAGCCGACCGGGTCGGGCGTGTCCCCGCCGGAGCCGTACTGGCTGCCCTGCCCGCGGGTGTCCATGAGCAGGTGCGCGTAGCCGGCGTTCGACCAGGTCAGCCGCTCCTGCGGGAGTCCCCGCCCGCGTCCGTACCCGAGGTACTCGACGACCGCCGGCAGCGGCCCGTGCAGTCCGGCGGGGCGGGTGTACCAGGCGCGCACGGGGTGTCCGTCGAACCCGGCGAACGTCACGTCCCACGTGTCGACGAGCGTGAGCCCGGTGACGACGGGGACGACGTCGACGAGCACCTCGTGCCGGCGTGCGTCGGCGAGCGTGGCGTCCCAGAACGCGTCGAGGTCGGCGGGCTCGGCGAGGGCGGACCGGTACTGCTCGAGCTGGTCGAGAGGGAGGTCGAACTGGGCCATCAGCGGACCGCCGGGGGTGCGGTGCTCTCGCGGACCACCAGCTCCGTGGCCAGGTCGATGCGCGGGTTGGCGGGTACCTCACCGCGCGCGAGGGCCAGCACCATGCGGGTGGCGGTGGCGGCCATCTCCTGCAGCGGCTGGTGGATGGTGGTCAGCGGCGGGCCGATCCACTCGGTGACCGGCAGGTCGTCGTAGCCGACGATGGACAGGTCCTCCGGGATGCGCAGGTGGAGCTCGCGCGCGGCGCGCATGACGCCGAGCGCCTGGAAGTCGGAGCCGGCGAAGATCGCGGTCGGCCGGTCGGGCCGGTCCAGCAGGTCCAGGCCGTGCGTGTAGCCGCCGCCGACGAAGAAGTCGCCGTAGCGCACCAGCGACGGGTCGACGGCGATCCCGGCCTCGTCGAGCGCGGTCCGGTAGCCGTCGATCCGGGCGCGGCTGCACAGGACGTCGACGGGGCCGGAGATGACGGCGATCTTGCGGTGCCCGAGGCCCAGCAGGTGGCGGGTGGCGGCCAGGCCGCCGGCCCAGTTGGCGGAGCCGACCGTCGGGACCCCCGCGGGCTGCTCACCGGCGGTGTCGACGACGACGAACGGGATCGACCGGGTCTCCAGCTGCCGGCGCTGCGCGGGGTCCAGGTCGGACAGGACGAGGATCACGCCCCGGGGCCGGCGGGCCAGCACGTCGTCCAGCCACTCCTGCCGGGGCCGGTGCGCCCCGCCCAGCTCCGACAGCACGACGCCCATCCGCTCGGGTCCGGCGACGGACTCGACGCCCTGGATGATCTGCACGGCCCAGCCCGCGTCGAGCTCGTGGAAGACGAGGTCCAGCAGGCCGGGGCCGGTCTGCGAGCGCGCGCGGCGGCGGCGGTACTGGTGCCGGTCGATGACCTCCTCGACCCGGGCGCGGGTCGCGGCGGCCACGTCGGTGCGGCCGTTGAGGACCTTGGACACCGTGGGCACGGAGACGCCGGCCTCGGCGGCGATGAGGGCGATGGTCGCGGTGCTCCCGGCGGCGCCGGGCTCGGTGTCGTGGTCGTCGGGTGCGGCGGCGTCGTGGTCGGTGCTGGTGGTCGTCATCAGGGGTGATCCGGTCTGCTGGTCGCAAGTATCGCGCCGAACGTAGCACCGTCCTCAGGTCGCTCCCAGGTCAGCGGCCGGACCTCACCCGCCGCCCAGCGAACCGAATGTGAGAAACGTTTGCCAAAGTTCCCATCTCGATTGCCATCCTGGCCGGCATCCGCCTAACGTCCGTGGCGGCAGGTATCGACACCGACGTCGATACTTTCGCATTCTCACACGGCCGTGAGACGGAGGTGGACAGGTCGCATGACCCAGCACATCGAACCCGAGGACCGCGGGGCCCAGGTCCACGACCAGGTCCACGACCTCGTTGCTCGCATGACCCTCGCCGAGAAGCTCTCCCAGCTGGTGGGCCTGTGGGTGGGTGCGGACGCCACGGGCGCCGGCGTCGCCCCGCACCAGTCCGAGATGACCGCGGACGGGCTCGGCTGGACCGACGTCATCCGCGACGGTCTCGGGCAGCTCACCCGCCCGTACGGGTCCGCTCCGGTGGACCCCGCCGCGGGCGCCCGCTCGCTGGCCGCCTCGCAGGCGCAGATCGTCGCCGCCAACCGGTTCGGCATCCCCGCGCTGGTGCACGAGGAGTGCCTGGCCGGCTTCGCCGCCTGGGGCGCCACCGCCTACCCGGTCCCGCTGTCCTGGGGCGCGAGCTTCGACCCCGAGCTGGTCGGGGCCATGGCGGGTCGCATCGGCGCCTCGATGCGCGCCGCGGGCGTGCACCAGGGCCTCGCCCCGGTGCTGGACGTGACCCGCGACTACCGCTGGGGACGCACCGAGGAGACCATCGGGGAGGACCCGTACCTCGTCGGCACCGTGGGTGCGGCCTACGTCCGGGGCCTCGAGGGTGCCGGCGTGGTGGCCACGCTCAAGCACTTCGCCGGCTACTCGGCCAGCCGCGCGGGCCGCAACCTGGCGCCCGTCTCGATCGGGTCGCGCGAGCTGGCCGACGTGATCCTGCCGCCGTTCGAGATGGCGGTCCGCGAGGGCGGCGCCCGCTCGGTCATGCACTCCTACGCCGAGCTCGACGGCGTGCCGTCCGCAGCCGACCGCACCCTGCTCACCACGATCCTGCGCGAGCGCTGGGGGTTCACCGGCACGGTCGTGGCCGACTACTTCGGCATCCGGTTCCTGCAGACCCTGCACGGGGTGGCCGGGTCCGAGGCAGAGGCAGCGGGCCTCGCGCTCGCGGCCGGGGTCGATGTCGAGCTGCCCAGCGTGCACTGCTACGGCGAGCCGCTGCGCGCGGCAGTCGAGCGCGGCGACGTCGACGAGGCGCTGGTGGACCGCGCGGTACGGCGCGTCCTGCGGCAGAAGGCCGAGCTCGGCCTGCTGGACCCCGACTGGTCGCCCGACGCGGCAACCGAGCCGGTGCTGGACGATGAGGAGAGCCGCGACCTCGCGCTGCGCCTGGCGCGCGAGGCGGTGGTCCTGCTCAGCAACCCGAGCGGCGCGCTGCCGCTGGCCACCGGGACGCGCGTGGCCGTCGTCGGGCCGCTCGCCGACGACCCGCTCGCCATGCTCGGCTGCTACTCCTTCCCCGCGCACGTCGGTGTGCACCACCCCCAGCACGGGCTCGGCCTCGAGATCCCGACGGTGCTGGACGCCCTGCGCGCCGTCGGCACCGGCACGGTCGCCTACGCCCGCGGCTGCGACGTCACGGACCCGAGCCGCGCGGGGTTCGACGAGGCCGTCGCGACCGCCCGGGACGCCGACGTCGCCGTCGTCGTGGTGGGGGACCGCGCGGGGCTGTTCGGCCGCGGCACCTCCGGCGAGGGCTGCGACGCCACCGACCTGCGGCTGCCCGGCGTGCAGGAGGACCTGGTCCGAGCGCTGCTGGACACCGGCACGCCCGTGGTCCTGCTGCTGCTGACCGGCCGGCCGTACGCGGTGGGCCCGCTGGTGGCGGACGCCGCGGCCACCGTGCAGGCGTTCTTCCCCGGCCAGCGCGGCGGGCAGGCGCTCGCCGAGGTGCTCACCGGTGCGGTGTCCCCGTCGGGCCGACTGCCGGTGAGCATCCCCGCGGACCCGTCGGGCCAACCGGGCACCTACCTGTCCGCGCCGCTCGGCCGCCGCAGCGAGGTGTCGGACGTGGACCCGACCGCCGCCTTCCCCTTCGGCCACGGCCTGTCCTACACGAGCTTCACCTGGTCCAGCCGGGCCACCAGCGACGACTGGCCGACGGACGGCGACGTCACGGTCGAGGTGCTGGTGACCAACACGGGCGAGCGCCCGGGAGCCGACGTGGTGCAGCTGTACCTGCACGACCCGGTGGCCCAGGTGACCCGGCCCGTCGTGCGCCTGGTCGGCTATGCGCGCGTGGAGCTGGACCCCGGGGAGTCGGCGCTGGTCTCGCTGACCGTGCCGGCGGACGTCACGGCGTTCACCGGGCTGACCGGTGCGCGCGTCGTCGAGCCCGGGGACGTCGAGCTGCGGGTGGCCCGCTCCAGCGCCGACGGCGCCGACGTCCTTCCCCTGCGGCTCACGGGCGAGCTCCGCGAGGTCGACCACACCCGGCGGCTCACGACGACCGTCTCGGTCACGCCGCTGCACGCGATGGAGGTGACGCACGCATGACGCTCCAGGAACCCGCCGTGGCAGACCCGGTGGCCCCACCGGCCGTCCTCGAGCCGACGCCCGCGAAGAGACGGCGGTCGCGCAAGCAGACGTGGGTCGCGCATGACGGCACCCTCATCCCCGCGGTGCACCAGACGTGGCGCACGGCGCTGCGCAAGGACTGGCGGCTGTACTCGTTCCTGGTCCTGCCGCTGCTGTTCCTGCTCGTGTTCCGGTACGTGCCGATCCTGGGCAACGTGGTCGCCTTCCGGCGGTTCCGGCCGGGCGGGAGCATGTTCGGCGACGAGTGGGTGGGCCTCTACTACGTCCGCATGTTCATCAACGACCAGCAGTTCTGGCACGCGTTCACCAACACGGTGATCATCGGCGTGCTGACGCTGCTGGTGGTGTTCCCGCTGCCGATCCTGCTGGCACTCATGCTCAACGAGGTCCGGTCGCGCAGGTTCAAGCGCAGCATCCAGACCATCTCCTACCTGCCGCACTTCATGTCGGTGGTCATCGTCGCCGGCGTGGTGTTCCAGCTCACCGCGGTCAACGGCACGATCAACCAGGTCATCGAGGCGGCCGGCGGCCAGGCGATCACGTTCATGCAGGAGCCCAGCTGGTTCCGCACCATCTACCTGTCCTCCGAGGTCTGGCAGACGGTCGGCTGGGGCACGATCCTCTACCTCGCGGCCCTCACGACGATCGACGAGCAGCTCTACGAGGCAGCCCGGATCGACGGCGCCAACCGCTGGCAGCAGACGTGGCACGTCACGCTGCCGGGGATCCGCCCGACCATGATCGTGCTGCTCATCCTCAACGTCGGGACGTTCATGGCGGTGGGCTTCGAGAAGATCCTGCTGCTGTCCAACCCGCTGATCTACTCCACCGCGGACGTGATCTCGACGTACCTGTACCGGGTGGGCATCGTGTCCAACTCGATCAGCTACGCCACGGCGATCGGCCTGTTCGAGGCGATCATCGGCGTGACGCTGATCCTGTCCGCCAACGCGATCTCGCGCCGCACGGTCGGAGCGAGCCTGTGGTGACCACCGAGCTGCCGGCGCCCACCCGCGCGCCCGGCACGGGCATCTCCCAGGGCCGCGGCCACCGGGTGTTCCAGGTGGTCAACGGCGCGATCCTGCTGCTGGTCGCCGCGCTGATCCTGTACCCGTTCGTCAACATCGTGGCCCAGGCGTTCAGCTCCGAGGGCTACATCAACTCGGGGCAGGTCAACCTGGTCCCGCGCGGGTTCAACGTCACCACGTTCCAGGTGGTGTTCGGCGACTCGATGTTCTGGCGCAACTACCGCAACACCATCGAGTACACGGTGGTGGCCACGGCGATCGCCATGGCACTGACCACGACGTACGCGTACGCCCTGTCGAAGCAGCAGCTCAAGGGCCGCAAGTTCTTCATCGGGGTGGCCGTCGCCACCATGTTCTTCAACGGCGGCCTCATCCCGAACTACATCCTCATCAGCCAGCTGGGCTTCCGGAACACGCTGTGGGCGATCGTGCTGCCCAACGCGATCAGCGTGTTCAACCTGCTGGTGATGAAGTCGTTCTTCGAGAACTTCCCGAGCGAGCTCGAGGAGGCCGCCTCGATCGACGGCATGAGCACCTACGGCGTCTTCTTCAAGGTCGTGCTCCCGCTGAGCAAGGCCGTGGTGGCGACGATGGTGCTGTTCTACGCGGTCTCGTTCTGGAACGGCTGGTTCGCCGCGTTCCTCTACATCGACGACCCGAGGCTCTACCCGGTGACCGTCTACCTGCGCAACCTCATGGCTGGAGTCACGTCCGGCACGTCGATCCAGGGCGGCTCGATGGACAACATGACGCAGGTCGCCGCCAACGTGCAGTCCGTGACGATGCTGCTCACGGTCCTGCCGATCATCTGCCTCTACCCCTTCCTGCAGAGGTACTTCGTGTCGGGCGTGATGCTCGGCGCGGTCAAGCAGTGACACCCCCACCCACCCGCGTCTCCACCGACGTCTCAACGAGGAGAACCATGAGGACCACCAGAAGGAGCGCCGCCGCCGCGGTCGCCGTGCTCGCGCTCACCCTGACGGCGGCGTGCTCGTCGGGCGACGGCTCGGCCGGTGACCCGTCGGCCGACGCCGGCGACATCTCCGAGGCGCAGCGCGTCGGAGCGATGGACGACTTCACGGCCGGCACGTCGTTCGTCGCCACGGAGCCGGTGACGTTCAGCGTCATGTACCGCGACCACCCCAACTACCCGTTGGACAAGAGCTGGCTGTTCTTCTCGCAGCTCGAGGAGAACCGCAACGTCAGCTTCGACCTGACCAGCGCCCCGCTGAGCGACTGGGACGCCAAGAAGTCGCTGGTCATCAGCTCCGGCGACGCCCCGGACCTCATCCCGGTCACGTACCCGGGTCAGGAGACGCAGTTCGTGTCCGGGGGGGCCCTGCTGCCGATCAGCGACTACGTCCAGTACATGCCGAACTTCCAGCAGAAGATCGAGGACTGGGACCTGCAGCCGTACCTCGACAACCTCGAGCAGGCGGACGGCAAGTACTACATGCTCCCGGGCCTGTACCAGTCGCCGCAGCCGCAGTACTCCATCGCGATCCGGCAGGACGTGTGGGAGGCGTCGGGGATCACGGAGGACCCGCAGACCTGGGACGACCTCAAGGCGGACCTGGAGACGCTCAAGGAGAAGAACCCGGGCGTGTGGCCGATGTCGGACCGCTGGTCGACGACGAACAACAGCCCGCTCGGCGCGACGTTGAACATCGCAGCGCCGGACTTCGGCACGATCGCCGGCTGGGGCTTCGGCAACGGGCTCTGGTACGACCAGGACGCGAACGAGTTCACCTACGCCGCCACGACGGAGGGCTACAAGAACCTCGTCGAGTACTTCCACTCGCTCGTCGCGGACGGCCTGCTCGACCCGGAGTCGGTCACGCAGGACGACGACACCGCGATCCAGAAGTTCGGCAGTGGGCAGTCGCTGGCGATCTCCGGCAACACGCAGGAGGTCACCACCTACGCCAAGACGTTCGAGCAGGCCGGCAACACGGACGCCGCGGTGCACCTCATCCGCGTGCCCGAGGGGCCGGCGGGGGACAACGTCGCGTCGGGCAGCCGGGCCGCATCGGGCTTCATGATGTCGTCGAAGGCGGCGGACCACCCGACCTTCCTCGCGCTCCTGCAGTTCGCCGACTGGCTGTACTACTCCGACGAGGGCCTGGAGTTCGCCAAGTACGGCGTCGAGGGCACCACGTACACGAAGGACGGTGACACCTACGCGCTGGCCCCCGACGTGGACTGGAACGGCGTCAACCCGGCCGGCACCAAGAAGCTCAACGCCGACTTCGGGTTCAGCAACGGCGTGTGGTCGCTGGCCAACGGCTCGGCGGACGACCTCATCAAGGGGCTGAACACGCCGGCCGCCAACGAGTTCGTCGAGTCCATGTCGGACAAGACCGAGCTGCCGCTGACACCCGCCGCGCCCCGCTGGACGAGATGCAGCAGGAGCAGGTCACCCTGTGGCAGTCGGCCCTGAACGACTCGGTCACGCAGAACACCGCCGCGTTCATCCTGGGCAAGCGCCCGATGTCCGAGTGGGACGCGTGGATGACCGAGCTCAAGGGCCTCAACGTCGACCAGTACGTCGACACCTACAACCAGGCGCTGGCCGCCAAGGGCTGAGCACCGTCGCAGGGCCGGCCCCGCACGTCGCGGGGCCGGCCCGTGTCCGTCCGGAGAACCATGACCGACCAGATCCGCTACGGCGGCGACTACAACCCCGAGCAGTGGCGCCGGGAGGTGTGGGACGCCGACGACGCCGCGTTCGAGCAGGCGGGGATCACCACGGTGACCCTCGGGGTGTTCGCGTGGGCGCACCTGCAGCCCGCCGAGGACCGGTACGACTTCTCGACGCTGGACGCGATCGTCGAGCGGTCGGCCGCGCAGGGCCGGGACATCGTGCTGGCCACGCCCAGCGGCGCGATGCCCCCGTGGCTGGCCACCGCGTACGCGGACGCCTGCCGGGTGGACATCGAGGGTCGCCGGCACGTCTACGGCCAGCGGCACAACCACTGCCCGTCGTCGCCGGCGTTCCGACGCCTGTCGGTCGAGCTGGCCGGCCGCCTCGCGCAGCGGTACGGCGACCATCCGGCCGTGGTCGCGTGGCACGTGGGCAACGAGTACGGCGGCGCCTGCTACTGCCCGCTGTGCGCGGCCGCGTTCCGGGTCTGGCTGCGCGAGCGGTACGGCACCCTGGACCGGCTCAACGACGCCTGGAACACCACGTTCTGGTCGCACACGTTCACCGACTGGGACCAGGTCCAGCCGCCGACCATGCTCTCCGAGCACTGGCGGGGACCGAACCACACCGCGTTCCAGGGCCTCACGCTGGACTACCGCCGGTTCATGTCCGACGCGCTGCTGGGCGGGTTCCTCGCGGAGAAGGCCGCGATCCGCGCGCACGTGCCGGACACCCCGGTGACGACGAACTTCATGGGGCTGTACCAGCCGATCGACTACCACCGCTGGGCGCCGCACCTCGACGTCGCCAGCTGGGACAACTACCCGCCGGAGGACCCCTCACCGCTGCGGACCGCCGCCCGGATGGCGCTCGCGCACGGGGCGATGCGGGGGCTGCGCGGAGGTGAGCCGTTCTGGGTCATGGAGCAGACGCCCTCGATCACGGCGAGCCGGGACGTCAACGCGGTCAAGCGCCCGGGCGTCCTCGGGCTGTGGACGTGGCAGTCCGTCGCGCACGGCGCGGACGCGACCCTGTACTTCCAGCTGCGCCAGTCCCGCGGGGCGTGCGAGAAGTACCACGGCGCCGTGCTGGACCACGCCGGTCGCACGGACACCCGGGTGTTCCGGGAGGTCGCCGCCCTGGGCGACCAGCTGGCCACGCTGGGCGACGCCACGCTCGGCGCGCGCACCCCCGCCCGGGTGGCCCTGCTGCTGGACTGGGACTCGTGGTGGGCGGTCGAGATGACCGACGGGCTGAACCGCAACCTGCGCTACCTCGACGTGCTGACCGGCTACCACCGGGCGCTGTGGGGCCTGAACGCCCTGGTGGACGTGGTCCCCGTCACCGCCGACCTCGACGGGTACGACGTGGTCGTCGCGCCCCTGCTGCACATGGTCAAGGGCGACCTGGCCGAGCGGCTGCGTGCCGTCGTCGAGCGCGGCGGCAGCCTGCTGACCACGTTCCTGAGCGCCCGGGTGGACGAGGACGACAACGCGTTCCTCACCGACGCACCGGGCCCGCTGCGCGGCCTGGTGGGTCTGCGCGTCGAGGAGACCGACTCGCAGCAGCCGTCGGTGGTCAACCCGGTGACGCTGGACGGCGTGGAGCACGCGGCCCGGCACGTCTTCGAGATCGTGGTGCCCGACGACGGCACCGAGGTGCTCGGCGTGTACGGCGCGGACTTCTACGCGGGCACCCCCGCCGTGACCCGCGCGACCGCCGGGTCCGGCGACGCCTGGTACGTGGCCACCGCGCTCGACGACGAGGGCGTGACCGCCGTGGTCCGCCGCGTGCTCGACCGCCACGGGCTGATCGGGCCGCATGCCGACGACGAGGGTGTGGAGGTGACCGACCGGGTCGGCCCGGACGGCACCCGGCACCGGTTCGTCCTGCACCACGGCCCCACACCCGTCACCCTGGTCTCGCAGGTGGCCGGCACCGACCTGCTCACCGGCCGCGTGGTCGCTCTCGGCCAGCCCCTGACCCTCCAGCCCACCGAGGTGCTCGTCCTGTCATGAACCGCGTCGTCGTCCCCTCCCAGTCCACCGGCCCGCTGCCCGACGCGTGGCGGCAGTGCGTCGGCACCGGCCGCCTGAACCTGGCGCTGCGCGCCGACTACCAGGAGTCCGCCGCCCTGGTGCAGCGCGAGATCGGCTTCCGCTACATCCGCGGCCACGGGCTGCTGTCCGACGACATGGGCGTGCTGCGCGAGTCGCAGGGCGTCACCCGCTACGCGTTCACGTACGTGGACCAGGTCGTCGACTCCTACCTGCGCGTGGGGCTCAAGCCGTTCCTCGAGCTCGGCTTCATGCCCTCCGCGCTGGCGTCGGGCGACCAGACGGTGTTCTGGTGGACGCGGCAACGTCACGCCGCCGCGCTCGCACGACGACTGGGCCGCCCTGGTCCGGGCCGTCCTGCGGCACCTGATCGACCGGTACGGCATCGAGGAGGTCCGGACCTGGCCGATCGAGGTGTGGAACGAGCCGAACCTCACCGACTTCTGGCAGGGCGCGGACCAGGCCGCATACTTCCGGCTGTACGAGGCGACGGCCCGTGCGGTCAAGGACGTCGACGCGTCGCTGCAGGTGGGCGGCCCGGTCCTGTCGCCGGGCGCCGACGAGTGGTGGGCGCCGTTCGTGGACTTCGTCGCGGCCCGGGACGTGCCCGTCGACTTCGTCAGCCGCCACGCGTACTCGTCGGGGCCCGCGCAGCCCGTGCCGTTCGGGGTCTACCAGACCTTCGAGCCGCCGCAGTCGCTGCTCGACCAGTTCGACGCACCCCGCCGCCACCTGGAGGGCACCGCGCTGGCGGGCCTGCCGGTGCACATCAGCGAGTTCAACACGTCCTACCGCCCGGACAACCCGGTCCACGACACCGCGTGGAACGCCGCCTACCTGGCCCCGGTGCTGGCCGGCGGCGGCGACCTGGTGGACTCGTTCTCGTACTGGACGTTCTGCGACGTCTTCGAGGAGCAGGACGTCCCGACGTCGCTGTTCCACGGGGGGTTCGGCCTGCTGACCCACCGCCAGGTCCGCAAGCCGACGTACCACCTGTACGCGTTCATGGCCCGGATGGGCCGGTCCGTGCTGGCCCGCGGCGAGGACCACCTGGTGTGCCGCGACGACGACGGCCGGGTGACGGTCCTCGCGTGGCAGCCGCTGGGCGGTTCCGACGACGGCCGCTACGGCTCGGCGCCCGCGTCGCACGAGCTGCGGCTCCGCGTGCCCGTCGGGGCCTCGGACGTGGCGGTGGTGCGCCGCAGCGTCAACGAGACCGAGGGCAACGCCTGGACCGCGTGGCGCGAGCTGGGCCGCCCGCGCAACCCGTCGGACAGGGTGCTCGACCTGCTGCGCGACGCGTCCGTGCCGACGGTCCGGCACCACGCGCTGGAGGCCGTCGACGGGCACGTCGACCTGGACCTGGTGCTCGGCCGGCACGAGGTCACCCTGGTGGAGCTGCTGCCGGTGACGCCCGACGAGCACCCCGGGCTCGACGACACCCGCCTGCTGGGGCAGCCGGCCGCCGGCGGCCCGGACGCTGACGGCGTGGTGGGATGACGAGCATGGCGACGCGGCCCGACGACGAGATCGGCACGGGCATCCTGCCGCGCTCGTCGGCGGTCGTGTACTGGTTCCTCGTGGTCGAGGGGATGCTGCTGCTCACCTCGGCCCCCGGCTGGTGCTCCTGCAGCTGCTGGACCGGGACGCCAGCAACCTCCCGCTCGTGGCGCTCGCGTGCGTGCCGTTCGCGCCGTCCGTGGCGGGGGCGCTGTTCGCGTGGCGGGCGTTCGCGGGGGACCGGGACCTGTCGCCCGGCCGGCACTTCTGGCGTGGGTACCGGCTCGACCTGCTCGACGTGCTGCGCTGGTGGGTGCCGACGCTCGCCGTGCTCGCGGTGATCGGCGTCAACGTGACGCACCTGGGCAGCGCCGGGCTGCCCCCGGCTCTGGGCGCCGTCCTGCTCGGGATCGGGCTGCTCGTCGTCCTCTGGGCCGGGCACGCGCTGGTCCTCAGCGCGCTCTTCGCGTTCCGCACGCGCGACGTGGCGCGGCTCGGCGCCTACCTCGTCGCGGCCCGGCCGCTGGTCACCCTCGGCTTCGTCTCGGTCCTGGTGCTCGCGGGCGCGCTGGCGTACGTCTCGGACTGGCTGCTGGTCGCGCTCGCCGCGCCCCTGACGTATCTCTACGCGCGGACCGCGGCCCCGGCCGTGGCGCTCGTGCAGGAGCGCTTCACAGCCTGACCACGGTCTTGCCCGTGGTCTCGCCGCGCATCATGGCCAGGAACGCGTCGACCGTGTGGTCCAGGCCGTCGATGACCGTCTCGTCGAACTCGATCTGCCCGGCGTCCAGCCAGCCGCGCATGTCCGCCAGGAACGCCGGGTAGTGCTGCTGGTGGAAGCCGACGGTGAACCCGCGCAGCATGAGCCCCTGCTGGATGATCCGCATCATGTTGCGCGGTCCGGGCTGCGGCTCCTCGTCGTTGTAGCCGGAGATCGCCCCGCACAGCGCCACGCGGCCGTCACGGTTGAGGGTGCCGATCGCCGCCTCGAGGTGCTCGCCGCCCACGTTGTCGAAGTACACGTCGATCCCGTCGGGCGCGGCGGCGCGCAGCTGCTCCTCGACCGGCCCGTCCTTGTAGCAGAACGCGGTGTCGAACCCGTAGCGCTCCTGCACCAGCGCCACCTTCTCGGCCGAGCCGGCGGAGCCGATCACGCGCGAGGCGCCCTTCAGCCGGGCCACCTGCCCGACCATCGAGCCCACCGCGCCGGCGGCCCCGGACACGAACACCACGTCGCCGGGCTGCATCTGCGCGATCTGGAGCAGGCCGACGTGCGCCGTGAACGCCGTCATGCCCAGCACGCCGAGGTACGACGAGAGCGGCACCGCGTCGTCGACCACCCGGAACCGCCCGGCCTCGCCCTGCGCGACGTCCCGCCAGCCCTGGTCGTGCAGCACGGCGGCCCCGACCGGCACCGCGTCCGACGTGGACTCCACCACGCGTCCCACCGCGCCGCCGGTCATGGTCTCGCCCAGCGCGAACGGGGGTGTGTAGGACTCGGCGTCGTTCATCCGGCCGCGCATGTAGGGGTCGACGGACAGGAACGCGTTGGCCACGCGCACCTGGTCCGGACCGAGCTCGGGCAGCTCGACGGTGACCGTGCGGAAGTCCTCGGGCACGGGCCACCCCTGCGGGCGGCGGACGAGCTGGACCTGGGTGCTGGCGCTGGTGCTGGTGTGCGTGCTGGGCATACCTGCGAGTCTGCGCCCGGTCAGTAGATCGTGCGCCCCGTGGCGTCGGGGACCCCCGAGCGGCGGAAGAACGCGCTGCGCAGCTGGTCGCGCCACTCGCGGGCGCTGCGCTCCTGCTCGGCCAGCCGCTGCGTGACGCGCTCGAACAGCGCGTCCGGGACCCGACCGCGCACCGACTCCCAGGCCTCCTGCATCCGCACCACCTCGTCGTACCCGTCGGCGTGCGTGTCGTAGATGTGCTGGATCACCGTGGACCCGCTGTGCAGCACGTGCGTGTACGGGACGTGGTGGAAGAACAGCAGCAGCTCGTCCGGGCAGGACTCGACCGACTCGTAGACGTCCCGCCACGGGGCCGCGTACTGGCTGGTGAACCCAGTGCCCGTCGCGCGCGTGCGGTCGACGCCGACGCCGTCCCGGTCGGCGAAGTGGTACGTGCCCCAAGCGGTGTACTCGTAGCCGTCGACCGCGGGGCCGTAGTGGTGACCGGGCTGCACCATGAAGCCCACGCCCAGCGGGGCGGTGTACTTCTCGTAGGTGCGCCAGGAGTCGTCGAGCACCGCGTGCAGCACGGACCGGATCGTCGGGTCGTCGCCGAACGTCAGCCCGATCCACTCGTCGAGGATCGCGGCCGGGTCCGCGCCGGGGTCCCAGGCGAGCCGCGCGAACGCGTACAGGTTCGCCTGCGCCAACGGGTGCCCGGTCCAGAACTCGTCGTCACCGACGTTGGAGACCGCGACGATGCCTGCCGCGGGCGGCACGGGATCGTCCCCGCGCTGCACCCCGCCGGACAGCCCCGCCGCGATCCAGCCGACCGAGCGCCCGTCCTCGGCCAGTGGGAAGCTCAGGATCTGCGCCCACTGCGGCCCCAGGTAGCACGCGTGCTTCTGCTGCCCGGTGTACTCCTGCGTCACCTGCAGCTCGACCGCCAGCCGCGTCCGGGGCATCGCCGCGATCACCGGGGAGACCGGCTCCTGCGCCTGGAAGTCCATCGGTCCGTACTTCACCTGGAGCACCACGTTGTCGTCGAACCGGCCGTCCAGCGGCGTGAAGTGGTCGTACGCGGCCCGCGCGCGGTCGGTGGACCGGTCGCGCCAGTCCTGGTGGTGGTCGTAGACGAACGCGCGCCAGAACACGGTGCCGCCGAACGGCGCCAGGGCCCGGGCCAGCAGGTTCGCGCCGTCGGCGTGGTCCCGGCCATAGGCGAACGGGCCGGGCTGCCCCTCGGAGTCGGCCTTGACGACGAACCCGCCGAAGTCGGGGATCGTCTCGTAGACGCGGCGCACCGCCGACGCCCACCAGTCCTGCACCGCGGGGTCCAGCGGGTCCGCCGTGCTCAGCCCGCCCACCGTGATCGGTGCCGCGAAGCTCACCGACAGGTGCACGCGGATGCCGTGCGGCCGGAAGGCGTCCGCGAGCCGGGCGACGTCGTCCAGGTGGTCGGTGAGGAGGCGCGCCTCGGCCGCGTGCACGTTGACGTTGTTCAGCCCGACCGCGTTGATCCCGACCGAGCCCAGCAGCCGCGCGTACTCCTCGACGCGGGACAGGTCCTCGCGGACGCGGCCGTCGGCGTAGAACAGCGAGCCGCCCGCGTACCCGCGCTCCACCTGACCCATGACCGGGTGGACCACCGTGTTGTCCCAGTGGTCGAGCATCCGGATCTCGTTGACCGGCAGGTCCCAGACGATGTCGTCCGGGCCGGCAAAGGCCGACTCTCCGCGACGGACCAGCTCGTGCAGCCCGTACAGCAGGCCGGCCGCGTCGCCGGCGAGCACGACAGCCCGGCCGGCGCGTCGCTCGATGCCGAACATCCCGTCGCTCATCGGCACTCCGCGGCCCAGGACGAACCGGTCCTGGACCACCGCCTGCACCGCCGGCAGGTACGCGTCGGTCCGCTGGACGACAGCCGGGGGCGGGGGCATCGTGACCGAGCCCGTGCCGACCTCGCCGGCGCTGCCGACGATCGCGAGCACGACGTCGCACGCGAGCGCCTCGTCGGCGGTCACCGGGCTGGTGACCAGCTCGCCGCCGAACCGCTCCGTGGCCGCGGCGACCTCGTCGAGGACCGTCTGCGCGACGGGCCCGTCCTCGGGGGCGACCGCGACCAGCACGCGCCGCGAGCCGAGCGACCGGAACGCCTCGTCGGGCAGCCAGCAGTCCGACCACGCAGGATTCCGACGTATCGGCGCTCCCGGGGCCCCGGATGTTCTGATTCCTGCGCTCACCAGTCGTGCACCGTGCCGTCCTTGAGCCGGTTGAACGGCAGGTAGGCCGCCTGGTACGGGTAGCGCGCGGCCGCGTCGTCGTCGTACGTGACCCCGAGCCCGGGCTCGTCGCCGGGGTGCAGGTAGCCGTCCGTGAACGTGAACGTCTGGCGGAACACCTCGTTGGTCCGCGCCCCGTGCTGCATGTACTCCTGGATGCCGAAGTTGTGGATCGCCAGGTCCAGGTGCAGCGCCGCGGCCATGCCCACGGGGGAGATGTCGGTCGGCCCGTGGATGCCCGGACTTGATCTGGTACTGCGCGGCGAAGTCGAAGATCCGGCGCAGCGCGCTGATGCCGCCGGTGTGCGTCACGGCGGAGCGCACGTAGTCGATGAGCTGCTCGCGGACCAGCGTCTGGTAGTCCCACACGGTGTTGAACACCTCACCGATCGCCAGCGGGGTGGTGGTGTGCTGGCGGACCAGCCGCAGCGCGTCCTGGTTCTCCGCGGGGGTGCAGTCCTCGAGCCAGAACAGGTCGTACGGCTCGAGGTCCTTGCCCAGGCGCGCGGCCTGGATGGGCGTCATCCGGTGGTGCCCGTCGTGCAGCAGCGGCAGCTCGGGCCCGAACTCGTTCCGGACCGCCTCGAACACCCGGCGGGATGTGCCGCAGGTAGGCCCGGGTGTCCCAGTCCTCCTCGGCCGGCAGGGGAGCACGTTGGGCGGGCTCGTAGTCGTAGCGTCCCGACGACGACGGCTGCGCGGCCACCCCGTAGACCGCGTCGATGCCCGGCACGGAGGTCTGCACGCGGATGGAGCGGAACCCCTGCTCCTGGTGCTTGCGGATCGAGTCGAACAGCTCGGGCAGGTCCCGACCGCTCGCGTGCCCGTAGGCCATGATCCCGGTGCGGCTGGCCCCGCCGAGCAGCTGGTACAGCGGCATCCCGGCGAGCTTGGCCTTGATGTCCCACAGCGCCACGTCGACCGCGGCGATCGCGGCCATGGTCACGGGCCCGCGCCGCCAGTACGCGGACCGGTAGAGGAACTGCCACGTGTCCTCGATGCGGTGGGCGTCCCGGCCCAGCAGCAGCGGCACCACGTGGTCGGACAGGTAAGAGGCGACGGCCAGCTCGCGGCCGTTCAGCGTCGCGTCGCCGAGCCCGACCACCCCGTCCTGCGTGGTCAGCCGCAGCGTGACGAAGTTCCGGTCGGGACTGCTGACCAGTACCTCGGCGCTGCGGATGGCCGTGCCCTGGAGGGGTGCGGCGAGGTCCGCTGGTGCCGAGGTCGGCGCGCCCTCGGGCGTGGTCGGCGTGGTGCCGTGGTCGGTGGGCATCCGTGCTCCGATCCGCCGACGACGCCGTCGGCGCTGCTCCAGTCCTGCGTCCGCGTCCCACCGTAGGACCGGTCGGCCGCCAAGACAAACGTTTGCCGGAGGTTGCCATCCGGCGGGTCGACCGCCACGATGGGACCGCGCCGGGCCGGTCGGTCCGCCGCTGCCGATCGTTCGACGAGGACCGATGACCAGGCCACCCACCCTCCGCGACGTCGCGGCCGCCAGCGGCGTGGCCATCTCCACCGCCTCCCGCGCGCTCACCAAGCCGGGCCGGGTCAACGAGCGCACCGCCAGCCGGGTGCGCGAGGCCGCCCGCGAGCTCGGGTACGCGCCCAGCGCATCCGGGCGTGCGCTGAGTTCCGGCCGCACCCGCATGGTCGCGCTCCTCGTCCCGGACGTCACCAACCCGTACTTCTTCGGCATCGTGCGCGGTACCGCGGCTCGCCTGCGGGCCGACGGGTACGTGCACGTGCTCGTCGACGCGGAGGAGTCCGTCGAGGCCGAGGAGCGGGCGCTGCGC
This sequence comes from uncultured Actinomycetota bacterium, assembly GCA_963837795.1. GTDB lineage: Bacteria > Actinomycetota > Actinomycetes > Actinomycetales > Cellulomonadaceae > Cellulomonas. The sequence continues at coordinate 212,004 of CAWIOT010000009.1, forward strand.
GCGCTGCGGCCCACGGTGGACGGCGCGGTGCTCGCGGCCTCGCGGCTCGATGACGACCGGCTGACCGCCTGGTCGCACGAGTTCCCCATGGTCACCGTCAACCGCCCGGTGCCCGACCAGTCCGGCGTGCTCGTCGACACCGCCGGCGGCACGGGTCAGGCGCTCGCCCACCTCGCCTCCCTCGGGCACCGCCGCGTCGCCTACGCGGGCGGTCCGCGGGCCTCGTGGTCCGACCGGCGCCGCCGCGCGGTGCTGCGGACGGCCGCCAAGCGGCTCGGCGTCGACGTCGTCGGGCTAGGCCCGTTCGTGCCTCGTCGCGAGGACGGTGCGGCCGCGGCCGACGCCGCCCTGCACGCCGAGGTCACCGCCGTCCTCGCGTTCGACGACCTGCTGGCCTTCGGCATCCTCGACCGGCTCGCCGAGCGGGGGGTCGACGTGCCCGGCGCCATGAGCGTCGTCGGCTGCGACGACGTGTTCGGTGCCGACCTGGTCCGTCCCGGCCTCACGACCATCGCGGCCCCGCTGGAACGCGCGGGCCACGTGGCCGCGGACCTGCTGCTCGCGCGCCTGGACCCCACCCACCCGGGCGGCACCGCGACGGTCGAGCTGCCCACGCACCTAGTGATCCGCGGCTCCACCGGCGATGCCCCGCTGCGCGTGGTGCGCTGACACCGGACGTCCAGACCGTTGGACGAACCATCCGTGCCGACGAGCGAGGTGACGATGCCCGAGTGGGCCTGGACGGTGGTCGGCGTGCTCGGCGGGGTACTCCTGCTGTGGCTCGCCCTGGTCGCGGTGCTCTGGTTCACCCGGCCCGACGACGTCCGCCTGAGGGACCTGCTGCGGCTGCTGCCCGACGTGGTCCGTCTGGTGCGTCGGCTCGCCGCCGACCGCACGCTCCCGCGGGGTGTGCGCGTGCGGCTGTGGCTGCTCCTGGGCTACCTCGCGATGCCGGTCGACCTGGTGCCGGACGTCCTGCCCGTGATCGGCTACGCCGACGACGCGATCGTCGTCGCGCTGGTCCTGCGCTCGGTGGTCCGGCGCGCCGGTCCCGAGGCGATGGCCCGCCACTGGCCGGGCACCCCCGAGGGCCTCGCCGCGCTCCGCCGCCTCACCGGCACCGCCGGGTGACGCTGGCGTGCACGAGCCGGTCCCGGCGCGCGGGGGCTGTCAGGCCGACTCCGACACTCCCGCCAGCGCCGCCAGCAGGCCCGGCCCGTGGCGTTCCAGCTTGGCCGCGCCGATCCCGCTGATCCCGCCCAGCTGCTCGAGCGACGTCGGCCGCCGGCTGACCACCTCGCGCAGCGTCGCGTCGTGGAACACCACGTACGCCGGCACGCCCTGCTCCTTGGCGACCCCGGCCCGCCAGGCCCGCAGCACCTCGAACAGCTCGAGCGCGTCGTCCGACAGGTCCGCCGCGGCCGTCGGGCGGCTGCCGCGCGTGCCCCGGGTGCGCACCGCGCGCTCCGGCTCCCGCCGCAGCCGCACCTCGCGCTCCCCGCGCAGCACGTCGGCGCTGTCGGGCGCCAGCCGCAGCGTGCCGTAGCCGTCGGTGTCCACGCCCAGCAGCTCCATGGCCAGCAGCTGCCGCACCACGCCGCGCCACTCGCCGTCGGACAGGTCCTGCCCCACGCCGAACGTGCTCAGCGACTCGTGCCCCAGCTGCGTCACCCGCGGCGTGACCTTGCCGCGCAGGATGTCCACCAGGTGCCCGACGCCGTACCGCTGCCCGCGCTGCTCGAGCCGGACCACGGTGGAGAGCAGCTTCTGCGCCGGGACCGTGCCGTCCCACGACTCCGGCGGAGTCAGGCAGGTGTCGCAGTTGCCGCACGGCTCGGAGGGCTGGCCGAAGTAGTTGAGCAGCTGCACGCGGCGGCAGGACACCGTCTCGCACAGCGCGAGCATCGCGTCCAGGTGGGCGGTCAGCCGACGCTTGTGCGCGGCGTCGCCGTCGGACGTGTCGATCATCCGGCGCTGCTGCACCACGTCCGCCAGCCCGTACGCCAGCCACGCCGTCGACGGCAGCCCGTCGCGCCCGGCGCGGCCGGTCTCCTGGTAGTAGCCCTCGACGGACTTGGGCAGGTCCAGGTGGGCGACGAACCGCACGTCCGGCTTGTCGATCCCCATGCCGAACGCGATGGTCGCCACCATGACGACCCCGTCCTCGCGCAGGAACCGGGACTGGTTGCGGGCGCGCACCTGCCGGTCCAGCCCCGCGTGGTACGGCAGCGCCGGCACCCCGTGGTCGACGAGGAACTGCGCCGTCTGCTCGACCGAGTTCCGCGACAGGCAGTAGACGATCCCCGCATCGCCCTCGTGCTCGGTGCGCAGCAGGTTCAGGAGCTGGTCCCGCGGCTTGTCCTTGGGCGCGATCCGGTACTGGATGTTGGGCCGGTCGAAGCTGGCGACGAAGTGCCGGGCGTCCCCGAGCTGCAGGCGCTGCGCGATCTCGGCGTGGGTCTGCTCGGTCGCCGTCGCGGTCAGGGCGATCCGGGGGACCTCGGGCCAGCGCTCGTGCAGCATCGACAGCTGCAGGTAGTCCGGCCGGAAGTCGTGCCCCCACTGGGACACGCAGTGCGCCTCGTCGATGGCGAACAGGGCGATCGTCCCGCGGTCCAGCAGCTCGACGGTCTCCCGGACGCGCAGGCGCTCGGGCGCGAGGTACAGCAGGTCCAGCTCGCCCGCCAGGTAGGCGTCCTCGACGGCCCGGCGCTCGTGCGGCTGCTGCGTGGAGTTGAGGAAGCCGGCGCGCACCCCGAGCGCCGACAGCGCGTCCACCTGGTCCTGCATGAGCGCGATCAGCGGGGACACGACCACGCCGGTGCCCGCCCGGACCAGCGCCGGCACCTGGTAGCACAGCGACTTGCCGCCGCCGGTCGGCATGAGCACGAGCGCGTCGCCGCCGCGCACGACGGTGTCGATGATCTCCGCCTGCTCGCCGCGGAACGCGTCGTAGCCCCACACGTCGTGCAGCACGTCCGCGGCGGCGGCGAGCGCGGCCTCCGGCTCGAGGACCTGCGCCACCTCGCGCGGGATGTCCGGGCGCGGTGGTGGGGCCGGGCGAGCACCCCGGACCGGGGGCGCCGACGGCTCGTGCTCGGGGGGCGCGGCGTCGTAGAACGGGTCGAACGGGGGCTCGTCGTCCAGAGGCCAGTCCGGCGCGTCGCCACCCCACCCGTCAGTCACGCGGCACACCCTACGTCGCACCGCCGACGCCTCGCGGCCCGCCGTCCACACGGCTGGACGCCCCGGGACTGATGTCCCCAGCGCCATCGGCTCAGCCGTCCGTAGGGTGTCCTCATGGCAACCGCACTCATCACCGGCGCCTCCGCCGGGCTCGGCCTGGAGTTCGCCTGGCAGCTGGCCACCGCCAAGCACGACGTCGTCCTGGTGGCGCGCAACGAGGAGCGGCTGACGCGGCTGGCCGCCCAGCTCGAGGCCGCCGCGGGCATCCGAGCCGAGGTCCTCGTCGCCGACCTGTCCGTCCGCGCCGACGTCGAGCGCGTCGCCGACCGGCTGCGCGCCACGGAGCGTCCCGTCGGCCTGCTGGTCAACAACGCGGGCCTGGGCCTCAACCAGCGCTTCGTCACCGGGGACCTTGCCGACGAGGAGTCGGCGCTCGCGGTCATGGTCACCGCGGTCATGGTCCTGTCGCACGCCGCGGCCGGTGCGATGGTCGAGCGCGGGCGCGGCGCCATCCTCAACGTGGCCTCCGTCGCGGCCCTGCTCACCTCCGGCACCTACTCCGCGCACAAGGCCTGGGTCCGCGTCTTCACCGAGAGCCTGGCCGTCGAGCTGCGCGGCACCGGCGTGACCGCCACCGCGCTGTGCCCCGGCTTCGTGCACACCGAGTTCCACGCGCGCGGCGAGATCGACATGACGGCCTACCCGGAGGTCGTCTGGCTCAACCCGGAGGACGTGGTCTCCACCGCGCTCGCCGACGTCCGCCGCGGCGCCGTCATCTCCACCCCGAGCCTGCGCTACCGGACCCTCTCCGCCATGGCCCGGCTGGCCCCCCGCTCCGCGGTCCGCGCGTTCGGCCGCTACCGCCGGGCGTTCCAGGACCCGGACCAGGAGCCGGAGGGGCGTCCCACCGAGGCCTCGGCCGCCGAGTAGCCTGACCGCCGTGACGCTCTCCCCGACGCCCCGCGACCAGCTGCTCGACCTCATCCGGACCCTCGCGGTCGTGCACGGCAAGGTGACCCTGTCGTCGGGCCGCGAGGCCGACTACTACGTCGACCTGCGCCGGGTGACGCTGCACCACCGCGCCGCCCCGCTGATCGGGCACCTCATGCTGGACCTGCTCGAGGAGGTCGGGCTGGGCACCGCGGAGATCGACGCGGTCGGCGGGCTGACGCTCGGCGCGGACCCGGTCGCGACGAGCCTGCTGCACGCCGCCGCGTCGCGCGGGCAGGACCTGGACGCGTTCGTCGTGCGCAAGGAGGCCAAGGCGCACGGCATGCAGCGCCGCATCGAGGGCCCCGACATCGCCGGCCGCAAGGTCGTCGTCCTCGAGGACACCTCGACCACCGGCGGTTCGCCGATCGCGGCCGTCGAGGCCGCTCGCGAGGCGGGTGCGCAGGTGCTGGGTGTCGCGGTCATCGTCGACCGGGCGACCGGGGCGCAGGCCAAGATCGAGGCGCTCGGCGTGCCGTACCACTTCTTGTTCAGCCTGTCGGACCTCGGCCTGGCCTGACCCGTGGGGACGGTCGTCCTGCTCCTCGTCGCGATCGGGTTCGTCGGGCTGCTGGTCCTGATGGCCTGGCTGCAGCACAAGCGGCAGGAGCGGCTCGCGCAGTGGGCGCTGCGCAACGGATGGACGTACACCCGCTCGGACCGCTCGCTCGTCGACCTGTCCCGCCGGCAGCCGTTCGGGGTCGGCCACAACCGCCGCGCCACCGAGGTGCTGCGCGGCACGTGGCGGGGCGCGCCGGCGCTGTCGTTCACCTACGAGTGGACCACCGGCAGCGGCAAGACCCAGACCACGCAGCACGCCCACGTCGTGGCGCTCGCGCTGCCGACCTACCTGCCGACGCTCGAGCTGACGCCCGAGGGGCTGGGCGCCTCGCTGGCCAAGCTGGTGGGCGCGCAGGACATCCAGTTCGAGTCCGAGGCGTTCAACCAGGCGTACCGGGTGGTCGCCTCCGACCAGCGGGTCGCGCACGCGATCGTCCGCCCCCAGCTCATGGAGCGGCTGCTGCGCCCGGACGCCGTGCGCACGCCCTGGCGGATCGACGGCACCTGGATCCTCACCTGGGCCGTCGGCACCACGGACCTCGACCGGCTCGCGGGGCGGCTCGGGCTCCTGTCCGCCGTCGTCGACTCGATCCCGCGGCACGTCTGGCAGGACCACGGGTACGACCCGCTCACCCGGCCGGACCCCGACGCTACGATCACCTGACCGTCCCGACGCCTGAGAGGCTCCTGCCGTGACCACCGGTGCCATCGTCCTGATCGTCCTCGCCGTGATCGTCGTGATCGCGCTCCTGTGGGGCGTCGCCACGTACAACGGCTTCGTCCGCCTGCGGAACCTGGTGCAGGAGGCGTGGCGGCAGATCGACGTGGAGCTGCACCGCCGGCACGACCTGATCCCCAACCTGGTGGAGTCGGTCAAGGGCTACGCCGCACACGAGCGTGGGGTGTTCGACGAGGTCGCGCGGGCGCGCGCCGCTGCGATCAGCCCCGGTGCCGGACCGGCCGAGCAGGCCGCGCAGGAGAACCAGCTGACGCAGGCGCTGGGTCGGCTGTTCGCGGTGGCGGAGGCGTACCCGGTGCTGCGGGCCAGCGAGAACTTCCAGCAGCTGCAGGCCGAGCTGACCAACACCGAGGACCGCATCGCCGCCGGGCGCCGCTTCTACAACGCGAACGTGCGCTCGCTGAACACCAAGGTCGAGACCTTCCCGGCGAACATCGTGGCGAACATGTTCCACGTCGAGCGGGCCGAGTACTTCGAGGTCGACGAGCCCAGCGTGCGGGCGGCCCCCGAGGTCTCGTTCTGAGCCGCTAGACCCGCTCGATCAGGTCCTGCACCGAGTTCAGGATCTCGGTCGGCCGGAACGGGAAGCTGTCCACGTCGGCCAGCCGGGTGGACCCGGACAGCACCAGGAACGTCCGCAGCCCGGCCTCGATGCCGGACACCACGTCGGTGTCCATCCGGTCGCCGACCATGACCGTGGTCTCCGAGTGCGCGTCGATCCGGTTGAGCGCCGAGCGGATCATCATGGGGTTGGGCTTGCCGACGAAGTACGGCTGCCGCCCCGTGGCCGCGCTGATCATCGCCGCGACCGCGCCCGTGGCCGGCAGGTCACCCTCCGCGGACGGACCGGTGACGTCGGGGTTGGTGGCGATGAACCGTGCACCGCCCTGGATCAGCCGGATCGCCTGCGTGATGGCCTCGAACGAGTACGTGCGGGTCTCGCCCAGCACCACGAAGTCCGGCTGCGCGGCGGTCAGCGTGTAGCCGGCCTCGTACAGCGCGGTGGTCAGCCCGGCCTCGCCGATGACGTACGCGGAGCCGCCGGGCATCTGGTCCACCAGGAACTGCGCGGTGGCCAGGGCCGAGGTCCAGATGGCTTCCTCGGGCACGTCGATGCCGGACGCGGACAGGCGCGCGCGCAGGTCCCGCGTGGTGAAGATCGAGTTGTTGGTGAGGATCAGGAAGGGCCGGTCGCCGTCGCGCAGGGCACGGATGAACTCCGCCGCGCCGGGCAGCGCGGTGCCCTCGTGGACCAGGACGCCGTCCATGTCGGACAGCCAGGACCGGATCTCCCGCGGGCCGTGGTGGGTCATGCGCCGAACGCCTTGCGCTCGACCTCGTCGCGCTCGGCCTGCTCGTCGTAGCGGACGTCGCGGCCCTCGTCGTCGAGCAGGCCGGCCTTCGCCTTGCGCCGCTCGCGCCACACCTCGATCAGCACGGGCACCACGGAGACCAGCACGACGAGGACCAGCAGCGCCTCGATGTTGTCCTTGATGAACGTGATGTTCCCCAGCAGGTAGCCGAGCAGCGTGACGCCGCCGGCCCAGAGCACCACCCCGATCGCGTTGAAGAACGCGAAGTGCCGGTAGGGCATCTTGCCGACGCCGGCCGCGACCGACGCGTACGTGCGCACGAACGGGATGAACTGCGCCACCACGAGCGTGCGGCCGCCGTACCGGTCGAAGTACGCGTACGTCTGGTCGATGTACTTCTGCTTGAAGAACCGCGAGTCCGGCTTGGCGAACACCTTGGGGCCCAGCGTCCGGCCGATCAGGTACCCGGTCTGCGTGCCTGCGTAGGCGGTGACGACGAGGATCGCGACGAGCGCCCAGATGCTGAGGTTGATGTTCAGCGAGTCCTGGGCCACCAGGGCGCCGGCCGTGAACAGCAGGGAGTCGCCCGGCAGGATCGGGAACAGCAGGCCGACCTCGATGAAGATGATCGCCATGATGCCCAGCAGGGCCCATGCGCCGAACGAGTCGATCAGGTGCTGCGGGTCCAGGAAGTCGGGCCCCAGGGCGGCGACAGGTCCAGCGGCCGTCAGTGCGGTCGTCATCAGCATGGGGCTCAGCCTACGGCGCCGCTCGTGCCCGCCCCGGGGCTGCGGTGTGCGGGACCTGTGCCCGTGGGAGCACCGGCTAGCGTGACGCGCGTGGACGAGGAGCGTGCGGCGGTCGGGGTCGGTCCGTGGCAGGGCGAGTGGCCCACGGACGACCGCTACGACCCCGAGCTGCTGGCGCACGGCGACCGGCGCAACGTGGTCGACGCCTACCGGTACTGGACCCTCGAGGCGATCGTCGCGGACCTGGACACGCGTCGGCACCCCTTCCACGTGGCCATCGAGAACTGGGCGCACGACCTCAACATCGGCTCGGTGGTCCGCACGGCCAACGCGTTCCTGGCGGCGCAGGTGCACATCGTGGGCAACCGGCGCTGGAACCGGCGCGGCGCCATGGTCACGGACCGGTACCAGCACGTGCGGCACCACCCCACGGTCCAGGACCTGGTGGCGTGGGCCGCCGACGAGGGGCTGCCGGTGCTCGGCGTCGACAACCTGCCCGGCTCCGTGGCCCTCGAGGGGTACCCGCTGCCGCGTGCCTGCGTGCTGCTGTTCGGGCAGGAGTCGGTCGGGCTGTCCGACGCCGCCCGCGCCGCCGCGGTGGACGTCCTGCACATCGCGCAGTTCGGCTCCACCCGGTCGATCAACGCCGGCGCGGCCGCGGCGATCGCCATGCACGCGTGGGTGGCGCGGCACGCGGGACCGGCTGTCCAGGGGTAGAACGTCCCGGACGGTCGGCGCTCGGGGCGTGCCAGAATCGATGCGATATCGCTCCCACTACGCGCAGGAGATGCTGCACATGGCCATCGCCACCCCCGAGGTCTACGCCGAGATGATCGACCGGGCGAAGGCGGGCAAGTTCGCCTACCCGGCCGTCAACGTCACCTCGTCCCAGAGCCTCACCGCCGCGCTCCAGGGCTTCGCCGAGGCCGAGTCCGACGGCATCATCCAGGTCTCCGTCGGCGGCGCCGAGTACGCGGCCGGCTCGACGGTCAAGGACCGCGTCGCCGGCTCGCTCGCGCTCGCGGCCTACGCCGCCGAGGTGGCCAAGGGCTACCCGATCACGGTCGCGCTGCACACCGACCACTGCGCCAAGCAGAACCTCGACTCCTGGGTGCGCCCGCTGCTGGCGCTCGAGATCGAGCAGGTCAAGGCCGGCAAGCTCCCCACGTTCCAGTCGCACATGTGGGACGGCTCGTCCGTGCCGCTCGACGAGAACCTGGTCATCGCGGAGGAGCTCCTCGAGCTCTCCCGCCAGGCGCGCACGATCCTCGAGATCGAGATCGGCGTCGTCGGCGGCGAGGAGGACGGCCACGCGGCCGAGATCAACGACAAGCTGTACACGACCGTCGAGGACGGCCTGGCCACGGTCAAGGCGCTCGGTGCGGGCGAGAAGGGCCGCTACCTGACGGCCCTCACGTTCGGCAACGTGCACGGCGTCTACAAGCCGGGTGCGGTCAAGCTGCGTCCGTCGATCCTCGCGGAGATCCAGAAGGCCGTCGGCGACGCGATCGGCCAGGAGAACCCGTTCGACCTGGTGTTCCACGGCGGGTCCGGCTCGACCGAGGAGGAGATCTCCGAGGCCGTGGACAACGGCGTCATCAAGATGAACATCGACACGGACACGCAGTACGCGTTCAGCCGTCCGGTGGCCGACCACTTCTTCAAGAACTACGACGGCGTGCTCAAGATCGACGGCGAGGTGGGCAACAAGAAGGCCTACGACCCGCGCGCCTGGGGCAAGCTCGCCGAGGCCGGCATGGCCCAGCGCATCGCGGAGGCCTCGCGCCAGCTCCGCTCGGCCGGGCACACGCTCGGCGCCTGACACCGGGAATGACGAAGGGCCCCCCTCGGGGGGCCCTTCGTGCGTCTGGGGGGAGCCTCAGGACTGGCTGTCGGCCACCGGCTGGAACTCGGACTCGTCGCCGTCGACGACGTCGAGCAGCTCGCCGATCCGGGTGACCTCGAGCAGGAACCGCACGGTCGGCGGCACCCGCAGGAGCCGGACGCGGTGCTGGGACCGGATGGACAGGCGGGCGAGGAACGCGACGCCGGAGGAGTCCATGAACGTCACGTGGTGGGCGTCGACCTCGATGGGCAGACCCACCTGCTCGGCCTCGGCGGTGGCCTCCTGGAGCTCCGCGCCGAGGTCGGCGTCGACCTCGCCCGAGAGCACGATCCGGGTGGCGTCCGTGCCGACGATGACGTGGACGGCACCGGGCTCGCCCACGACTCCGTCGCCCTGGTCGGACTGCGAGACGTCCGCAGGCCTGTCGGGGGTCGTGCTGTTACCGTCGCGCACGGCGCTCCTTTCGCTGACGTCCGAGCAAGGCATGCGCCGACTGCTCGACGACTCTCCTGCCAGGAACGCTAGACGATCGGAGGTGGTGGTGGTCAACTCCCACGCCCGCCCCCTCCCCGATCGCGATCTCGTCGACGTGCGGGACCGAGCGCTCCGGGCGACCTCCGTACCGATGGCCGTGCTGGATGCCATCGAGCCCGAGATGCCCGTCGTCTGGGTGAATGACGCCTTCGAGAGGGTCACAGGGTACGGCCTCGACGAGGCGCGGCGAGCGCCAGGGCACGGTCCTGGCCGACACGGTGTCCCGCGATCCGGACGTCGACGGTCTGCGGGCGGGCGTCCGGGAGGGCCGCGAGACGGTGCACACGCTGGTGCTGCGCCGCGCTGACGGCTCGCCGCTGTCCTGCCGCGCGCACCTGTCGCCGGTGCGCGACACGCCGGACGGGATCCTGACGCACTGGGTCGTCGCGCTCCTGGACCTGACCGAGCAGATCTCGCACGACGCGGAGCAGGCGGCGCTGGTCGAGTCGGAACGGCGTGAGCGGCGCAGCCTCGGCCTGATCGCCCAGGTCTCGGACCTGCTGATGGACGTCGACGACCCGCACGCCCTGCGCGAGATCGCGGCCATGCTGCGCCGCGCGGTGGTGGGCTGGGCGGCGTTCTACCTGAACGACGGTGGCCTGCGCGTGGCCGACGGCATCGACGCCGCGCACGCGCCCAGCGGCAAGGGCGACCGGCACGGCGACGGCAGCCCGGCACGGCCGGGAGCGCGGACGGCGGCGCGGACGTGGTGCAGCAGCTGCTCGACGCCGAGGTCGACCGGCCGGTCGAGGTCCACCTCGGCGGCGACTACGCCGCGGGGAGCGCGACCGGGTGGCTGGCGCAGCAGTCGGGGCTGGCGCTGGCCGAGGCCGGGACGCAGGACGGCGACCGGGTGCTGGTCTTCCCGCTGCCGGGCCGCCGTCGCGTGCTCGGCGTGCTGGCCGTCCAGCCGCACGACGGCCACGGGCTGCGGGACCTGGAGCCGTCGGTGCGGACCGTGCTGGACCTCACGGCGCGCCGGGTCGGGCTGGTCATCGACAACGCCCGGCTGTACGACCGCGAGCACCGCCTGGCCGAGACGCTGCAGCGGGCGATGCTGCCGGAGCAGGCCGAGGTGGACGGCCTCGACGTGTGGACCTACTACGCGCCCAACTCGGAGAACGCGCAGGTGGGCGGCGACTGGTACGACGTGCTGCAGGTGGCGCCGGACGTCGTCGGCGTCGTCATCGGTGACGTGGTCGGGCACGACGTCGAGGCGGCCGCGTCCATGGGCCAGCTGCGCTCGGTGGTGCGCTCGTACATGTTCGACATCGACGACGCCCGGTCCCGTGCTCGAGCGCGTGGACCAGCTGGTGGCGGGCATGCGGGTACCGCGCGCCGCTGGGCTCGTCCTGTCGACGTTGACCCGGACGGACGGCGTCTGGCGGCTCGAGTACTCACGCGCTGGGCACCTGCCCGCCCTGCACGTGCGCGACGGCCGGGTCGCCGAGCTGGGCGCCGGCGGCGGGCCGATGATCGGCTTCGGCGGCGACGCACGCACGACGGTCGCGCTGGACCTCGAGCCCGGCGACGTCGTCCTGTACTACACCGACGGGCTCATCGAGCGGCGTGACCGGGGCATGCGCGAGGGGATGGCCGCCTTGTCGGCGGTCGCCGCGGCGGTCACCGCGCGTGACGCGGCCGGCGTGGGCGAGGAGCTGCTCTCTCGGCTCGCGGACCACCCCGAGGACGATGTCGCGGTGGTCGTCGTGCGGGTGCCCTCACCGCGGGACGCCTCGGAGCGGACGCGCAGCCCGCGCCGGCGACGGTGGTCGCTGCCCAGCGAGGCGGCGTCGATCGGCCGCGCCCGGCACGCGGTGCTGCGCACGTGCCAGGCCTGGGGGATCGACGACGCGGCCAACGCGGAGCTCGTGGTCTCCGAGCTCGTGGCGAACGCGGTGCTGCACGGGTTCGGCCACGTGTCGCTGCAGCTCTACGACACGGGCGACGGCCTGCGCATCGAGGTGGAGGACGGCAACCCGGCGCCGCCGGTCACCACCGACGGGCACCCCGGGCGCGTGGGCGGGTTCGGCATGCAGATCGTGGAGCGGCTGGCCGACTGGGGCTGGCGGCAGTCACGCGACGGCAAGCTCGTCTGGGCGAAGGTGCGCCCGGGCTCGCTGCCGTCGGTCGACGGGTAGGCAGTCGGGCGGTCCGACGGGTCCACGCAGCGCTGCGGTGGAGCGGGGCTGCCGTGGAGCAGGGCTGCGGTCAGGCGGGCGCGGGTGCGCCGTCGGGCCGGCGGAAGCCCGACTCGTCCAGGCTGCTGTCGCACCGGTGGTCCGCGTCGACCCGGAACAGGTCGAGCGCGCCGCAGATCTCGATCACGAACAGGTCGCGCGCATCCGCTCCACGCAGGACGGTGGCGCCCCCGCGCTTGCGCCCGGAGTCGGCCAGGGAGATCAGGAACGCCGCGCCGGTCGAGTCCATGAAGGTGACCTTGCACATGTCGATCACCACGAGCTGACGACGCAGCCCGACCACCCGTGCGGCGATCTCGGGGAACTGGTCCCGCTCGGCGAGGTCCAGATCGCCGGCGATCGTCAGCGTCGTCGTCGTCGCGGACGTGGAGATCTCGATCATGGCCGCCCTGTCCTGGAGCTGCGGGGGTGTGCCGAACAGTGGTCCAGGTCGGCTGCACGACTGTAGCCGCGCTCCCATCGCGGTGCACGCGGTGGGAGGCTGTGCCCATGAGCCACGAGAACCTGCTGGACGGTCCCGCGCCGACGCTCCTGCCCGCCGACGGCCCCGAGGCCGACGCGCGCGACGCCCTGAGCAGCGGGTCCACGCCCCGCGAGGCCGTGCCCGCGGCGCCCGCGTCGTCGCTGCTCTGGGCACTCCTGGCGGAGCACGCACTGGCCGACGACGGCGATCCCGTGGCGGCGTACGCGTACGCGCGGACCGGCTACCACCGCGGGCTCGACGCCCTGCGCCGGGCGGGCTGGCGCGGCCGCGGCCCGATCCCCGCCGACCACGCCCCCAACCAGGGGTTCCTCCGCGCGCTCCTGGCGCTCGCGGAGGCGGCGGAGGCGATCGGGGAGTCCGACGAGGCCGAGCGCTGCGAGACGTTCCTGCGGGACAGCGGCACGTCCGTCGACGAGGTGGCCGACCTGCGCTGACCTGCACGGACATGACCATCTCTTGACTGTCCGGTACCCTCTCGGAGTACTGGGTCACTGCCGCCCGGTGCGCGGACCGGCACCGTCCGGGTACACGGGTCCGCACCGCAGGCAGCGTGGGAGTGGTGATCTAGATGCCGGCCGTCGTGGTGCTCGGTGCCCAGTGGGGCGACGAGGGCAAGGGCAAGGCGACCGACCAGCTCGGCTCGCGCACCGACTACGTCGTCAAGTTCAACGGCGGCAACAACGCGGGCCACACGGTCGTCATCGGCGGCGAGAAGTACGCCCTGCACCTGCTGCCCTCGGGCATCCTCTCGCCCGGTGTCGTGCCCGTGATCGGCAACGGCGTCGTCGTCGACATCGAGGTCCTGTTCGAGGAGATCGACGCGCTCGAGGCCCGCGGGGTCGACACCTCCGCGCTCAAGGTCTCGTCGGCCGCGCACGTCATCGCGCCGTACAACCGCACGCTGGACAAGGTCACCGAGCGGTTCCTGGGCAAGCGCCGGATCGGCACGACCGGTCGCGGGATCGGACCCGCGTACTCCGACAAGATCAACCGCGTCGGCATCCGCATCCAGGACCTGTTCGACGAGAAGATCCTGCGGGAGAAGGTCGAGGGCGCCCTCGACCAGAAGAACCACCTGCTGGTGAAGGTCTACAACCGCCGCGCGATCACGGTCGACGAGACGATCGAGGACCTGCTGCGGCACGCCGACCGCCTGCAGCCGCTGGTCGCGGACACGCCGCTGCTGCTCAACACCGCGCTGGACCAGGGCAAGACCCTCGTGTTCGAGGCGGGGCAGGCCACGATGCTCGACGTCGACCACGGCACCTACCCGTTCGTCACGTCGTCGTCGGCCACCGCCGGCGGCGCGTGCACCGGCTCGGGCGTCGGGCCGACGAGGATCGACCGCGTCGTCGCCGTCGCCAAGGCGTACACCACGCGCGTCGGCGAGGGCCCGTTCCCCACCGAGCTGCTGGACGACGACGGCGAGTGGCTGCGGCAGACCGGCGGCGAGTTCGGCACCACCACGGGCCGTCCCCGGCGCACCGGCTGGTACGACGCCGTGGTGGTCCGCTACGCCAGCCGCGTCAACGGGCTCACCGACCTGGTGGTCACCAAGCTGGACGTGCTCACGGGCCGCGAGAAGATCCCCGTCGCGGTCGCGTACGACGTCAAGGGCCGCCGGTTCGACGAGATGCCGTACGACCAGTCCGACTTCCACCACGCCACGCCGGTGTACGAGTACCTGGACGGCTGGACCGAGGACATCTCGGGCGCCCGCGAGTTCGACGACCTGCCGGCGGCCGCGCAGCGCTACCTGCTGCACCTCGAGGAGATCTCCGGCGCACGGATCTCGTCGGTCGGCGTCGGCCCCGGCCGTGAGGCGACGATCGTCCGGCACGAGCTGCTCAGCTGAGCATCGGGCTCAGACCGTCGTCGTGAGGGGCGGCAGCGCCGCCTCCTCGACGGGCTCGGGCTCGGTGACCGGCAGCTCCATCTCGGCGACCATGCGCTGGCGGACCACCGCCATCGGGTAGGCGACCGCCGCGACGCAGAGGACGGTCGCCCCGATGAACACGGTGGGCAGGCCCCAGCGCTCGGCGACGATGCCGCCCAGCAGCGCGCCGACGGGCATGAGGCCGTAGCCGAGCGTGCGGCTGGCCCCGCCGACCCGACCGAGCATGCCGGGGGCGACCATGCGCTGACGCATCGACTGCGAGATGACGTTGCCGTTGGTGTTGAGGAAGCCCAGGAAGAACATCGAGGCGGCGATCGCCGGGACCGTGGGCACCAGCACCGGGACCAGCATGAGGAGCGCGTCGATCGTCCAGCAGCCGAGCAGGAGGCGGACCTCGGGGATGCGGCGGCCGAGCGGCTCGGCGGCGATCGAGCCCAGGACCGCGCCGACCGCGAGGACGGCGATGACCAGCGGGTAGTGCTCGGGCTGCAGGCCGACGCGTGAGCCGGGGCCGACCATCCACAGCACGAACACCGCGAAGTAGCCCGTGCTGGCCATGTTCATCACGCTGCCGGCCACGAGCAGCGGGCGCAGCACGGGGTGCCGGACCAGGAACCCGACGCCCTCGCGGACCTCGGTGGTGGCGCGCCGCTTCTCGGCGTGCGCGTGCTTGTAGCTGCCGGGGATGCGCGTGGCGACGAGCACGAGGGCCGCGACCGCGAGGCCGGCAGGCAGCCCGAAGATCCAGCCTGCGCCGAGCGCGAGGACGGCGCCGGCGACGGGTCCGCCGACGAACGCGGCCATGACCTGCTGCGCCGCGAGCGTGCGGCCGTTCGCGGCCTCGAGGCGCGAGCGCGGCACCAGGTCGGGGACGAGGGCGGACCCGGCGAGGTCGACGAAGACGTCGGTCACCCCGTAGGCCAGCACGATGACGGTCAGTGCGGTGATCGTCATGTGCCCGGAGACGATCATCCACACCGCGACGCCGAGCAGGGCGGCCCGCGCCCCGAGCGCGACGACCTGCGTGTACTTGCGGTCGCGCCGGTCGACGACCACCCCGGCGGCCAGCCCGAGCAGCAGCCAGGGCAGCCACGCCGCGGCGGTGAGCAGCGCGATCTGGCTGGGGGAGCGCGTGAGCGTCAGCGCGTACAGGGGGACGCCGGTCTGGACGACGCCGTCGCCCAGGTTCGCCATGCCCGTGGCGGCCAGGTGCGCGGCGAAGCGACGCCCGAGGGGTTCGCGCGTGGCGACCGACTCGCTCATGGGGGTACTCCCGGTACGATTGACAAGGAAACTCTGCAAAGACAACTCTGCAAAGGTATCTCTGCGAATGACTGAGAGCAAGCCCCTGCCGTTCCGCGCCCGCGCCATCGGCCCGGAGGAGCTCAAGGCGCTGGCGCACCCCCTGCGGATGGCCATGTACGACTACCTGGCCGAGCACGGATCGGCGACGGCCAGCCAGCTGGGCCGGCACCTGGGCGAGAGCAGCGGGCAGACCAGCTACCACCTGCGCCAGCTGGAGAAGCACGGGTTCGTCGAGGACGACCCGGCGCACGAGCGCGGCCGGGACCGGTGGTGGCGCGCTGTCGGCTACAGCATCGACGGCCGCGACATGCTGCGTGACCCGCGCACCGCGGACGCCGCCAACGCGCTGCTGCAGGGCGTGGTCGCCGAGCGCGCGCAGGTGCTGCAGCGGTGGCTGATGGGCGGCGACTCCCCGGACTGGGAGGAGGCGTCGCTGAACGACCGGTCCACCGGCGAGCTCACTCTCCAGGAGATGCACGACCTCGTGCGCGGCGTGCAGGAGGTCGTCGACGGCGCCCTCAAGCGCGCCAAGGAGCGCCGCGCCGCCGGCGAGACCGAGGGCCGTCGGCGGGTCCGCATCTACATCGACGCCCTGCCCCTGCCCCGCGAGGGCGAATCCGTCGCCTGAGGTTGCGCGGATCGCAAGAATCGCGGAAGTTTCCGCCCGGCGGTGACCCCGTCGGGCCACGCGCAGGTCCACCGTGGAAGGACATGGTCCCGACACGGAGGTCGTCATGACGCTCGCCGAGCACCCGTTCGACTACCCGTTCGACCTGGCACCGGTCGGCGTCCCGGACGCACCGGGGGGTCGGCGGCACGCCGCGCTGCAGTCCTGGGTGGGCGCGGTCGCGGCGCTCACGGAGCCCGACGAGGTGGTCTGGGTCGACGGCTCCGCGGCGCAGGCGTCGTCGCTCGTCGCCGCCCTGGTGGACGCCGGCACGCTCCTGCCGCTGAACCCGCGGCTGCGGCCGGACAGCTACCTGGCGCGCTCCGACCCGTCCGACGTCGCGCGCGTGGAGGACCGGACCTTCATCTGCTCGGTCGACCCCGACGACGCGGGTCCCACCAACCACTGGCGGGAGCCGCACGTCATGCGCGCCGAGCTGGCGGGCGTCTTCGCCGGATCGATGCGCGGACGCACCATGTACGTCGTCCCGTTCTCGATGGGTCCGCTCGGCGGCCCGATCTCGCAGCTCGGCGTGCAGGTGACCGACTCCCCGTACGTCGTCGTGAGCATGCGCGTCATGACCCGGGTGGGCACCGCGGTCCTCGACCTGCTGGGCGCCGACGGGGACTTCGTGCCGGCCGTGCACTCGGTCGGGGCGCCCCTGGGGCCCGGCGACGACGACGTCCCGTGGCCGTGCAACCCGACGAAGTACATCGCGCACTTCCCCGAGACGCGGGAGATCTGGTCGTACGGCTCCGGGTACGGCGGCAACGCGCTGCTGGGCAAGAAGTGCTTCGCGCTGCGCATCGCGTCCGTGATGGCGCGCGACGAGGGCTGGCTGGCCGAGCACATGCTGGTCCTGCGGGTGACCTCGCCGACCGGCCGCGTCTCGCACGTCGCGGCCGCGTTCCCGTCCGCGTGCGGCAAGACCAACCTGGCGATGCTGCGGCCGACGATCCCCGGGTGGACGGTCGAGACGATCGGCGACGACATCGCGTGGCTGCGCCCCGGCGGACCGGGCACCGACGGCCGGCTGCGCGCGATCAACCCGGAGGCGGGCTTCTTCGGCGTCGCACCCGGCACCGGCCACGCCACCAACCCGGCGGCGATCGCGACCCTGACGCACGACGTGATCTTCACCAACGTCGCCCTCACCGACGACGGCGACGTGTGGTGGGAGGGGCTGACCGAGACGCCGCCGGACCACCTGGTCGACTGGCGCGGCGACGACTGGACGCCGGCCTCGGGCACGCCCGCCGCCCACCCGAACAGCCGGTTCACGGTCGCCGCGGACCAGTGCCCGACCATCGCCGACTCGTGGGACTCGCCCGAGGGCGTGCCGATCGACGCGATCTGGTTCGGTGGCCGGCGTGCCACGAACGTCCCGCTGGTGGTCCAGGCGCGGGACTGGGCGCACGGGGTGTTCCTGGGCGCGACGATCGCCTCCGAGCAGACGGCCGCCGCCGAGGGACCGGTCGGGACCCTGCGTCGCGACCCGTTCGCCATGCTCCCGTTCTGCGGCTACAACATGGCCGACCACTGGGCCCACTGGCTGCGCCTGGGTGCCCAGCTGTCGGCGCGCGGCATCCCGCTGCCGGCGGTGTTCGGCGTCAACTGGTTCCGCAAGGGCGCCGACGGGGCCTACCTGTGGCCGGGGTTCGGGGAGAACTCCCGCGTGCTGGCGTGGGCGCTGGAGCGGCTCGACGGGTCGGTGCAGGGCCTCGACTCACCCCTGGGCCGGCTGCCGGCGCCGGGCGAGCTCGACCTGGACGGGCTGGACCTGCCCTCCGGGGCGCTCGACCAGCTCCTCGCGGTGGACCCGGCGGCGTGGCTGGCCGAGTGCGACCTGACCGAGGAGTTCTTCGCGCAGTTCGGCGACCGGCTCCCGGTCGCGATGGCCGACGAGCTCGACGCGCTGCGCGAGCGGCTCCGCGCGGCCGACTGACCAGGATTCCGAGCCTTCCGGCACGACGGGACCCGGGATCGTCGGAATCCTCGCGCGCGGTGACGCCGCCGCCCGCCGGCTCGTCGCGACGACGGGGCGCGCCGGCGCAGCCGACCAGTATTCAGAGGTTTCCGGCGGCTCGTGGCCCCATTCCTACGGAATCCTCGGGCGGGGGGCCAGCGTGGCGGGTGGAGGGTGTCCAGCACGTATGCGGCAGGGTTGACTGCGGTGCGCTGTCGGTAGGCTCACCGCCCGTGAAGATCCTCGTCGTCGGCACCGGTGCCCGTGAGCACGCGCTGGTGCGCGCGCTGTCCCTCGACCCCGCGGTGACCGCGCTGCACGCGGCGCCCGGCAACCCGGGCATCGGGACGCTGGCCACCCTGCACGCCGTCGACCAGCTCGACGGCGCCGCGGTGGCCGCGCTCGCGACGAGCCTGGGCGCGGACCTCGTCGTCGTCGGACCCGAGGCGCCGCTGGTCGCCGGGGTCGCCGACGCGGTGCGCGCGGTCGGCATCCCGGTGTTCGGGCCGTCCGCCGCGGGGGCGCGGCTCGAGGGCTCGAAGGCGTTCGCCAAGGAGGTCATGGCCGCCGCGGGCGTGCCGACCGCGGAGCCGCGCGTCGCGACGACCCTGGACGAGGCCGCCGCCGCGCTCGACGCGTTCGGTGCGCCGTACGTCGTGAAGGACGACGGGCTCGCCGCGGGCAAGGGGGTCGTCGTCACCGACGACCGCGACGAGGCGCTCGCCCACGCGGCCGCGTGCCTGGCCAAGCCCGACGGCCGGATCGTCGTCGAGGACTACCTGGACGGGCCGGAGATCTCGCTGTTCGTCCTGGCCGACGGCACCGACGTGGTTCCCCTCGTCCCCGCGCAGGACTTCAAGCGCGCGCTGGACGGCGACGCCGGACCGAACACCGGCGGGATGGGCGCGTACTCGCCGCTGCCCTGGGCCCCCGCCGACCTGGTCGAGCAGGTGGTCGAGCGCGTCGCACGGCCCACGATCGCGGAGATGGCCCGCCGCGGGACACCGTTCTCGGGCGTCCTCTACGTGGGCCTCGCGCTCACGTCGAGCGGTCTGAAGGTCGTCGAGTTCAACGCCCGGTTCGGCGACCCGGAGACGCAGGTCGTCCTCGCGCGGCTGGCCACCCCGCTGGCGGGCGTGCTGCTCGCGAGCGCCACCGGCACGCTCGGCTCCCTGCCCCCGCTGCAGTGGCGCGACGACGCCGCCGTGACGGTCGTGATCGCCTCGGGCGGGTACCCGGGCGCGGTGCGGTCGGGGGACCCGATCACCGGGATCGAGCACGCCGAGGCGCTGCCGGGGGTGCACGTCCTGCACGCCGGCACGGCCCTGCAGGACGCAGCGGTGGACGGCGCGCGCCTGGTCTCCGCGGGCGGGCGGGTCCTGTCCGTCGTCGG
Organism: uncultured Actinomycetota bacterium; assembly: GCA_963837795.1. GTDB lineage: Bacteria > Actinomycetota > Actinomycetes > Actinomycetales > Cellulomonadaceae > Cellulomonas. The sequence goes on from CAWIOT010000009.1 coordinate 231,835, forward strand.
CGTCGGCCCCGACCTGGCCGCCGCCCGCACCGCCGCCTACGCGGGGGTGGACCGGATCGACCTGCCGTTCTCGCACCACCGCACGGACATCGCGTCGGCGGTCATCGCTGCTCAGGGGGCCGAGCACCCGACGGCGTAGTGGATCACCCCACGACTGGCGCTGCGTGTCCCGCGTTCGTCCGGTCCGTGGGGCATCATCGCGGGATGAGCAGCACGACGTTCGTCTACGGTGACGGATCCTGGGGCGGCGACCCCGCGGTGACCCCGAGCCTGAGCATCGAGGTCCAGGACGGCGACATCGCGACCGTCGACTACGCGCCCGCCCCGGAAGGCCGCGGCCGGTTCTACCTCGGGTTCCAGCCGCGGGACTTCTTCGACGACCCGGCGGAGAGCGAGCCCGTGGACCTCGACGCCGAGGCGGAGGCGTTCGCCGAGTGGGCGCTGCTGGTGGGTGCCGTGGACGTCGAGGCCAAGCACGTGCGTCGGCTGATGGCGGAGGCGCACGTCGACGAGCCGCAGGACACGTTCGTCGAGGAGACCGCGCAGCGCCTGGTGCGGCTGGTGGGACTGCCCGTCCCGGACGGGTTGGAGGGCGGGGACGACCTCGTCTGATCCGGCACACTAGGGCCGTGACTGCTGACCTCCCCGGCTGGACCCACACCTACTCGGGCAAGGTCCGGGACCTGTACGTGCCGGTCGACCCCGCCCAGGGGGACGTGGTGCTCGTCGTGGCCAGCGACCGGGTGTCCGCCTACGACCACGTGCTGCGCCCCGGCATCCCCGGCAAGGGCGTCGTGCTCACGCAGCTGAGCCTGTGGTGGTTCGAGCAGCTGGCGGACCTGGTGCCGCACCACGTGGTGTCGACGGACGTCCCGGAGCAGGTGGCCGGCCGCGCGATGGTCTGCCGCCGGCTGGAGATGTTCCCCGTCGAGTGCGTCGCGCGCGGCTACCTCACCGGCTCGGGCCTGGCGGAGTACCGGGTGTCCGGCTCGGTGACCGGGATCGCGCTGCCCGACGGGCTCGTCGACGGCTCGCGGCTGCCCGAGCCGATCTTCACGCCGGCCACCAAGGCCGAGCTGGGAGAGCACGACGAGAACGTGCCGTTCGAGGCCGTCGTCGACCGGGTCGGTGCCGACACCGCCGAGGCGCTGCGGTCGCTGACCCTGGCGGTGTACGGCCGGGCGGAGGCGATCGCGCGCGAGCGCGGCGTGATCCTGGCGGACACCAAGCTCGAGTTCGGGATCGACCCGACGACGGGCGGCATCACGCTCGGCGACGAGGTGCTCACCCCCGACTCGTCGCGGTTCTGGCCCGCGGACCAGTGGGAGCCGGGCCGGGCGCAGCCGAGCTTCGACAAGCAGTTCGTGCGCGACTGGCTGACCTCGGACGCGTCCGGGTGGGACCGCGCGTCCGACGTGCCCCCGCCCGCGCTGCCCACGGACGTCGTCGAGCGCACCCGCGAGCGCTACCTCGAGGCCTACGAGCGCCTGACCGGGAGCCCGCTCGCACTCTGACGCCGCGTCGTGTGAGGTGGGCGACAGCCGGAGGGACGGGCTGCTCGATGAGGTTAGGCTTGCCTCATTCGACCCCGACCGAATGGGAGCACCCTGTGCGCATCGTGCGCCGCACGGCCGCCGTGGCCTGTGCCGCCGCCCTCGTCCTGACCCTCGCCGCGTGCGGCGGCTCGTCCGACGACACGTCGGCGGAACCGTCCGGCAGCGCCGCGGGTGACGACGCCTTCCCCGTCTCGATCGACTCGGCCCTGGGCACCGCGGAGATCCCCGCCAAGCCCGAGCGGGTCGTGGCCCTGGGCTGGGGCGCGGCGGACATCGCGTTCTCGCTGGGCACCACCCCGGTGGGCATCGAGGAGGACACCTGGGGCGGCGACGAGGACGGCTACCAGCCGTGGTTCCGCCAGGCCGTCGAGGCGGCCGGCGACGAGCTGCCGCAGACCATCGCCATGTACCCGGAGCTCGACGTCGACGCCGTCGTGGCGCTCGAGCCGGACCTGGTGCTGGCCCCGCAGTCCGGGCTGGACCAGGCGGTGTACGACCAGCTCTCCGCGTTCGTCCCCGTGGTCGCCTACCCGGGGCAGCCGTGGCAGACCTCGATCGAGGACCAGGTGAGCATCGCCGCGGAGGCGCTGGGTGTCCCGGAGAAGGCGGACCCGCTGCTGGCCGAGCGGCAGGCCGCGATCGACACCGCCGCGCAGGAGCACCCGGAGCTGTCCGGGCTGACGTTCGCCTACGTCTACGGCGGGGACCAGCCGGGTGCGCTGTCCGTGTACCTGCCGGGTGACCCGCGCGTCGAGCTGCTCACCGGTCTGGGCCTCGAGCTGGCGCCGTCCGTCTCGTCGCTGACCTCGTCGCCCGGGACGTTCGTCGCGACCCTGGGCCTGGAGAACGCCGACCAGCTGAACGACGCGCAGCTGCTGTTCACGTGGTTCAACAGCGCCGAGGAGCAGGCGACGACCGAGGCGCAGCCTCTCTGGGCGCAGATCCCCGCGTTCGCGTCCGGTGCGTACGTGCCGATGCTCGACCCGCAGCTGGGCATGGCGGTCTCGGTGGCGACGCCGCTGTCGGTGCCGTGGGCGCTCGACGCGTACCTGCCCCTGATCACGGCGGGTGCGGCGAAGGTCCAGGGCTGACCCTGCCTACCGTGCACCCATGAGCACCACCGTCGAGCGAGCCCCGGACGCCACCCGCGTCCGGGGCTCGCGGACGCTCCGGCTCACCCTGGGCCTGGTCGCCGCCGCGGCCCTCGTCGTCCTCGTCGTCGGCCTGAGCATCGCGGTCGGTGCCAACCCGGTGCCGCTGGGTCAGGTCTGGTCGGCGTGGCGGCACCCGGACGGCTCGTTCGTCTCGACCGTGGTCGCCTCGCGCGTGCCGCGCACGGAGCTCGGCCTGCTGGTCGGCGCCGCGCTCGCGGTGGCCGGCGTCGTCATCCAGGGGCTCACGCGCAACCCGCTGGGCGACCCCGGCCTGCTCGGCGTCAACGCGGGGGCCTCGGCGTCGCTCGTCGTGACGACGGCCGTGCTCGGAGGTGCCGCGGGCCGGTCCGTGTGGGCCGCGGTGCCCGGCGCGCTGCTGGCGGCGGTCGCGGTGTACGTCGTGGGTACCGGGGGCCGACGAGCCACGCCCGTGCGGCTCGTCCTGGCCGGCGCGGCCGTCTCCGCGGTGCTCGTCGCGGTCGTCGAGGCGATCACCCTGGCCGACCCGGAGGTCTTCGACACCTACCGGGCGTGGGTGGTCGGGTCGCTGGCCGGGCGTCCGCCCGCGACGGTCACGGCGGTGCTGCCGTTCGTCGTCGTCGGGCTGGTCCTGTGCCTCCTGCTCGCGCGGCCGCTCAACGCGCTCGCGCTCGGCGACGAGACGGCCGTGGCTCTGGGGCTGCACGCCGGCCGCACCCGCCTGCTCGGCGCCGCCGGTGCCACGGTGCTGTGCGCCGCCGCGGTGGCCGCCGTCGGACCCATCGCGTTCGTCGGCCTCGCCGTCCCGCACGTCGTCCGCTCGTTCACCGGCTCCGACCACCGCTGGCTGCTGCCCTACTGCCTGCTGCTCGGACCGGTCCTCCTGCTCGCCGCCGACGTCCTCGGCCGGGTGGCCGCCCGACCCGGCGAGCTGCCCGTCGGGGCGGTCACGGCGTTCGTCGGGGCTCCGTTCCTCATCGCCGCCGTGCGCCGCGGGCGGGTGGGCCTGTGACCGGCACGCTGACGCTCGGCCGCGGCGCCGACCCCGTGGTCTCGCTCCGCTGGCGCCGCCGCCCGCTCGTGGTCTGCGCGCTCGCGCTCGTGGTCGTGCTGGTCACCGCCGTCGTCACGCTGGGCGCCGGACAGCTGGGCATCCCGCTCACGGAGCTGCCGGGGGTCGTCGCGGGGAACGGGTCGCGGGCGCAGGAGTGGGTGCTGTGGACCAGCCGGCTGCCTCGGCTGCTCGTCGGCGCGGCTGCCGGGGCGGCGTTCGCCGTGTCCGGCGCGGTGTTCCAGTCGGTCACCCGCAACCCGCTGGGCAGCCCGGACGTCATCGGGCTCGGTGCGGGCGCGGCCGCGGGGGCCGCCGCGGCGGGGCTGGTGTGGCCGGGCGTCGTCCCGGTGCCGGTCGGGGCGCTGGTCGGTGCCGGCGTCGCGATCGGGGTCGTCTACCTCGGGTCCGGAGCCGGGTTCCGTGCGCCGCTGCGGATGGTCGTCGTGGGGATCGCAGTCGGTGCCATGTCGCTGGCGTTCGTGCAGCTGGCGCTCGCGCGGGCCACCCGGCAGGACGCGCAGGTGGTCGCCGCCTACCTCAACGGGAGCCTCGCCGCGCGGTCGTGGACGGACGTGGCGCTCGTCGTCGCCGCGCTCGTGGTCCTGCTGCCCGCCGCGCTGGCGCTCACCCGGCCGATGCAGCTGGTGGAGATGGGCGACGACGTCGCCGTGGCGGTCGGTGTGCGCGCCGAGCGGGTGCGCACGGCGGCCGTCGTCGTCGGCGTCCTGCTCACCGCCGCGGCCGTGACCGTCAGCGGACCCATCGCGTTCGTCGCGCTCACCGCGCCGCAGATCGCCCGCCGCCTGACCCGCTCCACCGGGCCCGGCATGGTCGCCGCCGCGTGCTGCGGCGCCGCGGTGCTCGTCGTCGCCGACCTCATCGCCCAGTACGCCGTGCCCGGCGTCGTCTACCCCGTCGGTGTGGTCACGGCCGCGCTCGGCGGCGTCTACCTCGCGGTCCTGCTGGTCCGCGAGTGGAGGAGGAGCCCCGCGTGAACGGTCCGCCGCTGCAGGCCGAGGGGCTGACCCTCGCCTACGACCAGCTCGTCGTCGCCCGGGACCTGTCCGTGCAGATCCCGCGCGCGTCGTTCACCGTCATCATCGGCCCCAACGGGTGCGGCAAGTCGACGCTCCTGCGGGCGCTCGGTCGCACCCTCACGCCGCGCGCCGGCCGCGTGCTGCTGGACGGGACGCCGATCGCGTCGATGCGCAGCAAGGACGTCGCCCGCCGCCTCGCGCTGCTCCCGCAGGGGCCGATCGCGCCCGAGGGCATCACGGTCGGTGACCTCGTCGCGCGCGGCCGCTACCCGCACCAGGGCCTGCTGCGGCAGTGGTCCGCCGCCGACGCGCGCGCGGTCGCGGACGCCCTGGCCGCCACCGAGGTCACCGACCTGCGCGACCGGTTCGTCGCCGAGCTCTCCGGCGGGCAGCGACAGCGGGTGTGGCTGGCGATGGCGCTCGCGCAGGAGACCGACCTGCTGCTCCTCGACGAGCCGACCACGTTCCTGGACATCGCCCACCAGTTCGAGGTCATGGACCTGTGCGCGCGGCTGCACGAGGACGGGCGGACGCTCGTCGCCGTCCTGCACGACCTCAACCAGGCCGCCCGGTACGCGACGCACCTGGTGGCGATGAAGGCCGGCGCGGTCGTCGCCGAGGGGCCGCCCGCCGACGTGGTGACCGAGCCGCTGGTCCGGGAGGTGTTCGGGCTGGCGTGCCGCGTGGTGCCCGACCCGGAGACCGGCACGCCGATGGTCGTGCCCGCGCGCCGCGACGCGCACGTCCGGCACTAGAGAGCCGATCTCCTCCAGGGTGGCGAGCGGGCGCCAGCGTTCGCCCTGGCCGAGCGCGCTCACCGGTTCGAGGACGTCCGCAGCGGCCAGCGGTCCGAGGTCGAGCCCGGTGAGATCCTCGACGTCGGCGACCGGCACCTGGAACGTCCGGAAGGGCCCGAGCGGCGGCACCTCGTCGGCGGCTTCGAGGCGGGTGACCAGGTCGGACTGGTCGAGGACGAACGCGGTCGCGCGCAGCCGGTCCGGTCCCGACGCCCACGCGGCCACCTTCCAGAACCGGCGCGGGATGCCGATGCCGCGGTAGACCGGGTCGTCGTCCGCCAGCACCGGTCCCGTCAGCACCGACAGGCGGCTGGCGTTCGTCCGGGCGTACTGCAGGACGTGGTCCTCGAGCCCCACCCAGAGCAGCTCGCCCTGGTTGAACGCCGAGGCCTGCGGGGCGGCGTTGGGGTACGTGAACGTGTCGAGGTTGGCCCGCCGTGCCGTGACGAGGTCACCCCAGACGGGGTCGCGACGACGGACCAGGTGCCCGCGGTCGAGGTCGTTGCGCGCGTACAGCTCCGGTCCGGCCTGCTCGTCGGCGGGGACGCGCGGGTCCAGGTGCCAGTCGTCGCCGCGCTCGAGGTCCACCAGCTGCGCGCCGTCGATGTTCACGGCGGTCGCCGCGGCCAGCCGGCGGACGGGGTCGAGCAGCACGGTGAAGTGCGTCGACGGCAGCTCGCGGACGGTCTGCGCGGCCACCGGGAGCGGCACCGCCGGACCGAGGAACGCCGGGTCGTAGCCGGCCTCTACGGTGCTCACATGGCGACCGTACCGACCTCGGGCTCGGCGCGCCCGCACACTCCCGCCCGACCGGACCTCCTGCTGCGCGACGCTCGCCTCCCGGGTGCCGACAGCCCGGTCGACCTCCTGCTGCGCGGTGGCCGGGTGGCCGCGATCGGGACCGGGCTCGCGGAAGCCGCGACCCACGCCGTCCCCGTGGCCCTCGACGGTCGCTGGGTCATGCCCGGGCTGTGGGACGCGCACGTGCACCTGACGCAGTGGGCGCTGGCCCGGCGTCGGCTGGACGTCTCGGGTGCGACGTCAGCGGCGCACGCGGTGACGCTCGTCGCGGCCGCCCCTCCGCCCGTGGCGGGCACGGCGCTGGTCGGGTTCGGGTTCCGCGACGCGCTCTGGCCCGACGCCCCCACGGCCGCGCTGCTCGACGCCGCCGTCGGCGACACGCCCGTCGTCCTCGTCTCCGGGGACCTGCACTGCGCGTGGGCGTCCACCGCGGGACTGCGGTTCCTCGGCGTCCCGATGCACCCGACCGGCCTGCTGCGCGAGGCGGAGTGGCTCCCGCTGCAGGGCGTGGTCGACCACGTGACCGACGAGGTGGCTGACGCGCTCGTCGACGAGGCCACCGCCGCCGCGGCCGCTCGAGGGGTCGTGGGCGATCGTCGACCTCGAGATCGCCGACAACCTCGCGGTCTGGCGTCGCCGCGTCGCCGCGCGACCGTCCCGGGTCCGGGTCCGCGCCGGCGTCTGGGAGGACTACCTCGACCGCGTGGTGCGCGAGGACCTGCACACCGGCGACCCGGTGGGCGGGCTCGTCGAGCAGGGGCCGCTCAAGGTGATCACCGACGGCTCGCTCAACACCCGGACCGCCTACTGCCACGATCCCTACGCGGACCTCACCGGGTCCCTCGCGCGCGGGGTCCTCTCCGTGCCACCCGACCGGCTGGTGCCCCTGATGGCGTACGCGACCCGGCACGGCCTGCGGTGCGCGATCCACGCGATCGGCGACGCCGCGAACGCGCTGGCCCTGGACGCCTTCGCGCAGTCCGGGGCCGCCGGGTCGATCGAGCACGCGCAGCTGCTGTCCCGGGCCGACATCGACCGGTTCGCCGCGCTCGGGGTCGTCGCCAGCGTGCAGCCCGAGCACGCGATGGACGACCGCGACGTCGCCGACCGGCACTGGGCGGGGCGCACCGACCGCGCGTTCGCCTTCGGTGCGCTGCACCGCGCCGGGGTCCGGCTGGCGCTCGGGTCCGACGCGCCGGTGGCGCCGCTCGACCCCTGGGTCGCAGCCGACGCCGCGGTGACCCGGTCGCGCGACGGGCGGGAGCCGTGGCACCCGGAGCAGGTGCTGGACCGCCGCGTCGCGCTGGAGTCGTCGGTCGACGGCCGCGGGTTGGCGCCGTCCGTCGGTGCACCCGCGGACCTCGTGATCCTCGACGCCGACCCACTGGCGGCACCACTGCGCGGGATGCCGGTCGCCGGCACGCTCGTCGCGGGCGGCTGGTCGCACCGCGCCCTCTGATCTCGGGGCCGCCTTCCCGGTCAGGGCACTGCCCGGGAACGCTGCCCGGGGACCCTGCCCCGGGACCCTCCTGTGGCTACTGGCCCGAGTCCGCCGTCGGGGCGGGCTGCCCCATCCGTGACTGTGCGGCGACTCCGGCCGTGGCGACTGCCGGAGTCGCCGAGAGGTGACGGTCTCGTTGCCGGTGGAGATGTGGTCCGTCCGACCAGCGAGGATGGGTGCCATGCGTGCAGTCGTGGTCGACGAGTTCGGTGTCCTGCCCGCCCTGCGGGAGGTGCCCGAACCGACGTGCCCCGGCGACGGCGTCGTCCTGCGGGTCACTGCGACGGGCGTGTGCCGGTCGGACTGGCACGGCTGGCAGGGGCACGACGACGACATCTCGCTCCCGCACGTGCCGGGCCACGAGCTGGCAGGGGTCGTCGCCGCGGTCGGTGCGCAGGTCACGTCGTGGTCGGTCGGCGACGAGGTCACCGTGCCGTTCGTCTGCGCGTGCGGGACCTGCGCCGCCTGCGTCGCCGGTGAGCAACAGGTGTGCGAGCGGCAGCGGCAGCCGGGGTTCACGGACGACGGGTCGTTCGCCGAGCTCGTCGCGATCCACCACGCCGACGTCAACCTCGTGCGGCTGCCTGCCGGGATGTCGGCGGTCACCGCTGCGGGTCTGGGGTGCCGGTTCGCCACCGCGTACCGCGCGGTCACGGTGCACGGGCGGGTGGCTTCGGGGGACTGGGTGGCGGTGCACGGCTGCGGCGGCGTCGGGTTGTCGGCCGTGATGGTCGCCGCCGCCGCAGGAGCCAGGGTTGTCGCGATCGACGTCTCACCGGCCGCGCGCGCGGCGGCCCTGGAGCTGGGCGCCACCGAGGTGCTCGACGGCACCGGTGACGTCGGTGCGCGCGTGCAGGCGATCACCGCTGGTGGAGCGGCCGTCTCGTTCGACGCCCTGGGCAGCCGGGCCACCGCGACGGCGTCGATCCTGTCGCTGCGCCGCCGGGGTCGGCACGTCCAGGTCGGCCTGCTGCTCGGCGCCGAGACCGCTCCGGCCCTGCCCATGGGACGAGTGATCGCCTGGGAGCTCGAGGTCTACGGCAGCCACGGCATGGCCGCCCACGAGTACCCCGCCATGCTCGAGCGCATCGCGTCGGGCGAGCTCGACCCGTCCCGTCTGGTCGGCCGGACCATCGGGCTCGAGGAGGCGCCGGCCGCCCTGGCCGCACTCGGCACCGGCACCAGTGGCCCGGGGATGACGGTCATCGTCCCCTGAACTGAACTGAACTGAACTGAGCTGAGCTGAGCTGAGCTGAGCTGAGCTGAGCTGAGCTGAGCTGAGCTGAGCTGAGCTGACCTGAGCCGTGAGCCGTGGGCCGTGGGCCTGGAGCCCCGGCCGTGGGCCCGGTGTCCTGAGCCGGAGCCGTGAGACGTCAGCCGTGGGCCTTGGCGTGGGCGTGGGCCCTGAGCCGGAGCCGTGAGATGTCAGCCTTGGGCGTGGTCCAGTCGGAGTGGTGAGTCCTCGACCGTGGGCCGTGGGCCGTGGGCCGTGAGCGCCGTGTCCTGAGCCGAGAGCCCGACCCCAGCCCCGACCACCAATCCCGACCGCCGCGCCGACAGCCGTGAGCCGACAACCGTCGGTGTTGGGCGGCCGATCCCGTCCCCCGGGTGGCCAGGTCAGCGACCAGCCGGTCCGGGCTGCAGCTCCGGTCGGTCGTGGTCGGTGATCGCAGCCGGTGCCGTCGCGTGCGGCGGCGTCGGTGTCGTCGGTTGGCGCTCAGGTGCATCGTCCGCGGCATCGACGGGGCCGCCCTGCACCTGGGCAGCCGTCGAACCGACGGCGGTCGGCGGCGTGGCCGCCCGTCGCCGGGCCGCGCCCCACTGGGTCAGCGCCACGCCCGCGAGCACCACGGCGCCGCCGACCGGCTCGTACCAGTGCAGCCCTTCGTGCAGGACGAGCACGCCGAGCGTCGTCGACACCAGCGGGATCACGTACGTCACGCTCGCCGTCACCGTCGCCCCGGCGACCGCCATCACGCGCCAGAACAGCACGTAGGCCAGACCGGTCCCGCCCAGGCCCAGCGCGAGGAGCGCGAGCGCTGGTGCGGGTGCGAGAGCTCCGGCGAGCGGGGTGGAGACGGCGAACGGCAGGATCACGAGCGCGCCGACGGCCAGCTGGATGGCGGGCAGGGCAACGGTGGACAGTCCGGTGCCGGTGAGCCGCCGTCGGCTCCAGGCGTTGCCGATGCCGTAGCAGAACGTCGCGCCCAGCAGCATGACGCCGCCCACGAGGTCGATGGCGCCCGAGTTCCACACGCCGAGGAGCACCGCGATGCCGGCGAAGCCGAGGACGAGGCCTCCTACCTGGACGCGGTCGGGCCGCTCCGCGGGCAGCAGCAGCGCGACGAACACCGCCGTGAACAAGCGGCGTGGTCGCGTTCACCAGGCCGGCCAGGACGGAGGTCACTCGCTGCTCGGCGAGCGCGAACAGCACGAACGGGATGGCCGTCATCACCGCGCCGACGATGACGAAGTCGCCGATCCGCGTCCTGTCGACCCGCACCCGCTCCCGCCGCACGAGCAGGATCAAGGTCAGCAGCACGAAGCCGACGACGATCCGCCCGAACGCCACCTGCGTCGGTGCGAACGTCTGCAGCGCCGTGGCGATGAACAGGAAGCTGCAGCCCCACAGCCCGCGAGCAGCAGGTACGGGCCGATCCAACCGCGTGTCGAGGAGGCCGGGGAGGTCATGCGCGCATCATGCCGCGACCCACTGACATCGGATGACATCGGCGGACGACGGCAGCGACGGCGGACAACGGCGGACGACGGCAGGACGGCAAAACGGCAGACGACGGGAGCCGACGGCAGACTGTCGCGGCGGCGTCAGAACGGTGGATCCCCCCAGTCGCGGGGAGGCGGAGGCGGCGGCGCATGTCCGAGCGCGCCCGGGCCCAGCCAGCAGGCGAACCGGATGCCGGGCGTAGGTCAGACCGTGGCGATCGGTCCAGGTCGAGACACCGGTGCCGGGGTCGTGCGTGACCCGCCACCAGCCCTTCGTCTTGGCCTGGTGGTGGTGCTTGCACAGGCAGTGGAGGTTGGCCTCGCAGGTCTGTGGATCGTGCTCGGCGCCCGGATCATGTGCGGATCCGCCGGACGAGAAGGTCCGCGAGCGGTCGTACGGCCGACGGTGGTCGATCTCGCAGCGCGTCGCCGGCTGTCGACAGCCCGGGAACGTGCAGGTGACGTCGCGCGCCTGGACGGTCCGGGTGAGGTCCGCGCCCGGTCGGTAGGTCTGCGTGCCGACCGAGCTGACCTGACCGGCGTCGTCGGTCAGCACCCGACGCCAGGTGGCGTCCTGCGCCAGCTCTCGCGCCAGCTGCGCGGGGATCGGGCCGTACGAGCCGAGGAGTCGCGGGTCGGTCGTCGAGGCCGGCGAGCGTGGTGGCGGCGACCGTGACCTGCAACGCCACCCGCTGGCCGTGCCGCGTGGGCAGCGGCGTCCCGTCGGGCGTGGTCTGTCGGTCGAGGATGCCGCCGAACAGGTCCGCGAACGCGTCGGCGCGGCGTCTGGGCGACGGTGCGCTGGTCGCCGTCCGTGGCGGCGTTCCCCGCGAGCGCGTCGATCGCGGTGAACGCGGCGACGGCGTGCTCGGCCGGCAGGTAGGCGCGGAACCAGGCCATCGCGTGATCAGCGTGCTGGATCTCGACCCCGCGATCAGCGCGCTCCTTGACGCGTCGCCGCTCCGCCGCGGCCGGGTCCGCGCTGATCACCTGGCCGCGGACGTGCCGGGCGAGCTGCGGTGCCGTCAGCTCGCCGGCCCGCCGCACGGCGTCGGCGACGACGGGCCTCCCGTGCACCGGCCTCGGCGGAGTGGGTCTCGGCGAGGATCACGTCGACCTTGCGGGCGTCGAGTGCTCCGGCGGCCCACGCGTCGACGAGCGCCGGGTGGTGGGCGACGAGCGAGGCCCGCAGGAACAGGTCCTGAGCGGCGCGGCCCGTGCACGCCAGCGCGCACGCGAGCTCGTCGGGGACCCGGGCGAGCGCGTCGACCGTGCGCGCCTCGATCTCCCGGATCACCACCGCCTGCGCCGCCTGCGCCATCGAGATGACCTGCTGCCACGCGCTCACCGCGTTCACGAGGGCGATGCCTGAGACGTCGCGACGGGATGACGGCCTCCACGAGCCCGGCGAGCCCGGCCACGGTCAGCCCGGCAGCGGGAACTCCTCGACGTCGTCAAGGTCGACGACAGGGCTCCGGTGCGTCCGAGGTGGGGAGCACGGCCAGCATCGTCACCGACTCCCACCTCCTGTCCATCCGCCCGATATCGAACAAATGTACGGGTAGGGTCTGACATTGCCCGCCGAAGCCGGAGCGACGGGCGTCTGCGGAGATCAGGTGGCGACGCCGGTCGGGCCGTCGGGAGTGGTGTGCGCACCCGCTGGCTCTTGTCGCCATAGGTCGTCCCGCGATATATATCGACCATGGCCTTCCGGATGAGCGAGCAGGCGTACCACGTGCTGCTCGCCCTGGCCGAGGAGCCCCGCCACGGATACGGCGTGGTCCAGGCGGTCAAGGCATTGTCCGACGACCGCATCCGCCTCGGTGCCGGGACGCTCTACGGCATCCTCGACCGACTGGTCGCGGCGGGCTACGCGGAGGCGTCCGGCGAGGTGGTCGTCGACGGCCGCCTGCGCCGCTACTACCGGCTGACCCCCGACGGCTACGCGGCGCTCGCGGCGGAGACGGCGCGCCTCGCGGACCTTGCGACGCTCGCCCGGCGGGTGCTCGCCGCCCGCCCGCCGCGCCCGGCGCTCGGGACCGCGTGATGGAGCGCTTCGACCGGTCGGCCCGGTTCTGGCTGCGCGCGTACCCGCGGCACTGGCGCGCCGAACGCGCCGACGAGGTCACCGAGGTGCTGCGCGACCTCGCCGCCGCCGACGCGCGCCGGGTGGACCTGCGAACCGCCGTCGGGCTGGTGCGCGCGGGCGTCGCCGCTCGGTGGCGCGAGACCCCGCCGCCGCGGGTCTACCTGCCCTACAGGGTCCTCGGCGTGCGTGTCCCGGCCCCGTACCGCGAGTGGGTCTACCGCGACCTCACGTCACCGGGCTACCTCCGCCGTGACCTCCTGTGGCGCTCCTGGATCTTCGCGCTCCCGCTCTACCAGCTGGTCGCCGGGGACGACCGCGCGTTCACGCTGGGGCTCTGGGCGGTCACCGGTGTGGCGATCGCGGCGACGCTGCTGCTCGTCCGTCGAGGCCCGGCCCGACGCCGCCGGCTCGCGTACCACGTCCGCCCACGGGTCGCCGAGCACCGCCGGCTCGGGGACCTCTCCTGGGTCGCCGTGCCCCGCACCCGGTTCGCCGCGGCACCGGCCGCCGCGGCCTGGACGACGGTCCTCAGCGTCGGAGCCGTGGCGTGGTCGCTCGCCGCGGTGGCCGCCCCGACGCAGCTCGTCGGGCGTCGATGCACGACGCCAGGCTCGCAGCTGTGCTCGGAGATCGTGACGGGCGAGAGGACGGGATCCCCGGTGTTCGTCGCCGGCCTGCTCGTGGTCGCCTCGATGATCGGCATCGCGCTCGGAAGGACGGCCGGGGCACGCCTCGGCCGCCGCCTCCCTGGCCGACCGCACCAACCCGCTCGCCTCCTGGTCGGCTTCACCGCACGAGGCGTCGCCGGCGTCGCGCTGTGGTGCCTCCTGGTCGTCGCGGCCGCGCTCGCGGAGGTCGTCGGCGCCTGGCCGCTGTCCCTGTCCTTCGTCGCAGCGCCCGCGTGCCTGGTGCTCCTGCCCGTCGCCGTCGTCGGCGTCCGACATGCCCGTGCGACGCCCGACCTGGCTCTCGTCGACCTGGTGCGAGCGGCCTGGACGGACACGCCCGTCGACGCCGACCGCCCGCTCCTGGTCCCCGTCCCAGTACAGGAGGCCCGGTGACCCCCGAGGCACGGTTCGAGCGCTCGGTGCACCGGTGGCTGCGCGCGTACCCGCGGCGCTGGCGCACCGAGCGTGCCGACGAGGTGACGGCCCTGCTGGCCGACCTCGCCCCGCCGGGCGCGACGCGGCTCGACGCGCGCTCCGCCGCCAACCTGGTGCGGGAGGGCTGGGCGACGAGGCTGCGCACCCGACCGCCGCTGCACCGGTGGGTGGCGTACCGCCTGTTCGACCGTCGGCTTCCGGCGCGGTACCGGGGGTGGGTCCGCGACGACATCGAAGGCTCGCTCTTCGTCTGGCGCCTCCTGATGTGGCCACTCGTGCTCGTCGTCCCCCTGATCTTCGCTCCGGACGTCCTCCCTCTGGTGACGCGCGGCCCCGGCGGTTCCTTCCCTCTCGAGTTCGTCCTGGTGTGGTCCGCGTCCATGGCGGTCGCCGCCCTCGCCATGGGCCCGACCCGGCGGCGTCGGCAGGCCCGTCGCCACCTCGTCGCCGCCGACGGGGAGCCGGTCACCGCGCAGACCCTCGTCTACGGCTGGGTGCTGCACGACCGACTACGCGCGCGTCCGATGGTCGGCCTGGTCGCCCTCGGTCTCCTGGTGTCGGCGGTGTCTGGGGCCGTCTCCCACGCGGAGCCGCTCCTGCTCGGGGCGGCCCTGGTCGGCACCGGCGGTGCAGGCCTGGCGCGTCACCTCCTGCGTGTCCGGATGCCTGAGCGTCCGCGTCAGGACGCGCGCCTGCTCATCGACCCCGCCCCACGGCACCTCGCCCTGCTCGCCGTGCTCGGCGCCGGCGCCGCCGTCGGGGCCGTCGTTGCCGTGCCGGTGGCGGTCGCGGCGATCATCCTGCTGCCCGCGGCCGTCGTGGCGTCGCGCTCCAGCGCCGCCGGCCCCGGCGATCTGGCCGCCGCGGACGTCCTGCACATCCTCGTCACCGGCCAGGTGCCACCGGTCGACACGTACGAGGAGAGCCTCGTCCCAGCACTGGTCCCCGCGCTGCCCACCGACTGACCCCTGCGCAGGACCGTCCCCGGCACTCGCTAGAATCGCGCCGACCCCCCACCGCCGCGCGAACACCTGGAGCCCTTTCGTGGGACGAGTCGTCGTCGATGTCATGCCGAAGCCCGAGATCCTCGACCCGCAGGGCAAGGCCGTCGCCGGTGCCCTGCCGCGGCTCGGGTTCAGCCAGTTCGCGTCCGTGCGCCAGGGCAAGCGCTTCGAGCTCGAGGTCGACGGCCCGGTGACCGAGGAGATCCTCGCCGCGGCCCGCGAGGCCGGCGAGCACGTCCTGTCCAACCCGGTCATCGAGGACGTCGTGGCGGTCTACGAGGACAGCGTCGACGAGGGCGCTCAGGCATGACCCGCATCGGCGTCGTCACCTTCCCCGGCACGCTCGACGACCGGGACGCCGCCCGCGCGGTCCGCCTGGCCGGTGCGCAGGCCGTGAGCCTCTGGCACGGTGACGCCGACCTGCAGGGTGTCGACGCGGTCGTCCTGCCCGGCGGCTTCTCCTACGGGGACTACCTGCGCGCGGGCGCCATCAGCCGGTTCGCGCCGGTCATGGGGGAGATCGTCGACGCGGCCCACAAGGGCCTGCCCGTACTGGGCATCTGCAACGGCTTCCAGGTCCTGACCGAGGCGCACCTGCTGCCCGGCTCGATGATCAAGAACGACCACCTGCACTTCGTGTGCCGCGAGCAGGTCCTGTCGGTGGACAACGTCGACACCGCCTGGACCCGCGACTACACGGCGGGCGAGCACATCACCATCCCGCTGAAGAACCAGGACGGCCAGTACGTCGCCGACGAGCACACGCTCGACGAGCTCGAGGGCGAGGGCCGCGTGGTGTTCCGCTACCAGGGCTGGAACCCGAACGGCTCGCGCCGCGGCATCGCCGGCATCTCCAACGCGGCCGGCAACGTCGTCGGGCTCATGCCCCACCCCGAGCACGCGGTCGAGCAGGGCTTCGGACCCGACGGCGCCGACGGCCCCCGCACGGGCACGGACGGGCTGCGCTTCTTCACGTCGGTCCTCACCGCCCTCGTCGGCTGAGCGCGGTGCAGATCGACCTCGTCGGCTGGGACGACCCCGACGCCACCCGCCTGCGCACTGCCCAGCAGGACGAGCTGCGCGAGCTGTACGGCGACGACGACATCGGCCACCTGATGACCGGCGAGACCATCGTCGCGATGGTGCTGCTGCGGGTCGACGGAGAACCGGTGGCGTGCGGCGCGATCCGCGAGATGGGCGACGGCGTCGGCGAGCTCAAGCGCATGTTCGTGCTGCCGGCCCACCGCGGTCGCGGCTACTCGCGTGCGGTGCTGCGCGACCTCGAGCGGCTCGCGCGCGAGCGGGGCTTCCACCGGCTGGTCCTGGAGACCGGCGTGCTGCAGGCGTCGGCCATCGGGCTGTACCTGAGCGAGGGCTACCGCCCGATCCCGAACTTCGGCGAGTACGCGGCGGAGTCGGAGTCACGCTGCTTCGCCAAGGACCTGGGACCGGTGCCGACGAGGGCGCCGCGCACCGGCGAGCGTCCGACGATCACCGTGACCCGCACCCACTGGGACGACCCGGTCGCCCGGGACCTGCGCCTGGCGATGTGGCACGACATCGAGGTCCGCTACCCGGAGATCGTCGCGAGCACGCCGGGCGGTTTCGAGGTCGACGACCCGCAGCAGGGTGTCGGCGCCCTGTCGACGTTCGTCGCGTGGCTGGAGGGAGCACCGGTCGCCTGCGCGACCCTGCGCGCCGCCCGCGACGGCTACCCCGCGGGGTCGGCCGAGCTGAAGAAGGTGTGGGTCGACGAAGCCGCCCGGGGTTCCGGCGCCGCCCGCGCGCTGCTCGCGGCGGTCGAGGAGGACGCGCGCACCCGCGGCCTGACCAGCGTGGTCCTGCAGACCGGCATCCGGCAGCCCGAGGCGGTCTCCCTCTACCTGTCCGCGGGCTACCGCCCGGTGGTCCCGTTCTTCCCGTACGCCGGCGACTTCCTCTCGCTGTGGATGGCCAAGGAGGTCTAGCTCGCCCGCAGCCGCGCGACCTCCGCGAACCGCATCCAGTGGTCCTCCTGCTCGGGCGGCAGAGCGACCCAGTCGTGGAACAGCCGCCCGCTGTCCCCGGGCGACCAGACCGTCGCACCCGGCAGTGCGAGCGCCTCGGCGTGCTCGGCGCTGTCCCGGCCGAGCTTGACCGCGAGCCGGTCCCCGGCGACGTGCGCCGCGAACATCGTCGAGCCGACCTTGAGGATCGGCCGCCCCATCATCTGCGCGCGTCGTGCACCGCGGGCCACGAGGTCGTCGGCCATCGCGTCGTAGTCGCTCCCGGTCATGCGCCGAGCATCCCACCGAGGTGCGACAGCCCGGGTGCGTGCCTACGGTGGCCGAGACCCGGACCCGAGGAGGACCCATGGCGCACGACGACGACCAGCTGGCCACCGTGACCGAGCTGATCAAGGACGCGAAGATCGCGATGCTCACCACCGTGGGCGCCAACGGTGCGCTGGTGAGCCGGCCCATGGGCGTGCAGGACGTGGACTTCGACGGCGACCTGTGGTTCTTCGCGGACGCGGACAGCCACAAGGTGCACGAGATCGAGCAGGGCAGCCCGGCCAACGCGGCCTTCTCCGACTCCACGGCGTGGGTCTCGGTCTCGGGTCCGGCCGAGGTGGTCCGGGACCTGGACAAGATCCGTGAGCTGTGGGGCCCCACCGCCGACGCGTGGTTCCCCGACGGCCCGGAGACGCCCGGCGTGGTGCTGATCGCGGTCCGCGGTGAGAGCGCGGAGTACTGGCACGCCAGCGGCGGTCGGCTGACCACGGCGTTCAGCCTGGCCAAGGCCAAGCTGACGGGCCAGCGCTACGACGGCGGCGAGAACGAGACCGTCCAGCTCTGAGCCGGACCGGCCGACGTCAGTCGGCCAGGGTCCCCAGGGCGTGCGCCAGGTCGTCGATCAGGTCGGCCGGGTCCTCGAGCCCGACGGACAGCCGGATCGTCGACTCGGCGATGCCCACCGCCGCACGCCCCTCGGGGCCGAGCTTGCGGTGCGTCGTCGTGGCGGGGTGCGTGACCATCGACTTGGCGTCGCCCAGGTTGTTCGAGATGTCGACCACCCGCAGCGCGTCGAGCACGCCGAACGTCGCCTTCTTCGCGACGTCGGGCGTCGAGCCGTCGGGCACCGCGAGGTTGACCGTCACCACGGTGCCGCCGCCGGACTGCTGCGCGAGCGCGAGCCCGTGCTGCGGGTGCGACGGCAGGTACGGGTAGCGGACCAGCGAGACGCCCGGCTGCTGCTCGAGCCACGTCGCCACCTGCAGGGCCGACGCCGTCTGGTGCCGCACGCGCAGCGACAGCGTCTCCAGGCCCTTGAGCAGCACCCACGCGTTGAACGCCGACAGCGACGGCCCGGTGTTCCGGACCAGGGTCTGCACCGGCCCGCGGACGTACTCGTCGGTGCCCAGGATCGCGCCACCGAGCACCCGGCCCTGTCCGTCGATGTGCTTGGTCGCGGAGTACACGACGACGTCCGCGCCGAGCTCGAGCGGCCGCGACAGCACCGGCGTGGCGAACACGTTGTCGACGATGACCGTGGCGCCGGCCGCGTGCGCGAGCCGGCTGACCTCCGCGATGTCGACCAGGTCCTGCATCGGGTTGGACGGCGTCTCGAAGAACACGACGTCGGCCGGGGTCGACAGCGCGTCGCGCCACTGGGCGAGCTCGTGCCCGTCCACGTAGTCGGTGCGCACGCCCCACTTGGCCAGGATCTCCTCGAAGATCACGACCGTGGACCCGAACAGCGCGCGGGCGGAGACGATCCGCGACCCGGACTGGACGAGCGCGGCGATCGAGGTGAACACGGCGGACATGCCCGACGCCGTGGCGACCGCGGCCTCGGCGCCCTCGAGCAGCCGCAGCCGCTCCTCGAACGTCGACACCGTGGGGTTGTTGTAGCGGCTGTACAGGAAGCGGTCGGCCTCGCCGGCGAACGCTGCCTCGGCCTCCGCGGCGGCGCCGTACACGTACCCCTGGGTGAGGAACAGCGCCTCGGAGGTCTCCTGGAACTGCGAGCGCACCAGCCCCCCGCGCACGGCGAGCGTGTCCGGCCGCAGCTCGGTGCGGGCGACGCGGCGGTCGTCCCAGTCGCCGGGTCCCGGGACCCGGTCGGCGCTCACGCCTGCCGCCAGGGCAGCCCGGCGGCGCGCCACCCGGTGTGCCCGCGGTGCCCGTCGGGCCCGACGTCACCCTCGAACCCCTCGAGCACGTTGTACGCCGGACCGAGCCCCGCAGCCGTGGCGGCCTGCGCGGCGGCGACCGAGCGGACGCCGGACCGGCACAGGAACACGACCGGGCGCCCGGCCGCGACGCCGGCCTCGGCCAGCTGGGTGAGGAACTGCGGGTTCGGGCGTCCCGACGGGTACGACACCCACTCGACCAGTGCGGCGCGCCCGTCGAGCGCGGCGGCGTCGGGGATGCCGACGTAGCGCCACTCGGCGTCGGTGCGCACGTCGACGAGCACCGCGGTCTCGTCGGACGTGAGCAGGTCCCAGGCCTGCTGCGGGGTCAGGTCACCGGCGTAGCTCATCAACTGCCTCGTCTCATCGGTCCTGGCGGTAGCACCCTGCGCCGGGCACGTGGTGCCCGCCGGGTTGCTGCGGCGTCGTCGAGCCAGATCTCTCGGCCGCTCTGGATGGTGTCCGCGATGCTATGCGGTCCGACGACGGCCCTCCAAGTACTGGACAGCGTGTCCCGTCAGGCGAGACGAACGCCGCGTCGCGTTGACAGTCCCGCCGACCTGCCGGGAACCTCGTCACAGGTCATGAGCGCCAGCGTCAAGCCCCGGCTCGCTGGCCGGCAACCCTCCTCCGCGGTGGGGTGCCCCGGGTGACGACCTGGCCGTGCCCCACCCGGGGTCCGGCAAGCGCGGGGTCCCTCCTGTCTGTGGGTGTCCCCCGGATCGTGTCGGAGGACCCACCATGACTGCCATCGCCGAACGCGTGTCGTGTGCGACGGACGTGAGCGCGCTGCTGCCCGTCGTCGGCGGCGACACCACCGTCCCGCTCGTCGACGGATCGCAGCGGGTCTACGCCAACCTCGACTACGCGGCGAGCGCCCCGGCGCTGGAGGCCGTCGCGGCACGCGTCACCGAGGTCCTGCCGCTGTACGCGTCGGTGCACCGCGGCGCGGGCTACCTGTCGCAGGTCTCCACCGCGCTGTACGAGTCGGCGCGCCAGACGATCGCGCGGTTCGTCGACGCGCGTCCCGACGACGTCGCCCTCATCACGCGCAACACCACGGACTCCCTCAACCTGCTGGCGGGGGTCGTGCCGGCCGGTGGACGCGTGCTCGTCCTGGATGTCGAGCACCACGCCAACCTGCTGCCCTGGGTGCAGTCCTCGCAGCGGCACGGCAACCGCACCACGATCCTGCCGATCGCGTCCACGGTCGCGGCCACCCTCGACGCGCTCCGGGACGAGCTCGCCCGCCAGCCCTACGCGCTGGTGACCGTGACGGGCGCGTCCAACGTCACGGGCGAGTCCCTGCCGCTCGACCGCGTGATCGCCCTCGCGCACGCCGAGGGCGCCCGCGTGGCGGTGGACGGTGCCCAGCTGGTCCCGCACCGCGGCTTCTCGCTGGCGTCGACGGGCGCGGACTACGTGGCGTTCTCGGGCCACAAGACGTACGCCCCGTTCGGGGCCGGTGCCCTGGTGGGCCGCCGCGACTGGCTCGACACCGGGCACGCCGTACCTGGCCGGCGGCGGCGCGGTGCGCGACGTGCGCACCGACCGCACGGTCTGGCAGCCGGCGCCGGCGCGGCACGAGGCCGGGTCGCCCAACGTGCTCGGCGCGATCGCCCTGGCGGAGGCCTGCGACCAGCTCGCGGCGCTGCCGGCCGGTGCGCTGGCCGCGCACGAGGAGGCGCTGCGCGAGCGCCTGGTCGCCGGGCTGTCCGCCCTGGACGGCGTCGAGATCGCGCGGATCTGGCCGGACTCCGACGCGCCCGTCGGCGTGCTGACGTTCACCGTGCCGGACCACGACCCGGGTCTGGTCGCCGCCTACCTGGCCGCCGAGCACGGCATCGGCGTGCGCGACGGCCGCTTCTGCGCGCACCCGCTGCTGGCCCACCTGGGCGCCTCCGGCGGTGCCATCCGCGCGTCGGTCGGCGTCGGCACCACGAGCGAGGCGGTCGACCGCCTGGTCACCGCGCTGGCGGCGTACCTGTCCAGCGGTCCGGCCGTCCGGTACGAGGTGGTCGACGGGTGCTGGGCCGTCGTCGACGACACGCGCCCGCTGCTCGCGGTGCACGGTCTGGACCACCTGGCCGCGACGGCCGCGGCGGCCTGCGGACCGGCCCTCGACGACTGAGCGAGCCGGATCCACCCCGCACGCGGGGTGTGCATCCGGCGGGACCCCACCGGGTGAAGGACGGGCAGGGCACCCCCGGTGCCCGCGCGGTGCGGCGCAGGCGTCGGCCGCGTCCCTCGTCCGTAGGAGTGATCATGAGGATCCGCCGCACCCTGACCGCCCTTGCCACCGCCGGTGTCGTCGTCGGCGCTGGGCTCGTCGCCGCCCCGGCCGCTCAGGCGGCGCCGAGCGGGACGTCCAGCCTGGCCGCCCTGCTGGCGTCCGACGGGGACACGTTCGACCGCAACTGGTACGACTTCGACATCCTCGACCAGGCGGTCGGGGCGGTGCTCGCCGCCAAGCCGTCCAGCCCGGTCGGAGTCCTCGCCGACGGCACGGTGCCGCTCACGGCGTTCGTGCCCAACGACCGCGCGTTCCAGGTCCTGGCCAAGGACCTCACGCACCGCTGGTACGGCTCCGAGCAGCAGGTGCTCACGGCGCTGGCGGGGGCGGTCGGCATCGACGCCATCGAGCAGGTGCTGCTCTACCACGTGGTGCTGGGCGCGACCATCGACTCGGCGACGGCCCTGGCCAGCGACCACGCGGTCCTGACCACCGCGCAGGGCGGCACGTTCCGGGTGGACGTGCTGTCGAAGAGGTTCGCCCTGGTGCAGCTGCGCGACCAGGACCCGAACGACATCAACCCGTTCCTCATCCGGCGTCAGCTGGACCTCAACGCCGGCAACGTGCAGATCGCGCACGGCATCTCGTTCGTGCTGCGACCGGCCGACCTCTGAGCCGCCGCGCCTCCCGCTGTCCTGGGCGCGCGCCGCTCAGGACAGCGGGACGACGGACCCGGTCAGGTGGGGCTTGCCGGACCGCGCGTCCCAGCCGGCCAGCACGAACCCGTCGTCGGAGCGCGCCACCCGGACCGTGACGGTGCCCGGCAGGAGCACCGGCTTGGCGAACTCCACCGACCACGTGAAGGCGTCCCCCCGCGCGGCGCCGATGTCGGCCAGCGCGCGCGACGCCGTGTACATGCCGTGCGCGATGGCCCGCGGGAACCCGAACGCCTTGGCGGCCAGCGCGGACAGGTGGATGGGGTTCCGGTCGCCCGAGACGGCTGCGTACCGGCGCCCCACGTCCGCGGCGAGCGTCCAGCGGCCGGTGGGCGTCGGCGGGACGAACGTGAGCGTCTCCTCCTCGACGGTGCCGGCCAGGAACACCCCGCGCGCCAGGTACGTGGACACCCCGCGCCACGCGACCGAGCCGCCGACCGAGACCTCCGTGACCAGGTCGACCTGCGTGCCGGTGCGGTGCGCGGTCAGGTTCTCGGCCGACGCCCGGACGTCGAGCACGTCGGCCAGGTGCACGGGACGCAGCTGCTCCACGTGGTTGGCCAGGTGCACGAGCCCCACCAGGGGCAGGGGGAAGTCGGAGCGCGTCATGAGCGCGGTCGCCACGGGGAAGGCCAGCACGTGCACGAAGCCGGCGGGCAGGGCGTCGCTCGCCGACTCCCCGAGCAGGTGCTGGTACGTCGTGAGGTGGTCGGCGTCGGCGCGCACCCCGCGGACCACGTACTCGACGTCGGGCAGCTGCGTCGGGCCCGGCCGGACACGCCGCACCGCCGACAGCCCGGCGCCCCGCGCGTACAGACCACCCAGCCCGGGGACCTGCGCGAGGACGACCGTGCGGGTCACTGGCCCACCATGTTCTGCCCGCACACGCGCAGCACCCGACCGACGATCCCGCCGGCCGCGGGGGAGGCCAGGAACGCGACGGTCTCCGCGACGTCCACCGGCAGCCCACCCTGCTGCAGCGAGTTGAGCCGGCGGGCGACCTGCCGGGTCACCGCGGGGATCCGTGCGGTCATCTCGGTCTCGATGAACCCGGGAGCCACCGCGTTCGCGGTCCCCCCGAACGCCTCGAGCAGCGGCGCGGTCGCCCGGACCATGCCGATGACCCCGCCCTTGGACGCCGCGTAGTTGGTCTGGCCGCGGTTCCCGGCGATGCCGGACGTCGAGGCCAGCGACACGATGCGCGGTGCGTCGGTGAAGTCGCCCGAGGTCAGCAGCGCCTCGTTGATGCGCAGCTGGGACGCGATGTTCACGGCCAGGACGGACTCCCACTTGTCGGCCGACATGTTGGCCAGCAGCTTGTCGCGCGTGATCCCGGCGTTGTGCACGACGATGTCGAGCCGTCCGTGCCGCTGCAGGGCGTGCTCGAGCAGGCGCGCGCCGGCGTCGTCGGCCGTGACGTCGAGCTGCAGCGCGGTCCCGCGCACGCGGTTGGCCACGGCCGCCAGCTGTTCGCCGGCCGCGGGGACGTCGACCGCGATGACGGTCGCGCCGTCGCGGGCCAGCGTGTCCGCGATCGAGGCGCCGATGCCGCGCGCAGCCCCGGTCACCACGGCGACCCGGCCGGCCAGCGGCTTCTCCCAGTCCGCGGGCAGCTCACCCGCGGCGGAGTCGACGGCGAGCAGCTGACCGTCGACGAACGCGGACCTCGTCGAGAGGAAGAAGCGCAGCCCGCCGACGACGGACGCCGCGGTGACCGGGACGTCCTCGCCCAGCACGAGGCCGTTGCCCGTGGAGCCGCCGCGCAGCTCCTTGGCCAGCGACCGGAGCATGCCGTCCACGCCCTGGCGGGCCGCGGCGACCGCGGGGGCGTCGTCGGGCCGCGCCGTCCGCGAGACGGTGACCACGCGGGCGCCCCGGGTGAGCGACTTCAGCACGCCGCCGGCGGCGAGGACCGGCTCGGTCAGGTCGTCGGGGTGCTCGACCTCGGTGAGCGCCAGGACGACGGCCGCGTACCGGGTGCCCGGCGTCGCGTGCCGGTGCACGTCCAGGTCCCAGTCGTCGACCAGCACCCGCGCCAGCGCGTCCGACTCGGTGCCGCGGCCGAGCACGAGCACGCCGCCCTCGAGCAGCGGCTGCCCGGGGGAGTACCGCCGCAGGGGTGCCGGCTGGGGAAGGCCCAGCTGCTTGGCGAGCTTCTGCGCGAGCCCGCTGTTGACCAGGTTCAGGTAGGTGTCGGTCATGGTCACGCCGCCTCGAGGATCGCCGTGAGGCCCAGCCCGCCGGCCGCGCACACGGACACGAGCGCCCGCACGGGCCGGTCGGAACCCGACTCGACCTTCTTGCGGTGCAGCTCCTTGCTGATCGTCGCGACGATGCGGCCACCCGTTGCGGCGAACGGGTGCCCGGCCGCCAGCGACGACCCGTGCACGTTCAGCCTCGACCGGTCGACGGTGCCGAACGCACCGTCCAGCCCGAGCCGCGTGCGGCCGAACTCCGCGGACTCCCAGGCGGCGAGCGTGGTGAGCACCGTGGCGGCGAACGCCTCGTGGATCTCGATGTAGTCCAGGTCGTCCAGCGTCAGCCCGTGGCGGGCCAGCAGGCGGGGGACCGCGAACGCGGGGGCCATGAGCAGGCCGTCGTCCCCGTGCACGAAGTCGACCGCACCGGCCTCGGCGTCGACCACCGACGCGAGCGGGACCAGGTCGTGCGCCGCGGCCCACTCCGCGGACCCCAGCAGCACCGTCGAGGCGCCGTCGGACAGCGGCGTCGAGTTGCCGGCCGTCATCGTCGCGGGCGTGTCCAGGCCCAGCCCGAAGGCCGGCTTGAGCTTCGCGAGCTTCTCCAGCGAGGAGTCGGCGCGCAGGTTGGCGTCGCGCGTCAGTCCGCGGAACGGCGTGACGAGGTCGTCGAAGAACCCGGAGTCGTACGCCGCCGCCAGGTTCTGGTGGCTGGCCAGCGCGACCTCGTCCTGCGCCTCCCGCGGGATGCCCCACTGCGCGGTGGTCAGCGCCTGGTGCTCGCCCATGGACAGGTGCGTGCGCGGCTCACCGGTGTTCGGCGCCGACGGTGCCAGGTCCTTGGGGCGGATCTTCGCGACCGCGGCCAGCTTCTGCCCGGCGGTCTTGGCGCGGGACAGGTCGAGCAGCGCGCGCCGCAGCCGGTTGCTCACGGCGATCGGCGCGTCGGACGTGGTGTCGACGCCGCCGGCGATGGCGGACTCGAGCTGGCCGAGGCGGATCTTGTTGCTGAGCGACACGACGGTCTCGAGGCCCGTCGCGCAGGCCTGCTGCACGTCGTACGCGGGCGTCTCGGCGGACAGTGCCGAGCCGAGCACGGCCTCGCGCGTCAGGTTGAAGTCCTTGCTGTGCTTGAGGACGGCGCCCGCGGCGACCTCACCGATGCGCTCACCCTGCAGGCCGTAGCGGGCGACCAGCCCGTCGATCGCGGCGGTGAGCATGTCCTGGTTGCTGGCACGGACGTAGGGGCCGCCGGCGCGGGCGAACGGGATCCGGTTGCCGCCCAGGACGTAGGCGGGGCGGGGGGCGGACTCGGGCGTGGGGTGGGCCTTCGAGGTGGCCATCGGCGCGTTCCTCTCGCAGAGCGTCGTCGTCGAGCGCGGGGGGCGGGGCTGTCGGGGGCGAGCGTTGGGCGCTCGATCTGACGTGGTGTCCGAAACCCACAGTACCTGATACCTTCGGTCTCGTGAGTCCTGTCACACCGGGCCCGTCGAAGGCGACGGCCCTCACCCTGTTGTCCACCGACGCCGGCCGCCCGCGACCGGCGTTGCCGACGCCCCCGACCAAGCCTCCTGCGGCACGCCCGGCGGAGGACGCGTTCGCCGCCGACGGCCGGTCCACCCGCTGGGCGGACCACCGCGAGGCCCGGCGCGCCGAGCTGGTGCGCATCGCTCGCCGCACGGTCCACCACAAGGGGCCGGACGTCTCCATGGAGGAGATCGCCGCGGCCGCCGGCACCTCGAAGTCGATCGTGTACCGCTACTTCGCGGACAAGACCGGCCTCCAGATCGCCGTCGCCGAGGCCGTCGTCCTGCAGATCCAGGGGGCGCTCGAGGGCGTCCTGCGGATCGCGCCCACCCCGCGTGACGGCCTGCGCGCGATGGTCGCGGTCTACCTGGAGATGATCGAGTCGTCGCCGCACGTGTACGCCTTCGTGACGCGCAACGGCTCGGTCGAGTCCGGCGGACCGCTCGGGCACTTCCTCGACTCGGTGACCGCGCTGGTCGCGGCGCCGTTCGCCCGGGGGCTGACCGAGGAGCACGAGGGCCGACGAACGGCGCGCCGGCCCGAGGCGTCGGACGACGAGGACGCCGCGCTGCGCTCCCGCGTCGCGCTCGCGGAGTCCTGGGCCGCCGGGGCCGTCGGCTTCGTCCGCGGGGCCGGCGAGTGGTGGCTGGCCCACCGCGACGAGCCCGCCAGCCCCGACCGCGAGGAGCTCACCGCCCAGGTCGCCGCCTGGCTCTGGGCCGGACCCGTCGGGCTGCTCGCCCGAGACCGCAACCGCACCACCCCCGAACCATCCCCGGAGGAGTCCCGATGACCACGACCACCCCCCGCCCCGACGTCGAGGCGACCGAGACCGGCGACCCCCGCCTGGACGCCGACGTCACCGAGGTCGACATCGCCCACCTGAGCCACGTGCTCCTCGGCCACTACCCCGAGCTGCGCAAGGCGGCCCGCGCGCTCATGGCCGACGAGCGGTTCCACCGGATCGAGGGCCAGACCCTGGCCGAGCACCGCGAGCGCGTGCTGAGCCAGCTGCGCCTGCTGGTCGCCGAGGGGGACGTGCACCGGTCGTTCCCGACGCGGTTCGGCGGCGCCGAGGACCACGGCGGCTTCCTGGCGCGGTTCGAGGAGCTCACGCACGCGGACCCGTCGCTGCAGATCAAGTCCGGGGTGCAGTGGGGCCTGTTCGCGTCGGCCATCTACCACCTGGGCACCGAGCGCAACCACGACGAGTTCCTGCCTGACGCCCTCTCGCTGGCCGTGCCGGGCGCGTTCGCGATGACGGAGACGGGCCACGGCTCGGACGTCGCGGCGATCGGTACGACGGCCACGTACGACCCGCAGACGCAGGAGTTCGTCCTGCACACACCGTTCCGGGCGGCCTGGAAGGACTACCTGGGCAACGCGGCGGTGCACGGCACGGCGGCCACGGTGTTCGCGCGGCTGATCACCGCCGAGCCCGGCGGGCGCCCGGTCGACCACGGGGTGCACGCCTTCTACGTGCCGCTGCGGGACCCGCAGACCATGGAGTTCCTGCCCGGCGTCGGCGGCGAGGACGACGGGCTCAAGGGCGGACTGAACGGCATCGACAACGGCCGGCTGTGGTTCGACCACGTGCGCGTCCCGCGGACCAACCTGCTGAACCGCTACGGCGACGTGGCCGAGGACGGCACGTACTCGTCGCCGATCGCGAGCCCCGGCCGGCGCTTCTTCACCATGCTCGGCACCCTGGTGCAGGGCCGCGTCTCGCTCGACGGTGCCGCGGTCACGGCCGCCCGCCTCGGCCTGACCATCGCGATCACGTACGGCAACCAGCGCCGCCAGTTCAACGCGGCGTCGCCCACCGAGGAGGTCGTGCTCCTCGACTACGCCGAGCACCAGCGCCGGCTGCTCCCGCTGCTCGCCGAGACGTACGCCGCCGGGTTCGCGCACGAGGACCTGCTGGCCGCGTTCGACGACGTGTTCTCCGGCCGCAACGACACCGAGGAGACGCGCGCGGACCTGGAGACGCTGGCCGCGGCGCTCAAGCCGACGTCCACCTGGCACGCGCTGAACACCCTCCAGGTGGCGCGCGAGGCGTGCGGCGGCCAGGGGTTCCTGGTCGAGAACCGGCTCACCTCGCTGCGCGCCGACCTGGACGTCTACGCCACGTTCGAGGGCGACAACACGGTCCTGCTGCAGCTCGTCGGCAAGCGTCTGCTCACCGACTACGCCAAGGGGTTCAAGCACCTCGACGCGACGAAGGTCGCCCGGATGGTCGCCGAGCGCGCCTCCGACGCCGCCCGGTACCGCACGCCGCTGCACCGCGCGGTCCAGACGATCGCCGACGTCGGCGACCCGCGCCGCTCGGCCGGTCAGCTGCGCGAGACGGCCACCCAGCGCGAGCTGCTGGTGGACCGCGTGGAGACCATGGTCGCCGAGATCGGTCAGGCGCTGCGGCCCGCACAGAAGGCCGACGCCGAGACCGCCGCGGCGCTGTTCAACGCGCACCAGCACGAGCTCATCGAGGCGGCCAAGGCGCACGCCGAGCTGGTGCAGTGGGAGTCGTTCACGGCGGCGCTCGAGCGGGTCACCGACCCGGGCACCCGGCAGATCCTCACGTGGGTCCGGGACCTGTTCGGCCTGACCCTCATCGAGCGCCACCTGACCTGGTACCTGCTGAACGGCCGGTTGTCGGCCGGCCGCGCCCGTACGGTCACGTCCTACATCGACCGGCTGCTGACCCGCCTGCGGCCGCACGCGCAGTCGCTGGTGGACGCGTTCGGGTACGAGCAGGCGCACCTGCGCGCGCCCATCGCGTCGGGCGCCGAGCGGGCCCGGCAGGACGAGGCCCGCGCCTGGTACCGCGCGCAGCGGGCGTCCGGCGACGCCCCCGTCCCGGAGAAGCACCAGCGCTGACCCCGTCGCGGACACCGGCCCGTCTCTCCTCGTGGGAGGCGGGCCGTGCCGCGCTCAGGGGTTGCAGCGGGCGGCGACCATCTCCAGCGGGCCGACGTCCGGCCGCCACGGCTCGAGGTTCCACGCGGCCTTGTCCGGCGCGCCGAGCTCGTGGCACTCCAGCTGGGCGCGCATCCCGGGGGAGTCGGCGTCGGGAGCCTGCGCGACGACCTGCGCCCACAGCCCCTCCTGCGCGGCGAGGCTGCCGGCCCGGGCCCACGCGCTGGGCACCACGGCGAGCGACCGGCCGCCCTCGGCCTCGCCCCAGGCCGCGCTCTCGACGGCCCGCGAGGCGAACCAGAACCCGGCCGCGTCCACGCGCACCACCTCGGTGCCCACCGCGGTGGTTCCCGACGACGACGGCGTCAGCCCCGCGACGAAGTCGCCGGCGCCGTCGCGGACCACCGCGGAACCGTCGACCAGGACCTCGATCGTCATGCCCTCGGGTGCGGCGACCAGGACGGTGCCCTGCGCCGCGGTGACGTGCACCGAGCCGTCGTCGTCGGCCGTCGTCGCGACCCCCTCGCCGGCGACGACCAGAGTCACGGGCCCCGACGAGACCGGCGTGCCGGTGGCGCGGACGGCGGCCGGGTCGGAGGGGTCCGACGCGTCCGGCGTAGGTGTCGGGCTCGGCGAGGCGCTGGTCGGCCGCGCGGTCCGGGGCGCCTCCGCATGGCCCGCGCCGCACCCCGAGAGGGTGAGGACGAGCAGCAGGCCGACCGCCGGTCCCCGTCCTCGCACGGTCGGCACCGTACCGGCTGCGGGCGCGCGGACGCCGGTCCACCACCGGGCCGGCCGCCGGTATCCTGGGCGGCGTCTGCCGACGACGGCCGCGCAGCCTGCGGGCAGCGCCCGGCCCACGGGTCTCCACCGAGGGAATCGATGACCACCGCACCTGCGCGCGCCCCCCAGTCCGACACCGTCGAGAACGCCGCTGCGACCCCGGACCAGGAGCAGCCGTTCGCCGAGCTGGGCCTCAAGCCGGACGAGTACCAGCGGATCCGTGAGCTGCTGGGCCGCCGCCCGACCGCCGCGGAGCTCGCCATGTACTCGGTCATGTGGTCGGAGCACTGCTCCTACAAGTCGAGCAAGAACCACCTGCGGCAGTTCGGCGACAAGACGACGCCGGCCATGAAGGAGCACCTGCTCGTCGGCATCGGCGAGAACGCGGGCGTCGTGGACATCGGCGACGGCTGGGCGGTGACGTTCAAGGTCGAGTCGCACAACCACCCGTCCTACGTGGAGCCGTACCAGGGCGCGGCCACGGGCGTCGGCGGCATCGTGCGCGACATCATCTCGATGGGCGCGCGTCCGGTCGCCGTGATGGACCAGCTGCGCTTCGGTGCGGTCGACCACCCCGACACCGCGCGCGTCGTGCACGGCGTCGTGGCCGGCGTCGGCGGCTACGGCAACTCCCTGGGCCTGCCGAACATCGGCGGCGAGCTCGTCTTCGACGCGTCCTACCAGGGCAACCCGCTGGTCAACGCCCTGTGCCTGGGCGTCCTGCGGCACGAGGACATCCACCTGGCCAACGCCTCGGGCGCGGGCAACAAGGTGGTCCTGTTCGGTGCGCGCACGGGCGGCGACGGCATCGGCGGGGCGTCGATCCTGGCCTCGCGAGACGTTCGACGACACGAAGCCCTCCAAGCGGCCGTCGGTGCAGGTGGGCGACCCGTTCATGGAGAAGGTGCTCATCGAGTGCTGCCTCGAGCTGTACGCCGCGCGCGTGGTCGAGGGCATCCAGGACCTGGGCGCCGCGGGCATCTCCTGCGCGACCAGCGAGCTGGCCTCCAACGGCGACGGCGGCATGCACGTCGACCTCGAGAACGTGCTGCTGCGCGACCCCACCCTCACGGCCGGCGAGATCCTCATGTCCGAGTCGCAGGAGCGGATGATGGCCGTCGTCCGGCCCGACCAGCTGGACGAGTTCCTGGCGATCACGCGCAAGTGGGACGTCGAGACGGCCGTGATCGGGGAGGTCACCGGCACGGGCCGGCTGACCATCGACCACCACGGCGAGCGCATCGTCGACGTCGAGCCCCGCTCGGTCGCGCACGACGGTCCCGTCTACGACCGGCCGTACGCGCGCCCCGCCTGGCAGGACGGGCTCAACGCCGACACGACCGCCGCACTGGCCCGTCCCGCCACGCCGGCCGAGATCCGCGCGACCGCGCTGCAGCTGCTGGGTAGCCCCAACCTGGCCTCCAAGGCGTGGGTGACCCACCAGTACGACCGGTTCGTGCAGGGCAACACCGCGCTCGCGCAGCCCGACGACTCGGGCGTCATCCGGGTCGACGAGACCACCGGGCTCGGCGTCGCGCTCGCCACGGACGCCAACGGCCGCTACGGCAAGCTCGACCCGTACACGGGTGCGCAGCTGGCCCTGGCGGAGGCGTACCGCAACGTCGCGACGACGGGCGCCCGTCCGCTGGCCGTGACCGACTGCCTCAACTTCGGCAGCCCGGAGCACCCCGACTCGATGTGGCAGCTGGTCGAGGCGATCCGTGGCCTGGCCGACGCGTGCCAGGTGCTCGAGGTCCCGGTCACCGGCGGCAACGTCTCGCTCTACAACGGCACGGGCGAGCCCGGGCTGATCGACTCGGCCATCCACCCCACCCCGGTGGTGGGCGTGCTCGGCGTCCTGGACGACGTCGCCGACGCCACGCCGTCGGGCTGGACCACGCCGGGCCAGGCCGTCTACCTGCTGGGCACCACGCGTGCGGAGCTGGACGGCTCGGCCTGGGCGGACGTCGTGCACGGCCACCTGGGCGGCCTCCCGCCGGCCGTGGACCTGGCCGCCGAGCGCCAGCTGGCGGAGGTCCTCACGCGGGCCAGCCGCGACGACCTGGTCGACGCCGCGCACGACCTGTCCGAGGGCGGCCTGGTGCAGGCGCTCATCGAGTCGAGCCTGCGCTACGGCGTCGGCGTGCAGGTGTCGCTGGACGCGCTGTGCGCGCGCGACGGGGTCACCCCGTTCGAGGCCCTGTTCTCCGAGTCGACCGGCCGCGTGCTCGTCGCGGTGCCCCGCTCGGAGGAGGTCCGCCTGGTCGACCTGTGCACCGCGCGCGGCGTCCCCGCCCTGCGCCTCGGGGAGACCGCCGAGTCGTGCTCGCCCGGCGCCGGCACCACGGTCGACGCCGACGACCACGTGCACGGCCCCGCGGTCGAGATCGCCGGCCTGTTCACGCTCCCGCTGGACGAGGCCCGCGACACCCACGAGGCCACCCTCCCGCACTGGTTCGGCTGACCCCGACCCTCCCCGTGGGAGAGCCCGCAACGTCCGAGGAAGTACGCCCCCTGACCCGTACGTCCTCGGACGTCCCCGGCGGGAGAGCTGCAACGTCCGAGCATCTACGCGTCCTGACGCGTCTTTGCTCGGACGTTGCGGGAGTGGGGGTGGGGGCAGGGGCGGCGGGTTATTGCGTGGCTCCGGGCCTCATCTCCGGCCTAGCGTCGGGGCGTGGTCGAGGGGATCGTGCGGGTGGTCCGTGCCGACAGGGGCGCGGTCCTCGTGCTGCCCGCCGACGGTCTCGACGCCGACCACGACCCGGTCCGGCTGAGCCTCGACCGTGACGGGCTGGTCGCGTCCGAGGACGGTGACCGGCTCGCGCCGACCGTCGGCGACTGGCTGCGCACGGACGGCGACGACGGCATCGAGACGTTGCTCCCACGGCGCACGGCCCTGGTGCGCGACACCGCCGGCGCCACGTCCCGCGTGCAGGCGCTCGCCGCGAACATCGACGTGGTGCTCGTCGTCGAGCACCTGGACCCCGACCCGCAGCTGGGCCGCGTCGAGCGGCTGCTGACCCTGGCGTGGCGCTCGGGCGCGACACCGGTGGTCGTGCTGACCAAGGCGGACCTGGTGCCGGACCCCGACGGCATGGCGGCGGAGGTGGCGTCGGTCGCGCTCGCGGTGGACGTCCACACGGTCAGCGTGCCCACGGGGACCGGTCTGGAGCGCCTGCGGGAGCTGCTGGTGCCGGGCTCCACGCTGGTGGTCGTCGGCCCCTCGGGCGCGGGCAAGTCGACGCTGGTCAACGCGCTCGCCGGGCACGAGGTCATGGGCACGGGGGAGCGTCGGTCCGACGGACGCGGTCGGCACACCACCACGCACCGCGAGCTGGTCCCGCTGCGCGGCGGCGCGATGCTCATCGACACCCCCGGCATCCGGGGAGTCGGTGTGGTCGCCGACGCCGACGCGCTGGACACGACGTTCGCCGACGTGACCGAGCTGGCCGCCGCGTGCCGGTTCGCCGACTGCCGACACACGTCCGAGCCGGGGTGCGCGGTCCGGGCCGCGCTCGACAGCGGCGAGCTGCCGGAGCGGCGGTTCGACAGCTGGCAGCGACTGGCGCGGGAGGCCGCGTACCAGGCCCGGCGGTCCGACGCCCGGCTCCGTGCGGAGGAGCGCGACCGCTGGAAGAAGATCACCAAGGAGTACCACCGCGGGATGCGCGGACCAGGGCGTCCTCGGGTCTGAGCCGGCCGGTCGGCACGTCGCGGAAGCGCATCGACAGCCGGTTTGTGACCCGAAACGTTTCGGATCCGCCCGAGTGCTCGCCTCCGGTGGGCTGACTCAGGTTTCCTCGTCGGGACCCGGGGCGCCCAGCCTCGCCGGACCAGCGTCGCTCGTCGAGGAGATCCATGCCCACCCGCAGAAGCGCCACCGCGCTGCTCGCCGCCGTCGCCGTGGCTGGCCTGACCGCCGTCACTGCCGCGACCGCTGCCCAGGCCGCGTCCGGCTGCGCGGTCGAGTACCGCGTCACCAACCAGTGGGGCGGCGGCTTCGGCGCCGATGTGACGGTCACCAACCTGGGTGACCCGATCAGCTCGTGGACCGTCGGCTGGACGTTCGGCGCCGGCCAGCGGATCACCCAGCTCTGGAACGGCACGGCGAGCACGAGCGGCTCCGCGGTCTCCGTGGCGAGCCTGCCGTGGAACGGGTCGCTGGCCCGCAACGGGAAGACCAGCTTCGGGTTCAACGGCTCCTGGAGCGGCTCCAACCCGGTCCCCGGGAGCTTCACGGTCAACGGCGTGGCCTGCACGGGCTCGACGACGAATCCGCCGACGCCGACGAGCACCCCGACGCCGACGGTCACCGCGACCCCCACGCCGACCCCGACCGTGACCACCCCGCCGTCGACCACCAGCGGCCTCTACGTCGACCCGACGACGCAGGCCTACCGCGCGTGGCAGACCGCGAGCGGCACGGACAGGGCGTTGCTCGAGAAGATCGCCCTGACGCCCCAGGCCTACTGGGTGGGCAACTGGGCCGACCCCGCGCACGCCAGGGCGGAGGTCGCCGACTACACGGGCCGCGCGGTGGCCGCCGGGAAGACCCCGATGCTCGTCGTCTACGCGATCCCCGGCCGTGACTGCGGGTCGTACTCCGGCGGCGGGGTGGAGCAGAGTGCGTACGCCGCCTGGATCGACACCGTGGCGTCCGGGATCCAGGGCAAGCCGTACGTCGTGCTCGAGCCTGACGCGCTCGCGCAGCTGGGTGACTGCAGCGGACAGGGCGACCGGGTCGGCTTCCTGCGGTACGCGGCCAAGGCGCTGACCCTCCGGGGCGCCCGCGTGTATATCGACGCCGGGCACTCGTCGTGGCTGCCCGTCAGCACCGCGGTGAGCCGGCTCAACCAGGTCGGCTTCGAGTACGCGGTGGGCTTCGCGCTCAACACCTCGAACTACCAGACGACGGCCGCGTCGAAGGCCTACGGCCAGCAGATCTCCCAGCAGCTGGGGGGCAAGACGTTCGTCGTCGACACCTCGCGCAACGGCAACGGCTCCAACGGCGAGTGGTGCAACCCGCGCGGTCGCGCGCTGGGCGACCGGCCGACGCTCGTCAACGACGGCTCGGGCCTCGACGCGCTGCTCTGGGTCAAGCTGCCCGGCGAGTCCGACGGCACCTGCAACGGCGGCCCGGCCGCAGGCGCCTGGTTCCAGGACATCGCCCTGGAGCTGGCCCGCAACGCCCACTGGTGAGCCGTCACCTTCGCGGGTGAGCGTCCGGGAATCCGAAGGATCGGGGCCGGATCGGGCCGGATCCTTCGGATTCCTGGAGCAGGCAGAATCGGGGCATGGCTGCTCGTCGACGGACCGATCCCGGGGAGGGGCGCGCCGCGCTCGACGTGTGGCGGGCCGATCCGGTCGGTGTGCCGACCGCGGCGCGGCGGACGGCGGTGCGGTTCACGCTCGAGGAGCTGGCCGACGTGGCGCCCGGGAACGCGGTCGAGGTCCGGGTCCCGCCGGACGGTGCCGTGCAGGCGGTGGAGGGACCTCGTCACACCCGCGGCACCCCGCCGAACGTGGTCGAGACCGACGCCCAGACCTGGCTCGCGCTGGCCACGGGTGCGCTGACCTGGGAGGACGCCGTGGCGTCGGGGCGGATCCGCGCATCGGGGGAGCGCGCCGACCTGCGCGAGTGGCTGCCGCTGCAGGCCGCCCGGAGCCGCGGCTGACCTGCGCCGACGAGGGCTCACCTAGGATCGGGGGGTGCCTGACGACCAGCAGCCCGCGACGCCGGACGCCGCGCCCGAGCCGGTGCTCGACGCCCGCGGTGTGCCGATCCCTGCGGAGTCGGACCTCGCCGCGGTCGCCGAGCCCGCCCGCGTGCGGCACGCCCCGAGGTACGGGCCCTTCATCGCCGCCGGAGCCGTGGTCGGCGCCCTGGTCGCGCTGATCCTCGTGGCGGTGGTGCAGCCCGAGGTGCCTCGGGCGGCGGACGGGTCCGGGTTCATCTCCTTCCTCGACGGGGAGGGCGCCGTCCGGACGGTGATGGCGGTCGCCGGTGCGGTCCTCGGCGGGTTCGTCGGCGGCGCGCTCGCCGTCTTCGCGGACCGCCGCAGCGTGCGCAGGGCCAGCTCGCCCGACGTCTGACCCGTGGCAGGGGTGGTCCCCGGCGCCGGGTCGTGTGCGACCATAGGCGCGTGGCCCCCCGCGCAGACGGACGTCTGAACCACGACCTCCTCCCCAACGAAAAAGGCCCCCAGGACGCTTGTGGCGTCTTCGGTGTGTGGGCACCCGGCGAGGAGGTCGCCAAGCTCACCTACTTCGGCCTCTACGCGCTGCAGCACCGCGGCCAGGAGTCGGCGGGCATCGCCACCTCCAACGGCCAGCAGCTGCTCGTCTACAAGGACATGGGGCTGGTGTCCCAGGTGTTCGACGAGACCGCGCTGAACGCGCTGCAGGGGCACATCGCCATCGGGCACGCGCGCTACTCGACCACCGGGGGCAGCACCTGGGAGAACGCGCAGCCGACGCTCGGCCCGACCGCCGCCGGCACCGTGGCCCTCGGTCACAACGGCAACCTGACCAACACCGCCGAGCTGGTCGACCTGGTCGCCGAGCGCTACGGCAACCAGCGCCGCGGCGAGCTCGCCCGGGGCAACACCACGGACACCGCGCTGATCACCGCGCTGCTGGCCGGGGACCCCGACCACACCCTGGAGTCGACGGCGCTCGAGGTGCTCCCGCGTCTGCGCGGCGCGTTCAGCCTGGTCTTCATGGACGAGCACACCCTCTACGCCGCCCGGGACCCGCAGGGCGTGCGGCCGCTGGTCCTCGGGCCGCCTGGAGCGCGGCTGGGTCGTGGCCAGCGAGACGCCCGCGCTCGACATCGTCGGTGCCTCGTTCGTCCGCGAGGTCGAGCCCGGTGAGTTCATCGCGATCGACGCCGACGGCCTGCGCAGCAGCCGGTTCGCGACGCCGGACCGCGCCGGCTGCGTGTTCGAGTACGTCTACCTGGCCCGCCCGGACACGTCCATCGCCGGCCGCTCGGTGCACGCCGCACGCGTGGCGATGGGCCGACGCCTGGCGATCGAGCACCCGGTCGAGGCGGACCTGGTGATCCCCGTCCCGGAGTCCGGCACGCCCGCCGCCGTCGGGTACGCCGCCGAGTCCGGCATCACGTTCGGGCAGGGACTCACCAAGAACGCCTACGTCGGCCGCACCTTCATCCAGCCGTCGCAGACCCTGCGCCAGCTCGGCATCCGGCTCAAGCTGAACCCCCTCAAGGACGTCATCCGTGGCAAGCGCCTGGTGGTCGTCGACGACTCGATCGTCCGCGGCAACACCCAGCGCGCGCTGGTCCGGATGCTCCGGGAGGCCGGCGCCGCCGAGGTGCACGTGCGGATCAGCTCCCCGCCCGTGAAGTGGCCGTGCTTCTACGGGATCGACTTCGCGTCCCGGGCGGAGCTCATCGCCAACGGCCTGGGGGTCGACGAGATCGCGGCGTCCCTGGGTGCCGACTCGCTGGGCTACATCTCGCCCGAGGGCATGATCGCCGCCACCGAGCAGCCCGCGTCGCAGCTGTGCGCGGCCTGCTTCACGGGCCAGTACCCGATCGAGCTGCCGCCGGACGACCGCCTGGGCAAGTTCCTGCTCGAGCAGAACGAGCTGCCCCTGGGCGCACCCGAGGACGGGCTGCTGGCCATCGTGCCGGGTGCCGGTGGCGCGACCGCGCTGGACCACCCGTGAGCGGCGCGCAGGGCGGGGCCGTGACGTACGCGGCCGCCGGCGTGGACACGGAGGCCGGTGACAAGGCCGTCGAGCTGATGAAGGACGCCGTGCGCGCGACGCACGGGCCGCAGGTGCTCGGCGGCGTCGGCGGGTTCGCCGGGCTCTTCGACGCCAGCGCCCTGCTGACCTACCGCAAGCCGCTGCTGGCCACGTCGACCGACGGCGTCGGCACCAAGGTCGCGATCGCGCAGGCGCTCGACATCCACGACACCATCGGGTTCGACCTGGTGGGCATGGTGGTCGACGACATCGTCGTGGTCGGCGCGAAGCCCCTGTTCATGACCGACTACATCGCGTGCGGCCGCGTGGTGCCCGAGCGCATCGCCGGCATCGTGCGGGGCATCGCCGCGGCGTGCTCGGTGGCCGGGACCGCCCTCGTCGGCGGGGAGACCGCCGAGCACCCGGGACTGCTGGGCGCCGACGAGTACGACGTGGCCGGTGCCGCGACCGGCGTGGTCGAGGCCGACCGGCTGCTGGGCCCCGAGCGAGTACGCGCCGGTGACGTGCTGATCGCGCTCGGGTCCAGCGGGCTGCACTCCAACGGGTACTCGCTGGTCCGCAAGGTCGTGTCGGTGGCCGGCTGGCAGCTGGACCGGCACGTCGACGAGCTCGGCCGCACGCTCGGCGAGGAGCTGCTGGAGCCCACCCGCGTCTACGCGAGCGACTGCCTCGCGCTCGCGGACCGCGCCGGTGTCACAGGCCTGCACGCGTACAGCCACGTGACCGGCGGGGGACTGGCGTCGAACGTCGCGCGCGTCCTGCCCCCGGGCCTGGTCGCGGACATCGATCGCGGTGGCTGGACGCTACCGCCCGTGTTTGCGCTGGTGCAGCACCTCGGCCAGGTGCCGTGGACCGACCTCGAGGGAACCCTGAACCTGGGCGTCGGCATGGTCGCGATCGCTGCTGCCGACGCGGTCGACGGGATCCTCGCGCACGCGGCCGAGCTCGGCCTGCCGGCCTGGGCGCTGGGCACGGTCCGGGACGCCGACCCGAGCACCGACGTGGTCGGTGCCCCCGGCTTCGTCGCAGGCACCAAGGGTGTCCACGGGGGAGCGGTCCGGCTGTGCGGCGACTACCGCGTCTGACGGCTGAGCGCCGGAGCGCCGACGGTCGACGTGCGGGGCACGGCGACGTCGTCGGCGATCAGGCGTCGGTCAGGTGTCTGGCGACGAACCCCGGTCAGAGGTCGTCGTCGGACCAGCGACGGTAGTCGTCGCTGTCGTCGTCAGTGTCGGTCTCGACGACCGCGCGAGAGCGGTTGTCCGTGACGACGTCGTTGTGGCCGTGCGACGTGAGCTCCTGCTCGAGAGCCCGGTAGTTGGTCTCCGGGCTGAAGTACTTCAGCTCCCGGGCAACCTTCGTCTGCTTAGCCTTCTGACGGCCGCGCCCCATGGCATCGACCCCCTCTTACGTGGATGCGGGGCGGCTCCGTGCTGACACGTGCGGCCCCGGGGTGCTGAATCGTCTCTTCGTGGGGCAACGGTACATGCTCGTTCGCTATTCCGACCACTCGCCCCAGGCGACACGCGTCACGTCCGACCGGCTGGCGGTCCTCCGCCACGGCGGCCGCGACGGCGACGGCCGACCGTGGGTCGGACCGTGCCTCCAACTCGTGGCGAGATGTGCTGCGCGTCGAGATGTATGACCGTTTGGTCGGGTTTACGCTGATGCTCGACGACCTCCGGGTCGGGTTGCACGAGAACGTCGGGAAGTCGCGTGAAGAAGTCGCGGGAGGCTTCGTTACAGGACCGTGTCCTGGATGTGCTGTACGCGGCTTCCGTCCATGCTAGAGGGGCGATGTCACTAATCTGACGTCGAAACCGTACGATAGGGACAGCGAGAACGTTTCACTCGTCTTGCCGCACCACCCGCACCTGAATGGCCGCGGTGCCGACGCCGTCGGCCCGCCGGTCGCACGCTTGCCAGGAGGCAGCATGAACGCACACGCCGCAGACTCCGAGTCGCTGCTCACGCCCTCGGAGGTCGCGAGTCTGTTCCGGGTCGACCCGAAGACCGTCACCCGCTGGGCGAAGGCCGGGAAGCTCTCGTCGATCCGCACGCTCGGCGGTCACCGCCGGTACCGCGAGTCCGAGGTGCGCGACCTCCTCGGTGGCATCCCGCAGCAGCGCCCGTCGGACGGCTGACCGCCGTCCGCACCGGGCCCCCGCGTGCAGGGGAGCTCATCATGCTCGACGACGTCTGCGAGGGCCGCGACGATGCGACCCTCGCAGACGTCTTGCGTTCTGGCCGGCCTCCAGCCGGTAGCCGCGCCTAGCCCCGGCGGCGAGCCGCGACCACGAGCGCGACGAGGGCGACGGCTGCCCGCCGCGACACCGCCCAGGACCGTCCGTGCTTTCTTGCGGGCCTCGGGGTCGGCGTCGCCGGTCGTCGCGTCGCTCCACAGCCGACGCCCCGACTCCGCCGCGCG
Organism: uncultured Actinomycetota bacterium; assembly: GCA_963837795.1. Classification (GTDB taxonomy): domain Bacteria; phylum Actinomycetota; class Actinomycetes; order Actinomycetales; family Cellulomonadaceae; genus Cellulomonas. The sequence continues at coordinate 271,346 of CAWIOT010000009.1, forward strand.
GACGGCCTGTGCGCGGGGGTCCAGCCGCGCCGCGAGCTCGTCGACCGTAGAGGCCAGCTGGGCACGTGTCACCGCCAGCTGCGCCTCGAGCGCCTCCATCTCCGGCGTCGTGAACGGCTTGGGCTCGTTCTGGCCCGTCTGGTCGCTCATGCCGAGAACCCCGCCTTCACCGCGTCGATGTCGTCCTGCACGTTCTCGATCGCCTTCGCGGGCGTGGGCGGCGCTCCGGCCTTGAGCCGGTTGATGCCCAGCAGCACCAGCACGACGACGACGACGAGCAGCAGCACGCAGACGATCAGGGCGGCCAGCCACAGGTCCAGCCACAGGTCGAGCACGATGATCGCTGTCGCGATGCCTGCGCCGAGCAGGTAGAGCGCCAGCAGCCCGCCGACGGCCACCAGGGCGCCACCGAGGCCGAGCAGCTTGACCCGCCCGGTGATCTCGGCCTTGGCCAGGTCGATCTCGGCGCGGACGAGCCGCGCTCCCTGCTCGCTGAGCTCGGACACCAGCTGGCCGAGCGACTTCTCGTCGCCCGGCGGTCCCGACTGCGTGGTCATGGGTAAGGCCTCTCGTCTGCAACCTCGTACGGCACCCAGTGTGGTGGTCGGGGATCGGGGGCGCGAGGGGACGGCCGGATCGGGTGCGGGATCACCCGGCCGAGAGGCTCAGTCGGCCCAGGGGTGGACGTGCTCCTCGGCGGGGTGCACGGGCTCGTGCACGCGGACCACCGACAGCGGCTGACCGGGCGGCAGCCGACGCTTGGCCCAGGCCGCGACGCCGGCGCCGACCAGCAGCAGGGCGACGCCGACGATCAGTGCGGCGAGCCAGGCGTCGACCGCGTGCGCGAGGCCGAGCACCGCCGCGGTGACCAGGAGCGCCAGCCCGAAGAACGTCAGGAGCGCGGCGACGCCGAAGCCGACCGCCGACGGACGCACCTCGACGGCCCGGGTCCGGACGCTGCGGGCCACGGCGTCGATCTCGTGCTGGATCGCCTCGCGGACGTGGTCCTCGGCCTGCTCGAACCTCTCCCGCGCACGGTCGGCCAACGGCTCCGTGAAGCGGTCGAAGAAGCTGCGGGGCCGGTCGGTGCCAGAGGTGCTGGCCATGGGGTCCTCCTCGGGACTGCTGCGGTCCCACCAGCCTAGGAGCAGGAGCGCGCGCGACGTGGCCCGGCGCGCAGCATGACGAAGCCCCGCTCCGGGGATCCGGGCGGGGCTTCCGAGGTGGCCACTGGCAGGGTCGAACTGCCGACCTTTCGATTTTCAGTCGAACGCTCTACCAACTGAGCTAAGTGGCCGTAACCGACAGCGCCCGGTCAGTGAGTGACCGGGCGGATCGAGCGACCCCGACGGGACTTGAACCCGCGACCTCCGCCGTGACAGGGCGGCGCGCTAACCAACTGCGCTACGGGGCCTTGGATGAAGCTGCAAGGCCTGTACTGCTGAACTGCTCGTACCCCCAACGGGATTCGAACCCGTGCTACCGCCGTGAAAGGGCGGGGTCCTAGGCCGCTAGACGATGGGGGCGTGTCCAACCCCTGACGTCGAGGCGTCGGAAGACCGGTGATGAGCATACGGGGTCGGTGCCCGGAACTCCAAAGCGGGTCCTCGTGGCGGGCATCACGCCAGGTGGAGCGGGCAGGATGGGGCGCATGGTCGACATGTCGCGCGCCGAGTTCGAGGACGCCGTGCGGGATGCCCTGGACGAGGTCCCGGACGAGCTCGCGGCGATGATGGACAACGTCGTCGTGCTGGTCGAGGACGCCCCGCCGGACGGGGAGGCGGAGCTGCTCGGGCTCTACGAGGGCACCCCGCTCACCGAGCGCGGCGAGTTCTGGGCCGCCGGCTCGCTGCCGGACCGGATCACGATCTTCCGGCTGCCCACGCTCGCCGTCTGCGACGACCGTGCGCAGGTGGTCGAGGAGGTCGCGGTGACCGTGGTGCACGAGATCGCGCACCACTTCGGGATCGACGACGAGCGGCTGCACGATCTGGGGTGGGACTGAGGTGGGCCACGACCACGGTCACGCGACCGCCGCCCAGGCCCACCGCGGACGGCTCGTCGCCGTGCTCGTCCTCACGCTCACGGTGCTCGTCGTCGAGGTGGTCGGCGGCCTGGTCTCCGGCTCGTTCGCGCTGATCGCCGACGCGGGGCACATGCTCACGGACGCCTTCGGGGTCGGGCTGGCGCTGGGTGCCACGGCGCTCGCCGCCCGGCCGGCCACCGCGGCGCGCACCTTCGGGTGGCAGCGGGCGGAGATCCTGGCCGCGCTGGTGAACGGGCTGGTCATCGCCGCGGTCGGCGTCGGGGTGGTCGTCGGCGGCATCTCCCGGATCGTCACGCCCGGCGAGGTCGAGGCCGGGCTGATGCTCGCGGTGGCCGTCGTCGGGCTCGTCGCCAACGGCATCGGGCTCGCGCTGCTGAGCCGCGGGCAGGGTGAGTCGCTCACCGTGCGGGGCGCGTACCTCGAGGTGCTCGGGGACCTGCTCGGGTCGGCGGCGGTGGTCGTCGCGGCGGTCGTGGTCATGACGACCGGGTTCGAGCGGGCCGACGGCATCGCGTCCGTCGTCATCGGGCTCATGATCGTGCCGCGGGCCGTGGCGCTGCTGCGCGAGGTGGCCGCGGTGCTGCTCGAGGCCACGCCGCGCGGCGTCGACCTGGACGCGGTCCGCTCGCACATCTGCGGCGTCCGGGGCGTGCTGGGCGTGCACGACCTGCACGCCTGGACCATCACCTCGGGCGTGCCGGTGCTGTCGGCGCACATCGAGGTGGCCGACGAGCTGCTGTCCCGGGGCGAGGCCGGGCGCGTGCTCGAGGACCTGCGCGGGTGCCTGGCCGGGCACTTCGACGTCGACCACTGCACGTTCCAGCTCGAGCCGCCGTCGACCACGGGCAGCGAGCAGCACGCGCACGCCTGAGCGGCCGTAGGGTCGGCGCATGGTTGCCGTGGGGATCGTGCTGCTGCCGCAGGAGCGGTGGGTGTCGGCTCGTCGCAAGTGGGAGCTCGCCGAGGAGTGGGGCTTCGACCACGCCTGGACGTACGACCACCTGGCGTGGCGCACGCTCGTCGACGAGCCGTGGTTCGCCACGGTCCCGTTGCTGGCCGCGGCGGCGGCCGTCACGATGCGGATCGGGCTGGGCACGTGGGTGGCGTCGCCGAACTTCCGGCACCCGGTCCCGTTCGCCAAGGACGTGATGGGTCTCGACGACATCAGCGACGGCCGGTTCCTGCTCGGCATCGGCGCGGGTGGCGAGGGTTTCGACGCGTCCGTGACGGGTGACCCGCCGACGCGCGGCGAGCGGACCCGACGCTTCGAGGAGTTCGTCTGGCTGCTGGACCGCCTGCTGACCCAGCCCGTCACCTCGCACGAGGGCGCGTTCTACCGGGCCGACGAGGCGCGGATGATCCCGGGCACGATCGCCCGGCCCCGCACGCCGTTCGTCGTCGCCGCCAACGGTCCGCGGACCATGACGCTGGCCGCCCGGCACGGGCAGGGCTGGGCGACCTACGGTCCGGCGTACGCCACCGAGGACGTCCCGGCGGCGCCGGGTGCCGCGATGGAGCAGTGGTGGACGGGCCTGGCGACGATGCTCGAGCAGCTCGACGGCATCGAGGCGAGCACCCGGCCCGCGGACGCACCGCCGCTGCGCCGGTACCTCAGCCTCGACGGCGCGCCGGTGTTCTCGATGACGTCGCTGGACCTGGTCACCGAGGGCATCGAGCGCGCCGCGGCGCTGGGCTTCACCGACGTGGTGGTGCACTGGCCGCGTGCCGAGGGCATCTACGCGGGCAGCGAGTCGGTCCTGGAGGCCCTGGTGGACCGCCTCCCCACCCTCCAGTCCCTCTGACCCACCCCGCCAACGTCCGAGCAACTACGCCCAGGACCCGTAGATGCTCGGACGCTGCGGCGGGTGGTGGCTGCGGTGGGAGGTGTGGGGAGTGCGGGTGGGGCGTGGGAAGTCAGTGGGCCTGGCGGGCCTGCCAGGCGGACTCGACCATGTCCAGCAGGGTGTGGCGCATCTGCCAGTCCAGGTCGCGGGCCGCGAGCTCGCCCGAGGCGACGATGCGCGCCGGGTCGCCCGGGCGCCGCGGGGCGGTCTCCGGCTCGAACGCGATGCCGGTGCCCTCCGCCATCGCGGTCATGATCTGGCGCACCGAGACACCCTCCCCGGAGCCGAGGTTGTAGACCGGCTCCAGGGTGCTGCCGGCGGCGAGGGCCTGTGCGGCGGCGACGTGCGAGTCGGCGAGGTCCGCGACGTGGATGTAGTCGCGCACGCAGGTGCCGTCCGGGGTCGCGTAGTCGGTGCCGTTGATCCGCGGCGTGCGGCCCTCGGCGAGCGCGTCGAGCACCAGCGGGAAGAGGTTGTGCGGGCTCGTGTCGTACAGGTCCGGGGTGGCCGAGCCGACGACGTTGAAGTAGCGCAGCGACGTGTGCCGCAGGCCGGCCGCGCGGCCCTGGTCCCGCAGCAGCCACTCGCCGATCAGCTTGGACTCGCCGTAGGGCGACTCGGGCGTGGTCGCGGTCGACTCCGTGACCAGGTCCACGTCGGGCGTGCCGTACACCGCGGCCGACGAGGAGAACACGATCGCGTCGACGCCCTGCGACGCCATGGCCTCCAGCAGGTGCGCGGTGCCGGTGACGTTCTGCTCGTACGTGTGCAGCGGCCGATCGACGGACACCCCGGCGTACTTGAACCCGGCGAGGTGCACGACGCCGACGACCCCGTGCTGCACCAGCGTGTCCGCCACCAGGTCGGTGTCCAGGATCGAGCCCTCGACCAGCGGTACACCGTCGGGCACGAACCCTCGGTGCCCGCTCGACAGGTCGTCGAGCACCACCGTCGACAGCCCGACCTGCCCGAACGCCCGCACCACGTGCGACCCGATGTACCCAGCACCCCCGGTGACCAGCCATGTCATACGGTCGAGCCTACCGACGACCACGGGCGAGCACCGATCAGGTCCAGCGTCGACATCGGTCCGGCGGGGTGCATCCAGGAGGGCCTCGGCGACGGAAGGGGTGGGACAACCGTGCCGTGCGGCCGTCCCCTGGCGGGAGCCGGGATGCTCAGTAGGCTGAGCATCTCCCCGCCGGGACGCTCGCGGGACGGCTGACGGATCGTTTCCAGCAGCAGGGCAGGAGATCGGATGCACGGGGAGTCGGGGGTGCGGGCGCTGACCGCGCAGCCTCACGTCGCGGAGACGCAGCGCGCGGATGCGGCGGACCTGGCGGAGTCCGTCGAGCAGGCCATGGCGCAGACGTCCGCGGTGCTGCAGGAGTTCGTCGACTCGCGCGTGCGCGGTGCGGCCGGCCGGTCCGACGTCGCGGCGGCCCTGTGGACCGACCTCGCGGGCGTCGTCGGCGGCAAGCTCATGCGCCCGCGCCTGGCCGTCGCGTCCTACCTCGGGCTCGGCGGCACCGAGGCCGCGTCGGTCGCGCCCGTGGCCGCGGCCGTCGAGGTGCTGCACACCGCGATGCTCGTGCACGACGACCTGCTGGACCACGACGAGGTGCGGCGGGGGCGCCCCAACGTCGCCGGGGCCACGCGCGCCCGGCTCTCCGGCCAGGGTCTCGACGACCGCGCCGTGGCGGACCAGGTGCTCGCCGCGGGTCTGCTCGCCGGCGACCTGGCCATCGCGGCAGCGTTCTCCCTGGTCGTGAGCGCCCCTGCGGACCGCGAGGCCCTGCTGCGGGTGGTCGGCCTGCTGGCGGAGGGCATCGAGACGACGGTCGTCGGGGAGCTCCTCGACGTGCGCGCCTCGCTGTCGACGCCACGCGACGTGGACGCGCTCGCGGTCGCGGAGCTCAAGACCGCCGCCTACTCGGGCAGCCTGCCGCTGGTCGTCGGCGCGATCCTGGCGGGCGCCGACGAGGAGCACGTGGCGCAGCTCAGCGCGGTCGGGTCTGCGCTGGGCGTCGCCTTCCAGCTGACCGACGACGACCTCGGTGTGTTCGGCGACCCGGCGGTGACCGGCAAGTCGGTGGTGTCGGACCTGCGCGAGGGCAAGCGCACCGAGCTGCTGCGGCGGGCGTACGCGATGGCCGACGAGGCCGGGTGCGCGGTGCTCGACGCACACGTGGGCCGAGCGGACCTGGACGAGGCCGGCGCCGCGCAGGTGCGTGACGTCATGGTGGCCAGCGGTGCGCTCGACGAGGTCCGTGAGCTGACCCGGCGCACCGGCCTGCAGGCGCGCGACCTCGCGTCGGCCGGGCTGCCGGAGCCGCTGGGGGGCTACCTTGTGGGCGTCGTCGACGACCTCGTCGGACGGGGTCACTGAGTGCGGGGAGAGCCGATGTCGCCGGTGCGATCAGCACGTGAGCGGGCCCTGCGGCTGTACGACGCCACCGCGGCGCGCACGAGCGCGGGGGTGCTGGCCGCGTACTCGACCTCGTTCGGGCTGGGCACGCGCCTGCTGGGGCGTGCGGCGCAGCAGGACATCCGTGCGGTGTACGCGCTGGTGCGGCTGGCCGACGAGGTGGTGGACACCTACCGCGGTGACGACGCCGGGGCCGAGCTGGACGAGCTCGAGGAGCAGACCGCGCGAGCGCTGCGCACGGGGTACTCGACCAACCTGGTGGTGCACGCGTTCGCGCGGACGGCTCGCCGCGTCGGGATCACCGCGGCCGAGACCGCGCCGTTCTTCGCGTCGATGCGCGCCGACCTGACGGTCCGCGAGCACGACCGGGCCAGCTACGAGGCGTACGTCTACGGCTCCGCCGAGGTGGTGGGTCTCATGTGCGTGCGCGTCTTCCTGAACGAGGGGAGACGGCCGGACGAGCCGCTGCGCGAGCCCGACGAGACGCAGGTGGCCGGTGCGCGCGCGCTCGGTGCGGCGTTCCAGAAGATCAACTTCCTGCGCGACCTGGGCGCGGACACCGAGGAGCTGGGCCGGACCTACTTCCCGGGCACCACCCCCGGGGAGCTGGACGACGCGCAGCTGGACACGATCCTCGCGGAGATCACCGTCGACGTGGCGGTGGCCCGGGCGGCCGTGCCGAGCCTCCCGCGGCGGGCGCGCTACGCGGTCGGCGCGACGCTCGCGCTCTACCAGCGGCTCCTCGACGAGATCGCGACCCGCTCCCCGGAGTCGCTCCTGGTGGGGCGCGTGCGCCTGCCGGCGCCGGTCAAGCTGCTCGTCGTGGGTGAGTCGGTGCTGGCCGAGGCCCGGTCCGACCGGTCGGTGCACGCATGAACGGGTCGCGGCCCGGCCGCGTCGTCGTCATCGGCGGCGGGATCGCCGGGCTGACCACGGCCGCGCTGCTGGCTCGCGGGGGCGCCCTGGTGACCCTGCTCGAGCGGCACGACCGGCTGGGCGGCCGCGCGGGCACGCTCACCGTGGACGGGTTCCGGTTCGACACGGGACCGTCCTGGTACTTCATGCCCGAGGTGTTCGAGCACGCGTTCGCCCTGCTGGGCGAGCGCATCGAGGACCACGTCGAGCTGGAGCGGCTGGACCCCGCGTACCGGCTGTTCCCCGAGCCGCAGGACGGCGGGCGGTCGGAGTTCTTCGACGTCGTCGGCGATCCCGAGACCAACTGGGCCACGTTCGAGGCGCGCGAGCCCGGCGCCGGAGAGGCGATCCGTCGGTACACGGAGGGCTCGACGCAGGCGTACCGGACGGCGCTGGACTCGTTCCTGTACACGACCTTCGCGCGGCCGGACCGGCTCCTGTCCCTGGACGTGGTGCGGCAGTCGGGCACCCTGGCCGGTCTGCTGACCGGGACGCTGGCGGACAAGGTGGCTGCCACGGTGACCGACCCGGTGCTCCGGCAGGTGCTGGGCTACCACGCCGTGTTCCTGGGTTCGTCGCCGTACCGCGTCCCGGCGCTGTACTCGCTCATGAGCCACCTCGACCTGGTCGACGGCGTACGTTTCCCCCGCGGCGGGATGTACACGATCATCGAGGCCCTCGAGCGGATCGCTCGCGCGGAGGGGGTCGACATCCGCCTCGGCGCCGACGTCGCGTCCGTCGAGATCGAGGACGCCGGTCCGTCCGTGCGGCACCCGCGCAGGTCGGGCGAGGCCCGGGGCGTGCGGCTGGCGGACGGCACCCTGGTCCCTGCGGACGTCGTCGTGTCCGCCGCGGACCGGCACCACACCGAGACCGCGCTGCTCGGACGGCACAGCGACCAGCCCGAGACCTGGTGGGAGCAGCGCGGGCCGGGCATCTCCGCGCTGCTCATCATGGCCGGGGTGCGCGGGGAGCTGCCGGAGCTGGCGCACCACTCGCTGTTCTTCACGCGCGACTGGCCCGGCAACTTCGAGGACATCCTGGGCGCCGGGCGGGCCACCCCGCCGGAGGGCCTGCGTGTGCCCGAGATCGCGTCGATGTACGTCTCACGGACCACCGCGAGCGACCCGACCGCGGCACCCCCGGGCCACGAGAACCTGTTCGTCCTCGTCCCGTTCCCGGCCGACCCGAGCCTGGGCGACCAGGATCGCGACGTGCTGGAGAAGCACGCCGACCGGTACCTGGACCAGGTGGCCGACTGGGCCGGCATCCCCGGCCTGCGCGACCGCGTGGTCACGCGCCGGGTGGTGGCGCCCGCCGACTTCGCCCGCGACTTCTCCGCGTGGCGGGGGAGCGCGCTGGGCATGGAGCACACCCTGCGGCAGAGCGCGATGTTCCGACCGGGGGACGCGTCGGCGCGCGTCCCGAACGTGCTGCACGTGGGAGGTGGCACGATCCCGGGTGTGGGACTGCCGATGTGCCTGATCAGCGCCGAGCTCGTGGTCAAGCGGATGCTGGGGGAGACGTCGTCGCGACCTCTGCCGGCACCGCTGCGCCCCGGGTTCCTGGCCGCCGCGCGACCGCGCGGGGTGTGGAGCGAGTCGCTCCGATGAGCGTCCTGTACCTCGGCGCCCTGCTCCTGTCGCTGGGCGGTCTCGCCGTGCTGGACCGTCGGTTCCGCCTCGCCTTCTGGTCCGACCCCCGCCGCGCCGCGCTGACCGTCGGGATCGGCGTGATCGGGTTCCTGGTGTGGGACGGCATCGGGCTGGTGCTCGGGATCTTCGCGCGTGGCGACTCCCCGCACATGACCGGCCTGCTGCTGGCGCCCGAGCTGCCCGTGGAGGAGGCGTTCTTCCTGGCCCTGCTCTGCTACACGTCGCTGCTGGTCTGGCGGGCGTTCGAGCGCAGCGCCCGGCTGCGCGAGGACGGTCGACGGGCCCGCGCGGCCCGCGACGCCCAGGGAGGACCGGCGTGACCAACGTCGTGCTCAACGTCATCGTCCTCACGGTGCTCGGGGTGGCGTGCCTGCCCGTCCTGCGCCGCATGCGGGGGTGGCCGCTGGTGTGGACCGTGGTGCACCTGTGCGTCCTGACCGCGGTCTTCGACACGCTCATGATCGCCGCGGACCTGTACGTGTACGCGCCCGACAAGATCCTGGGCGTGTACATCGCGGGCGCCCCCATCGAGGACTTCGCCTACGCGATCGCCGCGGCGGTCGGCATGCCGGTGCTGTGGGTGGCGCTCGGTCGACGCCGGTCCGCGCGGGAGGACGCGTGAGGGAGGTCCTCGCGGCGTCGCGGCCGTTCTCGTGGGTCAACACCGCGTACCCGTTCGCGGCCGGCTACCTGCTGGCGACCGGCGGCCGGATCGACCTCACGTTCGTCGTCGGCACCCTGTTCTTCCTCGGGCCGTACAACCTGCTCATGTACGGGATCAACGACGTCTTCGACTACGCCTCGGACCTGCGCAACCCGCGCAAGGGCGGGATCGAGGGCGGCCTGGTGGAGCCGGCGCGGGCGCGGCAGGTGCACCGGCGGATCCTGTGGGCGTGCGTGGCGACGACCGTCCCGTTCGTCGTGTACCTGCTGCTGGTCGGCGACCAGGCGGCGAACGCGACGCTGGCCCTCGTCCTGTTCCTCGTCGTCGCCTACTCGGCGCCCGTGCTGCGGTTCAAGGAGCGGCCGGTGCTGGACTCGTTGACGTCCGCGATGCACTTCGTCGGCCCGCTCCTGTACGCGCTGGTGCTGGTCGGGGCGGACCTCGGGGCGTCGACCACCTGGCCCGTGCTGGTGGCGTTCGTGCTCTGGGGGATGGCGTCGCACGCGTTCGGGGCCGTGCAGGACGTGCGCGCCGACCGCGAGGGCGGCATCGCGTCCGTGGCGACCGCGCTGGGTGCGCACCCCACGGTCGTCGCATCGACCGTGCTCTACGTGCTGGCGGCGGCCGTCCTGCTCGTCGTGCCCTGGCCGGGGACGCTCGCCGCGGTGCTGCCCCTCCCGTACGCGATCAGCACCGCGCAGTTCTGGTCGGTGCGCGACGAGGACTGCGAACGCGCGAACGCCGGCTGGCGGCGCTTCCTGTGGCTGAACCTGGTGACGGGGTTCCTGGTGACGATGCTGCTGATCGTCATCGCGCGGAGCTAGGAGCAGCGCGCAACCGGGAGAGCCCGGCACGACCCGCCCCCTGTCGCTACGAGAGCTCGGCGGCCGGTGGTCTGTAGCGGTCCGCGAGCTGGCGCACGCCGATGACGGCCAGGAACCACAGCACGAGCACGAGCGCCGTCTGCGCCACGGCGGCGACCGTCCACGGCAGCAGGTCGACCGCGCTCGGACCCGTGGCTGCACCGACGGACACCGCCCCGATGCGGCCACCGCCGGCGGTCTGCCACCACACCCACGTGAGCGCGGCCGCCGGCAGGGCGTAGGCCGCCGCCCTGGCCGGTGCGGGTGGGTGGGCTGCCAGCACGGCTGCGCCGACCGCGACCGTCAGCAGCAGCGCCGCCGTGCGCACCGCCACGACCGGGCCGTCGGCGCCCTGGCCGTCGAGTGCAGGCGTGACCAGGAGCGCGCCCGTGCTCGCGACCCGGGCGGCCGGCGGGACCCACAGCGGCACCGTGAGCGCCATCGCCACGACGGCGAGCACGCGGACGCGGGACGGATCGGGGACGCGCCATACGGCGCCCAGGGTCGCGAGCACCCACAGCAGCACCACCAGGGCCGGCAGCGCGACATCGGTGGTGGCCGAGCCGTCGACGACCACCATGGACAGCGGGGCGTAGGCGAACCACCCGAACGAGGACGGGCGGGGCAGCCACCAGGCGGTGCCGAGCAGCAGCAGAGGCACGGCGAACCACGGGGCCAGGCGAGCGGCGTCGGCGCGTCGGGCCAGCGTCAGGACGGTGAGCACGACGACGGCCGCGAGCCCCGCCACGAGCAGGACCGCCTGCACGGCGGACACCGATCGACCCACGGCACCGACGGCCTGCAAGGTGACCACCGCACCGAGCACGACGGCCAGCACGGCCCCGCCCATGACGATCCTGTCGCGCATCGCGCCAGGCTAGGGCGTGGACCCCGACGACATGGCCTGTTCGGCCGGGCTCACCGTGCCGCGGTCACCTGCCACGTGGCACCGGCGTCCTCGCGGACCACCAGGTAGCCGCCGCCCTCGACGAGGAGCCCGTCGTCGGTGCGGCCGCCCTCCAGCAGGTCCGTCCCCGGCCCGGTGACCCGCGCAGGAGTCTCGCCGTGGTTGAGCACGAACAGGTAGTCCGCCGACTCGCCGCGCCGCCGCACCACCTCGACGTCGGCCGGACGGTCGGCGACCAGCGGTGCGAGGTCCGCGCCGGACGCCACCTCCTCCAGCAGCGTGCGGGTCGCGGCGAGGTCCAGGTGCGTCGAGACGTAGGTGACCGTCCCCGCACCTCGCCGCGCGCGCGTCACGGCGGGCTCACCGTCCAGCGGGCCGCCGGCGTACCGGCGCACGACGGTCGCGTCGGTGGGCTGCACGAGCTCGGACCACACCGACCCCGTCGAGCCGTCGTCGAGCGTCACGGTCTCGCCCGGGGCCAGCGGCGCCAGGTGCTCGACGCGCAGGCCCACCAGGTCGCGCAGCCGGCCGGGGTAGCCGCCGGTGACCACGTGCAGGTTCTCGTCGGCGATCCCGGTGAACGGCCAGACCACCAGGTGCCCGCCGGCCGCGACGAACTGCTCGACCGAGTGGACCGCGGCGTCGTCGACGGCGAACATGCTCGGCACCAGCAGCACCCGGTAGCCCGTCAGGTCGGCGCCCGGACGCGTGAAGTCCACGGGCAGGCCGGCGTGCCAGGCGGCACGGTGCACCGACCGCACCGCGTCGGAGTAGCTCAGGTGGTCGGACGGCAGGCTGCGGTTCTCCAGCGCCCACCAGCCCTCGGCGTGCCACCAGACCGCGATCCCCGCCTCGCTCAGGCGACCGTCCGCGGGCGGCCGCAGGACCTCACCGAGCCGGCCGAGCACCGAGCCCAGCTCGCACACGGCACGGAACGTCGCGGAGTCGGCGCCCGCGTGCGGCACCATCGCGCCGTGCCACGCCTCGGAGCCCGCCGCGGACGCGCGCCACTGGAAGAACAGCGACGACTGCGCGCCGCGGGCCACGTAGCCCAGGGAGTTCCGGATCGCGCGGGCGGGGTCCTTGAAGGCGATCCGGCCGTCGGTGCTGATCGAGCTCATGGACTGCTCCATGAGCACCCACGGGCCGCCGTCGGCCCACGAGCGCGTCAGGTCCGACCCGTACGCCACGTGCGCCTCGCCGTCCGGACCGGTGGTGTCGAGGTAGTGGTCGACCGAGGGGACGTCCAGCTCCGCCGACCAGCTCCACTGCTCGAGGTGGTTCCACGTGGGCAGCATGAAGTTGGTGGTCACGGGGACCGACGAGCCGGCCGAACGGATCTCGTCGCGCTGCTCGCGGTAGGCGTCGAGCATCTCGTCGGAGAAGAAGCGCCGGAAGTCGACCGCCTGCGTCGGGTTGTGCAGGTACTGGGTGGCGCGCGGCGGCAGGACCTGCTCCCACGCCTCGTAGTGCTGGCTCCAGAAGGTGGTCCACCAGGCCTCGTTGAGCGCCTCGAGGGAGCCGTACCGGCGCTGCAGCCACGTCCGGAAGGACGTTGCGACGTGGTCGCACCAGCAGTAGCTGCCGTACTCGTTGTGCACGTGCCACGCGCGCAGCGCCGGGTGGTCCCCGTAGCGCCGGGCCAGCACGCCGGCGATGGCGCGCGACGCCTCCCGGTACGCCGGGGCGCACACGCAGTAGGTGTCGCGGCTGCCGTGCCACAGCCGCGTCCCGTCGGCCAGCACGGGCAGCGCGTCCGGGTGGGCGGTGGTGAACCACGGCGGCGGGGACGCGGTCGGCGTGGCCAGCACCACGCCGATGCCGCCGGCGTGCAGGGTCTCGACGACGTCGTCGAGCCAGCCGAGGTCGTAGCGACCCTCCTCCGGCTCCAGCAGCGCCCAGGAGAAGACGCCGATCGTCGCGGTGTTCACCCCGGCGCGCTGCATGAGCTCGACGTCCTGCGCCCAGACCTCGCGCGGCCACTGCTCGGGGTTGTAGTCGCCGCCGAACCAGAACTGGTCGGGGACGAACGGGGTGCGGGTCATCGAGGGCTCCTGCGGGGTCGTCATCGTCCGTCGGGTCCGAGCCACACGCGCCGGTCGGGGACCAGCGCCGCGAGCTCGACCCAGAGGTCGTCGGGGACAGGGTGGCGCGCCCACGCGAGCGCGTCGTCGATCTGCTGGGGGTGGGTGGCGCCGACGATCGTCGACGCGACCCGCGGGTCCCGGGTGGACAGCTGCAGCGCAGCGGCCGCCATCGGCACGGCCGCCCGGTCGCACGCGGCACGGATCGCTGTGACGGCCGCGAGGTGCTCGGCGGTCGCCGGCCGGTAGGCGTAGGTCGGCTGCTCACCCGGCCGGGGGTCGCGGGCCAGCATCCCGCCGCCGAACGGCGCGGCGTTGAACACCGCGACGCCGTGCTCGACGGCGGCGTCCAGCAGCGGGTCCGCCGAACGGTCGAGCAGGGTGAGCCGGTTGTGCGTCACCAGGGCGTCGAACACGCCGAGGCGCACGAAGCGCTCCATCATCGCCGCCGGTCCGCCGGCCACGCCGACGAGCCCGACGACGCCCTCGTCGCGCAGCGCCAGGAGCGCCTCGAGCGGTCCGCCGGCAGCCGTCGCCGCCTCGAACGAGATGCGCTCCGGGTCGTGCAGGTGCACCAGCGGCAGGTGGTCGAGCCCCAGCCGGTCCAGGCTCTCCTGCACCGAGCGCCGCACGCGGTCGCCGGAGAAGTCGTCGCCGTCGGGGTCGACCTTCGTCGCGACGACGTGGCCGGTGGGGACGCCGCCGAGCGCCCGCAGGACCGCGCCGATCCGTTCCTCCGAGCGGCCGTAGTTGTTGCCCGTGTCGAGCACGGCCAGCGGTCCGGTCAGCGCGGCGGTGATCGTCGCGGCGGCGGTCTCGTCGTCCACCCGGTCCCGGCCCAGCGCCGAGGCGCCGACCGTGAGGACCCCGACCTCGACCCCCCGCCCGATCGCCCGGCGCGCGGCCGGGTCGGGGGAGGCGGTCATCCCTTGAGCCCGCCGCTGATCAGGTCCAGGCGCCAGAACCGCTGCAGGAAGAGCAGCAGGGCCACCAGCGGGATGATCGACACGGCCGCGCCGATGATCGCGACGCTGTACAGCGCCGGCTCGCCCGACCCCTTGGACAGCAGCGTGTAGAGGCCGACGGTGATCGGGTACCGGCTCTGGTCCGAGAGCATGATGAACGGCAGCAGGAAGTTGTTCCAGATGCCCACGAACTGCAGCATGAACACCGTCACCATGCCGGGCAGCATCATGGGCAGCCCGATGTTGGTGAAGATCCGCGCCTCGCCGGCACCGTCGAGGCGGGCGGCCTCGATGGTCTCCACGGGGACCGAGGCCGACGCGAACACGCGGCACAGGTAGATGCCGAACGGCGAGACGATCATCGGCAGCAGCACCGACGCGTACGACCCGGCGAAGCCGAGCTTCGACATGAGCAGGTACTGCGGGATCGCCAGCGTGATGCCCGGGATGAGCACCCCGGCCAGGATCGCGTAGAAGATCAGGTTGCGGCCGCGGAACTGGTACTTGGCCAGGCCGTACCCGGCCATCGCCGAGACCGCGACGGAGAGCACCGCGCCGACGCCCGCGTACAGCAGGCTGTTCAGCGCCCAGGTGCCGTACTGGCCGCCGCCGTACGCGAACAGGTCGTGCAGGTTGTCGACGAGGCCGCTGCCCGGGGCGAACGTGAAGGTGGTGAACAGCTCGGACCGCGACTTGGTGGAGGCGACGAGCACCCACGCGACCGGCACCAGGCAGTACAGCGCACCGAGCAGGATGACGGCCGTCGGCAGGGCCTTGGTCAGGAACGGGTTGCGCACGGTGTCGTGGGCGAGGGTGGGCTGGGACATCAGCTCTCTCCGAAGGCGCGCTTCTGCGTCAGCCGCAGCAGGATCACGGACAGGGCGACGGTGCACACGGCGAGGAACACCGAGCCGGCGGCCGCGCGGGGCAGGTCGTCGCGGGTGAAGGCGTCGCGGTAGATGGTCATCAGCGGCACCCACGTCTGGGAGATCGCGCTGGTCATCGGGCGCAGCGTCGTCGGCTCGCCGTAGACCTGCAGGGTCCCGATCAGGGCGAACAGACCGGTGAGCACCAGGGCCGGCGAGACCAGCGGGATCTTGATGCGCCAGGCGATCTGCCACTCGTTGGCACCGTCGATCCGGGCGGCGTCGAACATCTCGCCCGGGATCCCGCGCAGGGACGTGTAGATGATGATCATGTTGAACCCGACGCCGCCCCAGATCGCGATGTTGGCGACCGAGCCGAAGATCTCCGGGTTCTCCAGGAACGGGATCGCGCCCCAGCCGAGGCTCTTGGTGATGTACGAGAACGGGCTGGTCAGCGGCAGGTACATGAAGCCCCACATGAGCGTCGCGACGACGCCCGGCACCGCGTACGGGACGAAGATCGCCGTGCGCGAGAACCGCTTGGCGCGCGTCGCCCCCAGGTCCAGCAGCAGCGCGAACAGCAGCGCCAGACCGAGGGTGAGCGGCACCGCGATGGCGCCGTAGATCGCGAGCCGGCCGAAGCCGGCCAGGAAGTCGCGGTCGGTGATCGCCGAGACGTAGTTGCCGAACCCGATGAACACCTCCTCGCGCTTGCCGAACGCGCCGCCCGGGACGAGCCGCAGGCCGCGGAAGCTGAGGTAGACCGAGTAGAGCATCGGGACGAGCAGGAAGGCGAGGAACAGCACCACCGCCGGCGCGACGAACACGTACGGGGCGATCGGGGAGCGCCGGCGACGCCGGCTCGAGGGGGTGGCGCCGGTCGACGTGGTCGTCGGCGCTGTCGTCGTGGTCGTCATGTGCCTCTCCACGGGCAGGCCCGGCCGCGGCACCCGAGCGGGTGCCACGGCCGGGACGGTCCTCAGTTGGTGACGTCGAACCCGGTGGTCTTCATGTCCTCGACCACCACCTGCTGCGTCGTCTTCAGGGCGTCGCGCAGCGGCGTGCCGTTCTGGACCGCCTTGGCCATGGCGTCCTGGAACGCCGACTGGGCGACGTTGACGTTCGGGCCCCACGAGATGTTCGGGATCGTGTTGCCGGCGATGTCGGAGGCGACCTGCCAGAAGTCCGTCTGCTGCGGCATGAGCAGCGGCGGCTCGGACGACTCGGCCTTGGTCTGGCCGAGCGTGGAGGCGGGGTACTGGCCGGTGTTCAGCTGGATCTCGGCGCCCTCGTCGGTCGAGTTGATCCAGGCCGCGAACTCGGCGGCCTCCTTCGGGTGCTTCGAGGACGTGGTCACGACGACGGCCGAACCGCCCTGGTAGCCGACCTTGCTGTCACCCGGCGTCCACTGCGGCAGGGGCGCCATGGCCCACTGACCGGCCATCGACTCGGCGACGCCGTAGATGACGCCGGGGGCCCACAGCGCGGACGGCCACGACAGGATCTGGCCGGCGTTGAGCTCCTGGTTCCACTGCGGCGTGAGCAGGTCCTCGACCTTGACCAGGTCGTTGTCGATGAGGTCCTGCCAGTAGTCGGCGACCGCGAGGGACGCCTCGTCGTCGATGCCGACGGTCCACGTGTCACCGTCCACGGACCACCACTGGGCGCCGGCCTGCTGCGCCATGCCGGCGAAGAAGCCGAACTCCGAGGTGTTGAACGTGGCCAGGTAGGTGCTGGGGTCGGCCGTGTGGACCGCCTGCGCGGCGGTCTTGAACTCGGCCCAGGTGGTGGGCACCGGGACGCCGAGCTCGTCGAGCCGCGCCTGGTTGTAGACGAACGCCATGGGGCCGACGTCCTGCGGGATGCCGTAGATGGCGTCGTTGAACGTGGTCAGGCCCCACGTCGCGTCCGTGAACTTCGACTTCAGGTCGTCGTCCACGTACTGGGTGATGTCGGCGGCGACGTCCCCGACGATCATCGCCGGCAGCGTCTGGTACTCCACCACGGAGACGTCCGGGGCGTTGCCGGCCCGGGTGGCCGTCAGCAGCTTGGCGGAGGAGTCCGTCCCGCCGCCGGCGTCGGTGTGCTTGACCTGGATGTCCGGGTGCGACGCGTTCCAGGCGTCGACCATCGGGTCCTGCGCGGTGCCCCAGGCCCAGTACTCGAGCGTGACGGGGCCGTCGGCCGTGGAGTCGTCGCCCGAGTCGGACGAGCTGCCGCCGGAGCAGCCGACGAGCAGTGCACCGGTGGCCACCAGGGCCCCCGCGGCGGTGATCACTCTCGAACGCATGTTTCACATCTCCCTTGACGTGGATCGGGTGGTGCGGTGCGGGCCCACTCGAAGCGAAGCGCTTCGATGCGCAATGGGCGACATCGTGTGCCCGTTTGGGGCGGTCTGTCAACACCACCAACGCATTCTTTGCGGCTCCACGAGGGCGCGCGAGGGTGAATTCAACGCCGGTCGACAACGATTTCGAAGCGCTTCGACCCAGCGGCGGGGGAGGTCCCCCGGCTCAGGCGGGCGCGGCGACGCTGCCGCGCGGCACGAGGGTCGGGGAGACCAGGCGCGTCTCGCCCGGGCCCTCCTGGCGCAGCCGCGCCATGGCCATCTCCACGGCGATCCGGCCGATGTCGTGCCCCGGCACGGTGATCGCGTCCACGGGGTGCCGCAGGCCCTCCGCGATGTTCGCCGCGCTGATGGCGACCAGCGACATCGCGTCCGGCACCGGCCGTCCGGCGCGCTCGAGGGCGTCCATGACGCCGGCCAGCGCGGCCTCGTTGTGCACCACCAGACCGGTCACGTCGGGGTGCTCGGCCAGCAGCTGCTCGACCACCGCGACCCCGCCGGGGTACGTGGGGTCGCACGGCAGCACGTGCACCTGCGCGCCGGACCGGTCCGCCTGCTCGAGGACGCCGTCGCGCATGCGGACCGCGTAGTTGGCGCTGCGCTCGAACCGCTCGCGCGAGGCGCCGACGAGGGCGAGACGCTGGTGGCCTGCGTCGACGAGCGTCCGGGCGGCGAGCCGACCGGCCGCGGCGAAGTCCAGGTCCACGCACGCCAGGCCCGAGGTGTCCTCCGGGACGCCGATGAGCACGGCCGGCCGGTCCAGCGCGCGCAGCGCCGGCAACCGGGCGTCCTGGGACTCGACGTCCATGACGATCACCGCGTCGGCCAGCGAGCGGGCCGCCACGCGGTCGATCTCCTGGATGTCCTCCTGCGTGAGCAGCAGGACGTCGTGGTCGAACGTGCGCGCCGCGGTGACCACCCCGGCGACGAACTCCATGATGATCGCGACGTTGATGCCCGGGCGGAACGGCACCATGAGCGCGATGACGTTGCTGCGGGCGGAGGCCAGCGCCTGCGCCCCGGCGTGCGGGTGGAACGACAGGTCGCGGATCGCGCGCTCGACCCGCTCGCGCGTCGGTTGCGAGATCGGTCGCTTGCCGCTGATCACGTAGCTCACCGTCGACAGGGAGACCCCGGCCGCCCGGGCAACGTCGCCGATGGTCGCCATGGCGCAAGGCTAGCGCCTGCGTGACGGCGCTCTGCCGCATTGGCCGGGGGCGGCCGCGTGCACATTCTTTGCCGCGCGGCCGTGCATTTCTGTGCGACGGCTGAGCGCCGGCGCGCGCCGAGGCAGGTGGGCGAACGGCGAAGCGCTTCGACGCTCACGGGCGCCGCAGTCCCCTGTCCTGCGGCGCCAGACGCCCCGCCTGGGGCCTCAGCCGTCCACGCGCAGCGTGCGCCACCGCTCGCGCCGGGCGGCCTGCTCGACCGGGTCGGGCACGGGCAGCGACGCCAGCAGGCGCTGCGTGTACGGGTGCTTGGGCGCGCCCAGCACCTGGTCGCCCGTGCCCTCCTCGACCAGCACACCCCGGTGCAGCACGGCGATCCGGTGGGCCAGCAGGTCGACGACGGCCAGGTCGTGGCTGATGAACAGGCACGCGAAGCCCAGCTCGGCCTGCAGGCTGGCGAACAGGTCCAGCACGCGCGCCTGCACGGACACGTCCAGGGCGCTGGTCGGCTCGTCGGCGATGAGCAGCTCGGGGCCCAGGATCAGCGCGCGCGCCAGGCTGGCGCGCTGGCGCTGGCCGCCGGACAGCTCGTGCGGGAACCGGTCGCCGAAGGCCTTGGGCAGCTGGACGGCCTCCATGAGCTCGTCGACGCGCGGCCGCGCCTCCTGCGGGTTGGGCGCCAGGCCGTGCACGACCATGGGCTCGGCCACGCACTGCGCGATGGTCAGCAGGGGGTTGAAGCTGGTGCCCGGGTCCTGGAACACGAACCCGATCCGCCGGCGCACCGGCCGGAACTGCTTCTCCTTGACGCCCAGCATCTCGACGCCGTGCACCCGCAGCGATCCCTCGCTGACGGGGGTGAGGCCGGCGATCGCGCGGCCGATGGTCGTCTTGCCGCTGCCGGACTCGCCCACCAGGCCGAGCACCTCGCCCGGCCGGATCGACAGGTTCACGCCGTCGACCGCGGTGAAGTCGGGCTGCCGGAACCGGCCCGGGTACACGATGCGCAGGTCGTTGGCCTCGACCACCGGCGTCGCGGACTCGTCGACCACCATCGCCTGCGGCTGGTCGTCCGCCCGCGCACGGTCGCGCAGGCGGCGGCCGCCGACGCGAGGGACCGCGTCGAGCAGCGTGCGCGTGTACGGGTGCTGCGGGTCGGAGAACAGCGTGCGGACGTCCGCCTGCTCGACGATCTCGCCGTGGTACATGACCGCCACCCGGTCGGCCAGGTCCGCGACCACGCCCATGTTGTGGGTGATGAGCACGATCGCGGAGCCGAGCTCGGCCGGCAGGCGGCGCAGCAGGTCGAGGATCTCGGCCTGCACCGTCACGTCGAGGGCCGTCGTCGGCTCGTCGGCGATGATCAGGCCCGGGTCCAGGACGAGGGCCTGCGCGATGACGATGCGCTGCTTCTGCCCGCCCGAGAACTGGTGCGGGTAGTGGTCCACGCGGTGCTCGGGGTCGGGGATGCCGACGCGCCGCAGCACCTCGATGGCCTGTGCGCGGGCGTCCTCGCGGGACAGCCGCCGGTGCGCGCGCACCCCCTCGGCGATCTGCCAGCCCACCGGGAACACCGGGTTCAGGACGCTGGACGGCTCCTGGAACACCATCGCCGCGTCGCGGCCGCGCACGTCGCGCAGGGCGGAGCCGCTCAGCGTGACCACGTCGTGCGTCGAGGACCCGTCCTTGCGGGTGAGCAGCACGGCGCCGCTGCTCAGGGCGGTCTCGGGCAGCAGCCCCAGGATCGAGCGGGCGGTCACGGTCTTGCCGGAGCCGGACTCGCCGACGATGGCGAGCACCTCCCCGGCGGCGACCTGCAGGCTCACGCCCTCGACGGCGCGGACGGTGCCGGCGTCGGTGGCGAACGAGACCCGCAGGTCCCGGATGTCGACGACGTTCTCGGTGGTCATCCTCGGTCCTCGGTCTCGTCGTACACGTGGGACGGCGACTCGTCGTCGTCGTCGACGACCCCGCCGGGGACGGCGACGGCCGAGCTGACGTCGGCCGCCTTGGCGGCGCGACGGGTGCGCAGCCGGGGGTCGGCCAGGTCGTTGAGCGACTCGCCGACGAGCGTCACGCCCAGGACGGTCAGCACGATGGCCAGACCGGGCGGCAGGGCGGTCCACCAGATGCCGCTCGTGACGTCGGACAGCGACTTGGACAGGTCGTAGCCCCAGTCGGCGGCCGACGTGGGCTCGATGCCGAAGCCGAGGAAGCCCAGCCCGGCGAGCGTCAGCACGGCTTCGGACGAGTTCAGCGTGAGGATCAGGGGCAGCGTGCGCGTGGAGTTGCGCAGCACGTGGCGGCCCATGATCCGCAGGTGGCCGGCGCCGATGACGCGGGCCGACTCGACGAACGCCTCGGCCTTGACCCGCACCACCTCGGCGCGGACCACGCGGAAGTACTGCGGGATCATCACCACGGTGATCGAGATGGCTGCGGCGAGCACGCCGCCCCACATCGAGGACTGGCCGCCGTTGAGCGCGATGGCCACGACGATGGCCAGCAGCAGGGACGGGAACGCGAAGATCGCGTCGGCGATCACCACGAGCACCCGGTCCACCCAGCCGCCGAAGTAGCCCGAGACCAGACCCAGCGCGACGCCGAGGAAGATCGAGAGCACCACGGCGACGACGATGACCAGGAACGCCGGCCGGGCGCCCCAGATGGTGCGGGACAGCACGTCGTAGCCGCCGACGGTGGTGCCCAGCAGGTGCTCGGCGGACGGCGGCTGCTGCGAGCCGAAGTTCACGTCACCCGAGCTCAGCTGCGAGTAGCCGTACGGGGCGAGCAGCGGCGCGAACGCCGCGGTGAGCACGAACACGACGGTGAGCACCAGGCCGATGACGAGCATCGCGCGCTGCAGCCCGACGCTCGTGCGGACCTGGCGCAGCAGCGGCAGGCGCGTCCACCAGGGGGAGCGCCGGGCGTCGGTGAGGGCGGTCGTCGTCATGTCAGTACCTGATCCGGGGGTCGAGGAAGGCGGCGATCACGTCGACGACGAAGTTCGTCAGCGCCACCACCACGGCCAGCAGGACGACGAGGCCCTGCACCGCGACGAAGTCGCGGGCCAGCAGGTACTGCACCAGCTGGAACCCGAGGCCCTTCCACTCGAACGTGGTCTCGGTCAGCACCGCGCCGGACAGCAGCAGCGCGATCTGCAGGCCGATCACGGTGATGATCGGCACGAGGGCGGGGCGCCACGCGTGCTTGCGCAGCAGGCGCCGCTCGTCGACACCGCGCGAGCGCGCGGCCTCCACGTACCCGGTGGACAGGGTGCCGATGACGTTGGTGCGGACCAGCCGCAGGAAGATGCCGCCCGTCAGCAGGCCCAGCGCCAGGGCGGGCAGCACCGCGTGCCGCAGCACGTCCCAGACCGTCTCGGCGTTCCCGGTGGTGAGCGCGTCGATGAGGTAGATGCCGGTGCCGGCGCCGTTGCGCTGGATGTCGATCTGCGCGTCCGTCGAGGCGCGGCCGGCCACGGGGAGCCAGTCCAGCCACACCGAGAAGATGAGCTTGAGCAGGATGCCCGCGAAGAACACCGGCGTCGCGTACGCGAGGATCCCGGAGACCCGCAGGGAGGCGTCGACCGGGCGGTCCCGGCGGGCCGCGGCGATGCGGCCCAGGGGGATGCCGACCAGGAGCGCGACGATCAGGGCGTAGAACGCCAGCTCGAGCGTGGCGGCGCCGTACGTGAGGACCACCTGCGTGACCGGGCGGTTGTCGGAGATCGTGGTGCCGAAGTCGCCGTGCAGGATGTTGCCCAGGTACTCGACGTACTGCACGAGGATCGGCCGGTCGTACCCGGCGGCGTGGATGCGCTCGGTCAGCTGGTCCGGGGTGAGCCGCCCGCCGAGCGCCGCGGTGATCGGGTCACCGGTGGAGCGCATGAGGACGAAGACGGTGGTGACCAGGATGAAGATCGTGGGGAAGATCAGCAGGAACCGCACCACGAGGTAGCGCCCGAGCGCACCCCCCGGTCGCCTGCGCTTCGGGGACGGGGCGGCCGGCGCGACGGTGTCGCCGGGCGCGGCGCCCGCGGGCGCGTCCGTGGTGGTGGAGGTCATGGTTCCTGCCTGTTGCCGTACCGGGTGCACGAGACGGTCCCGCCCCTCGACGTGGCGTCGAGGGGCGGGACCGGGTGGATCAGCTCGCGGAGAGCGCGCCGTAGCGGAACTTGAACGAGGCGTCGAGGGTGTCCTCGGTGCCCTTCACGTCCTTGCCGACGACGGCCACCTGGGCGCCCTGCAGGTACGGGACCGTGGACAGGTCCTTCGCCTCGGCGTCCTGGATGTCCTCGATGAGCGCGGTGCGGGCGTCCGGGTCGGTCGTGGTCGCCTGCTCCAGGATCATGTCGTTGACCTCCTGGTTGCTGTAGTGGTTGGCCAGGAAGTTGTCCGTGAGGAAGAACGGCGTCAGGTAGTTGTCGGCGTCGGAGTAGTCCGGGAACCAGCCGAGCTGGTACGCGGGGTAGACGTCCGCCGTGCGGTCCTTGGAGTACTGCACCCACTCGGTGGTCTGCAGGTCGACCGAGAACAGGCCGCCCTTCTCCAGCTGCTCCTTGATGAGCGCGTACTCGTCGGCCGACGACGGGCCGTAGTGGTCGTTCGAGTACTGCAGGCTGAGCTTGACCGGCGTGGTGACGCCGGCGTCCTCGAGGGTGGACTTCGCCTTGTCGGCGTCGGGACCGCCCGAGCCGTCGCCGTACAGGTTCATGAGCGACTCGGTGGCGCCCGTCAGGCCCTCCGGGACGTAGGAGTACAGGGGCGTGTAGGTGCCCTTGTAGACCTGCTCGGACAGCGGCTCGCGGTCGATGAGGTCGGCCACGGCCTGGCGCACGGCGAGGGCCTTGGCCGGGTCGGCCTCCGCCGTCTTGGCGCCGTACGGCTGCGTGTCGAAGTTGAACGTGATGTAGCGGATCTCACCGCCGGGACCGTCGACGACCTTGACGTTGTCGTCGGTCTTGAGGTCCGCGATGTCCGTCGCCGAGAGGCTGCGGAACGCGACGTCGATGTTGCCCTGCTGGACGTCGAGCTTGAGGTTCGACGAGTCCGCGTAGTACTTGACGTTCACGTCCTTGGTCTTCGCCGCGGGGAGCACACCCATGTAGTCGGGGTACGCCTCGTAGGAGATCAGGGAGTTGAAGTCGTAGCTCGTGATCGTGTACTGCCCGGCGAACGCGTCGCCGTCGACGATCTCGTTGTCCGGCGTGAGCGAGTCGGCCGAGAAGACCTCCTCGTCGACGATCGGGCCCGCGGGGCTGGACAGGATCTGCGGGAAGATCTGGTCGTTCTCCGACTTCAGGTGGAACACCACCGTGGTGTCGTCGACCGCCTCCGTGCTGTCCAGGTTGTACAGCAGCGACGACGGGCCGTTCTCGTCGGCGATCGCGAGCTGACGGTCGAACGAGAACTTCACGTCCGACGCCGTCAGGTCGTGGCCGTTGGCCCACTTCAGGTCCGGCTTCAGCACGACCGTGTACTCGGTCGGCGCCGTGAACTCGGCCGAGATCGCGATGTCCGGCTCCACGTCGGGGCTGCCGTACGGGGTGTTCATGAGGAACGGGAACACCTGGTTCATGACCGCGAAGGACCCGTTGTCGTAGGAGCCGGCCGGGTCGAGCGTGGTGACCTTGTCGGTGGTGCCGATGGTCAGGGCGCCACCGGCGGACGTGCTGCCGTCACCGGACTCGTCGTCGCTGCCGGAGCAGGCCGTCAGCACGAGCGCGGTGGCCGCGAGGCCCGCGGTCGCCGCGAGCACGCGACGACGGTGTGGTGCGAGGGAGGACATCCGCTACCTCTTCTGTCAGGGCCGCGGGCGCGCTGGAGCGCTCGTCGGCTGGATTCTCGGTGGGCTATGGGTAGCACACAGATGTATCGAGCATCTCGACGGTCTTACCGGTAAGTAACATCCAGGTCTCGGGACGGTCACGATACGTCGTCGACGCCCGCCGGCAGCTCAGTGCGCGGGCTCGGCCTTCCGGCGGCGGGGGACCAGGTGCAGGACCGCGACGAGCACCGCACCGACCACCAGCCCGACGAGGGCCGAGCCCAGGGTGTCGACGAGCCACGCGAGCAGGCCACCGATGCCCGGCACGTCCTGCACACCCTCCTCCAGGTGGTGCAGGAGGTCGAACGGCGCGTGCCAGCCGAGCTCGTCGACCCCGTTGAGCAGGATGTGGCCGCCCACCCAGAGCATCGCGACGATCCCGACGGTCGACAGGACCGAGAGGACCTTGGGCATGGCCGTGACCAGCCCCCGCCCCAGCGCGGCCGCCGCGCCGTTGTCCCGGGCCGCCAGGTGCAGCCCGATGTCGTCCATCTTCACGATCAGGCCCACCACGCCGTAGACCAGCGCCGTGATGACCAGGGCGACGAACGCGAGGATGAGCGCGCGGGACAAGAACGGCTCGTCGGCCACCTCGTTGAGGGCGATGACCATGATCTCGGCCGAGAGGATGAAGTCCGTCCGGATCGCACCGGTGACCATCGACTTCTCGGTGTCGGCGCCCTGCGCGGCCGCGGGGACGGTCGTGTGCTCCGTGGCGTGCCCGCTGACCAGCTCCCAGATCTTCTCCGCACCCTCGTAGGACAGGTACGCGCCGCCGAGCATGAGGATCGGGGTGAGCAGCCACGGCACGAACTGGCTGAGCACCAGGGCCGCCGGGAGGATGAACAGGAGCTTGTTGCGCAGCGAGCCCATCGCGATGCGGCGCACGATCGGCAGCTCGCGGTCCGGCGTGAACCCGTGGACGTAGCGCGGGGTCACCGCGGTGTCGTCGATGACCACGCCCGCGGCCTTGGCGCTGGCCCGACCGGCTGCGGCGCCGACGTCGTCCACCGAGGCGGCGGCCAGCTTGGCCAGTGCGGCGATGTCGTCCAGAAGCGCGGCGAGACCGCCAGCCATCAGTTCTCCCTCGGTCACGACCCGTGCGCTGGTGCGCTCGGGTGATCCTGGCACAGGGCCGTGATCAGTTGAGGCTGGCGTCCTCGGCGAACGTGGAGACGATGGCCAGGTCACCGCCCTGGCGCCGCAGCACCCGCCGCCACAGCCTCTCCGGGTCCGCGGTCAGCACGTCGTCGGGCAGCGCGTCGACGACGAACCACGACCGCTCCTCGATCTCCGACTCGAGCTGCCCGTCGCCCCACCCGGCATAGCCCGCGAACACCCGCACCCCGCGCACGTGCGGGACCACCGTCGTCGGCTCCGCGTCCAGGTCCACCAGCCCGAAGTCGTCGGTCAGCCGGTCCACGCCCATCGGCACCTGCGCGCCGCGCGCGATCGTCACCACCCCCATCGCCCCGTCCAGCCCCACCGGGCCGCCGTGGAACAGCAGGGGCGGGGTGCTCAGGTGGTCGTGCCAGTCGGGCAGCACCACCTCGACACCCACCGCGGACGGCCGGTTGAGCACCACGCCGAGCGCGCCGGCCGGGCCGTGGTCGAGCAGCAGGATCACCGTGCGGTGGAACGTGGGCTCACGCAGGCTGGGGGTGGCGACGAGAAGCCGTCCGCGCAGGTCCGAGCCGTCGAGCATGTGCCCATCATCCCTGCGCCGGAGCGGTCCCGCTCGCGAGCTCCCGCCGCATCACGACGCGCGACCGACCGCCGCTGTGCCCCGTCGTCGGCGCCGCCTGCGTGAACCCGGCCGACTCGAACAGGCGGCTGGTCCCGACGTACCCCGAGATCAGGTCCACCCGGTCTCCGCTCTCCAGCAGCACCGGGTACCCCTCGACGACCTCGGCCCCGTGCGCCGCGGCGTGCGCGACGGCGCCCTCGAGCAGCTCGTGCATCAGCCCGCGCCGCCGGAACGCCGGCCGGACCACGAAGCACACGACACTCCACGCCTGCCGCTCGTCGACGAACGGGATGGTCCGGGACCGCACCAGACGCCGGTACGTGCTGCGCGGCGCCACCGAGCACCACCCCGCGACCTCGCCGTCCACGTACGCGAGCACGCCGGGTCCTGGCTCCTGCGCGCACTCGTCGCGCATGTACTGCGGCCGCTCCTCGTTGGGCACCCGGCTGTCCCGGTACGCCATGCACCAGCAGCCCTGGCTGCCCGGCTTCTTCACGCCGACGACCTCGACGAAGTCGCCGTAGCGACCCACCGCCGACAGCACCTGGACGCCCATGAGCCGAGGGTAGGACCCGGCGCCGACACCGCGGAGGTGCGCACCCGACGCCGCGCGCCTACCGTCGAGAAAGGGGTCGGTGGAGCCCGAGCCGACCGGCGATCCGAAGGCGGGCGACATGGCTGCGAAGGCGGGCGAGAAGGCCCAGAAGACCGGCGACTTCTCCTGCGCGACGTGCGACGCGAAGGTGCACGTCACGTCCGGGGACACGATCCCCGAGTGCCCCAACGGACACAGCGAGTACGAGACCCGACGCAACGAGCCAGGCAACAAGAGCTGACCGAGACCAAGGAGCGACATGAGCGAGAACCCCGAACCGCTGCCCGGCGGCACCGCACCCGACGACGCCCCGGCCGCACCGGCGGCCCCGTACGAGACGCCCGACGACAGCCCCGGCGTCGCCGAGCCACCCGACGACCTGGCGCCGGAGGCGCCGTTCTGAGGGTCCGCGGTCCGCTCAGTTGTCGGGCGGTCCGGACGATGGGTCGGGTGCTCCATCAGCACTCGTCCCGAAGGACCGCTCATGTCTTCGCTGCGCCGCCTCAGCGTCCGTACGCGCCTTGTCGCGCTCCTCGTGCTGACCGCTGTGGGCCTCGGCTCCCTGGCGGTGGTCGCGATCGAGCTGTTCGGCAGCGTGCGTGCTGCGGCAGCGCGGAGCGCCTCGGTGTCCCAGGCGGCGCAGGAGGCGCTGCAGCTCAAGTACGCGTCGGCGGACTGGAACGGGTGGCAGACCGCCTACGCGCTCGAGGCTCTGGTCGACCCCGGCTCGGCGGCTGATCCCGCCGGTGCGACAGCCAGTTTCGCCACCGCCGCCCAGGCACTGCAGGACGGTCTGAAGACGATGGGCGCCAACCCGACGCTCACGGACGACGAGCAGGGTCTCGTCGCCGCGGCGACCACCGGGTTCGAGCAGTTCATGGAGCTGGACCGCGACGTCCTGGCCGGGTACAGGGCCGGCGACGCCGAGAGCGTCGCCGCGTCCAACGCGATGGTCCTCGGCGACGAGATCGACCTGTACGGGCAGGTCGCGAGTGCCATGCAGGAGCTGTCGGACGGACTCGCGGCCCGCTCCGACGACGCGGCCCTGGCAGCGGAGCAAGCCGCGACCCGCGGCGCCCAGCAGGTCACGGCGATCGCCGGGGTGCTCCTGGCGGCCATGGCGGTCGCCGTGGTGCTGATCATCATGTCGATCACGCGCCCGCTGAACGGGCTGCGTGACCGCCTCCGCGACATCGCCTACGGCGACGGTGACCTCACGGCGCGGCTCGACGACTCCGGCAGCGACGAGCTGGCCGCCACCGCCGCGAACTTCAACACGTTCGCCGACCAGATCGCCGGGGTGATCCGCGCCGTCACCCACTCCGCCGGGTCGGTCGCCGCCGCCTCGGAGGAGATGTCCGGGACGGCGCGCCAGATCGGAGGCTCGGCGGACCGCACGGCGATGGACGCGACGGCGGTCGCCGCAGCCACCGAGCAGGTCGCCCGCAGCGTCGACGCGGTCGCGGCAGGTGGCGAGCAGATGGGGTCCGCCATCCGTGAGATCGCGGGCACGGCCGCGCTGGCTGCCCGTGTGGCGGCCGACGCCGTCGGCACGGCGCAGGCCACGAACGTCACCGTCACCAAGCTCGGGGAGTCGTCGGCGGAGATCGGTGCGGTCGTGCGGACGATCACGTCGATCGCGGAGCAGACGAACCTGCTGGCCCTCAACGCGACCATCGAAGCCGCGCGTGCGGGAGAGGCAGGCAAGGGCTTCGCCGTCGTCGCTGGCGAGGTCAAGGAGCTCGCCCAGGAGACCGCACGCGCCACGGAGGACATCGCCCGCAGGGTCCAGGCCATCCAGGACGACACCTCCGGAGCGGTCTCGGGTATCGCCGGGATCGCCGAGGTCATCGCCCGGATCAACGACTTCCAGGCCACCATCTCCTCGGCGGTGGAGGAGCAGAGCGCTACCACGCAGGAGATGAACCGGTCGATCGCCGAGGCTGCGGCCGGCGCGCGGGACATCGCCTCCACCATCACCAGCGTGGCCGACGGTGCCTCCTTGACGACCGAAGGAGTCGGTCAGACCCTCGCGGCCATCGACGAGCTGACCATGATGTCCACCGGCCTGC
Source organism: uncultured Actinomycetota bacterium (assembly GCA_963837795.1). Classification (GTDB taxonomy): domain Bacteria; phylum Actinomycetota; class Actinomycetes; order Actinomycetales; family Cellulomonadaceae; genus Cellulomonas. Next base: position 300,343 of record CAWIOT010000009.1, read on the forward strand.
GCACCGAGGTCGAACGGTTCCGCGTCTGAGGGGTGCTCCCCGCGTTGCCGCGTCGAGCCACAGGGTTCAGACGCCCGCCGGCGGAACCGTCAGCCGCATGACCGTCTTGCTCTTTCCTATGTGGCGCTCGAAGGTGAATCCTGCTTTCTCGAACATGGCTCGTGTGCCGTTGTGCAGGAACGAGGACGACGTCCTCTTTCCCGGGACAAGCTCGTTCGGGAAGGAGACCACCTCACCTCCGCCGGCCCGAGCGATCAGCTCGAGCGCCCCGTCCAGTGCCTCGCGAGCGACTCCCGCACGTCGATGGTCACGGTCGACGAAGAAGCACGTGATGCGCCACGGCGCCGGGCGGGCCTCGCCTGCGTCGTACTGCTTGCGGTGGTAGATGTTCGGGAGCTCGGTGGGGCTCCCGTACTCGCACCAGGCGATGGCGTCGTCTCCCTCGAAGACCAGGGCGGCGTGCGCGACGCCCTCCTCGACGAGCCGCTGCTTGAACGTCGGACCGTCCCACTCCTTCTTGACGGTCTCCGGGGTGTCGCCGTGGAAGTACGAGCAGTAGCACCCGCCCCAGACGCCGTTGTGCTTCGTGGCGAGCGCCAGCCAGGCCGGGTAGGTCTCGGGAGTCAGGGGCTTGACCACGTGCGAGCTGATCATCTGTGCTCCAGGACGGGTTCTGGACGCGCTGGCCCTGTCGGGGCGGACTTCAGTGAATCGAACCCGCCACTCCGGATCAAGAGGCCTCGGCGAGCGGCGGCTGATCTGGGTGGGCCCCGTGGGGATCGAACCCACAACCCGCGGATTAAAAGTCCGCTGCTCTGCCGATTGAGCTAGAGGCCCGGGGGATCAGGTTCTTCATCCGTAGAACCCTCCATACAACTCCGGTGTGGTTCGCCTGCTCCCGCTCGCCGATGGTAGTCGGCCTGCGGAGATCGCAGCGTGTCCCCAGGCCGCCGAGGCGGCGCGGGGTCGCGGCGCTGTTCAGTTGACAAAGTCGAAGCGGGCCTGCTCCGACAACGTGGGACTGTCCGGGAGGACGGCATCGGCGCAGTGGGCATCTGCGCCGCCGCGCACCCGCCAGCGAAGGAGTGTTGCCTCTCAACGGCAGGCATCGACCCGCTCCGAGCTCGAGGTCCATGATGGGTGTGCCCATCCCCGTCTCTGTCACAGTCGTGCGGCACGTCGACCGCCCGGGGATCGACTGCTCGTGAGCGGGGAGGGACATGACAGATCAGTCCAGCGCGAGCGTCCTGATCAACGGGTTCGGCGTGCTCTTCGTCATCCTGAACTCGTTCGGGTTGGGCCTCCGGCTTTCCGTCGGGAAGCTCCTGGCACAGGCCTTCGCCCATCGGAAGACCGCCGCCTGGGCCTTGGTCATCAATTTCGTCATCATCCCACTCGTGTTCATCGGCTATCTGCTGACGATCGCCTCGTCCATCCCTGGCGAGATCAAGGTCGGGTTCTGCGTGGCGGCCCTGTGTGCAGGTATGCCTTTCGCTCCGATTCTCGCTCGCTTGGCCAAGGCTGACGTCAGCGTCGCCACCACGCTGTTGGTGGTCCTGGCAGCCGCGACCATCGTCGCGCTCCCGCTCGGGTTGCCGCTCGCGATCGACGCGGTCGACGCCCAGCTCACGACCTCGGCATGGGACGTGGCGTGGCCGCTTCTCCTCTTCTTGCTCCTGCCGCTGGTTCTCGGGTGCGGCTTCAGGGTCTGGTGGCCCGACCTGGCGCCGTCGTTGGCGCGGTGGAGTGTCCGGGTCGCGATTCTGTGCCTGCTGTTCAACCTCAACTTCACGCTGGTCGCCTACTGGGATCTGTTCGTGCAGACCTGGGGCACCGAGAGCTACATCGCGGCGATCGCCGGTCCGTTTATCGGCCTGGGGTGCGGCTACCTTCTCGTCTCCGGTCTTCGCGTCAGAGATGTGAGGATCCGGCACGCGGCCGAGGCGACCACGGCGGTTCGCAACATTGCTCCGATGCTGCTGATGATGATCTTTCCCTTTGGAGGAGACCCGCTGGTCACGGTGTCGATCACGATCCTCAACACCATCGGCGTCACGACCGTTCTGCTGTTCGTCCTGATGTGGCGGCGCGCGGCTTCACGGCTCGATGCTCCGGGAACCGCGAACGGGCCGGCGAGCGAGGACCTGCTCATCACCACGACGAAGCCGGCCCCACGGGATGGGCTGCTGTAGCTCATCCGGTGGGGCCGGTCGCAGGATCCGTGGAAGGCTCCGAATAATCAGCGTGCAGTTCGGGTCACGCAGCGAAGCCGCGTGGGCGGTACGGGGGGCTGCGGGTGTCTGGCGACAACGCCAGCATGGAGTCCTTCTTCTCGCTGCTGCAGAAGAACGTCCTGGACACCCGGCGCTGGGACTCCCGCGACGACCTGCGCCTCGCGGTCGTCATCTGGATCGAGACCAAGTACAACCGACGGCGTCGACAACGTGCCGTCGGCAAGCTCACCCCGGTCGAGTTTGAGATGATCTACACGGCCGCAGAAGCGGCCTGACTACCGCAGACCCCGAGTGTCAACCAGACCAGGGGCGGACCCGGGCACCCACAACCAGCGTCAGTCCTGACCCACCAGACCGTGCTCGTGCGCGAAGACGACGATCTGCACCCGGTCGCGCAGCGACAGCTTGCGCAGCACCGCGCCCACATGGGTCTTGACCGTCGACTCCGAGGAGAAGATCAGCGTCGCGATCTCGCTGTTCGAGAGTCCTCGGGCCGCTGCGGAGAAGACCTCACGCTCCCTGCCCGTGAGGGCGAGGTAGGACGCCGGCGGCGGTGCCGGCGTCGCGAACTGGCCGTCGAGGAGGGCGGACAGGTCGGCGGGCGCCAGCACGGCGTTGCCGGCGTGCACGGTACGGATCGCGTCGCACATCATCACCGGTGTGGTGTCCTTCAGGAGGAAGCCGCTCGCACCGTGCTGGATCGCGGTGGCCGCTCGGTCGTCGAGGTTGAACGTGGTCAGCACGAGCACCCGCACCGGACTGTCGCGTCGGGCGACACGCTCGGGGCAGAACAGCTGCCGCGTGGCTTCGACGCCGTCCATCTCCGGCATCCGGATGTCCATCAGCACCACGTCCGGCTGCAGCTCGTCGACGACCCGGACCGCCTCGAGGCCGTCGCCGGCGACGCCGACGACCGTCATCCCGTCCTGGGCGTCGACGATGACCTTCACGCCCTCGCGGAAGAGCGCCTGGTCGTCGACGAGCACGACCCTGATCACAGGACCGCCCGTTTCGGTATCCACGCGGTGGCGGTGAAGGTGGGACCGGCGTCGTCGTCGTGCCAGCGTACGGCGAGTCGGCCGCCCACGGCCTCGAGGCGATGACGCATCCCGTCGATGCCCTGGCCGGTCAGGGCGGTGTCCGCGGCGTGGAGGGCCTGCGCCGACCGGATGATGTTGCGGACCTCGATCCTCAGCTCGGCGTCCCAGTGCCTCTCGACGAGCACCGCGGCGTCACGCCGACCGTGCTTGATGGCGTTGGTCAGCATCTCCTGGAGCACCCGGTAGGCCACCACGTCGAGGTCGGGCGGCAGCGGCTGCACCTGCCCCACCTCGACGGAGCGGACCGGGTGCCCGCTCGACCGCACCCCGTCCACGAGACCGTCCAGCCCGCGGTCGCCCACAGCAGCCGGTTGGCGCTTCGTCGTGGTCAGGACGTGCCGGACGTCCTGGAGCGACGACCGGGCCGAGGCCGCGATGGTCGCCATCGTCTCCTTGAGCCTCTGCGCGTCGGAGTCCGCGACGTACTGCGCGGACTCCGCCTGGGCCAGGATCACGGCCAACGAATGTCCGACGACGTCGTGCACGTCGCGGGCCAGGCGCGCCTGGTCCTCCCGCAGCCGGGCGATCTCCTGGGCCTGCTCGGTGTCGCGCACGGCCCGCGCCGCGTCCTGCTCGGCCGCCTGCTGACGGGCCCGCGACCTGCGGGCGCCCATCATGGCTCGGACCGCGAGCCCGGCGAGCCACGGCACGAGCAGCACCAGGGCGGCCAGCGTGGCGGCGCCGGCGAGCAGGGCACCGCCCTGCACGGGGTCGACGATGGCGGCCAGCTCGCGGAACGCTCCCTGCTGGCGCACGTAGCCGTCGTCGTCGCCGGTGACCACGACGACCGCGACGGCGACCCCCGCGGGGATCGACAGCCCGCTCACCACGACGGTGGCGTCGCTGCCCCACCGGGCGCACCCGAACGCGACGATCGTGACGGCGATCTCGATCGCCAGGATGGGCACGCCGAGGTAGGCCTGCAGCGCTCCGACCACCCACACGAGGGTGAGCGCGACCGCTGGAGCGCGCCGAGCCAGCAGCACGGCGAGCGGCACGCCGACCAGCACCGGCCAGTGGGCGGCAAGACTGCTGCGGGCCTCGACCAGAGCGAGGACGAGGACCGCCAGGGCCACCCCGGCCTCGGGGACCCATGCGCGCCAGCTGCGAGCACAGGGCTCCGCCGCGCTCACGGTGCGACCGGGACGCGCGGTCGGGCTCGCTGCCAGCGGGCCTCGACCAGGTGCCAGCTGGCCGCAGCCATCACCAGCGTGAGCAGGGCGGCAACCAGCCCGGCGGACGACCCGAGGGTCGGACGCAACCACATCGTCAGCGGGTAGTTCCAGAGGTAGGCGCCGTAGGACACCGTGCCCAACCACACCAGTGGCCGCGCTGGGCCGGCAACCGAGGTCCAGGTCCGCCACGACAGCAGCAGGACCGCGGTGAGCGCGGCGATGGCGGGCCCTCCCGACAGGTAGGTGAGCGCGTGTCCGCGCAACGGAACCACGCTCAGGACCGCGAGTGCGGCGAGCGCCAGGGGCGCCGCCCACGGGGGCATGATCAGGGGTCCGCCCGACCTGGCGCGGACCACCCGGGCTGCCCCACCGACGACGAAGCAGACCGCCCACGACGTCGGCAGGGAGTAGGCCAGGTCCGGGTCGGCTCGCAGCCACACCACGGTGGCGAGACACGCCGACGCGCAGAGCACGGCCACGGTCGCCAGCGCCGCGCGGGTGCGACCGCGGAGGGCGGCGGCCACCAGGACGACCGGCCAGAGCAGGTAGAACTGCTCCTCGGTCGCCAGGGTCCACAGGTGGAAGGTGGCCTCACTGGCGTGGCCGAAGGGCAGGTCCCCGGTCCAGGTCAGCGCGACCAGCACCGTCTTGCCCAGCTGGTCGCGATCGCCCAGCGGGTCGACGGTGAGGGACACGAGGACCACCCCGAGGACGAGCACCACCAGCGCGGGGACGAGTCGTCTCGCGCGCCGGAGGTAGAACCTGCGCAGATCGACGTGACCGGTGCGGTCCAGCTCGTCGAGGAGCAGTCCGGTGATCAGGTACCCGCTGATCGCGAAGAACATCACCACGCCCACCACGCCGGCGCCGGCGAAGGTCTCGGGCCAGGCGTGGCGCAGCATCACCAGCCCGATGGCCACCCCGCGCAGGACATCGATCCCCTCGATCCGGCGGTTCACGAAGGCAGCACGTCGCGAACGAGCCGGTCGAGGAGCTCCGCGTACGTCACCCCGGCGGCCGCGAACATCTTCGGGACCTGCGACTGCTCGGTGAGTCCGGGCAAGGTGTTCACCTCGTTCAGCACCAGGCCGTCGTGGGTCAGGAAGAAGTCGACGCGGGCGACCCCCGCACAGCCGAGCGCGTCGAACATCGCGACGGCGGCTTCCTCCAGGGCCCTGCGCTCGGAGTCCACCACCGGGGCGGGGATGCGGAACTCCGCACGGCCGCCGTACTTCGCCTCGTAGCTGAACGGGCCGTCGAGGACGATCTCGAGAGGCGGCGAGACCACTCGGTCACCGCGGGTGCCGCTCAGCACGGCCACGTCGATCTCACGGCCCTCGACGAGGTCTTCGACGAGGATCCGGTGGTCCAGCTCGAGCGCGGCGTTGAGCGCCTCGGGTAGCTGGTCCGGCTCCCGGACGAGGGTGACGCCCCGGCTCGAGCCGGCGGACACCGGCTTGACGACGACGGGGCGGGTCCAGACGTACCTGGCAGCACTGTCCGCGGTGAGCAGCCGGCCGGGTGCGGTCGCGATGCCCAGCGATCCGGCGACGAGCTTGGTGGCCCACTTGTCCATGCCCAGAGCCCCGGCGCCGACGCCGGATCCGACGTAGGGGACACCGGCCAGCTCGCACAGCGCCGCCAGGGTGCCGTCCTCTCCCCGGGGGCCGTGCACGATGGGCAGGGCGACCGCGCAGGTCTGGAGCGTGCGGACCGCAGCAGCGAGACCGACGAGCCGTTGCTCGGCGTCGCGCCAGGCGCCCTGCGAGTCGATGGTCAAGCGGACGACCTCGTACGTCGCGGGGTCGAGGGCGCCGGCAACTGCTGCGGCCGAGGCCAGTGAGACGTCGTGCTCGCAGTTCTGGCCGCCGCCGATGACGGCGACCCGCACCCGAGGGGCCGCGCCTGCCGCGCGGTCGACCGTGAGCGGGCTCACCGGCGGTTCGCCAGGTCGGTGGCGCCCGCCGCGGTGACGCGGCGGTGGAGACGGCGTCCGAGGCCGGTGACGATCTCGTGCTCCAGGGTGCCCGCCCACACCGCCCAGTCACCTGTCGTGGGTTCACCGGCGCCACCGGGCCCGAAGACGGTCGCGATCTCGCCGAGCTCGACGTGCTCGTCGCCGAGGTCGACGACGATCTGGTCCATGGAGATCCGTCCGACGACGGGTCGTCGCCGTCCGCGGATGGCCACCTCCGCCCGTCCCGAGGCGGCGCGGGGCAGTCCGTCGGCGTACCCGACAGGCAGCAGCGCCAGGCTCGTCGCCCGGGGGGCCGTCCAGGTGTGGCCGTAGCCGACGCGCGTCCCGGTGCGCACGCGCCGGACCGCGACCACCGGTGACGTCAGGGTCAGGGCACGGTGCAACGACGTGGTCCCGGACGGGTCGATGCCGACCAGTCCAGCCCCGATCCTGACCATGGTGTGGTGGGTGCGTCGATCCGTGAGCGCCGCTGCCGTGGCGGCGAGGTGGCGCTGAGCCGGGCGCAGGCCGCAGGCGCGGGCGACGTCGACACCCCAGCCGAAGAGCTCGCGGCCCAGGTCGTTGCACACGTCCGACGGATCGTCAGCACAGCCGAGGTGGCCCATCACACCGACCACCCGGACCGCCCCGCTGACCTCGGCTCGACGCGCCGCGTGGCACAGCGCCCGCCACGCGGACGGCTCAGCGCCGTCGCGAGCCATCCCGGTGTCGAGGTGCAGGTGCACCCGGGCTCGTCCCACCACCGGGCCGAGAGACCGGCGGGCACTGATCACCGCGTCCAGGTGCTCGTGCGAGGCGACCGCGACGTCGATGTCGGCGGCCAGCGCCGCGGCGAACTCCGCACCGAGCGGGTTCAACCAGCTCAGCACCGGCGCCCGGATGCCGGCCGCCCGTAGCGCGAGGGCCTCGTCGATGCTGGTGACGCCGATCGCCGTGGCGCCATGGGCCAGAGCCGTGCGGGCGACGTCCGCCGCCCCGTGCCCGAACCCGTCGGCCTTGACCACGGCCATCAGCGACGACGTGGTCGTCGCGACGAAGAGCCGGACGTTGGCGGCCACGGCGGCCAGGTCGATCTCGAGCGCAGAGTCGTGTCCCGTGCGGGTGACCGGCGCGACCGCGAGGGCACTCATGCCGCCGCTCCAGCACTGTCACCGACGGCCGCGCTGTCGACCGGGCCGTAGAGGGCGGCCGCGGCTCCCGTGAGCAGTGCCCAGTAGCGGTCCCCGTAGCTCCAGTGCCACCACTCGGTCGGATAGTTCACCAGCCCGGCACCTCCCAGGGCTCGAGCCAGCAGTGCCCGGTGAGCGCGGGCGTCGGCCCCGATCCCGTCGGCCGCGAAGTAGCAGGCGCCGTCGCTCTGCTCGGGCGTCGCGTCCACCGGGGTGCCCAGGTCCAGCTCCTCGCCGCGGGCGTCGACCAGCGTCACGTCGACAGCCGCGCCGGCGACGTGCGGTGCGACCTCGAGGGGCGAGACGAACCGGCTCGTCAGGTGGTGGAGGTCCTCGGCCGTGACGTCGGGGTGCAGGGCGCCGAGCTCCGCGGAGTACGCCGCGACGATCGCGAGCTGGTCGAGCACGCTGCGGTGGCCTTCGACGACCCGGAGGGCCACCGCGTGCGGCAGGTCGAGACGGGCGCGGCCTAGGCGTTCAGCCACGCCCTGGCGCACCCACGAGCGCGCCGGCCCGAACGACTCGTCGAGGCGGACCAGGGGTTCCCCGCACTCGGCCATGTCGACGGCGGCGACTCGCGGATCGGACAGCAGCATCGTCATGGGTCGACACTCGCGGGCCCATGGCCACCGGCGCATCCACCCCAGGTGCCGACCCGATGGCTCGAAGGATGAGGCTCGTCAGGACGAGCGGTCGGCGACGTCCGACTGGGGGCAGACGACGACCGTCAGGGCTGTCCCAGTGCGCTGTACGCGACGACGAACGCACCGGCGACCGCGCCGGTCCCCACCACGGCCAGCAGGACCGGACGGATGCCACGGATGCGGCTGACCAGCATCGCGACCAGCAACCCGAGTGCGAGGATCCCGATCGCGATCCAGTACACGGGGCTCGTGGTGCCCGCGACGGCCGTCACTCCGTAGGCGGCCTCGCCGAGGCCGATGCCCGACAGCAGCGCCGTGCCCGCGGCGGCCTGCCACGCGGGCTCTGCCCGCAGCCAGCTCGTCGCGAGCCCGACGAAGGGGCCGACCAGGACGCCCACGACGACGAACAGCGTCGGGTCGTAGGCGAGGCCCTGCACGTGGGCCGCGACGGAGTACCCGAGGATCAGCAGGACGAAGCTCACCGCCCCCAGCACCGCCGCGACCACGCCGCGCGCCCGCGCCCACGCCACGACGAGCACCGTCACGAGCGTCCAGCCGGATGCGGAGTTCGCGAACGATCTCGCGGCGTCGGGGAGCACTCCCTGGGCGACGAGGGTCAGCATCCCGATGAGGAAGCTCACGACGACGGCGACGGCGGCGCGAGTCCACGTCGTGGACGGCGGTTGGGCTCGATTCACCGCCGGATCCTAGCGAGCGTGGACGGCCCGGCAGGACGAGGGCCTCTCAGGCGTCCTCATCCTCCAGGTACGGCACGTCGGTCCCCAGCGGGTCGTCGGTGAGACCGAGATCGCCGACGACGTCACGCTCGGCCGCGCCGCCGGCCGCGGCGGACGGGTCGTCGACCACGAGGTCCTGGTCCTCGCGCGGGTCCTCGTTCTCGAAGGTGTCGTCGTCCGCGTCGGACTGCTCGAGCTGGTCGAGGACCACGTCCTCGTCGTCGACCACGTGGACCGCGCCCTCCTCGGCGCTCACGGTGCCGGCCGTGGAGCCGGTCTCCACCGCGAACGTGTCGGTGCCGGCGGCCTCGACCGCGTCGTCGTCCTCGAGCAGCTGGCCGGCGCCGTCGGGCGTGACGTTCGGGTCGGCCGGCGCGCGGTCCTCCCACACCTCGGGCTCCTCCTCCTCGAGGCGGCGCTCCAGCGGCTCGCCGTGCGCCTCCTCCCAGGGCGTCTCCCCGAAGCGGTTCTGGCGCGGGGTGTCCGGCGGGGAGTAGCCCTCCTCCAGCAGCATGTCGTCGGTGGGCTCCGTCATCGTGTCTTCGCCGGGGAGCTGGTTCGAGTCACCCTCGGTGCCGAGGGCCGGGTCGGTGCTGGTGGCAGGGGTCTCGTCCGTCATGCATTCCACGATGACACCGGCCGGCGGAGCCTGCGAGGCGGGGGACCGGGAGCGAAGGCGGCAGTCCGGGCGGTGCCATGGCGGCAATATCGTGACATGCGGCGCTGGCGGCACTATTGTCGCCAGTGTCGCAAGCGGCAATCGTGCCGCCACGAGGAGGAGCTGATGGCCGACGAGCGCATCTGGGCCCACCCGCGCAGCACCGCCGACCTCGGCGCGTTCCTCCGTGCAGCCCGCGAGCGCGCGAACCTGTCCCAGGACGCCCTGGCCGCCGAGCTCGGCATCGACCGCCGGGTCCTGCAGCGCATCGAGGCGGGGGTGCCCACGCTGTACGCCACACGACTGTTCGCGCTGATGGACCGGCTCGGCGTCGACCTCGAGCTGCACCAGCGATGATCGTCGACTCCCTGGACGCCTGGCTGTACGGCACGCGCGTCGCCCGCATCGACGCCGGGCGCGACCGGCGTCCGCAGCTGACGTTCACCGCGGAGGCGCTGGCGCGGTGGGGGCTGAACTCCTCGGTGGTGTCCGGCCTCCTGCCCCTGAGCACCCGACCGCCGAGCTCTGCCCGGGTCGCGGCATGGCTGCGTGGGTTGATGCCGGAAGGGCGCACCCGGCTCGAGCTCGCTCAGCGGGCCGGCGTCGACCCGGACGACGTGGTGTCCTTCCTCGGCGTCTACGGGCAGGACACCGCCGGTGCCCTCGTCCTCGTCGCGCAGGGCACGGACCCTGACCTCGGGGGAGAGGCTGTCGCCGCCGGAACGGCGCGGATCGGGGAGCTGCTCGACCAGGCAGCCGTTCGTGGCGCTGCCGACCAGCTGATCTCGCTGGGCGGTCTGGAGACCAAGATCGTCCTGGTCCGCACCGAGCACGGGTGGGCGGAGCCGACGGGACGGACGCCCTCGACGCACATCGTCAAGCTGTCCCGGCCGGTCGGGTCACGGGCCGCCGACCTCATCGACACCGAGGTGGCCGCGCTGGCCCTGGCGCGGGAGTGCGGCCTGGGCTCCGTCGAGGCGCACCTCGAGACGTTCGCCGGTCACCGCACGATCGTGGTGGAGCGCTACGACCGTCGCCGGCTCCCCGGCGGTGTGGTCGAGCGCGTCCACCAGGAGGACGGAGCCCAGCTGCTCGGGCTCGACACGCGCGACCCGGAGAACAAGTTCCAGTGGGGGCGCACCATGCCGTCGCTGCGGGCCCTCGCCGGGCGTCTCGTGGCCATGGGCGTGCCCAGGCCGACGGGGCTGCTGGCGCTGACGACGTTCAACCTGGCGATCGGGAACACCGACGCCCATGCCAAGAACATCTCCGTCGTGCACCTCGACGACGGGTCGGCCGCGCTGGCCCCCGCCTACGACGTCGCCATGCACCGGCACCACGCCCACGCCGGCACCCGGTTCGCGATGGACGTCAACGGCGGCGCCGACACCGAGGCGTTGTCGGCGCTCGACCTGGTGGCGGAGGGCCGCGCCTGGGGCCTGACCGCCCGCGACGCCCAGAGCACCGTCCGCACGACGCTCGAGGCGCTGAGCGCGGCGCTCGAGACCATTGATCGCGAGCAGTATCCCGGCGTCAGCGCGCAGGCGTGGGAGACCGTCGACCGGCGCACCCGCACGCTGCTGGAGCTCGCCCCGGAGCCGACGCCGCGGCGTCCCCGCTCCGCCGGCCCACGGACGCGGGCGCGGGCGCCGCGCGGGACCCCGGCCGGAGGCCGCTTCCTGGGAGATCAGCCGTCGACGGGATGACCGGGTGACCGGATGTCTGCCGGCTACCGCCGTGCGGTCTCCGCGTGCCGGTGCAGGAGGGACCGGCGGTGTGCGCGGGCCGTGCGCAGGGTCGGCTTCTCGAGGTTCGCGCGCCGGTGCTCGAGCCGGACCTCGAGCGCGTGCTCGTGGTGGCGGTACAGCGCGATGGCAAGTTCCGGGTGCATGAAGGGTCTCCTCGTTGAGCACCGATGGTGGAGCGGCTCGTGGCCACTCCTCACTGTCCTCCTGTGGACCGGGCGCCAGGGCCGGCCACGGCGGAGATCACCCGCTCGCCGCGCGAACCCGCGGCACTCGTGACCGGGGAGTGCTCCTGGGGCGTTCGTCGCGCCACTGCTGACCCGTGCGTACCAAGCGCCGCGGGTTCGTGCGGCGCGGGGCCGGGGGCGGGGCGGATGTTCCTGGGTTCCCGCTGAGCGAACACCGGAATCCCTCCAGTCGGGCGCCGGTTCTGTCGACATCAGGCGTACGAGCGATGTGCGCTACCGATGCCGAAGGACGAGGTACCCGCCGATGACCGCAGCCACCGAGCTCGCCATGACCGCCCCCGTGCTGACCCGCCAGGACCGCTGCGACCGCTGCGGTGCCCAGGCGTACGTGCAGGCCACGCTCGCCGACGACCTCGAGCTCCTGTTCTGCGGCCACCACTACCGCGACCACGAGATCAAGCTGATCGCCGCCGGCGCGGTCGTCCACGACGAGCGCCACCGCATCAACGAGGTGCACGCCGACGACTGAGAGCGCTCAGCGCGGCTCCGGCACCATGAGGATCGACCCCGACGGGCACTCGGCGGCGCAGATCCCGCAGCCCTTGCAGTAGTCGTAGTCGATCGCGTAGCGGTCCCCGGTGCCGAGCTTGATCACCGCGTTGTCCGGGCAGACCCCGTAGCAGTTGTCGCACTCGAAGCAGCTGCCGCAGGACAGGCAGCGCCGGGCCTCGTACGCGGCGGTGTCGGCGTCGAGCCCGTGGACGACCTCCTCGAACCCGGTGGTGCGGCGGGCGGCCTCGAGCCGGGGCCGGACGGCGTGCGGGGCGTCGGCGTAGTACCAGGTGTTGAGCGACCCGTACTCGGCGAGCGGTGGCTCGACCGGCGTGACCGCCGACGTCCGGCGCAGCCAGGCGTCGATCGCGCGCGCGGCGCGGGCACCGTGGCCGATGCCCACCGTGACGGTGCGCTGCGCGGGGACCACGTCGCCGCCGGCGAAGATGCCGGGGTGGCCGGTCATGAACGACGAGTCGACCTGGACGGACCCGTCGGTGAGCGCCAGGTCGGGCACGCCCTCCACCAGGGACAGGTCGGACTCCTGCCCCAGCGCGAGGACCAGCGAGTCGGCCTCCAGGTCCTCGAACTGCCCGGTGGGCTGCGGGAACCCGGTCTCGTCCAGCGCCATGCGCTCGACCCGCAGGTGCCCGGCGTCGGCGTGCGAGATCGTCGACAGCCACTTCACGACGACGCCCTCCTCGAGGGCCTCCGCCATCTCCGAGTCGTGCGCGGGCATCCGGTCGCGCGTGCGGCGGTAGACGATGACCGACTCCGTGGCACCCAGGCGCTTGGCGGTGCGGGCCGCGTCGACCGCGGTGTTCCCGCCGCCGTAGACCACGACCCGGCGGCCCAGCAGCGGAGGCTCGCCCTCGGCCACGTCGTGCAGCAGAGAGACGGCGTCGACGATGCGGGCTGCCTCACCCGCCGGGACGTACGCGCGCTTGCCCAGCTGCGCGCCGACGGCCAGGAAGACCGCGTCGAACCCCTCGGCCAGCGCGCCGAGCACGTCGTCGACCCGACGGGACGTCTCGAGCACGACGCCGGTGGCCACCAGCCGGGCCACCTCGGCGTCGAGCACGTCACGCGGCAGCCGGTAGGCGGGGATGCCGTAGCGCATCATCCCGCCCGGCTTCGGCGAGGCGTCCCGGACGGTGACGTCGTGCCCGAGCCGGCGCAGCTGGTAGGCAGCCGACAGGCCGGTCGGGCCGGCGCCGACGACGAGCACCCGGTGCCCGCTCGTCGTGGTGGGACCGGGCAGCGCCCAGCCCTGCTCGAGGGCGTGGTCGCCCAGGAACCGCTCGACCGCGTTGATGCCGACGGCCTCGTCCAGGAAGCTGCGGTTGCAGGCCGTCTCGCACGGGTGGTAGCAGACGCGCCCCATGATCGCGGGGAACGGGTTGGTCTCCACCAGGGTGCGCCACGCCTGCTCGTAGGAGCCGTCCTCCGCGGCGTAGAGCCACTTCTGCGGGTCCTCCATCGCGGGGCACGCGTGCGCGCACGGCGGGGTGAGGTCCACGTACACCGGCCGCTCCTGGCGCCAGGCGCCGGTGTGGTTGGCCAGGCTCGACCCGACGTCGAGCGTGATGGCGAACGGCTTGGTCATGAGGTCACCTGCTCCAGGAGGCCGTACCGGGCGATGTTGCGGTCCGCCACGGCCTGCAGGCGGTCGATCACGTCGTCGCGCCGCACGGGCGAGAACAGGTGCGCGTACCGGCCCTGCAGCGCCAGGTACTCCTCGACGGCCACGCGGTGGCGGATGGGGTGGACCGACGTCACCTCGCCGTGCTCGGCCTCGAGCACCGGGAAGTAGCCGCTCTCGGTGGCCAGCCGGGCGATCCGCACCGTGTCCTTGGCGGCGGAGCCCCAGCCCAGCGGGCAGGGGACCAGCACGTGCAGGTACCGGGCGCCGTGCATGCCCATGGCCTTGTCCACCTTGGCCTCCAGGTCCCGCAGGTCCGCCACCGTGGCGGTGGCGACGTACGGCAGGTCGTGCGCCATCGCGATGCGCGGCACGTCCTTGCCCTGGCCGAACGGGTTCCCCGGCTCGTCGCCCACGGCCTGCGTCGTGGAGGTGCGCGCGGCCGGTGGGGTGGCACCGGAGCGCTGCACGCCGGTGTTCATGTAGCCGCCGTTGTCGTAGCAGATGTACAGGACGTCGTCGTTGCGCTCGAACATGCCGGACAGGCACGCGAAGCCGATGTCGACGGTGGCGCCGTCGCCGCCCTGCGCCACCACGCGCACGTCGGAGCGCCCGGTCGCGCGCAACCCCGCGGCCACCCCGGTCGCGACGGCGGGCGCGTTGCCGAACAACGAGTGCAGCCACGCGACGCGCCACGACGTCTCCGGGAACGGGGTGGAGAACACCTCGAGGCACCCGGTGGCGTTGACCGTGACCATGCGCCCTCCGGACGCGCGCATGGCGGCGTCGAGGACGTACCGCGCACCCAGCGCCTCGCCGCAGCCCTGGCAGGCGCGGTGGCCCGACGTGAGGGAGTTGGCGCGCTCCTGGTCCGACTGCGCGCTGCGCAGCTCCGGGTCCAGCAGCCGGTTGCCCACCGCGAAGCTGCCCACCTGGTAGAACTTCACGGGCGTGGCGCTCATGACGGCACCGTCCTCGGGGTCGGGTGGAGCAGGGCCAGCTCACGGTCGACCACCGCGGTGTCGAGGTCGAGGAACGTGAGCTCGGGCAGGTCGTCGGCCACGGCCCGACGCAGCACCGCGCGCAACGACGCCGTGGTCACGGGTCGCCCGCCCAGGCCGGCGACGACGGTGCGTATCTCGGTGTCGAGGCCGGCCAGCGCCAGCCGCACGTCCCCGGAGACGATCCCGCCGGCCCCGACGGCCAGCGCACGCTCGATGACGACGACCCGTCGCGCGTCCGTCAGCTGGGCGGCGAGCGCGGCGTACGGGAACGGGCGGAACGACGTGACGCCGAGGAGCCCGACGCTCGCGCCCTCGTCGCGCTCGGCGTCCACCACGTCCTGCAGCGTCCCGACGACGGACCCGAGCGCGACGACGACCGTCTCAGCGCCCGGCACCCGGTACGGGCGCAGCAGGCCGCCGGATCGCCGCCCGAACCGGGCCGCGAACTGCGTCGCCACCCGCGGGATGACCCGCAGCGCGTCGAGCTGGCGCAGGTGAGCCAGGTAGCGGACCTCGGTGAACGCGTCCGGTCCCACCATGGACCCGATCGAGGTGGGGTGGTCCGGGTCGAGCACCTGCCGCGGGGTGAACGGCGGCAGCACCGCGTCGACGTCCGCCCGGCCCAGCACGTCGACGCGCTCGGTGGCGTGCGTCAGCACGAACCCGTCCATGCAGACCATCACCGGGACGGACAGCTCCTCGGCGATGGCGAACGCCTGCGGGTGCAGGTCCGCGGCCTCCTGGTTGCTGGACGCGTAGAGCTGGATCCAGCCGGAGTCGCGCTGCGACATGGCGTCGCCCTGGTCGTTCCAGATGTTGATGGGCGCCCCGATGGCACGGTTGGCCACCGTCATGACGATCGGCAGGCCCATGCCGGACGCGTTGTAGACGGCCTCCACCATGTACAGCAGCCCCTGGCTGGACGTCGCGGTGTAGGCGCGCGCACCGACCGCGCTGGCCCCGATGGCGCCGGACATCGCCGCGAACTCCGACTCCACGTTGACGTACTCGCACCCCGTGAGCTCGCCGGACTTCACCAGCCGGCTCAGCTCCTCGACGATGTGCGTCTGCGGCGAGATCGGGTACGCGCAGATCACCTGGGGCCGGCACGCCGCGACGGCGGAGGCCACGGCCCGGGAACCCTCAACCTGCTGCAGCATGAGCGGTCTCCTCGACGACGAGCGCGTACGCGGCCTCGGCCGCGGCCGAGTTGGCCCGTGCCAGCGGTCCGGGGAACCGGGCGGCGAGGGCGGCCAGCACCCCGTCGAGCGTGATGACGCCGGTCAGCGCCGCGAACGCACCGAGCAGCGGGACGTTGGGCACCGGCCGGCCGACGTGCTCGAGGGCCAGCTCGGACGCGGGGACGGTCACCACGTGGTCCGGCGGCAGCGCGGCGGCGGCGGAGCCCAGGCCCAGCTCGGTGGGGGTGCGCACGGTGTTGAGCAGCACGTAGCCGTCGGGGACGAGGCCGCCGAGCACGTCGATGCTTCGCAGCAGCGTCACGTCCTGCACGATCAGCGCGTCGGGCGTGGCCACCGGGTCGTGCGAGCGGATGGGTGCGTCGGAGATCCGGCAGAACGAGACGACGGGCGCACCGGTGCGCTCGGAGCCGAAGCTGGGGAAGGCTTGCGCGTACCGGCCCGCCCGGAACGCCGCCACGGACAGCAGCTCGGCGGCGGTCACGACGCCCTGCCCGCCGCGCCCGTGGATGCGCACCTGGAACATGCCGATCACCGGCCCTTCACCTCCTCCAGGGAACGCTCCGGGACCGCGCGGGCAGGAGGGCCGAACGTCCCGTATCTGCCCGGCCGTGCGCCGCTCCTCTCCTGTGCCAGCGTCCCGACCGCGGGTCGCGCACTCTCGAGGGGGAGTCATGGGTTTCTACGTCAAGGATCTGTACGTCCGCCGCGTGCCGAAGTTCGAGTGGCACGACAAGCTGACCAACCCGCCGACGGTCCCGGAGACGTCGCCGATCATCCGTGTCGCGGCACTGTCGCCGCAGATCGCGCACGTCCAGGGCAGCCGGGGCACGGTCGGCAACAACGGCGGTGGGGTGTTCCTGCCCGCCGACGACACCACGCTGTGGACCATCCCGACGTCGATCACCCCGATCGTGTCGCCCGTCGGCCGGCTGGACGAGGCGGACCTGCAGCTGGTCCGCGACAACCTCGCCGTCACGCTCAAGGCCGTCGAGCAGCAGATCGACGCCATGCAGGGCTCGAAGGAGGACGTCGCGTACGCGGCGTCCGTCCTCAAGGGCTGACCGGTGCCCGACCCGTCCGGCGAGCAGCTGGCCCTGGCGACCCGCACCGCGGTCGTCCGGGCTGCCGCGCTCGCTGGTCGGGTGGGCCCGGAGCAGCTGGCAGCTCTCCTGTACCGGGCCGGTGGCACGGCGGTCGGTCCGCGCGAGGACCCACGACGCGCCCGCGCGCTCGTCGACCGCGCGGAGCGCTGCACGCCGCAGGTGGCCCGCGCGCTGGAGCCGTACGCGCGGACGCGCTCCCCGCACTGGAACGGGTGGACGGCACCGGGCACGGACACCGCCACCCAGGTGCACAAGGTCTACGTCAGCCCGACGGTCGCGTGCCTGCGCGGTGCGCTCCCGCTGGTGTTCGCCACCGCGGTGACGGTCGACGTGCCGTCGTGGAAGGTCGGCGCGGACGCGCCCGGGCTGCACCGGCCCGACAAGATCGTGCTGTACCTGCCCTCGGCCGACCGCGCCGACGCCGTTGCCGGGCTCCTGGCGCGCGTCCTGGCGGGGCTGGGCGCGCAGGGGGTCCCGTTCACCGGCCAGGTGGGCGCGTCGCCGATGGTGTCCCGCGGCCGCGACGACGGGTCCGACAGCTGGCGCGCGCGCGTCTGCCGGGCGGTGGCCGTGAGCCTGGTCGACCGCCGCGTGGGGCTGGGACCCGATGCCTCGCCGGAGCTCGTGGCGGACGCCGCGCTCGCGGCCCTCGCCGGTGACTACGACGTGCGCACCTGGCACCCCGAGCTGCGGGCGGAGGCCCGGGCATGAGACCACCGGACGTGCGGTACGTGGTGCACGCGGACGTCGAGACCGTGCCGATGGACGACCACGACGAGGTGCTCGTCGCGCGCCGCGGCAGCCGGGTGCCGCCGCAGCTGCTGTCCGGCGACGCGATGGCCCTGCTCGAGCACTTCCGCCGCCCGGTCACGCTGGTCGAGGCGATCCTGGCGTACAGCGCACTGACGGGCGCGGATCCGACCGCGGTCCTCGAGGAGTCGTTCGGCGTGCTCGTCGCCCTCACGCACAGCGACGTCCTGGTGGCGGACGGCACCGCCCCGGCGCGTGCGCTGCAGGACCGCCACCACGTGGGCGAGCGCGTGGGTCCGGCGCGGCTCACCGCGTGCCTGCGGGTGCTGCGGGACAGCGAGATCTGGCGGGCAGAGCTGGCCGACGGCACGCGCGTGGTGGTCAAGGTGGTCGACGACGAGACCCACGGCCCCGGTCTGGTGACCCGCGAGCTCGCGGCGCTGCACCGCCTGCGGGGGTCCGTCGCACCGCGGCTCGTGTGGCACCGACGCTCACCGACGGGCGGCACGCTCGTGCTCGACGAGGTGGACGGGGACCCCGCGGACCTCGTGGTCCTGGGGGCCGACGACGACGAGCGCGCCCGCGTCGCGGCGGCCGTCCTCGACGCGTACGCCGACCTGCACGCGCACGGCGTGCTGCACGGCGACGTGCACCCCGGCAACATCCTCGTCGCGCCGGACGGCCGGGTGAGCCTGGTCGACTTCGGTCTGGCCGGCACCGCGACGCAGCCGCCGCCGCGACCGGGAGGCGGGGAGTACCTGGACCCGCAGTCCGCGGTGGCGCTGCGGGCCGGGGTGCCACAGCCCCCGCTCGACGAGGCCGCCGAGCAGTACGCGCTCGCCGCGGTGGTGTTCCGGCTGCTCACGGACCAGACGCCGCTGGACCTCGCGTGCGAGCGGGACGAGGCGCTGCGCCGGCTCGCGCAGGACCGGCCACGCCCGTTCGTCGCGGTCGCCGCGGCGTCCTGGCCGTCCGTCGAGCGCGTCCTGCGGCGCGCGCTGGCCACCGACCCGCGGCGCAGGTACCGGTCCGTCGCCGCCCTGCGCGACGCGTTCGCCCGCGCGACCCACGTCCGGCCCTCTTCGACCCCCGCCGACCTGGGGGCGCGCCTCGCGGACCTGGACGTCACCGGCACGGCATGGGCGACGGCCGACGACGAGCGGGCCGCGCACGTCGCGTGGTTCCTGCAGCGCGTCGCGACGCTCACCGGGGACCCGCTGGCCTTCGACCTCGCCCAGGTGTGGTCGGTGCGCTGCGGGCACGCGCTGCCTCCCACGCCCGACGCCGGAGACCCGGTCGGGCGGGCGCACCACGCGCTCGCGACGCACGCCCGCACCGGCCGACCGGCCGCGCTGCGCACGGCCCGGGAGGTCGCGGAGCGTCTGCGCGACGAGGGCGGCGCCGCGGGCCCCGTCGACGTGCTCGTCGGCGGCTGGGCCGGCCTGCTGCTCGCGCTCGAGTGCGAGCGACCCGCGCTCGCGGTTGCGCCGGGGACGCCGTCCCCCTGACTACCGTGGGCCGCATGCCGGCCCCCCGCAGTCGCCAGGCCCGCTACGCCCGGCGCCGCCAGAAGCGCATGGCCGCGGTCGAGCACGACCTCAGCACCGAGCAGTGGGCGGCACTGACTGCCGCGTGGGGTGGCTGCGCGTACTGCGGGGCGAGCGACCGCGCGCTGCAGCGCGACTGCGTGCTGCCCGTCTCGCGCGGCGGCCGGTACACGCTGGACAACATCGCCCCGGCGTGCGGCTCCTGCAACGCCAGCAAGTGCAACGACGAGGTCACCGGGTGGCTGCGCCGCAAGCGCCTGGACGAGCGGGCATTCCTCGAGCGGCACGTGCGGATCCAGGCCGAGCTCGCACGACGGTTCGGCGCGGAGGCGAC
The DNA here is from genome assembly GCA_963837795.1 of uncultured Actinomycetota bacterium. Lineage (GTDB taxonomy): Bacteria > Actinomycetota > Actinomycetes > Actinomycetales > Cellulomonadaceae > Cellulomonas. The sequence goes on from CAWIOT010000009.1 coordinate 320,105, forward strand.
GGGTGCGGGGGCGACCGGCGCGTAGCGCGGGCGAGACCACCCAACCTGGGTGACGGCACCGACGGGTGCATGGGTCACCGTGGACGGATGACGGGTCCGGACGAGCAGGCGGCACCGCTGGACATGCGCCTCGCGCTGCTCCTGGCGATGGCGATGTTCGTGCTGGTGGTCGACACCTCCTTCATGAACGTGTCCATCTCCGCCGTGGTCGCCGACCTGGGGACCACCGTCAGCGGCGTGCAGTCCGCGATCGCGCTCGAGGCGCTCGTGTCCGCCGCGTTCATCCTCATCGGCAGCAAGGTCGGCGACCTCGTCGGCCGCAAGCGCGCCTACGTCGTGGGCCTGCTCGGGTACGCCACGGGCGCGGTCGCGATGACGGTCGCGCAGAGCCTGACCGCGGTGATCATCTTCTGGGCCATCATCGGCGGGCTCGGCGCCTCGCTGCTGCTGCCGTCCATGCAGTCGCTGATCCACGGCAACTTCGTCGGCGGCGCGCAGGTCCAGGTCTACGCGCTGGTCGGTGCGTCTGCCTCGATCGCTGCGGCGGTCGGCCCGCTGCTCGGCGGGTTCATCACCACCTACCTGTCCTGGCGCGTGGCGTTCGGGCTCGAGGCCGTCATCATCGCCGTGGTGCTGAGCGGTCTGCGGCTGGTGCGCGACGTGCCCTACACGGGCGACCGCTCGATCGACCTGGTCGGCGCGGGCCTGTCCGCCCTGGCCATGGGCGGGATCGTGCTCGGCATCCTGGTGTGGCAGGAGGGGGGCGAGGCCGTCGGCGCTCTCATCGCCGTCGGGGCCATCGCCCTCGCGGCGCTCGTCTGGTGGCTGGTGCGCCGCAAGCGGGACGGCAAGCCCGTGCTGCTGGACCCCGACCTGTTCCGGCTGCCGCTGTTCCGCATCGGCGTCTCCCAGCAGATGCTGCAGCAGATCACCCTCGGCGCCGCGATGATCACGCTGCCGATCTTCCTGCAGATGGTGCTGGAGTACGACGCCATGGCGGCGGGCCTGTCTCTCGCGCCGCTGTCGCTGAGCATGTTCGCGCTCGCCCTGGTCGCCGGACGGCGCTCGGGCCGGCGGCGGCCGGCCGACATCGTGCTCGCCGGGTTCGCGCTGGTCGTCGTCGGGATGGTGGTCCTCATCCTCGTGGTGCCGCGGGCGACCTCCGGGTGGTACCTCGTCGTGCCGCTGGTCATCGCCGGCTCCGGGCTCGGCCTGCTGGTCTCGCAGCTGAACAACTACACGCTCTCGCCCATCACCGAGGAGCGGGTCAGCGAGGCGGCCGGCGTGAACTCGGCGGCGGGCTCGTTCGGCCTGTCCTTCGGGCTGGCGTTCGCCGGTGGCGTGCTGCTCGCCGCGCTGTCGCTCGGGTTCACCGCGCAGTCGGACGCGAGCACGATCCTGTCGCCGGACCAGCAGACCCAGGTGGCCACCGCGCTGGAGGACGACGCCGAGCTGATGAGCAACACCCAGCTCGCGGGCCTGCTGGTGGACCAGCCGCCCGACGTGCAGGCGGAGATCCTGCGCATCAACACCGAGGTCCGCCCCCGCGCGCTGCAGGTCGCCCTGCTCATCCCGCTGCTGGTCGGGCTGGTCGGCGTGGTCAACGGCCTGCGGATGCGGCGCCTGCCCGACCCGAGCCCGAACGCTGCGATCGAGGGTGCGGCGCTCGGCTGAGCACACACGTCAGGACAGTCCGGACCGACCCGTGGGGGTAGTGGTGGCACAGGTTCAGGTGGCAGCAGCGGCGTCGGCGGACGCGGCGGCCGACGACACCCGGTGGTGGGCGCTCACGGCGCAGGAGGTCGCCCAGCGGCTGGAGACGGATGCAGAGACCGGCCTGTCGGCCGCCGAGGTCGCGATGCGGCAGCGCCGGTACGGCCCGAACACGTTGACCGCGCAGGCGCCGCCGTCCGTCTGGTCGGTGCTGCTCACTCAGCTGCGCGACCCGATGAACCTCATGCTCATCGCCGTGGCTGTGGTCAGCATCGCGATCGGGCAGGGCTCGACCGCGGCGATCGTCGGCTTCCTCGTGCTCGTCAACGTGGTCATCGGGACCCGCCAGGAGATGCAGGCGCGCAAGAGCGTGGACGCGCTGGCCACCATGCAGGAGCCCACCAGCCGGGTGCTGCGCGACGGCGCCGTCTCCCTGGTGCCCGCGCACGACCTGGTGCCCGGGGACGTGGTCCTGCTCGAGGCCGGCGACATCGTGCCCGCGGACGGCCGGCTGGTCCGCACGGCCACGATGGAGACGCAGGAGGCGGCGCTCACGGGGGAGAGCGCCCCGATCGGCAAGGCCACCGAGCCGCTGGCCGACGCCGACGTGGGGCTGGGTGACCGCGACAACATGGCGTTCCAGAACACCGCCGTCACGCGCGGCACGGGCACGCTCCTGCTGACGTCCACGGGGATGTCCACGCAGATCGGGCACATCGCGACGCTGCTCACCTCGGTGGAGAAGACCAAGTCGCCGCTGCAGCGCGAGCTCGACGCGCTGACCAAGGTGCTGGGCGCGATCGCGTGGTCGGCCGTGGCGCTCATCGTCGTCATCGGTCTGCTGCGCGGGGAGCCCGCGAGCGACCTGCTGTTCCTGGCCACGGCGGTGGCGATCTCCGCCATCCCCACCGGTCTGCCGACGTTCGTGCAGGCCATGCTCGCGTACGGCGCCAAGCAGCTGGCCGCGGCGAAGGCGATCGTGGCGAACCTCAGCGACGTCGAGACCCTCGGTGCCACCAGCGCGATCAACTCCGACAAGACCGGCACGCTCACGCTCAACCAGATGACCGTGACCGCGCTGTGGCTGGCCGGCAACCACTTCACCGTCGAGGGTGCGGGCTACGACAAGACCGGACGCATCCTGTCGCCCGCGGGCGTCGAGGTGCCCGACCTGACCCCCCTGGCGTACGGGCTGTGCCTGGCCAGCGACGCCCTGGTCTCGGACACCGGCGACGTCGTCGGCGACCCGACCGAGGCCGCCCTCGTGGTGCTCGCCGCCAAGCTCGGCATCGACGCGGCGGAGAGCCGGCACACGTACCCGCGCGTCGCGGTGGTGCCCTTCGACTCCGCCTACAAGTTCATGGCCACCGCGCACTGGATGCCCTGGCGCGGGCAGCGGTCCCTGGTCGAGGTCGTCAAGGGCGGCCCCGACGTGGTGCTCGCGCGCTGCACCCGGGCGCTCGCGGCCCCGGGGGAGTTCGTGGACATCGCGGGGATGCGCGCCGAGATCGACGCCGAGCAGGACCGGCTGGCGAAGGCCGGGCTGCGCACGCTCGCGTTCGCCGTGCGGGTCCTCACCCCGGCCGACGAGGCGCCGCTGGTGGCCGACCCCATGTCCTACGTCGAGGAGCTCGTGTTCGTCGGGATGGTCGGCATCGTCGACCCGCTGCGGCCGTCGGCCAAGGTCGCGGTCGACATCGCGCACCGCGCCGGCATCGAGGTCCGCATGATCACCGGCGACCACGCGGTCACGGCCGCCGCGATCGGCTCCGACCTGGGGCTGCCCACCGGGGCGATCAACGGCGCCGAGCTGGCGCAGATGAGCGACGACGAGCTGCGCGCCCGCCTGCCCGACCTGCACGTGTTCGGCCGCGTCACGCCGCAGGACAAGCTGCGCCTGGTCCAGCTGATGCAGCGGCCAGGGGCTCGTGGTCGCGATGACCGGCGACGCGGTCAACGACGCCGCCGCGATCAAGCAGGCGGACATCGGCGTCGCGATGGGCTCCGGCAGCGAGGTGACCAAGCAGGCGGCCCGGCTGGTGCTCACGGACGACAACTTCTCCACCCTGGTGCACGCCGTGGAGCTGGGCCGCAGCATCTACCAGAAGATCACCGCGTACATCCGGTTCCAGATGAGCCAGCTGATCGGCCTGGTGGCGCTGTTCCTGCTGGCCAGCATCACGGGCCTGAACGACGGCGTCGCGATGACCCCGATGATGGTGCTGTTCCTCAACTTCTTCGTGTGCGTCGCACCCGTCATCGCGATCATGCTCGACCCCGTCGGGCCGGAGATCATGAACCGGCCGCCGCGGGACCCGAAGGTCGGCATCAGCAACCCCCATGCGATCGGCCGCTGGCTCCTGTACGGCGGCGTGCTCTGCGTGGCCACCGCGGTGCCGCTGGTCGCGGGTCCCGACGAGCCGTCGTCGACCGTGCCCACCGCGTCGATGACCATGGCGTTCGTCGTCATGGGCCTGAGCACGACGTTCTCGGGCCTGGTGCTGCGGCGCGAGCCGGAGTCCGGCCTGGTCCCACCGCTGCTCACCGCCATCAAGGTGCTGGTCGTCCCTGTGCTGCTGGTCCTGCTGGCCACGCAGCTGGACTTCCTGCAGCAGTGGCTGACCACCCAGCCGCTGTCCGGCCCGCAGTGGCTCGCGGCCATCGGGCTCGCGCTGGTGCTGCCGGTCGTGGCCGAGGTGGACAAGGCGATCATGCGCCTGCGGGCGCGGTCCGCACCGGCGCTCAGCACGCAGGAGGCGGTGAGCCCGCAGCGGGCCCGGACCGAGCCCGTGGCCGTCGTCGCGGCGGACTGAGACCTCGATGACCGCGCCGGCCCGGGAACCCTCAAGAACTTGGGCTACGCGGGGATCGACGGGATCCCGCTGCAGAACGGCCTCTACGCCGCGGCGGCCGGCGCGATCCTCTTCGCGATCTTCGGCACCAGCCGGCAGATCTCCACCGGGCCCAGCTCGGGTCTTGCGGCCGCGGCGGCCAGCGCGGTGCTCGCGGCTGGGCTGGCGGGCGGGGACGTGGCGTCCTTCGTCGCCGGGATCACCCTGGCGTCGGGACTGGTGTTCCTCCTGCTCGCGGTGCTGCGGATGGGCTGGGTGGCGCAGTTCCTGGCCCGTGCCGTGGTGACCGGGTACGGTCGTCGTGCTGCGCCGCGTGGCGCCGCGCGTGCCCGGCACGCAGGTGTTCCGGGAGCTGGGGCCGTTCCCGCAGGACGCGCCTGAGGCCGGTCCAGGCACACCGTCGCCAGGCGCCGACCGGCTAGGCTCCTGGCGCCAGGTCCAGCTCGAGCAGCGTGCAGGAGAAGTCGGCGAAGTCGCGCCGGCCCACGGCCCGGAACCCGTACGCCTCGTAGTAGCGGCGCAGCACGGGGTTGGTGGTCCGGCAGTCCAGGCGGAACAGGGGCACGCCCGCGGCGCGTCCCCGGGCGGCCGCCCAGTCGAGCAGCGCCCCGCCCAGTCCCCGTCCCGCGGCCCGACGGTCCACCATCAGGCCGTGCACGTAGACGGCCGGGGTGTCGTCGTCGCCCCAGAAGTCGGGGTCCGTCCACAGGAGGCGCACCGTGGCGACGAGCGTCCCGTCCTCGTCGCGGACCACGTGCCACTGGTCGTCGTCGACCTGGGCGGCGATGCGCTCGCGCGGCAGCGAGCCCGCCGGCCACTGCACCGTGCCGTGCTGCGCCATCCAGTCCTCGAGCGAGCGGCGCAGCGCGTGCACGTCGTCGACGTCGGCGGGCGTGGCGGGCACCGGGGAGACGGGGGAGACGGGACGCACCCGGCGACCGTAGACGAGCGTCGCCGGGTGCGTCCCCCTGGGAGCGGGTGTCCCTCAGTGCGCGAGCGCGGGTGCCTCCTCGTGCGGCACCGCGTCCGCCACCGCCGCCCGGGCGGCCCGGTCAGCGCGCGTGCGGAACAGGGTGGCCGTGAGCACGGCGCCGAGCACGAAGATCGCGGCGGACCAGGAGTACGCGACCGAGAAGCTGTGGATCGCCGCGTCGGCGGCCACCTGCGGAGTGGCCGGTGCGTGGTCGGTCAGGTACGCCGTGGCGGCGGTCGCCGCGAGCGTGTTGAGCACCGCGGTGCCGATGGCGCCACCCACCTGCTGGCTCGTGGAGACCATCGCGGAGGCCGCACCGGCCTGGTTGCGGGCGACCCCGAGCGTCGCGATCTGGAACGACGCCGGCATGATCGAGCCCATCGCGATGCCCATGCCGATCAGGCCCAGCAGCACGTGGGGGTAGCCGCTGTCGGCGTCGAGCGTGGTGAACCAGAGCATCGCGAGCGCGCCGACGACCATGCCGATGGGCACCAGAACCTTGGGCCCGAAGCGCGGGACCAGGATGTTCGACTGGATCTGCGCGGTCAGGATGATGAAGACGACCATCGGCAGGAACGCGGTGCCCGTCTGCATCGGGGTGTACCCCAGCGTCAGCTGCAGGTAGTAGGTGAGGAAGAGGAACACCCCGAACATGCCGGACCCGGCGAACAGGATGGCCAGGAAGCTGGCCCCGCGGTCACGGTCGAGGACCACCTCGAGCGGCAGCAGCGGGTGCGTGGCCCGGCGCTGGCGCCACACGAACGCGGTGAGCAGGACCGCGCTGGCCGCGAGCGAGCCCCAGACGGCGGGCGCGTCCCAGCCCTGCGGCTCGGCCTGCGAGAACCCGAAGACCAGCGCGAACAGGCCGGTCGAGGCCAGGATCACGCCGGGCACGTCGACGCGGGTGTCGTGCTTCGTCTCGGTGCGGGACAGCAGCACGGTGCCCGCGACGAAGGCGACCACGGCGATGACGACGTTGACGTAGAGGTTCCAGCGCCAGTTGAAGTTCTCCGTGAGGTAGCCGCCGAGCAGCAGGCCGATGGCCCCGCCCATGCCGGCGATGGCGCCGAAGACCCCGAACGCGCGGGCGCGCTCCTTGGGGATGGTGAACGTGGTGGTCAGCACCGAGAGCGCGGCGGGTGCGAGCACGGCCGCGAACACGCCCTGCAGGGCGCGGGCGCCGACGAGCAGCTCGAACGACTGCGCCGCACCGCCGAGCGCGGAGGCGAGCGCGAAGCCGACGAGGCCGATGAGGAACATGCGGCGGCGGCCGAACATGTCCGCGAGGCGGCCACCCAGCAGCAGCAGGCTGCCGAAGGCGAGCGCGTAGGCGGTGACCACCCACTGGCGGTCGTTGTCGCTGAACCCGAGGTCCGCCTGGGCGGAGGGCAGCGCGATGTTCACGATGGTCGCGTCGAGCACGACCATCAGCTGGGCGAGGGCGACGGTCGCCAGGACGAACCAGCGGTGCCGGCTCTCCGGGCGGGTCGAGAGGGGTGACGACATGGCGATGCTCCTGGGACGTCGTGGTCGGTGGAGCGACTGTAATACGGAACCGGCGGGTTCCGGAACCCCCGCGTCTCGAATTCTCCGGATACAGTGGGTGACGGAGAAGAGAGAGGTGGCGACGCGCGTGGAGGACCTGGCGGTCACGATGGAGCCCCGGCGGCCCGGCCGACGGCGCGACGAGTCCAAGGACGATGCCATCCTCCTGGCCACGCGCGAGCTGCTGGCCGAGCGCGGGTTCGACGGCATGACCATGGACGCCGTGGCGGACCGTGCGGGGGCGGGCAAGGCGACCGTCTACCGCCGCTGGCCCTCCAAGGTGCAGCTCACCGTCGACGCCGTCGTGTGCGCCAAGGGCGTGCCCACGTCGATCGACGACATCCCCGACACCGGCTCCCTGCGCACCGACCTGCTCGCCATCCGGTCCGGCCGCCGGCGCTCGGACGAGTCGGAGCTCATGTCCGGCCTGATGTCCGCGGTCAAGGAGAACCCCGAGGTGGCCGCCGTGTTCCACGAGCAGTTCGTCCGGTCCCGGGTGCGCCTGATGCGCGGCATCCTGGACCGTGCGCAGGCCCGGGGGGAGCTGCGCGCCGGGCTCGACCTGGACATGGTCGCCGCCGTGGCGCCCGCGATGATCGTCTACCGCAAGATGGTCGCGGGCCAGACGGTCGACGACGCGTTCATGGAGCGCCTGATCGACTCGGTGATCATGCCGCTGGTCACCGGCGAGGCGCCGGCGCTCCCGGACTGAGCCGCCCGCCCGCGGCTACTCGCCCGCGAGGACCCGGGCCTTGGCGGCGCGGTACTCGTCGTCGTCCAGGTGCCCGTCCGCGTGCAACCGGCCCAGGCGCTCCAGCCGCGTGGTGACGTCCGCGGTCTCGCTCTCGGCGGAGCCGTCCGACGGCTGCTGGCCGGCCGACGTCGCGACGTGCTCGTGCAGCGTGCGCTGGAACACCTCGGCGCCGTCCTTGGCGGCCGTCGCGGCGCCCTTGCCGGCCTCGACCGCCCCCTTGGCGAGCGCGACGCCGGTCTCGCCGACCACGACGACCGCCGTGGCGCTCGCGGAGGTCAGGGACGTCTTGGTGGACTCGCGCACGGGCAGCTTGCCGATGCCCACGGCCATCATGCGGTGGACCTCGGGCGCGATGCCCAAGCGCCGCAGGCGCTCGTCGAGGGATGCCTTGTCGTCGGTGGACACCGGTACCTCCGTGGTCGTCGTCGGGCCGATCCTCGCAGGCGTTCGCCAGGAGGCGAAACGGTGCTCTCACCAGCCAGGATCCGGCCGTGGCGCCGACCCCCCGTGCTAGTGTCCGCGTGAGGACGACTTGACCATTCCATGACTCTTCTGTCGGGTTCGCTCCACGTGACTCGCTGCACCTGAAGGACGACGATGACCGACGCAGCCCCGCTCCAGCCGCCCGCGCCGCAGTCGGCCTTCGCGCTCGAGGCCCCGGCCCCGATGCCGCCGGTGGCCACCACGCAGGCGCCGGCCATGGCGCCGCAGATCCCCGAGTCCGCGCTGCCCGGGCTGGACGCCAAGGTCACGTCGTACGTCGACAGCCTCATGACCGCGCAGGTGGGCTCGCCCGAGCTGGCGCGCAAGGCCGACGACATCCGCCTCATGGGTGACTCGGACATCCGCGCCGCCGCCGACACCTCCAACCGGCTGCTGCAGATGCCGGTCAAGGAGCTGCGCGAGGGCGGCGTGTCCGGCACGTCGCAGGTGAGCAGGTCCCTGCTGGACCTGCGCAAGACCGTCGAGGGCTTGGACCCCAGCGAGGCGACGCTGGGCAAGAAGCTCCTCGGGCTCATCCCGTTCGGCGACTCCATGACCGACTACTTCCGCCGGTACGAGAGCTCGCAGAAGCAGATCGACGCCATCGTGCGCGCGCTCTACAACGGCCAGGACGAGCTCCGCAAGGACAACGCGGCGCTCAACCTGGAGAAGCAGCACCTGTGGGACACCATGGCGCGGCTGCACCAGTACATCTACGTCGCGGAGTCGCTGGACACCCGCCTCTCCGCGACGATCGCCCAGCTCGACGCCACGGACCCGGCGCGTGCCAAGTCGCTGCGCGAGGACGTCCTGTTCTACGTCCGGCAGAAGCACCAGGACCTGCTCACGCAGCTGGCCGTCTCCATCCAGGGCTACCTGGCGATCGACATCATCATCAAGAACAACGTCGAGCTCATCAAGGGCGTCGACCGCGCGACCACCACCACGGTCGCCGCCCTGCGCACCGCGGTGATCGTCGCGCAGGCCCTGAACAACCAGCGGCTGGTGCTCGACCAGATCACGGCCCTGAACAGCACGACGACCGGGCTGATCGCCTCGACGGCCAAGATGCTCAAGGAGCAGTCGGCGGACATCCAGCAGCAGGCGGCGAGCGCGTCCGTCGGCCTGCCGCAGCTGCAGCAGGCGTTCGCGGACATCTACGCGACCATGGACTCGATCGACGCGTTCAAGGTCAAGGCCCTCGACTCCATGGCGCAGACCATCGGCGTGCTCGAGACGGAGACGACGAAGGCCCGGTCCTACCTCGAGCGCGTCGCCCGCGCCGACACCACCGACGTGGCCAGCGGCTCGCTCGACCTCGGCAGCAGCTGAGCGTCCGGGGACCGGGTAGGCGTCACGGATGAGCTGGTTCGCACGCCTGTGGGGGCGGGGTCAGGAGCCGGAGGTCGCGGCGGACCCACCCGCGCCCACCACCGCCGACATCGTCGCCTCCGCGCACCAGGTGGAGCAGCAGATCGCCGGGCGCGTGCCGGCCGCCGTGACCGCGCGCGTGCTGCGGATCACCCGCACGGTGGACGAGATGGCGCCGCGGCTGGACCGGCTCGGCGCCGGCAGCCAGCAGGCGCACACCGTCGTCGCGACCGCGACGAGCTACCTGCCCGAGGCCGTCGGCGGGTACCTGCGACTGCCGCGGGACTTCGCCGACCGGCGTGTGGTGTCGCAGGGCAAGACCTCGCTCATGGTGCTGTGCGACCAGCTGGACCTGCTGGGCGTGACGCTCGACAAGATCTCCGACGCCGTCTCCCGCGAGGACGCCAACGCGCTCGTGGCGCACGGCATGTTCCTGGCGGAGAAGTTCGGCGGCTCGTCCCTCGCGCTGGCTCCCGACGCCGGCCTGGACACGCCGCAGAGGCAGTCGCCGGAGGTGCGCCCATGAGCACCGCGGACGGAGGTGGGCCCCGGAGCCTGACCGAGGCCCTCGACGGTCTGGAGCGCGCCGGTGTCGCCGCCGGTCTGCCCGCCGCGGCCGTCCGCGACGAGGGCGCGCGCCTGGCCGCCGCGGTCGCGGAGTCGGTCCCGGGTGCGCCGGCCGCGTGGCTCGCGGCCGTCGGCTCGCCGGATGCGACCTTCGGCGCGTTCTTCGCGGCCGCGTCCAGCGCCCGGCGCTGGCGGTCCGCGCCGACGGACCTGCTGGGCGGTCTCGTCGCCGACCGGTCCCCGCACGTGCCCGCGTACGGCGCCGCGCTCGCGCAGGTGGTCTCCGCCGCGTGCGACCTCGGTCCGGCGGAGATCGACGTGCTGGCCCGGGCCGCCGCGACGGCCGCGGTGCAGGTCTCGGCGGGCCACCCGCCTGGGTCGGCACCCCCGCCGACGGCGCCGCCCGTCGATCTCCCGGTGCATCTCTCGAGCTCCCGCGAGCCGGTCCCGCCGGACCCGCCCAGCTCAGCAGAGCCGCCCGCGAAGACCCTCGAGGAGCTGCTGGCCGAGCTCGACGCGCTGGTCGGGCTGGACCGCGTCAAGCGGGAGATCCGCCAGCAGACCGAGCTGCTCCGCATCGAGCGGCTGCGCACCGAGGCCGGTCTGACAGCGCCGACCCTCACCCGGCACCTGGTGTTCCTGGGCAACCCCGGCACGGGCAAGACGACGGTCGCGCGGCTGGTGGCGGGCATCTACCGGGCGCTCGGGCTGCTCAGCTCCGGGCACCTGGTCGAGGTCGACCGCTCGGAGCTGGTGGCCGGGTACCTGGGGCAGACGGCGGTGAAGACCTCCGAGGTGGTCGCGACCGCGCTGGGCGGCGTGCTGTTCGTCGACGAGGCGTACGGGCTCGCGGAGGACCAGTACGGCGCCGAGGCGGTGAACACGCTGGTCAAGGACATGGAGGACCACCGCGACGACCTCGTCGTGATCGTGGCCGGCTACCCCGTGCCCATGGCGAGGTTCCTGTCCACCAACCCCGGGCTGGAGAGCCGGTTCTCCACCACCGTCGAGTTCGACGACTACACCGACGCCGAGCTGCGGGAGATCTTCGGCCGGGCGGCGGCGCGCGCGGACTTCGAGCCGACCCCCGACTGCCTGGAGCGGTTCGAGGAGCTGGCGTCCGTCCAGGTCCGCGACGAGGGCTTCGGCAACGGCCGGTACGCGCGCAACGTGCTGGACCAGGCGATCACCCGGCACGCCTGGCGCCTGCGGGACGTTGAACGACCGACGGTGGACCAGCTCCGCCTCCTGCTCCCGGAGGACCTCGTCCAGCCCCAGCCCGAGCGCGACCACATCGAGGAGTCCGCGTGACGACGACCATCGCCCCGGTGACCAGCTCCGGCCCTGCCGGACCCGCACGGGTGATCACCCCGGCGCAGGCGCCCGTGCACCGGACCGGCCTGCGCGCGGTGCTGAGCCGCACCCCCGGGCGCCTGCGGGTGGCCGGCGTCCTCGCGGTCCTCGCGGCCGCGGCGGTGGGCGTCATCGGCCTGAACGCGGGGCTGGCCCAGTCGCAGGCGCTGTCCGACGCCGACGCCGACACCACGCAGCTGGTCGGCATCCAGGACGTCCGCAACGACCTCGTGGTCGCCGACGCGACGGCCACCAACGCGTTCCTCGTCGGCGGCCTGGAACCGCCCGAGCAGCGTGCGCGGTACGACGAGGCCGTCGCGTCCGCGGCCCACGGGCTGGCCCGGCTGGCCGGCTCCAACGAGGCGGACGCGGAGCTGCTGGGCCAGGCGACCGCGGGCCTGACCACGTACACGGGCCTGGTCGAGCAGGCGCGTGCGAACAACCGGCAGGGGTTCCCCGTCGGCGCCGCGTACCTGGACCAGGCGTCCTCCGTCCTGCGCACCGACGTGCTGCCGCACCTGGACCAGCTGGTGCAGGACAACAGCGACCGGGTGGACACCTCGTTCGACTCCGTGGCCTCCGTGCCGTGGCTGCTGGCCCTGGGCGTGCTCGCGCTCGCGGTGCTCGTCGTCGTGCAGGTGTGGCTGGCCCGACGCACGCACCGGCGCCTCAACGCCGGCCTGTTCTGGTCCACGGTGCTGGCGCTCGCGGCGTCCGTCGGGGGAGCGGTGGTGCTCGGCTCGGCCGCCCGGACCGCGGGCGACGCCCGCACCGGCCCCTACGACGCCACGGTCTCCGTGTCCCGCGCGTACTCGCTGGCCAACGACGCCAAGTCGATGGAGTCGTTCACGCTCATCAAGCGCGGGTCCGGCGCCACCTACGAGGAGCAGTTCGTCGCGGAGACCACCGAGGCGGCGCAGCTGCTCGGCCGGCCGACCGTCGATCCCGCGCTGGCGCCCCTGCTCGACGACTGGGTCGCCGCGCACGCCCAGATCCGCGCGCTCGACGACGGCGGCGACTGGGACGGCGCCGTCGCGCTGGCGATCAGCCCGGACCCCGGCGCCCCGAACGACGTGTTCGAGACCTTCTCGACCGCGGCGTCCAGCAGCCTCGAGGCCAGCGCCCAGCGCACGCACGACGCCCTGTCGGGGTCGGGCGGCGCGTCGGTCCTCGTCGGCTGGCTGATGCTCGTCGCAGGCGTCCTGGCCGCCGTCCTGAGCTGGCGCGGCATCTCGACCCGAGTGGAGGAGTACCGATGAGCACCCGCACCGCCCGCCTGCGCCGCGGGGCGGTCCTCGCCTCGCTCGTCCTGCTCGCCGGGTGCAGCGGCACCCCGCCCATGGGGTCGGCCGCCCAGCCACCCGCGGCGGCGGACGCCCAGGCGGCCCCGGCCGCGGTCGCCCCGCCCGCCACGTGCGACGACGCCCAGGGCGCCACCACGTCGTACGCGCCCGAGCCCGGCGCGGCGACGCCCACCGTCGATGCCATCCGGGCGCGCGGCCAGCTGCGCGTCGGCGTCTCCGCGGACACGCTGCTCATGGGCGCCCGCAACCCGCTGTCGGGGCAGATCGAGGGCTTCGACATCGACATGCTGCACGCCGTCTCGGCCGCGATCTTCGGCGACCCCGACCGGCTGCAGTTCCGCGTCATCACCTCCGCGCAGCGGCTGGACGTGCTGGAGAACCACGACGTCGACCTGGTGGCCCGCACGTTCACCATGAACTGCGAGCGCTGGCAGACCATCGCCTTCTCGGCCGAGTACCTGACCGCGGGGCAGAAGGTCCTGGTCACGCGGTCCTCGGACGCGACCGGCATCGAGGACCTGGACGGGCAGCGGGTGTGCGCACCGGAGGGCACCACGACGCTGGACCGGTTGACCGAGACGTACCCCGCGGTCGAGGCCGTGCCCGCCCCGACGCACACGGGCTGCCTGGTGCTGTTCCAGCAGGGCAAGGTGGACGCGATCACGGGTGACGACACGATCCTGGCCGGGTTCGTCGCGCAGGACCCGTACGCCAAGGTGGTCGGCGCCCCGTTCAGCGCGGAGCCGTACGGGATCGGCGTCGCCGCCGACCAGGTGGACCTGGTGCGGTTCGTCAACGGCGTCCTCGACCAGATGAAGACCGACGGCACCTGGGCCGCGACGTACGAGCGCTGGCTCGGCGCGCTCGGCCCGGCCCCGGCACCGCCGACCTCGGTGTACGGCCGGTGAGCGGACCGATCGCGCCCGAGGCTCCCGGCCGCCTCGGGGAACCGATCCCCGCACCTCAGCTGCTCACCTACCTCAGCGGGCTGGAGGCGTGGCTCGCGCACCGGCGGGCCGAGCTCGACCGGCTGGACCAGGCGGCGCAGGCGTCGCCCGCCGCGCAGAGCTACACCGACGACGTGCTGCTGGCGCTGACCATGTGGCAGGCCATCCGGACCCGCACCGACGAGCTGGTGCAGGTGTGGGACTCGGGCCGGGCGGACGCGGTGGACCGGGAGAAGATGTCGCAGCTGGTCTGGGGGCGGCTGGACTCGGGCATGGGCGCCGCGCTGGTCTCCCTGGTGGAGGCCGTCACGCTGTGCGACGCGATGATCGCGCAGGTCCGGGCGCGCCTGTCGTTCGATCCCGACACGGCCGACCAGGCCGCGCGGCTGCGGGGCCTGCGCGCCGGGCTGGTGCGCTGCGAGGACCTGGCCGGCGGGGACACGGCCGCCCGGGAGCTCGTCGCGACCCTGCGGGACCGCGAGCGCCGGCTGGTCACGCAGGCGGCCCGCGGGGCCGACATCGCGGGTCCGCTCGCGGAGCTGGAGGCCCGCGCGGCGCTGGCCGAGCGGGACCTGATCGTGCAGGTCTCCCAGCGGCGCACCCTGGAGAAGGGGCGTGCGGACGCGCAGGCCGCGATGGCCGCCCTGGAGCTGCGCGAGCCGACGCTGCACCAGCTGGCGCAGCGGTGCCGGCGGGAGATCGTGCAGCCGCCCAAGCTCGCGGTGCCCGACGTGTCGCGCCTGGGGGAGGTGCCGGACACGCGCACGGAGCTGGACGCGTTCGTCGACCGGCTCGCCGCGGTGGGCCGGGCCTTCGACGCGGTGGCCGACGCCTACAGCGCGCCGCTGCGCGAGCGGGCGGAGCTGCGCTACCGGCTCGAGGGTGCGCGCGCGGCCGCCGACGCCAACGGGCGCAGCGCCTCCCCGACGGTCCGCTCGGGGTACGACGAGGCGATCGCCGTCGTCGGCCGGACGCCCTGCGACCTGACCATGACCCGCTTCCTCGTGGAGCAGTACGAGTACCTCACCCGGGACCTGCCGACGGCGGGTCAGGAGGGACGACCCCGATGATCGCCTGCACCGAGCCCGGCTGCACCGGCACCTACGAGGACGGCTACTGCAACGTCTGCGGGTCGCCGCAGACCGCGACGACCTCTGTGTCGACCGCCGCGTCGACCTCTGCCCCGGCGTCCGCGACGTCGCTGCTCGGCACCGGGTTCGCCCAGGGCGCGCCTGCGGCGTCGGGCGCCACGTCGGGCCCCACCGACCCGGACGCCGAGCGGTCCACCCGCACCGGCCGGACCAGCTCGAGCCGGCTGGCCACCGCGGCCCTCGGCTCCGCGCGCACGGTCGCGATGGGTGCCTCGCGGCCCACCCGCCGCGTCGGCACGTCCTCGACCCGGCTGCGTGGGGCCCGGCTGGGCGCCGGGCTGACCACCGTGCCGCCCGCACCGGTCCAGGACCCCCTCCAGGCGGTCATGGCGGTCGCCGAGGTGCCCGAGCGCAAGCGCTTCTGCCCGGCGTGCGGCGCCGAGGTGGGCCGGTCGCGCGACGGGGTACCGGGACGCACCGCGGGGTTCTGCCCCAAGTGCGGCACGCGGTTCGACTTCACGCCCGCGCTGAACCCCGGGGACGTGGTGGGCGGCCAGTACGAGGTGGTGGGCTGCCTCGCGCACGGCGGCCTCGGCTGGATCTACCTGGCACGGGACCGGAACGTGTCGGGGCGCTGGGTGGTGCTCAAGGGCCTGCTGAACTCCGGGGACCCCGACGCGTACGCGGCGGCGATCTCCGAGCGGCAGTTCCTGGCCGAGGTCGAGCACCCGCTGATCGTCGAGATCTACAACTTCGTCATGCACGACGGCGCCGGGTACACCGTCATGGAGTTCGTCGGCGGCCGCTCCCTCAAGCAGATCCTGCAGGACCGCCGGGAGGCCGCGGGCGGCGTGGTCACGCCCCTGCCGGTGGACCAGGCGCTCGCGTTCGTCCTCGAGATCCTCCCGGCGTTCGCCTACCTGCACGACGTCGGGCTGCTGTTCTGCGACTTCAAGCCCGACAACGTCATCCAGCAGGGCGACGCGGTCAAGCTCATCGACCTCGGCGGCGTGCGGCGCGTCGACGACCTGCAGTCGGCGATCTTCGGCACGGTCGGCTACCAGGCGCCGGAGGTGCCGGAGGTGGGCCCGTCGGTGGCGTCCGACATCTACACGATCGGTCGCACGCTGGCCACGCTGGTGCTCGACTTCCGCGGGAACACCTCGACGTACGCCGCCGCGCTGCCGCCCGTGGCGGAGACGCCGGTGTTCCAGGCGTACGACTCGTTCTACCGGCTGCTGGCCAAGGCGTGCGCGCTGGACCCCTCCGACCGCTTCGCGACGGTCGACGAGCTGCGCGCCCAGACCCTCGGAGTGCTGCGGGAGGTCGTCGCGACGGACCGCGGACCGGGCAGCCCGGCGCTGCACTCGGCGGCGTCGGTGCTGTTCGAGGCGCCGGCGTCCGACGAGGCCGGGCACCCGCTGGCCTGGGACCAGCTGCCCGCCCTGAAGGTGGACGCGAGCGACCCCGCCGCGAGCTGGCTGGCCGGCGTCAACGTGAGCAACCCCGACCAGCGCATCGCGGCGCTCGCCGACGCGCCGGAGGACACCGTGGAGGTCCGGTTGCGGCGCATCGACGCGGCGATCGAGGCGGGGCAGCGGCCGCTGGTCGACGAGACGATCGCCAGCATCCTGCAGGACGACCCGTGGGAGTGGCGCGCCGCGTGGATGGGCGGCCTCGCGCAGCTGGAGGCGGGCGACCCGGTGGCCGCGCGTGCCTCGTTCAACGCGGTGTACGGGCAGGTGCCGGGCGAGCTGGCGCCCAAGCTGGCCCTGGCCACCGCGTGCGAGGTCAGCGGCGAGCCGGACATCGCGGAGTCGCTCTACGTCATCTGCGCGCGCTCCGACGCCAACTACACCGCCCCGGCCGCGTTCGGGCTCGCCAGGATCCGGCGCGCGCGCGGCGACCTGGCCGGTGCGCTCGCGGCGCTCGACCTGGTGACGCCGACCCGCAGCTCGTACGTCGAGGCGCGGATGAGCCGCGCGCAGCTGCTGGCCACGTCCAGCGGTGACCTGCGTGCGCTGTCGGACGCGCTGGCCAGCGTGCAGACCGTCTCGATCGACCCGCGCGCCCGGGCGGCGCTCAAGGTCGACGTGCTGGGGTCGGCGCTCGCCACCGTGCTCCAGGACGGCCCGTCCACGAGCGTGCACCTGGGCGCGGTGCCGGCGCAGGAACCCGAGCTGCGCGACGCGCTCGAGGCAGCGCTGCGCGAGTACGCCGTCCTGACCGACTCCCACGAGGAGCGGATCACGCTGGTCGACCAGGCCAACATCGTCCGGCGGTGGACCACGTGGTGACCTGCGGCGCGTGCGGCACGGTCGCGGCGGACGGCTCCCTGTTCTGCGAGCACTGCGGGACGCCGCTGACCGTCCCGGCACCGACCGTCGTCGCCGAGCTGGCGCCGCTCCCGCCGCCTCCCGCGGCGTGCCGCGCGTGCGGCGGCACGATCGCGGCCGACGGGTACTGCGAGCAGTGCGGCGAGCCGGCGGTGGACGAGCGTGACCACTGGTCCGAGCTGCCGTCCCCGGCGGTCGGCGGGGTGTGCGACCGCGGCCGGCGGCACTCCCGCAACGAGGACGCGATGGCCCTGGCGGTCGGCGGCTCCACCGCGGTGCTCGTCGTCTGCGACGGCGTCTCGAGCGCACCGGACTCGGACCTGGCGAGCCTGGCCGCGGCCCGGGCGGCGCGCGAGGTCCTGGTGACCGGCACGGCGGGCTCGACCGTGGGTGCGTGGTCGGCGCTGCTGGTCTCGGCGGCGGCTGCGGCGGACGCGGCGATCGTCGAGGCGGTGGGCGACCTCGCCGACCGCGCGGAGCCGCCGTCGTGCACCTTCGTCGCGGCCGTCGTCGACGGGCCCACCGTCGTGGCCGGCTGGCTGGGGGACTCCCGGGTCTACTGGGTCCCCGACCAGGGGCCGGCCCGGCAGGTCAGCGTGGACGACTCGGCCGCGACCGAGCTCATCGCCCGCGGCGTGCCCCGCGCGCGCGCCGAGGCGTCGCGCGAGGGGCACGCCATCACCCGGTGGCTCGGGCCGGACGCTCAGACCGTGGTGCCCAGCACCGCGACGACGCGTGCGCAGGTCCCCGGCTGGGTGCTCGTCTGCTCGGACGGCCTGTGGAACTACTGCTCGGAGGCCACCGACATCGGCGAGCTGCTGCACCGCGCCGCGGACCGCGTGGGGTCCGCGCCCGACGCGCTGGCCGCCGAGCTGGTCCGCTGGGCCAACGAGCAGGGCGGCCACGACAACATCACGGCGGCGCTGGCCCGCGTCGCCGTGCCGCTCGATACTGTCCAGACCGAAGAGACGGTGCCGGCCCGGCCGGCGCCGCCCGCAGCCTGAGGAGCCACAGTGGTCGACTTCCGCACCGAGGTGTTCCAGAACGAGTTCCTCTCCGATGGCGCCACGGACGTGCACGCGATCGTCACGGTGAGCAGCACAGGCACCGGGACCGCGGGGACGGGCGGCGGCGGCGTCGCCGAGATCATCCTCATCGACACGTCCGGCTCCATGAGCGGGCCCAACATCGAGGCCGCCAAGCACGCGGCGCAGGTGGCGGTGGACCAGATCGCCGACGGCACCTGGTTCGCGGTGATCGGCGGCAGCCACGTGGCCAACCGCGCCTTCCCGTACCCGAACGCGCCGGTCGCGATCGTGCAGATGGAGCCGGGTGCGCGCGAGGAGGCCAAGCGCGCGATCTCCTACATGCGCCCGTCGGGCGGTACCGCGATGAGCACCTGGCTGCGGCTGGCCGACGCGATCTTCTCGATGGTGCCGCAGGTGGCCCAGAAGCACGCGATCCTGCTGACGGACGGCCGCAACGAGTCGGAGCCGCGCGCGGAGCTGTCGCAGGCCATCCGAGACGTCACGGGACACTTCCAGTGCGACGCGCGCGGCGTCGGCTCCGCGTGGGAGGTGGCCGAGCTGCGGGAGATCGCCACGGCCCTGCTGGGCTCCGTGGACCTGATCCGGCAGCCGGCGGACATCGCGGCGGACTTCGCGGCGCTGATCACGGCGTCGATGGCCAAGGGCATCGCGGACGCCGAGCTGCGCGTGTGGGCGCCGCAGGGTGCCCAGGTGCTGTTCGTGCGTCGCGTGGCGCCGACCGTGGAGGACCTGACGGCGCGCAGGACCGAGGTCAACGCCCTGACCGGCGCCTACCCCACCGGCGCGTGGGGCGACGAGTCGCGGGACTACCACGTGGCGGTGCGGGTGGCCTCGAAGCCGGTGGGCTCCGAGCAGCTGGCCGCGCGCGTGCAGATCGCCGTGGGCGGGGAGGTGCTGACCTCCGGGCTGGTCAAGGCCCGCTGGTCCGACGACGACTCCCTGACCGCGCGGATCAGCCCGGAGGTCGCGCACTACACCGGGCAGACCGAGCTCGCGTCGGCCATCCAGGAGGGTCTGGCCGCCAAGGCTGCCGGCGACGAGGCCACCGCGACCGTGAAGCTGGGCCGCGCGGTGCAGCTGGCCGCCGAGACGGGTAACGACGAGGCGACGTCCCGGTTGCGGCGGGTGGTCGAGATCGACGACGAGGAGCAGGGGACCGTCCGGCTCAAGCGCCACACCGACAAGCTGGACGAGATGGCGCTCGACACGGCGTCCACGAAGACCACGCGGGTCCGCCGGTGAGCACCGTCGTCTGCCCCAACGGTCACCAGTCCGACTCGACCGACTACTGCGACGTCTGCGGCAGCCCGATCGAGGCCGCGACCCCGGCGGTCGCACCCGCGCCCGCGCCCGCGGCGGCGGCCACCACCACGACCTGCCCGCACTGCGGGGCGCCGGCGTCGTCGCTGGCCCTGTTCTGCGAGACCTGCGGGTACGACTTCACCACCGGCTCGCTGCCCGCCGCGGCGGTGGACCCGGTCCCGTCGCCGGCGCCCGATCCCGCGCCCGCGCCCGCGAGCACGCCCACCCCGCAGGTGGACCCCGCCGAGCCACCCGAGCCGACGGCGGCGGCCCTGCCGACCCCGGCGCCGGACGGTGCCGAGTCGTGGGTCGCCGAGATCTGGGTGGATCCCGACTGGTACGCGGCCCAGCAGCCCGAGGACCCCATGCCGTCGGCCGGGCTGCCCGGGCTGGTGCCGCTGCGGGAGCGCAGCGTGCTCGTGGGCCGCCCGTCGGCGTCGCGCAACATCCACCCCGCGGTCGACTGCGGCGCCGACTCCGGCGTCTCGCGCCGGCACTGCCAGCTCAACACCGACGGTCAGCGGTGGTGGGTGGAGGACCTGCAGTCCTCCAACGGCACCTACGTGAGCCGTGCGGGGGAGCCGCTGCCGACGGTGCCGATCCCGCCCGGCCAGCGCCGCGAGGTCGAGGACGGCGACCGCCTGTACCTGGGCGCCTGGACCCGCATCGTCATCCGGACCGCGCTGCCCGGCGAGGTCTGACCTCCTGACCTGACCCGCCGCGCCGGCTCGCGGACACCGCGCGAGCCGCGACGAGGGCCAGCAGGAGGCCGATCGCCAGCGCGGTGGCGTGACCGAGGTCGGTGAAGGTCCGCGTGATCGCAGCCGGCACCAGCCAGACGGCGGCGGTCGCCAGGAGGTACGTGCGTCGCCACCGGCGTGGGACGGCGAGGACGAGGAAGGCCATGGCGGTGGCGAGGACGTAGCTGACGCCGACGTCGGTCACCCGCGCCTGGGCGTCGTCGGCGACGCCGTGCACGATCGCCCACCCCACGGCGGCCGCGACGACCAGGCCGGCACCCACGTGGCCCAGCAGACCGATCACCACCGCACCGAGCCGGCCGACGAACCGCTGCAGGTACGCGAGCGCGACCACGAGCGGGACGACCAGCAGCAGGCTCACGGCGTTCTCGACGACGAGCGCGCTGCCGAGCACGGAGACGAGCGGCTCGGCCCCGAGGTTGTGCAGGTTGCCGCTGAGCCGCGCCAGGACCTCGGCCTGCCGGGCTGCCGGCTGCAGCAGGACCAGGACGGTCACGACCGTGACGGTCGCCGCGTAGGCGAGCGCGAGATCGGCCTGCGCGACCGTCCGGCCCACGTCGTGCAGGGCGCTCCGGGCGACCTGGCGGGCGGTGGGCCGCTGCGGCGCCGGGGGCCCGTCGGTCACCGGGTCACGGTACCGCCGCTCCCTGGCGGCGACGGTCGCGCGGGTTCACGCCCCCCGGTGCAGCCGCTCGGTCTCCTCCGCCAGCAGCTGCTCGAGCACGGTGTGCCGGTCCAGCGCGTCCTGCACCGCGGCCTCGTCGTGCCGGCGCCGGGCGGCGTCGAGGGCGTGGTGCGCCTGGCTCGTGGCCGACGCGAGCTGGAACCACGTGGCACCGGCGTGCTCGTCCCGCAGCCGCGCCTCGACCTCGGGGGCCACCTGGTGGTGGTGGTCGACGACGGTCATGTCCGCACTCCTTCGTCCGGGAACGTCCATCGTGCCCGCGGCCGCCGACACCGCCCGGAGCGACACGCGAGGGCCTACCGGTCAGGAGCATCGAGCGGCTCACCACGGACACCGCGTGAGGCTGCATCGGCACCCCGGACCATTGACTTCACCCTGTGACGCCCGTTACGTTCCTTGTGAACCATTAGTACAGACTCCTTACATATTCGACGCTCCGACGATGGACAGGGGAACCGCACGATGGCCTTCGCTCGACACTCCACCCAGACACCCGCGGGACGACGACGTCCCGTGCTGATCACCGCGGCGCTCGCCGCCGTGACGACGCTGCTCGCCGCCCTGGTCGTGACCCAGCCGGCGTTCGCCGCAGGAACCATCTCCGCCACCTTCACCTCGGCCGGCGACTGGGGCACCGGCCACCAGGTCGACGTCAAGGTCACCAACTCGGGGTCCGCCGTCGTGACCGGCTGGACCCTCGAGTTCGACCTGCCGGCCGGCGACACGATCAGCAGCAGCTGGGACGCGGACATCACGCGGTCCGGCAACCACTACACCGCGAAGAACAAGAGCTGGGCCGGCAACCTGGCCGCCGGCGCGTCGCAGACCTGGGGCTACGTCGCCACGGGCGCGTACAAGACGCCCACCACGTGCAGCATCAACGGCGTCGCGTGCAGCGGCGGGACGCCCACGGGCACCCCGACGCCGACGACCACCCCGACGCCGACCACGACACCGACCGCGACACCCACCCCGACCCCGACCCCGACGACCACCACGCCGCCGCCGCCCGGGGGCAAGAAGGTCGTCGGCTACTTCGCCGAGTGGGGCGTGTACGGCCGGAACTACCACGTGAAGAACATCGAGACGAGCGGCTCCGCGGCCAAGCTGACCCACGTCCTGTACGCGTTCGGCAACACGACCGGCGGCCGGTGCTCGATCGGTGACTCCTACGCGTTCAGCGACAAGGCGTACACCGCGGCCGACTCGGTCGACGGCGTCGCGGACACGTGGGACCAGCCCCTGCGCGGCAACGTCAACCAGCTGCGCAAGCTCAAGGCCATGCACCCCGGCCTGAAGGTCATCTGGTCGTTCGGCGGCTGGACCTGGTCCGGCGGCTTCACGCAGGCGGCGGCCGACCCGGCCGGGTTCGCCACGTCCTGCTACAACCTGGTGAAGGACCCGCGCTGGGCCGACGTGTTCGACGGCATGGACGTCGACTGGGAGTACCCGAACGCGTGCGGTCTGTCGTGCGACTCCAGCGGCCCGGGGGCGTTCAACACGGTGGTCTCGGCCCTGCGCAGCAAGTTCGGCAGCAGCGCCCTGATCACGGCGGCGATCACGGCGGACGGCAGCAACGGCGGCAAGATCGACGCCGCCGACTACGCCACCGGCGCGCAGAAGCTCGACTGGATCATGCCGATGTCCTACGACTACTTCGGGGCGTTCAACCCGACCGGTCCGACGGCCCCGCACTCGCCGCTGACGTCCTACACCGGCATCCCGCAGGCGGGCTTCAACACCGAGGCGGCCGTGAACAAGCTCATCGGCAAGGGGGTCCCCGCCGGCAAGATCCTGCTCGGCGTCGGCTTCTACGGCCGCGGCTGGACCGGTGTGACGCAGGCGGCACCCGGCGGTAGCGCGACCGGCGCGGCTCCCGGGACCTACGAGGCCGGCATCGAGGACTACAAGGTGCTCAAGACGCGCTGCCCGGTGACGGGCACGGTCGGCGGCACGGCGTACGCCAAGTGCGGCTCGGAGTGGTGGAGCTACGACACGCCCAGCACCCTGGCCGGCAAGACCAGCTGGGCCAAGAGCAAGGGACTCGGCGGCGCCTTCTTCTGGGAGCTGTCCGGTGACACGTCCAACGGCGAGCTGATCAGCGCGCTGTCCTCCGGGCTGAGGTAGCCCCTGCGACACACAGGAGCCCGGCCCCGCGACCTCTCCCGCGGCGGCCGGGCTCCTGTGCGTCTGGACCTCTACCCCGCCAGCAGCTCGCGGACCGCCGCCGCGGTCGGTCCCGCGGGGATGCCGTGGTCCGCGCCGCCGGGCACCACGACGTGGCGGGCGTGCGGCAGGAGGGCGGCCAGCGCCGCGGCCGACCCCGTGAGGCCCGGCCACGTCTGCGCCCCGGTGAGCACGATCGTCGGCACCTCGACGGCGCTCATGGCCGGCGTCGGGACGCCCAGGACCGAGGTGATCGTCGCGTCGTAGACCGTGCTCTGCGCGATCGCCACGAGCGCGGGCCACATCGGTGACGTGCGGATCTGCTCGACCACCGCGGCCGGGATGCCGACGCCCTCGGTCTGGAACAGGGCGACGGCGTCGCCTGGCCGACCCGCGTCGATCAGCGCCTGCAGGCGGGCGGGCAGGTCCGCGGGCCGCGGTGGCAGGGGGCCGAGCGCGAACGGTGCCTCGTAGAGCGCGAGGTGGGTGACCGGCACGCCCGAGGCCGCCGCGGCGAGCGCGAGATGGCCACCGGAGGAGTACCCGAACACCGCGGCGCGGCCTCCCGCGACGTCCACCACGGCGGCGAGGTCCTCCACCTCCCGCTCGATCGCGTACGGGGCGGTGTCGCCGCTGGCGCCGCGTGCCCGTCGGTCGTAGGTGACGACGGTGTGGTCGGTGGCCAGCAGCGCGGCGAGGTCGGCGCCCATGGTGTGGTCGTTGAACGCGCCGGTGGTGACGACGATCGCGGGGCCGGCGCCGGTGCGCTCGTAGGCGATCGAGGTGCCGTCGGCGGAGCGGAGGGTCTGCATGGGTGCTCCCGGTCGAGGGGTGGTGCGGTCACGAGCAGGACGAAGAGCGGTGCCCTGCATGGACATCCCGCGCCATGCTGTCCATCGTGGCGCTGCTCGCTCGTCCAGGAGGGACGCCACACGAGAGCGGGGAGAGGTCATGGAGTACCTGTTGCTGATCAGCGCCGACGAGGAGCGGGCGACGACCGGGCGGCGCGACGAGGCCAGCGCGGCGTTCGACGCCTGGTACACCGACCTGCAGCGGCGTGGGCTGCTGCGCGCGCACGTCGGCCTGCACGACAGCGACACGGCGACGACCGTGCGCGTGCGGGACGGGGACGTCCTGCTCACCGACGGCCCCTTCGCGGAGGGGCGCGAGCAGGTCGGCGGCGTGACCCTGGTCGACTGCGCCGACCTGGAGGAGGCGCTCGCGATCGCGGCGGCGCACCCCGCGGCGGCCTTCGGTCAGGTCGAGGTTCGGCCGGCCCGCCCGCCGTATCGCGCCGCGGTCGCATGACACCGAGATGACCGACGAGGTCGAGCGGGTGCTGGCGGACACGTTCGCCCAGGACTGGGGACGCCTCGTCGCCACCCTCATCCGGTGGACGGGTGACTGGGACCTCGCAGAGGAGTGCGCCCAGGACGCGTTCGCCGCGGCGCTGCGCACCTGGCGCCGGGACGGTGTCCCGGACGTCCCGCGCGCCTGGCTCACGACGACCGCCCGCAACCGTGCCGTCGACCGCATCCGGCGCGAGCGGCTGGGCGCGGACAAGCTCCGGATCCTGGGCCTCGCCCCCGAGGTCGAGGCCCCCGCAGAGGGGGCGGACAGCGACATCGCCGACGAGCGCCTCCGCCTGCTGTACACCTGCTGCCACCCCGCGCTCGCGCTGTCCTCGCGGGTGGAGCTGGCGCTGCGCACCCTGTGCGGGCTGACCACCGCGGAGATCGCCCGGCTGTTCGGGGTCGCGGAGCCGACGATGGCCAAGCGGCTGGTGCGGACCAAGCGCAAGATCGCCCTCGCGGGGATCCCGTACCGGGTGCCGTCGGCGGACGAGCTGCCCGCGCGGACACCTGCCGTGCTGGCAGTGCTCTACCTGGTGTTCACCGAGGGCTACGCGGCGACGGCGGGCGAGCAGCTGATCCGGGTGGACCTGTGCCACGAGTCGGTCGAGCTGGCGGGCGTGCTGGCCGGGCTGGTGCCGGACGACCCGGAGGTCGCGGGCCTGCGGGCCCTCCTGCTGCTGCAGCACGCGCGCGCGGCCGCCCGTACCGACGAGGACGGTGCGCTCGTGCCGCTCGAGCACCAGCACCGCGCGCGGTGGGACGCGGACGCGATCGAGCTCGGCCTGGCGGAGCTGCGCCGCGCGCTGCGGCGCGAGCGGATGGGGCCCTACCAGCTGCAGGCGCTCGTGGCGGCCTGCCACGCGACCGCGCCGAGCGCCGCGCACACCGACTGGCAACGGATCGCTGACCTCTACGACGAGCTCGTCATCGTCCTCCCGTCGGCGGCGGTGCAGGTCAACCGGGCCGTCGCGGTCGGGATGGCCCGCGGCCCCGACGCTGGTCTCGACGTGCTCGACACCGTCCCCGACCACCCCCTGGTGCCCGCGGTCCGCGCCGACCTGCTGCGCCGGCTCGGCCGCACCCCGGAGGCGGCCGACGCGTACCGCGCCGCGCTCGCCCGCACGACCAACCGCGCGGAGGCCGCGTACCTGGAACGCCGGCTGCGCGAGTGAACCGTCCCGTGGTGCCACGGGGAGCCGTCCCCCGGGGCGCGGGCCTACTGTCACCGCATGGGGTCCGAGCGTCGGATGCAGCAGGTCGAGCTGCTCGAGCCGGTCGCCGACCGCGCAGCAGCGGTACCGCCTGCGCCGTCCCGGCGGCCCCGCACCCGAGCGTTGGTCGTGCTGCTCGTCGCCGCGCTCGCCCTCGTCGGTACCCAGCTGGTGCTCGGTGCGCGGGACCGGGCGGCGGACGCCCGCGTCGCCCAGCTGCCGGGCGTCCTGCCGCTGGTCGGGCCGGACCTGCGCGAGCGGTGGCGGGTCGAGGCCGCCGACGTCGAGCTCCTGACGCAGGGCGCGGAGGTGGCCGGCCACCTGGTCGGCGTGCGCACGCGCCCAGACGGGGCGCAGAGCGTGGTGGGCCTGGACCCGTCGACCGGTGCCCTGGCGTGGAGCACCGCGCTCACCGGGCCGGATCCCGTCCTGGCCGTGCGGGGTGCGCGGGCGTCGCCGACGGCCTGCCGACCGGTGCCGGCGGCCGCGTCGCAGGTCGCGTGCCTGGTCTCCGACGTCGTGCTGGGCATCGGCGTGCAGGGCCGGCTCACCCTGACCCGGCCGCCCGCGGAGTCCCGCGTGGTGCTGGTGGATGCCGGCAGCGGGCGCGTGCTCGCCGACCACGGCGCCCCGTCGGCGTTGACCTTCGTGGTGGTCGGCGGGCTGGCGGTCGTCGCCCGACCCGGACCGGACGGGCACGCCGAGGTCGCCGCGCAGGACCTGCGGACCGGGACGGTGGTGTGGCGGCACCGCTCCCCACGGCCGGCGGTCGACCCGGCCGGCGACGTGTCCGGGTTCGCCCTGCTGAGCCTCGGCGACGACGTGGGCGTGGTCGAGTCGGCTGCGCAGATCACGCTCCTGTCGTCGGCGGACGGCGACGTGACCCGGGAGCGCACGCGGTTCGACCGGCTGTCGCGAGACGAGGCCGGCACGCGGGTCGAGCTGCTCACCGGGTACGGCAGCCGGCGGCTCGTCACGACGATCCTGCGTGCCGACGAGCCCGAGGTGGCCGTCCCCGGCCGCCTGGTGCACCGCAGCGTCGACGACGGGAGCCTGGTCGGCGTCGAGCTGACCGAGGGCTCGCAGATGCAGGCGCGCGACGCGAGCACCGGCGAGGTCCTCTGGGAGGCGGACCGGCACACCAGCGGGCCGGTGCTCGTCCTGCGGGGCCGCGTCTACTGCACGAGCGGCGACAGCCCGGGCGGCCTCGTGGCGTACGACGGGCGCACCGGGGCGCCGGTGTGGAGCGCCAGCGTGGGCACCTACGACCAGCTGGCGCGCCTGATGACCGACGGCCGGGTCCTGCTGGTGGGGCTGACGCCGGGCGACGGCTCGGCCACCGGGACGCTCGCCGCGTTCGCGCTGGCCGACGGACGGGCGCTCTGGCACGTGCCGCTGCCCGGCGGCCTGCACGAGGTGCGCGCGGAGGCGGGGCTGCTCGTCGCGACCTCCGGAGGCCCCACCTCGGTGCTGACCGGCACCGGTCCCGCCTCGGGCGCGGTCGACCCGTGAGTCTCACCCGGTCCGGCCGCGCCGCGCGATCGGCGTGGGGTTAGGGTCCCGCCATGTCGCGCGGCGCGATGCAGGACGTGGAGCTGGACGAGGGGACCGAGGACGTCGTCCCCGTCCCGGCCCCGCCCGCGCGCCGACGGCTGCGCTGGTGGTGGTTCGCCGGGGCCGCTGCGGTGGTCGTCGCAGCCCTGGTCGTGGTGCAGGGGGTGATCGACCGGCGCGAGCGGGCCGAGCTGGACCGGCTGGCGGCGACGCCCGGTGTGCTGCGACCGGTCGACGAGTCGGTCGGCGTGCTGTGGCGGCCGGACGCCGCGGCCGTGACCGTGCTGCAGCAGCGGATCGACGTCGCCGGTGCGGCGCTCGGCCTCGCGCTGGCCGACGACGGTTCGCAGGCGTTCGTCGCGCTGGACCTGCTCAGCGGAGAGCAGCGGTTCCGGACCCCGTTGGTGGGACCGGACCCGACCCGCGCGCGGACCCTCGACCGGTCGGCGGCCGGCCGGTGCGTGCCGGTACCGAGCACGTCGGCGCCGCCGGTCCGCCAGGCTGCGTGCCTGGTCAGCGACGGGTTCGTGCAGTACGGCGACGAGGGTGTGGAGACGCGCAAGCCGCCGACGAGCACCCGCGTGGTCGTCCTGGACACCGGGGACGGCCACGTGGTCGCCGACGTGCCCGCGCCGGGCGCCACGACGCTGGCGGCCGTGCCCGGGCTGGCGGTCGTCGGCGTCCCTGGGGCCGACGACCGCAGCGAGGTGCTCGCCCTGGACCTGGGCACGGGCCAGGTCCGGTGGCGGTTCACCCCGCCCCTGCCCGGCGCGGACCGTCGGGCCTTCGCCGGCGAGGTGCGGGTGTTCGCCGTCGACGGGCTGGTCGGCGTCACCATCCCGGGCTGGACCGCCACCGTGCTGTCGTCGACGGGCCAGGTGCTCCGCGCGAGCCAGCCGGGCGACGCCGACCACCTCGTCGACCCGGTCGCCGGGCGGCTGGTGCTGCTGACCTCCACGGGATCGGGTGGCCTGCGGTCCACGCTGGTGCAGCGCGGCCGTGCGGACGTCGACCTGCCCGGCGCCGTGCTCCCGCTCGCGGTCGACGACGGGAGCCTGCCCGGCCTCGTGCTCACGTCCGGCGGGAACGTCCGCGGCTGGGACGCGGCCACGGGCGACGCCCGGTGGACGTCCGACGTCGTCGCCTCCGTCAACGCCCTGGTGCTCGACGGGACGGTGTACCTGAGCACGCAGGCGGGGGTGGTCGCCCTCGACGGCCGGTCCGGCGCCGTGGTGTGGCGCGCGGCGACCGTCGAGGGGACCGTGCCGGGGTCCGTGGCCACGGACGGTCGGCACCTGCTCGCCGCCGAGCAGCCGGTGGTCGGGGACGCCGCGAGCCAGCTGGTCGCCTACGCGCTCGACGACGGACGCACCCTGTGGCGCGTCCCGCTGCCGGACCGGCTGCGCTCGACCGTCGCGGTCGACCACCTGCTGATCGGCTGGGGCGGCGACGGCGGGCTCGCCGTGCTCGGCTGACGCGCGGTGCTCGGCTGACGCGCGGTGCTCGGCTGACGCGCGCCTACCGCAGCGCGTCGATCGCGGCCATCTCCTCGTCGGTGAGCGTGAAGCCCAGGACGTCGAGGTTGGCCTCGATCCGCTCGCGCGACGTGGACTTCGGGATGACGACCACGTCGTGCTGCACGTGCCAGCGCAGGACCACCTGCGCCGGGGTGACGTCGTGCGCGCGGGCCGCGTCCACGAGGGCAGGGGAGTCGAGGTCGGTGCGCTTGAGGGGGCTGTAGCCCTCGACCACGACGCCGCGCTCGCGGTGGGCGGCCAGCAGGTCGGGGTCGTGGTCGCGCGGGCTGTACGGGATCTGGTTCAGCGCCGGTGCCTCGCCCGTGGCCTCGATGAGCTCGTCCAGCTGTGCGATGGAGTAGTTGGAGACGCCGATCGAGCGGACCAGGCCCTCGTCGCGCGCCGACCGCAGCTCCTGCCACGTCTCCGGGGACGCCTGGCCGTTCGGGGGCCAGTGGATGAGCCAGAGGTCGAGGTGGTCGGTGGCGAGCGCCGTGAGCGACTCGGTGAGCGTGCGGCGGGCACGGTCGGCGTGGTCCGGCGGCAGCTTCGTGGTGACGAAGACCTCGTCGCGGTCGATGCCGACCGTGGCCAGGGCGCGGCCGACCTCGGCCTCGTTGCCGTAGCCCGTGGCGGTGTCGATGTGGCGGTAGCCCAGCTGCAGGGCCGCGCTGACCGCGAGCTCGGCGTCGTTGCCCTCGGACTGCCAGGTGCCCAGACCGATGACGGGGATGTTCCCGCCGGGGAGGGACAGGGTGGGGGTGTTCTCGTGGATCATCGATCCAGTCTGCGTCTGCGGTGCTGGGAGCGCTCGTCGTGGAGCAGGGGCGACGGGTCTTGCGTCGCAGAACGTAAGTTCTTCCATCCGTCGCCCGGCTCTTGTCGTCCTCCTTGTCCGTTCCGTACGGTGTGTCGCGTCCACGCGGTACCCCGGCGGTCTTGCCGGGTGCCGTCCCGCGGGGTCCTGGTACACGATCATCCGCGGGTCGCAGGTGGACCTCAGCACGCCCGCGCCCGACGGGTCCGTGCACACCGGCGTCGGGTTCTACGGCAAGGGCGCGTCGGTCGGCGGCTCGTCCGACGTGCACCTGTCCGGGTTCGCCATCCAGGGTGACGTGCGCGAACGCATCGACACCGACCAGGTGAACGGCATCGGCGGGGCCCTGAGCCGGTCCACCGTCGACGGCCTCTACATCCAGCACACCAAGGTCGGCGTCTGGGTGGACGGACCGATGGACGGTCTCGTCGTGAAGAACTCCGTCATCGTCGACCAGATCGCCGACGGCCTGAACTTCCACACGGGCGTGACCAACTCCGTGGCGTCCAACAACGTGGTGCGGAACACGGGCGACGACGGGCTCGCCATGTGGGCGGAGTCGACGACGAACGCCGGCAACACCTTCGACCACAACACCGTGCAGACGCCGACCCTCGCCAACGGCATCGCGGTCTACGGCGGCACCGACAACACGGTCTCCGGCAACCTCGTCGCCGACCCGGTCCGCGAGGGCAGCGCGCTCCAGGTGGGCTCGCGGTTCGGCGCCGAACCGTTCGCCGGACACCTGTGGATCACCGACAACACGACCGTCCGGGCCGGCACGTACGAGCTCAACTGGAACATCGGGCTCGGCGCGATCTGGTTCTACGCGCTGGAGGGGGACATCGCCGCGGACGTGCAGGTGGTCGGCGACCACTTCCTCGACAGCACCTACAACGCGATCATGGTGGTCGCCGACTGGCCGGTGAAGGACCTCTACGAGGTCACGAACGTCCACTTCGCGGACATCCGGGTCGACGGCACCGGCACCTCGGTGCTCAGCGCGAGAGCCGCCGGGTCGGCCACCTTCGAGAACGTGGACGCGCGCAACGTCGGGGCCGTCGGCATCAACAACTGCGGGTCGTTCCACTTCGCGCCCACCGGCTCCGAGTGGTCCTCGATCGACCTCGGCGGCAACGACGGCGGAGGGACCACCGGCCCCTGGTTCGCGCCGTGGGAGCTGCCGAACACGATCACCTGCGACGACCGCCCGCCGGTCGTCGCGCCACCCGCGCCGTCCACCTGGTAGCGGTGCACGGGGGAGGGCGCCCGTGCTGCGCCCTCCCCGCACGACCGACGGTCGTCTCCCATCGATCGTGGCGCCGACGGCGGGACGACCACTGACCCGTGCGGCGTCTCCCGCCGATGGTCCCGCCTACGGCTGGACGACCGCCCACCCGTGCGCGGCGACCGCGTCGCCCGCTGCGCGCGTGGTGTCGTCGGCGGCGAGGAGCTCGCCCTGGGGGAGCGGCTGCGGCTGGTCGTCGAGGTTGAGCGCGACGCGCAGGGCGTCGTCACCGTCACGCACCTCGTACACGAACGCGGTGTTGGTCAGCGACACCTGCGACGTCCGCGCGCGGTGCAGCCACGGGTGGCGGCGACGCAGGCCGAGGAGGTCCTGGTGGAGCCGGAGCACCGCGGCGGCAGCCGGGTCGAGGGCGCCGGGTCCCTCGGGGGAGAGCTCGGGCCGGACGACGTCGTCGCCGCCCTCACGCTCCTCCTTGACGCCCGTGGCGCCCAGCTCGTCGCCCGCGTAGACGGTCGGGGTGCCGCCCACTGTGCACAGCACCACGACCGCGTGCGCACGGTGCCGCGGGTCCGCGATCGTGCTGGCGAGGCGCGTGACGTCGTGGTTCCCGACGAAGGTCTGCGGGGCGAACGACTCCAGGAACTCGTCGTGGCGCGTCAGCGACCAGGCCAGCTCCCACAGGTTGGCGTCCTGGAGGGAGCTCCAGATCGCCTTCCACAGCTCGTACTGCGTGACCGCGTCGACCGTCGACTCCTGCACGAACGCGGGGTAGTCGCCGTGGATGACCTCGGCGACGATCCACGCCTCCGGGTGCTCGGCGCGCACCCGGGGCAGCACCTGCGCCCAGAAGGAGGTCGGCACCGCGTAGGCGGCATCCAACCGCCAACCGTCGGCGCCCCGGTCGAGCCAGTGGTTCATCACGCGGACCACGTAGTCGACGACCGACGGGTGCGTGTGGTCCAGCGTGACGAGCGCGCCGTGGCCCTCGAAACCCACCAGTGCGCCCTCGCCGTCCCGCAGGAGCCAGACCTCGTCCTGCGAGCGCCCCTCGAGGGCGTCGACCGAGCGGCGAGCGATGGCCGAGTCCCGTCCGACGTGGTTGAAGACGCCGTCCAGGAGCACGCGCAGCCCGCGGCCGTGCGCCTCGGCGACCAGGGCGTCGAAGTCGTCGTCGTCACCGAGGCGCGGGTCGACCCGCAGGTGGTCCACGGTGTCGTACCCGTGGGTCGTGGACGCGAAGACCGGCCCCAGGGCGATGCCCGAGGCGCCCAGCGCGACGACGTGGTCCAGCCAGCCGACCAGGCGGCGCAGCCGGTGCTCGTCGGGCCCCGGCGGACCGTCCGGGGCAGGGAAGGCGCCCACCGCCCCGAGCGGGTAGACGTGCCACCAGATCGCGTGGCGGACCCAGTCGGGCTCGGTCATCGTCTCCTCGTCCCGTCGGCAGCAGTTCTCCGTCGAGCGTAGGCGCTGACCGCGGCTAGGGTCGGCTCACCGCGTCCGGCGACCGCGCGGACCGCCGCCGTCGAGGGAGGACCGATGACCGTGACCCGCTCGATCGTGCTGTTCGTCGCCGCCGCGCTGCTGGAGATCGGCGGAGCGTGGTTGATCTGGCAGGGCGTGCGCGAGCACCGGGGCTGGGCGTGGATCGGTGCCGGCGTCGTGGCGCTCGGGCTCTACGGGTTCGTGGCCACCCTGCAGCCCGACGCGCACTTCGGCCGGATCCTCGCCGCGTACGGCGGCGTGTTCGTGGTGGGCTCGCTGCTGTGGGGCATGGTGGCCGACGACTTCACGCCCGACCGTTGGGACGTCACCGGCGCCCTGGTGTGCCTGGTGGGCGTCGCGCTGATCATGTACGGCCCGCGCCCGGGGACGAGCTGACCCTCCCGGCGCAGCGTGGGTCCTGGACTCACGGAGGGCCGAGCTCCGGGTAGCGGCGGCGCAGGACCGGTGGGGCCGCCCACCACCACGACTCCGCCAGCAGGCTCCGGAGCGTCATGGCGTCGACCGCGGCGAGCGACACGAGCACACGGTCCGTGCCGGCGTGGTGGTCGGTGGTCGAGAACAGCGCCGGCTCCTGCTCGACCAGCGCAAGCCGCTCACCGTCATCCTCCACGCGCACCGTCAGCCGGTCGTCGTCCCACATCCGCGCCACCTGCTGGCGGTGGAACCACGCCGGACGTCCCCAGCTCTCGCGCTCCGAGACCTCCGGTAGCCCGAGCACCGTCCGCCGCACGTCCCCGATGTCCACCATCCACCCATCCTCTCGACGACCACCCACACACCGTCAGGCGACCGCGCAGCCAGGACGAGCCGGCGGGTGGTGGCGCACGACGGACGTGCCTGCCGGCCGTCGCTGCTGCGGGGCTGAGGGAGGCGTGCGGAGGCGGGGTCAGAACGGCGGCGCGCCGACGTCGGGTGGTGGTGCCGGCGGCGGGCGGTGGTCCAGGACGTCCGGGGTCGAGTGCACCGTGACCGGATGGCGGGCGTAGGTGAGGCCGTGGCGGTCGGTCCAGGTGGAGATGCCGGTGGACGGGTCCCAGGTCACGCTCCACCAGCCCTTGGTCTTGGCCTGGTGGTGGTGCTTGCACAGCGCGTGGAGGTTCGACGTCGAGGTCTGCGGGCCGCCATGCTCACCCGCCGCGTGGTCGTACGGGGTGCGGTGGTCGAGCTCGCAGCGGGCGGCCGGTTGGCGGCAGCCGGGGAACGTGCAGGTGACGTCGCGGGCCTGCACGGTCCGCGTGAGGTCGGCGCCCGGGCGGTAGGTGTGCGTGCCGACGTGGCTGACCTGACCGGTGCCGTCGGTGAGCAGGCGTCGCCAGGTGCCGTCCTGGGCCAGCTCGCGGGCGACCTGAGCCGGGATCGGTCCGTACGAGGCGAGCATCGCCGGCCGGTCGTCCAGACCGAGCAGCGTGGTGGCGGCGACGGTCACCTGGACCGCCACGCGCTGCCCGTGCCGGGTGGGCAACGGCGTGCCGTCCGGGGTGGCCTGCCGGTCGAGGACGCCGGTGAACAGGTCGGTGAACGCATCGGCCCGACGCTGGTCCACCGTGCGGTCGTCTCCGTCGGTCGTCGCATGCCCGGCCAGCGCGTCGATCGCGGTGAACGCCGCCGTGGCGTCCGCCGCCGGCAGGTACGCGATCAGTCGCGCCATCGCGTCCGGGGCGAGCACGAGCTCGACGCTGCGCCGCTCCCGCTCGGCCACTCGTCGCGCCTCCGCGGCCGCAGGGTCCAGCGCGATCACCGCGGCGCGCAGGTGCCGGGTCAGCTGCGGCGCGGTGAGGTCTGGTGCACGCCGGAGGGCGTCGTCGATCACGAGGTCGGTGGCACCGGGCGCGGCGTGCACGGACTCGGCCAGGATCACGTCGACCTTGCGCGAGTCGATCGCACCCGCGGCCCACGCGTCACCGACCGCGGGGTGCTGCCCGGCGCCCCACGCGCGCAGGAACAGGTCCTGCGCGACCCGGCGGGTGCAGGCCAGGGCGCACGCCAGCTCGTCGGGAACCCGCTCGAGAGCGTGGACGGTCCGCGCCTCGATCTCCCGGACCACCGCGGCCTGTGCGGCCTGCGCCATCGCGATGACCTGCTGCCACGCAGTGACGGCGTTGACGAGGGCGGTGTCGGAGACGTCCGCGACCACGATGGACTCGAGCTCCCCGGCCAGGTCCGCCACGCCCGACGTGGCCAGCGGGAACTCCTCGACGCGGTCCAGATCCAGTGCGCGGTGGAGGTGCTCGGGAGCGCGAGGGTCCAGGGCAGCAGCGCGGTGAGCGCGGTGCTCGGCGGGTGCCGGCTCCACGAGGTCGTGCGGGTGATCGAGCACCGCCGTCATCCGCCTACCTCCTCCCGACCGGTCGTCTCCGCTAGAACAAACGTACGACCGACCACTGACACTCCCGCGGGCCCGATGTCGACATGGCGCACGGACTCCGGGGCGCGCGCGAGAGCGGCGGGTCGAGGACGAGGTGTCGCACGTCGAGCTCGAGACCGACGGGCGAGTCGCTCGTACACTTGTTCGATGGTTCGGGACGTCGACTGGTCGAAGTGGCAGCGCACGCCACGCGGCTGGGTGCGGGTGCCGCCGCCGGCGTGTCCCGTGGGGCACCGCTGGACCACGAGCGGAC
The DNA here is from genome assembly GCA_963837795.1 of uncultured Actinomycetota bacterium. GTDB lineage: Bacteria > Actinomycetota > Actinomycetes > Actinomycetales > Cellulomonadaceae > Cellulomonas. The sequence goes on from CAWIOT010000009.1 coordinate 355,181, forward strand.
CGGGTCGCCCGTCGGAGCGGTTCGTGACGTGCGGCTGCACCGTCGACCGCCATCACACTCTCTGGGTCTGCCCGACCTGCGCGATGCACTGCGCGGAGGGCTGTACGGACCCGGGACTGTGGGCGGGGACGACGGTGTCGTCGGGCATCGTCGGCAACCGTCGAGGTGTGGTCTGAGCGGCTACCGGCCGCGCCGCGGCTCCAGGCGGACGGCCGCGAGGTCGACGACGACGTCGACGCGCAGGAGCGCCAGGGCGGCGCGGACGACCGGGGGCATCCAGCGCAGGCCCGCCTCGCCGCGCAGTCGCACCGGGTCGCTCACCGCGAGCACCTGCCCCTGCCGCACCAACCGGGCCGGCCCGTCGGCCTCGAGGTTGCGCAGCCACTGCACCTCCGTGCCGTACGTGAGTGCGATGGCCACGCCCCGCTCGGTCGGGAACGCGAGCACGGGCGTGCGGAACCGTCGGCCCGTGCGGCGTCCGACGTGGTGCAGGGTGGCCAGCGGCGGCAACCAGTCCGAGATCGTCCCGAGCAGGGGGTTGGTGACCCGTCGGTTGACGCGCGTGACCCAGAGCGGGATCGGCATGCTCCGACGGTAGCGCGAGGCCGATCGCAGAAGATAAGGGCCCCGGGCGCGCACCGCCAGCCCAGACCGGTTCTGGACACCCCTGGTCTCGCCCAGCGGACCCGGAGTTGCCACGGGCGCGCCGGCATGGACACGGTGGAGGCGTCCGACGGCCACCCGTGGAGGTGGTCCCCCCGGCAGACGAAGGGAGCCACCGTGCTCACCCTGACCGAGAACGCGATGACCGCCGTCCAGACCCTCACCAGCAAGGCCGGCCTGCCCGACGACACCGGCGGCCTGCGCATCGCGCAGCAGGAGACCGGTGGGTTCGAGCTGGCCCTGGTCCCCGAGCCCGTGGAGGGCGACGACGTCGTGTCCGACGGTGGCACCCGTGTCTACGTCGACCCGCAGGCGTCGCAGACCCTCGCCGACCAGCGCCTCGACGTGGAGCCGGCCGCGACCGGCACCGCGTTCACGTTGACGCCGCAGTAGCACCCCAGAACGCCCGCGCCCGGGTCGGGGCACGACCGACCTGGCGCAGGGGCACGCAGGACCCGACGGCGGGGAGCCTTCTCGAAGGCTCCCCGCCGTCGTCACGCGCAGGAGCCTGGACAGTCCGCTCACAGCGGGGACATAGTGAGCCGACGCCCGATACGGGTGTTTCGTCCGCATCTGCCGGGCGGTGCGTCGCGGCGTCGTGACGAGCGGGCGATGTTTTCTCGACGAGGAGGAAGCATGAGGGGGATCAGGTTCATGGCCGTCGCCGCGCTCGCGGTCGGTGGTCTGCTCGTGCCGGCACTGCCGGCGTCGGCGACGGGCTCGGACGGGCTGGGGCACCGCGGTGTCACTGCGCACGGCCTCTCGCACGGCTGGCATCCCGGCCACGGTCACGGTCACGGCCCGAAGCCGCCCAGCGCAGGGGAGCCGACGACCGTCGCCGAGCACCTCGCCGGGCCGCTGACGTTCGACCTGGACGCGCGCGGCTCGCTGTACGTCGGTGCAGGCCTTCGCGGGCGACGTCGTCCGCCTCCGTCCGGGGCAGCCGCCCGAGCAGCTCGTCACCGTCGACGGGCACCGACGTGGCCGCCGTGTCCACGTCGTCCGGCTCGGTCACCTGGGCCGAGCGCGCGGGGGACGAGACGCAGGTGCTCTCCTCGGTGCTGAAGCGCCGCAGCCCCGACGGCCAGGTCCGCGTCCTGGCGGACCTGCTGGCCTACGAGCAGGCGGCCAACCCGGACGCCGGCGTCGGGTACGCGTTCCGTGACCTCGACCCGACCTGCGCCGCCGGTCTGGTGCCGCCCTTCGCGCCGTACACCGGTGCGGTCGACAGCCACGGGTACGGGTCGCTCACCGTGGAGGGCTCGACGTACGTGGCCGACGCCGGCGCCAACGCGGTGCTCAAGGTGGACCGGCGCGGTCGCGTGAGCACGGTCGCGGTGCTGCCCGCCGCCTCGTTCGAGGTGTCGGCGGAGCTGGCCGGGGCGTTCGGGCTGCCCGACTGCGTCGTCGGCCACCGGTACTACCTGGAGCCCGTGCCGACCGACGTGGAGCTGGGGCACGACGGCTGGCTGTACGTGTCGAGCCTGCCGGGCGGTCCGGAGGACGGCAGCCTCGGGGCGCTGGGCTCGGTGTACAAGGTCAACCCGCGCACGGGAGCCGTGGTCCTGCTCGCCACCGGGTTCGCCGGTGCGACGAACGTCGCGGTCGCCCCGGACGGCACCGTCTTCGTCGCGGAGCTCTTCGGCAACCAGGTCTCGTCGATCAGCCGACGCGGCGTCGTGACCCCGCTGGTCTCGCTCACCCAGCCCGCGGGCCTCGAGTGGTCGCAGGGCCGCCTGTACGTGTCCACGGACGTGTTCGGCGACGGGAAGATCGTGTCGCTGCGCGTCCGGTAGGCGCACACGAGAGGCCCGGCGCGTGCGTGCGCCGGGCCTCTCGGTGCGTCGACGTCAGGCGCCGCCGAGCAGCTGCTCGAAGGAGGGCACGGCGTCGTACAGCCCCACGGGCGCCGACGGCTCCCGGTCGGCCACCATCTCGGCCAGCTCGCGGCCGGCGCGCCGGATCCGGGCGGGCAGCGGGTTGACGTCGTCGCCGCCACCGTCGGCCCAGTCGTCGGTGGCCGCGAACACGGCCGTCCCGGCGACGTCGGCCCGCAGGTAGGAGAACAGCGGGCGCAACGCGTACTCGAGCGCCAGCGAGTGGCGACCCGTGCCGCCGGTGGCCCCCACGAGCACCGGCCGGCCCACCAGCGCGTCCTTGTCCAGGACGTCCATGAACGACTTGAACAGGCCGGAGTACGACGCGGAGAAGATCGGCGTCACGGCGATGACGCCGTCGGCGGCTGCGACCTTCTCGAGCACGTCCTTGAGGGCGCCCGACGCGAACCCGGAGAGCGTCATGTTGACGACCTCGTGGGCGGTGTCGCGCAGCTCCACGTGCTCGACGTGCGCGGTGATGCCGCGGGCGGCGAGCTCGGTGACGGTCGCGTCGGCGAGGCGGTCGGCCAGCAGGCGCGTGGACGAGGGCTGAGACAGCCCGGCTGAGATGACGACGATCGAGCGGTCGCTCATCGTGGTCCTTTCCGAACGAAGAAGAAGACGATCAAGAGGTGACGGAGTCCTCGGCCCGCAGGCCGGTGTACTCGTCGGTCGCGGTCACCGTCTGCTCACGCACGTTACCTGCGGCCGCGGCGGCCGCCACCCGCTCGGCGTGCGACGGCGGGTTCGCCGGCACGTGCGCGGGACGCGCGGACTCCGCCTCGGCCCGCAGCACGGGGACCACCTCCGTGGCGAGGATGTCGATCTGCTCGAGCACGGTCTTGAGCGGCAGCCCCGCGTGGTCCATGAGGAACATCTGGCGCTGGTAGTGCCCGACCTGGTCGCGGAACTTCCCGTACCGGTCGATGACCTCCTGCGGGCTGCCCACGGTCAGCGGGGTGTCGCGCATGAAGTCCTCCATCGACGGGCCGTGCCCGTAGACGGGCGCGTTGTCGAAGTAGGGCCGGAACTCGCGCACGGCGTCCTGCGAGCGGGACCGCATGAACACCTGGCCGCCGAGCCCGACGATCGCCTGGTCGGCCTGCCCGTGCCCGTAGTGCTCGAAGCGCTGGCGGTAGAAGTTGACCATCTGGGCGGCGTGCTCGAGCGGCCAGAAGATCGCGTTGTGCAGGAACCCGTCGCCGTAGAACGCGGCCTGCTCGGCGATCTCGGGGCTGCGGATCGAGCCGTGCCACACGAACGGCGGCACGCCGTCCAGCGGGCGCGGGGTCGAGGTGAAGCCCTGCAGCGGGGTGCGGAACTTGCCCTGCCAGTCCACGACCTCCTCCTCCCAGAGGCGGCGCAGCAGCGCGTAGTTCTCGATGGCCAGCGGGATGCCCTGGCGGATGTCCTGACCGAACCAGGGGTAGACCGGGCCGGTGTTGCCGCGGCCCATCATGAGGTCCATGCGCCCGTCGGAGATGACCTGGAGCATCGCGTACTCCTCGGCCAGCCGGACCGGGTCGTTGGTGGTGATCAACGTGGTCGCGGTGGACAGGACGATGTTCTTCGTCGTGCCCGCGAGGTAGCCGAGCATGGTGGTGGGCGACGAGGGGACGAACGGCGGGTTGTGGTGCTCGCCCGTCGCGAAGACGTCCAGGCCCGCCTGGTCGGCGTGCTGGGCGATGGTGAGCATGTTGCGCACGCGCTCCGTGTCGTCCGGCGTCCGGCCGGTGGTCGGATCCGTGGTGACGTCGCCGACGGTGAAGATCCCGAACTGCATCTCGCGCCTCACTTGGTGAAGAAGTTCATGCGTTTGCATGTACTCGCGCCTCAACCGGAGGACGGTCCGGGCTATTCCCGGAGGCCGCGAACTAGACACCCGGGGGCTCCGAACTAGACAAACGTCCAGGTCCGGCTCGGTGCGCCGGTCCGCCGACGTGCGGATAGCGTGTGGGCAGCAGCCGCCGGCGAGAGGGCAACACGGGGTGACGAACGAGCAGATCAGGGTCCTCGTCGTCGAGGACGACGCGGACACCGCGCAGTACGTGCGCACGGTCCTCGACCGTCGCGGCGGCATGGACGTCACCGTCGTCCACGAGCCCATGTCGGCGCTCGCCGAGGTGGCGGCCCACCAGTTCGACGTGGTCCTGACCGACATCCAGATGCCCGGCATGAGCGGGCTCGAGCTGCTGGGCGAGCTGCGCTCCCGCGCGGCCGGCACGCCGGTGGCCGTCATGACCGCCTTCGCCAGCGTCGACTACGCGGTGGAGGCCCTGCGGCGCGACGCCGACGAGTTCCTGGTCAAGCCCGTGGCCGCCGCGACCCTGCTGGACCGGATCTCCGCGCTCGCGCTCGAGGGCCGGGCCAAGCGGGCGTCCGCCGGCAGCAGCGAGGTCGTGCTCGCCGTCGGCGCCCACCCGGACGACGTCGAGATCGGCGTCGGCGCCACGCTCGCCTCGCACAGCGCCGCGGGGGACACCGTCGTCATCCTCACCCTGTCCAGCGGCGCGATCGGCGGCGAGGTGCAGGCCCGCCGGCACGAGGCGCTGGCCTCCGCGGGGCTCATCGGCGCGCGCCTGTACCTGCACGACTTCGAGGACACCCGCCTCGACCCGGCCGGAGGGCTCATCACGACGATCGAGGACCTCATCCGTGAGGTCGAGCCGAGCATCGTCTACACCCACAGCGAGCACGACCGGCACCAGGACCACCGTGCGGTCCGGCAGGCGGTCGACGTCGCCGCGCGCCGCGTGCCCTCGATGGCCTGCTTCCAGAGCCCGTCGTCGACCATCGACTTCCGCCCCACGCGCTTCGTGCCCGTGGACGGGTTCATGGACACCAAGCTGGCGATGCTCGCGGCGTTCGAGTCGCAGGCGCACCGCGACTACATGGACCCGTCCCTGGTGCGGGCCACCGCGCGCTACTGGTCGAGGTTCGGCTCGGGGCAGTACGCGGAGCCGCTGGAGACCGTCCGGGCCGCCGCGATGCTGGGGTCCCGCACCGGGAGCCTCGGCACGGTCGGCGCCACCGAGGCGCAGAGGGTCGACGAGCACGGAGGTCACGCATGAGGGTCCTGGTCACCGGCGCGGGCGGCCCGGCGGGCGTCGCGGTCATCCGCTCGCTGCAGCGGCGCGGTGACGTGGAGGTGCTCGCGGCGGACATGGACCGGTGGGCCAGCGCCCTGTACCTGGTCGAGGCCGGGCGTCGGCACCTGGTCCCCGCCGGGCGCGCCGACGACTTCGTGGACGTGGTGCGCCGGATCTGCCGCGACGAGCTGGTCGACGTGCTGTTCCCGACGGTGGACGTCGAGCTGCCCAAGCTGGCGGCCGCCCGCGAGGAGCTCATGAACCAGGGCACGATCCTCGCCTCGCCCGCGCTGAGCACGCTCGAGACGTGCCTGGACAAGCTCGCCCTGGCGCGCGCGTGCGAACGCCACGTCCGCGTGCCCCGCACCGAGCTGGTGGGGACCCCGCAGGCGGTGTCGGGCTGGGACTTCCCGGTGATCGTCAAGCCGCGCCGGGGCGCCGGCTCGCGTGGTGTCCGGCTGGTGGGCACGCAGGCGGAGCTCGACGCCGTGCACGACGCCGAGGAGGACCTGCTCGTCCAGGAGCTGCTGCCGGGCGACGAGTACTCGGTCGACGTGCTCGCCGGCCTGGACGGCACCGTGATCGCCGCGGTGCCGCGCGCCCGGCTGCGCGTGGACTCCGGGGTGGCCGTCGCGGGCGTGACGGTGCACGACGACGAGCTGATCGAGACCGCGTCGGCCGTCGCGCGGGCGGTCGGGCTGACCACCGTCGCCAACGTCCAGCTCAAGCGCGACGCCGACGGGCGGCCCGCGCTGCTCGAGGTCAACCCGCGCTTCCCCGGAGCGATGCCGCTGACCATCGCGGCCGGCGTCGACATGCCGTCGCTCACCCTCGATGCGGTCCTGCGCCGGCCGCTGCCCGAGCACGTCGACTTCCGGGAGATCGCGAACGTGCGCTACCTCGAGGACGTCTTCCTCCCGATCGAGGAGGTCCTGCCGGCGTGACGACCGCGGGCCCGTCCCTCGACGGCGACCACCACGTGCACTCGACGTTCTCCGACGACGCCGTCAGCACCCCGGCACAGAACCTCGCGGCCGCCCAGCGCGGCCGGCTGCGTGTGATCCGGATGGTCGACCACGTGCGCGTCTCGACGACGTACGTGCCGGAGTTCCTCTCCGTGGTCCGTGCGCTGCCGAGGCTGGAGGACCTCACCGTGCTCACCGGCGTCGAGGCCAAGATCCTCGACGCGTCCGGAGCCGTCGACGCGCCGCCCGAGGTCCTCGCCGCGCTCGGGTCCCCCCACGGCCCCGACCGGGTGCTGCTCGCCGACCACCAGGTCCCCGGCCCCGACGGCCCCTGGAGCCCGCGCGCCACGCGGCAGCGCATGGAGGCCGGCCTCGCGTCCGCCGACGTGGTCGAGATGCTCGTCACCGCCACGATCCGGGCGATGCGCGCGGTCGGTCGCGCGCAGCTGGCGCACCCGTTCTCGATCCTGCCCAAGATCGGCCTGCACGAGGACGACGTCCCCGACCAGCTGCTCGACGCGCTCGCGGCCGAGGCCGTGGCCACCGGGACGCCCGTCGAGGTCAACGAGAAGTGGCACTGCCCGGGGGACCGGGTGATCGAGCGCTGGCGGTCGGCCGGGGTCGAGCTGGTGGCCTCGACCGATGCGCACCAGAGCGACGACGTCGGCGTGTACGACTGGGTCCGCGGGTGACCAGCGTCGGCCAGGACGTGCTGGTCGCCGTGCTCGTCGCGTTCGTCGGTCTCGGCGCCATCCCCGTGCTCGCCGGGCTGTACCAGTACCTGCTGGTCCCGGTGCACGGGTTCCGCAACCACCTGCGCGCGGCGGCGCCGTACCTGCCGCGCGTCGTCGTCATCGTGCCGGCGTGGAACGAGGGAGCCGTGCTGGCCGCCTCGCTGGACCGCCTGATGCGCCTGGAGTACCCACCCGACCGCCTGCGGGTGTTCGTGGTCGACGACGCCAGCACGGACGACACCCCCGACGTGGTCCGCGCCAAGGCCGCCCAGTACGACGACCGGATCGTGCACCTGCGCCGCGAGCAGGGCGGTCAGGGCAAGGCGCACACCCTGAACCACGGCATCCGGTACGCGCTGGCCGACGACTGGATGCAGGCGCTGCTCATCATGGACGCGGACGTCATCTACCGGCCCGACTCGCTGCGCCGGATGACGCGCCACCTGGCCGACGAGCGCGTGGGGGCCGTGACCGCGTTCATCCGCGAGGGCAGCGGGCGCCCCGGCAGCGTCGCGCGGTTCATCGGGTACGAGTACGTGACCGCGCAGGCCGCGGCCCGGCGCGCGCAGAACGTCATGGGGGCGATGGCCTGTCTGGCGGGCGGCGCGCAGCTGCACTCGCGCGAGAACCTCGAGGCGGTCGGCGGACAGGTGGACACCTCCACGCTGGCGGAGGACACCTACACGACGTTCCTCACGCAGCTCAGCGGGCGACGCGTCGTGTTCGAGCCGGCCGCGGTGGTGCTCGCCGAGGAGCCCGACAGCATCACGGCCCTGTGGAAGCAGCGCGTCCGGTGGGCCCGGGGGAACGTGCAGATCACGGGCACGTTCCGGGACGTGTGGTTCCGGCCGTCGCGCACCCACCACCTGGGCAACCTGGACTTCGGCGTCATCTGGTTCGCCATCTACCTGCTGCCCGTGGCCATGACGCTGGCCGCCGCGGGCCTCGTCGGCCTGTACCTCGTCGACGCGGTCACCGCCGCCGCCACGTTCCAGCGCTTCTGGTGGGTCGCCGTCACGGCCTACGTGTTCATCACGGCCGCGACGCTCCTGCTGGACCGGGAGACCGCCCGCCGCTCGTGGTTCCAGGGGATCGTGTTCCCCGGCCTCGGTGCGCTGGTGGTGATGACGGCCGCGTGGTTCCCCAACCTGTGGGAGGTCCGCCTGCCCGAGCTGTTCGGCCTGCAGATGACCCCGACCGGTCGGACCGTGTGGACGCTGACGCTCTACTCCTGGTCGGTGCTCGCGATGGCGCTCGCGTGGGTGGTCAAGCAGCTGGAACGCGCCCGACCGGTGCGGTGGCTCGCGCTCCCCCTGCTCTACGTGGTGGGCTTCGGCCCGGTCCTGTGTGCGATCACGCTGGACGCCTACGTCAAGCAGTGGAGAGGTGCGGCGGCCGTGTGGGACAAGACCGAGAAGACAGGGCGGGTGATGGGATGAGCGGCACCCACCGGGCCGCACAGGGCGGCGACGCCCGACGCTGGGCGACGCTGGCTCCCGAGGCGTTGCAGGACGAGATCCGCTCCAACCGGCGTTCCGAGCGGCTGCTCATGGTGCTCGTCGCGGTCGTGTCCGCCGCCGTCACCGGCGTCGTGCTGCTCCTGCACGGGAGCGGGGCATGAGCCGGGTGCTCGTGGTGGACGACGAGCCCGACGAGCTCGCGCTGATCGCGCGGCACCTGCGGCGGCAGGGCCACGACGTCGTCCTCGCGGCGAGCGCCGAGGAGGCGCTGGCCGACGACGACCACCTCGCCGTCGACGTCGCCGTCGTCGACCTGCGGCTGCCCGGCATGGGCGGCTGGGAGCTGGTCGACGTCCTCGCCGAGCGCCGGCCCGGGCTCCCGGTGGTCGTCACCTCGGTGCTCGACGCCGACGACTACCCGCCCGTGCGGGCCTGGCTGCCCAAGCCGTTCACCGGCGAGAACGTGCAGGCCGCTCTCGCGGCGGCGCTCGGTGACCGGCCGTGAGCCGCGCATGAGCAGCCTGTGGTCCGACGAGCCGGTGGGCTTCCTGGGCTCGAGCTCGCGCTACCTGCGCCGGGCGGCCCGGTACCTCGGGCCCGAGGGCAACGTCCTGGTCCGGCAGCTGCCGTTCACCCTGGTGTTCGGCGTCGCGATCCTGTCGCTGCTGATCCCCGGCGTCGTCATCTCGAACGTCACGGACGTGGTCATCGCGACGGGGCTCACGCTCGCCCAGCTGGCCGCGGCCCGCTGGCTGCCGTGGCGGCGCTGGCCGGACTCCGACCAGGACATCCTGCCGATGGTGCAGCTCCTCGCGGTCGCCTTCCTGCGGGCCGGGACCGGGGGACCGGGGTCGACGTACACCACCCTGGTGTTCTTCCCCATCATCACGCTGGCCTCGCAGCGCGGTCGGCGGGGAGTGTTCCTCGGTGCGGGCGGCGTCGCGTTCGTCGTGCTCTCGCCCGCAGCGTTCTCGGTGGTGCCGTTCACGCTGGACACGGTGATCCGGACCCTGTTCGTGACGCTCGTCAGCTTCGTCATCGCCGCGACCGTGCACGAGATCACCGCGCGGCTGCGCGCCCGCAGCGAGGCGCTCCTGTCCCTGCAGATGGACCAGGCGCGACTGCTGGACCGTGCACGGGCCGACGCCGTCGAGCTGGCCCGGGTGGCGAGCACGCGCCGGGCCTCGCGCGACGCCCTGATCTCCGTGATCGACTCCGCGACCGAGCAGGCGATCATCGCCACCGACGCCACGGGACTGGTCGAGGTGTTCAACGCCGGCGCCGAGCGGCTGCTCGGGTACGGGCAGGGCGAGGTGGTCGGGCGCTTGCGGCTGACCGACTTCCACGACCGCGAGGAGCTCGAGGCGCGGCGAGCGCTGCTGTTCGCCGACGAGTCGCCGGTGGACAACCCGCAGGCGCTCGTCGACGCCCTCGTCGCCCCCGCCCTGGCCGGTCGGCCCGAGGTACGCGACTGGACGTACGTGACGCGCGACGGCGTCCGGCTGACGGTCCGGCTCGCGGTCACCCGCCGCGTCGAGGCGGACGGCGCGACGGTCGGGTACGTCGTCGTCGCCACCGACGTGACGTCCGAGCGCGAGGCCGCGCGGCTGCAGGACGAGTTCGTCAGCCTGGTCAGCCACGAGCTGCGCACGCCGCTGACGTCCGTGCTGGGCTACCTGGAGCTGCTCACCGACGGCACGGACCCGCTGTCCGACGAGCAGCGGGAGTACCTCACCGTCATCGAGCGCAACGCCCGCCGCCAGCTGCGCCTGGTCGGTGACCTCCTGCTGAGCGCACAGGTGGACGCGGGGCGGTTCTCGATCGCGCCGCAGCGCGTGGACGTCGCCGAGGTCGTGCAGGCGTCCGTGGCGGCCGCGGGTCCGGTGGCGGACGCGGCGAAGGTGGAGCTGGTGCCCACCATGACCCCGACGGTCGTCGACGCCGACCCGGTGCGCCTGGCGCAGGCCGTGGACAACCTGCTGTCCAACGCGATCAAGTTCACGCCGGCCGGAGGGTCGGTCCGCCTCGACGTGGGTCCCGACGAGGGCGGGACGGGCGCGGTCCTCGTCGTCGCCGACAGCGGCATCGGCATCCCGCCGGACGAGCTGTCCCACCTGACGACGCGGTTCTTCCGGGCGTCCACCGCCACCCGCCGGGCGATCCCCGGGGTCGGCCTCGGACTGTCGATCACGAAGGCCGTGGTCGACGCGCACGGAGGTGAGCTGGAGATCGCGAGCACGCTCGGTGAGGGGACGACCTTCACGCTCCGGCTGCCCGCGACCCCGCCCGGCTGACCAGCGGTCCACCGCGCGGACCGGCCGGACATCTCGGGATGTATCAGTCGTTACCTCCGTGACCCCTTCTGCCCGTGCGCCGAACGCCGGCGCCGGACACGAAAGGGCACGACCCATGACCATCCTCAGCTCTGTCGGGGCGGACCACCGTCCCGCCACTGCGGCAGCCGTGCGGGCACTCGTCGACGCGGGCATCCCGGTGCACCTGCCCGGTAGCGCGCAGTACACCGCCCTCACGGGCACGAGCAACGTGCTCAAGGCGGTCCGACCCGCCGCCGTCGTCGCCGCCCGTGGGGCCGCCGACGTCAGCAGCACCGTGCGGCTCGTTGCGGTCCACGGCGTCCAGGTGGCGGTCCAGGGCACCGGCCACGGCGCCACGGAGACCATGCAGGACGCGATCCTGGTGAGCACCGCCGCGCTCGACGAGCTCACCGTGCACGCCGAGGAGCGCTGGGCGCGCATCGGCGCCGGCGTCCGCTGGGCCGCGGTGCTCGAGGCGTGCGCGCCGCACGGCCTGGCCGGGCTGGCCGGGTCGTCGCCGGCCGTCGGCGTGGTGGGCTACCTCACGGGCGGCGGCCTCGGCCCGGTGGCCCGTACGTACGGGCTCGCCTCCGACACGGTCCGCGCGTTCGAGGTGGTCACCGGCGACGGCGAGGCGCGCCGGATCACCGCGACCAGCCACCCCGACCTGTTCTGGGGCCTGCGCGGTGGCAAGGGCACGCTCGGCATCGTCACGGCGGTCGAGATCGACCTGGTCGAGCAGGCCGAGCTCTACGCCGGCGCGCTGTGGTTCGCGGACGCCGACATCCCCGCGGTGGTGCGCACGTGGAGCCGGTGGTGCGAGCTGCTGCCCGAGGAGGGCACCACCTCGATCGCGATCATGCGGCTGCCCGACCTGCCGATGTTCCCCGAGCCGCTGCGCGGCCGGACGTCCGTGTCCGTGCGGTTCGCGTGGACGGGCGACCCGGCGGTGGGCGAGGAGATGATCCGGGCCGTCCGCTGCGTCGCCACCCCGCTGATCGACACCGTGCAGGTCATGCCGTACGCGGCGCTCGGCGCGGTGCACACCGACCCGGTCGACCCGATGCCGCTGCACGAGGAGCACACGTTGCTGGCCTCGTTCGGCCCGGACGCCGCCGACCGCCTGCTCGCCCTGGTGGGCCCCGACGCCGTCTGCGCGCAGGCCATGGTCGAGGTGCGCCAGCTGGGTGGCCGCATCCGCGACGACCGCGGTGTGCCGAGCGCGTTCGCCCACCGCGAGGCCGCGTTCTCGCTCTTCACGATCGGGGTGATGATCCCCGAGATCGCCCAGGTGGTCACGCGGGACACCGCACGCGTGCACGACGGGATGGCGCCGTGGCGTCGCGACGGCGGGCTGCCCAACTTCACGAGCACCGCAGGGCCGCAGTGGGCGCAGCGCGTCTACGGTCCGGAGGTGGCCCGGCGCCTGCAGATGCTGTCGCTGGTGTACGACCCGGACGCGGTGCTGCTCGGCGCGCGCGGCGTGCGGTCCTGAACCGTCCGCACCGTCCGCACCGTCCGCAGCGCCCTCGCCGTCACGGCGTGGGGGTCGGGGTCGGCGTCACGGTGATCGTGACCGACACCTCGGTGCTGTCCGTGAACTGCGCGGAGGTGGAGTCCACGAGCGGGCTGAGCAGGGCCGCCACGGCGAGCGCCACCGCGACGGCCAGGCGGACCAGGCTGGGGCGGTCCACCGACAGGAAGCCGCGCGGCGGGAGGGGTTCGGTGGGCTCACTCGAGGAGGAGCTCATCAACCCTCCTGTCGGTGCTGTCGTGCGGCGGACGCGCGCGCCGGTCGCGGCGGGAGTCGCCGATGGCGAGCAGCTCGAGCGTAGCGAGTGCGAGCAGCGGCGGGACGAGCATGGCCGCGCGTCCCTGCGGCGACTTGGCCCACTGCAGCACCCAGCCCCAGCCCCGGTGCACCGCCAGCTGCACGCCACGGATGCGGCCGACGGGCGTGGCGTTGACGTCGGGATCGGGGTTGGCGTCGCCCTTGGTCACGACGAACGACTTGTACGTGCGCTCCCCGTCGGCGTTGAGCTTGGGCACCATCCGGCCGGTCGCCTCGTCGGGCTCGAGCTCCGGGAGCTTGCGCAGCTCCACGATGCGGTGCGTCACGAGGTCGGTCCGGCCGATGGGCCAGAACGAGATGATCTGCCCGACCTTGAGGTCCGAGTCGTCGGTGATGGCGCGCAGCACCACCGCGTCACCCGCGTCGAACTTGGGGGCCATCGAGCCGGAGGTCACGATGAGCAGCCGCTGGTGGTGCGCCTGGAACCACAGGGGTACGGCCAGGGACGTGGCGTAGGCGGCACCGCACAGGACCACGACGGTCCACAGGGCGACGCCGACGAGCCGCCGCCACGTCGGCCGGGGGTGCCGCGAGCGCCGTCGGGCCGTCGCGCGGGGTGCGCGTCGGTCGACGACCGGCACCTCCCGCGGCGAGTCCGACCAGGAGCTCATCGAGCTCAGGGGTTGTTGGCGATCTGCTCGGCGTTGAAGACCAGGCTGAGCGTCACCGCGGTGTCCTGGTACTCGTTGCCGGCGCCGATCGGCAGGTCGACCGCGAAGCAGAGCCACTCCGACGACCCGCCGACCGTGAGCTGACGGTCGCCGCCCTGCGCGCCCTGGGCGTTGCTGCCGACGAGGGGCTGCACCGTGCCGGGCCACGCCGTGACCGTCGACGGGTCGTTGAGGGCTGTCAGGCCGGCGACCCCCGCGGGGGTGCACCCGCCCTGGGCGACGGCGTAGACGTGCAGCTGAAGGACGTCGCGCAGGTCGCCCGCGGTCGGGGCCGGGTTCAGGACCGGGTCCGGCGTGCCGTTCACGGCGGGTGCGGCGCTGTAGGAGATGGAGTACCGCAGCGCGAGCGAGCCGTTGCTCTGGACCTGGACCGGCGCGAACGTCGTGTCCCCGGGGGCCATGTTCTGCGGCGTGAACGTGAACGGAGTCGCCCCGAGCGCCAGGTCGACGGTGCCCGACTCGATCGCGGCCGACGTCGAGTCGTTGTCCGTGAAGATGGCCGACGTCGTCAGCGTCGTCGCGCCGATCGCCGCGAGCCCGACGATCGCCACGGTGGTCCACAGGCGGCGTCGCCGCGGTGCGTCCCGGTGCTCAGGAGCCGGATCGATCATCTCCTGCAGCAGGTCGTCCATCATCGGGGAGCCCTCCTCGGGGCGAGTGTGGAGCAAGTGTTATCGGCACCTCGCGACCGAACGTGAGCGAAACGCACGATACTCACCCGCTCGAGGTCTCGGAGCCGGGTGAGCGCGGCGGGCGCGTCCGGCGTGTCGGCGCCGGCCGGGCCGGGGCCACGGCCACCGAGCCTCGTGGCGCCCGCCCGTCCTTGCCCTGCAGCGGCCGCGGCACCTCGCGCGCCAGGGGCAGGTCGTCCGCGGGCACGGCCTGCGAGTAGAGGAAGCCCTGGGCCTGGTCGACGCCGAGCCGGCGCAGGATCACGGCCGTGGGCTCGTCCTCGACACCCTCCGCGACCACCCGCAGGTCGAAGGAGTGCGCGAGGTCGACCATGGCCTGCACGACGACCTCGGAGCCCTCCCGCCCCTGCGCACCGAGGTCCGACACGAACAGCCGGTCGATCTTCAGCTCGTCGACCGGCAGGTCCCGCAGCTGCGAGATCGAGGTGTTCCCGATGCCGAAGTCGTCGATCGCCACGCGCACGCCCAGGGCCCCCAGCCGCTGCAGCACCGGCACCACGCGGGACGGGTCGGACACCAGCGCGGTCTCGGTGATCTCGACCTCGAGCAGGTCGGGCGGCACGGCGTGCTCCTCCAGGAGCGACTCGATGAGCTCGACGACGGCGCTCGTCGTGACGTCGTGCGCCGAGAGGTTGACCGCCACCGGCGTCGCGCGGCCCTCGGCGCGCCAGGCCGCCAGCTGCGTCACGCACTCGGTGAGCGCGTACCGGGTGACGTCGTGGATGAGGCCCGACTGCTCGGCGAGCGGGATGAACATCGTCGGGGGCAGCACGCCCCGGGTGGGGTGCACCCAGCGCATGAGCGCCTCGAGCCCCACGGTGCGGCCGGTCGTGAGCTCGATCTTGGGCTGGTAGTGCATGCGCAGCTCACGCGGCGAGTCCGGCAGGGGGGTCAGCGCGCGGTGCAGGTCACCCAGCAGGACCAGGCGGGCCGGCGACGAGTCGTCCTCGTCGGCCGAGTACACCGACACGCCCGTGCGGTGGTGCTTGGCCGAGTACATCGCGACGTCGGCGGTCCGCATGAGCGACGAGGGGTCGGTGGCGTGGTCCGGCAGGCACGCCACGCCGACGGACGTGTCCACGTGCAACGGCAGCTCACCCAGCATGAACGGCGGCACGAACAGCCCACGGACCCGCCGGGCCAGCCGCTCGGCGTTCGCCACCGAGCGGACGTCGGGCAGCAGGATCGCGAACTCGTCGCCACCCAGCCGCGCGACGATGTCCTCGTCCCGCAGCGCGCCGCGCAGGCGCTCGGCCACCTGCTCGAGCAGCTCGTCCCCGCGGTCGTGGCCCAGGGAGTCGTTGATGTCCTTGAACCGGTCGATGTCCAGGAGCATGAGCCCGACGCGGGAGCCGGTCTCGTCGGCCTCGAGGATGGTGCGCCGCATCCGCTCCGCGAGCATGCGCCGGTTCGGCAGGCCCGTGAGCGAGTCCAGCAGGGCCAGGCGCGCGTTCTCCAGGGCGGTGGCCTGCAGCCGGCGCGACGCGGTCCACACCGTGCGGAACAGCACGGTCCACAGCGCGACCAGGCCGAGCGCGACGACGAGCCCGAGCGTGCGGACCGCCCCGGAGAGCGCGGCGCTGGCCGCGGTGTGGTTGAGCATCACCTCGGCCGCGCCGACGATCTCGTCGGCCCGCTCGGGGTCGGGGTCGGCGGTGTCGCCGCCCAGGACCGGGACGTAGACGTCCAGGACGCGGCTCTCGGTCCCACCGACGTCCGCGGCACCCGCGCCGCGGACGTCGGTGATCACGCGCGCGTTCGGGGCCCTCTCCTGCGTCACCTGGTCGAGCCGGGCGCCGTCGGGAAAGCCGGTCGTGGTCTGCTCCGCGGAGCTGGACAGGAGCGTGCCGTCCAGCGCCCAGAGCCGGAGCTCGACGAGCTCGTCTCCGAAGCCCGCGGTCGCGGCCGCGACGGCTGCGCGCTGGCCCGGCTCGAGCGCGGTCGGCAGGACGAACGACTCCGTGGGCACCGCGTCGGCCGCGTAGGCGGTGACCGTCTGCGCGGAGGTGGTGCCGTCGCGCATCGACTGCTGGCCCATGACGCTCGAGGTGACCCACACGAGCGCGCCGCCCAGCACGGACATCGCCACGAGACTGATGACCGCGAAGGATCGCGTCAGCGGCCATCGTCGGCGCGTTGTTCTGGGCACGTGGGACCTCACGAGCTGGGTGAGCACGGGTCGGAGGGGCCCGCGCTGAGCCCGAGAGTATGCGGTTCGTCACGATCTGAGCGACACCCCAGGTCAGGGGATCGTCCCGGCGCGTCGGGAACGTCCGCACCGCACCGACGGTTGCACCGGACGCCACACTTTCCTCAGGAGGATCTGATGACGTACGAGGTGACCAAGTCCGACGACCAGTGGGCGCTGGAGCTGGAGCCCCAGGAGTTCGCGGTGCTGCGCCGGGCCGGGACCGAGCGACCGTGGACCGGTGAGCTGCTCGACGAGAAGCGCGAGGGGGTCTACCGGTGCCGCGCGTGCGGCAACGAGCTGTTCCGCTCCGAGACCAAGTTCGACTCGCACTGCGGCTGGCCCAGCTTCTTCTCCCCGCTGGCCGGCGACCGGGTGGAGCTCATCTCCGACCGCAGCCTCGGCATGGTCCGCACGGAGGTGCGGTGCGCACGCTGCGGGTCGCACCTGGGCCACGTGTTCGACGACGCCCCGCAGACGCCGACCGGCGACCGGTTCTGCATGAACTCGGTGAGCCTGACGTTCACCCCGGCGGGCGCGCAGGACGCCTGACGGGACTCGTTCGGGGTGTCGCCCGGCGCGCCGGTGCCGACACCCCGATCGTGTGACGTCCGGATGGTCGACAGTGCTGAAGAACGTGGGACGTCCTGCCGATAATGCAGGCGTGGAGGACGTCCTGACCGTGCGGCGATGGCGGCGCTATGGCGCCGACCGTCTGTTCGTCACGCAGGAGACCGGGGCGCGCGTCGGCTCGGTGGACCTGCAGTCGGGCGAGGTCGTCGTCGAGGACCCGCACTTCGAGAGCGGCCTGCGCCGCGCGGCCCAGGCCTACCTGCGGGCCGACGTGGCCGAGCTCGAGATGTCGCTGCCCACGCAGAACGCCGGCGCGCTCGACCCCGCGGACGAGGCGGCCCTGCAGGCGTGGCTCGGCGGCCAGGACTGGGACGACATCGCCCTGGCCGCGTTGCGCGGCGAACGGGGCAGCTCGGTGCGAACGCGCCTGGAGCGGCTGACCGACGAGGGCTGGCAGGTGATCCACGACGTCCCGCTCGGCCGCCAGGGAAGCCTGGTCGACCACCTCCTGATCGGACCGGCGGGGATCTTCACCGTCACCGAGCGGCGCCACCCGGGCCAGCGCGTCGTGGTCGAGGGCCGCACGCTGTCGGTGGACGGCACGTACGTGCCGTACCTGCGCGACGCCCGGCTGGAGGCCGCGCGCGTGCAGGGCGCCCTGCTCGCGGCCGCGTGCGCGTCCATCACCGTCCGCGGTGTCGTGGTCGTGCTGGGCGACCTCCAGGTGCGCACGGTGCAGCCGCAGCACGACGCCTTCGTCATGGCCCGCCGGGACGTGCAGACCGTGTTCCGGGCGATGCCGGTGCGGCTGGACCCGGCGCGGGTGGCGGCCGTCGCGCACGTCGCGCGGCAGAAAGCCACCTGGTCGCGCTGACGGACCTGGGTGTTGACACCCAAATCGCGGGGTGATCTGCTGAAACACGCCCACCCGCTCGGGTGGCGGTGCAGCGCTATGTGTGCATGTCCCGTCAGGATGTGACCGTGGTCGACGAACAGTTCCGCCAGCTCGAGCGCGAGCTCGGTCTTCTCCTGCGGCGCGCGCAGGCGTCCTCCTCCTCGATCGCCCGGGACGTCCATCCGGAGCTCGAGCCCGCGGCGTACTCGCTCCTCGCGCTCATCGCGGCGACCCCGGGCATGCGGGCCAGTGACCTGGCCACGACCATCGGCGTCGGGCGCGGCACCATGTCCCGCCAGCTCGCGCGGCTCGGCGCCCTGGGGCTCGTGTCGCGGCGGCCCGACCCGGACGACTACCGCGGACAGCTGCTCGAGCTGACGCCGGACGGCCGGGAGCTGTTCGAGAAGGCCCAGCTGGCGCGCCGCTCGTTCCTGCGCGGGGCGCTGACCGGCTGGACCGAGCGTGACATCGAGGGCCTGGCCACCCAGCTCGGCCGGCTGAACCAGGACCTGGCGGCGGCGCGCCGCGCGCACTGAGCGGGGCCGTCGGCCGGCCGACTACATCGAGCCGAGCCGCACCAGGATCGACAGCACGCCGAGCACCGCACCGACGATGCCGAGCACGAGTCCGGTGGTCGCCTGGGAGCGGCCGAGCGGCGGGTAGCCCTGCGCCTCGAAGTCCCGCGCGCGGTGCATGCCGCGGACCGACCAGACGATGGCCGCGACGGCGAACACCAGCAGGCCGCTGAGGACCAGGCTGATCGCCCCGGCGAGGACGCCGTTGTACGCGAGCGAGTTCCGGCCGCGCGCGAGGTCGAGGTCGGGGCGCTCCTTCGAGACCCGCTCCTTGCGGGGCAGCGCCTTGAACTGCTGCGTGGACATCGAGCCGACCGCGATGCGCTCGCCGTACCCGGTGGCCCCCTGCCAGGCGGGGTCCGGACCGGGGGCCGCCGCGGGCGCGTACGGGAAGCTGGCGGGGTGCGTGCCGTACCCGGTGCCGGACGCGGCAGAGCCGCCCGGCACGGGTGCCGGACGGCTCTGCTGGTCGTGCGGGGGACGTCAGTCGCGCGAGGTGACCCGCTGCTCGGCGGTGAGCGTCTCGAGCTCGTCCGCCGTGGCGTCGCTGGTGCCCTCGGCGAGCACCGAACCCTCCTGCCGCGCCGTCGCGGGGGCGAGCGCTGCGCCCTCCTGCTCGAGCAGCTGCTCGATGCCGGAGCGGTTGCCCAGCGGGACCTCCTTGAGGAACAGCACGGCGATCAGCGAGACCAGCGCGACGGGGGCCGCGACGAGGAACAGGTCCGCGATCGCGTTGCCGAACGCCTGCTCGACGACGATCCGGATGTTCTCCGGGAGCGTCGACAGGTCGGGGATGGCACCGGTCGAGCCCATGGCCGACGGGTCGATGCCCATCCCGACCAGGCCGCGCGTGATCAGGTCGGTGACCCGGTGCGAGAGCACCACGCCGAGCGCGGACACGCCGAGCGCGCCACCGAGCGTCCGGAAGAACGCCACCGTCGAGGTGCCGGACCCGATCTCCTTGACGTCGAGGGTGTTCTGGACCGCGAGGACCAGGTTCTGCATGAGCATCCCGACGCCGGCACCGATGATCACCAGGTACAGCGCCACCAGCACGAAGCTCGTGTCGAAGTGGATCGTGCCCATGAGGCCCAGGCCCGCGGTCAGCAGCACGGCGCCGGCGATCATGAACCGCTTGTAGCGGCCCGTGCGGCTGATGATCTGCCCGGAGATGGTCGACGAGACGAGCAGGCCGACGATCATCGGGATGGTCAGCAGGCCGGACTGGGTCGGGGTCTTGCCGCGCGCCAGCTGCATGTACTGGCTCAGGAACACCGAGGTGCCGAACAGGGCGACACCGACGGCGATGCTGGCGACGACCGCGAGGACCAGCGTGCGGTTCTTGAACAGGTGCAGCGGGATGATCGGCTCGGCGGCGCGGGACTCGACCCAGACGGCCAGCGCCAGGGCGAGCAGCGAGCCACCGACCATCGCGGCGGTCTGCCACGAGGCCCAGTCGAACGACGTGCCGGCGAACGTGATCCAGAGCAGGAGCGTCGCGATGCCGACCGAGAGCAGCGTGGCGCCGGCGTAGTCGATCTTCACCACGCGCTTGGCGCGGGCCGGCAGGTGCAGGGTGCGCTGCAGCACGATGATCGCGGCCACGGCGAACGGCAGGCCGACGAAGAAGTTCCAGCGCCAGCCGGGGCCGTCGGTGATGACGCCGCCCAGGAGCGGGCCGCCGACCATGCCGAGGCCCATGACGCCACCCATGAGGCCCATGTACCGGCCGCGCTCACGCGGGCTGATGATGTCCGCGATGAGGACCGTGCCGAGCGCGGTCAGACCGCCGGCGCCGATGCCCTGCAGGGCGCGCATGCCGATCAGGGTGCCGGTGTTGTGGGAGAGGCCGGCGAGGGCCGACGACACCACGGAGATGGTCAGCGCCAGCTGGATGAGCAGCTTGCGGTCGACGAGGTCGGCCAGCTTGCCCCAGATCGGCGTGGAGATGGTGGTGGTGAGCAGGGTGGCCGTGACCACCCAGGTGAACGCGGACTGCGTGCCGTCGAGGTCGGAGATGATCCGGGGGAGCGACGAGGACACGACGCTCGTCGCGAGGATCGACACGAACATCCCGAGCAGGATGCCGGAGAGGGCTTCGAGGACCTCCCGGCGCGTCATCTTCGGGGCGGTCTCGGCGGTGCTGGTGGGTTGTGGCTGGGACATGGTCTCGCTCTCGTGGTGCTGGCTGGCAGGGAGACCCGGCGGCGTCGGCAGGTCGGAAGGTGTGGTGCGGGGTCAGGCGGGCGTGAGGGTGTCCTCGCGGTGGTCCGCGGCGGTCGGGCTCGTGCCCGGGCTCGCCGAGGCGCAGGACGGCGAGGGCCAGCCGGTCGAGCGTCGCGGTCGCGTCGCCCAGCTCGTCGGGCGACCAGTCGGCGAACACCTCGTGGGCGCGGCGCTCGAGGTGCGCACCGATCTCGACCGCCATCGACCGGCCCGCCGGGGACAGGCGGATGGTGCGGACGCGGCGGTCGTCGTCGTCGACCGCGCGCTCGACCAGGCCGTCGTCGACGAGCTGGCTCACCTGGCGGCTGGCCACCGAGATGTCGACCCGCAGCGTGTGGGCGATGTCGCTGACCTGCAAGGTGCCGCGACGCTGCAGGATCCGCACGATCGCGAGGGTGCCCTTGGAGCAGCCGAGGTCGCGGGCCAGGCCCAGCGACGACTCTCGCATGGCCCGGGTGAACCCCTCCAGGGAGCGCAGCAGCGCCTGCGGTGGGGTGTCGGGTTGATCGGACGACATGGGACCTCCTTTTGTTGCTCTACGCAACCATACGCCTGATGCTTGCTGCAAGCAACTGAAGGTCCGAGGTATTCCCCGCACACAGCGGCACGGCCGGTCCCGTGGAGGGGCCGGCCGTGCCGTCGTGCAGGTGTGCGGGGGTCAGCCCGTCGGGGCCGGTCGCCGGCGGCCGCGCTCGACCTTGACGCCCTCCATGTCCTCCAGCTCGACGCCCTTGGTCTCGGGCACCTTCCAGAGCGTGAAGAAGAACGACAGCGCCGCGAAGATCGCGTACATCAGGTACGGGATGGTCGCGCCGAACGCGGCGAGCATCGGCGGGAACGAGATCGTGATGAGGAAGTTGGCGATCCACTGCGCCGCGGCCGCGACGCCCAGGGCCGCGGCGCGGATGCGGTTGGGGAACATCTCCCCGAGCAGCACCCAGACCAGCGGGCCCCAGGTGGCGCCGAAGAACACGACGAAGAGGTTGGCGGCCACGAGGGCGGTGACCCCCCAGGAGCCGGGGAGCTGGGTGATCGTCTCGCCCGCGTTCGCCGGGTCGGGGACCTCGTACGACTGGGTGAACGCGATCGCCATGATGCCGAGCGTCACCGCCATGCCGGCGGAGCCGGTGAGCAGCAGCGGGCGGCGGCCCACCTTGTCGATCAGCGCGATGGCGATGAACGTGACCAGCACGTTGGTGACGGAGGTGATGGTCGAGTAGGTGAACGACTCGCTCTCCTCGAACCCGACCGCCTGCCACAGCGTCGTCGAGTAGTAGAAGATCACGTTGATCCCGACGAACTGCTGGAAGACCGACAGCAGGATGCCGATCCAGACCACCGGCAGCAGACCCAGCCGCGGCCCGCGCAGGCTCGACTGCGACTCCAGCTTCGCGTCCTTCTCGATCGCCTTCTCGATCTGGACGACGTGGGCCTCGACGTCGTCGTGCTCGCCCAGCGTGGTGGCGAGCACCGCCTTGGCGTCCTCCCGCTTGCCGGTCGCGATGAGGTAGCGCGGCGACTCCGGGATGCGCAGCGCCAGGACCCCGTACACGGCAGCCGGGATCACCGCGACGATGAACATCCACCGCCACGCCTCGAGGCCCAGCCACAGGTCGTTGGACGCACTGCCGGCCGCGGTCTGCAGCAGCTGGTCCGACAGCAGGGCGGCGAAGATACCGAGCGTGATCGCGAGCTGCTGCAGCGAGCCCAGCCGGCCGCGCATCGCGGCCGGGGCGATCTCGGCGATGTAGGCGGGGGCGATCACGGACGCGATGCCGATGCCGATGCCCGCGAGGATGCGCCACAGCACCAGGTCCCAGGCGCTGAACGCGAGGCCGGAGAGGATCGAGGACACGAAGAAGAGGACCGCGCCCAGGAACATCACCCGGGTGCGGCCCCAGCGGTCGGCCAGCTTGCCACCCAGCCACGCACCGAAGGCGCAGCCCAGCAGGGCGACGGCGACGACGAGACCGGTGACCGCGGGGTCGATCCCGAAGTTGTCCTCGATGGAGTTGACGGCCCCGTTGATGACCGAGCTGTCGAATCCGAACAGGAAGCCACCGACCGCGGCGGCGACCGCCAGGCCGATGGCCTTGTTCTTGTACGGGTGCGGCGGCTCTGCCGCACCGCCCGTCGCCCCCTGCGGCGACCGAGACGCCTCAGACATGTGTGCACCTCCGTGGCCCCGGGCCGCTCCCGGAGTTCCTCCCCACTGTGGCCCCGACCGGGTGAACACGCACGTCGGACGCGAGAACCGCGCCGCGCGCCCCTGCTGGCACGGCGCGCGGGTGCGGGGGAAGATCGTGCGATGGACGGCACAGGTGGTGGCGCGCAGCGCCCTCGACGACCCGCCATGCTCGACCCGGCGCAGGCGCAGGAGATCCCCGGCGGCTACGACCCGGCGCTGCGCAACGAGGCGGCGCACACGACGGCCGCCGCGCTGGTGCACCAGGGCCGCGCGAACACGGACCCGGACGTCGTCGCCCGGCTGGTCTCGCTGGTGGAGCGCGAGGGGCTCGACGTCGTCGCCGCGCTGTGGTCCGACAGCCCGGCGGACAGCCTGCCGGGGGCGTTGTGGCGCCTGTACGTGCTGCGCGAGTGGGTCCGGCGCGACCCGGCGACGATCGCCGACCGGTACCGGCTCGGCGTCGCGGCGGCACCGGTGCACGACGTGGTGGCCGGGGTCGCGGACGCGCCCGGCCCGGCCGACGTGCGAGCGGTCGCCGACGCGGTGCTGTCCGGCGTGTACACGGGCGACCTCGACGTGGCCCTGGAGCGCGCGGCGGCGTTCTGCCGGGTGCTCGCCACCGGCGCGGCGTTCGACGCCGACCACCTGGACGACCTCGACCCGTCGGGCGCGTCGCGCATGACGCGCGGGGCGTCGTCCCTGCTGCGGACGGCGGAGGAGCTCGAGCACGACGCCTCCCTGTGGCGGGCCGACCGCCTCGAGTGACGTCCACCACCCGTGCGCCACGCGAGCGCGAGGCGCCGAGGCGCGAGCGGCGAGGCGAGCGTGATCGCGCACGGATGAACGTGCAGGTCGCGCCGCGCAGACACGGGCCGCGGGCCGCCCTCCGCCGGGACGGTGGCAGGCTCGCGGCGTAGCATGGTCATCGACGTCGGGCCGCGGTAGCCCCGGGCTCCATCTCAAGCCGCTTCGAGCGGCCACGCGCCGAGAGGCGCTCCGCGGTCCGGCGTCGCCCAGGATCCTGTGGGACCGCAGCCGAGCAGCGCCGGTCACCGGCACGGCCACCTGCGTGTCACCTCGTGTCCATGCGCACGACGACGTGCGTTAGGCATTCGACCGGCCGTGTCCTAGCCTGATCCCGCCCTACCTCCCTGGGGTCGTTCCTCCCCCCACCCTGTCTCCGGAGCCCGCTGTGCGCCTGCGCCTCACCCCGCGCGACACCACGTTCTTCGACCTCTTCGCCGCTCAGGCGATCCACCTCGTCACCGGCGCCAACCTGCTCGGCGAGATGCTGGGGGCCGACCGGCCGACGCGCAAGGAGATCGGCAAGAAGATCGCCGACGCCGAGCACGCGGCCGACGACGCCACGCACTCGATCATGCGGCGTCTGAACCAGACGTTCGTCACCCCGTTCGACCGCGACGACATCTACAACCTCGCGTCGAGCCTCGACGACTGCATGGACTTCATGGAGGAGGCCGCGGACCTCATCGTCCTGTACAAGGTCGAGGAGCTGCCCGCGCGGGTGTCCGACCAGGTCCAGGTGCTGCAGCGCGCCGCCGAGCTGACCGCCGAGGCCATGCCGCGGCTGCGCTCCATGGACTCGCTCTCGGAGTACTGGGTCGAGGTCAACCGGCTGGAGAACCAGGCGGACAAGGTCCACCGCAAGCTCCTGGCGCAGCTGTTCGACGAGGTCACGGACCCGATCCAGCTGATGAAGGTCAAGGAGATCGTCGAGAAGCTCGAGGACGCCGCCGACGCATTCGAGAAGGTGGCGAACACGGTCGAGACCATCGCGCTCAAGGAGTCCTGAGCGCGGTGGAACTCGCGCTCGTCATCATCGTCGTCGCGTTCGCGCTCGGATTCGACTACACCAACGGCTTCCACGACGCGGCCAACGCGATCGCCACCTCGGTGTCCACGCGTGCCCTGACGCCGCGCGCCGCGCTCGCCATGGCGGCGGTGTTCAACCTGGTCGGTGCGCTCCTGGGCACCCAGGTGGCGACGACCATCGCCGAGGACATCATCAGCATCGGCGACGTCAGCTCCCAGGAGGCGCTGGTCATCGTCCTGTCCGGGCTGATCGGCGCGATCACCTGGAACCTCATCACGTGGCGGCTCGGGCTGCCGTCGTCGTCGACGCACGCCCTGATCGGCGGCCTGACGGGGGTCGGCATCGCGTCCGGTGTGACCGTGCACTGGAACGCGATCCTGGACAAGGTCGTCATCCCGATGGTGCTGTCGCCGGTCGTCGGGTTCCTCCTGGCGTTCGCGCTGATGGTGGGCGTGCTCTGGCTGGTCAGGAACTCGGCGCCCGCACGGACGATGCGCCGGTTCCGGCTGGCGCAGACCGCGTCCGCGGCAGCCATGGCGCTCGGCCACGGTCTGCAGGACGCGCAGAAGACGATGGGCGTGATCGTCCTGGCCCTCGTCGCCGGCGGGTTCGCCACCGGCACGACGATCCCGCTGTGGGTCAAGCTGTCGTCCGCGCTGGCCATCTCGCTGGGCACCTACTCCGGCGGCTGGCGCATCATGCGGACCCTGGGGCGCAAGATCATCGAGCTCGACCCCGCCCGCGGCTTCGTCGCCGAGTCGGTGGCGGCCTCGGTGCTCTACGCCAGCGCGTTCTGGCTGCACGCCCCCATCTCGACCACGCACACCATCACGTCCGCGATCATGGGCGTCGGCGCCACCAAGCGGCTGTCCGCGGTGCGCTGGGGCGTCGCCAAGAACATCGCCTACGCGTGGGTGCTGACCATCCCGATGGCGGCCCTGGTCGCCGCCGGCGTCTACTGGGTGCTCAACCCGATCCTCGGCTGACCCGCCGCAGGGAGGACCAGCGCGGTCAGACCTCGCCGGGCCGGTGCGTCTCGGTGGCCACCACGCGCGGCCCCTTGGGCGTCTGGGCCACGTGCGCGACGAGCACCTGCGCGGGGTGCAGGAACGGGTCGCTGCTGGGCATCGCGTCCGCGACGGGGCGGCGCGCGTGCTGGGCCAGCACGTCCACCACGGTCGGCAGCACCGGGCGGTGGGTGCACAGGACCGCGTCCACCGCCGACTCCATGAGCTCGCGGACCTCGGCGGCGACCCGTGCGGGGGACGTGGTGTGCTGCGCCTCGGTGAGGACGGTCGAGACCTCGGGCATCACCTGCGCCGCGGTCGCGTACGGCGCGATGGTGCTGACGCAGCGGGCCCACGCGCTCGTGACCACGCGCCCGACGCCGAACGTCGACAGCACCGACACCAGGGCCTTGGCCTGCCGCTGGCCGTCGACCGTGAGCGGGCGGTCCAGCTCGGTGCCGTCCCAGTCCGCGCGGCGCCGGGCCGAGCCGTGCCGGGCGACCACCAGCGCGCGCGTGTCCAGCCGGCCCTTGCCGTAGGCCTCCACCAGCTCGTCCAGGGGGGCCCGGTCGTCGTCGCGCGTGAGCCGCTTGGCGGCCGTGCCCACGTCGAACCAGCGCAGCTGGTCGATCTCCTTGGTGGAGGCGGGCGGCACGGGCGGGCGGGCGCGCAGCGCGGCGGCGTCGGGCCGGCCGGCCACCTGCGCGGCCCAGTAGTGCACGCGCTTGCGGCGGCCGTCCGACAGCCCGTACTCGAGGCCGGGCAGGGGGATGCCGAGCACGACGTCGTGGCCGGTCTCCTCGGCCACCTCGCGCGTGGCGGCGGCCAGCACCGTCTCACCCGGGTCGATCTTGCCCTTGGGCCACGACCAGTCGCCGTACCGGGGGCGGTGCACCAGGGCCACCTGCAGCCGGCCCTGGCGCACGCGCCACACGAGCGCGCCGGCCGCCTCGACGACGGTCGGTGCCTGCGTCGGGCTCACCGTGCCGTGCCCGGCCGGCGTCGCTGCCGGGAGATCAGGGCGGCCTGCAGGTCGGTCAGGGGGCCGTCGGCACCCTCGTGGTGGCGGTGCCAGGTGCCGGTGTGGTCCAGGTGCCACGACGACGTCGCGTCGTCCATCGACTCGTCCAGCAGCTCGACGAGCTCGCTGACCTGGTCGGCGTCGGCCACGCGGACCAGGGCCTCCACCCGACGGTCCAGGTTGCGGTGCATGAGGTCCGCCGAGCCGATGTAGACCTCGGGCCCCTCGAACGTGGCGTCCGGACCGGGATCGGCCGCGGCGAACGCGAAGATCCGTGAGTGCTCGAGGAAGCGGCCCAGGATCGAGCGCACCCGGATGGTCTCGGACAGCCCCGGCACGCCGGGTCGCAGCGCGCAGATGCCCCGGACCACCAGGTCGACGGGCACACCGGCCTGCGACGCCCGGTACAGGGCGTCGATCGTGGTCTCGTCGACCATCGAGTTGACCTTGATCTTGATCCACGCCGGCAGGCCCGCGCGCGCGGCGTCGGCCTCGCGGTCGATGCGCTCGACCAGTCCGCCGCGCACCGAGCGGGGCGCGACGAGCAGCCGGTGGAACCGGGACTTGGGCGCGTAGCCGGACAGCTGGTTGAACAGACGCGTGAGGTCCTGGCCCACCTCCGGGTCGCTGGTGAGCAGCCCCAGGTCCGTGTACAGCCGCGCGGTCTTGGGGTTGTAGTTGCCGGTGCCGATGTGGCAGTACCGGCGCAGCCCGTCGGCCTCCTGGCGCACCACCAGGGACAGCTTGCAGTGCGTCTTGAGCCCGACGATGCCGTAGACGACGTGCACGCCGGCCTGCTCGAGCTTGCGGGCCCAGGAGATGTTGTTCTGCTCGTCGAACCGCGCCTTGATCTCGACCAGGGCCAGCACCTGCTTGCCCGCCTCGGCGGCGTCGATGAGGGCGTCGACGATGGGGGAGTCGCCCGACGTGCGGTACAGGGTCTGCTTGATGGCCAGCACCTGCGGGTCGGCGGCGGCCTGCTGCAGGAACGTCTGCACCGAGGTGGAGAACGAGTCGTACGGGTGGTGCAGCAGGATGTCGCGCTCGCGGATCTTGGCGAACATGTCCGCGGGCGTCGCGCTCTCCACCTCGGCCAGCTGGCGCGGCGTGGACGGCACGAACCGGGGGAACTGCAGGGCCGCCCGGTCGAGGTCCGCGATGAGGTTCAGGCCAGTCTGGTCCAGCGGTGCGGGCAGCTGGTAGACCTCGTCCTCGGCCATGCCGAGCTCGCGGATGAGCAGGTGGCGGATGCGCGGGCTGATCCCGTCGGCGATCTCGAGCCGGACCGGCGGGCCGAACCGGCGGCGCAGCAGCTCCTTCTCCATGGCCTTGAGGAGGTTCTCGGCGTCGTCCTCCTCGACCTCCACGTCCTCGTTGCGCGTGACCCGGAAGGTGTGGTGCTCCTGGACGACCATGCCGGGGAACAGCTGCTCGAGGTGCTCGGAGATGACGTCCTCGACCGGGACGAACGACATCGGGCCCTTCTCGGGCGACGCCGCCTGGACGTCGGGGGCGCTCGGCCGCCCGGAGGCGTCGACCGCGATGAACCGGGGCAGCAGCGGCGGCACCTTGACGCGCGCGAAGTGCTCCTTGCCGGTGGCGGGGTTGGTCACGACGACCGCGAGGTTGAGGGACAGCCCCGAGATGTACGGGAACGGGTGCGCGGGGTCCACGGCCAGCGGGGTGAGCACGGGGAAGATCTGCCGGCGGAAGAACTTGCGCAGCCGGTCCTGCTCGCTGTCGCCCAGCTCGTCCCAGCGGACGAGCGTGATGCCCTCCTGCGCGAGCGCCGGCTGGACCTGCTCGGAGAACACCGCGGCGTGCCGCGCCATGAGCTCGTGCGCCTTCTCGCTGATCGACTCGAGCACCTGCCGCGGGGACAGGCCCGACGCCGCGGTCACGGCGATGCCCGTGGCGATGCGCCGCTTGAGGCCGGCCACGCGGACCATGAAGAACTCGTCCAGGTTCGACGCGAAGATCGCCAGGAACCGCACCCGCTCCAGCAGTGGCAGGTCCGGGTCCTCCGCCAGCTCGAGCACACGCTGGTTGAACGCCAGCCACGACAGCTCGCGGTCCAGGAACCGGTCGTCGGGCAACGGCTCCGCGCTGCCGACGTGCTCCTCGGCGTCCGGCTGGGCCATGTGCTCGGCGATGTGGGCCGCCAGGGACGGGTCGATGGCAGGGGCGTCGGTCATGCGCCCATGGTGGCACCCGGAGGTGAACTCGGCGTGTCCGAGCCGAACATCACGTCGACCGCGGACCGGACGAAGCCGGCGCGCTCGTAGGTGTGCACGGCCACGGTGTTCTCCGCCCCGGTGTAGAGGATGACCGCGCCCAGCCCGAGCGCGGCGAGGTGGTCCAGACCCAGCGCGGTCAGGGCCCGTCCGAGCCCGAGACCCTGGGCGTCCGGGTCGACGCCGACGACGTAGATCTCGCCGACGGGGTCCGGTCCGTGCTGACCGGCCGGGTGCACCTTCGTCCACACCGAGCCCAGCAGCATCCCGTCGCGCTCGGCCAGCAGGAAGCCCTCCGGGTCGAACCACGGCTCCGCCTCGCGCGCGCGCAGGTCCGCGGACGTCATCCGGCCCTGCTCCGGGTGGTGGGCGAACGCCCGCGAGTTCACGCGGCGCCACGCGTCCTCGTCGACCCCCGGCCGGAACGTGCGGACGGTGACGCCGGTGGGCAGCGCCGGGACGGCCGGCGGCCGGGCGGTGAGGTCCAGCCGCATCTGCAGCAGCTCGCGCACCACGGGCATCCCCGCGTCGCGCGCGAACGCGTGCGCCGCCGGCAGGTCGCCGTGGGCCCACACGCGCAGGTCCCGGTCGCGGACCAGGGCCGCCTCGTCGAGCGCGCGCCGCAGCAGCGCGCGTCCGACGCCGGCCCGTCGGTGCCCCGGGTCGACGACCAGCTCCGCCTTGACCGAGGACCGCGAGCCGACGTCCAGCTGGGCGTAGCCGACGAGCGCCGTGCTCGTGCGGCTGCTCGCCGTGGCCAGCAGGTGCAGGACGGGTGCCTCGGGCTCGGTCAGCCACAGCAGCGGCTGCTCGGACAGCGGTGCCACGCCGTCCACCGCGGCGGACCGCTCCGCGAGCGTGCGGACGTCGTCGGCGCTCGCCGCGGGGAGCGGGCCGGAGACCGCCGTGACCAGGGGCTGCGCGGGCGTCTCGTCGACCATGGGCCCATCCCACCACGCGGGGCACCGTCCCCGAGGGCGGGCGGAGGGTGAGCGGGTACGTTGGCGGGCGATGGATGCCTCGGGGAGCCCAGCGACAGCGGTCGGCCGCGCCGGTCCGACCCGTCGCTCCCGGCGGGAACGCCGGTCGCCCGGGGCGTCCGAGCCGGTCGACGTCACGGTCGTGGTGGTCGGCGCAGGGCAGGCGGGGCTCTCGGCGGCGTACCACCTGCGCCGCGCCGGGCTGACCGCCGTGGGGGAGACCGGCTGGGAACGGGCTGCCCGCACGTTCGTCGTGCTCGACGACGCCCCGCAGGCCGGCGGGGCGTGGCAGCACCGGTGGCCGGGCCTGACCATGGCGGACGCGCACGGCGTGCACGACCTGCCGGGCATGCCGCTGCTCGTCCCCGACCTCACCGAGCCGGCCGCGTTCGCCGTGCCGTACTACTTCGCGCAGTACGAGGAGGCGTTCGACCTGCACGTGCAGCGGCCCGTGCGCGTGGAGCGCGTCGAGCCCGACGGGGACCGGCTCCTGGTGCGCTCGCGCAGCGTGGAGCACCCGCAGGAGTCGGTCGGGTGGCGTGCGCACGGGCTGGTCAACGCGTCGGGGACGTGGCAGAAGCCGTTCTGGCCGGCCTACCCGGGCCGCGGCGCGTTCCGTGGGCGGCAGCTGCACTCGCACGACTTCCGGCTGCCGGAGGACCTGGCGGACGGGCACGTGGTGGTGGTCGGCGGCGGCACCTCGGCCGTCCAGCTGACGCTCCTGCTGGCACGGGTCACGACGACCACCTGGGTCACCCGCCGCCCGCCGCTGTGGCGGGACGTGTCCTTCACCCCGGAGCTGGGCCGCGAGGCCGTGGCCGAGGTGGACCAGCGCACGCGGGCGGGGCTGCCGCCCGAGAGCGTCGTCAGCGTGACCGGGCTGCCGCTGACGCCCGAGTACCGGCTCGGGATCGCGGCGGGTGTGCTGCGCGCACGGCCGGTGTTCGACCGGATCACGCCCGACGGCGTCGAGTGGGACGCCCCGGACGACCCCGGCGGCGGCTCGGGTGGGTGGCCCCGGTCATGTCGAGGCGCGCACGCTGCTGTGGTGCACGGGCTTCCGGGCGTCGTTGGACCACCTGGCGCCGCTGGGCCTGCGCGGTCCCGGCGGGGGGATCGTCATGGACGGCACACAGGTGGTGGCCGACCCCCGGGTGCAGCTGGTGGGGTACGGGCCCAGCGCGTCGACCGTGGGCGCCAACCGTGCCGGCCGGGAGGCCGTGCGGAACCTGCGGCGGCTCTGGGAGCTGTGAGCACGCGGACGGGGCCGGGTCGGCTGCGTCGGCCGACCCGGCCCGTCGTGCGCGCGTCGGGTCAGCCGACGGCGCAGGTGACCACGGTCGAGGCCGCCGGCGGTGTGCCGTTCCCGACGAACCCGTACGTGGTGCTCGCGCGGGCGCCCAGGAGGCCGTTCCACGCGGCGTTGCTCACGGTCACGGACGAGCCGGACACCGCGTAGGTGCCGGACCAGCCGTTCTGCACCGAGCCACCCGCGGGGAGGGTCAGCGCGGTGCGCCAGCCGCTGATCATGGCCGGACCGGCCGTCACGGTGACTGCCGCCTGGTACCCGCCGGGCCACGTGTTCGTCACCGCGAGCGCCGCGGAGCACGCTCCGGTCGGTGCCGGCGTCGTGGGGGCCGGGGTGGTCGGGGCCGGGGTGGTCGGAGCCGGGGTGGTCGGTGCGGGTGTGGTGGGGGCCGGCGTGGTGGGGGCCGGTGTGGTGGGCTGGACGCCGCCGAAGATCGTGGCGGTGCGGGCCGTCGCCTTGATCCCGTTCGCGCCGGTGAAGATCCGGGTGCCCCACGGGGTCAGCCGCGTCGGGTCGAAGCCCGTGACCATGTCCAGGTACTCCACGCCACCGCCGTTGCCGGACCACGACCACCCGTAGTAGCCGATCCCGCGGGCTGCGGCCTGCGCCATGATCGTGTCCTCGTCGGGGTCACCGTCCGAGTGCATGCTGCCGAACTCCCCGATCACCAGCGGAAGACCCTTGGCCTTGAACGCGTCGAGGTAGGCGGTGATGGTCGACGCGTTGTTGTAGACGCCGTACATGTGCACGGAGAACAGCACGTTCTTGTCGGGGTCGGACGCGGCGACCGCAGCGGCGCCGTCCCGCATGATCCCGGCCCAGTCCTGACCCCAGGAGGGGGCGTCGACGACGATGTTGTGGTGCAGGCCGGCCGCGCGCAGCCGGGCGATCGCGGCGGACGTGGCCGACGCCCACGTGGCGTTGGTCGCGGCGTCGTTGCCGAACGGCTCGTTGCCGATGTTGATCTGGACGTAGTCCTCCTGGCCCTTGAGCACCGACGCCAGGCTCACCCAGTAGCTGGCCGCGGTGTCGAGCGTGACCGCGCCGCCCTGCTCGCCGTACCCGGTGGTGTCGTGGTCCTCGAGCATGCAGATGAGCGTGTTGGCCTTGCACTGGCTGATGATGCTCGCCACGTCGGCCGGGCCGTTCTTGGTCCAGCGGTCGCCGCCGGAGAGCACCACCCGCAGGGCGTTGGCGCCGGCCGCGCGGATGGCGGGGATAGCGGTGGGCGTCTGCGAGGCATACCAGGTGTGCGCGTGGCTGACGCCGCGGGCGACGAACGGCGTGCCGTCCTTCTCGAGCAGCTGCGTGCCCGAGACGTGCAGGCCGGGGGGCGTCGCCGCCTGGGCGGGCGTGGAGAGCAGCGACGTCGCGCCGAGCGCGACGACGGCGGCGGCCAGGGCGGCGCCGGACAGCAGGGACCTGCGAGACCTCATGGGACGTCCTCGTTCCTGGTGTGTCGGACGGGGTGGGCGGATGCGTGGTCACACAACCAGCAGCGGCGGGCCGCCTCCACGTCCTAAACGCTTCACCGTGCGCGTGACCCGTACGCGGGTGCCCCTCTCGGCGCGGAGGGCGGGACCCGGCACACTGGGCGCATGACGGCCCCCAGCGCGGTCCTTCCCGGTACGGCTCGTTCGGCCATCCAGGAGCAGCGGCGGCTGGTGCGCGTGCGCGTCGTCGCCTCCCGCGTGGTGCTGGTCCTGGCGGTCATCGGTCTGCTGTCTGCCGTGGACCACCCGCTGTGGGAGCGGATGGGGCTCCTGCGGGACCTGGTGCCAGGGCTGGTCACCCACACCGCC
Source organism: uncultured Actinomycetota bacterium (assembly GCA_963837795.1). Lineage (GTDB taxonomy): Bacteria > Actinomycetota > Actinomycetes > Actinomycetales > Cellulomonadaceae > Cellulomonas. The sequence goes on from CAWIOT010000009.1 coordinate 388,331, forward strand.
CGGCCCACCCTGGTGCTGGTCTCGATCGTGCTGCTGCTGACCGCGCGCGGGCTGCGGCGCGGCCACCGGTTGGCCTGGCTCGGCACGCTCGGCACGCTGGCCGTGTCGGTCGCGGTGCACCTCAGCCGCGACCTCGACCTGCTGAGCGCCGTGCTGGCTGCTGCGGCCGCGGTCTGGTTGAGCACCCAGCGGCGCGCGTTCCCCGTGCTGCCGACGCGCCACGCGGTGCGCTGGGCGATCGTGTGGACGGTCGCCGCCGCGGTGTTCGTCGTCGTCCTGTTCGTCGGCCTGGTCGTGTGGGCCGTCGTCGTGGACCCGACCGACGCCCAGGTCGAGCGGCTCGGCCGCCTGCTGGAGCCGGTCACGTACCTGCTGCTGGTCGTGTTCGTCGTCGCGCTCCTGTGGTCCCTGCTGTCGCCTCGACGACCCCACCGGCTCACCGGCCAGGACCACGTGGACGAGCGCGAGCGGGCCCGGCAGGTGGTGCAGCGGTACGGGGGCGGCACGCTGGACTACTTCGCGCTGCGCGACGACAAGGACTGGTTCTTCAGCGGCGGCTGCGTCGTGGCCCACTCGGTGCGCGGCGGCGTGTGCCTGGTCTCGCCCGACCCCATCGGTCCGCCCGACCAGCTGGGCCTGGCCTGGGCCGACTTCCTCGACTACGCCGACGACTTCGGGTGGTCGGTGACCGTCGTCGGGGCGGCGGCGGCCTGGTTGGAGGACTACGAGTCCAGCGGGCTGCGCACCGTCTACCTGGGCGACGAGGCCATCGTCGACTGCCCCGAGTTCTCCCTCGAGGGCCGGTCGCACAAGTCGCTGCGGCAGGCGGTCAACCGGATCGGGCGGGCGGGCTACGCCACGACGTTCCACGACCCCGCGAGCATCGAGCCGGAGCTCCGGGCGCAGATCGAGGCGATGAGCGAGGAGTCCCGGCGCGGGGAGAGCGAGCGCGGGTTCTCCATGACGCTGTCACGGCTGTTCGACCCGGCCGACACCGGGCTCCTGCTCTCGGTCACCCGGGACCCGACCGGCCGGGTCGACGCGTTCTGCCAGTGGGTCCCGGCCCGGGACATCGGCGGGTGGTCGCTCGACGTGATGCGCCGGCGCACGGACCGCGAGGACCTGCCCAACGGCCTCATCGACGCCACCATCGTCGCGACGATCACGCACCTGGCCGAGCGCGGCGAACGCGGCCTGGGCCTGAACTTCGCCATGATGCGCGAGGTGCTCGAGGGCGACCCGGAGACCAGCACGCGGCTCGAGTCGCTGACCCGGCCGATCCTGCGCCGGCTGTCCCAGGGCACGCAGATGGGCACGCTGAGCACGTTCAACGACAAGTTCGACCCCGGCTGGGTGCCGCGGTACGTGGTGCTGGACTCCGTGGAGTACGTGGCGACGCAGGCGCTCGTGCTGGCCGGCGCGGAGGGCGTGACCGAGATCCCGGTGATCGGGCGGTTCCTCGGCGGGATCGGCGCCGCGACGTGATCGGCGCCGTGCTCGCCGCGGTGGTGGCCTCCGTGGCCTACGGCGTCAGCACGATCATGCAGGCCGTGGCGACCCGGCGGGCGGCCGGGCTCGCGGTGGTCCGGCAGCCCCTGGTCATCGCGGCGTTCGTCGTCGACGGACTGGCCTGGCTGCTGTCCCTGGTGGCGCTCGACCAGCTCCCGCTCTTCGTCGTGCAGGCGATCATCGCCGCCTCGCTCGTCGTCGTGGTGCTGCTCGCGCGCGTCGTGCTGGGCACGCGGATGCGGCCGGTCGACCGGGTCGCCGTCGTGGTCGTCGTCGGCGCCCTCGTGCTCGTGTCGCTGTCCGGGGGTGAGCAGCCCGCCGTCGCCCCGCCGTCGGGGTTCGTGCCGGTGATGATCGTCGCGTCCGCCGCGCTCGTCGTCCTGACCGTGCTGCTCTACCGCGCCGGACCGCCCGTCGTGCTGGCCGTCGTCGGCGGCCTCGGGTACTCCGGTGCGGCCATCGCCGCGCGCGGCGCGAACGCCTCCGGGGACCTGCTCGACACCGTCCTGCAGCCGCTGGCGATCGCGATCGTGCTGTGCGCGGTCGCCGGGGCGCTGTCCTACCTGCGCGCCCTCGAGCGGGGCTCGGTGGGCACCGCCGCCGCGATCGTCTCGGTGCTCGAGGTCGTGGTGCCCGGGGTGGTCGGGATGGTCCTGCTCGGGGACGTCGTCCGGCACGGCTGGGTGCCGCAGGCGGTGGTCGGCACCGCGCTGGCGCTCGCCGGGTGCATCGCCCTCGCGCTCAGCCCGGCGAACGCCGCGGCGGAGGCCACCGCAGAGGCCTCCGCCGCGCAGCGCGAGCTCAGTCCTCCTGCTTCGCCCCCGGAGCCGACAGCCCCTGCGCGATGAGGTCCATGACCGACGAGTCCGCCAGCGTCGTCGCGTCGCCCACCTGACGGTGCTCCGCGACGTCGCGCAGCAGGCGGCGCATGATCTTGCCGGACCGCGTCTTGGGCAGCTCCGCGACCACGAGGATCTGCCGCGGCTTGGCGATCGGGCCGATCTCCTTGGCCACGTGGTTGCGCAGCTCGGTCTGCACGGCGTCGGCGTCCTGGTCGCCCCCGGCCGCGTCGCCGCGCAGGATGACGAACGCCACGACGGCCTGCCCCGTGGTCTCGTCGGCGGCACCGACCACCGCTGCCTCCGCGACCCATGGGTGGCTGACCAGCGCCGACTCGATCTCCGTGGTGGACAGGCGGTGACCGGACACGTTCATCACGTCGTCCACGCGCCCGAGCAGCCAGATGTCGCCGTCCGCGTCCTTCTTGGCGCCGTCGCCGGCGAAGTAGAGGTTGCGGAAGCGGGACCAGTAGGTGTCGACGTAGCGGTCCGGGTCTCCCCAGATACCACGCAGCATCGACGGCCACGGCTCGGTCAGGACCAGGTAGCCGCCCGAGCCGTCGGGCACGGAGTGCGCCTCGTCGTCGACCACGTCGGCGGCGATGCCGGGCAGGGCGACCTGCGCGGAGCCCGGCTTGGTCGCGGTCACGCCGGGCAGCGGGCTGATCATGATGGCGCCCGTCTCGGTCTGCCACCAGGTGTCGACGATCGGCGTGCGCTCGCCGCCGATGACCCGGCGGTACCACATCCAGGCCTCGGGGTTGATGGGCTCACCCACCGACCCGAGCACCCGCAGGCTCGACAGGTCGAACTGCTGCGGGATCTCCTCGCCCCACTTCATGCACGTACGGATGGCCGTGGGGGCGGTGTACAGGATGGAGACCCGGTACTTCTGGATGATCTCCCACCAGCGCCCGCGGTGCGGGGTGTCCGGCGTGCCCTCGTAGATGACCTGCGTGGCGCCGTTGATCAGCGGGCCGTAGACCACGTACGTGTGGCCGGTGATCCAGCCGATGTCCGCCGTGCACCAGTAGACGTCGGTCTCCGGCTTGAGGTCGAACACGTTGCGGTGCGTGTACGCCGCCTGCGTGAGGTAGCCGCCCGTGGTGTGGAAGATGCCCTTGGGCTTCCCGGTGGTGCCCGAGGTGTAGAGGATGAACAGCGGGTGCTCGGCCTCGACCGCGACGGGCGTGTGCTGGTCGCTCGCCGGGTCGACGACGTCCGACCACCACACGTCGACGTCCTCGTTCCACGCCACGTCCTGACCGGTGCGCCGCACCACCAGCACGTGCTCGACCGACGGCGTGCCCTTGGTCAGCGCCTCGTCGACCGCCGGCTTGAGGGCGCTCGGTGCGCCGCGTCGGTACCCGCCGTCCGCGGTGACCACGAGCTTGGCCTCGGCGTCGTTGATCCGGCTGCTCAGCGCCTCGGCGGAGAACCCGCCGAAGACGACCGAGTGCGGCGCGCCGATCCGGGCGCACGCCAGCATGGTGACGACCGCCTCGGGGATCAGCGGCAGGTAGATGGCGACGCGGTCGCCCGTGCCGACCCCGAGCGCGGTGAACGCGTTCGCCGCCTTGGAGACCTCGCGCTGCAGGTCGGCGTAGGTGATCGTGCGGGTGTCGCCGCCCTCGCCCTCGAAGTGCAGCGCCACCCGGTCGCCGCGACCCGCCTCGACGTGCCGGTCCACCGCGTTGTACGCCGCGTTGAGCGTCCCGTCGGCGAACCACCGCGCGAACGGCGCCTTCGACCAGTCGAGGACCTCCTCGAACGGCTTCTCCCAGGTCAGCAGCTCACGCGCCTGGTCGGCCCAGAAGCCGGGCCGGTCCGCGGCGGCCCACGCGTACAGGTCCTGCTGCGCGTTGGCCTGCGCGGCGAACTCGGCGCTCGGCGGGAACGAGCGGTTCTCGGTGAGCAGGTTCTCGAGACCGGGCTCGTGAGCCTCGGCGGGCGTGGTGTCCGTCAACAGACGACCTCCTGTGCAGCGACGTCGGTGCAGGGGAGCCCGGGGGCCCGGTTCCGCACTCTAGCCGGACACCCGGCCCGCCCATGCTCCCCGCTCAGACGCGGTGCCGCTCGCGGAACTCCCCGAGGTGGACGCCCCGTCGCCGTGCGACGGCGGCGACGAGGCCGCCCAGCAGCAGCAGGAACCCCACCGTCAGGACCATGCCGGACGTCCCGGCGACGGTCACCTGCGTGACCGTGAGCCGCCAGCCCGACGACGACAGGACGTTCAGGGTCTGCTCGCGCACGAGCGACGGCGCGAACAGGTAGACGATGCCTGCCAGCGTGAGGAGGCCCCCGGCGGTGAGCGGCACGGCCGGCGTCCAGAGCGCCAGCAGCAGGACCGCACCCAGGAGCAGCACGCCGAGCGAGACCAGCACGATGCCGACCACCTCGGTGGACGCGTCCCAGCCGCCCACCTGCGCCTGCAGGATCCGCGACTCGCCCAGCAGCAGCACCGCGGCGGCGACCGGTCCCAGGACCAGGCCGACCAGGACGCCGAGCACGTGCGTGCCGGCTGTCGTGGTGCGGGGCGCGTTGGGGTCCGGGAAGAGGCGGTCGTCGTCGGCGGCGGCGGCGATCGTGGACCGCGCCGGCTCGGCGGGTGCCGCCGCCGCCGTGGCGGTCGCGGCCGCTGCCGCCTCGGCGGATGCCGCCGGGGCGGTCGCAGGCATGGGAGCCGGGGCGGCGGCGAGCGGGGTCGCGACGGGTTCCGGTGTCGCGACGGGTTCCGGTGCCGGGTCCTCCGGTGGCGTCGGTGCGGGACGGACCACCGCGTGCCGCCCGGTGTCGAGCGCCGGCTCGGCGGCGGTGGTCGTGGGCGGCTCGTCGGCCGACGGGGGGTCGAGCGTCTCCACGGTCGGCGCCACCTCGTGCGCCGGCGCGTCGTCGGCGGCGGGGGTCGACTCCTCGACGGAGGCGATCGTGTCGTCGGTCTCCGACGGCTGCTGCTCGGGACGGTGCGGGTCGGAGGTGCTCATGCGTGCTCCTGAGGCTGGCCACGTCGGGCGGCGTCGGGCGACACCGCCGTTGCGAGTCACCGTAGGGCCAGCGGCTCCCGGTCGCCGGTCAGCGCGCCCGAGTCCGCCGGGACGGGCTGCCCGGTGCCCGTCCTGCCCCGGCTGCCGTACGCGTAGGCCGCCCCGACCAGGACGGCGCCGCCGATCAGGTTCCCGAGACCCACGAGCGCGATGTTCCTGCCCATCTCCGCGACCGTGGCGCCGGGCAGGCCGCCGTACAGGCCGAGCGCGAAGGTGGTCATGTTGGCGACGACGTGCTCGAACCCGGACGTGATGAACACCATCACGCACGCGAAGACGACGGCGATCCGGGCGCCCTCCGTGCGCAGACGCGCCGCGCACCAGATGGCCAGGCACACGAGCAGGTTGCACAGGACGCCGCGGACCAGCAGCTGGACCGAGCTCTCGGCGGCCTTGTGCTCGACCATCCCCGCCAGGACCGCCCCACCCGGGGTGCCGGGCGCCAGCACGCCGGAGGTGTGCACCAGGAACGCGAACACGAGGGCGCCCAGCAGGTTGCCGCCCAGGCAGGCCAGCAGCGTCAGACCGGCACGACCCCAGCCGATCGCGCCCCGCAGCGCACCCTGGGTCAGGATCATCATCGCGGAGGTGGCCAGCTCGCCACCGGCGACCACGACGATGGTCAGCGCGACGCCGAACACCAGGCCCTGGACCAGCGGCGTGAACGGTGAGCCGGCCACGCTCAGCGGACCGCCCGCCGTGGCCATGATGAGCACGCCGATCCCGATGTACGCGCCGGCCAGCACGGTGCGCACCAGGAACAACCCGGGCGTGGTGGTCAGCTCGACCTTGTGGCGCGCGGCCGACGCGTGCAGGTCGACGGTCTCCGGGATGCTCAGCACGCGTCCATCGTCGCGGCCTGCACGTGCCGTGGACCGGGACGAAAGGACCGGACGGGAATCGTCGCCAGGCCGACGCGGTTGCCACGGCACGTGACCCTCCTCTTCTCCCCGCTGACCCTCCGGGGCACCACGTTCGCCAACCGCGCCTGGCTCGCCCCGATGTGCCAGTACTCCGCCGTCGACGGCAGCCCCAACGACTGGCACCTGGTCCACCTCGGTGCGCGGGCGGCCGGCGGCTTCGGGCTGCTGCTCGCCGAGGCCACCGCCGTGGCCCCCGAGGGGCGGATCTCCCCGCAGGACACCGGCCTGTGGCACGACCTGCACATCGCGGAGTGGCGCCGGATCACCGACTTCGTGCACGAGCGCGGCACGAAGATCGGCGTGCAGCTGGCCCACGCGGGCCGCAAGGCGTCGACGTTCTCGCCGTTCGCGCAGGGCCGCGGCTCGGTGCCGCTGGAGCAGGGCGGCTGGGCCACCGTGGGACCGTCCGCGACCCCGTTCCCCGGCTACGCCGCCCCGCGCGCCCTGACGCTCGAGGAGATCGCCGCGATCCCCGGGGCGTTCGCCGCGGCCGCGCGCCGGGCCCACCAGGCCGGCTTCGACGTGGTCGAGCTGCACGCCGCGCACGGCTACCTGCTGCACCAGTTCCTCTCGCCGCTGTCGAACGAGCGCGACGACGAGTACGGCGGCCCGCTGGAGAACCGTGCCCGGCTCCTGATCGAGACCGCCGACGCCGTGCGCGCCGCGTGGCCCGAGGACAAGCCGCTGTTCGTCCGGCTGTCCGCCACCGACTGGGTCGAGGGTGGCCTGACGGTCGACGAGGTCGCGCAGGTGGCCAAGGAGCTGGGCGGGCACGGCGTGGACCTGGTCGACGTCTCGACCGGCGGCAACGCGCCCGCGCAGATCCCCGTCGGCCCGGGCTACCAGGTGCCCGCCGCGCGCGAGGTCCGCGAGACGTCCGGGGTGCCGGTCGCCGCGGTGGGCCTGCTCACCGACCCCGCACAGGCCGAGGCGGTCCTGGCCGACGGCTCCGCGGACGCGGTGCTGCTGGGCCGCGAGGGCCTGCGCGACCCGTCCTGGCCGCTGCGCGCCGCGCACGAGCTGGGTGCCGACGTCCCCTGGCCGCCGCAGTACGAGCGCGCGACCTGGGCGTAGCGGGCTTCGGTGAAGACCTTGTTGCGCTGAGCGCGACAAGGTCTTCACCTAGAGAGTCAGTGCCCGGGCGATCGGCACGCCGGGGCGGTACGCCAGGTGGAGGTGGCTCGGCGCGTCGAGGACCGCGAGGTGGGCGAGCGCCCCGACGGACAGGTGGCCGACGTCGTCGCGGCGCAGCGCGTGCGCGCCGCCGAGGGTGGCGGCCCGGACCGCCTCGGCGGTCGTCATGCGCATCTCGCGGACGGCCAGCGCGATCATCAGCGGCATCGACGTGGAGCAGCAGGTGCCCGGGTTGCAGTCGCTGGCCAGCGCGACCTCGACGCCCGCGGCGAGGAGGCGGCGCGCGTCCGGGGAGGGCGACCGGGTGGAGAACTCGACGCCGGGCAGGAGGGTCGCCACCGTGCCTGAGCCGGCGAGCGCATCGACGTCCTGGTCCGACAGGTACGTGCAGTGGTCGACGCTCGCGGCGCCGAGCTCGACCGCCAGCTGCGCGCCGGGTCCGGGACCGAGCTGGTTGCCGTGCACGCGCAGGCCCAGCCCGGCGGCGCGCGCGGCGAGCAGGACCGCGCGCGCCTCGTCGCCGTCGAACGCGACGGGTGAGGCCGGCTCGCAGAACACGTCGGCCCACCGCGCGTGGGGGGCGCACGCGGCCAGCATCGGTCCGGTCACCAGGGCGAGGTAGTCGGCGCGGTCGACGCCCGGCGGCACCACGTGCGCGCCGAGGAACGTGGTCTCGGGCGTGACCTCGCGCGCCAGCCGGAGCAGGCGTTCCTCGGACGGTACGTCCAGGCCGTACCCGGACTTGATCTCCAGCGTGGTGGTGCCCTGGCGGTGGGCCTCGTCGACGAGCCTCCCGAGCCGTCGGCGCAGCTGGTCGTCCGACGCGGCGCGGGTGGCCGCCACCGTCGTCGCGATCCCCCCGCCGGTGTACGGGGCACCGGCCATGCGCGCCTCGAACTCGTCGGCACGGTCGCCCGCGAACACCAGGTGCGTGTGGGAGTCGACGAAGCCGGGGACCACCGCGGCGCCGCCCAGGTCGGTCCGGCGGTCCGCGGCCGGGGCGTCCCGGGCGCGACCCGCCCACACCACGTGCCCGTCCTGCGCGACCAGCGCCGCGTCGAGCAGCGGACCGCCGAACCGGGGATCGTGCGTGACCAGCTCGCCGATGCCGGTGACCAGGTGCGACGTCATCGGGTGCCCTCCCACGCGGCCGCGACCGCGGTCCCGAGCATGGCCCCCACGTCGCCCAGCACGTGCCGCCCGCCCTCGACCCGCACCACCCCGCCGACGACCACGGTGTCCACGTCCGCGCTCCCGGCCACCAGCACCAGCTGCGCCGGGTCGGCGCCCGCGGTGCGCGGGGTGTCGGTGCGGACGGCGACCAGGTCCGCCGGCGCACCCGGCGCCAGCCGGCCCCCGGTCGGGTCGCCCAGGCTCGCGTGCCCCTGCACGGTCAGCATGTCGAGCAGTGTCGCGGGGCTCAGTACGCCCCGGCGCTCACCGCCGAGCCGCTCGTGCATCTCGACCGCGCGGACCTCGGCGAGCAGGTCCGTCCGCACGTGCTGGTCGCTGCCGACGCTCAGACGCGCGCCGGCCGCGTGCAGGCGGGCGCCGGGCGCGATCCCGTCGCCCAGGTCCTGCTCGGTGGACGGGCACAGGCACACGCCGGTGCGCGTGCCACCCAGCAGCGCCACGTCCTGCGCGGACACGTGCACGGCGTGCACCGCCGTGGTGCCGGGGCCCAGGACGCCCGCGTCGGCCAGGACCTGGGTCGGCGTGCGGCCGAACGTGGCCAGCGACTCCTCGACCTCCCGGCGCTGCTCGGACAGGTGCACGTGCAGCGGACGGTCGCCGGCATGCCCGGCGACGACGGGCAGCGCGTCGAGCGGGACGGCGCGGACCGAGTGGATGGCCGCGCCGACCGTCAGGGTCGCGTCCGGGCGCAGCGCGGCCACGCGGGCGGCCCAGGCGTCGGCGTCGCGGTCGCCGAAGCGCAGCTGCGCACCGCGCAGCGGGGCGTCGATGCCACCCGTGAGGTAGGCGGTGTCCAGGAGGGTGATCCGCAGGCCGGCATCGTGTGCGGCGGTGCGCAGCGCCTCGGCCATGACGTTCGGGTCGTCGTACGGGGTGCCGCCCGGGGCGTGGTGCAGGTAGTGGAACTCGCCGACCGCGCTCACGCCGGCCAGCACCATCTCGGCGTAGGTGGCGCGCGCCAGGTCGAGGTACGCGTCGGGGGTCAGCGTCCCGGCCAGGGCGTACATGCGCTCCCGCCAGGTCCAGAACGTGCCGCCGTCGTCGTGCGTCCGGCCGCGCAGCGCCCGGTGGAACGCGTGCGAGTGCGCGTTCGAGAAGCCCGGCAGGACCACGCCGGGCAGCGGGTGGTCGCCCGGCTGCGGCGCACCGTGCGTGACCGACGCGATCCGCCCGTCGAGCACTCCGACGCGGACGTCCCGCGCGAGCCCGCCCGGGAGCCACGCGTGCGCGGCCCAGAACGTCGTCACGTGAGCAGCCGCTCGAGCGTCCGGCTGAGCGCCTCCACACCGGCCAGGCAGTCCGCCTCGTCGGCGTCCTCGGCGGGCGCGTGCGAGATGCCCGACGGGTTGCGGACGAACAGCATCGCGGTCGGGATGCCGGCGGCGGCCAGGATCCCCGCGTCGTGCCCGGCCCCGGTGCCCAGCCGCGGCGGCTCACCCAGCGCTCCGGCCACCACGTCGGCCAGGTCCGCGTCGAGCACCGTCACCGGGGTCCAGGACTCCTCGCGCGGGGCGTACTCGCGCAGCGCCGTCAGGACGGTGCGGACGCCCCGCTCGTCCGGCGCGCGCACGTCCAGCCACGCGGTGACCTGCGACGGGATGGCGTTGACGCCGTTCGGGTCGACCTGCACCTTGCCGACGGTCGCCAGCGCACCCGCATCGAGCGCGGCCTCGCGCACGCGCAGCACGAAGGCCGCGAGGTCCAGCATCGGGTCGTGCCGGTCGGCCAGCGGGGTGGTGCCGGCGTGGTTGGCCTGGCCGCGCAGCTCCACGCGCCAGCGGCCGTGCGGCCAGATCATCGCCCCGACGCCCACCGGGTCGCCGGTGTGCACCAGGGCGCGACCCTGCTCGACGTGCAGCTCGACGAACGACGCCACCCGGCGCAGGGCCTCGTCGTCCGGTCCGAGCGCATCGGGGTCGCGGCCCGCCGCGCGCAGGGCGTCGGCCATCGTCGTGCCGCGCGCGTCGCGCAGGGACCGAGCCCGGTCCGCGTCCAGGGCACCGGTGAGCAGGCGCGAGCCGGCGCACGCGACACCGAACCGCGCACCCTCCTCGTCGACGAAGGCCGCGACGCCGAGCGGTCGCACGGGCCGCACGCCGCGGGCGCGAAGGTCGTCCAGCGCGGCGAACGCGCTGACCACGCCGAGCGGCCCGTCGAACGCCCCGCCGCCGGGCACGGAGTCGAGGTGGCTGCCCGTGACGACGCCGGGGGTGGTGTCGGGGTCGCCCCACCACGCCCACTGGTTGCCGACGCGGTCGGTGACCAGGTCGAGCCCGCGCGCGGCGGCCTCGCCGGCGAACCACTCGCGCAGCACGTGGTCCTCGGCGCTCCAGGCGAACCGGCGGTAGCCGCCGTCGGCGCCGCGGCCGACGGGTGCGAGGTCGGACCACATCCGCGCGAACGTCATGCGTCGCCCTCGCGCATCGGGACACGCAGCCCGCTCGCCGCGGCGACCTCGTCGGCCCGCGGGTACCCGGCGTCGACGTGCCGCAGCACGCCCGTCGCGGGGTCGTTCGACAGCACCCGCGCCAGCTTGCGCGCAGCCAGCCCGGTCCCGTCCGCCACGGACACCTGGCCGGCGTGGATCGAGCGGCCCATCCCGACGCCCCCACCGTGGTGGATCGAGACCCACGTGGCGCCCGACGACGCGGCGACGAGCGCGTTGAGCAGCGGCCAGTCCGCGATCGCGTCGGACCCGTCGGCCATGCCCTCGGTCTCCCGGTACGGGGACGCGACGGAGCCGGCGTCGAGGTGGTCGCGCCCGATGACGAGCGGCGCGACGACGTCGCCGGACGCGACGAGCTCGTTGAACCGCAGCCCCGCGCGGTCCCGCTCGCCGTGCCCCAGCCAGCAGATGCGCGCGGGCAGGCCCTGGAACGCCACCCGGTCCTGCGCGGCGCGGATCCAGCGGTGCAGGTGGTCGTCGTCGGGGAACAGGTCGAGCACGGCCTGGTCGGTGACGGCGATGTCGTGCGGGTCGCCCGACAGCGCGGCCCAGCGGAACGGTCCCTTGCCCTGCGCGAACAGGGGCCGGATGTACGCAGGCACGAACCCGGGGATGTCGAACGCCCGGTCGTAGCCGCCGTGGCGGGCCTCGTCGCGGATCGAGTTGCCGTAGTCGAACACCTCGGCGCCCGCGTCCCGGAACCCGACCATCGCCTCGACGTGCCGGGCCATCGACTCCCGCGCCCGCTCGGTGAACTCCTCCGGCTTCGCGGCCGCGTAGGACGCCCAGTCCGCCACCTCGACGCCCACCGGCAGGTAGGACAGCGGGTCGTGCGCGGAGGTCTGGTCGGTCACGACGTCGACCTCGACGCCGCGGCGCAGGAGCTCGGGCAGCACCGTCGCGCAGTTGCCGACGACGCCGACCGACAGCGCCCGCCGGTCCCGTCGGGCCTCGCTGACCAGCGCGACCGCCTCGTCGAGGCTCGTCGCCACCCGGTCCAGGTAGCGCTCGCGGACCCGCCGGTGCAGGCGGTCGGCGTCGACGTCGACGATGAGGCACGCACCGCCGTTGAGCGTCACCGCGAGCGGCTGCGCGCCGCCCATGCCGCCGCAGCCACCCGTGACGGTCAGGGTGCCGGCCAGCGTCCCGCCGAACCGCGACGCGGCCACCGCGGCGAGCGTCTCGTACGTGCCCTGCAGGATGCCCTGGGAGCCGATGTAGATCCACGAGCCGGCCGTCATCTGCCCGTACATGGTCAGCCCGAGCCGCTCGAGCCGGCGGAACTCCGGCCACGTCGCCCAGTCGCCGACCAGGTTGGCGTTGGCGATCAGCACGCGCGGCGCCCACTCGTGGGTGGTCAGCACGCCGACCGGCTTGCCTGACTGGACCAGCAGCGTCTCGTCGTCGCCGAGCGTGGTCAGCGTGCGCACGATCGCGTCGTACGCCTCCCACGAGCGCGCCGCCCGTCCGGTCCCGCCGTACACGACCAGGTCGTCCGGGCGCTCCGCCACCTCGGGGTCGAGGTTGTTCATGAGCATCCGCAGCGGGGCCTCGGTCTGCCAGCTCCGAGCGGTCAGCGTGGTGCCGCGCGGCGCGCGCACGGGTCGGGCTCCGGCGGTCATGAGCGGGCTCCGTCGCAGGGCGGCGGCGAGCACGGCGCCGCTCGCGGACGGCGTCGCGCGGCCGTCTCGAGGTCGGGGGACAGGTACGTGTCGGGGCCGGGTCCCGGGATGCCGCGTGCGCGGAGCAGGTCGCGGACGGCCCCCGTGGCCGGGCGACGGGGTCAGAGGTGCGCGCAGGTCGAGCGCGCGGGCAGCGGTCAGCACCTCGATGCCGAGCACCCGGGCGAGCGCGTCGATCGACCGGCGCAGCTTGCGGGCCGCGTGCCAGCCCATCGACACGTGGTCCTCCTGCATCGCGGACGACGGGATCGAGTCGACGCTGGCGGGCACGGCCAGCCGCTTGAGCTCGGAGACCAGCCCGGCGGCCGTGTACTGCGCGATCATCAGGCCCGAGTCCACGCCCGGGTCGTGCGCGAGGAAGGCGGGCAGGCCGTGGTTGCGGGCGACGTCGAGGAACCGGTCGGTGCGCCGCTCGGACATGCTCGCGACGTCGGCGACGGCGATGGCCAGGAAGTCGAGCACGTACCCGACCGGCGCGCCGTGGAAGCTGCCGTTCGACTCCACCCGGCCGTCGTCGGTGATCACCGGGTTGTCCACCGCGGCGCGCAGCTCGCGCTCGGCGACGGTGCGGGCGTGCGCCATGGTGTCCCGCGCCGCACCGTGCACCTGCGGTGCGCAGCGCAGCGAGTACGCGTCCTGCACGCGGGTGCACTCGGGCGTCCGGTGGCTGGCCAGGATCCCCGAGCCGTGCAGGACCGCGCGGATCGTCGCCGCGGAGGTGGCCTGGCCGGGGTGCGGGCGCAGCGCCTGCAGGTCGGCCGCGAACACCGCGTCGGTGCCCAGCAGCGACTCGACGCTCATCGCGGCGGCGACGTCGGCCGTGCCCAGCAGCGTCTCCAGGTCGTGCAGCGCCAGGACCAGCATGCCGAGCATGCCGTCGGTGCCGTTGAGCAGGGCCAGCCCCTCCTTCTCGCTGAGCTCGTAGGGCGGCCCCGCCGGGACGAGCGCGCCCGTCGCGTCGCGCACCTCGCCCTCGCCCATCAGCGCGAGCGCGCAGTGGGCCAGCGGTGCGAGGTCGCCCGAGCAGCCGAGCGAGCCGTACTCACGCACCACCGGCGTCAGACCGGCGTCGAGCATCGCGGCATAGGCGAGGGCCGTCTCCGGCCGCACGCCGGTGTGCCCGGTGGCCAGCGTGGACAGCCGCAGCAGCATCAGTGCCCGGACCACCTCGCGCTCGACCTCCGGGCCGGTGCTCGCCGCGTGCGACCGCACCAGGCTGCGCTGCAGGTCCCGCCGCCGGTCGGCGGGGATGGACAGGGTGGCCAGCGCGCCGAAGCCGGTGGAGATCCCGTAGTGCGGCCGGGGGTCCGCGGCCAGGTCCTCGACCACCGCGCGCCCGCGGGCGATCGCCGCGAGGGCGTCGTCGGACAGGCGCACGCCCGCGCCGTGCCGGGCCACCGCGACGACGTCCGCGACGGAGACCGGTCCCGTCCCGACGACGACCGGCGTGGTCAGCGTGCTCGCGCTCATGGTCCATCTGACCGCGCACGGGTGCCGCGGCCCAGGTGCTCGCGGACGATACTGTCTGGTATCCCAGACGCTCCGGAGTCGCCCGATGACCGACGTCCCCGCCGCCGACGCGACCCTGCGCCTGCTGCGCCACCTGTCCCGTACCGGTCCCCTCCCCGCGGCGGGGCTGGCGGCCGCCCTGGAGCTGCCGCGCTCGACCACGTACCACCTGCTCGCCGTCCTGACGCGGCACGGCTTCGTCGTGCACCTGCCCGAGGAGCGCCGGTACGGGCTGGGCCTCGGCGCGTTCGAGCTGGGCTCCGCGTACTCCCGGCAGGCCCCGCTGGCGCGTGCCGCCCGCCCGGTCCTGGCGCGGCTGGTCGACCAGGTGGGCGAGAGCGCGCACCTCGCGGTGCTGCACGGGCGCGACGTGCTCTACGTGGTCGAGGAGCGCGCCGCCGGGCGGCCGGTGCTGGTGACCGACGTCGGCGTGCGGCTCCCGGCGCACCTGACCGCGAGCGGCCGCGCGATCCTCGCCGACCTGCCGCCGGCGCAGGTGCGCGCCCTGTTCCCCGGCCGGGAGTCGTTCGTCGACCGCACCGGCGTAGGCCCGCGCACCCTGCCGCAGCTGCGGCAGGTCCTCACGCAGGTGCGCCGCGCGGGCTGGGCCACCGAGCGCGGGGACGTCACCACCGGGTTCGCGTCGGTCGCGGTGGCCGTGCGCGACCATGCCGGCTTCCCGATCGCCGGCCTCGCGGTGACGTTCGACGACGGCGAGGTCCCCGAGCCCCTCGCCCGTGCCACCCAGCGCGCCGCCGCGGAGCTGTCCCGACGCGTCTGAGCGGTGGGCTACGGTCACCGGATGAGCGCGGCGACCGTGGTCGGGGGTGGCCCGGCCGGGCTGATCGCCGCCGAGACCCTGGCCCGGGCGGGCGTCGCGGTCACCGTCCAGGACCGGATGCCGTCCGTGAGCCGCAAGCTCCTGCTGGCCGGCCACGGCGGGCTCAATCTCACGCACACCGAGGCCCGTGACCGATTCGTGGCCAGGTACGGCGAGGCCGCCGACCGGCTGGCGCCGATGCTCGACGCGTTCGGTCCCGACGACCTGCGCGCCTGGTGCGCGGGGCTGGGCGAGCCGACGATCGTGGGGTCGAGCGGGCGCGTCTTCCCGCAGTCGTTCCGCGCGACGCCGCTCGTGCGGGCCTGGCTGGCCCGCCTGGCCGACCTGGGCGTGACCATCGAGAAGCGCCGGCGGTGGACGGGCTGGACCCCGGACGGCGCCCTGCGCTTCGCGGGGACCGACGGCGAGACCACCGACGTCACCGCGGACGCCGTCGTCTTCGCGCTCGGCGGGGCGTCGTGGCCGCGACTGGGTGCGGACGGTGGCTGGGTCGGGCCGTTCCGCGAGCGGGGCGTCGAGGTGACGCCGCTGCGGTCGGCGAACGTCGGCGTGCGCGTGGAGTGGACCGCGCTGTTCGCGGACCGCTTCCAGGGCACCCCGCTGAAGAACGTGTCCGTGGCGGTCCGGGGCAGCGGCGCACCGGCGGTGCGCGGCGACGCCATGCTGACCCGGACGGGTCTCGAGGGTGGGCCCGTCTACGCCCTCGGTGCCGCGATCCGGGCCGCGCTCGACGCCGACGACCGCTGCGTGCTCGACGTCGACCTGCGCCCCGACCTGACCGTCCCGCAGCTCACCGACCGGCTGGGCCGACGACGCCCCAAGGAGTCCGCCTCGACCTGGCTGCGCCGCGCGCTCGGCCTGGACCCCGCCGCGATCTCGCTGCTGCGGGAGGCGGGCGCCGGCGCGCTGCCCGACGAGCCGTCCGCCGTGGCGGCCCTCGTCGCAGCCGTCCCCGTCGTGGTGACGTCGACCATGCCGATCGAGCGCGCGATCTCCACCGCGGGCGGCGTCGCGTGGTCGCAGGTCGACGACTCGCTCATGCTGCGCGGGCTGCCCGGCACGTTCGTCGCCGGGGAGATGCTCGACTGGGAGGCGCCCACCGGCGGCTACCTGCTGCAGGCGTCGTTCAGCACCGGCGTCGCCGCGGCGAACGGCGCGCTCGCCTGGCTGGCCGCGCGCTAGACCTCGATGGGCGTCTGCGCGGCCTTGGTCACCGCGGCCGCGACCACCGTCGTGACCTCGGGGTTGAACACGCTGGGCACGATGTAGGTGGGGTTGAGCTCGTCGTCCGTGACCACCGACGCCAGCGCGTAGGCCGCGGCCAGCAGCATCCGGTCCGTGATCGTGTGGGACTGCGCGTCGAGCAGGCCGCGGAAGACGCCCGGGAACGCGAGCACGTTGTTGATCTGGTTGGCGAAGTCGGAGCGACCGGTTCCGACGACGGCCGCGTACTGCGCCGCGTCGTCCGGGTCCACCTCGGGGCGCGGGTTGGCGAGCGCGAACACGATCGCGTCCGGCGCCATCGTCGACACGTCGTGGCCCGTGATGACGTCCGGGGCGGAGACGCCGATGAACACGTCCGCGTCCCGCAGCGCGTCGGGGATGGTGCCGGACACGCCTCGGGGGTTGGTCATCGAGGCGGTCCAGAACAGCGACTCGTCGAGCCCCGGACGGTCCGCGCGCACGACCCCCTCGATGTCCGCGACCACGACGTCCTTGGCGCCCGCCGCGAGCAGCAGCTTGAGCACGGCCGTGCCCGCCGCGCCGGCGCCCGACAGGACGATGCGCACCGAGCCCAGCTCCTTGCCGACGACCTTCAGCGCGTTGGTCAGCGCGGCCACCACGACGATCGCGGTGCCGTGCTGGTCGTCGTGGAACACCGGGATGTCCAGGCGCTCGCGCAGCCGCCGCTCCACCTCGAAGCAGCGCGGCGCGGAGATGTCCTCCAGGTTGATCCCGGCGAACACCGGCGCGATCGCGCAGATGGACTCGACGATCTGGTCCACGTCCGTGGTGTCCAGCGCGATGGGGAAGGCGTCGATGCCGGCGAACCGCTTGAACAGCACCGCCTTGCCCTCCATGACCGGCAGGCTGGCCAGCGGGCCGATGTTGCCCAGGCCCAGCACCGCGGTGCCGTCGGTGACCACGGCGATCGTGTTGCGCTTGATGGTCAGCCGCCGGGCGTCCTCCGGGTGGGCGGCGATGGCCTCGCACACCCGCGCCACCCCGGGCGTGTACGCCATCGACAGGTCGTCGCGGTTGCGCAGCGGCACCTTGGACTCGATCGAGAGCTTGCCGCCCAGGTGCATGAGGAACGTGCGGTCGCTGACGCGGTCGACGACGACGCCGTCCAGCACGCGCAGGGCCTCGACGATGTCCGCCGCGTGCTTCTCCCCCCGCGTCGCGCACGTGACGTCGACGGTCATCTGCTCGTGACCGGAGGCCGTGACGTCGAGGGCGGTGACGATCCCGCCGGCCTTCTCGATCGCCGTGGTGAGCTCGCTGACGGCGGTCGGCCGGGCCTGCACCTCCAGGCGTGCCGTGATGGACGAGGAGACGCTGGGGGACACCATCCGGCCATTGTGGCCCGTCCGGGGCTGCTTCGGGTGGCGGCCGGGTGCTCGTAGGGTGGCCGCGTGAGCGACCCGCTGGCCCCGCTGCTCGACCTGCCCGGTGTCGCGCAGACCGTGGAACGCGCGCGGTCCGCCGCCGAGGAGCTGCGCTGGCACGAGGCCTACCGGCGCCGCTGGCGCGAGGTCCGTGCCGAGGCCGGGCTGCGGGCCACCCGCGCGTCGTGCGCCGTGGACGGGGTGCGCGTCCCGCTGTCCCTGGTCCGCGAGCTGGCCACGAGCGGCGGCACCGCACCGGTCGTCGTCGGCGCGCTGCGCGCCACCGCGCTGGTGGAGCGCGCGATGCCGGACCTGGGTGCCCGCGGCGCCACCGCCCTGCCGCCGCTGCGCCAGCTGCTGGTCCGCGTGCACGTCGCTGCGGGCGGCGGCTGGCTGCCCGAGCCGGACCTGGGGCGCCTGCGCGTGCGCGGGGACGCGCAGGACCTGACCGGGCTGGGTCCCGCACCCGTGGGCGGCGAGCTCGCGGCGCGGATCGACCTGCTCGAGCGGACCGTCGCGGCGACGCAGGTCCCCGCCCTGGTGGTCGCGGCCGTGGTGCACGCCGAGCTGCTCACGCTGCGACCGTTCGTGGCGGCGAACGGGCTGGTCGCACGGGCCGTCGCGCGCCTGCTGCTGACCGCCCGCGGCCTGGACCCGACGGGGTCGGTGGTCGCCGAGTCGGCGTGGGCCGACGCCCTCAACCCGTACCTGTCGGCCGCCGCCGGCTTCGCCACCGGAACGGCCGCGGGTGTGGCGGGGTGGCTGGCGGCGTCCGGCGACGCGGTGGTGTCGGGCGCGGCGCAGGCCCGCACGATCGCCGACGGTGTCCTGGCGGGCTCGATGCCCGCGCCCGGCTGAGTCGCTCGCCCGGCGCCGCACACGAACGACGGCGCCCCGGGGGGCGCCGTCGCCAACAGCCGACCGGAGGGTGATCAGGCGTGCACCGGTATCGGTCGCGACGGGACGAGCCCGGTCGACCTGCCCATAGGTGGGCGCTCCTGCGCGTGGGTGCCCTCGCGGTCATGCAGTTGTCACCCTGTGGTACCGCAGTTCTGGGCGAAGCGGAACCCGCGTCGACGACGTCGCAGGTGACGTCGAGCCCGGTGCCGCATGGTGGGACGGCTGTCCGGTATCCGGAAGCCGGTCAGCGCCGGCGGCGTCGTCGGGTGGCCACCCACAGCACCACCGTCGCGGCGACGACGAGCGCGACGACGCCCGCGGTCGCGATGCGAGCGCGCCGCGGGAACAGCGGTACCGGCCGGACGAACGCGAGCGTGCCCCACTCGTTCTCGACGGCGAGCCGGCGCAGCGCCCGGTCGGGGTTCACCGCGAACGCGTGCCCGACGACGCCGAGCATCGGGGCGTCGGTGATCGAGTCGGAGTACGCGTAGCTGGCGTCGAGGTCGTAGCCCTGCGCGGCGGCGAGGTCGCGGATGGCCGACGCCTTGTTCGCGCCGTAGGCGTAGAAGTCGATCTCGCCCGTGTAGCGCCCGTCGAGCACCGTCATCCGGGTGGCGATCACGTGGTCCGCCCCGAGGATCGCGGCGATCGGCTCGACCACCTCCGCGCCCGACGCCGACACCACGACGACGTCCCGGCCGGCCGCGTGGTGCTCCTCGATCAGGGCGACCGCCTCCGCGTAGACGGTGGGGTCGATCGACTCGTGCAGGGTCTCGGCGACGATCGCCGACACCCGTGCCACGTCCCAGCCGACGACCATCCGGGACAGCTGCGCGCGCAGACGCTCGGTCTGGTCCTCGTCGGCGCCGCCCAGCAGGTAGAGCAGCTGCGCGTAGGCGGTGCGGACCACCGAGCGGCGGGTCAGCAGGCCCTCGGCCAGGAACGGACGCGAGAACGCGGTGGCCGACGACGTCGCGATGATCGTCTTGTCGAGGTCG
Source organism: uncultured Actinomycetota bacterium (assembly GCA_963837795.1). Taxonomy (GTDB): domain Bacteria; phylum Actinomycetota; class Actinomycetes; order Actinomycetales; family Cellulomonadaceae; genus Cellulomonas. The sequence continues at coordinate 407,959 of CAWIOT010000009.1, forward strand.
AAGAACGCGGCCTCGCGCACGGCGCCGTGGCGCGTCGGGTCCTCGTCCATGCTGCTCCGGCGGTCGTGGTGGCGGTCGTGGTGGCGTTCGGGTCCGGGCGTGAGCCTAGTGGCGGGCACCGACACCCGTGGCGGGTCGCGCTGAGGCGCCCACAGCCCCGCGCGGGCCGGCCGGCGTGCACAGACCGCCCGACCGGCGCCCGCGCCTGCCGACGGTGACGGCAGTGTTCCGGGTGCACCGGCGGTCAGGCCGGGCCGGACGGAAGGCGGAGCCGATGACCCCCCTCGACGGCGCCCGTCCCGTGTCCCGCACCTGGCCGCCGGTGCCCACCGGGCCGTCGCGGGCGCTCGTGGTCGCCGTGGTGGGCGGCCGCGGTGGTGCGGGTGCCTCGACGCTCGCCGCGTGCCTCGCCCGGCAGCTGGCGCGGCGGACCGCCAGCGTGCTGGTGGACCTGGACCGGGCGTCGGGCGGCCTGGACGTGCTGCTCGGGCTCGAGGCCGCCGACGGCGTGCGATGGCCGGACCTCGCGGAGGCGCGCGGGGAGGTGTCCGGCGCGGACGTGCTCGCCCTCCTGCCGCGGTGGGGTCCGTGCGCGGTGCTCAGCGCCGACCGGTCCCGCCCCGGTGCACCCGAGCCGGCGGTCGTCGCGGACGTCCTGCACGCGCTGACGCAGGAGGCAGGCGCCCTCGTCCTGGATGTCGACCGGGCCGCGGTGGTTGCCGGGGAGTCCCTCGTCGGCGCGTGCGACGCGGTGCTGGTCGTCGCACCGCGGGACCTGCGCACGGTCGCCGGCGTGCTCGCCATGCGTCCGCACCTGGTCGAGCAGGCGGTGCCCACCTGGCTGGTCGCGCGCGGACCGGCGCCCGGCGGGCTCGGCACCGCGGAGCTGTCGGTCGCCGTGGACCTGCCCGTGCTCGGCACGCTGCCGCACGACCGCCGGGTGGCGGGTGCGCTCGAGCGCGGCGGCGTACCCGTCGCGGGCCGGACGGCGCGCACGGCGGCCCGGCTGCTGAGCACCCTCGAGCGGAGCCTGCCGTGAGGACCGTGGCGCCCGACCTGCTCGACGCGGTGCGCGCACGGCTGGGGACCGCCGGTGCGTCCGACGACGCCCTGGGCACCGCGGTGGAGGCGGCGGCGCGGGAGGCCGGCGCGGTCCTCGGCTCGGGCGCCCTGCGCGCGATGACCCGGACGGTGCGCGACGAGCTGTTCGGGGCCGGCCGGCTGCAGGCGCTGCTGGACGACGTCGAGGTGACCGACGTCCTGGTCAACGGGCCGCAGGACGTGTGGGTCGAGCGCGCGGGCCGGCTGGTGCGAGTCGACGTGGACCTCGGCGGGCCGCAGGACGTGCGAGCGCTCGCGGTGCGGCTGGCCGCCGCGGGTGGTCAGCGCCTCGACGACGCCTCACCGGCGGTGGACGCCCGGCTGCCCGACGGCACCCGGCTGCACGCGGTCCTGCCCCCCGTCGCGGGCGGGTGCACGCTGATCAGCCTGCGCGTGGTGCGCTCGCGTGCGTTCACGCTCGAGCAGCTGGTGGCGTCGGGAACGCTCGCGCCGCCTCTGGTGCCGGTGGTCCGGGCGCTGGTCCGCACGCGCGCGAACCTGGTGGTGTCGGGCGCGACGGGCTCGGGCAAGACGACGTTCCTGGCCGCGCTGCTCTCCCTGGTCCCGCGCGACGAGCGGCTGGTCGTCGTCGAGGAGGCCGGCGAGCTCGCGCCCGCCCACCCGCACGTCGTGCGCCTGCTCGCCCGGCACGCGAACGTCGACGGTGCCGGGCGGGTGGACCTGACGGACCTGGTCCGGCACGCCCTGCGGATGCGACCCGACCGGATCGTGCTGGGGGAGTGTCGCGGCGCCGAGGTCCGGGAGGTGCTCGCCGCGCTGAACACCGGGCACGACGGCGGGTGCGTCACGCTGCACGCCAACGCGGCGGCGGACGTGCCGGCCCGGCTGGAGGCGCTGGCCGCGCTGGCCGGGATGTCGCGAGACGCGGTCGCCGCGCAGGCCGCGAGCGCGTTCGACGCGGTGCTGCACCTGCGGCGGGACGAGCGGCGGTACGTCGCGGAGGTCGGGGTGGTCCGGAGGGCGGCGGCGGGGACGCTCGAGGTGGTGTGCGCGGTCCGGGTGGACCCGACGGGTGCGACCGCACGAGGACCGGCGTGGCCCGAGCTCGCCGCACGGCTGGGGCTGGCCGGCGAGGTGGCGCAGGTGGGGGGACCGCGGTGACCGTCGCGGTGGGTCTGTGCGTCTGCGCCGCGGTCGTCGCCATCGCCGGGCCACCCGGGCGCCGGATCTCCGCTGCGGTGCCGGCCGCCGGCCGACCGGCCGCGTCCGTCGTGCGGGGGTCGCGTGACCTGTCGACCCTGCTGCTCGCGGTCTCCGCGCAGCTGCGGGCGGGCGCGCCTCCGACGCAGGCGTGGTCCCGGGCACTCGGGCGGCCCGCGGTGACCGTCGACGCCCTCCTGGCCCTCACCACCCCGGCGCACCGGTGGCGGGTCCGTCGCTCCGTCGCCGGGCCCGCGGCGCAGCGTGCCCGTGCCGTCGTCGCGGCGGCCCACCTGTCCGAGGGGCTCGGGGCGCCGTTGGCGGGAGTGCTGGACAGGATCGCTGAGGCGGTGGCCGCCGACGAGGAGGCGGAGGGCGAGCGCCGTGCCGCGCTCGCCGGTCCACGGGCGACCGCACAGGTGCTCGCGTGGCTGCCCGTGCTCGGCGTGGGCCTCGGGATGCTGCTCGGCGCGGACCCGGTCAGGGTGGTGCTCTCGGGTGGGCTGGGCACGACCGCGGCGCTGCTCGGGGTGCTGCTCGTGGTGCTGGGTCGGTGGTGGACCGCGGCGCTGCTCCGCCGAGCCGGCGGGGACACGGTGGGTGTGCCCGGTCGTCGGCGCAGGGTGCCGCGGTGACCGATGCCGGTCTCGTGCTCGCCGTCACGGCGTCGGTCGGTGCCGCGACCCTGCCGTGGTGGTGGCGCACCCCCGTCGTGACCGGTCGCCCCGGGCCACGACCACCGGCGGCGGCTCCCGCGGCGCTGCCGCCGCTGGACGAGGTGCTGCTGCTGGACCTGCTCGAGGTGGCCATCGGCGCGGGTGCCTCGGTGCCGCACGCGGTCACCGCGGTGGGCGCGGCGGTCGGCGGCACGCAGGGCGACGCGCTGGTCCGCGGCGGCACGGCGCTGCTCCTCGGATCGTCGTGGGAGTCGGCCTGGTCCGGCGCGGCACCCGCAGGCGTGATCGGGGCCCTGGAGGCCAGCTGGACCACCGGCTCCGCTCCGGGGCCCGCGCTGCGCGGTCTCGCCGACCACCTGCGACGCGAGCGTCGGACCCGGCTGCGCGAGGCCGCCGGGTCGCTCGGGGTGCGGCTCGTCCTGCCGCTCGGGCTGTGCTTCCTGCCGGCGTTCGTCCTGCTGGGGCTGGTCCCGATGCTCCTGAGCCTCGCGGGCGACCTGCTCGGCTGAGCGATCGGTGCGCCGGCAGCCGAGGCGCCCACAGCCCGGGCGTGCGCGGCCCCGCCCACGGACCTCGGGGAGCGCGGTCCGGCACGGGTCGGCGGGGATGACGCTGGCGGGACGCCGCTGATCGGGCGGCGGTGAACGAGAGGAGAGGTCATGACGAACGAGGGCATCGGCACCGACCAGCAGGAGACGGCGCGGCACCGACCGGCCGCCGCGTCCCCCGGCCGACCAGGGAGTGCGGCGCGTCGACCGGCCGCCGTCCCCACCGTCGGGCCGTGGAGCCCGCCGCAGCGACCGGACGCCGCATCCACGGATCGGCCGTGGCGTCGCCGTCGCCCGGTGCTGCCCCGACGGGTCGCCGCGTGGCACGAGCGCGGCCGGCACGTGCGCGCGCAGCTGTCCGACGCGGGGATGGCCACCGCGGAGTACGCCATCGCGACGCTGGCTGCCGTCGGCTTCGCGGGGCTGCTCGTCGTGATCCTCAAGGGGAACGAGGTGAAGGGGCTGCTGCTCGGGATCATCCGGCAGGCGCTCTCGCTGTGACCGCGGCGGGCCGGCGGGACCGCGGCAGCGTCACCGCCGAGCTCGCCGTCGGACTGCCCGCGGTGGTCCTGCTGCTGGTCGCGCTGCTCGCCGTGGCGTCGGCGGCGATCGCCCAGACCCGCTGCACGGACGCCGCCCGGGCCGGTGCGCGGTCCGCGGCTCTCGGCGAGGCTCCGGACGTGGTCCGCTCGACCGCGCAGCGGCTGGCCGGCCCGGGGGCGAACGTCGCCGTCTCGCACGCGGACGGGTGGGTCACCGTGGACGTGTCCGTGGCGGCGTCCTGGGGCGGCTCACCGCTGCGGGCGCACGCGACGGCGGTGGCCCGGGCGGAACCGTGAGGCGGGTGCCGTGCCGGCCCACGCGCCGGTCGGTTGCTGCTGCGAGCCGCCTGCCGGGCGGGGACGACGGGTCGGGGACCGTGCTGCTGCTGGCGGTCGTCGCGGTCGCCCTCGTGGTCGCCGGCCTGCTCGGGCTCCTGGCCTCCGCCCAGCTCGCGCGCGGCCGGGCGCAGACGGCGGCCGACCTCGCAGCGCTCGCGGGCGCCGGCGCCGTGCTGCGCGGCGAGACCAGCGACCCGTGCGGCGTCGCGAGTCAGGTGGTCCGTCGCAACGGAGCCCGGCCGGCAGGGTGCACGGACGAGGGGCGCGGGGTGGTCACGGTCCGGGCGGTGGTCTCGAGTGGCGCGGGGGAGGCGTCCGCGCGGGCGCGCGCCGGTCCGGTGTCGGCGCGTGGGTGACGACGACCACGCGGGTGGATCAGGGCCGCGGGGCGTGTGCCAGGACGGCGTCCAGGAGCCGGACCGCGCGCGTCCTTGTCCAGGGGGTTGTTGGCGTTGCCGCACTTGGGGGACTGGACGCACGCGGGGCATCCCGTCAGGCACCGACAGGCGGCGATCGCGTCCCGGGTGGCGCGCAGCCAGGTGGCGCCGAGCGTGAACCCGCGCTCGGCGAAGCCGGCGCCGCCGGGGTAGGCGTCGTGCACGAAGACGGTGGCCTGCTCGGTGTCGACGTGCAGCGCCGTGGACAGACCACCGAGGTCCCACCGGTCGCAGGTGGCCAGGAGCGGGAGCAGGCCGATCGACGCGTGCTCGGCCGCGTGCAGGGCGCCCGGCGTGGCCTCGACCGTGACCCCCGCGGCCAGGAGGACCTCCGCCGGGGCCGTCCACCACACGGCGGTCGTGCGCAGCGTGCGCGCGGGCAGGTCGAGCTCCTCGGTGCCCAGCACCTGCAGGTCCGGGATGCGCTTGCGCTGGTACCCCAGCACCTGCGTGGTCACGTCGACCGAGCCGAACCCCCAGGTCACCGGACCCCACGGCACCTCGGCGTCGACCGACTGGATCTGGGTCGTCGTGACCCAGCGCGCCCAGGTGCCGTAGTCGACGTCGCGACGGGTCACCAGCGCGACCCCGTCCTCCAGGTGCAGCTCGTCGACCACGAACGTCGCGCCCTGGTGCACGTAGACGGCGCCGTCGTGCACGGTCGAGTCGGCGGAGGCGGCGTCGACCGTGCCCAGCAGCCGGCCGGTGACGGACTCGACCACGCGCACGGGGTCACCGCCGGACCCGCGCAGGTCCGTCAGGCGGCTGGCCGGCTCGTTGTGCGTCCAGTACCAGCCCGAGGGGCGGCGACGCAGGGTCCCGCGCTCGACCAGCTGGCCCAGCAGCTCGGCGGTGCGCGGCCCGAACAGGTCCAGCTCCTCGGCGCGCAGGGGGAGCTCGGCCGCGGCCGCGCACAGGTGCGGAGCGAGCACGTACGGGTTGGTGGTGTCGAACACCGTGGCCTCGACCGGGGCGTCGAAGATCGCCTCGGCGTGGTGCACCAGGAACGTGTCCAGCGGGTCCTCGCGGGCGACCAGAACGACGAGCCCCTCGGTGCCGGCGCGTCCGGCCCGCCCGGCCTGCTGCCACAGGGACACGCGCGTGCCGGGCCACCCCGCGATGAGCACGGCGTCCAGGCCGGAGATGTCGACCCCCAGCTCGAGGGCGTTCGTCGTCGCGAGCGCACGCAGCGACCCCGACCGGATCGCCTGCTCCAGTCCCCGGCGCTCCTCGGGCAGGTAGCCGCCGCGGTAGGCGGACACGGCGTGCGCCAGCGTCGGGTCGATCTCCTCCAGGTGCGCCCGGGTGCTGGCTGCGACCGACTCGGCACCGCGGCGCGAGCGCGTGAACGCCAGCGAGCGCGCACCCGCGGCGGTCAGGTCGGCCAGCAGGTCGGCGATCTCGGCGGTGGCTGTCCGGCGCGGCCGGTCGCTCGGTTCGGCGACGACCCGCTCACCCGTGCCGAGCGGCCCGGACCCCTCCGTGGGCAGCCCTGCCGACGCTGCGGACAGGGGTGCGGACGGTGCGGGCGCGGGTGACGGCGACGCCGGTGCGGGCGCGTCGGCCGGGGCCAGCCCGGGGTACGTCTGGGCGAGCAGCTCCGCGAGCGGGACGGGGTCGGGCCCGGTGTCGGCCGGGGTGCCCCAGACGTCGTCGGGACCCGGCGGGCTCGGGTCGTCCGGGGCGCGGGAGACGTGCCGGGGCAGCGCGATCGGCGTGGCCCACGGGTCGTCCTCGGGCAGCAGCGAGGACCAGGGCGAGTCGGAGCCGGGCAGCTCGGGCGGCTGCCACAGCACGAACGTCTTGCGTCCGGCGGGGGAGGCGTCGGCGGTGACGGCCGTGACCTGCGACGGGTCGACCCCGATGAGCCGTGCCGCGCTCTGCGCCGGGTCCGCCGTCGTGGCCGAGGCCAGCAGGAACGTCGGCGTCGCGCCGTAGGAGGCCGCGAGCCGGCGCAGGCGCCGCAGCACCAGGCCGACGTGCGCGCCGAACACCCCGCGGAACGCGTGGCACTCGTCGAGCACCACGTACTGCACGGACCCGAGCAGCCGCGCCCAGCGCCGGTGCTGGGGCAGCAGCGCGAAATGCAGGAAGTCGGGGTTGGTGAGCACCACGTCGGCGTGCTCCTGCACCCAGCGGCGCTCGTCGAGGGAGGTGTCACCGTCGCAGGTGGCCACGCGGACGTCCCGGGTGCGGGCCGCGACCAGCAGGCGGTCCAGGGCGGCCAGCTGGTCCGCGGCGAGCGCCTTGGTCGGGCACAGGTACAGGGTGGTCGCGCGCCGCGTCACCGACTCGATGCGGCCCGGGTCGAGCAGCGACCCCGCGTGGGCCGCCCGCACCCTCGAGAGCGCCGGCAGCCAGAACGCGAGCGACTTGCCCGAGCCGGTCGAGGTGGCCAGGACCGTGTGCCGGCCGGACCACGCCGCGTCGGCCGCCTCGACCTGGTGGGACCACGGCCGCTCGACGCCGAGCGTGCGGTAGCCCTGCACCAGGTCGGCGTCCGCCCATGCCGGCCAGTCGGCCTGGGTGCCCGGTCGAGGGGGCAGGTGGCGCACGTGGGTCATCCGGTCGGAGCGCCGTCCGGCGGCGAGCAGCACGTCGAGCAGCTCGCCGGGTTCCACGCCCTCATCCTCGCACCGGCCGGGCGTCGGGCAGGATCGGGGCATGGCGGCACGGATCGACCTCAACTGCGACCTCGGCGAGGAGCTCGACCCCTGGGAGCCGGGCGTCGACGGCCTGGACTCCCGGCTCCTGGGCGTGGTCAGCAGCGCGAACGTGGCCTGCGGCTTCCACGCCGGCGACGAGCGCACCATGCTCGCCGTGTGCCGGACCGCGGCGGCTCGCGGGGTGGCCGTCGGCGCCCACGTCTCCTACCTGGACCGCGAGCACTTCGGCCGACGATTCCTGGACGTGCCCGCCGACCAGCTGCGGGCGCAGGTGGCCGAGCAGGTCGAGATGCTCCGGGCGGTCGCGACGAGCGCCGGGACGCGGGTCGCCTACGTCAAGCCGCACGGTGCGCTGTACAACGCGGTCGTCCACCACGAGGAGCACGCCCGCGCGGTCGTGGCCGCGATCGGCCAGCTGCCCGTGCTCGGCCTGCCGGGGTCGGCGGTGCTGGACGCCGCGCGCACCCGCGGGCTGCGCGCGGTGACCGAGGCGTTCGCGGACCGGGGGTACCGGGCGGACGGCACGCTGGTGCCCCGCACGGAGCCGGGTGCCCTGGTCACGGACGCCGCGGAGGTCGCCGCCCGGGTGCTGCGGCTGGCGACCGAGGGCGTGGTGCGGTCCGTCGACGGCACCGACGTGCGGGTGTCGCCCGAGTCGGTGTGCGTGCACTCCGACACCCCGGGGGCGGCGGCGCTGGCCGAGCGGGTGCGCTCCGCCCTGCAGGAGCACGGCGTGACGATCGCGCCGTTCGTCGTCGGCGACCTCGCGTGAGCGACGACGCCGACCTGCGGGTGCTGCCCTGCGGGGACGACGCCGTGCTGGTCGAGCTGCCCGGCCTGGCCGACGTGCTCGCGCTCGACGACGCCGTCCGGGCCGCGCGCGCGACGGACCCGCAGGCCGCCGCGGTGGTCGACCAGGTGCCCGGCGCGCGCACGCTGCTGCTGCGGGTGCACGAGGGCGCGGACCCGCGCGACCTGCCGGTCCGGCGCTGGTGGGCGCAGCGGTCCGGCGAGCCCGACCGGGCGGAGGGCGTCGAGGTCGTCCTCCCGGTCGACTACGACGGTCCCGACCTCCCCGAGGTCGCACGGCTGACCGGGTTCACGGCCGACGAGGTCGTCGCCCGGCACACCGGGGCCCGGTACGCGGTGGCGTTCGGTGGGTTCATGCCGGGCTTCGCCTACCTCACCGGCCTGGACCCGGCGCTGCGCGTGCCACGGCTGGACAGCCCGCGCGAGCGCGTCCCCTCCGGTGCGGTCGCGATCGCCGACGAGTTCAGCGCGGTCTACCCGGCGGCGACACCCGGCGGCTGGCGGTTGCTGGGTCGCTGCGACACCGTGCTGTTCGACGTCCGGCGGGACCCGCCGGCGCTGCTCGCGCCGGGCACGCGGGTGCGGTTCGTGGCGTCGTGACGGGCGCCCTGGAGGTGCTCGACGCCGGCCTGCTGACCCTGGTAGAGGACCTGGGCCGGCCGGGGTGGGCGCACGTCGGCGTGGGGCGGTCGGGCGCGGCGGACCCCGACGCGCTGCGGCTCGGGAACCGGCTCGTCGCCAACCCCGACGACGCCGCGGGGCTGGAGGTCCTGCTGGGGGGCCTGCGGCTCCGCGCGCGTGGCGACGTCACCGTCGCGCTCACCGGTGCGCGCGGTCCGGCGTGGGTCGGTGGGCGGTCCGTGGGTCATGAGGCGGTGCTCGAGGTGCGCGACGGCGACGAGCTGCACGTCGGGACCGCGACCGTGGGGCTGCGCACGTACGTCGCCGTGCGGGGCGGGATCGACGTGCCGCCCGTCCTCGGCTCGCGCAGCACCGACCAGCTGGCGGGGCTGGGACCGGCCCCGCTGGCTGCGGGGGCGGTGCTGCCGGTGGGACCCGCGCCCGAGGCGTGGCCGGTGCTCGACGTCGCGCCGGTCCGCCCGAGCCGGCTCGAGCTGCCGCTCGTGCCCGGTCCGCAGGCCGACTGGTTCGAGGACGCCCTGACGCAGCTGTGCCGCGACGGGTTCCGCGTGACCCCGGCGAGCAACCGCGTCGCGGTCCGGTTGACCGGTCCCGGGCTGACGCGGTGGCCGCAGCGGGTCGGCGTCGAGCTGCCGTCGCAGGGACTCGTCGTCGGCGCCGTCCAGGTCCCGCCCGACGGGCAGCCGGTCGTCTTCTGCGTCGACCACCCGGTCACGGGCGGCTACCCCGTCGCCGCGGTGGTCCGCCGACGAGCCCTCGGCCTGCTCGGCCAGCTCCGCCCGGGGGATGCCGTGCACTTCGTCCGCGGCTGACCGCCCGGGTGCCGCAAGGACGTTGGTCCCTGCGGCCGGAGCGGCGCCGCGCGTACAACTGGGGCATGCCCGACGCGCGAGACCCCAGGACGGCGGAGGGGCTCGCGGTCGCCGGCCTGGTGCCGCTGTCGTCGTGCGACTGGCCCGGCAGGCTCGTCGCGACGGTGTTCCTGCAGGGCTGCCCGTGGCGGTGCACGTACTGCCACAACGCGTCGATCCTGGACCCGCGAGCGCCCGGGCAGGTGCCGTGGCGCGACGTCCTCGACCTGCTCGACCGGCGCCGCGGACTGCTCGACGGGCTCGTGTTCTCCGGCGGCGAGCCGACGATGCAGTGGGCGCTGCCCGACGCCGCCGCGCAGGTGCGCGCGGCCGGGTACGGGGTCGGTCTGCACACCTCGGGCGCCTACCCGCGGCGGCTGGCGGCCGTGCTGCCGGTCGTCGACTGGGTCGGGCTGGACGTCAAGGCACCGGCGCGGCTGTACCGGGCGATCACCCGGGTCGGGGGGCCGACGAGCACCGCGGACGCCGCGTTCACGGCGCTGCGCCTCGTGCTCGACTCGGGCGTCGACGTGCAGGTGCGCACCACCGTGGACCCCACGGTGCTGTGCGACGGCGACGTGCAGGAGCTGACCGAGGCGCTGCACGACCTGGGCGTGCGCGACCACGTCCTGCAGGAGGTCCGGCCGGACGGCACGACGAGCGAGTACCGCGCCGCGCTCGCGCGGTCCCTGTCCGGGTGAGCCGCACCCGGCGCGATCGCCCCCGCTCTGTTTGAATGCGGACGAGGGAGGGACCATGGACGCGCGTGTGACCAGCAGGGACGTCGGCGACCGCACGGTCGTCGAGGTGGAGGGCGAGATCGACGTCTCGTCGGCCGACACGCTGCGCGACCAGCTGTCCGACCTCCTCGATCGTGACCGCACCGACCTCGTGATCGACCTGCGGGCGGTCACCTTCCTCGACTCGACCGGCCTCGGGGTGCTCGTCGGCACCCTGAAGAAGGTGCGCCTCGCCGGCGGGCGGCTGCAGCTGGTCATCAGCTCGGAGCGGCTGCTCAAGGTCTTCCGCATCACGGCGCTGCTGCAGGTGTTCACGGTGCACGACACGCTCGAGGCCGCGCTCGCGGGCTGACCGGCCCGGTACCGACCGTTGATCCGACGGACACGTCGCCGTGCGATCTACGTCACATCTGCTGGCTAGACTCGCCCAACCGCGCAGCAACGGGGCTGTGCGGCAGGCGGGGTCAGGGGGCTCCGCCGAGTCCGAGGAGGATGCATGGTCGAGCTCGGCTCCACGAGCATCACGATCGTCAGTGTCATCGCGGCGGTCGCCGTAGCGTCCCTGCTCGTCGCCGTCGTGCTGCGCCGTCAGGTGCTCGCGGCGGGCGAGGGCACCGAGTCGATGCGCGAGATCGCGCGCGCGGTCCAGGAGGGGGCGTCGGCGTACCTGAGCCGGCAGTTCCGCACCCTGGCCCTCTTCGCGGTCGTCGTCTGCGCCCTGCTGTTCCTGCTGCCGGGGGATGGCGGCGTCAAGGTGGGGCGATCACTGTTCTTCCTGGTCGGCGCGGCGTTCTCCGCGTCGATCGGGTTCCTGGGCATGTGGCTGGCCACGCGGGCGAACGTCCGGGTGGCCGCCGCGGCGTCCGAGGCGGGTGGGCGTGCGGAGGGCGCGCGCATCGCGTTCCGGACGGGCGGCTTCGTCGGCATGAGCGTGGTGGGCCTCGGCCTGCTGGGTGCCGCGTCCGTGGTGCTCATCTACAAGGCCGAGGCGCCTGCGGTGCTCGAGGGCTTCGGCTTCGGTGCGGCCCTGCTCGCCATGTTCATGCGGGTCGGCGGCGGCATCTTCACCAAGGCGGCCGACGTGGGCGCCGACCTCGTCGGCAAGGTCGAGCAGGGCATCCCCGAGGACGACCCGCGCAACGCCGCGACCATCGCGGACAACGTGGGCGACAACGTCGGTGACTGCGCGGGCATGGCGGCGGACCTGTTCGAGTCCTACGCGGTGACGCTGGTCGCGGCGCTGATCCTGGGCAAGGCCGCGTTCGGTGAGCAGGGGCTGGTGTTCCCGCTGATCGTCACGGCCATGGGCGCGCTGGTCGCGGTCCTCGGGGTGTTCATCACGCGGGTGCGCGGGTCGGAGAGCGGCCTGACGGCCATCAACCGGGGCTTCTACATCGCGGCCCTGGTCGGGGTGGCGCTGTCGGCCGTGGCCGCGTTCGTGTACCTGCCGTCCTCGTTCGCCGACCTGACGGGCGGGACGGTCGGCCTGGAGACGCACCCCGGTGACCCCCGGCTGATCGCCTCCGTGGCCGTGGCCATCGGCGTCGTGCTGGCGGGCATCATCTTGTGGGTGACCGGCTACTTCACCGGCACCACGAGCAAGCCGACCCTGCACGTCGCGCGCACCACGCTGACCGGTGCCGCCACGGTGGTCCTGTCCGGCATCGGCGTGGGATTCGAGTCGGCGGTCTACACCGCGGGCATCATCGCGGCGGCCATCTGCGGCGTGTTCCTGCTGGCGGGCGGCTCGGTGGCCCTGTCGCTGTTCCTCATCGCGCTGGCCGGCTGCGGCCTGCTGACCACGGTCGGCGTCATCGTCGCCATGGACACGTTCGGCCCGGTGAGCGACAACGCGCAGGGCATCGCGGAGATGTCCGGGGACGTGACGCCCGAGGGGGCGCAGATCCTCACCGACCTCGACGCCGTGGGGAACACGACGAAGGCCGTGACCAAGGGCATCGCGATCGCGACGGCCGTCCTGGCGGCGACCGCCCTGTTCGGGTCGTACGCGGACGCGGTCAAGACCGCGCTGTCCACCGCGGGTGAGGCGGGCGACGAGCTCACCACGGCGATGCTGAACTACAGCATCATCAGCCCGGTCACCCTGGTCGGGGTCATCCTCGGCGGCGCGACGGTGTTCCTGTTCTCGGGCCTGGCGATCGATGCCGTGACCCGTGCGGCCGGCGCCATCGTGTTCGAGGTGCGGCGCCAGTTCCGGGACTTCCCCGGGATCATGACCGGCGAGGTGCGGCCCGAGTACGGCAAGGTCGTCGACATCTGCACGCGCGACTCGCTGCGCGAGCTGGCCACGCCGGGACTGCTCGCGGCGTTCGCCCCGATCGCGGTGGGGTTCGGCCTGGGCGTCGGCCCGCTGGCCGGGTTCCTGGGCGGGGCGATCGCGACCGGCGTGCTCATGGCGGTCTTCCTGGCCAACTCGGGCGGCGCCTGGGACAACGCGAAGAAGATCGTCGAGGACGGCAACTTCGGCGGCAAGGGGTCCGACGCGCACGCGGCGGCGGTCATCGGCGACACGGTCGGCGACCCGTTCAAGGACACCGCCGGTCCGGCCATCAACCCGCTGATCAAGGTGATGAACCTGGTGGCGCTGCTCATCGCGCCTGCGGTCGTCGCCATCTCGGTGGGCACGGACGCCAACACCGGTGCCCGGCTGGCGATCGCGGTGTTCGCCGCGCTGGTCGCCGGTGGCGCCGTGGTCATGTCCCGGGTGCGGGCGGCGCGAGCGGACAAGAACGACCTGACGCGCGAGGCCGAGCGGGCGCTCGCGGGCTGAGGTCCGACCGCCCCGCCGGCTCAGGTCGGCGGGGCGGTCGACTCCCGGACCATCAGCTCGGGCGTCACGGTCACGCGGTGCACCGCCCGGGCGGGGTCCCCCAGGCGGCCGACGAGCAGCTCCACCGCGGTCCGCCCGATCGACCGGCGGGGCGGGCGGACGGCGGTCAGCGGCGGGTTGGCCAGCCCGGCGACCTCGTCGTCGTACGCGACGACGGACAGCTGTCCCGGCACCGCGATCCCGCGCTCCTCGCACCGCTCGACCAGGGAGATCGCCTCGGGGTCGGAGTGCACCAGCAGCGCGGTGGCACCGGCCGCCAGGCACGCGTCGAGGACGCGGTCCACCTCGGCGCGCCACGACGGGTCGCGGTGGTCGACGGTCGCCAGGTCCGGCGCGGCCACCAGCCCGAGCTCCTCGCACGCGCCGAGCCAGCCGGTGCGGACCTTGGGCGCGGTCGGGCTGGCCTGCGAGTACGCGAGCCCGATCCGGCGGTGCCCGAGCGCGGCCAGGTGGTGCACGGCGATGGCGGCACCGAGCGCGTGGTCGGACACCACCGACTCCATCGGCGCGTGGTGCGGCGGCACCGTCGCGGTGCGCTCCACCAGGACCACCGGCACGTCGAGCCCGGCCAGCCGCGCCAGGAGCGCGTCGCCGCCGGGACCGGACAGGTTCGGGGCGATCAGCAGCCCGTCCACGCCGACGGTCTCGACGAGGCCGGTCACCTGACGCTCGTCGTCCTCGACCTCGTACGACGAGCCGCGCAGCACCAGCCGGACGCCGAGCCGGGCCGCGGCCTCCCGGGCGCCCTGCAGCACGCCCGGCCAGTAGTAGTCGAGCGACGGGACGACCATGCCCAGCGTGGCGACCGTCGGCGCGGACTCCTCCTCGTCGGCCGACGCCACCAGCGTGGCGCCGCCGTGCACGCGCCGCACCAAGCCCTCCTGGGCCAGCTGGGTGATGTCGCGGCGGACCGTCACCGGGGTGACGCCCAGCGCGGTGGCGGCGTCGCTGACCCGGACCGTGCCCTCGCGACGCAGGACGTCGAGCAGCTGGTCGCGCCGCGTGACGGGCAGCGAGGTCATGGCTGCACCTCCACGGTGACGACGAGCGAGCCGTGCCCGGCGGAGTCGTCGACGCGCAGCTCGAGCCGCGTGAGGCGCTCGCCCCACACCTCCGCGAGCATCGGGTCGTCCAGCACGCGGACGGTCGTCGACGAGGTCACCGTGGCAGCGTCCCAGGTCAGCAGGGTCGCGCGCGCCCCGTCGAGCGGGTGGATCACCACCTGGCCGGGCGTCGACGCGTCGATCTCACCCGCGAGCACCCAGTGCACCGTGCTGCTGCCCGTGCCCGGGGTGACGTCCCAGTCGTCGGTGACGACCACCCGCGACGACGACCGGTCCAGCTCCGCCGTGCGCGTCCAGCGCGTGAGCTGGTCGGTGGGGTAGGCGGCGGTCAGGTCCAGCTGCATCCGCGTGCCGTCGTCGGACACCCGGGCGTCGGTGGCGCGGAACTCGTGGCCGTCGTGCTGCGGGATGCCCCGGACCTCCGGGACGGAGTGCCAGGAGCTCTGCATGGTCCAGATGTCGTAGCGGTCCGGGCCGAACGTCTGGGCGGTGTACGTGGGGCGGCCCGGGTCGACGACCACCGGGACCCCGTCCACCGCCACCACCACCGAACCGAGGTCGTTGTGGTTGTGCGACTCCGCGTTGTGCCCGCCCTTGAGCGCCACGGTCAGGCCGCCCGACGAGCCGGCGGACTCGCGCGCCACCGCGATCTGGGTGCTCGGCAGCCGGACGGCCGCGGGCAGGGGAGGCGTGGGCGGCTCGGCCGGCCAGCCGTCGTAGGCGAGCGCCTGCAGGGTGCGCCCGATGCCGCCGCGCTCGGGCAGCTGCGCGCGGGCGTGCTCGGCGGCGGCGTGCGCCGCAGCGTCCGTCGAGCCGGTGCGCAGCGCCCAGGCGTGCAGCACGTGCCACGGCTGGTCCGGGGAGGGGCGCGCGGTGCCGTCGCCGACGCCCAGGTACCAGGGGCCACCCAGGTGCATGGTGTGCGGGTAGTCGACGATCGCGCGCACGATCGGCACGTCGGCGGCGTCCAGCCCCGTCGCGTGCTCGAGCTGCTCGATCGCCTCGAGCGCGCGGCACGCACCCTGCCACCAGTACGAGTAGCCCTCGTCGATCGCGCCGTCCGGCGGCAGCGACGCCAGGTAGGCGTCCAGCCCGGTGACCACGCGGTCGACGACGACCGCACGCTCGGCCGGCTCGAGCAGGACCAGGGCCGCCGTGAGCACGTTGCCGTGGATCCACGCGGTCCAGTTGCTCAGCGGCGGGACCAGCCAGCCCCAGTCGTCGCGGTCCAGGAACGGGTCGAGCACGCGCGTGCGCACCTCGTGCCGGATCCGGCGGCGCACGCCGGGCATGCGGTGGTCGAGCTGGTCACCCAGCACGTGGTCGATCCACGCGAGCCGCGCGGCGACCTCGCCGGCGCCGAGGTCGAGCACCGGCTCGGTGACGACGGGGACCACCGTGCCGAGGGCGGCCGCACTCACGTCGTGCGCGGGCCAGCACCACGAGCTCTGCTCGCACAGCAGGATCACGCCGTCGGCGACCTCGTCGACCCAGGCCGGGTCCTGCGTGACCAGCGCGGCGACGACCGCACGCGTCAGCCGGTCCTCGCGGCCGAAGACCTGGTCCTCGTACTGCACGCGGTCGCCGTCGCGCCGGTACCGGGCGTACTGGCCGGCCAGCGGCTGCGGCCACGGGGTGCCGTGCTCAGCGCGCGCGCGGGTCAGGTCGACCGCCCACGCCGTCGGGTCGGCGAGCGGCGGCAGGGTGCCGTCCACGCGGTCGACCGCGCCCCCGAGGGCGTCGCGGAGCGGGTGCGGGGTCGAGCGGGACATGCGGCCTCATCTCGGATCGGCGATGATCGAAAATGATCGTAACTCATCAGGAAAGCGCTTGACGAGTATCGAATGTGTGCGTTTAACTCGCTCTCGGCACCACCGCGGAAGGCCATCACAGCCGATGCCTCCCGCGACGCGACTTCGATGAGGAAGGACGACGCGTGACGCACCCCAGCACCCCGACCGCGCGGCCCCGCGTCCTGCTGCTCATGAACCAGGGCACCTTCGACCTGCAGTTCCACGCCCCGCAGCTCCAGCGCCTGCGCGAGCTCGCGCAGGTCGGGGAGCCCCTGCGGCTCGACGAGCTGGACAGCCCCCAGGCCCGCGCGCAGCTCGCGGTGGCCGACGTCGTCCTCACCTCCTGGGGTGCCCCGCCGATCACCGCGGAGCACATCGAGGCCGCCCCGCGGCTGCGGGCCATCCTGCACGCCGCCGGCACGGTGCGCGGTCTGGTCCCGGACGAGGCGTGGGACCGCGGCATCGTCGTGAGCTCCGCCGCCGACGAGAACGCCCGGCCGGTGGCCGAGTTCACGCTGGCTGCGATCATCCTGGCCGGCAAGCGGGCCCCTTTCCTGGCCGCCGAGGCCCGCACGCGCCGGGACCGCTGGTCGTTCGGCGACGAGCGCGGCGACCTGACCAACCGCGGGCGCACCATCGGCCTCGTCGGCTGGTCCCGGATCGGCCGCCGCACCGCCGAGCTGCTCGACCTGCTCGAGACGGAGGCCGTCCTGGTGGCGGACCCCACCATCACGGCGGCGGACCTGGCGGGCACGGGCGCGGAGCTGGTGGACCTGCCGGAGCTGCTGCGCCGCAGCGACGTCGTCAGCCTGCACGCCCCCGCGCTGCCGGAGACGCACCACCTGCTGGGCGCCGCCGAGCTGGCCCTCATGCCGGACGGCGCGACCCTGGTCAACACCGCGCGCGGCGTGCTCGTCGACACCGCCGCGCTCGAGCGGGAGGCGTCGAGCGGGCGCCTCTTCGCGGTCCTCGACGTCACCGACCCGGAGCCGCTGCCGGCGTCGTCCGTGCTCTACGACCTGCCCAACGTCATGCTCACCCCGCACATCGCCGGGTCGCTGGGCTCCGAGGCGCGCCGCATGAGCGAGCACGCGCTCGACGAGCTGGCCCGGGTCGCCGCCGGGGAGCCCGTGCTGGCGCCGGTCACGCGCGAGCACCTGGTCGTGGGCGCATGAGCGCGCGGGAGGTCCGCTCCCGGGAGCAGTGGGCCGCGCTGGCCGACGACATGCTGCGCGCGGTGCGCCCGTACGCGTCGCCGAACCACGCCCTGATCACGCTGCCCGGCGCGCCCGGCGGCTACGGCACCGCGGTGGACGGGCTCGAGGGGTTCGCCCGCACGTTCCTGCTGGCCGGCTTCCGGCTGGCGGGGGAGCGCGGCGCCGACCCGCTGAACCTGGCCGAGCAGTACGCCTCCGGGCTCGCGGCCGGCACGGACCCCTCCTCGCCGGAGCGCTGGGTGCGGCCCGAGGAGCACGGCCAGGCGAAGGTCGAGGCGGCGTCCCTGGCGCTCATCCTCGACCTGACGCGGCCGTGGCTGTGGGACGGGCTGGACTCGGGCGTGCAGGAGCGGGTCGTGGACTACCTGTCGTCGGTCGTCGGCGACCGCGGCTACCCGCGCAACAACTGGCTGTGGTTCCGGGTGGTCGTCGAGACGTTCCTGAAGTCCGTCGGCGGTCCGTGGTCGGCCGAGGACCTCGAGCAGGACCTGGCGCTGCACGAGGAGTTCGCCCGCGCCGACGGCTGGTTCTCCGACGGCGACCAGCGCTCCTACGACCACTACGTCGGCTGGGCCATGCACCTGTACCCCGTGCTGTGGGCGCGGATGCAGGGGGCCGACGTCGCCCCCGAGCGCCGGGCGCGCGACGTCGCGCGGCTGGACCGGTACCTGCAGGACGCGATCCGGCTGGTCGGTGCGGACGGCAGCCCATTGATCCAGGGCCGCAGCCTGACCTACCGGTTCGCCGCCGCGGCGCCGTACTGGGCCGGTGCGATCGCCGGGGTGACCAGCACGCCGCTCGGACAGCTGCGCCGCGCCGCGTCGAGCATCGTCACGCACTTCGTCCAGCACGGCGCACCCGACGACGACGGCCTGCTGACCCTGGGCTGGCACGGTCCGTGGCGCCCGCTCGCGCAGAGCTACTCGGGCACCGGCTCCCCGTACTGGGCGGCCAAGGGCATGCTCGGGCTCGCGCTGCCCGCCGACCACCCCGTGTGGACCACGCCCGAGGAGCCGCTCCCGGTCGAGGTGGCCGACGACCTGGTGGCGGTGACCGCGCCCGGCTGGATCGTCAGCGGCACCCACGACGACGGCGTGGTGCGCGTGGTCAACCACGGCACGGACCACGCGCTGGAGGGCTCGTCGGACGGCGACTCCCCGCTGTACGCGCGGCTCGGCTACTCCACGGCGACCACGCCGCTGCTCGACGACGAGGCCTGGGCCGAGCCGTTCGACCAGTCGGTGGTGCTCGTGGACACCGACGGACGGTCCACGCACCGCAGCGGCATGACGCTCCTGCGCACCGAGGTGGTCGACGGGGTCGGCATCGCGGCCTCCCGCTGGCACGCCCACCGCGTCGACGTCGACCCGTCCGTGCGGACGCACGGCTCCGGCCTCGTGGGCGTGAGCGTCCCCGTCGGCACGCTCACGGTGCTCTCCGTCGTGCGGGGAGCGTGGGAGGTGCGGGCCGTCCGGGTCGACGACGTGCTCGCCGACGGCCTGACCCTGCGCAGCGCCGGCTGGCCCGTGAGCGGTGCCGACCAGCCCGTCGCCTCCGTGCTGGGTGGGACCGCCGTGGCGGCCGCCGGACCGACCGTGACGGTCCTCGTCGCGCCCGGCTCGTCGAGCGTCGGCGTGCGGACGGACCGGGACGCCAGCCCGCTGGGCCCGTGGACCGCGACGCCGTGGGCGAGCACCCCGGCCGTCGTCGGCGACTGGTGGGTGAGCGCCGTGTGCCTCGCCCGGCAGCCCGCCGCGCCCTCGTCGACACCCCCGACCGCTGCCGTGCACGCGCGGCAGCTCACCGTCACGTGGCCCGACGGCCACGCGACCACCTGCACGCTGCCCGACCAGCCCCAGCAGCCCGACCAGCACTAGCCCGACCAGAGCAGGAGCACCTCGGGCGACGCTGCCCGACGTGACCACCACACGGCCCCGAGGACGAGGCCGTGCCCGAGAGGAGAGCACCATGAACAGGAAGGCCCTGGCCGCCGTCGGCGCCGCCGCGGCTCTCTCGCTGACGCTCGCCGCATGCGGCAGCGGGAGCGGGGGCTCGTCCGACGAGGCCACCGAGTCCGGACCGGTCGACCTGTCGGTCGCCGTCTGGAGCATGGACCAGACACCGGAGTTCCAGGCCCTCTTCGACGCGTTCGAGGACGCCAACCCGGACATCACCATCAAGCCGGTCGACATCCTCGCGGACGACTACCCGGAGAAGGTCACCACGATGCTCGCCGGTGGGGACACCACCGACGTCATCACCATGAAGACCCTGACCGACTACTCCCGCTACGCCGGCCGCGGCCAGCTCGAGGACGTCACCGACCTGGTCACCGACTACCCGGACGGCAAGCTGGCCGGGACCGACGGGTACGAGCAGGACGGCACGTACTTCGCGGTGCCGTACCGGCAGGACTTCTGGGTCCTGTACTACAACAAGGGCCTGTTCGACGCGGCCGGCCTGGACTACCCCGACCACGTCACGTGGGACGAGTACCAGGACCTCGCGCAGAAGCTCACCGGCACCGACGCCGCGGGGCAGAAGGTGTACGGCACCTACAACCACGTGTGGCGGTCGGTGACGCAGGCCATCGCGCAGGCGCAGACCGGCGGCGACCTGCTCAGCGGTGACTACGGGTTCCTCCAGGACCAGTACGACCTCAACGTGGGCCTGCAGAACGACGGCTACGCCCTGGACTACGCCACGGCCAAGACCCAGCAGGTCAGCTACCGCACGATGTTCGAGACCCAGGCCACCGCGATGATGCCGATGGGCACCTGGTACATCTCGGGCATCCTCAAGGCCAAGCAGGACGGCACCTCGACGGTCGACTGGGGGATCGCCCCCATGCCGCAGCTCGAGGGCGCCGACGGCACCACCACGTTCGGCGGCCCGACCGCGTTCGCGGTGAACAAGGCCTCCAAGCACAAGGACGCCGCCAAGAAGTTCCTCGCGTTCGCCGCCTCGCTCGAGGGCGCCAAGGCGATCTCCGCGATCGGCGTCGTGCCCGCCCTGCAGAGCGACGAGGTCACCGACGCGTACTTCGCGCTCGACGGCATGCCCACCGACGACCTGTCCAAGCAGGCGTTCGCGCCCGACGACGTCGAGCTGGAGATGGCGCCGTCGGACATCACGGCCGACGTGGACACCATCCTCAACGAGGAGCACGACCTGATCATGGTCGGCGAGAAGTCGGTCGACGACGGCATCGCGGAGATGGAGAGCCGTGTGAAGCAGGACGTCCTGGACTAGCAGTCCGTCCGCGCGGGCCGGCCACCCCGGCCGGCCCGCGCACCGGCGAAGGAGCACCGCATGGCCATCACCACGGCACCGCCCACCGCGCCGACGACGCGCTCGGCAGCCTCCCGCAGCAGGACCCGGTCCCGCCGCAACACCCTGGTCGGCATCAGCTTCATCCTGCCGAACTTCCTCGGGTTCGCCCTGCTCACGCTGGTGCCCGTCATCGCCGCGTTCGGGCTGGCGTTCATGAAGTGGGACTCGTACAACCCCGCCGAGTGGGTGGGGCTGCACAACTTCCAGAAGATGTTCGGCAGCGACACGTTCTGGATCGCGCTGCGCAACACCCTCTACTACGGCCTGGGCCACGTGCCGCTGACCCTGCTGTGCTCGTTGGGCCTGGCGCTGGTGCTCAACCGCAAGCTGCGCGGCGTGCGGTTCTTCCGGACCGCCGCGTTCTTCCCGTACGTCACCTCGATGGTCGCCGTCGCCGTGGTGTGGAACATGCTGTTCAACCCGACCCTGGGCCCGGTCAACCAGTTCCTCACCTTCCTGGGCGTCGACAACCCGCCCGGCTGGACGTCCAGCAGCGACTGGGCCATGCCCGCGGTCATCCTCACCAGCGTCTGGCGGGACATGGGCTACTACATGATCCTGTTCCTGGCCGGCCTGCAGACCATCCCCGTCGAGTACTACGAGGCCGCGCGGGTGGACGGCGCCAACGCCTGGCAGCGGTTCTGGCACATCACCCTGCCGAGCCTGCGGCCCACCACGTTCCTGGTGCTCATCCTGCTGACCGTCGGCTCGTTCAAGGTGTTCGACCTCATCGTCGTCATGACCGACGGCGGACCGGGCCGCGCGACCCTCGTGCTGTCCCAGCTGATCTACCGCGAGGGCATCGCGCAGGGCGACTTCGGGTACGCGTCGGCCATCTCCCTGGTGCTGTTCGTCATCGTGCTCGTCGTCACGGTGCTGCAGTTCCGCCTCGGTGAGCGGAAGGACCGCTGATGAGCGTCGTCGAAGCCCCCACGCCCACCGTCTCGGTGGACCCGGCCCCGGTCACGTCCCCCGGGCCCGAGCGGCACCCCGTCCGGACGGCCGTGATGTACGTGCTGATCACGGTGCTGGCCGCCGCGGTCCTCATCCCGTTCGCGTGGATGATCTCGTCGTCGCTGAAGAACAACAACGAGGTCTTCACGGTCCCGACGCAGTGGATCCCGCGCGAGTTCCAGTGGCACAACTACGCGGACATCTGGTCGCGCATCCCGATGTCGACCTACCTGCGCAACTCGCTGTTCCTCGCCCTGACGATCACGTTCCTGCAGGTGCTCACCGGCAGCTTCGCGGCGTACGGGTTCTCCAAGGTGCGCTGGCGCGGGCGGGACGCCCTGTTCGTCGCCTACATCGCCACGATCGCGGTGCCGTGGCAGGCGTACATGGTGCCGCAGTACGTGATGCTGCAGAAGGCGGGCCTGGTCAACACGTTCTGGTCGCTGATCCTGCTGCAGGCGTTCGGCGCGTTCGGTGTGTTCCTGCTGCGGCAGTACTACCTGACCATCCCCGACGAGCTGGTCGAGGCCGCGCGGATCGACGGGCTGTCCGAGTACGGGATCTACCGGCGGATCATCCTGCCGCTGTCCAAGCCGGCGCTCGCGTCGTTGGCGCTGCTCACGTTCGTCGCCACCTGGAACGACTACATGGGGCCGTTCATCTACCTGACCAGCAACGACCTGTGGACCGTGCAGCTGGGGCTGAAGTCGTTCGTCGGCCTGTTCGACGGGGACTACGCGATGATCATGACCGGCTCGGTGATCTCCGTGGTGCCGATCCTGGTGATCTTCCTGATCGGGCAGAAGTACTTCATCCAGGGCATCGCGACGAGCGGGCTGAAGGGATGAGCGCGCTGACGGCCACCACGTACGAGCGCGGCTTCGCGGGGGTGTGGACGGCGCTCGTCGTCAACGTGCTGATGGCCGTGGCGTGCGCGCCGCTGCTGGTCGGGCTCGCGGCGGTGGCCGACCCGCGGGCCGCGGTCCCGTTCCTCGCGGTGCTGTCCGTGCTCTGCGGGCCCGCGGTGGTCGGCGCCTTCGGGGCCTTCGCGGCCGACGACCACCCGGCGCGCGCGTTCTGGTCCGCGTACCGGCAGGGGTTCCGACGAGGGCTCGTGGTCTGGGCGGTCGGTGCCGCGGTGCTGGCGGTGCTCGCCGTGAACACGGTCGGCGCCCTGAGCGGGGACGTCGCGTTCGCGCGGCCGCTGTTGCCGATGTTCGTCGTGCTCGCGGTGCTCGTCGTCGGGATCGCGCCGTACGCCCTGGCCGGTGCACCGCTGCGGGTCGCCGCGGTGGTCGCGGTGCGCCGCTGGTACCTGTCGCTGCTGAACGTCGCCGTCCTCGCGGTGCTGGTCACCGTGCTGCTGGTCAAGCCCGCCGTCGGGGTGCTGGTCGCGTGCGCGCCGCTGCTCTATGTGGTGTGGTCGAACACCCGCTACGCGCTGACCCCGCAGGAGGACTGATGCCCCACGCGCTCGTGCTCGCCGGCCACGGCCGCTACCAGGACCCGTGGCACGACGCCGCCGCCGTCGGCCACCGGCTGGCGGGCCTGCTGGAGCGGATGGGGGTCACGACGACCATCCGGGGCACGTTCCCGACCGCGCTCGACGACCTCGACGCCGTGTCCCCGGACCTGGCCATCGTCTGCGCGGGCCGCGGACGGCCGGACCCCGACTTCGACGGCACCGACGCCGACTGGGCCGGGTTCCACGCGCGGCTGACCTCGGGCGTCCCGGTGCTCGGGCTGCACCAGGCCGCCAACGCGTTCCTCGACTCGCCCGCGTGGGGCCCGTTCCTGGGCGGCCGGTGGGTGGAGGGCACCACGTGGCACCCGCCGCACGGGTCGGCCACGTTCCGGGTGGTCGCGCGGAGCACGCGATCACGGCGGGCTGACCACCGTCCAGGCCGACGACGAGCGGTACCTCTCCCTCGACGTGTCACCGGACGTGGACGTGCTGCTCGTCGCCGACCACGAGGGCGTCGAGCACCCGGTGGTCTGGGTGGCGCCCGGCCCGGTGCGCGTGGTCTACGACGCGCTCGGGCACGACGTCCGGTCCTACGACTCACCGTCACGCGTGGACCTGTTCCAGCGCGAGGTCCGCTGGCTGCTCGCGGACCACTGAACCCGCCGGTTGGCCCTGCGGCATCGCGCGCCGAGTGGCCGGATGGCAGGCTGCCCGGCATGCGGGTCATGACGTACAACCTCAAGGGCCTGCACCTGTCGCCGCCGGACGCGGTGGCCGTGGTCCGCGCCGCCGCGCCCGACGTGCTGGGCGTCCAGGAGCCGCCGCGCGGACCGCTCGGCCGGTGGCGGCTGGCCCGGTTCGCCCGGCAGGCGGGCCTGCGGCCCGTGGTCAGCGGACGCGGCGCTCGGACGACGGCGCTGCTCGTCGCGCCCGGTTGCACGGTGTCCGGCACCCGCGCCGTCCGCCTGTCCTGGCAGCCCGGCCGGACCCGCCGCGGAGTCTCGCTGGCCACCGTCGACGGGATCCGGTTCGTCGTCGTGCACCTCTCGCTGGTGCGGACCGAGCGGGCGGCGCACCTGGACGGCCTCCTGCGCGACCACGTCCCGTCCGCGCGCACGGTGGTGATGGGCGACCTCAACGAACCGCCGACCGGTCCCGCCTGGGCGCGGCTGACCGAGCACCTCGTCGACACCGACCCCACGGGCACGCCCACGTTCCCGGCGGTCGCCCCGCGCCAGCGCATCGACGCGATCCTGGTCAGCCCCGACCTGGCCCCCGGGCCGGCGACGGTCCCGTCGGACCCGCCCGTCCTGGTGGCGAGCGACCACCGCCCGGTCGTCGTCGACATCCGCCCCCCGGAGCCGAACCCGGTCTGACGCCCCGCGCGCGCCCTCGTCGGCCCCGACCCCACCGACCCTGACGAGCTCCGGCTCCACCGCCCCTGACGAGCTCCGGCCGCCCCGAGACCGTCGCAACCCGCCGCACTCGTGACTGACGGGGCGCGCGAGGCGTCCGTCGCGCCTCAGGGGTCCCGTGCGTCACAAGTGCCGCGGGTTCGTGCGGCGGCGGTGCGGCCGGCGCTCGGACCTGGTCCGTCGCAACCCGCCGCACTCGTGACTGGCGGGGCGCGCGGGGCGTCCGTGGCGCCTCAGGGGTCCCGTGCGTCCCAAGTGCGGCGGGTTCGTGCGGCGGCGGGCAGCGGGGATGATGGCGGGGTGCCCCTCGATCCCGCGCCCGGTGCCCCCTCGACCGATGTCGCGCTCGTCGCGGCGCTCCGTGACGACCTGGCGGGGGCAGGGTTCGACGTCGCCGGGGTCGAGGACGTGCTCGGCGCGGTCGCGGCGCAGGCGCTGCACCGCGAGGAGCCGGTGCCGGCGCTGCGCGCGACGCAGGCGGCTGCCGACGACGTCGTCGCGGCGCTGATCCGGACGTTCCTGCTGGGTGCGACCACGCCGCGGCGCGCGCTGGACCGGGCACTGCCGACGCTGGGCGTGGCGGGTGCCGAGCGGCTCGGCCTGGTCGCGTCGGACGGCGACGAGGTGCGCGCGCTCGTGGACCTGCGTCCGTACTCGGCGGTCGACGGGAGCGGCGAGGTCGACTGGTGGGTCGCGTCGGACCTCGGTGAGCTCGCGACCGGTCAGGCGCTGCGGACCGACCACGTGCTGGGCGTCGGCGGCGCGTCCACCACGCTCGCGCAGGTCACGGTGCGCGACGAGCGCGCGCAGGTGCTCGACCTGGGCACCGGCTGCGGGATCCAGGCGCTGCACGCGTCGCGGCACTCGCGGCGGGTCATCGGCACGGACATCTCCCGACGAGCCCTGCAGTTCGCGCGGTTCAACGCCGAGCTGGCCGGGGTGGACGCGTCGCGCCTCGAGCTCCGTGAGGGGTCGATGCTCGAGCCCGTCGCCGAGGAGCGGTTCGACCTCGTCGTGAGCAACCCGCCGTTCGTCATCACGCCGCGGACGCCCGGCATGCCCTCCTACGAGTACCGCGACGGCGGCCGCGCGGGGGACGCGATCGTGCGCGAGCTGGTCGAGGGCGTCGGCGCGGTGCTGGCCCCGGGTGGTGTGGCGCAGCTGCTGGGCAACTGGGAGGTGCGCCGGGGCGAGCAGTGGCACGAGCGCGTCGGGTCGTGGCTCGACGCGTCGGGCCTGGACGGCTGGGTGGTCCAGCGCGAGCTGCAGGACCCCGCGCAGTACGCCGAGACGTGGATCCGCGACGGCGGCACCACCCCGGACCGGGACCGTGACGCGTGGGCGCAGCGGTACGGGCAGTGGCTCGACGACTTCGCGTCGCGGGATGTCGAGGGGATCGGGTTCGGCATCGTGACGCTGCGCAAGCCCGTCGGTGCTCCGAGCCTCCGGCGGCTGGAGGAGGTCACGGGCACGGTCCAGCAGCCGCTCGGCTCCGCGATCGCCGCGTCGCTGGCCGCCCACGACCGGCTGCAGGGCATGACCGACGACGACCTCGCAGGTCAGCGGCTCGTCGTCGCGCCCGACGTCACCGAGGAGCGCTACCTCACGCCCGGCGCGGTGGACCCGCAGGTGGTGCTCCTGCGGCAGGGCGGCGGCTTCGGCCGGGCCGTCCAGGCCGGCACGGCGCTCGCGGGGTTCGTCGGCGTGTGCGACGGCGAGCTCGCGGTCGGGCAGATCGTGAACGCCCTGGGCGCCCTGCTCGACGTCGGTGCCGACGAGGTCGCCGCCGACGTCCTCCCGTCGGCCCGCGGCCTCCTGCGCGACGGCCTCCTGCTCTTCGCGGACTGACCCCCACCACGCAGCGTCCGAGCAACGACGGCCCCTGACCCGTACCTGCTCGGACGCAGCGGGAGTGAACCCCGGGACGTCCGCGGTTGGGTGGGGCGCCGGCTCACAGGGTCAGCACAGCCCGGTGCTACCGGCGCCCCAGCGGCGCTTCCTACGTTCTGCCTGGTCAGCGAGCCGGGTGGACGTGAGGACGAGCATGCAGCAGGTATGGAGGCGCACGACGCCCCGGACACGGACGGCGGCGGCCGTGGTGGTCGCCGCCCTCGTCGCCGCCGGGGTCTGGTGGTTCGGCATCCGCGACGCCCAGGCGGCCACGGCGGCGCCGGTGACGCGCACGGTCGCGGCGAGCCTGACGACGATGCAGAAGTCCGTCAGCGCCAGCGGCACCCTGGCGCCGTCGGTGCAGCAGGACGTCGGCTTCGACGTCAGCGGCACGGTCACCGCGGTGCCCGTCGCGGTCGGGCAGACCGTCACGGTCGGCCAGACGCTGGCACAGGTCGACACCCTGCAGCTGAACGCCGACCTGCTGCAGGCCAAGGCGACCCTCGCCGACGCCCAGGCCAGGCTGGCCGACGCCGACGGGGACGCCCAGGTGGCCGCGGCCCAGGCGCAGGTCGACGTGGCGCAGTCGGGGGTCGCGACCGCGCAGACCGCGATGGACTCGGCGACGCTCACGGCTCCCGTGGCGGGGCTGCTCACCGCGGTGAACCTGGAGGTGGGGGACGCGGTCGGCGGCACAGGCCCGTCGACCGGCGGGGCGACGACGACCGACGCCCAGTTCACGATCGTCGGCACGGACTCCTGGCAGGTCGACGTCACGGTCTCCGACGCCGACGTCGCGCTGATCGAGGTGGGCGACCAGGCCGAGGTGACGCTCGACGGCGCGACGGACCCGGTCTTCGGCACGATCAGCGCGATCGGCCTGCTGTCCACGAGCGACACCGGCGTCGCCGCCTACCCGGTGACCGTCGCGGTCACGGGGGACCAGGAGGGGCTGCACGACGGCGTCGCGGCGGACGTCGAGCTGGTCTACGAGCGCCGCACCGACGTGCTCACGGTCCCGAGCCTTGCGGTCACCACCGACGCCGACGGCACGACGACCGTGACGCAGGTCGACGCGGACGGTGCGACCGTCGACGTGCCGGTCACCACGGGGGAGACGTCGGGCAACGTCACCGAGATCACGGACGGGCTGGCCGAGGGCGACGAGGTCGTGCTCGCGACGTTCACGCCGGGCAGCGGCGGCGGTGGACGCCAGCAGGACCAGGGCACGTTCCCCGAGGGCGGCTTCCCGGGTGGTCCGCCCGCGCAGGGCGGTGCGTCGAATGGCTGAGCTGACCCTGCCCCTGCCGGGCGCGGCACCCGTCCGCGACGCCCAGCCGGTCATCGACCTCGTCGGCGTCACCAAGACCTACACGTCCGGGAGCATCGAGTTCGAGGCGCTGCGGGGCGTCGACCTGCGGATCGAGCAGGGCGAGTACGTGGCCGTCATGGGCCCGTCGGGCTCCGGCAAGTCGACGCTGATGAACATCCTCGGCTGCCTGGACACGCTGACCCGCGGCTCGTACCACCTGGCGGGGGAGGACGTCGGGGAGCTCGACGAGATCGACCTGGCGGACATCCGCAACCGCCGCATCGGGTTCGTGTTCCAGCAGTTCCACCTGCTGCCGTCGCTGTCCGCGTGGCGCAACGTCGAGCTCCCGCTGGTCTACGGCCGGGTCCCGTCCGCGGTGCGCCGGGACCGGGCGGCGGCGGCGCTGGCGCGGGTGGGCCTGGCCGACCGGCTGGACAACCGTCCCGGCGAGCTGTCCGGGGGCCAGCAGCAGCGGGTCGCGGTGGCCCGCGCCCTCGTCGGCGAACCGGCCCTCCTGCTGGCCGACGAGCCGACGGGCAACCTCGACTCGACCTCCACGCGGGACGTGCTGTCCCTGTTCGACGAGCTGCACGCGCAGGGCCGCACGATCGTCCTGATCACGCACGAGGCCGACGTCGCCGAGCGGGCCGAGCGCGTGGTGCGGGTGCACGACGGGCTGATCGTGCCGGAGGTGCCGCGATGACCTGGACGGAGACCCTGCGCACGGGCTGGTCGGCGGTGACCTCGCACGCGATGCGGTCGGTGCTGACGGTGCTCGGCATCCTCATCGGCATCGCCGCGGTGATCCTCACCGTCGGGCTGGGCCTGGGCACGCAGAAGGACGTGAGCGAGCAGATCAGCCAGCTGGGCAGCAACCTGCTCATCGTCCGGCCCGGCAGCAGCACCGGGACCGACGGCGTCCGCGGCGGCTTCGGCTCGCGCACGACGCTGACCACGGCCGACGCCGAGGCGCTCGGGTCGCCGGTCAACGCACCGGACGTCGGCGCGGTCGCCGCCGAGAAGTCCACGTCCACGTCGCTGGAGGCCAACGACACCAACTGGACCACCACGGTCGTCGGCACCAGCACGGACTGGCTCGACGTCCGCGGCCGCACGCTCGCCTCGGGTGCGTTCTTCACCGCCGACGACGAGGCCTCCCGCGCCGCCGTCGTCGTGCTCGGTCCGGAGACGGCGCAGGAGCTGTTCGGGTCCACCCGGGTGGTCGGGCAGACCGTGACCGTGGGTGACACCGACCTGCGGGTGGTGGGTGTGCTGGAGGCCGAGGGGGCCTCGGGCGACAGCGACCTCGACGACGTCGCGGTGATCCCGATGTCGACGGCGGCGGACACGGTGGTCGGCGGGCAGGACCGCACCGCCGTCTCCACGATCTACGTGCAGG
Organism: uncultured Actinomycetota bacterium; assembly: GCA_963837795.1. Taxonomy (GTDB): domain Bacteria; phylum Actinomycetota; class Actinomycetes; order Actinomycetales; family Cellulomonadaceae; genus Cellulomonas. The sequence goes on from CAWIOT010000009.1 coordinate 437,166, forward strand.
CGGCCTCCACGGACCAGCTGGACGCGGCCTACCAGGAGGCGCAGTCCCTGCTGCTCAACCTGCACGGGATCACGGCCGCCGACGACGCCGACTTCACCATCAACAGCCAGGACGCCCTGGTGTCCACGGCGACCGCGGTCTACAAGACCCTGACCGTCCTGCTGACCGGGATCGCGGCCCTGTCGCTGCTGGTCGGCGGCATCGGGGTCATGAACATCATGCTCGTCTCGGTCACCGAGCGGACCCGGGAGATCGGTCTGCGCAAGGCGCTGGGCGCCCCGCCGTGGGCGATCCGCCGGCAGTTCCTGGTCGAGGCCGGCGTGCTCGGCCTGGCCGGCGGGGTGATCGGTGCGGTGCTCGGCATCGTCGCCGCCCAGGTCCTGCCGAGCCTGCTGGACACCTCCGTGGTGGTCTCCGGGGCCGCCGTCGCCGGCTCGGTCGTCATCGCCATGGCCATCGGCCTGGTGTTCGGCGTGTACCCCGCCACGCGCGCCGCGCGCCTGGCCCCCATCGACGCGCTGCGCGCCGAGTAACCCCGTCCTCGAGCAAGGAGCTCCCATGCACACCCTCACCACCCGACTGCTGCCCGCGATCGCCGCAGCCTCCGTCCTGGTCCTGGCCGGGTGCGCGACCGGCACGTCGCAGGCCGCCGCGCCGGCCACGTCCGCCGCACCCCAGCGGCAGCAGGACGCCGACGGACCCCCGACCGGTGGGCCGGGCGGCGGCGGCGCCTCCGGGCAGATCGCCTCGGTCACGGGGTCGGTCATGCAGGTCCGGTCCGCCGACGCGCAGACCGCGGTCACCTGGAGCGACGCCACGACGTTCACGACGACGGTCGCCGGCGCGCTCTCCGACGTCACCGTCGGCTCGTGCCTCGTCGCGGTCTCCGCGGACACGACCTCCACCGACGACACGACCGTCGAGGCGACGAGCATCCGGCTGACCCAGGCCGCCGACGACGGGACCTGCGAGCTCGGGTTCGGCGGCGGGCCCGGCGGCCCGGGTGGCCGCGGCCGTCCGGACGACGCGCCCACCGACGCCCCGACCGACCTGCCCTCCGGCGTGCCCGGCGGCATGCGCACGAGCGGCGGCGCCAGCGGCACGGTCACCGCGGTCGACGGCAGCACGCTGACGGTCGAGACCACCGGTCCCGACGACGACACCACCACCCGCACGGTCACCGTCACCGACGCCACCACGTACACGCGCACGGTGACCGCGGACGCGTCCGCCGTGGTGGTCGGCCAGTGCGCCACCGCGCGCGGCGAGGCCGACGACAGCGGCAAGGTCGTCGCGACGACCATCACCGTGTCCGCGCCGACCGACGGCGCGTGCACGGCGATGGGCCCGCGCCCCGGCGGCCGCGCCGGCGACGACTCGACGCAGGCCGGCGGTACCGATGCCTGAGCGACCCCTGCGACCGTCCGCGCAGCGGCGTCGGCGCACGCGCCGGCGCCGGCTGATCGCGCTGGGCGTCAGCGGTGCCCTGGTGCTGCGTCGCCGCGGGCGGCGGTGTCGCCCTGGCGGCCGGTGGCTCCGGTGACGGGCGGTACCGGACCGCCCGGGCCGAGCGTGGGAACGTCGAGCAGGTGGTCGACGCGGTGGGCACCATCGCGTCGGCCAGCCGCCGGGACGTGGCGTTCTCCGTGGCCGGCACGGTCGCGACCGTGGACGTGACGGTCGGTCAGGTGGTCGCGGCGGGCGACGTGCTGGCGACGCTCGACGCCGACGCGCTGCAGGACGCCGTGGAGACGGCGCAGGCGGACCTCGCCGACGCGCAGCAGCAGCTCAGCGACGACCTCGACTCGCAGACGGCGTCGGCGAGCAGCTCGTCGAGCAGCTCCACCAGCGGGTCGAGCGCGTCCGCCGCCGGCGTGCAGCCGGCGTCGTCCACCGGCTCGGGGACCCCGACGGCCACGACCGCGGCCCTCTCGACGGCGAGCACGTCGACCAGCACGCCGGCCACCGTCTCGAGCGCGGCCGAGGTCCGGACCGTGGCGGCGGTGACCTCGACCGGCGCGGCTCCCGGCGGCTCCGGCGACCCGGCGACCTCGTCGAGCGACCCGACCGTGCAGAAGGCCGCCGCAGACGTGACGGCCGCGCAGCAGGCGCTCCTGGACCAGTACCAGGTGACCGCCGACGCGCTGGCCACGAGCGGCGCGAGCGTCACCGCGTCGCAGGCGTCGTGCGCGGCGTTCCTCGCGGTCGTCGGCGGCGACGTCACGGAACCCGGTGAGACGCCGACCCCGGAGGCCACGGACACCACGGGCCCGTCGGACGCGCCGGGCGACTCCGCGCAGCCCGCCGACTCCTCCGCGGTGGAGCAGGCCCTCGCGGACTGCCAGGCGGCCCTGACGGGCGCGCTCGACGCCCAGCGCGCCACGGACACCGAGCAGCAGGCGCTGCTCACGCTCGCCACCGCGCTCGACCAGGCGGTGCAGGCCCTGCAGACAGCGGTCGAGGCCGCCGCGGCGCCGACCACCCCCACGACCTCGTCGCCGAGCACACCGACGACCTCGTCGCCGAGCACCCCCGCGACCGCACCGCCCACGAACCCGAGCGCGACCGGCCCGTCGACGAGCACGGGCGCCACGCCCTCGTCGGGCAGCTCGACCAGCTCCGGCACCGCGTCCCCGACGGTGACCGCCGCGTCCGCCGAGACGATCCTGGCCGACCAGGCCGCGATCGACCTCGCCGAGGCGACCGTGGCCCTGGCGCAGAGCAGGCTCCCGTTCGCCACCCTGACCAGCCCGGTCGCCGGCACGGTCGCCGCCGTCTCCCTCGCCCCGGGGGACACGGTGACGGCCTCGTCGACCACCGCGGTGGTCACGGTGCTCGGCCCCGACGGCTACACGGTCACCACCAGCGTCCCGCTGACCAGGATCGACATCGTCACCGTCGGCCAGAGCGCGCAGGTCACCACGCCGAGCACCGACGCCACCCTCACGGGCACGGTCAGCAGCATCGGCGTCCTGGACACGTCCACCACGGCCGACCCGGCGTACACGGTCGAGCTGGCGCTGGACCCGGTCGACGAGAAGCTGTTCGACGGCGCCTCCGCGCAGGTCCACCTCAGCGTCGCCGGTGCGGACCAGGTGCTCACGGTGCCCACGTCCGCCGTGCACGTGGACGGTGCGACGGCCACGGTGCAGGTGCTCCGGGACGGCACCCCGACCGACGTCACCGTCACGGTCGGCGCGGTCGGTGCGGAGCGCACGGAGATCACCGACGGCCTGTCCGCCGGTGAGGTGGTGGTCCTCGCGGACCTGAACCAGCCGATCGAGTCCAGCACGTCGACCACCACCGGGCTCTCCGGCCTGGGCGGCGACCAGGCGCAGACAGGCGGCCCGCCGGAGGGCTTCGTGATGAACGGCGGCACCGGCGGCGCCCCGCCCGCCGGCTTCACGCCGCGCACCGGCGGCTGACCCGCGAGGAATCAGAAGATCGCGGGGAAGGAACGACCGCGATCTTCTGAATCCCGGCCCCGTGCGCGCGCCGGCAGGTGTCGGCGCTCGGCGCGGCTCGGCGTCGGTAGGCTCGCGGCGTCGCCCGACGGCGGCACGGACGGGAGGGCGACGATGACCGACGAGGCCACCGGAGGCACGCCGCAGGTCGCGGTGCTGGGCGGCGGGGTGATGGGCGAGACGCTGCTCAGCGCGCTGCTGACCGCGGGATGGGCAGCCGAGCAGGTGGAGGTGACCGAGTCCTCCAGCCAGCGCGCCGGCGAGCTCGCGGGTCGCTACGGCGTCCGCACCGGTGCGTCGAACGCGCAGGCCGCCGGGCGTGCGGACGTGGTGCTCCTGGCGGTCAAGCCGAACGTCGTCGCCGGGGTGCTCGAGGAGATCGCCCCGGTCCTGCGCGGCGGCGAGGTGGTGGTCAGCGTGGCTGCGGGCGTGCCGATCTCGTCGTACGAGGAGCGGCTGCCGCCCGGGACGCCGGTGGTGCGCGTCATGCCGAACACGCCCGCGGTCGTCGGCAAGGGCGCCAGCGCGATCGCACCGGGCACGCACGCGACCGAGGGGCACCTGGTGCTCGTCGAGAAGATGCTCGACGCCACCGGCCTGGTGGTCCGGGTGCAGGAGAAGGACCTGGACGCGGTCACGGCGATCTCCGGCTCCGGGCCCGCGTACGCGTTCTACCTGATCGACGCGATGGCCGAGGCCGGGGTGCTGCTCGGGCTGACCCGCGACCTCGCCACCCGGCTCGCGGTGGCCACGGTCGAGGGCTCGGCGGCGCTCGCGGCCCAGTCGGGCGACCATCCGGCGGTCCTGCGCGAACGGGTCTCGTCGCCCGGTGGCACCACGGTCGCGGCGGTCCAGGTGCTCGACGCGCACGCCGTGCGCGCCGGCGTCGTCGCCGCCGCGGAGGCGGCCCGCGACCGGTCGCGCGAGCTCGGCCGGCAGTCCTGATGGACACCCCCGCGCGCCCGCCCGCCATGAGCGACGTCGCGGCCCTCGCGGGGGTGTCCCACCAGACCGTCTCGCGCGTCCTCAACGACCACCCGAGCGTGCGCCCGGAGACCCGCGACCGGGTCACCGAGGCCATCGCCAGGCTGGGGTACCGCCGCAACAGCGCCGCCCGCGCCCTGGTCACCCGCCGGTCGGGGGCGCTCGGCGTGGTCACGCCCGCGACCGCCCTGTACGGCCCGACGAGCACCCTGGTCGCGCTGGAGGAGGCCGCGCGGGTGGTGGGCTGGTACGTCTCGGTGGCCACGATCCGCACGTTCGACGGCGACACGATGCACTCCGCGGTCGAGCACTTCCTGGGTCAGGGCGTCGACGGCATCGCGATCATCGCGCCCACCACGGAGGTCGCCCAGGCGGTCGCCGCGATCGCGTCGCCCGCGCCGGTGGTGCTCATCTCCTCGGCCTCCGACCTGCCCGCGGAGGCGCACCTGCACGCGGTCGGCGTCGACCAGCGGCACGGCGCCCGGCTGGCCACCCAGCACCTGCTCGACCAGGGGCACCGCAGCGTGGTGCACGTGGCCGGTCCCCAGGACTGGTTCGACGCGCAGGACCGGCTGGCGGGCTGGCGCGAGGTCAGCGGCCCCGACGCGCCGGAGCACGTGGAGGCCGGCTGGGACGCTGCCGACGGGTACCAGCTGGGCCGGCGGATGGTGCGCGAGGGGCTGCCGTCGGCGATCTTCGCGGCCAACGACCAGCTGGCCCTCGGGCTCCTGCACGCCTTCTGGGAGCACGCCGTCCGGGTGCCCGACGACGTCGCGGTGGTCGGGTTCGACGACGAGGTCGGCGCCGCGCACTACACGCCGCCGCTGACCACGGTCCGGCAGGACTTCGGCGCGCTCGGTCGGCTGGCCGTCGCGTCGTTGCAGGCTGCCTTCGCGGGGCTGGACGTCGCCCGCCAGCAGATCCCCGCCGAGCTGGTCGTGCGCGCCAGCTCCGTGCGCGCCGGCTCGGTGCGCGCCGGCTGACGGGTCACCGGCGTCGGCCTAGGCTCGTTGCAGCGCCGACGCACCGGGAGGTCCCATGATCGACATCGCCGACCTGTCCGCCCGCCACCTCGAGGCGGCCCGCACCGACCCGCACGGGCGGTCCGCGGAGGTCGTGGCGCACGACGGTGAGCTGCGGCAGGCCGTGATCGGGCTCGTCGCCGGCGCGGCCCTGGGCGAGCACAACTCCCCGGCCGCGGCGACCCTGCTGGTCTGGGCGGGCCGGGTCCGGGTGGACTCGCCCGACGGCGCGGTCGAGGCGGGGGCCGGTCAGCTCTGGGTCCTGACGCACGAGCGGCACTCCGTGCACGCGGTCGAGGACAGCGTCTTCCTGCTCACCACCGTCACGAGCGTGGGCCGGCCCTCGCACGGATGACCCGGACCCGTCGGACCGGCCGCGCGCGGGTGGGCGACGGCGCGGGATGTTAGCGCTAACATGTCAGACGGCCGCCGGCGTCCGCCGGGGGCCGTGAGCCAGGAACGGAGCGCGTGATGACGGTCGGTCCCCAGGGCAGCGACGCCCGAGACGCCCTCGAGACCGGCCGGACCGCCCTCGGGATCGAGCTGGGCTCCACGCGGATCAAGGCGGTCCTGATCGGACCGGACCACGCGCCGCTGGCCAGCGGGAGCCACGACTGGGAGAACCAGTTCGTCGACCGCGTCTGGACCTACTCGCTCGACGACGTCTGGACGGGTGTGCAGGCCGCGGTGGCCGCGCTGCTGGCGGACGCCCAGGAGCGCCACGGGGTGCGGCCGACGACGGTCGGCGCGCTCGGGATCTCCGCGATGATGCACGGCTACCTGGCCTTCGACGAGGCGGGCGACCTCCTGGTGCCGTTCCGGACCTGGCGCAACACGAGCACCGGGCCCGCGGCGGCGGAGCTGACCGCGCTGTTCGGCCACAACATCCCGCTGCGCTGGTCGGTCGCCCACCTGCGCCAGGCCGAGCTGGACGACGAGCCGCACGTGCCCCGGGTGCGGTTCCTCACGACTCTTGCCGGCTACGTGCACTGGCGCCTGACGGGCCGCACGGTCCTGGGCGTCGGTGACGCGTCGGGCGTCTTCCCCATCGACACCGCCACGGGGACGTACGACGCGACGATGCTCGCGGCCTACCCCGGCACGGGGCTGGCGCCGCTGCTGCCACAGGTCCTGCGCGCCGGCGAGGACGCCGGTCACCTGACGGCCGAGGGCGCCGCGCTGCTCGACCCGACGGGCACCCTGCAGCCGGGCATCCCGCTGTGCCCGCCCGAGGGCGACGCCGGCACGGGGATGGTCGCGACGAGCTCCGTCGCCCCCCGCACCGGCAACGTGAGCGTCGGCACCAGCGTCTTCGCCATGGTCGTGCTGGAGAAGCCGCTGACGCAGGTCCACCACGAGCTCGACCTGGTGACCACGCCGGCCGGCGACCTGGTGGCGATGGTGCACTGCAACAACGGCGCCAGCGAGCTCGGCGCCTGGGCGGACGTGTTCGGGCAGTTCGCCGCGGCGCTGGGTGCGCCCGCGAGCGCCGACGACGTGTTCGGCACGCTGCTGCGCGCAGCGCTGGCCGGCGACGCGGACGGCGGCGGGCTCGTCGCGTACAACTACCTGTCGGGCGAGCCCATCACGGGCCTGGCCGAGGGGCGCCCGCTCGTGGTCCGCACCCCGGACAGCCGCCTGACGCTCGCCAACTTCGCGCGGACCCAGGTGTACAGCGCCTTCGGCACGCTCAGCCTCGGCATGCGTGTGCTGCGGAGTGAGGGCGTCGAGCTCGACGCCATGTACGCCCACGGTGGGATGTTCCGTACAGAGGGCGTCGCGCAGCGGCTGCTCGCTGCGGCGGTCGGCGCACCGGTCACCGTGGGCAGCACCGCGAGCGAGGGCGGCGCGTGGGGGATCGCGGTCCTCGCCGCGTACCGGGCGGCGGCGCCCGACGAGGACCTCAGCACCTACCTGACCACCCGGGTGTTCGCCGACGCCGTCACGCAGACGGTCGACCCGGAACCCGACGACGTCCGCGGCTTCGACGCCTACCTCGAGCGCTACCGCGCGGGGCTGGCCGTCGAGCAGGCCGCGGTGGAGGCCCTGTGAGCACGATCGACCAGACCCGTGAGGTCGTCGCCCGGCTGCACGCCGAGCTCCCGCGGTGGGGCCTGGTGGTGTGGACCGCGGGGAACGTGTCGCAGCGGGTCGTCGTCGGCACGGAGCCCGGCCCCGACGACCTGTTCGTCATCAAGCCGTCCGGCGTGACCTACGACGAGCTGACGCCCGAGTCGATGGTCGTCTGCGACCTGGACGGCGCCCTCGTCGACGGCACCCGCGCGCCGTCGAGCGACACCGCGGCGCACGCCTACGTCTACCGGCACATGCCGTCGGTGGGTGGCGTCGTGCACACGCACTCCACGTACGCGACCGCCTGGGCGGCCCGCGGCGAGCCGGTGCCGTGCGTGCTGACCATGATGGCCGACGAGTTCGGCGGCGACGTGCCGGTCGGCCCGTTCGCCCTGATCGGTGACGACTCGATCGGCCGCGGCATCGTCGAGACCCTGCAGGGATCCCGCAGCCCCGCCGTGCTCATGCGCAACCACGGCCCGTTCACCATCGGCCGCGACGCCACGGCCGCCGTCAAGGCCGCCGTGATGGTCGAGGAGGTCGCCCGGACGGTGCACATCGCGCGCCAGCTGGGCGACACCGTGCCCATCGACCAGGCGGACATCGACTCCCTCTACGCCCGCTACCAGAACGTCTACGGACAGGACACGAACCGATGAAGCCGTACGCCGACCGCCAGATCTGGTTCCTCACGGGCAGCCAGGGCCTGTACGGCGAGGAGACGCTGCGCCAGGTCGCGGCGCAGTCGCAGGAGATCGCCCGGGTGCTCGGCGAGGAGCTGCCCGCGACGCTCGTCTGGAAGCCGGTGCTGACGGACTCCGACGCGATCCGTCGCGCGGCCCTCGAGGCCAACGCGGACGACTCCGTCATCGGCGTCATCGCGTGGATGCACACGTTCTCGCCGGCCAAGATGTGGATCGCCGGGCTCGACGCGCTGCGCACCCCGCTGCTGCACCTGCACACGCAGGCCAACGTCGAGCTGCCGTGGGACACCATCGACTTCGACTTCATGAACCTCAACCAGGCGGCCCACGGCGACCGCGAGTTCGGCTACGTCGCGACGCGGCTGGGGGCCGCGCGCAAGACCGTGGCGGGCCACGTGTCGAACCCGGCCGTGACCGCGTCCATCGACACCTGGGTGCGGGCGTGCGCCGGCTGGGCCGCGACGCACGAGCTGCGGCTCGCCCGGTTCGGCGACAACATGCGCAACGTCGCGGTGACCGAGGGTGACAAGACCGAGGCCGAGCTGCGCTTCGGCGTCTCCGTGAACACCTGGGGCGTGAACGACCTGGTGGCCGCGGTCGCCGAGGTGGCCGACGGTCGACGTCGACGTGCTCGTCGCCGAGTACGAGGACCTGTACGACGTGGTCCCGGAGCTGCGGCGCGGTGGGGACCGGCACGAGTCGCTGCGCTACGGCGCCCGCCAGGAGATCGCCCTGCGCACCCTGCTCGAGTCGCTGGGCGCCAAGGCCTTCACGACGAACTTCGAGGACCTGGGCGACCTGCGCCAGCTGCCGGGACTGGCCGTCCAGCGGCTCATGGCCGACGGCTACGGGTTCGGCGCCGAGGGCGACTGGAAGACCGCGATCCTCGTGCGCGCCGCCAAGGTGATGGGCGCCGGCCTGCCCGGGGGCGCGTCGCTCATGGAGGACTACACCTACGACCTCACACCGGGGGCGGAGCGGATCCTCGGGGCGCACATGCTCGAGATCTGCCCGACGCTGACCACCGCGAAGCCGACCCTGGAGATCCACCCGCTGGGCATCGGCGGCAAGGAGGACCCGGTGCGGCTGGTGTTCAGCGCGGACCCGGGCGAGGGGGTCGTCGTCTCCCTGGCGGACATGCGGGACCGGTTCCGGCTCACCGCCAACGTGGTCGACGTCGTGCCGCCCACCGCCGACCTGCCGCACCTGCCGGTGGCGCGGGCCGTGTGGGAGCCGCGCCCGGACTTCCGGACGTCGGCCGAGGCGTGGCTCACCGCCGGGGGGGCGCACCACACGGTGCTCACCACCGCCGTCGGGGCGGAGGCGTTCGAGGACTTCGCCGAGATCGCCCGCACGGAGCTGCTGGTCATCGACGAGCAGACCACGCGCCGCGGGTTCCGCGACCAGGTCCGCTGGAACCAGGTCTACTACCGCCTCGCGCAGGGCTTCTGACCGCCGGCTCGGGGCGCCCGATCGGGTGACATGACGCCGGACGGTTGCCCCGTTCAACTGCCGTGCATAGCGTCAGTGACTCCTGAGGAAAGCCGGGGGGCTAGACATGAGTGACAGGGTTCAGCCGAGCACGACGATCGGGTCGGGGGCCCGCTGGCGAGCGGCGTTCGCGCACCCGGGTGGGCACCTCTCCTGGGGGCCGCGGTCGGCCCACCAGCCCGTGCTGCTGCGTCGGTCGCTGCGGACCGTCGCGGCGACCGGGAGCATGGCCACCGTCGCGCTGGAGCTGGTCCGGGCGGCCTCCGCCGTCGCGGCGTCGGCGCTCGCGGTGGCGGTGGCCCCGGCCGGCGCCCGGCCCGACCCGTCGCGTCGAGGCGGGGCCCCGGGACCGTCGGCGCGACGTCCCGACCACGGGGTGCCGACGACCACGGGTGAGGTCCCGACGCAGCGCAGCGCCCCGCCGGGATCCTGACGTCGCTCCGTACGCTGGGCGCATGGCCACCGCCGACGACGCCAGCACGCTGCCCGCCGCTCGTCGTCGCGGCCGCCGCCCCGCCGGGGAGGACACCCGTGGCGCCATCCTCGCGGCCGCCCGCGACGAGTTCGCCGAGCGTGGCTTCGAGGGGGCCAGCGTCCGCTCGGTGGCGCGGCGCGCCGACGTCGACCCGGCGCTCGTCCGGCACTACTTCCGGGACAAGTCGGAGCTGTTCGCCGCCGGGATGATCCCCGTGGGCACCGACCCGGCCGAGCTGGCCGCCGGGATCGCGCAGGGCGGCCTCGACGGGCTCGGCACCCGGCTGCTCACCACCGTGCTCGGCGTGTGGGACGCCGACGGGGGTGCGGCCCTGCGCGTGGCGTTCGCCGGCTTGACGTCCGGCGGCGTGCAGGCCGACGCGCTCTCCGACTACGTGGGCCGGGCCGTCCTGGCGCAGGTCGCCCGCGTGCTGCCGACGCCCGACCGGCAGCTGCGCCTCACGCTCGTGGCCTCCCACGTGGCCGGGGTCCTGCTCGTGCGGCACGTCATGCGGTTCGAGCCGCTGGCGTCGATGCCCGCAGCGGACGTCGTCGACCTCGTCGGGCCGACGCTGCAGCGCTACCTGACCGAGCCGCTCACCTAGGCTGCCGCGCCACCGCGACGGCCCACGCGACCAGCGGGACCTGCAGCGGCAGGCGCGCCCACGCGACGACCGGCCGACCGGCCCAGCCGCGCGCGTCCGGCCGGGAGCGCACGGCCATCGTCACGTTCCCCGGAAACACGCCGACCAGCAGCGCGGCCGACGCGATCCCGCCCAGCCGCCGGGTGGCCGGGACCGCCAGCGTGGCCGCGCAGGCCAGCTCCGCGACACCGCTGCCCAGCACCCACGGGTCGGGATCGCCCAGGACGCGGGGGATCAGCGGACGGAAGATCCCCGGCCGGCGCAGGTGCAGGACACCGGACGTGCCCAGCAGGGCGGCGAGCGCGAGCGCTGGCAGGTGGCGACGGAGCGCGGTGACGGGCACGCGTCACCGTACCCAGCGGGGTCGCCGCAGGCATGTCGGTCGTGGGGGCTAGCGTGCGAGCCATGGACACCGACGACCTGTCGCCACTGGCCCTCGTCGTGTCGTACGCCGACGTCATCGCGCGGGAGTCGGCACGGGCGGCGGACGCGCTGGACCGTGCGCCCCTCACCGCCCCGGTGCCGGCCTGCGCGGACTGGAGCGTGGCGGACCTGGCGTACCACCTGGGCGAGGTGCAGGACTTCTGGTCGCAGATCGTGGCGCAGGCCCCGGCCGGGCCGCAGGGCGCCGAGCCGACCGACCGTCGGCCGGACCCGGACCTGGTCGCGTTCCTGCGCACGCGCACCGCCGCCCTGCTGGGCGCGCTCGCCGGGCACGACGCGCAGGAGCCGTGCTGGTCCTGGTCGCCCACGGGCGGCACGCTCGGCTGGGTGCTGCGGCGGCAGGCGCACGAGGCGCTGATCCACCGGGTCGACGCCGAGCAGGCGGCCGGGCTGCCGGTGACGGACCCCGGTCCGGCGCTGGCGGGGGACGGCGTCGACGAGATGCTCGGGGTCATGGTCAGCGGGCTGCCGGACTGGGCGACGTTCGTGCCCGACGGCGCCCGGGTGCGGCTGCACGCTTCGGACGTGGGGCGCGAGTGGGTGATGGCGTTCGGGCGGTTCCACGGGACGTCGCCGACCACCGGGCGCTCGCACGACGACGAGTGCGCGGAGCTCGTCGGCGGCGCGCCGTGGGAGGGCGAGGACGAGGACGTCAGCGCGACGGTGTCCGGCAGCGCCTGGGACCTGGAGCTGTGGCTCTGGGGGCGCGGCGGTGGGGAGGCGTTGACGCGGGACGGCGACCCGGGGGCGATCGACCGGTTGCGCAGGGTGGTCGTCGACTCGACGCAGTAGTGCCCTTGCGTCGGTGCACGGGCGAGGAGCACAATTCCTCGTATGGGGAATAACGCGATCGAGATCACCGGGCTGACGGTCGTCCGCGGCGACAACCGGGTGCTGGAGCGGCTCGACCTCACGGTGCCCGTCGGCCAGGTGATCGGGCTGCTCGGTCCGAGCGGCAGCGGCAAGACGACGCTCATGCGCGCGATCGTCGGCGCCCAGGTGGTCGCCGGCGGAACCGTGACCGTCCTGGGGCGGCCCGCCGGATCGGCCGCCCTGCGCCACCGGATCGGGTACGTGACCCAGGCGCCCAGCGTGTACGCGGACCTGACGGTCACGGAGAACCTGCGCTACGCGGCGGCGATCCTCGGGGTCGGCGCGGACGGCATCCGCCAGGCACTGACCGACGTCGACCTGCTCGCCCATGCCGACCAGCCCATCGGGACGCTGTCCGGCGGGGAGCGGTCCCGGGTGTCGCTCGCCATCGCGCTCCTGGGCCGCCCCGACCTGCTGGTGCTCGACGAGCCGACGGTCGGCCTGGACCCCGTGCTGCGCCGTGACCTGTGGGAGCTGTTCCACCGGCTCAGCCGCTCGGGCGTGAGCCTGCTGGTGTCCAGCCACGTGATGGACGAGGCCGCTCGCTGCGACCGACTGATCCTGCTGCGCGCCGGTGTGGTCCTCGCCGACGCCCCGCTGGACGACCTGCTGGCCCGCACCGGCACGTCCGACGCCGAGGCCGCGTTCCTGGCGCTGGTCGACGAGGCCGTCGCCCGCGACACCGGGGCGGGGGCGGCGGCATGAGCGCGAACGCCGGGAGCGCCCCGGTCGGTACGCCCGCCCCGCCGGCTGCTCACCGGGCACCCGGCGACGATGCCGGGTCGACGCACGGCACCTTCCTCAGTCCCGACCTGACGGCCGCGACCGCCCGGCGCGTGCTCACGCAGCTGCGGCACGACAAGCGCACGATCGCCCTCGTCGTGCTGCTGCCGTGCGTCCTGATCGGCCTGATCGCGTGGATGTTCAACGGCACCCCGGTGCTGGACCAGTTCGGGCCGCTGCTGGTCGGGCTCTTCCCGATGATGGTGATGTTCCTGGTCACGAGCGTCGCGACACTGCGCGAGCGCACCTCCGGGACGCTGGAGCGCCTGATGACGCTGCCGATCGGGCGCGGGGACGTCGTCGTCGGGTACGCGCTGGCGTTCGCGGTCCTGGCCACCGTGCAGGCCCTCGTCATCGTGGGGTTCGCGGTGTGGGTGTGCGGCATGGACGTCGCGGGCCCGATCGGGCTGGTGATCGTGGTCGCCGTGCTCGACGCGGTCCTCGGCTGCGCGCTCGGGCTCGGCGCGTCGGCGCTGGCCAAGACCGAGTTCCAGGCGGTCCAGCTCATGCCGCTGGTCCTCTTCCCGCAGCTGATCACGTGCGGCCTGCTCATGCCTCGCGACGAGATGCCGACCGTGCTCGAGTGGATCAGCCGCGTGCTTCCGTTGACCTACGGCCTGGACGCGATGCAGCAGCTGGCCGCGGGCGGCTCCTGGACCGACGTCCGCGGCGACGTGGGCGTGATCGCCCTGTTCATCGTCGGCGCCCTCACCATCGGCGCCGCCACCCTCCGCCGCCGCACCCCCTGACCCCCGCCGCACCCTGCCCCCCCGCCGCACCCCTGACCCACGCCGGCCAGCCCGCCGGCGCAGCCCGTGCGCGGCCGAACGCGTCCGTCTGCGCCGAACTCGTCCCTCCGCGCCGAACTCGTCCCTCCGCGCCGAACTCGCGTGCTGCAACGGACGATCTCGCCTGTAACTGACGAGTTCGGTCGGTGGTCGGGGTGCTGTGGGTGCGGTGCTGGCGGTCGCACACCGGCGGCTGGGTGCCGAGACCGGCACATCGGCGCGAGAACGGCAGTTCAGACTGCCGGTCTCGCGGGGAAGTGCCGGTCTGGACCGGGCTCGCTCGCCGTCCACGTCGCCGCCCGGCCCGCCGCGCAGCCTCCGACCAGCTCGCCGGCGAGCCTCCGTCCAGCCTGTCGCCCCGCTTCCGCCCGGCCTCCGGCCGGCTCGCCGGCCCCCGGGCGCTCCAGGTCCGGTGTGGTCGCGCTCCCGTCGCCGGACGGGGGCCGAACCGTTGCCATCCTGTGATCCAGACCACTTGACTACGTAGTCAGGACGAGCGTTGACTACGTAGTCATCCGACAGCGACGTCGAAAGGGGGGCACATCGCATGGCTGACCGCACCGCCGCCGCCGGCCCCTCGCGTCCCGTCGTCGCGATGGACGTCGCCCGTGCCGCCGGGGTGTCCCAGAAGACGGTGTCCCGGGTCATCAACGGCGACCCCCACGTGAGCGAGCAGGTGCGGGACCGGGTGCACCAGGCGATCGCGACCCTCGGGTACCGGCCCAACCGCGCCGCCCGCAACCTGGTGCTCGGACGCAGCCGGACCATCGGGGTGCTGTCGGTCGGCTCCACCGACTACGGGCCCAGCAGCCTCATGGTCGGCGCCGAGCACGCGATCCGCAGCGCCCGGTACGCCATGTCGGTCATCAACACGTTCGAGGACGAGCCCGAGACCATCACGAGCGCCCTGCTCGAGCTGGTCGACCAGAGCGTCGACGGCATCGTGGTGAACGAGCCGGTCGGCGCGTTCCGGCTGGACAAGGAGGCCGTCGGCAACCTGCCGGTGATGAGCCTGTCCGGGCCGTACGGCATCTCCACCAACGAGGTCGTGGCCGACGCCGACCAGGCCGGCGGTGCCCGGCAGGCCACCGAGCACCTCCTGAGCCTCGGCCACCGCACCGTGCACCACCTGGGCGGTCCGGCGACGTGGCGGTCCTCGAGCCTGCGCCTCGACGGCTGGCGCTCGGTGCTCCGGGACGCGGGCGCGGACGAGCCGCGGGCCCTCTATGGCGACTGGTCCACGCGCTCCGGGTACGAGCTGGGCGCGCACCTGGCGTCGGACCCGGAGGTCACGGCGGTGTTCGTCGCGAACGACCAGATGGCCATCGGCCTGCTGCGGGCGTTCGCCGAGGCCGGCCGCGACGTCCCGGGCGACGTCAGCGTCGTCGGGTTCGACGACGTGCCCGAGGCCGCCTACCTCTCCCGCGCGCTGACCACCGTGCGGCAGGACCTGGCCCGGTTGGCCACCTTCGGCGTCGGCATGCTCGTCGACGCCATCGAGAACCCGCGGCGGCAGGACCACCGCGAGAACGTCCCGGTCGAGCTCGTGGTCCGGGAGACGACGGCCGCACCGCCCTCGCGGCGCTGACGGACCCACCAAGGCAACGCAAGGATCCGCATCACGAAGGAGTGAGCATGTCCAGAACGTCGAACACGTGGCGCCGCAAGGCCACCGCACTCACCGCAGGGATGGCCGTCGCCGCACTGGCGCTCACGGCGTGCAGCGGCGGCGGGGGCGGGGGCGGGAGCAGCGACGAGACCAGCGCGCCGGTCAGCCAGGCCGACATCGACAAGGCGATGACGACGCCCACCGAGCTCACGTTCTGGACGTGGGTCCCGGACATCCAGAACGAGGTGGACCTGTTCGAGAAGGCCTACCCCGACATCAAGGTCAAGGTGGTCAACGTCGGTCAGGGCGCGGACCACTACAAGAAGATGCGCAGCGCGCTGCAGGCCGGCAAGGGTGCGCCGGACGTGTCGCAGATCGAGTTCCAGCACGTGCAGTCGTTCGCGCTGGGCGACAACCTGCTGGACCTCACGCCGTACATCCCCGCGGGCACCAAGGACGACTACGTCCCGTGGGTGTGGAAGCAGGTGCTGTCCACCGACGGCAGCAAGATCTGGGGCATCCCGCAGGACTCCGGCCCGGTGGGCATGCTCTACCGCGAGGACATCCTGGCGCAGCACGGCATCGAGGTGCCGACGACCTGGGACGACTTCGCCACCGCCGCGACGACCCTGCACGCGGCGGACCCGAACGTCTACCTGACCAACATCCCCGGCAACGACATGGGCCAGATCACGAGCATGCTCTGGCAGGCCGGCGCCCGTCCGTTCGGGTGGGACGGTGACAAGAACGTCACCATCAACGTGACCTCGGACGAGGCCACGCAGGTCGCCCAGTACTGGCAGGACCTGATCCAGGCCGGCGCCATCTCCGTGGACCCGGACTTCACCGACACCTGGTACCAGGGGCTGGCCAACGGCAAGTACGCCAGCTGGACGCCGACCGCCGCCTGGGGCCCTGTCTTCCTCCAGGGGACCGCGGCCAACACCTCGGGCCTGTGGCGTGCGGCCGAGGTCCCGCAGTGGACGGCCGGCGGCGACCCCGTCTCGGCCAACTGGGGCGGCTCGTCCGACGCGGTCATGAAGAGCACCAAGAACCCGATCGCGGCGGCGCAGTTCGCGCTCTGGCTCAACCACGACCCGGAGTCGACGCTGATGATGGCGAACAAGCAGTTCCTGTTCCCGACGACCACCGCCACGCTGTCCAACCCGGAGTTCACCGACCAGGAGCCCGAGTTCTACGGCGGCCAGAAGGTGAACCAGCTGTTCGCGGACATCTCCTCGACGGTCGCGGACGACTTCGGCTGGCTGCCGTTCATGGACTACGCGTACTCGTCGGGCGAGCAGTCCGTGGGCAAGGCGATCGCCGACAAGGGTGACGTCGTCGGCGCCCTGCAGACGTGGCAGGACGACCTGGTCGCCTACGCCAAGCAGCAGGGCTTCACCGTCACCGAGTGAGGACCGCGCCGCCCCGTGCTCCGAATCCGCGGGGCGGCGCACCTCGCTCCACACCGGGAGATCACCATGACTGCAGCCGACATCCGTCTGCCCGGGCAGACGAAGGACGCCGAGCCGGCCAAGCGCCGCGGGCCGTCGCCGATGCGCCGCCGTGAGAACACGGCCGCCTACATCCTGATCACGCCGTTCGTCGTGATCTTCCTGCTGTTCATCGTCGTGCCGCTCGTGTACTCGGGGTACCTGAGCCTGTTCCGCGAGCAGCTGGTGGGCGGCAACACGTTCGTCGGGCTCCAGAACTACAGCCGGGCCCTGACGGACCCCTCGTTCCTGACCAGCGTCGGGCGGATGGCGATCTTCCTGGTGATCCAGGTGCCGATCATGCTGGCGCTGTCGCTGGTGTTCGCGCTGCTGCTCGACGCGGGCGTGCTCTACCTGCAGAAGGTCGTGCGGCTCGGCATCTTCGTCCCGTACGCCGTGCCCGGGGTCATCGCGGCCCTCATGTGGGGCTACCTGTACGGGCCGGACTTCGGTCCCGCGGCGCAGCTGGCCGACAAGCTGGGGCTGCCCGGGCCACCGTTCCTCGAGCAGGGCTGGATGCTCTTCTCGATCATGAACATCGTGTCCTGGGAGTTCATCGGCTACAACATGATCATCCTGTACGCGGCCCTGCGGGCCATCCCGCACGAGCTGTTCGACGCGGCGTCCGTGGACGGTGCCGGACGGGTCCGCACGGCGTGGAGCATCAAGATCCCCGCCATCCGGCCGGCCCTGATCCTCACCATGATCTTCTCGGTGATCGGCACGTTCCAGCTGTTCAACGAGCCGAACCTGCTGCGCACGATCGCGCCGAACGTCATCGGCGTCGACTACACGCCGAACCTCTACGCGTACAACCTCGCGTTCATCAACCGGGACAGCAACTACGCCGCCGCGATCGCCTTCATCCTGGGCGTCGTCATCATGGCCGTGTCGTACTTCGTGCAGCTGTCCGCCCAGCGCAAGGAGCGTGCACCACGATGACGACGATCCCCGCCACCGTCGACGGCCCGGTCCGCACCGGCGAGCCGGACGTCCCCGCCCGAGGGCAGCGCGGCTGGTCCTCGGACCAGCCCCGGCGCAGCAGGCCGCTGACCATCGTCATGTTCGCGGTCCTGCTCTACTTCCTGCTGCCGCTGTGGTGGCTCCTGGTCGCGTCCACCAAGTCCAACGCCGACCTGTTCTCCACGTTCGGCCTGTGGTTCTCCGGTGACAACTCGCTGTGGGCCAACATCCACGCCGTCTTCACCACCGACGACGGCGTCTACCTGCTGTGGCTGCGCAACTCCCTGATCTACTCGGTGGTCAGCGCGGTGGGTGCCGCGTTCCTGGCGACGATGGCCGGGTACGCGTTCGCCAAGTACCGGTTCCCCGGCGGCAACCTGATCTTCAGCGGCATCCTCGGGGCCGTGATGGTCCCGATGACGGCCCTGACCATCCCGACGTACCTGCTGTTCGCCAACGCGGGGCTGACGAACACCCCGTGGGCGGTGATCCTGCCGTCCCTGGTGAGCCCGTTCGGCGTGTACCTCATGCGGGTGTACGCGGCCGACTCGGTGGACGACACGCTGCTGGAGGCCGCCCGCGTGGACGGCGCCGGGGAGCTGCGGATCTTCTTCACGGTGGGTCTGCGTCTGCTGGCGCCCGGCCTGGTCACGGTGCTGCTGTTCGCGCTGGTCTCGACGTGGAACAACTACTTCCTGCCGCTGATCATGCTCAACACCCCCGAGCTGTACCCGCTGACCGTCGGCCTCGCGCAGTGGCAGGCCACGGCCGCCGGCGGGTCCGGGTCCCGGGCCCTGTTCTCGACGATCATCACGGGCTCGTTCCTCGCGATCATCCCGCTCGTCGTCGCCTTCCTGTTCCTGCAGCGGTACTGGCAGTCCGGCCTCGCCAGCGGCGCGGTCAAGGGCTGACCCCGCTCCCGTCCCGACGAAAGACACCTCAGATGGCTGTGCAGCATGACTCCGTGCGGTTCGGTGCCGCTTACTACTACGAGTACGCCGGTCCGGGCGACGACCCGCGACCGGAGACCCTCGAACGTGACCTCGACCTGATGGCGGAGGCCGGGTTCTCCGTGATCCGCGTCGGGGAGTCGGTCTGGTCGACGTGGGAGCCGCAGGAGGGGCGGTTCGAGCTGGACTGGTTGCAGCCGGTCCTGGACGGCGCGCACGCCCGGGGCATCGACGTGGTGCTGGGCACGCCGACGTACGCGCTGCCGATGTGGCTGGTCCGCCGGTACCCGGAGGTGGCCGGCGAGCTGGCCACGGGTCACCCGATGGGCTGGGGCGCCCGGCAGGAGGCGGACTTCACGCACCCGGTGTTCCGGTTCCACGCCGAGCGGGTGCTGACCCGGATCGTCGAGCGGTACCGGGACCACCCCGCGGTGGTCGGGTTCCAGGTGGACAACGAGCCCGGCCTGCACCTGCTGCACAACCGGGGGGTGTTCCAGCGGTTCGTCGACCACCTGGAGCGCACCTACGGCGACGTGGAGACGCTGAACCGCGAGTGGGGCCTCGTGTACTGGTCGCACCGGCTCTCCACGTGGGCGGACCTGTGGACGCCCGACGGCAACGTGCAGCCGCAGTACGACCTGGCGTGGCGCCGGTTCCAGGCGATGCTGACCACCGAGATGATCGACTGGCAGGCTCGCGCGGTGCGGGCGCTGGCCCGCGAGGACCAGTGGGTCACCACGTGCATCGCGTACGACCGGCCCGCGCTCGAGGACGCCGACCTGGCCGCCGTCCTGGACGTGACCAGCGGCAACGCGTACTACGGCATGCAGGACTCGCTGGCGCACCCGAGCCCGCGGGAGCACCACCAGGCCTGGACGGTGCACGGCACGTGGGCGCTGTTCCAGGTGGGCGACACCATGTTCTCCAGCCGGGGCGAGCCGTTCCTGGTCACGGAGACCAACGCGCAGGCCATCGGCGGCCCGAGCACCAACAACCCGGCGTACCCGGGTCAGTGGCGGCAGTCCGCGTGGGCGCTGGTGGCCCGCGGCGCCCGGATGGTCGAGTACTGGCACTGGCGCACGCTGCACTACGGCGCCGAGACGTACTGGGGCGGGGTCCTGCCGCACAGCGGTGTCCCGGGCCGGCCGTACCGGGAGATGGCGCAGCTCGGCGCGGAGCTCGCGCGCGTCGGCGGACAGCTCGCGCAGGCGGTCCCGGACGCGGACGTCGCGATCCTGTCCTCGACCGAGTCGCGGTTCGCGCTCGCGGCGCAGCCGCCCCTGCAGAAGGACGACGGCACGGGAGACCCGAACAGCTACCCGCGGATCGTCAGCGCGTTCTACCGGGGGGCGTTCGACGCGGGCCTGCAGGTGCGCGTGGTCCGGCCTCGGCACCTGTTCGCGCAGGACCCCGCGGACGTCGTCGCGACACTGCCGGTGCTCGTCGCCGCGGGCTACTACCCGGCGTCCGACGACGACCTCGCGTGGTTGCTGCGGTACGCGGACGCCGGTGGCCACCTGGTGGTGGGCCCGCGGACGGGCTACGCCGACCACGAGGGCCGCGCCCGCGCCGAGGTCCAGCCCGCCCGCCTGTCCGCGGCGGCCGGTGCCTGGTACGAGGAGTTCACCAACCTGGCCGAGCCGGTGCGCGTCTCCGGGGCGCTGGCCGGGCAGGCCACCGCGTGGGCCGAGTGCCTGGTCGCCGACGGCGCCGACGTGCTGGCCACCTACGAGCACCCGCACCTGGGCGCCTGGGCCGCGGCCACCACGCGCGAGCACGGCGCCGGCCGGGTCACCGTGGTGGGCACCGTCCCCGGACCGGAGCTGGCCCGCTCGCTCGCCGACTGGCTGGTCCCCGCACCGCTGGCCGGCTGGTCCGACCTGCCGGCCAGCGTCACCGTCCACAGCTCCACCCGACCGGACGGCAGCCGCGTCCACGTCGTGCACAACTGGTCCTGGGAGGCCGCCACCGTGACTGCTCCGACCGATCTCGACCTGCTCGTCGCCCCGCGCGGGGACGCGCCCGCCGATCCACCGCCCCACGACGGCCCGGGTGGGTCGGTCGACCAGGGCTCCGCGCTGCACCTGGGCTCGTGGGACGTCCTCGTGGCGGTGACCCGATGAGCCGCTGGACGGGCCCGTGGCCCACGGACGGCATCGCGTTCGGTGCCGACTACAACCCGGAGCAGTGGCCGCAGGAGGTGTGGGCGGACGACATCGCGCTCATGCAGGAGGCCGGGGTCTCGCTGGTCAGCCTGGGCATCTTCTCCTGGGGGCAGCTCGAGCCGGAGGAGGGCCGGTTCGAGTTCGCCTGGCTCGACCGCATCCTCGACCTGCTGCACGAGGCGGGCATCGGGGTGGACCTGGCCACCCCGAGCGCGGCGCCCCCGGTGTGGCTGCACCTGGCCCACCCCGAGATGCTCCCCGTCGACGCGGACGGCCTGCGCTTCACGCACGGCAGCCGCGAGTCGTGGTGCGTGAGCTCGCCCGTGATCCGCGAGCACGCGACGCGCATCGCCCGGGTGGTCGCCGAGCGGTACGGCCACCACCCCGCGGTGAAGATGTGGCACGTCTCCAACGAGCTGGCCTGCCACAACGGCCGCTGCTACTGCGACGTCTCGGCGGCCGCGTTCCGCGAGTGGCTGCGCGCGCACTACGCGGACGTCGACGCGTTGAACCTGGCGTGGGGCACCGCGTTCTGGGGGCAGCGCTACGCGTCGTTCGACCAGGTCCTGCCCCCGCGACGCACGACGACCATCCCCAACCCGGGGCAGCGGCTGGACTTCGAGCGGTTCTCCTCGGACGAGTTCGTCGCGCACCTGGAGGCGGAGGCGGCGGTGCTGCGCGAGGTGACGCCGCACCTGCCGGTGACCACCAACTACATGGTCATGGGCGAGTTCCACCAGATCGACTACACGCGGACCACCCCGCTGGTGGACATCGTGTCCAACGACCACTACCTGCGGGCCGAGGACCCGCGTGGCTGGGCGGAGCTGGCGTTCAGCGCCGACCGGACGCGCGGGATCGCGGGCGGTGACCCGTGGCTGCTCATGGAGCACTCCACCAGCGCGGTGAACTGGCAGCCGCGCAACATCGCCAAGGAGCCGGGCCAGATGCTGCGCAACTCCCTGCAGCACGTGGCGCGGGGTGCGGACGGGGTGCTGTTCTTCCAGTGGCGCCAGTCCCGGGCCGGTGCCGAGAAGTACCACTCGGGGATGGTCCCGCACGCCGGGCGTGACTCCGCCCTGTTCCGGGACGTGGTGGACCTGGGCGCGACGCTCGGTCGGCTCGCCGAGGTCCGGGGCAGCGTCGTCGAGACGGCCCGGGTGGCCCTGCTGTGGGACACGGACGCGTGGTGGGCCGCGGACCTGGAGGCGCACCCCAGCGCCGACCTGCGGTACCTGGACCTGGCGCGCCGGCTGCACGGTGCGCTCCTGGATGCGGGCGTCGCGGTCGACGTGCTGCCGGCGACGGCGGACCTCGACGGGTACGACGTGGTCCTGGTCCCGACGCTGTACCTCGCGCCGGCCGGCGTGACGGACGCGCTGTCCGCGGTGGTGGCGCGCGGCGGGCAGGTGCTGGTCTCGTACTTCTCGGGCATCGTCGACGAGCACGACCGCGTGCTGCTCGGCGGCTACCCCGGGGCGTTCCGTGACCTGCTGGGCGTGCGGGTCGAGGAGTTCGCCCCACTGGTCGAGGGCGGCACGGTCACGCTCAGCGACGGGTCCACGGGAGAGATCTGGACCGAGCGGTTCACCGCCGACGAGGCCGAGGTGCTGGCCACCTACACGGACGGCCCTGCCGCGGGCGGTCCGGCGGTGACGCGGCGGAGCGTCGACGGCGGCGGCGCCGCGTGGTACCTGTCCACCCGGCTCGACGCCGCGTCGACCGCGGCGCTGGTGTCCCGGGTGCTCGACGCGGCGGGCGTCGCGCCCCTGGTGCCGGAGCCGGGCGGTCTCGAGGTGGTGCGCCGCACGAGCGGCACCGGCAGCTGGCTGTTCGCCATCAACCACACGGACGACCCCCTGCCGCTGCACGCCGGCGGCCACGACCTGGTGGCCGGCGCCGACCATGCCGCGGGCGACCCGGTGCCGGCCCACGGGGTGGTGGTGCTGCGCGAGCCTGCCTGACCTGCACGCGCACGGTCCCGCCCGGTCCTCCTCGGCCGCGGCGGGACCGGGTGCTGCGCGCGCACCGAAGCGTGACCGGAATGCAACCTGTGATTCCCGCCACAGTGGGCGATGTGAGCGCTAACATCGGGCGAACCACCCGCCGGGCCCAGGCCCGGCAGGACACGTGCCCCCGGTGCCCCGGGGTGCACGACGCGGACCGACCGGCGTGGGTCGGGACCGCGCGCGCGTGCGTTTCTCGAGGAGGAGAAGCAGATGGTCAGCACGGTCAGCACAGCCAGCAGGGTCAGCAGGACGTTCCGGACACGGTCGGTCGCCGCCGGCATCGCGGTGCTCGCCCTCGGGCTCGCCGCCTGCAGCAGCGGGGACTCCGGCGACGGACAGACCAGCGGCAGCGGCGGCGGGGACGGTGACGCGATCAGCGTCGGGTTCAGCCAGGTCGGCGCCGAGAGCGGCTGGAGGGCCGCGAACACCAAGTCGATCCAGGACACGCTCACGGCGGACAACGGGTTCGACCTCAGCTTCTCGGACGCCCAGCAGAAGCAGGAGAACCAGATCCAGGCGATCCGGTCCTACATCGCCAAGGGCGTGGACTACATCGCGTTCTCGCCCGTGGTCGAGTCCGGCTGGGACACGGTGCTCGAGGAGGCCAAGCAGGCGGACATCCCCGTGATCCTGACCGACCGCGCGGTCGACACCCAGGACACGTCGCTGTACGTGACGTTCATCGGGTCCGACTTCGTCGAGGAGGGCAAGCGGGTCGGTGAGTGGGTGTCCGACAACCTGGGCACCGAGCCGATCAACGTGGTCGAGCTGCAGGGCACCACGGGCTCTGCACCCGCGATCGACCGCAAGGAGGGCTTCGCGGAGGCCACCAAGGACAACCCGAACATCAAGGTGATCGCCTCCGAGACCGGCAACTTCACGCGGGCCGAGGGCAAGACGGTCATGGAGGGCTTCCTGCAGGCCTACCCGGACATCGACGTGGTGTACGCGCACAACGACGACATGGGCCTGGGCGCCATCGAGGCGATCGAGGCCGCCGGCAAGGTGCCCGGCAAGGACATCAAGATCGTCAGCATCGACGGCGTGAAGGACGGCATGACCGCGCTGTCCGAGGGGAAGATCAACTACATCGTCGAGTGCAACCCGCTGCTCGGCCCGGACCTCGCGGACATCATCAAGACGCTCCACGACGGCGGCACCGTCGAGCCGCGCATCGTCACCCAGGACGGCGCGTTCGACCAGGAGCAGGCCACGGCCGCACTGCCCGACCGGCAGTACTGACCCGGCCCGCTACTGACCCGACCCGCTCCGGTGCTGCCCGGGGGGACTCCGCATCCCCCCGGGCAGCACCTCCCCGCCGGTACCGTGGTTCCGGCTCGGACGAAAGGTCGACGATGACCGACACAGCAGCCCCGCTCGTCGACATGACGGGCATCTCCATCGCCTTCCCGGGCGTCAAGGCGCTCGACGCCGTGGACCTGCGCCTGTTCCCCGGCGAGGTGCACGCGCTCATGGGGGAGAACGGCGCCGGCAAGTCCACCCTGATCAAGGCCCTCACCGGCGTCTACCCGATCGACTCGGGGCGGATCGTCGTCGACGGCCAGGCGCGCACGTTCACCGGTCCCGCGCAGGCCCAGGCCGCCGGGATCAGCACCGTCTACCAAGAGGTCAACCTCTGCGACAACCTGTCCGTGGCGGAGAACATCATGCTCGGCCACGAGGTCCGTCGGGCGGGGGTCGTGGACTGGCGGCGGACGCGCGCTGCCGCGCGTGAGCACCTGCGCACCATGAACCTCGACATCGACCCGCACTCCTCGTTGTCCGCACACTCCCTCGCCGTCCAGCAGCTGGTGGCGATCTCGCGCGCGATGGTCGTGGAGGCACGCGTGCTGATCCTCGACGAGCCGACCTCGAGCCTCGACGCCGACGAGGTCGCCCGGCTGTTCGACGTCGTGCGGACCCTGCGCGACCGCGGCGTCGCCATCCTGTTCGTCTCGCACTTCCTGGACCAGGTGTACGAGATCAGCGACCGCATGACGGTCCTGCGCAACGGTGCCCTGGTCGGCGAGTACCGCACGGCGGAGCTGGACCGGGTGGACCTGGTGCAGAAGATGATCGGCCGCTCCATCGAGGTGCTCGAGCAGCTGCGCGGCGCACCGCGGACGTCCGTCGGCGACGACACCCCGGCGGAGCCCTACCTGAAGGCGATCGGGCTCGGCCGCAAGGGCTCGATCGAGCCGTTCGACCTCGACATCTATCCCGGTGAGGTCGTCGGCCTCGCCGGGCTGCTGGGGTCCGGCCGCACCGAGCTCGCGCGCCTGCTCTACGGCGCCGACCACGCGGACACCGGCCACCTCACCGTGGCCGGGGAGCCGACGAGGATGCGCTCACCCCGCACCGCGCTGGCCCGCGGGATCGTGTACTCCTCGGAGAGCCGCAAGACCGAGGGCATCGTCGGCGACCTGACGGTGCGCGAGAACATCGTCCTGGGCCTCCAGGCGGAGCGCGGCTGGTTGCGACGGGTGTCCCGGCGCCGGTCCGACGAGGTCGTCGGCCGGTACATCCAGACGCTCGGCATCCGGCCCGCCAACCCCGACGCGATCGCCGGCAACCTGTCCGGCGGCAACCAGCAGAAGGTCCTGCTGGCGCGCTGGCTGGCGACCGCGCCGACGCTTCTGCTCCTCGACGAGCCGACGCGCGGCATCGACGTCGGCGCGAAGGCGGAGATCCAGCGGCTCGTCGCCGACCTGGCCGCGCAGGGCATGGCGGTCGTGTTCATCTCCGCGGAGCTGGAGGAGGTGCTGCGCCTGTCCCACCGGATCGCGGTGCTGCGCGACCGCCGGCTCGTCGCGCAGGTCACCAACTCCGGCGACGTCACCACCGACGACGTCGTCCACCTCATCGCGAGCGGGGGAGAGGCATGAGCACGCTCGGCTCGATCACGCGGCACCGGCTGTTCTGGCCGGTCGTCGCGCTCGCGGTCCTGGTCCTGGCGTGCGTGCTGCGGTCGCACACGTTCCTCGACATCACCGTCCGCGACGGCCACCTGTACGGCGGGCCCATCGACATCGTCCGTCGCTCCAGCGTCCTGCTGCTGGTGGCCCTCGGCATGACGCTCGTGATCGCGACGCGGGGCATCGACCTGTCCGTCGGCGCCGTCATGGCGATCGCGGGTGCGGTCGCGCTCACCCAGATCGCGTCCTCCCCGGACCCGGGCTCGCTGCCCGTCGTGCTCGCCGCGCTGGGCAGCGCGCTGCTGGTCTGCCTGCTCATCGGGGTGTTCAACGGGTTCCTCGTGGCGGTCGTCGGCATCCAGCCGATCATCGCGACGCTCGTGATCATGACCGCCGGCCGCGGGATCGCCATGCTCATCACGGGCGGTCAGATCACCACGGTGACCAGCGCCCCGTACAAGACGATCGCCACGGGCTACTGGCTCGGGCTGCCGGTCGCCGCACTGATCGCCGGGTTCTTCTTCCTCGTGACCGCGCTGATGACCCGGCGGACCGCGCTGGGCGTGCTCATCGAGTCCGTCGGGATCAACCCCGTGGCCTCGCGGCTGGCCGGCGTGCGGGCGCGGACCATCATCTGGACCGTCTACGTCCTGTCGGCGCTGTTCGCGTGCATCGCGGGGTTCATCAAGAGCTCGGACATCATGGCGGCCGACGCCAACAACGCCGGCCTGTTCATCGAGCTCGACGCGATCCTCGCCGTGGTCATCGGCGGCACCTCGCTGGCCGGTGGCAAGTTCTCGCTGGTCGGCACGCTCGTCGGCACCCTCGTCATCACCACGCTCACGTTCTCGGTGACCATCCTCGGCATCCCTGCCAACGCGGTGTCCCTGTTCAAGGCGCTCGTCGTCATCCTCGTGTGCCTGCTGCAGTCGCCGGTGGTCCGCGAGAGGCTGCGCTCGAGACGACGAGTGAGCGCCCCTGCCCCCGTGGAGGTGCCGGCCTGATGGCGACCGACCAGCTCACCTCGCCGACCCGTCCCGCCGGCACGCCGCCGTCGACGGCCGCGCGCCCCCGCCGCCTGCGCATCGACGAGCGGTACCTGCCCGTGCTGGGCACCGTCGTCGTCCTCGTGGCCATGCTCGCCATCGGCGGCTCGCGCTACGAGAACTTCCTCACCGGCCGCGTCATGGCCAACGTGCTCATCAACAACTCGTTCCTCGTGGTGCTCGCCGTCGGCATGACGTTCGTGATCCTCACCGGCGGGATCGACCTGTCCGTCGGCGCGGTCGTCGCGCTGTCGGGGTGCGTCGCCGCCTGGATGTTCACGCACGGGTTCGGCGCCGCGGTCGCCATCCCGGTGGTCATCCTCGTCGGCACGGTCATCGGGCTGGCCGTCGGGGTGATGGTCCACGTGTTCGAGATCCAACCGTTCATCGCCACCCTGGCGGCGATGTTCCTGGCCCGGGGCCTGTGCTACGTCGTCGCGCCGGAGTCGATCCCGATCACCGACCCGACCATCGTCGCGCTGGCCCGCACCCGCTGGGGCACGGACGACGGCCTGGTCATCACCCCCAGCGGTGTCATCGCGCTGGCCGTGGTGGCCGCCGCGTTCGTCACGCTGCACTACACGCGGTTCGGCCGGACGGTCTACGCGATCGGCGGCAACGAGCAGTCGGCCCGGCTGATGGGCCTGCCCGTCGCGCGGACCAAGGTGCTGGTCTACGTCATCAGCGGCACGTGCGCGGGGCTCGGTGGGCTGCTGTTCGCCATCTTCTCCCGGTCCGGCTACGCGCTCACCGGCGTGGGCATGGAGCTCGACGCGATCGCCGCGGTGGTCATCGGCGGCACCCTGCTCACCGGCGGCAGCGGGTTCGTGCTCGGCTCGGTGCTCGGCGTGCTGGTGCTGGGCCTGATCCAGACGATCATCACGTTCCAGGGCACCCTGAGCTCGTGGTGGACCAAGATCTTCATCGGCGGGCTGCTGCTGGTCTTCGTGGTCCTGCAGCGCCTGCTGGTCATCCGCCGCCGCTGACGGTGCCGACGGGCCCGGCCGACGATCCGGCCGGGCCCGTGCGTGCCGGTCACGGCCGCGCCGCGAACCGCTCCAGCAGGTCGGCGTGCCCGGACACGATGATCAGGTCGTTGGCGGACAGCCGCGTCTCGGGCGTGGCGTACACGAAGTCGACGCCGGGGCTCTTCACGCCGATCACGGTCACGCCGTAGCGCTCCCGCACCTTGGACTGCGCGAGCGTGAACCCCTGCGTCTCCTTGGGCGGGCGCATCTTGACGATGGTGAACCCGTCCTCGACCTCGATGTAGTCGAGCAGCTTGCCGGACACCAGGTGCGCGACGCGGGCGCCGGCGTCGGCCTCGGGCAGGACCACGTGGTGCGCGCCGATGCGCTGCAGGATGCGCGCGTGCTCGTTGCTCACGGCCTTGGCCCAGATCTGCGGGACGCCGATGTCGACCAGGTTGCCGGTGATCAGCACCGACGCCTCGAGGTAGGACCCGACGCCGACCACGGCCACGGGGAACTCCCGCGCACCCAGCTGCTCGAGCGCCTCCGGGTTGGCGGCGTCGGCCTCGACGAGGGCCACCCGGCCGGCCCACTGGGCCACCAGGTCGGGGCTGCGCTCGACGGCGAGCACGTCCTGCCCGAGCCGGTCCAGGGTCGTGGCGATGGACGACCCGAACCGTCCGAGCCCGATGACGAGCACGCCCGAGTCCTTGCGCGGCGCACGTGGCGCGTTCTGCGTCCCCTTGAGGGGATCGCCGTACCTGTCAGCCAATGATCGGCCTCTCTTCCGGTAGCCGGATCACCCGACGACGGTTGCGCAGCGCGAGCGCGGCCGCAAGCGTCATCGTGCCGGTCCGACCGATGAACATGAGCGTGATGAGCACGTACTTCGCCGGGCTGGGCAGGTCCGCGGTGATCCCGGTGGACAGGCCGCAGGTGGCGAAGGCGGAGATGACCTCGAACAGGACGCGGTCCAGCGTGAGGCCTGTCATGGCGAGCAGCAGCAGCGACGACGTCAGCACCAGCGTGGCAGAGACCAGGGACACGGCGATCGCCACCTGCAGCGCCTCGCGCGGGATCCGTCGACCGTAGGCCTCGACGTCCCGGTCGCCGCGCCCCTCGGCCAGGATCGCCAGGAGCATGACGGCCAGCGTGGTGACCTTGATCCCCCCGGCGGTCGACGCGGACCCGCCGCCGACGAACATCAGCGCGTCCATGAGCAGCCACGTGCTCTCGTGCATGTTGCCGACCTCGACCGTCGAGAAGCCGCCCGAGCGGGGCATGACGCCCGCGAACAGGGAGGCCAGACCGGTCGCGCTCGGGTCCAGCGGCTGGAACGTGCCCGGGTTGGTCCACTCGAAGGCCGCGACGAGGACCGACCCCGCGACGACCAGGCCCAGGCTGGTGGTGACCGTCAGCTTGGAGTGCAGGCTCCACCGGCGTGGCTCGCGCAGGTGCTGCGCGACGTTGAGGATCACGGGGAACCCGAGCGACCCGATGAACACACCGATGATGATGGGCATCAGCACCCACCAGTCGGACACGAACGGTTCCAGGCCGTCCGGCGTCGGCACGAAGCCCGCGTTGTTGAACGCCGAGATGGCGTAGAACGTCGACCGCCAGGCCGCCTCGCCCACGGTGTGCTCGTACATGAGGAACCGCGGGAACAGGATCACGGCGATCAGCAGCTCGAGCGTGACCGACGTGACGACGACCGTCCGCACCAGCGACCCCACCTCGCCGAGCCGGGTCGTCTTGGTCTCCGACGAGACCAGGAGCCGCTGCGTCAGCCCGATCCGCCGGGACACCGCCATGCCCAGCAGCGACGCGAGCGTCATCACCCCGAGGCCACCGATCTGGATGGCGACCAGGATGACGGCGAGCCCCCAGGCGGACCAGTACTCGCCCGTCGGCACCACCACCAGGCCGGTCACCGTCGAGGCGGAGGCGGCCGTGAACAGCGCGTCGACGAACGGCGCGCGATGCCCGCTCGCGGTGGCCCAGGGCGCCGACAACCCGACGGTGACGAGGCCGATGACCAGCGCGAACACGCCGACCGCGAGCCGGGCGGGGGACTGGCGTGCCGAGCGGTCGACGAGCTCGCGCGCCCGCCACGCCACGCCGGGACCGCCCCGCGCCATCACACCTCCCGCACCGGCCGGCGCCTGCCGGACGGGGCAACTGTGGCATGCGACCGGTGTGCGGTTCGAGCGCACGAGGACGTGTCGGCGCCTCGGGGCCCAGATCGACAGGGAACGTGGCGGGTGCGACGGTGAGCGCATGACGTCGTCGGCTCCCGTGCGCGTGGTCTGGTCGCGCGAGATGCTCGCGTACGACTTCGGCCACGGTCACCCCATGACGTCGGAGCGGCTGGACCTGACCATCCGGCTGGCCGAGTCGCTCGGCCTGCTCACCGGTCCGGACGTGGAGCTCGTGAGCGCCGGGACGGCCTCGGACGAGCTGCTCGCGACCGTGCACGAGCCCGCCTACGTCGCTGCGGTGCACGCCGCGTCCACGGACGGCACGCCCGACCCGGACCGTGGCCTGGGCACCAGTGACGACCCGGTCTTCCCGCAGATGCACGAGGCGTCCGCCCGTGTGGTGCAGGGTTCCGTGGACTGCGCGCTCGCGGTCTGGGAGGGGCGGGCCGAGCACGCGGTCAACGTCACCGGCGGCCTGCACCACGCGATGCCCGGCGCGGCGTCGGGGTTCTGCGTCTACAACGACGCCGCCGTCGCCATCCGCGCGCTCCTGGCGGCCGGTGCGCGGCGGGTGGCCTACGTGGACATCGACGCGCACCACGGCGACGGCGTCCAGACGGTGTTCTGGGACGACCCGCGCGTGCTGACCGTCTCGCTGCACGAGACCGGGCAGGCCCTGTTCCCGGGCACCGGCCACCCCGCGGAGACGGGCGGTGCGGCGGCCGAGGGGACCGCGGTGAACGTCGCGCTGCCGTCGGGCACGGGGGACGCCGGCTGGCTGCGCGCGCTGGATGCCGTCGCGCCGGCGGTGGTGCGCGCGTTCGAGCCCGACGTCCTGGTCACGCAGCACGGCTGCGACACCCACGCCATGGACCCGCTCACGCACCTGCGGGTCAGCGTGGACGGTCAGCGCCGAGCGGCCGAGATGCTGCACGATCTCGCCCACGAGGTGGCCGGCGGGCGGTGGGTGGCCCTGGGCGGCGGCGGGTACGCCGTGGTCGACGTGGTCCCGCGGTCCTGGACGCACCTGCTCGGCATCGCCACGCACCACCCGGTCGACCCGACGACGACGATCTCCGACGAGTGGCGTTCGCTGGTGCGCGAGCGGTACGGGCGGCTGGGGCCGGACCGGATGACCGACGGGCGCGATCCGCAGTTCCGGCCCTGGTCCGGCGGGTACGACCCGGGCGACGACGTCGACCGGGCGATCCGGGCGACCCGCGTCGCCGTGTTCCCGTCGCTCGGCCTGGATCCCGAGCACGACTGAGCCCGCGGGACGACTGGGCCACCCGGGGGACGCCCCACCTGTCTCCTCTTTCCCAGGTGTCCCACGCGCCACTACGCTGACCGGGCACCCGCAGGTGGGTGCGCGGGCCCGCCGCGCGCCGGGCGGAACGGAATGCGGAGATGACCGACGAGCGCGACGAGCGCGACCAGCCCGGGCAGCCGGCACGCACGCGCTTCCTGACCGTGCTCGAGGTCGCCGAGGAGATGCGCGTCTCCAAGATGACCGTCTACCGCCTCCTGCACTCGGGCGAGCTGCCCGGCGTCCGCGTCGGCCGGTCGTTCCGCGTCCCGCAGGACGCCCTCGAGCACTACCTGGCCACGTCGCCGGCCGTCGAGGCCCGCGAGCAGGACCGTCGCAGCTCCTGACCCGTGGCGCGTCGTCCGCAGTGCTCGGGATCGCGTAAGGTAGAGCCTCGGACTTTGTTCGTGCGTGGGCGACTCGATCTTCTGCGCGCCGATCGACCACCAGAACGGCCCGATCCCGGGCCTCCACCGAAGTGAGCGAGGACCCATGGGCTCCGTCATCAAGAAGCGTCGCAAGCGGATGGCCAAGAAGAAGCACCGCAAGCTTCTGCGCAAGACGCGCCACCAGCGCCGCAACAAGAAGTGAGACGCGCGGCCCTCGGGGCCGCGAGGTCAGACGTCAGGCCCGGCAGCTGCTGCCGGGCCTGAGTCGTGTCTGCAGGGTTCAGAGCGGGCGCTCGAGGACGTAGTCGTCCTCGACCCGGGCGCCCACGGTGAAGTGCTTGGTGCCGACGATGGCGAACCCGGACCGCACGTAGAACGCCTGCGCACGGGCGTTCTGCTGGTTCACGCCCAGCCACATCCCGTGCGCACCGCGGTCCCGCGCGGCCTCCAGGGAGGCGGCCATGAGGGCGGCCGCGACGCCGGCGCCGTGGTGGTCGGGGTGGACGTAGCACTTGGACAGCTCGACGGTGGGCCGCAGGTGCAGGGCGGCGCGGACGTCGTCGTCGGTCGGCTCGCCCTCCACCAGCATGGTGTAGCCCACCAGGTCGCCGTCCTCGGCGACGAGCACCACGCGGTGCGGGTCGGCCAGGTACTCGGCGAACCGCTCGACCGAGAGCACCGCGTCGATGAACTCCTGCTGGTCCTGCGCGGTGGAGCCCGGCGGGCAGGCCAGCGGGAACGTCAGCGCAGCCAGCGCGGCCAGCTCGGTCAGGTCGGCGGGGACGGCCGGGCGGACCGTCGACTCCAGGGTGGTCACAGCAGGTCCTCTCCGTCGTGGGTGCCGCGCCACGAGCGCAGCACGGCCCGGGTGACGAGTCCGCCCACCCAGGCCACCCCGGCCAGGCTGGCGACCGTGGTGCCGCGGCGGGCGTTGCGGCGTCGGTTGCGGAACTCGCGGACCGGCCAGCCCACCTCGGCGGCGTAGCGGCGCAGGCGCCGGTCCGGGTTGATGGCGCACGGGAAGCCGACCTCGGACAGGATCGCGACGTCGTTGGTCGAGTCCCCGTACGCGTACGAGGTCGCCAGGTCGATGCCGTCGCGCTCGGCGAGCGTCCGGACGGCGTCGGCCTTGGCCTGCCCGTGCAGCATGTCGCCCACCAGGCGGCCGGTGTAGAAGCCGTCCCGGTGCTCGGCGATGGTGCCCAGCGCTCCGGTCGCGCCCAGGCGGCGGGCGATCAGCGAGCCGATCTCCACCGGCGTCGCGGTGACCAGCCACACCGAGTGCCCGGCGGCGATGTGCTGGTCCAGCAGCCGCTGCGTGCCGGGGTAGATGCGCAGGCACAGGACCTCGTCGTAGACGTCCTCGGCGATGGCGGTGACCTCGGCCACGGAGTGCCCGGTCATGATCGACAGCGCGCGGCTGCGCACCTCGTCGATCTGGTGCTTGTTCTCGCCGAACGTGAGGTACCGGAACTGGTGCAACCCGAACTCGACCAGGTCGCGCTTGCGGAAGAAGCCGCGCCGGTAGAGGCCGACGGCCAGGTGGAAGGAGCTGGCGCCGCGGATGATCGTGTTGTCGACGTCGAAGAACGCGCCGGTGCCCGGACCGTCCGGTCCTGCCGCGGGGTCCCGCAGCTCGGGAGCCGGGGCGCTGGGGTTCCCGGACGTCTGGCGCACCCGGTCACTGTAACGACGCTCACGCCCGGGGGAGGCCGTCCGAGGTGGCACGCTGGTGAACATGACGCGTGTGGTGCTCTTCGGTCGGGCCGGCTGCCACCTGTGCGACGAGGCACGTGAGGTGGTGCGCACGGTCTGCGCCGAGACCGGGGACGCGTGGTCCGAGGTCGACATCGACACCGCGAGCCCGGACGGCCGGGACCTGGTGCGCGAGCTCGGCGAGCTGGTGCCGGTCGTCGAGGTGGACGGCGTGCAGCAGGGGTACTGGCGGATCGACGGAGCGCGTCTGCGCCGAACCCTTACGGGCGCGAGCCGCCGACCCCTAGCCTGACCTGCAGGGCCCGGGGGACCGGGCCCTGTCGAGGCGTCGCGGGGGTCGAGGTGGACACGCAGCGGACGGGACCTCGGGCGCACCCGCGGGCAGCGGAGCCGGGTGCCCCCGGGCGCTCGGGTGCGCGCGACGTGCCGGCCGCGACGGTCGCCCGGCTGCCCGGGTACCTGCGGGCGCTGCACGCGCTGGGCGCCGACGACGTGGTCACCACCTCCTCCGACGAGCTCGCCGCCGGCGCCGGGGTGACGCCGGCGCAGCTGCGCAAGGACCTGTCGTTCCTGGGCTCGTACGGGCGCCGCGGCGTGGGGTACGACGTGCAGCACCTGTCCGAGCAGATCGCGGTGGTCCTCGGCCTGACGACGCAGCGGCGCGTCGTCATCGTGGGCCTCGGCAACCTGGGGCACGCGCTGGCCAGCTACTCGGTGTTCGCCGAGCGCGGGTTCGCGGTGGTCGGGCTGGTCGACGTCGACCCGGCGGTGGTGGGCACGACGGTCGCGGGGCTGGTGGTGCAGCCGGCCGAGCGGCTCGCGGAGGTGGTGGGCCAGACGGACGCGACGATCGGGATCATCGCGACGCCGGCGCCCGCGGCCCAGGACGTCTGCGACACGCTCGTCGAGGCCGGCGTGGTCGGGATCCTCACGTTCGCCCCGCGGGCGCTGCGCGTCCCGGCGCACGTGGACGTGCGGGCGGTGGACGTGGCCTCCGAGCTGCAGATCCTCGCGTTCCACGACCGCCGGCGCACCGGCACCGGGGCCTGAGCATGACGACGGCCGGGCCCCTGAGGGACCCGGCCGTCGGCGTGCTGCGAGGGGTGTCAGCCCTTGATGATCGAGACGTCGAGCGCGATCGCGACCTTGTCCGAGACGAGGACGCCGCCGGCCTCGAGGGCCGCGTTCCAGGTCAGGCCGAAGTCCTTGCGGGCGATGGTCACGCTGGACTCGAAGCCGGCGCGCGTGTTGCCGAACGGGTCCACCGCGGTGCCGTTGAACTCGGTCTCGAGCTCGACGCGCTGCGTGACGCCGTGGATGGTCAGGTCGCCGACGATGACGTAGTTCTGGCCGGCCTCGCGGACCTCGGTGGAGACGAACGTCCACTGGCCGAACTTCTCGACGTCGAAGAAGTCGCCGCTCTTGAGGTGGCCGTCGCGGTTGGCGTCGCCCGTGGTGACGCTCGCGGGGTCCAGGGTGACGGAGACGGACGTGCCGGCCAGGTCCTCGCCGACGACGACGGTGCCCTCGGTGACCGCGACGGTGCCGCGGACCTTGGAGATGCCGGCGTGCCGGACGGTGAAGGCGGCCTCGGTGTGCGAGGCGTCGACCGCCCAGGTGCCCGTGGTGAGGCCGGCGGGGAGCGTGCTGGTGGTGGTGCTCATGGGGATCCTCCGTGGTTGTTGAACGGTCAACCAAACTGTTAGTTCAAAGTTGTACTACACTCGACGCAGACCTGCAACCCCTACGCCCCGGACGGAGATCCAGCTGTGACCAGCGACACATCGACGACGGTCGAGTGGCTCACCCCTGAGCAGCAGACGTCGTGGCGCTCCTTCCGGGGCGGCACCGCGCGGCTGCTCGCCGTGCTCGACCACGAGCTCGAGCGCGACACCGGGCTGTCCTCGCACGAGTACGAGGTGCTCGTGCGGCTGTCCGAGACGCCCGGCCGCACGCTGCGCATGGCCCAGCTGGCCGACGACATCGCGCACTCGCGCAGCCGGCTCACCCACACCATCCGACGCATGGAGGAGCAGGGACTCGTGCGCCGCGCCGCCTGCGTCGAGGACGCCCGCGGGGTGAACTGCATGATGACCGACAAGGGCTGGGAGGCCCTCGTGGCCGCGGCGCCGCTGCACGTGCAGTCCGTGCGCGACCACCTGGTCGACGTGCTGACCGACGAGCAGTTCGCCGCGCTCGGGGACGCGATGGAGGCCGTGCGCCTGCACCTCACGGGTGGCGCGTGTCACGTCGAGTGAAGCCGTCCCGTGGCCGACGCACACAGGAGTGTTTGCGAGACTGACCCCATGGTCGCGACCACGATCCACCTGATGCGGCACGGCGAGGTGCACAACCCCGACGGCGTGCTCTACGGACGGCTGCCCGGCTTCCGGCTCTCCGAGCGCGGGCTGGCCATGGCGGACCTGGTCGCCGAGCACCTGGCCGGTGGGCCGCAGCGGCCGCGCCGGGACGTCGTCGCCGTCGTCGCCTCCCCGCTGCAGCGGGCACAGGAGACCGCGCGGCCCATCGCGGAGGCGTTCGGCCTCGACATCACCACCGACGAGCGGCTCATCGAGGCCGGCAACCACTTCGAGGGCAAGACCTTCGGCGTGGGTGACGGGTCGCTGCGCCACCCCGAGCACTGGCCCTACCTGCGCAACCCGTTCCGGCCGTCGTGGGGTGAGCCCTACCAGGAGCAGGTCGTCCGCATGCTTGCCGCGGTGCACAGCGCCCGCGAGACGGGCCGCGGGCACGAGGTCGTCCTGGTCAGCCACCAGCTGCCCGTGTGGGTGACCCGGCTCGCGCTGGAGAACCGTCGGCTGTGGCACGACCCGCGTCGTCGGCAGTGCTCGGTCGCCTCGCTCACCAGCCTCCGCTACGAGGACGACACCCTCGTCGGCGTCGGCTACAGCGAGCCCGCGGCCGCCCTGCTGCCGGGCGCGTCGACCACCGCGGGGGCCTGACGTGCGTCGCGCCCTGGTCACGATCGCCGCCGTCGCGCTGCTGCTGACGGGCTGCTCGGCAGGTGCGTCGACGACGCCGGACGACGTCTCCGGCCAGGGCTACCAGTCGGGCGACGGGAGCACCACGACGTGGGCCGTCGGCGACCGGACCGGCCCGCTCGAGCTGTCCGGCACCGACTTCGAGGGCACCGCCCAGG
Organism: uncultured Actinomycetota bacterium; assembly: GCA_963837795.1. Lineage (GTDB taxonomy): Bacteria > Actinomycetota > Actinomycetes > Actinomycetales > Cellulomonadaceae > Cellulomonas. The sequence continues at coordinate 473,803 of CAWIOT010000009.1, forward strand.
ACGTCGCGGCCTGGCGCGGGGACGTCGTCGTGCTCAACACCTGGTACGCCAACTGCCCGCCCTGCCGCGCGGAGGCGCCCGACCTGGTCGCGCTGGCCGAGGACTACGCCGACGAGGGCGTGCACGTGCTGGGCATCAACCGGACCGACGACGCCGGCAACGCGCAGGCGTTCCAGCGCGAGTTCTCCGTCCCGTACCCGAGCCTGGCGGACACCGAGGGCACCGCGATCGCCGCCCTCCAGGGCACGGTCCCGGTCAACGCCGTGCCGACGACCATCGTGCTCGACCGCGACGGCAAGGTCGCGGGGCGCATCCTCGGCCTGGCCGACCCGTCCACCCTGCGCTCGATGGTCGACGAGCTGCTGGCCGAGCAGCCCGCCTCGTGATGCTCACCGACGCCGGAGACGCCTTCGGCCAGGCCGTCGTGTCGGGCTCGCTGCTGCTCGCGGTCCCGGTCGCGCTGGTCGCGGGGCTGGTCTCGTTCGCGTCGCCGTGCGTCCTGCCGCTCGTGCCCGCATACCTCGGGTACCTGGGCGGGATGACGGGCGCCGGCGCGGCGCAGCGCCTGGGCGATGGTTCCGGAGCCGGCACCGGCACCACCATGGTGCGACCGGCGCCGACCCGGAGCCGGCTGCTGCTCGGCGTCTCCCTGTTCGTCGCCGGGTTCACCGTGGTGTTCGTCGCGCTGGCCGCCCTCGCGGGGTCCCTCGGCGGGGTGCTCGTCGAGTACCAGGACGCGATCACGCGGGTGCTGGGGGTCGTCGTGATCGTGCTCGGGCTCGGGTTCCTGGGGCTGATCCCGTTCCTGCAGAACGAGAGGCGGGTGCACCTGGCGCCCCGCGCCGGTCTGTGGGGAGCGCCGCTGCTGGGCATCACGTTCGGGCTCGGGTGGGTCCCGTGCATCGGCCCGACGCTCGCCGCGATCCTCACCCTGTCCCTCGACGGCGGCTCCGCCGGGCGCGGTGCGCTGCTCGCGGTGGTGTTCTGCGTCGGGCTCGGGCTGCCGTTCCTGCTCGTCGCGCTGTTCCTCGAGCGCAGCTCCGTCATGCTCGGCTTCCTGCGCCGGCACCGCGTCGCGATCATGCGGATCGGCGGCGGGATGCTCGTGGTCCTGGGTCTCGCCCTGGTCACCGGCGTGTGGGGCACGTGGGCCGCCTGGCTGCAGGGCGTCCTGGTCGGCGCGGACCCGTTCGTGCCGGTGGTGTGACGTGACCGCGTACCGCCCCGAGGGCCTCTCCGACGTCTTCACCGAGCCGACGCACCCGACCCCGGACCCGTCGGGCAGCGCACCGACCCTGCCGACCCTCGGCGTCGTCGGCTGGCTGCGCTGGGCCTGGCGGCAGCTCACGTCCATGCGGGTCGCGCTGCTCCTGCTCATGCTCCTGGCGGTCGCCGCGGTGCCCGGCACGGTCTGGCCCCAGCGCGCGCAGAACCCCGACAAGGTCGCCACCTACCTGGTCGACCACACGACCCTCGGGCCGTGGCTCGACCGGTTCGGCTTCTTCAACGTCTACTCGTCGGTCTGGTTCTCGGCGATCTACCTGCTGCTGTTCGTGTCGCTGGTGGGCTGCATCCTGCCGCGCACCAAGGTCCACCTCGCCGGAGTCCGGGGCCGCCCGCCGCGTGCGCCGCGCCGGTTCGGGCGCTTCCCCGCCCAGGCGTCGGGCACGGTCGACGCCGACCCGCGGCGGGCTGCCGACACCGCCGAGTCCGTGCTGCGCGCGGGCTGGCGGTGGCTCCCGTTCGTGCCGACGTACCGGGTGGACACCCGCGACGAGGGCGGCGGCACCTGGTCGGTGTCCGCCGAGCGCGGGTACCTGCGCGAGACCGGCAACCTGCGTCTTCCACCTGGCCCTCGTCGGCCTGCTCATCTCGGTGGCCACCGGTCAGGTGCTGCACTACCGGGGGCAGGCCATCGTCGTGCAGGGTCGCGGGTTCCCGAACGCGCAGGTCGCGTACGACACGTTCGAGCAGGGGACCGCGTACTCGCCCACCAGCCTGGTGCCGTTCACGCTGCGGCTCGACGAGTTCGACGCGCGGTTCGACCCCGAGACGCTCCAGTCCCGCGACTTCACCGCGCACGTCACGCTGACCAACCCCGGCGAGGCGCCCGAGAAGAGGACGATCAAGGTCAACCACCCGCTCGACGCGGGCGGCGCCAAGATCTACCTGCAGGGCAACGGGTACGCGCCCGACCTCACGGTCACGGACGCGTCCGGTCAGGTGGCGTTCGCCGGGCCGACGCCGTTCCTGCCGCAGGACAACGTGTACTCGTCGCGCGGCGTGGTCAAGGTGCCGGCCGTGTCGGGGGACCAGGAGCAGATCGGGCTCGTCGGCTTCCTGCTGCCCACCCTCGAGGAGCGGCAGACCCCGATGGGACCCGCGTACGCCTCGACCAACCCGCAGCCCAACGACCCCGCGCTGGTGCTGTCGGTCTGGAAGGGCAACCTCGGGCTCGACACGGGCGTGCCGCAGAACGTCTACCAGCTCGACGAGGCGCGGATGACGCAGGTGCTCGACGCCGACGGCACGCCGGCGACGGTCGTCGTGCGGCCCGGCGAGACGGTCGACCTGCCCGACGGGCTCGGCACGCTGACGTTCAACGGGCTGCCGCGGTTCGTCGCGCTCGACCTGCGCCACGACCCCGCGCTGCCGTTCGTGCTGGTGTTCGCACTGCTCGCGTTCGCGGGCCTGGCCACCTCGCTGTTCGCGCCGCGTCGGCGCCTCTGGCTGCGGTTCGCCCCGGCGGGGCCCGACGACGCGCACGGTCGTACAGTGGTCACGGCTGCCGGGCTGGCACGCGGCGACGACGTCGGCCTCCAACCCGAGCTCGACCGGGTGCTGGCCCAGACGCTCGCCCGCACCGACGACGTAACTCCGGCCGCACCGCGCGGCACGACCTCAGGAGAGGGCACGCCATGACCACCGGTGACCTGAGCACCTTGCTCGTCTGGGGTGCCGCGACCGCGTTCACCATCGCGCTCGTCGCGTACAGCGTGGACCTCGCCCGGATCGCCGACCGCGCGCAGAAGCGCGTGCCGGCCACCGACGCCGCCGCTCGTGCGCAGGCCCAGCCGGTGGCCGCAGGCGTCGGATCGTCGGCCGTAGGGTCGTCGGGCGCCGGGTCGTGGGGCTCCGCCGAGTCACGTCCCGCCACCGCGGTCGCCGGGTCCGAGGACCAGCGTGCCCCCGGACGGTCCGCGCGCGCCGAGGGGATCGCCCGGTCCACCACGCTCCTCGGCCTCGCGATGCTGTTCGGCGGGATCGTCCTGCGCGGGGTCGCCGCCGGCCGGTGGCCCACCGCGAACATGTACGAGTTCACGATCGTCGGCGTCTTCGTGGCCGTCCTGGTGCTCACGATCGTGCAGCGCCGCCGGGTCATCGCGTTCGTCGGGGTGCTCGTCATGGGCATCGCCGTGCTCGCCACGGTGCTCGCCCTCAACGCCTTCTACATCAAGGCCGACCAGGTCCAGCCCGCGCTGCAGAGCTACTGGCTGATCCTGCACGTCGGGGTCGCCATCACCGCCACGGGCATCTTCACGGTGGCGTTCGCCGCCTCGGTGCTCCAGGTGCTGCGCAGCTACCGCGAGGAGGGCCTCGCGGGCCTGTCCGCCGACGACGCCCTCGCCGTGCGGGTCGGCGCCGCGACCGCTGGCTCCGGTGCGACCACCGAGCGTGCGGAGTCGGCCCCTCGTCCCGCCGCCCGGACGGACCGGTTCCGCCGCGTGCTCAGCGGCCCGCGGTTCGGCTGGCTCGAGCAGGTGCCCGGTTCCCGCGAGCTCGAGGCCATGGCGTTCCGGCTCAACGCGATCGCGTTCGTCCTGTGGACCTTCACCCTGATCGGCGGAGCCATCTGGGCCGAGCACGCTTGGGGTCGCTACTGGGGCTGGGACCCCAAGGAGGTCGGCACGTTCGTCGCCTGGGTCACCTACGCGGCCTACCTGCACGCGCGGACCACTCGAGGCTGGAGCGGTCGGCGCGCGGCGTACTTCGTCTTCGTCGGGTACGCGGTGGTGCTCGCGAACTTCACGGTGGTCAACCTCGTGGTCACGGGCAAGCACTCGTACTCAGGCATCTGACCGGCTCCGCGCCTCCCTGCCTCGCACACCTCTCGGCCTCGTCAGCGTGGCGTCTCCTACCGCGTCGTGCCACCTCTGCGAGTAGCCGAGCAGCGCAACCGGTCTGCATCTCGCTCCAGCGGGCTCACCTCGACTTCGACCTGGTTCGAGCAGCGTCGCCGGCGGACTCGCCAGTGAGCTCAGCGGACCCCGTGCCGCCGTCGTACAGCCGTGGCGCCGACCGACTCCGGGTGACCCACCAGCTTCCCCGTGCTCGCCGCTGACGCGGTTAGCGACGCGTGACGCGAGCCCGTGCAGCCCGCGTCACGCGGGTCAGCCCGACGGTGTGGCGATGGTGCGGCCGGTGGGGTCGCGGAAGGTGTAGCGGGTCCCGGGTGGGCCGGTGGCTTCGCGGGCGGCGAGGGCGTGCAGGTGTGCCGGGTCGAGCGTTCCCTGCTCACCGTGCTCGTCCCTGCCGGGTGGGTGGTCCAGGTGTTCCTGGCGGTTGCCGGGTGGGGTGTCGAGGTTTGGTATGGCGGGCGGTGGGGCGTGGAGGTCGGTGGTGTGTGGAGGGTCGCCGCGTGTGCCGCTGCCATGGTGCGTTACTGCCTGTCCGCTGCCGCCGCGACCGCCGAGCGCCGTGCCCGCTCCCGTACGCGTGCCAGTGCCTGTCGTGGTTGCGGTGGGGGTGTGGCGGTCGATGGTGAGGTTGTGTTGGTGGACTTGGTGGTGGTGGTAGCTGCAGAGCAGGGCGGCGTTGTTCAGGGAGGTGGGGCCGTTGTCGCGGTCCCACCAGGTGATGTGGTGGATCTCGCACCAGCGGGCGTGGCGGTCGCAGCCGGGGAAGGTGCAGTGGCGGTCGCGGGCGATGACGGCGCGGCGGTGGGTGCCGGTGTAGAGGCGGGCGGTGCGGCCGAGGTTGACCGGGATGTCGTCGGCGTTGATCACGAGGCGGGTGATGTCGCAGTCGCACAGGGCTTGGGCCACGGTGCTGAACGGGACGGGGGTGCCGTCCTCGAGGGTCACCGGTGGCACCGGGGTCCCGTCGGGCAGCCGCAGCGGGCCGGCGGTGCCCGCGGCGTCCGTGCCGTCCGCCGTCGCGCCGTCGCGGTGCCGGTTGCTGCTGTCGCCCGCGGCGTTCTCGGTGCGGGCGGTGCCGGCGCTGCCGGTGCTGCGGGTGTGGTGGGTGCGTAGGGCGGTGAAGGTGTCTTCGGTCATGAGCAGGCTGATCTGGGCGGGGACGGCGGCGCCGGAGGCGGTCTGGGGTAGGGACAGGATGCGTCGGGCGAGGACGTCCAGGGCGTCGGCGCGGGCCTGCTCGGAGGTCCGCTCCTCCAGCACCACCCCACCACCGCCGCGCAGCCGCCGGACCGTCCGGACCGGCCGTGCGGCCGCCCGCTGCCGGGTCGGCAGCGGCGTCGTCGGCGGTGTCGGGCTGCGGGGGTCGGGGGCCGGGGCGTTCGCCGGTGGCCTCCAGGGCCAGGCGCAGGCGGTGTCCGGCCACGCGGTCGAGCAGGCCGCGCAGGTGGGTGCCGTCGGGTTGGTCGGACAGGTGCAGGAACCGGCGGGCGCGCTGGTTGTGGTGGGCGCGTTCCAGGCTGGCCGGGTCGAGCTCGGCGGTGATGCGCTGCAGGGACCGGGTGAAGGTGGGCACGTCCTGGGTGCGCGCCATGCGCACCAGGGCGTCTTGCAGGACGGGGGTGTCCAGGGCGCGGGTGACCGGGTCGGTGCTGACTGCTCGTACCCGGGCCAGGGCGTCCAGGTGCCCCAGGGGCATCTCGGAGGCGCGGACCGCGTCGGCGACCACGGGCATGGTGGCCAGGGTCTCGGCTTGGCGGACCTGGCGGCGGGCGTCGGGCAGCCCGGTGCGGGTGCGGGTGCCCAGCGCGGCCTCGAAGGAGGCGATCCCGGGGCGTTGCCAGGTGCCCGCGTCCCGCTCGGCCAACAGCACCGTGGAGCGCACACCGGCCAGGACCCCGTCGACCTGCCCCAACCCGGCCAGCACCACCCGCCGCCCCGCGCCGCCCGCCGCCGCCGTCGGTCACCACGTCCGCCAACCGGCGCGCCGCCGCGAGCAGCTCAGCCACTGCTGCTGTCGTCTGGTCCGCGCCGGGGAGACGCGCATCGCGAGCGGCAGGCTCCACTGAAGCGGCCGGACCCGTCGGGTCCGCGCCAGCGCGACTCGCATTGTGGGGCGCTGGCGCCGCGGCGACCGCCGCGCTCGCCTGGTCCACGCTCGCGAGGCCGCCCGCGGAACGCGCATCGTTGACCGCCGGTCCTGCGACAGGAGCCGCCGTGGGGGCTGGTTGCGCGGACGCCCCCGCAGCGAGGCGCGGCTGCTCCACGACCCGGGTCCCAGCGGCTTCGAACATGTGTTCGATTCTACGCGAACCGGACACCCACCAACCAGCCCACCCTCAGAATGTGGACAACGCGCTACTTCCCCGCCGACTCGTCGTCGGGGGACGAGGCCCCGGGATCGGTCCGCCGGCGGTCCTCGTCGAGCCGCCACAGGAACTCGGGGTCGTCGTCGGGTGCGGTAGGCCGCCGGCGCGGCGCCGCGCCGGTCGGTCCGTCCGGGCGCCCAGCGGCTGCCGTGCGGCGTGACCAGCGCACGGCCAGCCACGCGAGCGGACCCAGCAACGGCACGAAGAGGATGAGCAGGACCCAGAACGCCGGGTGCACGCCGAAGCGCTCGTCATCAGTGCTGCGGACGACGTCGATCACGCAGTAGATGGTGAGTCCGATGATCGCCAGGACTGCCAGGTTCCTCACCACGTCAGCGTAGTCGCCTGTGGGCCGGACCGACGGGCCGGGCGGCCTACCCTGGAGCCGTGCCCTTCGTCGTCTACTCGCTCCTGCGCCTCGCGCTCTTCGGCGTCTGCCTCGGCCTGCTCTGGTGGGCGGGTCTGCGGTCCTGGTTGGTCGCGATCGTCGCGGCGTTCCTGGCGTGGGGACTGTCCTACGTCCTGCTCAGCGGTCCCCGGGACGCCGCCGCGCGGCAGCTCGCCGAGCAGGCGGAGCGGCGGCGGGCGGCGGGCGAGCGGCCGGTGCTGAGCAAGCGTGCCCAGGAGGACGCGGACCTCGAGGACGCCGCCGACGAGGCAGCGCGCGAGGACTGAGCTACAGCGCGAGGCCGAGGCCCAGCAGCACCCCGAAGGCCAGCTCGAGCATCCCGGTCCCGGCCAGCACGGGCACGAGCGCACGGCCCCGGGCGCCCAGCAGCACGGTCACCGACAGGAGCACGGCGGGCGCCAGCAGGACCAGGACCATGAGCGTCCACACGGAGGCGAACGCGCACACCGCCCCGCCCAGGAGCACGGGCAGGATGACGAGCACGGCGTAGGCGCGCCGGGACCAGCGCTCGCCCATCCGCACGGCCAGGGTGCGCTTGCCGACGAGCGCGTCGGTGGGCACGTCGCGCAGGTTGTTGGCCATGAGCAGCGCGCACGCGAGCAGCCCGACCGAGACGGCGCCCACCCAGGCGGGCCAGGACAGTCGACCGGCCTGCGTGTAGGTGGTGCCGAGCACGGCGACGAGGCCGAAGAACACGAAGACGCCGACCTCCCCGAGCCCGCGGTAGCCGTACGGCCGCCGACCGCCGGTGTAGCCCCAGGCCGCGACGATCGCCACGGCGCCGACGGCCAGCAGCCACCACTGGCCGCTCAGTGCCACCAGCGCCAGCCCGAGCAGGGCCGCGACCCCGAACGCGGTGAACGCCGCGGCCTTCACGGTGCCGGGGCTCGCGGCGCCGGACGCCGTCAGGCGCAGCGGGCCCACCCGGTCCACGTCGGTGCCGCGGATGCCGTCGGAGTAGTCGTTGGCGTAGTTGACGCCGACCTGCAGCGCGAGAGCGACCCCGAGGGCGAGCGCGGCCCGTCCGACGTCGGCGTCGCCCAGGTGCGCGGCGGCTCCGGTGCCGACGAGCACCGGGGCGGCGGCGGCCGGCAGCGTGCGCGGCCGCGCGCCCTGCACCCATTCGCTGGCGGTCGTCACGTGTGGTTCCTCTCGAGAGTGCGGGCGGCGAGCTGCGTGGCGGCCCGACGGTCGATCTTGCCCGGCCCGCGCACCGGGAGCGAACCCACGGTGACCACGTGGCGCGGGGCGTGCGCGGCACCGAGGCGGTCGGCGACGGCGGCGCGGACCTCGTCGAGACCCGGGGCCGACGAGCCGTGCCGCGCGACGACGACGGCGACGAGGGCCTGTCCCCACTCGGGGTCGGGCACGCCGACGACGCAGACCTCCGCGACGCCCGGCAGTCCGGCGAGCACCGCCTCGACCGGACCCGGCGGCACCTTCACGCCGCCGCTGACCAGCACGTCGTCCGCCCGGCCGAGCACCGTGAGGCGTCCGTCCGACCAGGTGCCCAGGTCGGTGGTCCGCAGGTGGCGGACCCCGTCGACCTGCACGAACGCCTCGGCGTCGAGGTCGGGTCGCCCCAGGTACCCGTCGGCCAGCACTTGTCCGGACAGCAGGATCCGTCCCTCGTCGTCGATCCGGACGCCGACGCCTCCGAGCGGGCTGCCGGAGTAGACGCACCCGCCGCACGTCTCCGACATGCCGTACGTGGTGACCACCGGGACCTCCGCGGCAGTCGCGCGCGCGAGCAGGTCAGGGGACGACGCCGCACCTCCGAGGAGCACGGCGTCGAACGACCGGAGCGCGTCGGTCGCGGCCGCGTCGTCGAGCAGCCGGACCAGCTGCGTGGGCACGAGCGAGGTGTACCGGGGGCCGTGGCCGGTCATCGTGGCGGCCGCCCGGGTGAACGCCGGCGCGCGGAAGGCGCCCTCGGGCAGCACGGCCGGCGTGGTGCCCGCCAGCACCGAGCGGACGAGGACCTGCAGCCCGGCCACGTGGTGCGTCGGCAGGGCCAGCAACCAGCGGCCCGGGCCGGCGAGCCGGCGGGAGGTCGCGGCGGCCGACGCGCGCAGCGCCGCCGCGGACAGCTGGACGGCCCGCGGCTCGCCCGTCGAGCCCGAGGTGCGGACCACCACGGCGACGCCGTCGGCCACCGCTGCGTCGCCGTCCGTCGGGGCCCCCACGGCGGGCGAGACGGCGGGGCCGGTGCCGTCCAGCGCGCGCGCGAGCGCGTCCAGCAGCAGGTCCGGCCGCGCGGGGACGTCACGCAGCGGCCGGGTCACCCGCTCAGCCTAGGTCCGGCGCCGGGCGCGCCCGTCCCGGGACGGGGGGCGGCCGCACCGTAGAGTGTCGCGCGGTTCAGACCCCAAGGAGCATCGTGTCGCCTGTTCTCACCGTCCCGACCGTCCGTCGGCGGCCCGCCGGGATCGTCGCCCTGGCGTCCGGCGTCGTGCTGGCCCTGACCGCCTGCAGCGGTGCGGCGACGGCGGAGCCCACCGCCGCGGCACCCGTGACGCAGGCCCCCGACGTCGACGTGGTGAAGGCCGCACCGCCCGCACCCGTCGTGCCGCCCCGCTGGCCGCTCACGGGCGTCGCGGCGACCGACGTCGCGCAGCGCCCGGCACTGGCGGTGAAGATCGAGAACTCCGGCGAGGCGCGGCCGCAGACCGGCCTGGACCAGGCCGACATGGTCTGGGAGCAGGTGGTCGAGGGCGGGATCAGCCGGTTCGTGGCCGTCTACCAGTCGCAGGCGCCGGCCGAGGTGGGCCCGATCCGCTCGGTGCGTCCCATGGACCCGGCGATCACGGCCCCGCTGCACGGCCTCATCGCCTTCTCGGGCGGTCAGCAGCAGTTCGTGCAGGCGCTGAAGAACGCCGGCCTGCAGACCATCAGCATGGATGCGGGCGCCGACGGCTTCTACCGCAAGAAGGGCGTCGGACCCGCGCCGCACAACGTCTACGGGACCCTCCAGACGTTCTGGGACCAGGCCGACGCGAGCCACGGCGCGCTGCCCGCGCCGCAGTTCGTCATGGCCAAGCACCCGGAGGAGGCCAGCGCGGTCACGTCGGGCGGCCCGTCGACGACCGTCGCCGTCAAGCTGTCCGGCTACTCGCACCCCACCTGGTCGTGGGACGCGGGCACCGGCACGTGGCTGCGCTCCGAGGGCACGACGCCGTCGACCGTCCGGTCCGGCGCCCGGATGGCGGCGACCAACGTGGTGACCCTCAAGGTCAGGCTGGTCGACTCCGGCACCAAGGACCCGGCCGGCAACCCCGTGCCCGAGACCGTGCTGGAGGGCACCGGCGACGCCACCGTCTCCTCGGGCGGCCGCACGGTGACCGGCACCTGGAGCAAGACCGGCACCGACGCGGTCCTCACCCTCGCGGCGGCCGACGGCTCGGTGCTGACGCTCGCGCCCGGCACCACGTGGGTCGAGCTCGTGCCGCGGGACACCGGCGCGGTGACCATCGGCTGAGCCGCCGCGTGGCAGCCTGGTGCGGTGCAGCGGGACGACGGGGGAGCACGATGACGACGACACGACGAGCCTCGCGCGGCGGTCTGGCCGCCGTGCTCACCGCCCTGGCGCTGACGGTGGCCGGCTGCAGCTCGCCCACCGACGCGCCGCAGACGTCGCCGACGACCGTCACGCAGCGCCCGACCCTGTCCCCGGACAAGTCGGCGGCGCCGACTCCGGACCTGCCGCCCGTCTGGCCGCTCACCGGCGTCGCGGGTGAGCCAGCGGCGAGGCCGTCGCTGTCGGTGAAGATCGAGAACACCGCCGTGGCCCGCCCGCAGACGGGGCTGGACCAGGCCGACGTGGTCTGGGAGACCATCGTCGAGTTCGACGTGTCGCGGTTCGTCGCGGTGTTCCACTCGCAGGTGCCCGCCGAGGTCGGTCCCATCCGCTCGGTCCGCCCCATGGACCCCCTGATCATCGCGCCGATGCACGGCCTGCTCGCGTTCTCCGGCGGCCAGCAGGGCATCCTCGACCTGGTCGAGGCCAGCGGTGTGCAGATGATCAGCCACGACGCCGGCGCCCCGGGCATGTACCGGACCAAGGACCGTGCCGCGCCGCACAACGTGTACGGGACGCCGCAGACGTTCTGGGACCAGGCCGACGCCGAGCACCAGGCGCCTCCGGGGGAGCAGTTCACGTTCGCGCGCGACGCCGGCACCGCCGCGGCCGTCGTCGGCGGGACCCCGGCCGGGACGCTCAGCTTCCGGCTCTCCCCGGCGTCGAACCCGACCTGGACGTGGGACGCGGGCAGCGGCACGTGGCTGCGCTCGGAGGGGTCGACGCCCGCGACCGCGCGCAGCGGTGCGCGGCTGTCCGCGGTGAACGTCGTGTCGATCACCGCCGACCACCCCAACACCAGGTTCGGTGCGCAGGGTGGCGCGCCCGTGCCCACCTACACGCTGGTCGGCTCGGGCGACGGGGTCGTGGCGACCGGCGGCAAGACGGTGCCCGTCCGGTGGCAGAAGGACTCGCAGGACGCGCCGATGCGGTTGTTCACGGCGGACGGCGCCCCCGCCGACCTGGCGCCGGGCAACACCTGGGTGGAGCTGGTCCCCGCCGGCACCGGCTCGCTGACCGTCGGCTGACCGTGTGCACGGGTCCGACCACGGGATGACCCCCGAGCCAGGGACGGCCACCCCAGGGTGACCCGCGACGGTCCCCGGGGCCGATGCGCGCCCCGGCGCCCCCCGGCGACGCTGGACGCATGGCCACTCTCACGCACCCCCAGCCCGCCGCCCGGGAGCACGACGTCCGCTCGCTCGGCGCGGTCGTCGTCTCCGCCGTCGTCCTCGTCGCGCTGCTCGTCGGCGCGGCCGGCGTCCTCGGCACGGTCGTGGACCTCGCCGGCTGGGCCCTGTCCCGCTCCTAGTACGCGTACGGGAAGCCCGACCAGTCGGGCTCCCGGCGCTCCAGGAACGCGTCACGCCCCTCGACCGCCTCGTCGGTCATGTACGCCAGCCGGGTCGCCTCGCCGGCGAACACCTGCTGCCCCGCCAGGCCGTCGTCCGCCAGGTTGAAGGCGAACTTGAGCATGCGGATCGCCTGCGGCGACTTGGTGGCCAGGATGCGGGCGTACTCCAGCCCGGCCTCCTCGATCCGGTCGTGCTCGACGACGTCGTTCACCGCACCCCAGGCGAGCGCCTGGTCCGCCGAGTACTCGCGGGCGAGGAAGAAGATCTCCCGGGCGCGCTTCTGCCCCACCTGCCGCGCGAGCAGCGCAGACCCGTAGCCGCCGTCGAACGAGCCGACGTTGGCGTCGGTCTGCATGAACCGCGCGTGCTCCCGGCTGGCGATGGTCAGGTCCGCGACGACGTGCAGCGAGTGCCCGCCGCCGGCCGCCCAGCCGTTGACCAGCGCGACGACCACCTTCGGCATGGTGCGGATCAGGCGCTGCACCTCGAGGATGTGCAGGCGGCCCGCGCGTGCGGGGTCGACGTCCTCGGCGGTCTCGCCGGACGCGTACTGGTAGCCGGAGCGGCCGCGGATGCGCTGGTCGCCTCCCGAGCAGAAGGCCCACCCGCCGTCCTTGGGGCTCGGCCCGTTGCCGGTGAGCAGCACCGTCCCCACGTCGGAGGTGGTGCGGGCGTGGTCGAGCACCCGGTACAGCTCGTCGACGGTGTGCGGACGGAAGGCGTTGCGGACCTCGGGCCGGTGGAAGGCGACGCGCACCACGGGCAGGTCCCGGCCGACGGCGCCGGCGGCCCCCTGCTCGGGCGTCGGGCGGGCGTGGCCGCGGTGGTAGGTGAGGTCGGTGAGGTCCTCGAACCCGTCGACGGACCGCCAGCGCGTGGGGTCGAACGTCTCGGAGACGGGGGCCGGCAAGGGGGGCTGGGTCACGCGCGAAGCCTAGCCGCGCGGGATCGTTCTGGTACGCTCGTACCAGAACGTGCGCGGGACGGCGGGGACTGCCACCCGGCGCGCACGGGACGCCGTGGCGGCGTCCGCAGCACCGAGAGATGTGATGCACCCATGGCCTGGATCGTCCTCATCCTGTCCGGCATGCTCGAGGCGGGCTGGGCCCTGAGCCTCAAGGCGTCCGACGGGTTCAGCCGCCTGTGGCCCAGCGTGGCGTTCGTCGTCTTCGCGGTCCTCTCGCTCGGCGGGCTCAGCTGGTCGCTGCGGTCGTTGCCGGTCGGCGTCGCGTACGGCGTCTGGGTCGGCATCGGCGCCGCGGTGACCGCGGTGCTCGCGGTCGTCCTGTTCGGGGAGACCATGTCGGTGCTGAAGATCGTGTCGCTGGTCCTCATCGTCGCGGGCGTCGTGGGCCTCAACCTGTCCTCCGGCGCGCACGCGTGACGGCGGACGAGCCCGCGGGGCGCGGCGTCCGGGCCAAGGGTGCCCGCCGGCGCGACGAGCTGGCCCGCGCGGCCGCCGCGCTCACGCTCCGCGAGGGGCCCGGGGCGCTCACGCACCGCCGGGTGGCCGCCGAGGCCGGGGCGTCCCTGTCCGCGACGACCTACTACTTCACGTCGCTCGACGACCTCGCGGCGGCCGCGGGCGGGGCGCTCGCCGCGGCGTGGGCGGCCCATGCGCGCTCGGTCCTGGACGCCGCACCGCCGGCGTCCGTGCACGACGACCCCGGGCAGGCCGCCCGCACCCTCACGGACGCGGTCCTGCCGCCCGGCGACGACGAGCAGGTGCGCAGCCACTACGAGCACCTGCTGGGCGCCGGCCGGCACGCACCCCTCGCGGAGGCGTTCGCCGCGGGACGGGGGGTGGTCGACGACGTCCTGACCGAGCTGGTGCGCCGCGTCGGTGCTCCCACGTCGGCGCGCGTGACCACCGCCGTGGTGGACGGCGCGGTGGTCACCGCCCTGACCGAGCGCCGCCCGGTCCGTGCGACCGCCCGAGCGCTCCTGGTCGAGGCGTGGGGCGGGTGACCTCGCCGTACGCTGACCGGATGTCCCTCGACGCCGCTGACCTGCACGTCTGGTCCCTGCCGCTGCGGACACGGTTCCGCGGGCTCACGGTCCGGGACGGCACCCTCGTGCGCGGTGACGCCGGCTGGGGCGAGTTCAGCCCGTTCTGGGACTACGACGCCGACGAGTCCGCCGGCTGGTGGCGCGCGGCGCGCGAGGCGGCCGACGAGGGCTGGCCCGCGCCGCTGCGGACGCACGTCCCGGTCAACGTCACCGTCCCGGCCGTCGACGCGCAGACGGCCCACCGGATCGTCCGGTCCTCGGGGGGCTGTCGCACGGCCAAGGTCAAGGTGGCCGAGCCCGGGCAGTCGGTGGCCGACGAGGTCGCCCGGCTCGAGGCGGTCCGCGACGCGCTCGGTCCGGGCGGAGCCGTGCGCGTGGACGCCAACGCCGCGTGGGACGTGGACACCGCCGTGAGCCGCCTCGCCGTGCTCGACCGGGCCGCGGGCGGGCTCGAGTACGCGGAGCAGCCCGTGCCGGGTGTCGACGACCTCGCCGCGCTGCGCCGCCGCACGCACGTCCCGATCGCCGCCGACGAGTCCGATCCGGCGCGCCCAGGACCCGATCGCGGTCGCACGGGCCCACGCCGCGGACGTCGTCGTGCTCAAGGTCCAGCCGCTGGGTGGGGTGCGCGCGTGCCTCGAGCTGGCCGAGCGCATCGGGCTGCCCGTGGTCGTCTCGTCCGCCCTCGAGTCCTCGGTCGGGCTCGCCGCCGGCGTCGCGCTCGCGGCGGCGCTGCCCGAGCTGCCGTACGCGTGCGGCCTGGCCACCGCGCAGCTGTTCACCGCGGACCTGGTGACCGATCCGTTCCTGCCGGTCGACGGCGAGCTGGAGGTCCGGCGTCCCGAACCCGACCCCGCGCTGCTGGCGGCCGCGGCCGCCCCGCCGGAGCTCGCCGCGCGCTGGCGGGCCCGCCGCGACGCCGTGCGGGCTCGGGCATGATGGCGGGCGTGACGCCGCCGCCCCTGGACCAGCACGTGGACCAGCACCCGGCGACCACGGCGGCCCGGGTGCTCGTCCAGGCGCTGACCGCGCTGGGGGTGCAGGACGTGGTGCTCGCGCCGGGGTCCCGGTCGGCGCCGCTGGCCTACGCGCTGGCCGACGCCGCACGGCCCGACGACGACCGACCCACCGGCGCTCCCGCGGTGCGGCTGCACGTGCGGGTCGACGAGCGCTCGGCGGGGTTCCTCGCGCTCGGGCTGTCCCGCGCGTCCGCGTACGGCGACGACGACCAGCCCCTGGCGCCGCGGCCGGTCGCCGTGGTCACCACCTCGGGCACCGCCGTCGCCAACCTGCACCCCGCCGTCCTCGAGGCGCACCACGCCGGCGTCCCGCTCCTGCTGCTCACCGCCGACCGCCCGCACGAGCTGCGCGGCACGGGGGCCAACCAGACCACCGAGCAGGTCGGCCTGTTCGCGGACGCCGTCCGGCTCGCGGTCGACGTGCCCGCGCCGGTCGGCCTGCCCGACGAGGCGCGGAGCCTGCGCCGGACGCTGTCCCGCGCCGTGGCCGCCGCGACGGGGGCCCGCACCGGCAACCCCGGCCCGGTGCACCTCAACCTGGCGTTCCGCGAGCCGCTGGTGCCCGGGCCGTCGCCGTGGCCGGAGCCGTCGACCGCGGGCCTGACGCACGTCCAGTCCCGGCCGCTTCCGCCGACGGTCGCCACCGGGGTGGTCCCTGCGGTCGCGGACGCGTCGGCGCCCGCACGTCGCGGTGGGGTGGCCACGGTGCTGGTCGCCGGCGACGGCGCCGGACCGACCGCCCGCCGGCTGGCCGAGGTGAACGGGTGGCCGCTGCTGGCCGAGCCGTCCTCGGGCGCCCGTGGCGGCACGCACGCCGTCGCGGCCTACCGGTTGCTGCTCGCCCACCCGCAGCTGGGCGGGGCCGTCCGCCGCGTGGTGGTGCTCGGCCGCCCGACCCTGTCCCGCCCGGTGCAGCAGCTGCTGGGACGCCCCGACGTCGAGGTCGTCGTCGTCGCGCCGCGGGGTGCCGACTGGCCCGATGCTGCCCGCAACGCCGCCGAGGTGCTGCTCGAGCCGCCCGCGCGGATGCGGCAGGGGCGGATGCCCGCACCGGCCGGCTGGCTGGACGCGTGGCGCGCGGCGGACGCGGCCGCGGCGGCGGCGATCGACGGCGTGCTGGACGGGCTCGACGCGGGCCGTCGCTCGCGCAGCGGGACCCGGGTGACCGGCCCGGCGCTCGCGCGCGTCGTCGCGCAGGTCACCGGCGTGGGCGACGCGCTCGTCGTCGGCTCGTCCAACCCCGTGCGCGACCTCGACCTCGTGGCCCGCTGGCAGACCCCACCGGTCGTGCTGGCCAACCGCGGGCTCGCCGGGATCGACGGCACCGTGTCGACCGCGGTCGGCGCGGCGCTCGGCCTGCCGGACCGCCGCGTCCGCGCGCTGCTCGGCGACCTCACCTTCCTGCACGACGTCGGCGGCCTCCTGCGCGGTCCGCTCGAGGCCGCGGTGCACCTGCAGCTCGTCGTGGCGAACGACGACGGCGGCTCGATCTTCTCGACGCTCGAACCCGGGGAGCCGGAGCGCGCGGACGTGTTCGAGCGCGTGTTCGGCACGCCGCACGGTGCCGACCTGGCCGCCCTGTGCGCCGGGTACGGCGTGCGGCACACCCGGGTCAGCGACGTCGACGGGCTGCTGCCGGCGCTCGCGGCACCGGGCCCGGGACTGAGCGTGGTGGAGGTGCGCGTCGACCGCACGAGCCGGCGTGCGCTGGGGGAGCGCATCGCCGCCGAGGTCGCGGCCGCGGTGGAGGCGGCGCTGGGGCGGCGGTAGCCCGGTCCATCCGGAACTCGCAGCGAACTCCCAGGTTCTGCGAAGGGTCCCTCCAGCGCGGCGGGGTTACCTAGTCCTCGACAAAGGAGGGCACCAGACATGACCAGCACCCCGGAGAACGGCGCGAACGAGCCGACCGCTGCCGACCAGCACCCCCAGACGAGCCCCACCCAGCCTGTCCCGCCGATGCACGCGACCCAGCCGCTGCCGGTCCACCCGAGCCAGCCGCTGCCGGCCCCGTCCGCGCAGGCGCACCCCACCAACCCCTTCACCCCGCCGCACCCCGCCGCCCCGGCGGACCAGCGTGCCGCGTACGAGGCGGCCCAGCGTGCGGCCGCCCAGCAGCAGGCGCCGCAGATGGACCAGTTCGAGGCCGTCCGCCGCGCGCAGTGGGAGGCCGCCCAGCGCGCCGCGGCCCACGACCCGGCGGCGCCGCAGCAGGCTGCCTACCAGCCTGCTCCGGCGACCGTCGGCGGCCCGCCGCCCCACGGCACGGTCCCGACCCAGCGCAAGCGCGGCCTGTGGCTGCCGGTGACCGGTGCCGCCGCGGCGGCCGCGATCGTCGCGGCGGTCGCCACCGCCGGCCTCACCCACGCGATGTCCGACGAGGACGCCTCGGGCAGCCGCCCGGGCTCGCTGGCGACGATCGGGCAGTCGACGAACGAGACCGTGCCGGTCTCCGGCTCGACGGCCGACAACCCCGACTGGGAGGCCGTGTCCAAGGCCGTGCAGCAGTCGGTCGTCGCGATCCAGGTCAGCGACGGCAACGGCGGAGGTGCCCAGGGCTCCGGCGTCATCATCGACGACGCCGGCCACATCGTGACCAACAACCACGTCGTCGCGGGGGCCAGCGGGGACCCGCAGGTCACGCTCACCGACGGACGCCTGCTCGAGGCGACGATCGTCGGTACCGACCCGACCACCGACCTGGCCGTCATCAAGCTCAAGGACGCCCCGAAGGACCTCAAGCCGGCTGCGCTCGGCGACTCCGCCAAGGTCGTCGTCGGCGAGCCCGTCATGGCCGTCGGCAACCCGCTCGGCCTGGCGAACACCGTGACCACCGGCATCGTCTCCGCGGTGGACCGTCCGGTCTCCACCTCGGGCGAGAACAGCAACGAGGCCACGGTCACCAACGCGATCCAGATCGACGCCGCGGTGAACCCCGGCAACTCCGGCGGGCCCCTGTTCAACGCCCGCGGCGAGGTCATCGGGATCAACTCCTCGATCGCCACGCTGTCGAGCCAGTCCGGCTCGATCGGTCTGGGCTTCGCCATCCCTGTGGACCTGGTGAAGAACATCGCGTCGCAGCTGGTGGACGACGGGACCGCGAAGCACGCGTTCCTCGGTGTCGGTCTGTCCGACGGCACCGCCACGGCCGACGGCGTGACCCGCCGCGGTGCGGTGGTCGAGTCGGTCAGCGACGGCTCCCCGGCCGCCGACGCCGGCCTGCAGCAGAAGGACACGATCGTCGCGATCGGTGACGACGCCGTGGGTGGCGCCGAGTCCCTGACCGCCTACGTGCGGGCGCTCCCGTCCGGCTCCGACGTCACCCTGACCGTGGTCCGGGACGGCAAGACCATCGAGGTCGACGTGACGCTCGCCGTCCGCCAGGAGAACGCGCAGTCCGCCCCGCAGCAGGGCCAGCAGGCGCCCGACCAGCAGGGCCAGCAGGCGCCCGACCAGGGCAACGGCTCCGGCGTCCCCGACGGGCTCAGCCCCGAGGAGCTGTGGCAGTGGTTCCAGCAGCAGCAGGGCCAGGGCCAGGGGCAGGGCGGCCAGGGCTGATCGACCGCCGGCGGCCGCCCGGGTCACCGTCCCCCACGGACCCCGGCCGCCGGCTCCACGGCGGGGCTCGCCCCCGCGGACCCGCCCCTCGGCCGGGACGTCAGCGCTCGCTGGCGTCCCGGCCGAGCGCGTACCGCATGGGGACCAGCTTCGCCTCGGACTCCGCCAGCTCGGCGGGCGGGTCGGACGCGGCCACGACGCCGCAGCCCGCGAAGAGCCGGACGCTGCGGGGGTCGTCGGGGTCGATCGCGGCCGACCGCAGGGCGATGCCCCACTCGCCGTCGCCGTCGGCGCCGAACCAGCCGACGGGACCGGCGTACCGCGCGCGGTCCATGCCCTCGATGCTGCGGATCAGCTCCCGGGCCGCGACCGTCGGCGTGCCGCACACCGCGGCCGTCGGGTGCAGCGCGGCGGCGAGCGCGAGCGAGGAGGGGTGCGCACCGCCGGCCGGTGCGACGAGCACGCCCGTCACGTCGGACGCCAGGTGCAGCACGTTCGGCAGGTGCAGGACGAAGGGCACGTCGGGCACGTTGGTCGACGAGCAGAACGGCTCGAGGGCGTGCGCCACGGACGTGACGGCGTACTCGTGCTCCTCGAGGTCCTTGGACGAGTGGGCCAGGATCGCGGCGCGCGCCAGGTCCGCGGCGTCGTCGCCGGTGCGGCGGATGGTGCCGGCCAGCACGCGCGAGGTCACCAGTCCCTTCTCGGACCGGACCAGCAGCTCGGGCGTCGCCCCCACCATGCCGTCCACGCTGAACGTCCAGCACGACGGGTACTGCGCGGCCAGGCGCTCGAGCGCCCACCGCACGTCGACCGGGTGCTCGGTCCGGGCGTGCACGTCGCGCGCCAGCACCACCTTGTCGACGTCACCGGCCTTGATCGCGGCGATCCCGCGCGCGACCACGTCCTGCCAGCCCGGCGCGGTGACCGCGCCGTCGCTGTAGACGACCTCGCCCGGGTCGACGGGAGGGACGCGGGGCCCGACGACGTCGCCGAGCTCCGGTGCGGCGCGCAGCCGGGCGCCGGTGCTGATCGTCGTGAGCCACGCCCGACCGCCACGGCGACCGACCACGACGCGCGGGACGACGATGACGCCGCCCGCCGACGACTCGTCGTCGAACGCGAACGAGCCGAAGGCCACGGGACCCGTGCCGGGCAGCTGGACGTCGTCGCGCACGATCGCCCGGGCCAGCACCTCCTGCCACACGCGCTCGGCGTCGGCGAACCGGCCGGCTCCGCCCACCTGCACCCGCAGCGTCTCGCCCCACGCGACGAGCCCGTCGCCGCGGCGCACCCAGGCCAGCGGGCGCTCGGTGGGCAGCAGGGCGAGCAGGTCCTGCGGGTCCGGTGCGCCCGCAGCGCCCGGCGCGCCCAGGTCGTCGAGCGGGACCGTCCGCACGACGAGCGGGTGCGGGACGTCGTCCACCGGGGCGGAGGTCTGCGTGCTCATCGGTTCCAGCGTATGCCTGCACGCCCGGTGGGCCCTGTCGTCCGGGCGCCGCCGACCTGCGACGATGGACACATGTCCCGCGCCTCCCTCGACAAGGACCCCCAGGACGTCGCCGCGATGTTCGACGCGGTGGCCCACCGCTACGACCGGACCAACGACGTCATCTCGCTGGGTCAGGACCGCGCCTGGCGCCGGGCCACCCTCAAGGCCGTCGACGCGCAGCCGGGGGAGACGGTGCTCGACCTCGCGGCCGGGACCGGCACGTCGTCGGAGCCCATGGCCGACGCCGGCGTGCACGTCGTCGCCTGCGACCTCTCGGTCGGCATGCTCGAGGTGGGCAAGCGCCGCCGGCCGGACCTGGCGTTCGTCGCGGGGGACGCGCTGCACCTGCCGTTCGCCGACGCGTCCTTCGACGCGGTGACCATGTCGTTCGGCCTGCGCAACGTCAGCGACGTCGACGGCGCGCTCGACGAGCTGCTGCGGGTGACCCGGCCCGGCGGACGGCTCGTCGTCTGCGAGTTCTCCCGGCCCACCTTCGCGCCGTTCCGCGCGGTCTACCAGAACTACCTCATGCGCGCGCTGCCGCCCGTGGCCCGCGCGGTGTCCAAGGAACCGGACGCCTACGTGTACCTGGCGGAGTCCATCCGGGAGTGGCCGGACCAGCGGGCCCTGGGCCTGCTGATCAAGCACGCCGGCTGGCAGCACGTGGCCTACCGCAACCTGTCCGGCGGGATCGTGGCGCTGCACCGGGGGTCCCGCCCCGAGTAGCGGGGCCGGCCGTCGGTGCGCGGGTGAACAATGGCTCTCGGGCACGGTGCCAGGACGGACGGCCCACGGCGGCCGGGCGTCGGTCACCGAGGATCATGGCGAGCCGAACGAGCAGTTCAGGGCGGGTTCTGGCGGGGTGTGGCGCAAGTAAGCCAAGCCTTCGCAGACAGTGTCCGGGGTGCTGGTTACACTCGCCGGGAGCAGTACGTGAACAACGTCACAAGTGGGGTCACTGGTGGTCGATACGGCGCACGATGACGCGGACGTCATCGTCGTGGGCGCGGGCCCGGCAGGGTCTGCCGCCGCGTTCCACTGCGCCTCCGCAGGGCTCGACGTGCTGCTGCTGGAGAAGTCGGAGTTCCCCCGCGACAAGGTGTGCGGGGACGGTCTGACGCCGCGCGCGGTCGCCGAGCTGGTGCGCATGGGGCTGCCCCTGCGCGAGCAGGACGGCTGGATCCGCAACGTCGGGCTGCGCGTGCTCGGGGGCGGCCACCGCCTCGAGCTCGCGTGGCCGGAGCTGTCCAGCTACCCCTCGTACGGCCTGGCCAAGTCGCGTCTGTCGCTCGACCACGCCCTGGCGGACCACGCGCGGGCCGCGGGCGCCAAGCTGCAGGAGCGGACGACGGTGACCGGACCGGTCCGCGACGAGCGCTCCGGCCGCGTGGTCGGGGTGCACGCCAAGGTCGAGGGCGAGGTGGTCACGTACCGCGCGCCCGTGGTCATCGCCGCCGACGGCGTCTCCGCCCGGCTCGCGACCGGCATGGGCCTGGAGAAGCGGATGGACCGGCCCATGGGCGTCGCGGTCCGTACCTACTTCCGCACCCCGCGGCACGACGACCCGTGGATGGAGAGCCACCTCGAGCTCCGCGACGCCGACGGCCACCTCATGCCGGGCTACGGCTGGATCTTCTCGCTCGGCGACGGCACCGCGAACGTCGGGCTCGGCTCGGTCGCCTCGACGGCGGCGGCGACCAAGGTGGACTACAAGAAGCTCTTCGCCACGTGGATGGCCAACGCGCCCGCCGAGTGGGAGTTCACGCCGGACAACCAGGTGGGCCCGGTCAAGGGCGCCGCGCTGCCCATGGGCTTCAACCGCGGACCGCTCTACGGCAACGGTCTGATGCTCGCGGGCGACTCGGCCGGGATGATCAGCCCGTTCAACGGCGAGGGCATCGCGTACGGGCTGCAGGCGGGTCGCGTGGCCGCGGACGCCATCGCGCAGGGCCTCGCGCGCGGCACGGCCGCCGGGCGCGAGCGGGCGTTCGCCACCTACGAGCGGCGCATGAAGGACGACCTGGGCGGCTACTACACGCTCGGCCGCGTGTTCGTCCGGCTCATCGAGCACCCCGAGGTCATGCGGGTGTGCACCCGGTACGGGCTGCCCCGGCCGCTGGTCATGAAGTTCGTGCTCAAGCTCCTGTCCGACTGCTACGAGCCGGCGGGCGGTGACTGGGTGGACCGGGTCATCGCCGGGCTCGCCCGGATCGCCCCCGCCGCATGAGGCACCCGACCACAACGAAGTGGAGTGACGCACGATGAGCAACCCGTACGTCCCGCTGCTCTTCCTCATGGGCATCGCCGCCGTCCTCGCGCTCGGTGGCGTGGGCTCGAGCGTCATCCTCGGGCCCAAGCGCTACAACCGCGCCAAGCTCGAGGCCTACGAGTGCGGCATCGAGCCCACCCCGCACGCGATCGGCGGCGGCCGCTTCCCGATCAAGTACTACCTGGTCGCGATGACCTTCATCATCTTCGACATCGAGGTGGTCTTCCTCTACCCGTGGGCCGTGAGCTTCGCGGACCTGGCGCTGTTCGGCCTGGTCGCGATGATCGGCTTCCTGGTGATCATCACGGTGCCGTTCGTCTACGAGTGGAAGCGCGGCGGGTTCGAGTGGGACTGACCACGGCCGTCCGCCAGGAGGTGTGAGATGGGCATCGAAGAGGCACCCTCGGGGTTCCTGCTGACGACGGTCGAGGACCTGGTCGGCTACTTCCGCAAGTCGTCGCTGTGGCCGGTCACGTTCGGACTGGCGTGCTGCGCGATCGAGATGATGGCCGCCGGCGCCAGCCGGTTCGACATCTCCCGGTTCGGCATGGAGGTGTTCCGGGCGTCCCCGCGCCAGGCCGACCTCATGATCGTCGCCGGCCGCGTCAGCCAGAAGATGGCCCCCGTGGTGCGGCAGGTCTACGACCAGATGTCCGAGCCCAAGTGGGTGCTCTCCATGGGCGTCTGCGCCAGCTCCGGCGGCATGTTCAACAACTACGCGATCGTGCAGGGCGTGGACCACATCATCCCGGTCGACATCTACCTGCCCGGCTGCCCGCCGCGTCCGGAGATGCTGATCAACGCGATCCTGGCGCTGCACGAGCAGATCGAGAACGAGCCGCTCGGCGCCAACCGCAAGGCCGCGGCGGCCGCCGCCGAGGCGGCCGCGCTCGCCGCGACGCCGACGTCGCAGATGACGGGGCTGCTGCGGTGACCGAGAAGCCCGACCAGACCGAGAAGTCCGACGCCGCGGACGCCGCCAAGCCGGGCGACGCGACGACGGCCGCGCAGTCGACCACGGCTGCCGCGCTCGAGGCGGGCTCGCAGAACATCCCCGCCGAGGGCCGGCCGCAGATCGAGGTCGTCGACGTGCGCCGCGGCATGTTCGGCGCCGCGGGCACCGGCGACACGTCCGGCTACGGCGGACTGGTCACCGCGATCGCCCTGCCCGGCCCGAGCGAGCGGCCGTACGGCGGGTGGTTCGACGAGGCCGTCGACATCCTCACCGAGGTGCTCGACGAGTCCGGCACGGGGTTCGCGGCGGCGGTCGAGTCCGTCGTCGTCGACCGCGAGGAGCTGACCCTGCACGTCGCCCGCGAGCACCTGGTGGAGGTCGCGCAGGTGCTGCGCGACGACCAGGACCTGCGGTTCGAGCTCAGCCTGGGCGTCTCCGGCGTGCACTACCCGCACGACGTCGGCCGCGAGCTGCACGCCGTGTACCACCTGATGTCCGTCACCCACTCGCGCCGCCTGCGGCTCGAGGTCGCGGTCCCGGACGCCGACCCGCACCTGCCGTCCACGGTCTCGGTCTACCCGGCCAACGACTGGCACGAGCGCGAGACGTTCGACTTCTTCGGGATGGTCTTCGACGGCCACCCGGGGCTGGCCCGCATCGAGATGCCCGACGACTGGCCGGGCCACCCGCAGCGCAAGGACTACCCCCTCGGGGGCATCCCGGTCGAGTACAAGGGCGCGACCGTGCCGCCCCCGGACCAGCGGAGGTCGTACCGATGAGCACCCAGACCCCACGCAGCACAGCCCACGTCGTCGACAGCGACACCGAGGGCGTCCCGAGCTTCGAGGCGTCCGGCGGCGACTGGTCCGAGATCGCCGAGGAGGCCGCGCGCCTCGGCGAGGAGCGGATCGTCGTCAACATGGGCCCGCAGCACCCGTCGACCCACGGCGTGCTGCGGCTCATGCTCGAGATCGACGGCGAGACGGTGACCGAGGCCCGCGCGGGCATCGGCTACCTGCACACCGGCATCGAGAAGAACATGGAGTTCCGCACCTGGACGCAGGGCGTGACGTTCTGCACGCGCATGGACTACGTGGCGCCGCTGTTCCAGGAGGCGGCCTACTGCCTCGCGGTCGAGAAGCTGCTGGGCATCACGGACGACGTGCCGGAGCGGGCCACGGTCATCCGGGTGCTGATGATGGAGCTCAACCGGATCACGTCCCACCTGGTCTGCCTGGCCACCGGCGGCAACGAGCTGGGCGCGACGACGATCATGACGGTCGGCTTCACCGCGCGCGAGGAGATCCTCAAGATCTTCGAGCTGATCACGGGCCTGCGCATGAACCACGCGTTCATCCGTCCCGGCGGCGTCGCGCAGGACATCCCGCCGGGTGCGATCGACACGGTGCGCGAGTCGCTGGGGCTGGTCCGGGGCTACTTCAAGCAGCTCGAGGACCTCATGCTGGCCAACCCGATCCTGCACCTGCGGCTCAAGGACGTCGGCTACCTCGGCCTGTCCGGCTGCATGGCGCTCGGCATCACCGGCCCCGTCCTGCGGTCCGCGGGGCTGCCGTACGACGTGCGCAAGGCCACCCCGTACTGCGGGTACGAGACGTACGACTTCGACGTGCCGGTGGCCGACACGGCGGACTCGTGGGGACGCCTCGTGCTGCGGCTCGAGGAGTGCTACCAGTCCATGCGGATCGTCGAGCAGACCCTCGACCGCCTGCAGAAGATGGGCCCCGGCCCCGTCATGGTCGCGGACAAGAAGGTCGCCTGGCCGGCGCAGCTGGCCATCGGCTCGGACGGCATGGGCAACTCGCTGGACCACATCCGGGAGATCATGGGCACCTCGATGGAGGCCCTGATCCACCACTTCAAGCTGGTCACGGAGGGCTTCCGCGTGCCGGCCGGCCAGGTCTTCCAGACCGTCGAGCACCCGCGCGGCGAGCTCGGCGTGCACCTGGTCTCGGACGGCGGCACGCGGCCGTACCGGGCGCACTTCCGGGACCCGTCGTTCAACAACCTGCAGGCCACGTCGATCATGTGCGAGGGCGGGCAGGTGGCCGACGTCGTCGTCGCCGTCGCGTCCCTCGACCCGGTGCTGGGAGGGGTGGACCGATGAGCGTGGAGGCTTCGCGCACGCACCGGACCAGCTACGACGCCGAGACGCACGCGCGGCTCACCGCGGACAGCGACGTGATCGTCGCGCGGTACCCGCAGGCCCGCTCGGCGCTGCTGCCGATGCTGCACCTGGTGCAGGCGGAGGACGGCTACGTCAGCCCGCGCGGGATCGCGTTCTGCGCGGCCCACCTGGGACTGAGCACCGCCGAGGTGTCCGCGGTCGCCACGTTCTACACGCAGTACAAGCGGCACCCCAACGGCACCTACACGGTCGGCGTCTGCACCAACACCCTGTGCGCGATCATGGGCGGCGACGCCATCTGGGAGGACCTGTCCGACCACCTGGGCGTGGGGCACGACGAGACCACCGACGACGGCGCGATCACCCTCGAGCGCATCGAGTGCAACGCCGCCTGCGACTACGCGCCGGTGGTGATGGTCAACTGGGAGTTCTTCGACAACCAGACGCCCGACAGCGCGCGGACCCTGGTCGACGACCTCGCGGCGGGCACGCCCGTGACACCCACCCGCGGGGCCTCCAGCGTGTGCTCCTTCCGTGAGATGTCCCGTGTGCTCGCCGGCTTCGGTGACGGCCGCGCCGACGAGGGCGTCGGCGCCGGGGTGCCCACCCTGCGCGGCGTCGCGCTCGCCCGCGCCGAGGGCTGGACCGCGCCCGAGCTGCCCGACGCGGGCGCCGCCGCACCCGGCGCCGCGACCGCACCGAAGGTCGGCGGCGAGCAGTCCAGCGCCGAGCGGCCCCCCACCACGCCCGCGGACGTCTCGCCCACGGCGCAGGAGAAGAAGCAGTCCTCCGACGACGCGAAGGAGTCGTGATGGCGACGACCCTGACCCCGGTGCTCACGGACACGTGGGACGCCGACCGCTCGTGGACCCTGGCCACCTACGAGGAGGCCGGCGGCTACCGCGGGCTGCGCCGCGCGCTGGGCATGCCCGCGGCCGACGTCGTCACGATGGTCAAGGACTCGGGCCTGCGCGGGCGCGGGGGAGCAGGCTTCCCCACGGGCATGAAGTGGGGCTTCCTGCCGGCGCCCGACGGCGGACCGCGCTACCTCGTGGTCAACGCCGACGAGTCCGAGCCGGGGACCTGCAAGGACATCCCGCTGATGATGGCCAGCCCGCAGCACCTCATCGAGGGCATGATCATCACGAGCTACGCCATCGGCTGCCACCACGCGTTCCTGTACGTGCGCGGCGAGGTCCTGCACGTGTACCGCCGGCTGCTGAAGGCCATCGAGGAGGCGCGTGCCGCGGGGTACCTGGGCACGGACATCCTCGGCTCCGGCTTCGACCTGGAGATCACGCTGCACGCCGGTGCCGGTGCCTACATCTGCGGTGAGGAGACGGCGCTGCTCGACTCGCTCGAGGGACTGCGCGGGCAGCCGCGCCTCAAGCCGCCGTTCCCCGCGGTCGCGGGCCTGTACGCGCGCCCGACCGTGGTGAACAACGTCGAGTCGATCGCCTCGGTGCCCGGCATCGTGGTGGGTGGCGCCGACTGGTTCTCGAGCATGGGCACGGAGCGCTCCACGGGCCACGGGCTGTTCTCGCTGTCCGGGCACGTGACCCGGCCCGGGCAGTACGAGGCGCCCCTGGGCATCACGCTGCGCGAGCTGCTCGAGATGGCGGGCGGCGTCCGCGCGGGGCACCAGCTGAAGTTCTGGACGCCCGGCGGCTCGTCGACGCCGCTGTTCACCGCCGAGCACCTCGACGTGCCGCTGGACTACGAGTCCGTGGGCGCCGCCGGGTCGATGCTGGGCACCCGCGCGCTGCAGATCTTCGACGAGACCACCTCGGTGGTGCGTGCGGTGACGCGCTGGACGGAGTTCTACAAGCACGAGTCCTGCGGCAAGTGCACGCCGTGCCGCGAGGGCACCTACTGGCTGGTGCAGGTGCTGCAGCGGATCGAGGCGGGCCAGGGCACCCACGCCGACATCGACCTGCTGCTGGACCTGTGCGACAACATCCTGGGCAAGGCGTTCTGCGCCCTGGGCGACGGCGCCACCAGCCCCATCACGTCGGCCGTGCAGTACTTCCGCGAGGAGTTCGAGGCCGGGACCCACACGCCGGCCGACGTCCTGTTCCCGCCGGAGCGCAGCAGCCTCTTCGCCTACACGCCCAGGAACGAGCTCGCAGGGGTGCACGCATGACGATCCTGTCCTCGGGGCCGACGACGTCCCTGGTCCCCGCCGCACCCGTCCCGGCGCCCGAGCCCGCCGCCGAGACGGTGACGTTCACCGTCGACGGCATCGAGACCGTGGTGCCCAAGGGCACCCTGGTGATCCGCGCGGCCGAGCAGCTGGGCATCCAGATCCCGCGGTTCTGCGACCACCCGCTGCTGGCCCCGGCCGGCGCGTGCCGGCAGTGCCTGGTGGAGGTCTGGGCGCCGGGGCGGGACGGCAACCTGGCCAAGATGCCCAAGCCGCAGGCCAGCTGCACGCTGCAGGCCACACCCGGCATGCAGGTCAAGACGCAGCACACGTCCCCCGAGGCCGACAAGGCGCAGCACGGGGTCATGGAGATGCTGCTCATCAACCACCCGCTGGACTGCCCGGTCTGCGACAAGGGCGGCGAGTGCCCGCTGCAGAACCAGGCGATGAGCAACGGCCGTGCGAGCACCCGGTTCGTCGACGTGAAGCGCACGTTCCCCAAGCCGATCGCGATCTCGACGCAGATCCTGCTCGACCGTGAGCGGTGCGTGCTGTGCCAGCGCTGCACCCGGTTCTCGGAGGAGGTCGCCGGCGACGTCTTCATCGACCTGCAGAAGCGCGGCGCCAACCAGCAGATCGGCACGTTCGACACCGACGTCCTGGGCTTCGCGGGGGAGACGCCGCTGGGGGCCGCCGCACAGGACACGTCGGGCCGCCCGTTCGCCTCGTACTTCTCGGGCAACACGGTGCAGATCTGCCCGGTCGGTGCCCTGACCAGCGCGGCGTACCGGTTCCGGTCGCGCCCGTTCGACCTGGTCTCCACGCCGGGCGTCGCCGAGCACGACTCCCAGGGGTCGGCCATCCGCGTGGACCACCGCCGCGGCGTCGTGCTGCGCCGGCTGGCCGGCGACGACCCGGCGGTCAACCGCGAGTGGATCACCGACAAGGACCGCTTCGGCTTCGCCTGGCAGTCCGCCCCGGACCGGATCACGACCCCGCTGGTCCGCAACGCCGAGGGTGAGCTCGAGCCGGCCAGCTGGGTCGAGGCGCTGGACGTGGCCGCGGCCGGTCTGCGTGCCGCTCAGCAGCCCGTCGACCGCCGCGACACGGCGGTCGGTGTGGCCGTGCTGCCCGGTGGCCGCCTGACGCTCGAGGACGCGTACGCGTACGGCAAGTTCGCGCGCGTGGCCCTGGGCACCAACGACGTCGACGCCCGCGCGCGACCGCTGTCGGCCGAGGAGGAGACGTTCCTGGGTCACCACGTCGCCGGTCGCACGCTCGACGTCACGTTCGCGGACCTCGACCGGGCGCCCGCGGTGCTCCTGGTCGGCCTCGAGGCCGAGGAGGAGGCGGGGATCGCGTTCCTGCGGCTCCGCGACGCCGTGGTCAACCGCGGCACCCGCGTGCTGTCCGTCGCCGCCCTGGAGAGCCGCGGTCTCGAGCGCCTGTCCGGCACGCTGCTCCCGGCCGCGCCCGGCACCGAGGCGGAGGTGCTCGACGGCATCGGGACCGACCCGGCCCTGGCCGAGACCGCTGACCTGCTCGGTTCCGCCGGCTCCCTGGTGCTCGTCGGCGAGCGCCTGGCCGGCGTGCCCGGCGGGTTCTCCGCCGCGGTCCGGCTGGCGGCGCGCACCGGCGCGCGGCTCGCCTGGGTGCCGCGGCGCGTGGGGGAGCGCTCCGCCGTCGAGGCGGGGCTCCTGCCGTCGCTGCTGCCCGGCGGCCGTCCGGTGGCCGACTCCGCCGCGCGCGTCGACCTCGCGGCGGCCTGGGGCGTCGAGCACCTGCCCGCCGAGCCCGGCCGCTCGACCACGGAGATCCTCGCCGCGGCGCGCGCGGGCCTGCTGGGCGGACTGGTCGTCGGCGGCCTCGAGCCCGCCGACCTGCCCGATCCCGCGATCGCCCGGGAGGCCCTGGACCGCGTGACGTTCCTGGTCTCGCTGGAGGTCCGCCGCTCCGAGGTCACCGAGCGCGCCGACGTGGTCCTGCCGGTGGCTCCGCCGACCGAGAAGTCCGGCACGTTCGTCACGTGGGAGGGGCGTCCGCGCCCGTTCCCGCAGGCCCTCGTCTCCCACGCCCTGGCCGACCACCGCGTCCTGGACCGGCTGGCCGACGCCCTCGGCGTCGAGCTGGGCCTGCAGACGCTGGCCGACGTGCACGCCGAGCTCGACCAGCTGGGCGGCTGGGACGGCGCGCGCGTGCCGGCCCCCGACGTGCCGGCCGCCGAGCCGCCCGCCGTCGCCCCGGGGACCGCCGTGCTGGCCACCTGGCACCACCTGCTCGACGGCGGCCGCCTGCAGTCGGGCGAGCCGTACCTGGCCGGCACGGCCAAGCGGCCGGTCGCGCGGATCTCCGCCGCGACCGCGATCGCCGTCGGCGTGTCGGACGGCGATCCGCTCGCGGTGTCCACGGACGCGGGCACGATCGTCCTGCCGGCCGTCCGGACGGACATGCCGGACCACGTCGTCTGGGTGCCGACGAACGCCGTCGGGCTCGGCGTGCGTGACGCCCTGCACGCGGACGCCGGCGACCTCGTCAGGCTCGCGCCCGCCCCGCGCCCCCTGGAGGCCAGCGCATGACCCCCCTGTCCGCCGCCGCGGTGGCCCCGGTCACCGCCGACTTCAGCAACGACACCTGGTGGATCTGGCTGATCAAGGCCGTGGGCATCGTCGTGTTCCTGCTGACCAGCGTGCTCATCGCCATCTGGTTCGAGCGCAAGGTCGTGGCCCGCATGCAGGTGCGGCCCGGACCCAACGTGCACGGCCCGTTCGGGCTGCTGCAGTCGCTCGCCGACGCCATGAAGCTCCTGGTCAAGGAGGACATGACGGTCAAGGCGGCCGACAAGCTGGTCTACATCGTCGCGCCCATGATCGCGGTGTTCTGCTCGCTGCTGACGTTCGCCGTGATCCCGTTCGGGCCCAACGTGAGCATGTTCGGGGTGAACACCCCGATCCAGCTGACCGACTTCCCGGTCGCGGTGCTCTACATCCTGGCGTGCGCCTCGGTCGGTGTGTACGGGATCGTGCTCGGCGGCTGGTCCTCCGGGTCGACGTACCCCCTGCTCGGCTCGGTGCGCTCGACCGCGCAGGTCATCAGCTACGAGCTCGCGATGGGCCTGTCGCTGGTCAGCGTGTTCATCCTGGCCGGGTCGATGTCGACGTCCCAGATCGTCACGTCCCAGACGGCGGTGTGGTGGTTCCTGCCGCTGCTGCCGGCGTTCGTCATCTACGTCATCTCGATGGTCGGCGAGACCAACCGCCTGCCGTTCGACCTGCCCGAGGCCGAGGGCGAGCTGGTCTCCGGCTACATGACCGAGTACTCGTCGATGAAGTTCGCGTGGTTCTTCCTCGCCGAGTACATCAACATGCTCAACGTCTCCGCGGTCGCCACCACCCTGTTCCTGGGCGGCTGGCGCGCACCGTGGCCGATCTCCGCGATCAACGACGGGATGTTCAACCACGGCTGGTGGCCGGTGCTGTGGTTCCTGGCCAAGCTCTGGTTCTTCATGTTCCTGTTCGTCTGGATCCGCGGCTCCGTGCTGCGCTTCCGCTACGACCAGTTCATGAAGATCGGCTGGAAGGTCCTCATCCCCGCCGCGCTCGTGTGGGTGGTCTGCGTCGGGGTGGTCCAGGGCGTCCGTCAGTTCTCCGGGCTCGACCTGCGCACGGTGCTGTTCGTGCTCGCCGGGATCGTGCTCGTCGGCCTGGTGATCTCCTTCCTCATCCCGGAGAAGAAGACGCCGCCCGCACCGAAGCGGCCACCCGGCCCGCAGGTCTACGACCCGTACGCGGGCGGGTACCCCGTCCCGCCGCTGCCCGGGCAGGTGCTGCCCCCGTCGCCCCGCCAGCAGCGGGCCGCGGCCGCCGCGCAGGCGGCCCCGGACGACGCGACCACGACCCCCCAGGTCACTCAGGAGGTGCACGGTGGCTGACCAGCGCAAGCCCGCCCGCAAGCCGTCGACCGGCGGCACGCCCGCCCGGCCCGCCACCGGCAAGGCCGCCGCGCCGCGCCCGCGCAGCGGCGAGGTGGGCGCCGTCGAGCCCGAGGGCTACACGTCGCTCGTCGAGCCTCGCGGCGCCCTGTACGAGGTGCTCGCCCCGGTGGGCGGGTTCGGTGTCACCCTCTCGAACATGTTCCGCCCCACCGTGACGGACCAGTACCCGTCGGAGAAGGCCCCCACCAAGCCGCGGTACCACGGGCGGCACCAGCTCAACCGGTACGCCGACGGCCTCGAGAAGTGCATCGGCTGCGAGCTGTGCGCCTGGGCGTGCCCCGCCGACGCGATCTACGTCGAGGGCGCGGACAACACCCCCGACAACCAGCGCTCGCCGGGGGAGCGGTACGGCAGCGTCTACCAGATCAACTACCTGCGCTGCATCTTCTGCGGGCTGTGCATCGAGGCGTGCCCCACGCGGGCGCTGACCATGACCAACGAGTACGAGCTGGCCGGTCCCACGCGCGCCGGGATGATCTGGGAGAAGCAGGACCTGCTGGCCCCGCTGCGCAGCGGCATGCTGCAGGGACCGCACCCGATGGTCGAGGGCACCACGGACACCGACTACTACCGCGGCGAGGTCACGGGCGCGACGCCGGCGCAGGTGGCCTGGGTGCAGGAGCACCGGCCCGACGACCCGACGCTGCCCGGCGGGGCCGGCCTCGACGCGGCGAACCAGCCGGGTGAGACGGCCGCGGAGATGGCCCGCACCGTGGCCGCGGCGAACCGGCAGGGCACCCGATGAGCCCGCTGGCCACCACGCTGCTCTCGTCCGGGGAGACGACGACGGCGGAGGCGGTCCTGTTCTGGACGCTCGGGCCGATCATGGTGCTCGCCGCGCTCGGCCTGCTGTTCGCCAAGAAGGCCGTGCACGCCGCGCTCGCCGTGGTGGTCGTGATGATCTCCCTGGCGTTCCTCTACGTCGCGCAGGACGCGGTGTTCCTGGGCGTCGTCCAGGTCGTCGTGTACACCGGCGCCGTGATGATGCTCTTCCTGTTCGTGCTCATGCTCGTGGGCGTCGACTCCTCCGACTCCCTGGTGGAGACGATCCGCGGCCAGCGCTGGATCGGCCTGCTGGCGGGTGCCGGGCTCGCGGTGGTGCTCGTCGGCGTCGTGGGCCGCGCGGCGTACGGCAAGCCGTTCGGTCTGAGCGGCGAGGCCAGCCAGCAGAACCCCACGGGCGTCGCGCACATCATCTTCGGGCAGTACGTCTTCGCGTTCGAGGTGGTCGGCGCGCTGCTGGTCACCGCCGCGCTGGGCGCGCTCGTGCTCACCCACCGGCAGCGCCTGACACCCCGCGTGGGGCAGAAGGAGCGCGCCGACGCGCGCGTCGCGGCCGGTGCGATCCTCACCCCGCTGCCCGCCCCCGGGGTCTACGCCCGGCACAACGCGATGGACGTGCCGGCCCTCGGCCCCGACGGGCAGCCGCTGGAGAGCTCGGTGCCGCGCGTGCTGCGCATCCGCGGGCAGGAGGCCGACGCCGAGGAGTTCGCCGCCCGCACGCAGCGCGTGCTCGCGGGTGCGTCCTCGGTGCGCCGCGGCGTCGGGTCCACCCCGCCACCGGCGGCCGACCCGTCGGCGTCCGTCGGGGAGTCGACGCTCGGCGCGGCGCTCAGCGACAGCGGGCAGGACGGACCGTCCACGGGTCCCGCCGGGGTCATCGGCCGGCCGACCGGACCCTCGACCGGACCTTCGACCGGACCCTCGACCGGACCGGAGGACGGCCAGTGAGCCTCACCAACTACCTCGTGCTGTCGGCGATCCTCTTCTCCATCGGCGCGACGACGGTGCTGCTGCGGCGCAACGCCATCATCGTGTTCATGGGCGTCGAGCTCATGCTCAACGCGTCGAACCTCATGCTCGTGACCTTCGCCCGCATCCACGGCGACCTCACCGGGCAGGTCATGGCGTTCTTCGTCATGGTCGTCGCCGCGGCGGAGGTGGTCGTCGGCCTGGCGATCATCGTGGCCATCTTCCGAACCCGACGCTCGGCCTCGGTCGACGACGTCAACCTGTTGAAGAGCTGAGGGGCGGGGACGTGCACACCCTGACAAGTCTCGTGGCCAGCGTGCCCGCGGGCCTGACCGCCGAGACGATCGCGCCCGCCACCGAGACGGTGCGCGCGGGCGTCCTGCTCGTCGCGCCGCTGCTGGTGGGGCTGCCGCTGCTGAGCGCCGCCGTCCTCCTGCTGTCCGGTCGCCGGTCGGACCGGTGGGGCCACTGGCTCGGCGTGCTCGCCTCGGCCGCCGCGTTCGTGGTCGCCGCGATCGTCTTCGTCGCGATGCTCCAGCGCTCCGCCGACTCGCGGGTCATCGACGTCAGCCTGGGCACCTGGATCGACGCGGGAGCGTTCCAGCTGGACGCCGGCATGCGCCTGGACCCCCTGTCGCTCACGTTCGTGCTGCTCGTGACGTTCGTCGGGACGCTGATCCACGTCTACGCCGTGGCGTACATGGACCACGACGTGGACCGGCGCCGGTTCTTCGCGTACCTGAACCTGTTCGTCGCCGCGATGCTCGTGCTCGTGCTGGCCGACAGCTACCTGCTGCTGTTCGTCGGCTGGGAGGGCGTCGGCCTGGCGTCGTACCTGCTGATCGGCTTCTGGAACTACCGGACCGACTATGCGGTCGCGGCCAAGAAGGCGTTCGTCGCCAACCGCATCGGCGACCTCGGCCTGATCATCGCGCTCGGGATCATGTTCGCGACGTTCGGCGCGGTCGACTTCGGCACCGTGCTCGGCGGTGTCGACGGCAGCGTCAGCCAGGGCACGCTCACCGCCCTCGGCCTCATGCTGCTGCTGGCCGCGTGCGGCAAGTCGGCGCAGTTCCCGCTGCAGTCCTGGCTCGGCGACGCCATGGCCGGCCCCACGCCGGTGTCCGCGCTCATCCACGCCGCGACCATGGTCACCGCGGGCGTCTACCTCATCGTGCGCTCGGCGCCGCTGTTCGACGGGGCACCGACCGCGCAGCTGGTCGTCGTCATCGTCGGCGCCATCACGCTGCTGTTCGGGGCGATCGTCGGCTGCGCCAAGGACGACATCAAGAAGGCGCTCGCCGCCTCGACGATGTCGCAGATCGGCTACATGATCCTGGCCGCCGGCCTGGGGCCCGTGGGGTACGCGTTCGCGATCTTCCACCTGATCACCCACGGCTTCTTCAAGGCCGGCATGTTCCTCGGTGCGGGTTCGGTCATGCACGGCATGGACGACCAGGTGAACATGCGCCGGTTCGGCGGGCTGGCCCGGTACATGACGATCACGTGGCTGACGTTCATGGCCGGGTGGCTCGCGATCATCGGCGTCCCGCCGTTCTCCGGGTTCTTCAGCAAGGACAAGATCATCGAGGCGGCGTTCGTGCCGGTCGACGGCGCCCCGTGGCGGGCCTGGGTCTTCGGTGGCGTCGCCCTGCTCGGCGCCGGGATCACCGCGTTCTACATGTCACGGCTGTTCTTCATGACGTTCGAGGGCGAGCGGCGCTGGTCGACGAAGAGCAACGGCGAGGCCCAGCACCCGCACGAGTCCCCGCGGCTCATGACGTGGCCCATGATCGTGCTGGCCATCGGCTCGGTCGGCCTCGGCTTCTTCCTCAACCTGGGCGGTCGGTTCGTCGACTGGCTCTCGCCGGTGCTGGGCCACCCCGAGCACGAGGAGCCCGTCCTGCCCGTCTGGGCGCTGACGGTGCTGACCCTCGGGCTCGTGGTGGTCGGCGTCGTCCTCGCCTGGCGCCGGTACGCGGTCTCGCAGGTCCCCCTCGTCCCGCCGGTGGGCACCGCGCTCACGCGGGCCGCCCGCGTGGACCTCTACCAGGACACGGTCAACGACGTCGCCCTGGTCGAGCCCGGTCAGGCCCTCACGCGCTCGCTGGTCTACGCCGACCGCACCGTCATCGACGGCACGGTCACGGGCGTCGGGCTGGCGTCCGTCGCGGCGGGCTCGCTCGCGCGGCGCGTCCAGACCGGGTTCGTCCGGTCGTACGCGGCGTCCATGCTGCTCGGCCTCGTCGTCCTCGTCGTCGTCGTCCTGGTCATCCAGAACTGAGGAGTGCACCCACCGATGTCGTCCTCCTTCCCCTGGCTGACCGCCCTCATCGTCGTGCCCCTGCTGGGCGCGGTGGCGCTGTGGGTGCTCCCGGCCAGCCGCACGCGTGCCGTCGCGCTCGGCGTGGCGTTGATCGAGCTCCTGCTCGGCGTCGCGGCGCTCACCGCCTTCGACGTCGCCGACGCCGGCACCGTCCAGCTCGCGGAGGTGCACGGCTGGATCCCGGCCTTCGGCGTCTCCTACGCGGTCGGCGTCGACGGCGTGGGCCTCGCGCTCGTGCTCATGTCGGTGCTCATCGTGCCGGTCGTCGTGCTCGCCGCCTGGCGCGAGCAGGGCAGCCTCACGGTCGCCACCGGCCAGCTGCGCCGGTACCTCGCCCTGGTGCTCCTGCTCGAGGCGTTCATCGTGGCGGTGTTCTCCGCGCGGGACGTGTTCTTCTTCTACGTCCTGTTCGAGGCCATGCTCATCCCGGTCTACTTCATGATCGGCCTGTTCGGCGGGGCGCAGCGGCGGTACGCGGCCGTGAAGTTCCTGCTGTACTCGCTGACCGGCGGGCTGATCATGCTGGTCGCGGTGATCGCCCTGTACCTGCAGGGACCGGGCGGTCCGCAGGGGTTCCTCACCGACAACCTGACCGGGCTCACGCTGGACCCCACCACCGAGAAGCTCATGTTCGGGGCGTTCTTCCTGGCGTTCGCCATCAAGGCCCCGATGTTCCCGGTGCACACCTGGCTGCCCGACGCCGCGCAGCAGGCCCCCGCCGGCACCTCGACGCTGCTGGTCGGCGTGCTCGACAAGGTGGGCACCTTCGGGATGCTCACCCTGTGCCTGCCGCTGTTCCCGGCCGCGTCGCGCTGGGCGGCTCCGGCGATCATCGTGCTGGCCGTGGTCTCGATCCTCTACGGGGCGCTCCTGGCGATCGGCCAGAAGGACCTCATGCGCCTGATCGCGTACACGTCGGTCTCGCACTTCGGGTTCATCGTGCTGGGCATCTTCGCGTTCACGTCGACGTCGGTGGCCGGCTCGTCGTTCTACATGGTCAACCACGGGCTCTCGACCGCGGCGCTGTTCCTCATCGCCGGGTTCCTGGTGGCACGGCGCGGCAGCCAGCAGATCGCCGACTTCGGCGGCCTGCAGAAGGTCGTGCCGGTGCTCGCCGGCACGTTCCTCGTCGCCGGCCTGTCGGCCCTGTCGCTGCCGGGCCTGTCCACGTTCATCAGCGAGATCCTGGTGCTGGTCGGCACCTTCGCCCGGCATCCGGCGGCGGCGGTCGTCGCGAGCCTCGGCGTGGTGCTCGCCGCGATCTACGTCCTGTGGACGTACCAGCGCGTGTTCACGGGTCCGGTGCGTCCGGAGCTGGTCGGGATGCCCGACGCGGACAGCCGGGAGAAGTGGG
Organism: uncultured Actinomycetota bacterium; assembly: GCA_963837795.1. Lineage (GTDB taxonomy): Bacteria > Actinomycetota > Actinomycetes > Actinomycetales > Cellulomonadaceae > Cellulomonas. Next base: position 510,661 of record CAWIOT010000009.1, read on the forward strand.
TCGTCGCGCCGCTGCTCGGTCTCATGGTCGTCTTCGGGTTCGTCCCCGGCCCGGCGCTCGACCTGGTGCGCCCGCCGGCCACCGTCACGCTGCAGCAGGTCGGGGTCCAGGACGTGCCCGCCAGTGCCGCCTCCGAGGAAGGGAGCGACCAGTGACCGACTTCGTCGCACCGACGATCGACTGGGCCGCGCTCAGCCCCGTCGTCATCGTCCTGCTGGCCGCCGTGGCGGGCGTGCTCGTCGAGGCGTTCGTGCCCGCGCGGGTACGCCGGACCGTGCAGCTCGCGGTGGCCCTCGCCGCCCTCTTCGGGGCGATCATCGCGGTCGCCGCGCTGTGGAGCGGCGTCGAGGACACGGGCGGCACGGTCGTGCTGGGCGGGTCCCTGCTGGTCGACGGCCCCACCCTGGTGCTGCAGGGCACCATCGCGGTCCTCGCCCTGCTGTCGCTGCTCGTCATCGCGGACCGCACGGAGACCGGCGAGGACGCCTTCGCCCCCAACGCGGCGGCCGTGCCCGGCTCGGAGTACGAGGAGCTCGCACGGCGCCAGGGCGTCCAGCAGACCGAGGTCTACCCGCTGGTGCTCTTCGCCACGGGTGGCATGCTCATCTTCCCGGCGACGGGTGACCTCCTGACCCTGTTCGTGGCGCTCGAGGTCCTGTCGCTGCCGCTGTACCTGCTGGCGGGCATGGCCCGGCGCCGGCGCCTGCTCTCGCAGGAGGCGTCGATGAAGTACTTCCTGCTGGGGGCGTTCTCCTCCGCGCTCCTGCTGTTCGGCATCGCGCTGGTCTACGGGTACGCCGGCTCCCTGCGGTACTCCGAGATCGCGGACGCCACGCGCGTGCCGGGCGGGCTGGACAGCCTCCTGCTCGTCGGGTCGGTGCTGATCCTGTCGGGACTGCTGTTCAAGGTCGGCGCCGTGCCGTTCCACACCTGGACGCCGGACGTCTACCAGGGCGCTCCCACGCCGATCACCGGGTTCATGGCGGCGTGCACCAAGGTCGCCGCCTTCGGCGCGCTGCTGCGGATCGTCTACACGGTGCTGCCGGGGATGCAGTGGGACCTGGGCGTCGTGCTCTGGACCGTCGCGATCGCCACCATGGTCGTCGGCACCGTCGCCGCGCTGGTGCAGACCGACATGAAGCGCGTGCTCGGGTACTCCTCGATCGCGCACGCGGGGTTCATCCTCACCGGCATCATCGCGCTGAACCAGGCCGGGATCGTCGCGGTGCTGTTCTACCTGCTGGTCTACGGCGCGGCCACGGTCGGTGCGTTCGGCATCGTCTGGCTGGTCCGGGAGCGTTCCGCCGGCTCGGACGGGGAGGGGTCCGTGCTCGGCGAGGCCACCCACCTGTCGCAGTGGGCGGGGCTCGGCCGCACGCACCCGCTGCTGGCCCTCACCTTCGGGCTGTTCCTGCTCTCGTTCGCGGGCATCCCGCTGACCGCGGGCTTCGCCGGGAAGTTCTCGGTGTTCTCGGCGGCGGTCGACGGCGGCGCCTGGCCGCTCGCCCTCATCGGCGTGCTCGCCTCCTCCGTGGCCGTGTTCTTCTACGTGCGGATCATCGTGCTGATGTTCTTCACCGAGCCCGCCGCGACGGACGACGAGGCGGTGGCGACGTCCGCCCTGGCCCCGTCGCCCCAGGGGTTCGCGCTCGGCGGTGACGCGGCGGTGGTCGTCGAGACCGAGCCGGTCGCGGCAACGCGGGCGGCGCTGCGCACGACCGTCGTCGGCACCGAGGGGTTCGCCGTCGTCGCGATCGCCGTCTGCGCGGTGCTCACCGTCGTGCTCGGCGTGTTCCCGTCGCCCGTGCTCGAGGCCATCGGCAACGTCGCGTCGTTCCTGCCCTGAGGCCCGGCCCGCCGCCGGGCCCGCCCGGCGGCGCCTGTCCAGCGGGATCGCCGCCAGAAGATAGGTTCGTGCCGTGACTTCGTTGACGGCCTTCCCGCTGGCCGATCCTGATCTGGCCGACCGGCTGGCCGCGCGGCTCGCACTCGTCGAGGAACGGCTGCGTGACGCCGTGACCAACGTGGACCCGCTGGCCGACGACGCGTCCCGCCACCTGGTGAACGCCGGCGGCAAGCGGCTGCGTCCCCTGCTCACGCTGCTGGCCGCCGAGCTGGGCGACGGCTCCCGGCGCGAGGTCGTGGACGCCGCCGTCGTCGTCGAGCTGACGCACCTGGCCACGCTCTACCACGACGACGTCATGGACTCGGCGCCCCTGCGCCGGGGCGCGCCGGCGGCGCACGAGGTGTGGGGCAACTCGGTGGCCATCCTCACCGGGGACCTGCTGTTCGCCCGGGCCTCGGCCACCGTGGCGGGGCTGGGACCTGACGCGGTGCGCATCCAGGCCGCCACCTTCGAGCGCCTCTGCCTGGGCCAGCTGCACGAGACCGTGGGGCCCCGGCCGGAGGACGACCCGGTGGCGCACTACCTGCAGGTGCTCGCGGACAAGACGGCGTCGCTGATCTCGACGTCCGCGCGCTTCGGCGCCATGTTCGCCGGCTGCGCCCCCGACGTGGTCGCCGTGGTCACCGGCTTCGGGGAGAAGATCGGCGTCGCCTTCCAGCTGGCCGACGACGTCCTGGACCTCACGTCCGCGGGCGACGTGACCGGCAAGACGCCCGGCACCGACCTGCGCGAGCAGGTGCCGACCATGCCCGCCCTCCTCCTGCGCGCCCGCGCGGCCGGGCCCGACGGCACCGACGAGGACCGTCGGCTCGTCGCGGTCCTCGACGGCGACCTGTCGGACGACGGCGACCTCGCCTCGGCCGTCGCCGCGCTGCGGGTGCACCCGGTGGTCGAGCAGACCCGTGCCCGGGCGGTCGCGCTGGCCCAGGCCGCCGTGCGCGAGCTCGACCCGTTGCCGACCGGACCGGTCAAGGACGCGCTCGTGTCGTTCGCCGACGCGCTGGTCGACCGCGCGTCCTGACACCGCCGGCCTGCGTGCCTCTGGCACCATGGCGCCGCGGAACCGACCGGGACCGCGGCCGGAGGACCCCGTGAGCACTGCACCCGACGCGCCGGCCGCCTGCCGCGCGTGCGGCGCGCCGCTCACCCGCGGGCCCGGGCCGTGCCCGCGGTGCGGCTCGCGCGCGCACGACGCACCCCGTCGCAGGCGCGTCGCCGGCGCTGCGCCGGTCGCGCCCGGCTCGGTCGCACCCGTGGGCCGACGCGTCGTGGCCCATGCTCTGGACGTCGTCGTCCTGCTCGCGGCCGCAGCCCTCGGCCGTGCCGTGTCGGCGACGGCCCCGGACCTGCCGGCGGCGCTGCTGCCCGGCGTGCTCGCGGGCGTGGCGGCGCTGGCGCAGTGGGTGACGGAGGCACGCACGGGTGCGAGCGTCGGCGGTGCGGTCACGGGCATCCGGACCGTGTCGGCCGCCACGGGCCGTCCCGCGGGGCTGGTCGCCGTCCTGGTCCGCCGGCTGGTCGTCGTCGCGGGTGCGCTCGTGCTCCTGGTCGGGGAGTGGGTGGTCGTCGCCTCGGGGGCGTGGGACGCCAGCCCGGCGCAGCGCGGCTGGCACGACAAGGCTGCCGGCACGCTGGTCCTGCGGGCAGCCGCGCTGAGGGCGCCGACGCCGCCGGTGCGCCGGTCGGGTCCGACGACCCCGCCGACGAGCGCACCGGTCATCACCGCGCCCCCGGCCGTGCTCCCGGGTGGTGCCCCGTCCCGGCCCGCGTCGGGGCCGGTCATCACCGGGCTGCCGGGCGCCCAGGCGTCCGCACCCGTCCCCGCGGCCGTGCGGACCACGGAGATCATCGACGCGCCTGCCGTGCCCACGGCGCCCGCGCGTGACCTGCCTGCCCGGCCACAGGCGCCCGCGCTGCTCGTCGGCCCGCGTCCGGACCGCGTCGGCTCGCCGCAGGTGCGGCCGGCGGACCCCGGGCTCGGCGCTCTCGACCGGCTGCCGGACGCTCCCGTCGTGCGCGCCGCGGACCCGGGCTGGGACGAGCCGGAGCCCGGCACGACCCCCGAGCGGGACGAGCCGCAGCCGGGTGCGGACCGGGGCGGGGACGGCCCGCTGCCGGATGCGGACCTGGAGCGGACCCGCCTGCGCCCGGAGGCACCCGCGCCGCGCGGGGTCCACCTCCGGTTCGACACCGGTGAGGCGGTCGACGTGACGAGCGACGGGCTGGTCGGCCGGAACCCGACGGCGGAGGAGGGCACCGGGCACGTCATCGCGATCGACGACCCCGACCGGTCGATCTCGCGCGTGCACCTGGCCTTCGGGCCCGAGCCGGGCGGCCGGTTGTGGGTGCTCGACCGGGGCTCCACCAACGGCACGGTGCTGGTCCGGCCCGACGGCTCGAGCGCGGTGCTGCCCCCGGCCACGCGAGCGGTGGTCGAGCCGGGCTGGACCGTGCGCTTCGGCCGGCGCAGCCTGCGGGTCCATGCCCGCTGACCGCCGCCCCACGTAGCATGTGCGCCGTGAGGACGCCGACCGCCCAGCACCGCTGCCGGGTCCGGGACGCGTGCACATGATCGACGACCGGGTCCGGCTGGACGTCGGTGTCGCGACCGCCCAGGGACGGCGCCCCCGCAACGAGGACAGCGTCTGGGCGGCGGACGGCGCGTACCTGGTGGCGGACGGCATGGGCGGGCACGAGGCCGGCCAGGCGGCGAGCCGCACCGCGATCGGCGTCCTGCGCGGTCTGTGCGAGGGTGCCCCGGGGCCGGACGAGGCCCGTCGGACGGTGCGTGCGGCGCACGCCGCGGTCCGGGACCTTCCGTCGACCACGGGCCGGCGCCCCGGCACCACGGCGACCGGGGTGGTGCTCACGGAGCACGGCAGCACCCCGTGCTGGCTGGTGGTCAACGTGGGTGACTCGCGCACGTACCGCATGGCGGGAGGCGTGCTCGAGCAGGTCACGCTGGACCACTCCGAGGTGGCCGAGCTCGTGGCGAGCGGCATCGTCGGGGCCGACGAGGCGAGCCGCCACCCGCGCCGGCACGTGGTCACCCGGGTGCTCGGCGGCGGTTCCACCCGTGTCGAGCCGGACGTCTGGCTCCTGCCGGTGAGCCCGGGGGACCGGATGCTCGTGTGCTCGGACGGGCTGACCGACGAGCTGTCGGACGCACGGATCCAGGCGGAGCTGCGCGCCGAGGGGGCGGCTCAGCCCGCCGCGGACCGCCTGGTAGCGGCGGCGCTGGCGGCCGGTGGTCGGGACAACGTCACGGCGATCGTGGTGGACGCGACGCTGCGGCGCTGAGCTCGTCGGCACGGCGGCTGAGTCGCTGGGCGCGGCTGTGGTGCAGGCCGTCGACGGTGAGCACGGCCAGCGCCACCCAGACCAGCGCGAACCCCCACCAGCGCGCCGCGGGCATCTGCTCGCCCAGGACGAGCACGCCGATGAGGAACTGCAGCGTGGGCGCGACGTACTGCAGCAGCCCGATCACGGACAGGGGCAGGCGGCGGGCCGCCGTGCCGAACAGCAGCAGCGGGATGGCCGTGACGACGCCCGACGACGCCAGCACCAGCGCGTGACCGGTGCCCTGCGTGGCGAACGTGCCCTCGCCGGTGCTGGCCAGCCAGGCCAGGTACCCCAGCGCGAGCGGCGCCAGCACCAGGGTCTCGACGGTCAGGCCCGCCACCGACCCGACCGTGCGCCCGACGCGGTTCTTGATCAGCCCGTAGAACCCGAAGCTGAACGCCAGCGCCAGGGCGATCCAGGGCAGCTGCCCGTAGCCGGCGGTGATGACGACGACCGCGCCCGCGCCGAACCCGAGCGCCACCCACTGCACGGGACGCAGCCGTTCGCGCAGCACCACGACGGCGAGCGTGACGGTGACCAGCGGGTTGATGAAGTAGCCGAGGGCCGCGTCGACCACGCGGTCGGTGAGGATGCCGAAGACGAACACGAGCCAGTTGATCGCCAGCAGCACGGCCGCCACGGACAGGAGCCCGAGCGTGCGGCGGTGGCGCAGCGCGGCGACGAACCCGCCCCAGGTGCGGGTCACCAGCACCAGCAGTCCGCAGAACAGCAGCGACCAGACGACACGGTGCGCGATGATCTCCACCGCGCCGGCCGGCTGCAGCAGCGGGAAGTACAGCGGCAGGACGCCCCACAGGACGTAGGCGCCCAGCCCGGTGGCCAGCCCGAGGCCGTCCAGCGGTGCGGACGTGGGCCGGGTGACGGCAGCGGGGGAGTCGAGCACGGCAGGAGCCTAGGCCGCGGTTGACGGCACCAGCGACCGGTCGTAGTGTCCGTTTGCAGCAACTTGCATCGGCGCATCGCAGCGGTCCAGCACAGGGCCCCGCGCCGGTCGAGCGCCCGTCGCCGGTGACCCGGCGTCGGCACACCTCCTCCAGGACCGGTCCGCCGGTCCGACCGCGTTGCCGCGCACCGGCACCCTCGGGTGCGGGCCGCGCGGAGGCAGGCCGGTCCCCGCGACGACGCGGTGACCGCGAGCGGCCCGACGACGACGTCGGGCACCACCTCGAGGAGTGCACCACGTGCTGAACCACCACCCGACCCACCGACAGCCCCGCCGGGCAGCGCTCGGCGCACTGCTGGCCGCCGTCCTGGCGCTCGCCGGGCTGACCGCCGCGGGCGTGTGCGCCGCGCCACCGGCCGCCGCGGCCCCGACCACCATGCGTCCCGCCGCCAACCTCTTCCAGTGGACCTGGAACGCCATCGCGCGGGAGTGCACCACGCAGCTCGGGCCCGCCGGCTACGGCTTCGTGCAGACGTCGCCGCCCAACGAGCACGTGGTGCTCAACGGCCAGTGGTGGACGTCCTACCAGCCGGTCAGCTACAAGATCGCCTCCAAGCTGGGCACCCGCGCCGAGTACAAGGCCATGATCGACACCTGCCGGGCGGCGGGGGTCTCGGTGATCAGCGACGTCGTCGTCAACCACATGACCGGGCAGACCAGCCCGGGCACCGGCTGGGCCGGCACGCCCTACTCCGAGGAGCGCTACCCCGGGCCCGAGGGCGGGTACGGCCCGCAGGACTTCCACTCCTGCCGGACCGACATCAGCAGCTACACCGACCGGTACCAGGTGCAGAACTGCCGCCTGGTCGGCCTGCAGGACCTGGACACCGGCAGCGACTACGTCCGCTCCGAGATCGCCGCGTACCTCAACGACCTCATCTCGCTGGGCGTCCGCGGCTTCCGGGTCGACGCGTCCAAGCACATCGCCGCCACCGACCTCGAGGCGATCAAGGCCAAGCTGACCGACCAGAGCGTGTACATCGAGCACGAGGTCATCGCGGGCGGCGGAGAACCGATCCAGCCCGCCGAGTACTTCGGGTCGGGCGACTCCAACGAGTTCAACTACAGCCGCAACCTCAAGTCGGTGCTGCAGAGCGGCAACCTGAGCTCGCTGGGGAGCCTCAAGGACCAGTCCTGGCTGCTGCCGACCGGGAAGGCCGCGGTGTTCGTCGACAACCATGACACCGAGCGCAACGGCGAGACGCTGAGCTACAAGAACGGCAGCGACTACCGGCTGGCCAACGTGTTCATGCTCAGCTACCCGTACGGCTGGCCCACCGTGTACTCGGGCTACGCGTTCAGCACCAACGACGCCGGAGCGCCGCAGCAGGGCAGCGGCAAGGTCGACGACGCCGTCTGCGGGCAGGGCACGTGGACGTGCGCGCACCGCTGGAACGAGACCGCGCACATGGTCGGGTTCCGCAACGCGGTCGGGACCGCCGCGTTGACGAACGTGTGGAGCGACGGCGGCCGGCTGGCCTACGGACGGGGCGACAAGGGGTACGTGGCGATCAACCGCACCGGCTCGACGCTGGTGCGCACGTTCCAGACGTCCCTGCCCGCCGGTCGCTACTGCGACGTGATCAGCGGTGCCGCGACCAGCGGCGGGTGCTCGGGCGTCACCGTCACCGTGGCCTCGGGCGGGTCGGCGGCGTTCACGGTGCCGGCGAACGGCGCCGTCGCGCTCCACGTCGGGCAGCTGGCCGGGGGCACCGGAACCCCGACGCCCACCCCGACCCCGACGCCCAGCACGAGCGCCGCCATCTCGTTCGGCGTCGACGCGACGACCTCCTGGGGGCAGAACCTCGTCGTGGTGGGCGACCGCCCGGAGCTGGGTGGATGGAACCCGGCGAGCGCCGTCGCGCTCTCGTCGGCCACCTATCCCGTGTGGCGCGCGTCGGTGAGCCTGCCCCCCGGCACGGTCGTCCAGTACAAGTACGTGCGCACGGAGTCGAACGGGGCGGTGACCTGGGAGAGCGGGTCCAACCGCACCGCGACGGTGCCGGCCAGCGGGGTCCTCACCCTGACCGACACCTGGCGCAGCTGAGGACCGGCCCGGGCGCCCTCCTCTCCGCAGGAGGACGGCGCCCGGGCCCCGCGGACGGGGATGGCGCCGAGCGCGTGGAGGTGTGCGGCGTCATCCCCTGCGCGTCTCACGCGTGTCCAGATGCTGGCGGGCAGGCAAGGGCCGCCTCACCGCCCGTCCTACACTGGCTGCGAGCACAGTCCTGCACGGTGCCGTCGGTCGTGCCTGGCCTTGCCGGGACCCGGCGCGACCTACCTGCCCGCAGGGCTCCCCTGATCGGAAGGCACCCGCGTCCCGTGAGCACCCCGACTCTGCGAGTGGCCGTCGTCGGCGCTGGCCCGGCCGGCATCTACGCCGCCGACATCCTGTCCAAGACCGACCTCGACGTCAGCATCGACCTCTTCGAGCGCCTGCCCGCACCGTTCGGCCTGGTCCGGTACGGCGTCGCGCCCGACCACCCGCGCATCAAGCAGATCATCGTCGCGCTGCACAAGGTCCTGGAGCGGGGCGACATCCGCCTGCTGGCCAACGTCGACTACGGCACCGACCTCAAGCTGGACGACCTGCGCCAGTTCTACGACGCCGTCATCTTCTCCACCGGCTCCATCCGCGACGCCGCGCTGCCCGTGCCGGGCATCGACCTCGAGGGGTCCTTCGGCGCCGCCGACTTCGTGTCCTGGTACGACGGGCACCCGGACGTCCCGCGGACCTGGCCGCTCGAGGCGCAGCACGTGGCGGTCCTCGGCGCCGGCAACGTCGCGCTCGACGTGGCACGCATCCTGGCCAAGCACGCCGACGACCTGCTGCCCACCGAGGTCCCGGCCAACGTCTACGACATCCTCAAGGCCTCGCCGGTCACCGACGTGCACGTCTTCGCGCGCCGCGGCCCCGCGCAGGTGAAGTTCTCGCCGCTGGAGCTGCGCGAGCTCGGGCACGTCCCGGACGTCGACGTGATCGTCTACCCGGAGGACTTCGACTTCGACGAGGGCTCGATGGCCGCGATCCACTCGTCCAACCAGACCAAGCAGGTGGTCAAGACCCTCACCGACTGGACGCTGAAGGAGCCGGAGGAGAACACCGCGAGCCGGCGCATCCACCTGCACTTCCTGCACCGGCCGGTGGAGGTCCTGGGCGAGGACGGCCACGTGGTCGGCGTGCGCACCGAGCGCACCGCGCTGAACGGCGACGGCAACGTCACCGGCACCGGACAGCTGCACGACTGGCCGGTGCAGGCCGTGTACCGCGCGGTCGGCTACTTCGGGTCGCCGCTGGTGGACATCCCGTTCGACGACGTCGCCGGGGTCATCCCCAACCGGGAGGGCCGCGTGGTCGACGTCGACGGCGAGGCGCTGCCGGGCGTGTACGCCACGGGGTGGATCAAGCGCGGTCCCGTCGGCCTGATCGGGCACACCAAGTCGGACGCGTCGGAGACCATCCGGCACCTGGGCGAGGACGTCGCCGAGGGCGGGGAGGCGTTCTACACCGCCACCGACCGGTCGCCGGAGGCGGTCACGGAGTTCCTCGCCGCGCGCGGCGTCGACGTCATCACGTGGCAGGGCTGGGAGGTCCTGGACGCGTACGAGCGCTCGCTGGGGCAGCCGCACGGCCGTGAGCGGGTCAAGCTCGTCCCGCGTGACGAGATGGTGGCGATCTCGCTCCGCCGCTCCTGACGCACCGCACCCGATGCCCGTTCGGTGACCTCACCGGGCGGGCATCGTCGTGCCCGCAGCGCCGGGTGCGCCGGACCCGCGAAGGTTGTCCGGTTCTTTCACCCCGCGGCTCACCCGTGTGCTAGACGCGCGTCCAGTTCGCCTCTGGCTGAATGGTCGTGGCCCTCCCGTGTCCGCTCCGGGGGTCTCCACGACCGACTGAGGGAACTTCGTGCTGCGTACCGACCGTCTCCGTGCCCGCCCCGCCCGCCGGGTCGCCCTGCGGCGCCTGACCGCGGTGGTGGTCGCCGCGACGCTGGGCGCCGTCACGGCGCTCGCGGGTGCCCTGCCCGCCAGCGCTGCGGACCCCGAGGGCTGGACCGACATGCACGTGACGCAGACGGTGTCGGCGTCCTCCGTGGCGCCGCTCCAGGTCGTCTCGTTCACGCTCGCGTTCGACTGCTTCAGCAACGTCTCCAGCTGCGAGGACGCGGTCCTCGTCGACCAGCTCCCGCCGGAGCTGGTCATCGACGGCGTCGACCCCATCTCTGCCAACATCCCGGCGACCGTCGACGTCGACAACGCGACCAACGCCGTCACCGTCCGGTTCACCAAGGCGCTCGGGGAGCCGCACGCGCCCGGCTCGATCGGCCTGGCGGAGGGCTCGACCGGCAGCCTCGTCATCCGTGCCCACTTCCCGGCGCGCACGGTCGCCGACGGCGGCGCCACCGTCACCGCGCAGGCCACCATGACGGCGGTCAACCGCGGCGACGTCCGCTCGGACGCCACGGTGTCCGTCGTCGTCACCCCGCTGCCCAAGGCGTCGGCGACCAAGTCGTGGGCCGCCGCGGTGGGCGGCCCGGGTGGTCCGGGCAGCGCCGACGAGATCGTCGCGGCCGGTGCGGCCAAGCGCGCGGACGTCGGCTTCGCGAACGACTCCAACTTCGTGGCCGACTCGCTCACGGTGCGTGAGCCGAGCGACCCGACCGTGGCGCCCGCCGCCCGCTCGACGTTCGACGTCCTCGCCCTGGACGGGCTCCTGGCCTCCGACCTCGCGTGGCCCGCCGGCGCCACCGCGGTGACCGTGACCGCGTGGGACGCGGGCGGTGCGCACAGCGGTGCCGCGGTGCCGCAGGCGGGGCTGGACCCGTCCACGGACCTGCTGGCCGACACCGGCGTGGCCGCGGCGGACGTGACCGGGCTCGAGCTGCGCTTCACCGGCGCGCTCGAGGTGGGCGCGCACGGCACGTTCGCGCTGCGCACCCTGCAGCGCACGGCGCCGCTGTCCGGCGGGGCACCGGCCGGCACGGTGAGCAACACGGTCGGCGTGGTCGCCGCCGGCACGGTCGTGGGCGCTCCTCAGACCTCCACGCAGGCCACCGCGACCGCCGCGTTCCGGCTGGTGGACGCGGTGCTGGCGGCGACGTCCGCCAAGTCCGCGTTCTCCCCGTCGACCATCCCGGTCGCGGGCGAGAGCTCGACGGTCACCATCAGCGGGACCAGCACGGCGAACGTGCCGGTGGGTTCGCTGCGGCTGGTCGACCCGGCGCCGGGCTCCGCGCGCGTGTTCGCCGACGACGGGCTCCTGCTCGCCGGCTTCGGCACCGACGGCAACGGCGCGGGCGTCCGGTGGCCGGCCGGTGCCACGGAGGTGCAGCTCGACGTGTCCCTGCGCGGGGGCGACACCGAGCAGGCGACGAGCACCGTGGTCGACACCGTCCCCGCCCTCACCGCGCCCTGGTCCGACGTCACCGGCATGACCCTGACCTTCACGGGCTCCCTGCCCGTGGGCGCGAAGGCGACCGTGCCCTACCGCGTGGTCCCCGGACCGGCGGCGGTGCCCACCGACGCGACCCATCCAGCACCGGTCAACTGCGTCACGGCCCAGACCGGGACCGGCAGCACGTGGTCCACGGCCAGCACGCCGGCCTGCCGCACGCTCACGCTCACCAGCCCGGACGTCCGGGCCAACGCCGCCAAGCGGCTCACGTCGACCACGGTGACCGCCTCGCCGGGCACCACGACCACCGCGGTCCTGTCCGCGACACCGGTCATCGGTGGCGCGGGCGGCAACACGCGTCCCACCCGGCTGGTGCTCACGGAGGAGCGGACCGCGGCTGCTGCGGCCCAGCGCTGGTGGGACGTCATGGAGCCCACGCGCGTGACCAACACCGCCGTCGCCGCCGGCGACACGCTCACCGTCGAGGTCCTCGTCGGCGGGACGTGGCAGCCGGTGCACGGCCCGGTCGCGGGACCGTCGGTCGAGTCGTTCGACCTGGCGCAGGCGCTGACCGACGCGGGTGTGGTGGGCACCGTGGACGGCGTGCGCTTCGTCCAGGAGCGGCCGGCCGGGTTCGCCTCGAGCGCGACCGTCCGCGCCAACCTCGTGTTCGCCGTCCGGTCCGGCACCGGCCTGGGTGCGGAGACCCTGACCAACTGCACCACGGTCACCGCCGAGCTCGCGGGCCGCCCGGAGGCGACGTCGACCTCCGCACCCGCGTGCGCCACGGTGACCACGGTGGTCGGCGACGGCGCCGGCGCGGCACCGCTGGTCAAGCACGTGCAGGACACCGTCACCGAAGGTGCCGTCGGGACCGCCGCGCAGAGCGACGTGACGATGGCGTGGAGCACCAACGGCCGCGGCACCTACGACCGCGTCGAGGTGAGCGACCTGGCGGACGCCGCCGGCGACCCGGTCCTCGGGCAGGCGTCGTTCTGGGACGCGTTCGACCTGGTGCGGCGTCTCCAAGATCACCTCGGTCCGGCCGCCGTCGGGGGGGCCGTGTACGACCCCTACCTCGTGTTCGACACGATCTCCGCCGTCCAGGTCTACGACACGTCGACCAGCACCTGGCGCGCCCTGTCGAACGACCCCTGCCCCGCAGCCTGCGTCGGCAAGCTCCCGGCGATCACGCTCACCGCCGGTGACCGCGCGGTGGCGGGCGCGGTGCGGCTCGTCTACGTCCCGCAGTCGCCCTCGGCGCGCGCGACCGTGCTCGCCGGCCTGGTCGCCGCGGGGGACTGGCGCGCCGCGATCGCGCCCACCGAGACCGGCGTCGCCGCGGTCCCGTCGGGCGACCTCGCGCGCGGGATCGGCCTGCTGGTGCAGGTGCGCGACGTCCTGCGCTCCGACCGCACCGCGCCCGTGAACGACGCGCGCCAGTACAACGCGGGTTCCTGCCTCACGGGCACCCCGACCGTCCCCGTCGCGCCCTGCGCGGGCACCGTGGTCAACGACGCGATCGTCCGCGGCGTCGCCGGCGGCGCCTCGGTCCCCGTGGGCAGCGGCACGGCCGGCAACCTGCCCGGCGAGCGCAGCGTCGTCATCCTGCCCATGAGCCTGGCGGTCGACGGGACCAAGACGTGGCTGCGAGCCGACGCCTTCGGTCGCACGCCGCACGACCTCGCGCTGCCCGAGAGCGGCACCCCCCCGGCCGGCCAGCCCCGCGCCGTCCTGACGGTCACCGCGAAGAACGCGACCGGCGGCTCCGCGATCGACCAGCTGACCGTGACGGAGCCGGCCACGCTGGCCGGCGACGGCACCGACCCGTTCGACCGCTTCCGGGTGACCTCCCTGGCCACCACCCCGCCGGCCGGGGCGACCTCGACGGTCGTGCAGGTCGACACCGGGTCGGGCCTCGAGCCTTACGTGCCCGGCACCACCGACCTGGACCAGGTCGTGCAGGTCGAGGTCACGTTCCGGGGCCGGATCACCCCGGGAGCCACGGGCAGCCTCGTGCTGGGCACCCAGCTGCTCACCCAGGTGCGCGGCACCTCCACCCCGGTCACGGTGACCGCCCCGGATGAGCCCGTGACCAACACGGTCGACGTGCAGGCGACCGACGGCCGCGTGTGCGAGGCGTCCGACGCCACGTCACCGAGCCGCGAGAACGCCTATGCCTGCGTCGTGCAGCCGGTCTCCGTGCGGCGCACCGACGCCCTGACCCTCAGCGCGCCGTCGCTGGACGTGGCCGTGACCAAGGACGTCACGCCCGCCTCGGTCGACCGCGACGTCGCCGCCGGCACCCCGGTCGCGGCACGGCTCACCATCCAGAACATCGGCAACAGCCCGGCCACCGCCCTCACGCTCGCGGACGCGGCTGTCCTGCCCGCCGCGGATGCATCGACGGGCGCGCTTCCCGCGGGTGCGGCGTCGCCGTCCTTCTACGACGCGGTCGGCCTCACGGGCGCGACGCTCACGGCACTGCCGTCGGACGCCACGGGGGTCCGGCTCGACGTGCTCACCGGCGTGACGTTCACGGCGGACGGTTCCACGCTCGACGCCTCGGGCGGCACCTGGACCACCGGCGCGGTGCTGCCGGCCGTCGCCGGGTCGGCGCTCAGCCTGCCCGCCGGTGTCATCTGGGCCGACGTCGTCGGCGTCCGTGTGGTCTTCCTCGACGACGCGATGCGCTCGCCCGGCGCGGTCGGCGTGGTGACCCTGCACGGCCTGCTGCGCGCGCAGCTGCGGTCCGGCGGAGCGCCGTCGGCCACCGGCGGCAGCCCCGCGTCCCTCGACGACGCCGACCCCAACCCGGGAGAGACGCAGCCCGGCGTGGTCAGCAACACCGTCGTCGGCCGTGCCGACGGCGCCGGGCTGCCGTCGAGCACCCCCACGGCGAGCGACCAGCTCGCCGTGTCCGCCGGACGCATCGCGCTCGCGGTCGGCAAGTCGCCGACCGGGCAGATCCGCCCCGGGGAGATCGTCGACTTCACGCTCACCGCCACCCACACCGGCACGGCGGACCTGCCCGACCCGGTGGTCACGGACCTGCTGCCCACCGACGGCACGGGCCTGGTGCTCAGCCTGGACACCACCGAGACCGGCCTGTCCGCGGGCGTCGGCTCGTCGCCGTGGTCCGCTGCCCTGACCGGCCCGGGCACGCACGACCTCGGTGCCCCGCAGGCGCTGCACTACAACCCCGGTGCCGCTCCCGCCGTCGTCGACGGTGTGCTCGTCCCCGCGCACGCGGTGGCAGTGACCTGGCCGGCCGGTGCGATCCTGCACGCCGGTCAGACCGTGACGATCACGCTGCCTCTGCGGGTGCGCTCGAGCGCGCTGGGCGCCACCTCCAACACGGTGGCCGTGACGTCGACGTCGGCCACCCGTCACCCCACGGCCACCGGCTGCACCGCCACGTCGGGGTCCAGCTCGTTCGGGGCGTCGGACGACTCGTGCCGCGCTACGGTCGCGCTGAGCGTCGCCAGCAGCGGTGCGTTCACGTCCCGCAAGGACGTCCGGGCCTGGCCCGCGGACCTCGGTGCGGTCGACACGCGCGCGACGCCCGCGGCGACCTGCTCGGCCGACGCCGAGGGCTACGTGGCCTACCCGTGCGCGGCACTGGTGCAGCCGGGCGGGTTGATGCGCTGGCGCACCTCGGTGACGGCCGGCAACGTGCCGGCGAGCTCGCTCGTGCTCGTCGACGTGCTGCCCACGCGCGGTGACGTCGGGGAGATCACGCACGTGTCCCGCGGCACCGACTGGCGCCCGGTCTGGGACGGCCTGGTGCCGGTGCTGGACCAGGCGCCCGCAGGCACGGCGCTGACCGTGCTCTACGCGACCACCCCGGACCCGGCGGTCAGCTACACCACCACGCCGGACGCCACGTGGTCGGCGACCCCGCCCGCGGACCCGAGCACCGTCACGGGCTTCACGCTCGCGCTCGACTTCTCCGGGATCGCCCCGGACGGCCGGCTGCCCGCCGGCGGCACCGTGCGGATCGCGTGGACCATGCGCGCGCCGGTGGACCTGTCCGCCGACGCGTTCCAGGGCGACCTGGCGTGGAACACGTTCGGGTTCCGCGGCGTCTCGGACACCACCTACACGTCGCAGCCGCGCAAGGCGGGCGTGCTGCTGCCGCAGTCCACGCTGACCGTGCACAAGTCGGTGCAGGACGACACCGACCACGCCGTGGCGCGGGACAGCTACGACGCCCGGGCGTCCTGCACGATCCCGACCGACCCGACGCAGCCGGACGGTGCACGCTCCGACGTCGTGCTGCCCGGTGGCGGCCTGGTGACGCTCGCGTCCAGCGCGGGCTGGCAGGCCGTCGTCGACCCCGTCCCGGTCGGCGCGCGCTGCACGGTCGCGGAGGTCGACGCGCGCGGCGCGAGCACCACCACCTACACGCCGGACGCCGGCCCGGGCGCGACGCAGTCGGCCCCGGTCGACGTGACGGGACCGGTGGACGTCTCGATCGCCAACGTCTACGACGCGACGACGCTCACGGTGCGCAAGGTGGTCGACGCCTCCTCGGGGGTGCCCGCCGACCGCACCTACGACGTCACGCTGGCGTGCTCGCTGGACGGCGACGCGCTCGTGCTCGGTGCGCCGGACCAGGCGTTCACCCTCCTGGCGGGCGGCTCGCACACCGTCACCGGGCTGCCCGTGGGTGCGGACTGCCTGGTCACCGAGACCGGGACGCACGGCGCGACCGTCGGCTACCGGGTCGGTGCCACGGTGGCCACCACGGGAGACGTCACGCTCGCCGCGACACCCACCGAGGTGACGATCGAGAACGCGTTCTCGGTGCTCGAGCTCACCAAGTCGGCGTCGACCACGATCGCCGAGGCGGGTGACCCCGTCGACTGGACGCTCGAGGTCCGCAACACCGGACCGGCGGCGACCTCCGACGTGCGCCTCGCGGACCCGGTCCCGGCCGGTCTGGTGGTCGACTCCGTGGACGCGCCGGCCCCGTGGACGTGCACGCTGGACGCCGTGGCCGCCGACGGTACGGGCGGCGACGTCACCTGCGCCTACGACGGCGGCGCGAGCCTCGCGCCGGGCGCGACCGCGCCGACGGTGACCCTGCACACGCACGTCGCGCCCGGCGTCGCGACGGACACCGTGACCAACGAGGCCACGGTGCGCTGGACCGACACCGGCTCGCCGGACGCCGACCCGACCGAGCGCTCGGACACGGACGACGACTCGGTGGACGTCAAGCGGATCGTCGCCACGCTGGAGTCCGTCTGCCGGGCGGACGTGCCCTGGCTCGACTACGCCATCGACGTCCGCAACGTCGACATGACGACGCACCCGGTCACCCTGTCCTGGTACGCCGACGCGGACGGTGACCTGGTGCCCGACGGTCCGGCGGTGCACGTGGACACCATCCCCGCGGGCGGCGACCTGACCGGGCGCCTGCTGTGGCCCGGTGCCGCGGTGGACGCGGACGGCGTGGGCATCGCGTGGCCCGGCTGGCGCCCCGTCCGCGTGGGTGAGACGCCGCTGTTCGAGGACCAGGTGGTCGACCCGACGCTGCCCGAGTACGCCCTGCGCGCCGGGGCCCTCGTCCGGCTCGAGGTCAACCCGCAGCTCGACGTGCTGCAGTCCTACCCGCCCAGCACCCCCGACTGCGAGGTGTCCCGGACGCCGGACCTGCGGCTGACCAAGGTCGCGTCGACCGGCACCGGGACGCCCGGCACGCCGGTGGACTACACGCTCACGGTCCGCAACGCCGGGCTGGGCGCCACCGACCGGGTGGTCCTCACCGACCCGGTGCCGGCGGCGCTGCGCGTCACGTCCGTGGACGTCGCCGCACCGGCGGACGACACCGTCGCGCCGTGGACCTGCGCGGTGAGCGACCGGGACGCGCACGGCCTCGGCGGGACGGTGCGCTGCGAGCTCGGCGGCTGGATCGGTCGGGCGCAGGCCGCGCCGGTCGTGACCGTGCACGCCGTGCTCGCCGACGGCTCGGTGGGGACCGTGGTGAACACCGCGACCGTGGTCTGGTCGGACCCCGACCGGCCGCAGGTGCCCCAGGAGAGCGCCAGCGGCTCGGCGCAGATCCTCGCCACCGCGCTGCCGGTGCACCGCTCGGCGCTCGGGGCCACCGGTGTCCAGGGCCTGGCGACGCTGCTGGCGGCCGGGCTGCTGCTGGCGGCCGGGATCCTGCTGCGCACCACGAGCCGGCGCCGCACCCGCTGAGGTCGCGGTGACCGCCTGACCCCGCTGCGCCGAGCGCGGCGGGTCAGGCGGTGATCCGGCGCAGGAACTCGCGCGTGCGCTCCTGCTGCGGCTGACCCAGCACCTGCTCGGGCGTGCCGCGCTCGTGCACGCGGCCCTCGTGCAGGAAGCAGACCTCGTCGGCCACCTCCCGCGCGAAGCCCATCTCGTGCGTGGCCACGACCATGGTCAGCCCGGTCTGCTTGAGCTCGGCCAGCAGCGCGAGGACCTCGCCGACGAGCTCCGGGTCCAGCGCGCTCGTGACCTCGTCGAGGAGCATCACCGCGGGCTTGCCGACCAGCGCGCGGGCGATGGCGACGCGCTGCTGCTGGCCGCCGGACAGCTCGTCCGGGAACGCCTGCGCCTTGCCGGCGAGCCCCACCCGCTCGAGCACCGCCATCGCGTCGTCCCGGGCCTGCTCGCGGCCGACCTTGTGCACCAGCCGCGGGGCCAGCGTCACGTTGTCGAGCACGCGCAGGTGCGGGAACAGGTTGTAGGACTGGAACACCATCCCGATCCGCGCGCGCACCGCGTTGGCGTCCAGCCGGGGGTCGGTGATGTCCTGGCCCTCGAGCTCGATCACGCCGTCGTCGACGTCCTCGAGCAGGTCGATGCACCGCAGCAGCGTCGACTTGCCGGAGCCGGAGGCGCCGATGAGCACGACCACCCGGTGCGGGTGCACGTCCAGGGACAGGTCGTCGAGGACGACGTGCTCGCCGAACGCCTTGCGCACACCCCGGACCGACAGCAGGGGAGCGAACCCCTGCGGCGTCCGGAAGGCCGGGTCGGGGAGGCGGCCGGGGTTCATCGCAGCGCCCCCGCGTCGGCCAGCGCACCCTGCGAGCCGACCCAGCCGGACCGGCGCGCCATCGCGTCGGTGACCCGCGTCAGCGGGATGGTCAGGGCGATGAAGAGCACACCGGCCACGACGTAGGGCGTGAAGTTGGCGTACCGCGCGGTCTCGATCTGCGCGGCCCGGACCGCGTCGATCGCGCCGAGGATCGAGATGAGTCCGGAGTCCTTGGACAGCGCGACCAGGTCGTTGAGCAGCGGGGGGATGACGCGCCGCACGGCCTGGGGCAGCACGACGTGGCGCATCGCCTGCGCGCGGGTCAGGCCGAGCGACCGGGCGGCGGCCACCTGCGACGGGTGCACCGACTCGATGCCCGCGCGGAACACCTCCGCCACGTACGCCGAGTACGTGAGCACCAGCGCGAGCGTGCCCAGCGCCACGGCGGACGTCGGGATGCCCTGCAGGCGCAGCCCCGGCAGCCCGAACCCGACCAGCAGCAGGACGAGGATCAGCGGGAGCCCGCGGAACACGTCGACGTAGCCCGGTGGCCAGGGCGCGGACGGGGAAGAACACCGGTCCGCGCAGGGTGCGGGCCAGCGCCAGCACGAGCCCGAGCACGACGATGAGCACCGCGCTGACCGCCATGACGCGCACGTTGAGCCACAGACCCTGCAGCGACCGCGGGGAACGCCGCCTGCGCCACGTCCCAGTCGAAGAAGGACGCCTTGACCCGCGGCCACCCGGGCGACCGCACGAGGGCCAGCGCGGCGACCGCGACGAGCGCGACCGTCGAGGCGGCGGCGACCAGCGTGGAGCGCCGGGCCCGGCTGCGGCGGTAGGCGTCCCGCTCCTGCTGGCGCTGCGAGGGCTCCCAGGTCACTGGAGGACCGGTGCACCTGCGGCGTCGGTGAGCCACGTCGCCTGGAGGTCGTCCAGGGTGCCGTCGGCACGCAGCGCGTCCACGGCGTCGGTGACCGGCGCGGTCAGCGCGCTGCCCTGGTCGAGCACCAGACCGAACTCGTCGCCCCCCGCGCTGTCCGGCAGCTGCCCCAGCAGGATGCCGCCGTCCAGCTCCGCCGCGGTGATGTAGAGCGCGGTCGGCAGGTCCACGACGATCGCGTCGACCAGCCCGGACGTCAGGGCCTGCTTGACCTGGTCGTTGTCGTTGAACGGCGACACCGGTGTGGTCGGGTCGATGGTCTCCTGCGCGGCCGTGAGGCTCGTCGTGCCCACCATGGCGCCGATCTTCAGCGCCTTGAGGTCGGCCAGGCTGGTCGCCGACGCCGCCGGGGTGCCCTCGAGCGTCACGACGGCCTGCGTGGTCGTGTAGTACGGCGAGGAGAAGTCCAGGCTGGCCTTGCGCTCGTCGCTGATCGACACCTGGTTGATCGCCACGTCGAACGTCTTGGCGCCCGGCGCGATGATCTGGTCGAAGCTGGCGACCTCCCACTGCACGTGGTCGGCATCGAAGCCCAGCTGGTCGGCGACCGCGTACGCCACCGCGGACTCGAAGCCCTTGCCGCTGGACGGGTCGTTGTCGACCACCCACGGCTCGTAGGCCGGGTCGGACGTCGCGATGGTCAGCACGCCCGGCGTCACGGTGGCGAGGGACCCGTCCGAGGCGGTGGGCTGGGCGCCCGCGTCGTCGTCGGTGGGGGCGCACGCCGCGAGGGCCAGCGCGGCCACGGCGGCAAGGGCGGTCCAACGGGCTGTGCGCACGGCGATCTCCGGGGGGTCGTCGGGAGGGGAGGCAAGGATACGAGGGAACCGACGGACGGCGGCGCACGTTCCACGTAGGCATCCGCGGGAGGAGAGAGATGGGTCACCGGCACAACAACGGCCTGAAGACGGCGGCGCTGTTCGGCGCGCTCTGGGCCGTGCTGCTCGGCATCGGCTGGCTGCTGGGCGGCGGGACGCCGAAGTTCCTGCTGTTCTTCACCCTGCTGGGTCTGGGCATGACGGCGTTCAGCTACTGGAACTCCGACAAGATCGCGATCCGCGCCATGCACGCCCGCCCGGTCAGCGAGATCGAGCAGCCCGGCATGTACCGGATCGTGCGCGAGCTCTCGACGGCCGCCCGACAGCCGATGCCCCGGCTGTACGTGTCGCCGACCGCCGCGCCGAACGCGTTCGCCACGGGCCGCAACCCGCAGAACGCGGCCGTGTGCTGCACCGACGGCATCCTGCAGATCCTCGACGAGCGTGAGCTGCGCGGTGTCCTGGGCCACGAGCTCATGCACGTCTACAACCGGGACATCCTCACGTCGTCGGTCGCGGCAGCGGTGGCCGGCGTCATCACGTCGCTCGCGCAGTTCGCCCTGTTCTTCGGCGGCGGCAGCGACCGTGACCGCGGCGGCAACCCGCTGGCCGGCCTGCTCCTGGCGCTGCTCGCGCCGCTCGCCGCCATGATGATCCAGATGGCGATCAGCCGGACCCGCGAGTACGACGCCGACGAGGACGGCGCCCGGCTGACCGGCGACCCGCTGGCCCTGGCGTCCGCCCTGCGCAAGCTCGAGCAGGGCACCAGGGCCCGGCCGCTGCCGCAGGACCGCCAGCTGGTCGACGTGTCGCACCTGATGATCGCGAACCCGTTCCGCGGCGCGGGGATGGCCAAGCTGTTCTCGACGCACCCGCCCATGGCGGACCGGATCGCCCGCCTGGAGGCCCAGGCCGGGACGCAGGGCGGGATCACCCGCTACTGACGTCCCCGGCCGGGCACCGCGTCAGCGGTAGTTGGTGAACTGCAGGTCGGCGTCGACGTCGGCGCCCTTGAGCAGCGCGATCACGGACTGCAGGTCGTCACGGCTCTTGCCGGTCACGCGCAGCTCGTCGCCCTGGATCTGCGTCTTGATGCCCTTGGGGCCCTCGTCGCGGATGATCTTGGCCACCTTCTTGGCGGTCTCGCTGCTGAGCCCCTCCTTGATGAGGGCCTCGAGGCGGTACTCCTTGCCGGACGGCTTGGGCTCGGGGCCGTCGTCGCCCCCGGTGTCGAGCGACTTCAGCGAGATGCCGCGCCGGATGAGCTTGGTCTGGAAGACGTCGAGGATCGCGAGCACGCGCTCGGAGGAGTTGGCGACCATGAGGATCTTCTCGCCGCTCCACGCGATCGACGCGCCGACGCCCTTGAAGTCGTAGCGCTGCGCGATCTCCTTGCTGGCCTGGTTCAGGGCGTTGTCCACCTCCTGGCGGTCGACCTTGCTGACGACGTCGAACGAGGCTTCGCTCGCCATGGTTCTCCTCCTGATGACGGACGGGCGGCTGGCACGGTCACCCTCGGGACGGCCGCTTTCGCGAGCACCTCCGAGGAGTTGCTATCCTTCCATCCGCACGCTGCACGCGCGTTCGCCCACGGGGCGTCCCCTCGCGCGGCGGGCACACCCCGGCGGGTTACCCGAGTGGCCAAAGGGGGCTGACTGTAAATCAGCTGGCAACGCCTACGGGGGTTCGAATCCCTCACCCGCCACGTCATGACCACGACCCCGGACCGTCTCGGTCCGGGGTCGTGTCGTCTCTGTGGGCGGCGCCTGACAGGCTGGACGCGTGCCGACGACCACCCGTGACGACGCCCTCGCCGTGCTCCGCCGACTCGTCGGCAACCCGGACGCCGACTTCCACGAGGGGCAGCTCGAGGCGATCGAGACGCTCGTGGACGCCCACCGCCGCGCGCTGGTCGTGCAGCGCACCGGCTGGGGCAAGTCGGCCGTGTACTTCGTCGCGACGATGCTGCTGCGCAGCCGCGGCGCCGGGCCGACCGTCCTGGTCTCGCCGCTGCTGGCGCTCATGCGCGACCAGGTGGCGGCCGCCGAGCGAGCGGGGGTGCGCGCGGTGGCGATCAACTCCGCGAACGCGCACGAGTGGGACGACCTGCTGGCGCGCCTGGCGGCCGACGAGGTCGACGTGCTCCTCGTCTCGCCGGAGCGGCTGAACAACCCCGCGTTCCGGGAGAACCAGCTCCCGGCCCTGGTGCGCCGGCTCGGGATGCTCGTGGTCGACGAGGCGCACTGCATCAGCGACTGGGGCCACGACTTCCGCCCCGACTACCGGCGGCTGCGCGACCTCATCGCCCAGATGCCCGCCGGCGTCCCGGTGCTCGCGACGACGGCCACCGCGAACAGCCGGGTCGTCGCGGACGTCGCCGAGCAGCTGGGCACGGGCGGCGACGAGGTGCTGACCATCCGCGGCCCGCTGGCCCGGGCGTCCCTGCGCCTGGGCGTCCTGCGCCTGCCCGACGCCCGCACCCGGCTCGGCTGGTTGCTCAGCCACCTGGGCGACCTGCCGGGCTCCGGGATCATCTACACGCTCACCGTGGCGGCGGCCCAGGACACGGCGCGCCTGCTGCGCGAGGCCGGCCACGACGTGCGTGCCTACACGGGCCAGACCGACCCGGCGGACCGCGAGGCGGCGGAGGCGGCGCTCAAGGCCAACGAGGTCAAGGCCCTGGTCGCGACGAGCGCTCTGGGCATGGGGTTCGACAAGCCGGACCTCGGGTGGGTGCTGCACCTGGGCGCCCCCTCGTCACCGGTGGCGTACTACCAGCAGGTCGGGCGTGCCGGCCGCGCGACAGCCAGCGCCGACGTGCTGCTGCTGCCCGGCCCGGAGGACCCGGACATCTGGCGGTACTTCGCGACCGCGTCGATGCCGGACCAGGACCGGGCGGAGCGGGTCCTCGCGCAGCTCTCGGACACGCCGCTGTCGACCCCGTCGCTCGAGGCCCTGGTGGACGTCCGGCGCACCCCGCTGGAGCTGCTGCTCAAGGTGCTGGACGTGGACGGCGCGGTGCGCCGGGTGCGAGGCGGCTGGGTGGCCACGGGGGAGCCGTGGACCTACGACGCCGAGCGGTACGCGCGGATCTCGGCGGCGCGCGAGGCCGAGCAGCGGCACATGCTCGACTACGAGCGCACCGACGGCTGCCGCATGGAGTTCCTGCAGCGCTCGCTGGACGACGAGACCGCGGCGCCGTGCGGCCGCTGCGACCGGTGCGCGGGCCCGTGGTACCCGCACGGGGTGGCCGACGACGCGACGGCGTCGGCGGCGCGCTCGCTCGACCGGGTCGGCGTCCCGGTCGAGCCGCGCGCGCAGTGGCCCGTCGGCGCGGACCGTCTGGGCGTGCCGGTGAAGGGTCGGCTGGCCACGGAGGAGCGCGCCCTCGAGGGTCGTGCGCTGGCCCGGCTGACCGACCTCGGCTGGGGCACCCAGCTGCGGGAGGTGTTCGCCGCGGGCGCGGCCGACGCACCCGTGACCCGCGCGATGCTCGACGGCTGCGTGCGGGTGCTCGCGCAGTGGGACTGGGACGAGCGTCCGACCGCGGTGGTCGCGATGCCGTCGCGTCGCCGCCCCCTGCTGGTCGACTCGCTCGCCCGCGGGATCGCGCAGGTCGGCCGCCTGCCCTTCGCTGGTGCTCTGACGCTGCGCGGCGACGGCCCCGCCGGGGAAGCCGGGGGCAACAGCGCGTTCCGGCTGGCCGGGGTGTGGGACCGGTTCGACGCCTCGGCCCTGGACGTCGGGGCTGGTCCGGTACTGCTGGTCGACGACCTGGTGGACAGCCGCTGGACCGTCACGGTCGCGGCGCGGGAGCTGCGTCGAGCCGGCGCGCCCGCCGTGCTGCCGTTCGCGCTCGCGCTGCGGGGCTGACGGCGGTCAGCCGGCGGTGCGATCCGCGGTGCGCAGGTCGACGCCGCTCTGCGCCAGCCGGGCGACGGCCCGCAGCGTCGTAGGCAGCGCCACGGCCGCCGTCAGGTCGAGCAGCACGGTCGCGTCGAACCCCGCGGCGCGGGCATCCAGGGCGGTCGCGGTCACGCAGTGGTCGGTGGCCAGCCCGACCACCTCGACGTCGGTGACCCCGGCGGCGGACAGCACCTGCGCCAGCGAGCGGTCGTCGCCGACCACCTCGCCCTCGAAGCCGGAGTAGTCCTGGCGGCTCTGACCCTTGCGCACGTGCACGGTGCCCTCGGGCAGGTGCAGGTCCGGGTGGTACTCGGCTCCGGGTGTCCCGGCGACGCAGTGCACCGGCCAGGTGGTCACGTAGTCGGGGTTCCCGTCGGCGGCGAAGTGGCCGTCGTTGGTGTCGGGCAGCGCAGCGTGCCAGTCGCGGGTCGCGACGACCACGGCGTAGCGGTCGCCGTGGTCGCGCACGTGCGCGGTGACGGCCCGGGCCACCGCGGCGCCGCCGTCGACGGCCAGGGAGCCCCCCTCGCAGAAGTCGTTCTGCACGTCCACGACGACCAGGGCCGTCGTGCGGGTGGACCCGGTCGGTGCGCTCATGACGACCATGCTGCCCGCCGAGGGCGTCCGTGTCAGTGCCGGGCTCGCGTGCCGCACGTCACCCTGCGCAGGCGTACGTCCCCTCGGTGAGCGAGACGGTCGCCCCGTCGTAGAGCGTGTCGAACGTCCCGGCGTCCTGCGCGGAGCCGAACGCCACCCCGACGCCCAGCGGGTCGGTGAACCCGGTCAGCCCGGCCAACAGCTCCTCGGCGCCGGCCTGGCACGCGGGGTCGAGCGGCAGGGTCGCGTAGCCCAGGGCCGCGAGGGAGTCGATCGACGGCTGCAACGTGCTGGTGGCGTCCTGGCCGGTCTCGGCGACGTCGGTCCAGACCACCCAGAACGGCCCGGTGGCGGTGGTGGGGTCGATCGCGGTCGGCCAGGTGAGCGAGGTGGCGGCGACGGCGGGTGCGCTCGGGGCGGGGTCGGCGGCGTCGTCGCCCGTGCACGCGACGGTGGAGAGCACGAGCGGGACGGACAGGACGAGGGCAGCGACGGTGCTGCGTCGGGGCTGGCGCATGGCGGGGATCGTGGCACGCGTCCGGGGCCACCGACCATGACCCGAATGGTTTAGGCACGAGGGCCTGGAGGGCCTGTGCACGCCCCGCGGACGGCCTGCCGGGAGCCGATTTCGCGACCACCCCGCCGCCCGTGTAACCTTGCTCGCGCTGCCCCGATAGCTCAGTCGGCAGAGCGTCTCCATGGTAAGGAGAAGGTCAAGGGTTCGATTCCCTTTCGGGGCTCTGTGGTGTGTTCGACGACGTGCCGTGATTCCGCGGCACGGACCAGGGACGCATCGACATGGCGGGGTAGCTCAGGTGGTTAGAGCACACGGCTCATAATCGTGGTGTCGCGGGTTCGAGTCCCGCTCCCGCTACTTCCAGTGACACAACAGCGCGTCGGCCGGCGCGCAATGACGAGATCGCAGGCATCCCGTTCCGGGTGCGAGAGGTGGCAAGACCATGGCCAGCAAGAGCTCGGACGTCCGTCCGAAGATCACGCTCGCGTGCACCGAGTGCAAGGAGCGGAACTACATCACCAAGAAGAACCGTCGGAACGACCCCGACCGGCTCGAGATGAAGAAGTTCTGCCCGCGCGACAACCGCCACACCCTGCACCGCGAGACCCGCTGACCTCGCACTGATGCCGGTCGACGTCGGGTACGCGGGTCGCCAGTACCCGCCGACCGCTGCCTACGAGGTAGGCCGCCAGAAGCTCCGGGAGTTCGCCGACGCGGTCGGTGCCTCCCACGCAGCCCACACGGATCCGTCGGTGGCGCGGGCGCTCGGGTACCCCGACGTCATCGCGCCGCCGACGTTCGCCGTCGTGGTGGCGCAGCGCGCCGAGGCGCAGCTGTTCGAGGACCCCGCCGCCGGGATCGACTTCAGCCGGGTCGTGCACGCGGACGAGCGGTTCACGCACCACCGGCCCATCCACGCGGGCGACCGCCTGGTCACGGTGCTGCACGTCGACTCGATCACCGTGCGTGCCGGTCTGGCCATGATCACCACGCGCGCCGAGATCGCGGCCGAGGACGGCGAGGCCGTGACCACCGTGGTCTCCACGCTGGCCGTGCGCCCGGAGGACTCATGACCAGCAGCACCGGGACCCCGCAGGTCGGCGACGAGGTCGCCCGCCGCCAGATCACCGTCGACCGTGCGCGCCTGGTCCGGTACGCCGGCGCCAGCGGCGACTTCAACCCCATCCACTGGAACGACCGCGTCGCCACCTCGGTCGGCCTGCCCGGCGTCATCGCCCACGGCATGTGGACCATGGGGGCCGCCTCGAGCGTCGTCGCCGACTGGGCGGGCGACCCGGGTGCGGTGCTCGACTACCAGGTGCGCTTCACGCGCCCCGTCCCGGTGCCCGACCCCGGGGCGGCGACCGTCGAGGTCGTCGCCGTCGTCGGTGCGGTGGACCCGGAGGCCGGCACCGCGCGCCTCGACCTCACCGTCTCCGTGGACGGCACGCGGGTCCTCGGCAAGGCCCAGGCGGTCGTGCGGCTCAGCTGAGCGCCGGCGCCGGGCCCGTCGTCGTGCCCACGCGCAGGGACACGGGCAGCTCGCGGGTGGAGGGCCCCTCGCCCGCGAGGAAGTCCTCGACCGCGTGCCCGACCGCGGCGCCCTTCTCGGCGAGCGGCTGCACCACGGTGGTCAGCACGTCGGGGGCCAGCCAGGGCAGGTCCAGGCCGTCGAACCCGCTGACGGACACGTCCTGCGGCACCCGCAGGCCGAGCTCGCGCGCGGCGAGCACGACGCCCGAGGCGAGCAGGTCGGACTGGCACGCGATCGCGGTCGGCCGCTCGGCGGTCGACAGCAGCGCGGTCCCGGCGGTGCGGCCGTGCTCCACCAGCGACGCCGGCGTCTCCCAGACGGCCACGGGCGTCACTCCGGCATCGGTGATCCCGGCCAGCCGGCGGCGGGTGAGCTCCCAGTCGAGGTGGTCCATCTGGTCCGCGTCCACCAGGCCCTCGCCGCGCTGGCGGTTGAAGGGCAGGGTCACGGTCGCGATCCGGGTGTGGCCCAGCGCGAGAAGGTGCTCGGCGGCCTGGCGCATGCCGCCGCGGTCGTCGATGCCCACCGAGGCCACGTCCGGCAGCTGCTGCCCCTCGACCAGGACGGTCGGCGTGCCCCGGCGCCGCAGCGCGCCCAGCATCGGGTCGTCGGTGGTGCCACCCCACATGATCACGGCGACGTCCATCGCGGCGGTCTCCAGCAGCGGGTCCACCGCAGGGCCGGCGGGATCGCTCGAGCCGGGGATGAGCAGGACGCCCAGGTCGAGCGGGCCCAGCGTGCTGACCAGGCCGTCGAGCACCTGGATGGAGACCGGGTCCCGGAACGAGCGGCGCAGCGAGTCGCCGACGACGACGCCGACGATGCCCGACCGCCCCCGGCGCAGCTGCCGACCCAGCGGGTTCGGGCCCGAGTACCCCAGCGCGGTGGCCGCGTCGAGGACCCGCTGCCGGGTCGCCTCGGCGATCGGGCCGGCGCCCGAGAACGCGAGCGACGCGGTCGACACCGACACGTGGGCGGCGGCGGCGACATCGGCCAGGGTGGGACGGTGCGCAGACAGGAGTCGGACCTCCGGATCGGCGCCGCGGGACCGGGTCGCAGGACCTGGCCTCGAGCGACGCACGGGACGAGCGCGCGGTTGACGCAGCGGCCAGCGTACCCGCACAATCACGCCCATCCTCAAAACGATTCGACAGTCCCGTCCAGCGCGTGCTCGAATCGATTCGACCCACTCTGACCTGCCCCGGAGCCCGCTGTGCACCATCGTTCGTCCTCCGCGAGCCGAGCCGTCCGGCTCCTCGCGGCCCCCGCCCCGCGCCCGGAGGCGACGCCGCGCCACGCGGCTCGTGACCTGACCGGCCCCACCACGCGCGCGAGGACGGCATCATGAGCACCGGAGGTCCGATGACGACGCCGGCGGGTCACGACGACGAGCTCACCCGGCCCGGCACCGGTGCCAGCACACGGGCCGGCCGGGCCGTCGAGCGCGCGTCGCTCGCGGTCTTCGCCGTGTTCTTCCTCAACGGGTTCAACTTCGCCACGTGGGCCGCCCGCCTGCCGGCCACCCGCGACGGGCTGGACTTCTCCCCGGCGCAGATGGGTCTCCTGCTGCTCGTCGGCTCGGCCGGGTCGCTGGTCTCCCTGCCGCTGTCCGGCATGGTCGTGGAGCGGCTGGGTGCGCGGCGGACGGTGGCCGTGTTCGCGGCGGTGAACGCGAGCGGCCTGACCGTCGCGTCGGTCGGCGTCGCGCTCGGCCAGGTCGTCGTCGTCGCCCTGGGCCTGGTCCTGTTCGGCGTCGGGACGGGCGTCTGGGACGCGTCGATGAACGTCGAGGGTGCCGCCGTCGAGCAGCACCTCGGCCGGACCGTCATGCCGCGGTACCACGCGGGGTTCTCGTTCGGCACGGTCGCCGCCGCCGGCATCGCGGCCGTCGCGGCCGGCCTCCACGTGCCGGTCGTCGTGCACGTGCCGGTCGCCGTCGGGCTCTCGCTCGTGGGCGTCGTCCTCGCGGTGCGTGCGTTCCTGCCGGCGGCCGACGAGCCGGAGGTCCACCACGACCAGGACCGTCCGCAGACGGGCGCCCGGAGCGCGTTCGCCGCCTGGCTCGAACCGCGCACCCTGCTCATCGGCCTGGTCGTCCTCGCTGCCGCACTGACCGAGGGGTCCGCCAACGACTGGGTCAGCCTCGCGGTCGTCGACGGCTTCGACGTGCAGGACGCCCTCGGTGCGGTGGCCTTCGCCATCTTCGTCGCCGCCATGACCGGCATGCGGTGGTTCGGCACCACGCTGCTCGACCGGTACGGCCGCGTGGCGATCCTGCGCCTGTGCGCCGGCCTGTCGCTGGTCGGGCTGCTCGTGTTCGGGCTGGCCGGGCCGCTGTGGCTCGCGGTCCTCGGCATCGTGGCGTGGGGCGCCGGGGCGGCGCTGGGGTTCCCGGTCGGGATGAGCGCCGCGGCCGACGACCCGCTGCGTGCCGCGGCCCGGGTCAGCGTCGTCTCGACCATCGGCTACAGCGCCTTCCTCGCCGGTCCGCCGCTGCTCGGGCTGCTGGCCCAGCACGTCGGCTACCGGCACGCGCTGATCGTGATCATCGCCCCGATCGTGCTGGGGCTGCTCGTGGTCAACGCCGCCGCGCCCCTGAAGAAGACGGTCCAGGGTTAGCCTGGACGCGTGCAGACTGAGCTGAGCACGGCCGACTGCTCGCCCGAGAGCGTCCCCCCGACCATCACCTGGCCCGCCCGGAACGCCTCCCCGTCCACCCTGGCCGACCTGACCACGCTGCGGGTCGGCGGGGCGCCGGGTCGCTACGTCGAGACCACCACCGAGGCCGAGCTGGTCGACGCCGTGCGTGCTGCCGACGCGGACGGCGAGCCGCTGCTCGTCGTCGGAGGCGGGTCCAACCTGCTGGTCGCGGACGCGGGCTTCGACGGGGTCGTGGTGCGCGACGTGCGCAGCGGCATCGAGGTGCCCGACGCCTCAGCGTGCGCCGGCGCCACGCTCACGGTCCCGGCCGGCACGCCGTGGGACGACGTCGTGCGCTACGCGGTGGAGCAGGAGCTCACCGGTATCGAGGCGCTGTCCGGCATCCCGGGCTCCACCGGTGCGACGCCCGTGCAGAACGTGGGCGCGTACGGGCAGGAGGTGTCACAGAGCATCGCGACCGTGCGGGTGTGGGACCGCGGACGTCAGAAGGTCCGCACGCTGCCGCTGGTCACGCTCGCCTTCGGTTACCGCACGTCGCTGCTCAAGCGCTCGATGCGCCAGGCCGACGCCGCCGACCCCCGCGCCCCGTGGTCGCCGACCCCGCGGTACGTCGTCCTCGACGTGACGTTCCAGCTGCGCCCCGGCGACCTGTCCCGTCCGATCGCGTACGCCGAGCTCGCCCGGGCGCTCGGCGTCGAGGTGGGTCAGCGCGCTCCGCTCGCCGACGTCCGCGACACGGTGCTCGCCCTGCGCGCGCGCAAGGGCATGGTGCTCGACGGAGCCGATCCCGACACGTGGAGCGCCGGCTCGTTCTTCACCAACCCGATCCTGACGGCCGACGACGCCGCGAGCCTGCCGGCGGCCGCGCCGCGCTTCCCGGCTGACGACGACCACGTGAAGACCAGCGCGGCGTGGCTCATCGAGCAGGCCGGCTTCTCCCGAGGCTTCGGGACTCCGGGACCGGCCTCGCTGTCCACCAAGCACACCCTCGCGCTGACCAACCGCGGGGGAGCGAAGGCCGAGGACCTGCTCGCGCTCGCGCGTCAGGTGCGCGACGGCGTCCGGTCGTCGTTCGGGGTCGAGCTGGAGCCCGAGCCGGTGCTGGTGGGCGTCACGCTCTGACGTCCGAGCAGGGCGCCGTGCACCAGGACGAGCGCCTCGTCGTCGCTCAGTCCTGCTGCCCGGACCGCCGCGACGTACGTCTGGGCCGCGCGGCGAGCGAGGTCGGTGGGTACCGACGCACCCGCGGCGATCACCGTGCCGGCACGCCGGCGGGTCTCGACGACACCCTCCGCCTCGAGCTCGCGGAACGCGCGTGCGACCGTGCCGGCGGCGAGCCCCAGGTCCGTGGCCAGCGCGCGGATGGTGGGCAGCCGGTCGCCGGCCACGAGCCGGCCCGCGGCGACGTGGGCCACCACCTGGGCGCGGATCTGCTCGAACGCGGGGACGCCGGAGGTCAGGTCGACCTCGAGCTGCGCGGTCATCGGGCCTGGGGCTGGGCGGCCGACGGGTGCAGGTCCGGGCTGGTCGCGGTGACGGGTCCCGTCCGGGGACGCACCGCCGACAGGCCCGCCACGACCGTGGCCGCCACCGCGGTGGCGAGGCCGACCAGCAGCCCGACGGCCGCCACGGCGACGACGAGCGGGTCGCTGAGGGCGATGCCGTCGACCGAGCCGCCCTGGCTGGTGCGCAGAGCCTGGCTCGCAATCAGAAGGCACCCGGCGAGCGTCCACCCGAGCACCAGCTGGACGCCGCCGAGCACGCGCCGTGTCGAGAGCCGACGCAGGGCCGTGTCGTCCGGCGCCGACGTGTCGCTGACCGGCGGGCGACGCGCGATGAGGCGCAGCACGGCGACGGTCCCGACGGTGAGGAGCAGGACCGCCGCGGTCAACCACCGCCCGTAGAACCAGCCGGGGAAGGGTCCGCTCTCGCTCGTCACGTCGGGGCCGTGACCCCAGGGCAGGGCCCGGCCGTCCGGTGTCGCCACGACCGCGCAGACGGTGAGCAGGATCAGCAGGGCCGCTGCCCAGCCGAGCGTCAGACGGCTCAGCCCGCGGGGCACCACGTCGCGGACCCGCCGGCGGGCGAGCGCGGCCCGGCGGACGCCCCCGGAGGGGCGCGGCCAGGTCAGCTCCCCGACGGCGTGGACCGTGAGGAAGGCGGCGCCCCCGGCGGCCGGCAGCAGCCCGGTGACCAGGCCCGTCGTGAGGCCCGTGAGCGCGGGCACGACCAGCGCCGCGAGCAACACCGGTGCGGCGACCAGTGCCCCCCACGCGCTCCCGGAGACGCGGCCCGCGTGGCGGGCGGCCGTGGCCCACGCCTGCGAGGGCGTCACCGGCCCCACCGTGCGCGTCGGACGAAGGGCCGAACCGATGGCCACGAGCACCAGGACGACCAGGGCCGGGACGAGGACCGACATCACGACTCCTTCTGTGTCAATCAATTAACTTATTGACACAATGACCTTCGTGAGGTGCGGCTGTCAAGCGGCCAGCCACGCGTCCACCCCCGCGAGCAGCCGCGCCCGGACCGCGTCCCCCGCCCGGCTGGCCCGGATCGACGCCCGCGCCAGCTCGGCCAGCTCGTGGTCGGAGAACCCGTGCACGTCGCGCGCCAGGACGTACTGGTCGACCAGCCGGGCGTGGAACAGCAGCGGGTCGTCGGCCCCCAGCGCCACGGTCGCTCCCGCGTCGACCAGCGCGCGCAGGGGGACGTCCGCCGCGGTCGCGTAGACCCCGAGCGAGACGTTGGACGCCGGGCAGACCTCGAGCGCTACGCCCTCGTCGACCACGCGCTCGAGCACCCGCGGGTCCTCGGCGGACCGCACGCCGTGCCCCAGCCGGTCGGGGCGCAGGTGCCCCACGACGTCCTCCACGTGGGCGGGCCCGAGCAGCTCGCCGCCGTGCGGGACCGACGCCAGGCCGGCTGCGCGGGCGATCGCGAAGGCGGGCGCGAACTCCGGCGTCTCGCCGCGCCGCTCGTCGTTCGACAGCCCGAAGCCCACCACCTGCCCCGGACCGTCGCCCGCGTGGTGCGCCGCGAGCCGGGCGAGCGTGCGCGCCTCGAGCGGATGGCGCATGCGCGAGGCGGCGACGACGACGCCCACGTCGACGCCCGTGTCCGCCGACGCCTGCCGGGCCGCGTCGAGCACGATCTCCAGCGCGGGCGTCAGGCCCCCGACGAACGGCGCGTACGACGTCGGGTCCACCTGGATCTCGAGCCGCCCCGAACCCTCCGCCGCGTCGTCGAGCGCCGCCTCCGCGACGATCCGGCGCATGTCCGACTCGCTGCGGACGCACGCCCGGGCGGCGTCGTACAACCGCTGGAACCGGAACCAGCCCCGCTCGTCGGCCGGGACGTGCAGGGGATCGGCGTCGAGCAGCGCGGCCGGGAGCCGGATGCCGTACGCGGCCGCCAGCTCGGCCAGCGTGGAGACCCGCATCGAGCCGGTGAAGTGCAGGTGGAGGTGGGCCTTGGGCAGCAGGGCCAGGTCGCGACGGGTCACACGCCGGCCGGGTTCGCGTCGATGAGCCGGTAGCCGACACCGCGGACGGTGTCGAAGTGCTCGGCACCGACCTTGCGGCGCAGGTACCGCACGTAGACGTCGACCACGTTGGAGCCCGGGTCGAAGTCGAACCCCCACACCTCCGACAGCAGACGCTCGCGGGTGAGCACGTCGCCGGGGTGGCGCAGGAACGTCTCGGCCAGCGCGAACTCCCGCGCGGACAGGTCCACCTCGTGCTCGCCGACGCGCATCCGCCGCGTGCGCAGGTCCAGCTGGAGGGCGCCGTGGCGCAGCACCGCGGGCTCGCTCGACCCGGGCTGCGCACGCAGCCGCAGCCGGACACGCGCGAGCAGCTCCTCGAACCGGAACGGCTTGGCCATGTAGTCGTCGGCCCCCGACTCCAGCCCGGTCACCGTGTCCGTCACCGACGAGCGCGCGGTCAGCACGATCACCGGCAGCGTGGCACCCTCGGCGCGGACCCGCCGGAGCACCTCGAAGCCGTCGACGTCCACCAGCCCGAGGTCGAGGATCAGCAGGTCGACGTCGCCCGACCCCACGCGCGCGACCGCCTCCTCGCCCGAGGTCACCGCGCTGGTCTCGAAGCCCGCGGCCCGCAGCCCCTTGGCGACGAACGCCGCGATGCGTTCCTCGTCCTCCGCGATGAGGATGTGCGTCATCGGTTCTCCACGAGCTCAGGGGCGGGACGGGGCTCGCCGTCCACGAGGTCGACGGCCGGCAGGTCCAGCACGAAGACCACGCCGGGCCCGACGTTAGCCGGTGGATGCTCCACGAACACACGCCCGTGGTGGGCGTGGGCGATGGCCGCGACGATGGGCAGCCCGAGGCCGGCACCGTGCGCCAGCCGGTCCGCCCGGCCGCGATGGAACCGCTCGAAGATCCGGTCGGCCTCCTCGTCGGGCACGCCGGGACCCTCGTCGCGGACCCAGAGCAGGAGCCGGTCGTCGGCCACCTCGCTGCCCAGCTGCACGGTGGAGCCCGGCTCGGAGTAGCGGCAGGCGTTGGCCAGCAGCTGGAGCCACGCCTGCGTGATCCGCTGCGCGTCGAGCTGCACCGTCACGTCCGCTCGCGCGGCGACGAGCCACCGCCGGTCGCCCAGCCCCCGGGCCTTCTCGTGGACGTCGTCCGTGAGCCGGCCGACGTCGGTGGCGGCCAGCCGGACGAAGTCGGGACGGTCCGCGGTGGCCAGCGTGACCAGGTCGTCCACGAGGCGCTGCATGCGGTCCAGCTCGTCCAGGGCCAGCGCCTGCGTGGCGCGCACGTCGTCGGGGTCGTCCGCGTCGACCAGCTCCAGGTGCCCGCGCACGATCGTCAGCGGCGTCCGCAGCTCGTGGCCCACGTCGTCCAGCAGCTCGCGCTGGGACCCGAACGCCCGCTGCAGGCGGTCCAGCATCGCGTTGACCGTGCGGGCCAGGTCGGACAGGTCGTCCTTGCCCGTCACCGCGATCCGCTCGGACAGGTCGGACTCGGTGATGCGCCGCGCGGTGTCCCGCAGCAGCCGCACGGGACGCAGCAGCCGGCCGACGACGAACCAGGCGACGACCGCGATGACGGCGAGCGCCGCGAGCCCCACCGCCGAGTACATGACGTACGTGCTGCGCAGGCTGGCCATCTCGGCCGACCGGTCGAACGCGACGACGAACATCCCGGTGGCCGGGTCACCGGCCAGCAGCACGGGGACGGCGATCAGGCGGTACTGCGTGGTCGAGGTGGTCACGGTCTGCGCGACGGGAGCCGTGTCCGCGGTGAGGCGGGCGAGCACGGCGACCAGCTCGGTGTCCCGCTCCAGCCGCACGGCCCGCGTCTCCGCGGCCGGTGACCACGCCGGGTGCCCGTCCAGCAGCGTGAGCACGCCCTCGTTCTCCCCGGGGACACGGTTGCGCACGCCCTGGCGCAGGACGCTGTCGACGTCGTCGAACGGCTGGTCCGTCGTCGGGTCCACGTCGGCCTGCGCCTGCCGCAGCGCCGCCACGGCGCGGGCGAGCGAGTTGTCGATCCGTGCATCGGTCTCGGCGGCCTGCAGGGCGAACGCCGTGGTGCCCGCGATCAGGACGGTGATCGCCGAGAGCACCACGACGGCCGACAGCAGCCGGGCCCGGACGGTCAGGTGCGCGAGGGTGCGCCGGTGCACGGGCACCGACCCGGTGCTCACGCCGGGGCCGTCGGCGCGGCCGCCGGTCGGGGCGCTGCGTGGCATGCGGGCCAGTATGGCCGCGCGCGCCGCCCGTGCGCAGTCGTCTCAGCCGTCGTCGCGACGCTTCCAGCGGAAGGTGCGCACCCCGACGACGAGCGCCCCCACGGCCCACACCACCAGGACCGCGGCGGTCGCGCCGTGCTGCCAGGACCCGCTGACCTCGGACGACTCGGCACCCGGCGGCAGGAACACCGACCGCATGCCCTGCGCCATCCACTTCAGCGGGAACACGGAGGCCACCTGCTGCATCCAGGTGGGCAGGTCGTTGAACACGAAGAAGACCCCGGAGATGAACTGCAGGACCAGGACCACGGGCGTGACGACGGCGCTCGCGGACCGTCCGGTGCGCGGCACCGACGAGAACGCGACGCCGGCCAGCGTGCCGGCCGCGGTGCCGAGCACGAACACCCACGCGAACGTGACCCAGGCGCTCGCGGTCGTCGGCATCGGGACGTCGAAGAGCACGGCCGCCGCGACCAGCAGCAGCGCGATCTGCACGAGCGAGGAGAGCAGCACCTGGCCCGTCTTGCCCAGGAAGTACGCGGCCGGCGGCAGGGGTGTGCCGTGCAGCCGCTTCAGGCCGCCGTCGTCGCGCTCCACGGCGATCGAGATCGCGAGGTTCTGGAAGCTGGACAGCATCACGCCGGTGGCCACCATCCCCGGCAGGAAGTACTGCGCGAACGGGATGCCGGGCTCCGGCCCGACGGTCGCCCCGTTCTGCCCGAACACCGTCGCGAAGATGGCCAGCATGATGATCGGGTAGGCGAAGATGAACACCACCGCGTCCCGCTCGCGGAAGAACGTGCGGAACTCGTAGCCGGTCCGGGCCAGACCCAGACGCAGGATCCCCGGCAGGCGTGCGCGCGTGCCGACGTCGCTCACGACGACACCCCGTCGATGAGGCTCAGGTACACGTCCTCGAGGGTCGGGCGGAGCACCTGCAGGCCGGGGACCTCACCGCCCAGCGCTGCTGTCAGCTCGAGCACCGTGGCGGTCGGGGTGTCCGTGCGCACCTCCCGCGGCTGCCCGTCCTGCGACCACCGCACCACGGCTCGGCGCGCGGTCCGCCCACCCAGGTCCGCGGGGGGACCCTGCGCCACCACCCGCCCGTCACGGACCACCACGACCCGGTCGGCCAGGCGCTCGGCCTCCTCGAGGTAGTGCGTGGTCAGCAGGATCGTCGTGCCGTCCGCAGCGAGCTGCTCGACCAGGTCCCAGAACGAGCGGCGCGCCTGCGGGTCGAACCCGGTGGTCGGCTCGTCGAGGAACAGCAGCTCCGGGCGGCCGACGATGCCGAGCGCGACGTCGAGCCGGCGCCGCTGCCCGCCGGACAGCTGTCGTGCCCGCGTCGACCGCTTCTCCTCCAGGCCGACGGCCGCGATCACCTCGTCGGCGTCGCGCGGGTCCGGGAAGAACCGCGCGAAGTGGTGCACGAGCTCGGTGACCGTCGCCTCGGCGAGGTCGTTGCTGCTCTGCAGGACGATCCCCAGCCGGGAGCGCCACGCCCGGTCCGGCCGCTGCGGGTCGTGCCCCAGCACGCGCACGTCGCCCGCGTCCCGGGACCGGTATCCCTCGAGGATCTCGACCGTCGTGGTCTTGCCGGCGCCGTTGGGCCCCAGGATCGCGACGACCTCGCCGTGCGCGACGGTGAGGTCCAGCCCGTCGACGGCGTGCTTCTCGCCGTAGACCTTGCGCAGTCCCGCGACCTCGACGGCGTGCGGCACGTCGGGCTACTCGGCCTCGGCGAGCAGCGACTGGATCCGGGTGATGCCCTCCACCAGGTCGTCGTCGCCCAGCGCGTACGACAGGCGCAGGTACCCGCTCGGTCCGAACGCCTCGCCCGGGACCACGGCGACCTCGACCTCCTCGAGGATCAGCGTCGCCAGCTCCGCGGACGTCCGCGGCGTCACGCCACGGATGGTCCGGCCCAGCAGCCCCTCGACCGACGGGTACACGTAGAACGCGCCCTGCGGCACCGGGACCTGGACGCCGTCGATCTGCGACAGCATGTCGACGATGGTCCGCCGACGACGGTCGAACGCCGTCCGCATCTCCTCGACCGCCGTGAGGTCGCCGCTGACCGCCGTGATCGCCGCCCGCTGCGAGACGTTGGCGACGTTGGAGGTCAGGTGCGACTGCAGGTTGGTCGCTGCCCGGATCACGTCGGCCGGACCGATCATCCAGCCCACCCGCCAGCCGGTCATGGCGTACGTCTTGGCCACGCCGTTGAGCACGATGGTGGTGTCCGCCAGCTCCGGGACCACGCGGACGATCGGCGTGAACACCGCGTGGTCGTAGGTGAGGTGCTCGTAGATCTCGTCGGTGATCACCCAGATGCCGTGCTCCAGGGCCCAGCGGCCGATCGCGGCGGTCTGCTCGGGGGAGTAGACCGCGCCGGTCGGGTTGGACGGCGAGCAGAACAGCAGCACCTTGGTCCGCGGGGTGCGCGCGGCCTCGAGCTGCTCGACGGTGACGAGATAGTCCTGGTCCGCGCCGGCGAACACCTCGACCGGCACGCCGCCCGCCAGGCGGATCGCCTCGGGGTAGGTGGTCCAGTACGGCGCCGGCAGCAGGACCTCGTCGCCCGGGTCGACGACCGCCGCGAACGACTGGTAGACCGCCTGCTTGCCGCCGTTGGTCACCAGCACGCTCGACGGGGCGACCTCGTAGCCGGAGTCGCGCAGCGTCTTGGCGGCGATCGCCTCACGCAGCGCGGGCAGCCCGGCTGCGGGGGTGTAGCGGTGGTTCGCGGGGTCCTGGGCGGCGGCGACGGCGGCATCGACGATGTAGGCGGGCGTCGGGAAGTCCGGCTCACCGGCGCCGAAGCCGATCACCGGGCGACCGGCGGCCTTGAGCGCCTTGGCCTTGGCGTCGACCGCCAGCGTCGCCGACTCGGCGATCGCGGCCAGCCGGGCGGACACGCGGGGGCGGGGGGAGGTCTGCTCGCTCACGGCCCCATAGTGGCAGAGGTCACGCCGGCGGGTGCCGGCCGTACCGCCGGGCGGGCAGACGGCAGTTCGACCCATGCGCCGCCGTCGCGTACAGTGGATCCCCGGCGGTTGACGTCCGCCATGATGAGCCGTGCCCCGGTGCTCTCCGGGAGGCCGCGGACCCCCTGCGGGTGGTGTCCGTCGGTGTGCGCCCCCGGCGCGTGCGGGTCGTCGTGGAGGTCAGGCCGCCGTAGGGCAGTGGCGCAATTGGTAGCGCAGCGGTCTCCAAAACCGCAGGTTGCAGGTTCGAGTCCTGTCTGCCCTGCGCACGCGTCCGGATCGTCGGCCCCGCCGGCGGACCGGGAGCGAGCAGGACCGCCGGTCGGTCCGGCGCGACGCGTCGGCTCGTCCGTCCGTCAGGTTCCGCACGGAGCCCGGCATCACGAACACCACGAGACGTAGGGGCCTGACGTGAGCGAAACAGCACCGGCTGCGGCGTCCGACGCCGAGGGTTCGGCGGCGCGCCCGTCGGCACCCCGGTCCGGCCGCGGCTCGTCGCAGTCCCGCGGCGGTCTGTTCGCCCGCATCGCGCTCTTCGTCCGCCAGGTCATCGCGGAGCTCAAGAAGGTCGTCCGGCCCACGCGGTCGGAGCTGATCACCTACACGAGCGTCGTGCTCGTGTTCGTCGCCGTGATCATGGCGTTCGTGACCGTCCTCGACCTGGGCATCGGCAAGCTCACGTTCTGGGTCTTCGGAGGCTGACACCCGGGGCTCCGCACGGCGCCCCACAGCACCTCAGTGGCCCCACCCAGGGTCGAGCACCCACCGCGCCGGTTCGCCGGGCGCACACGCTGGAGAAAGCAGGTTCGCACGTGTCGCAGGAGTCGCAGGAGCCCACGACGGGCGCCGACGTCGAGCTCGAGGACGCCCTGGCGTCGGTCGAGGCCGTCGAGGCACCCGCCGCCGACGAGGTCCCCACCGAGGGCACGGACGGCAGCGAGGGCACCGACGACACCGTCGTCGACGAGTCCGAGCTCGAGGTCGAGACGGACGAGGACGGCGAGCCCGAGGCCGCCGACGACGAGGCCGCCGACGACGATCCCGACGTCGACGAGGACCCCGTCGCCGCGTTCAAGCAGCAGCTGCGCAGCCAGCTGGGCGACTGGTTCGTCATCCACTCCTACGCCGGCTACGAGAACCGCGTGAAGGCCAACCTGGAGAACCGTCGCCAGAGCCTCAACATGGAGGACTTCATCTACCAGGTGGAGGTCCCCATGGAGGAGGTCGTGGAGATCAAGAACGCGCAGCGCAAGGTCGTCAAGCGCGTCCGGATCCCCGGCTACGTCCTCGTCCGCATGGACCTCACCGACGAGTCGTGGGGCGCCGTCCGGCACACGCCCGGCGTCACCGGGTTCGTCGGCCACACGCACCAGCCCGTCCCGCTCACGCTGGACGAGGTCTTCTCGATGCTGGCGCCGTCGCTCGAGCCCAAGCAGCCGACCACGGCCGCGGGCGCCGCGAAGGCCGCCGCCCAGATCAAGGTCGACTTCACGGTCGGCGAGTCGGTCACCGTCACGGACGGCCCGTTCGACACGCTCCCCGCCACGATCTCCGAGATCAACGCCGAGAGCCAGAAGCTCAAGGTGCTCGTCTCCATCTTCGGCCGGGAGACCCCGGTCGAGCTGTCCTTCAGCCAGGTCGCCAAGATCTGACTGGTCCCCTGTCGGGCCCTGGCCCGACGTCCTGCAACCGGGTCATCGCCCACGGCGTCGGCCCACGACACGAACGGAAGTCGCTATGCCCCCGAAGAAGAAGGTCACCGGCCTGATCAAGCTCCAGATCAAGGCCGGCGCCGCCACCCCCGCGCCGCCGATCGGTCCGGCGCTGGGTCAGCACGGCGTCAACATCATGGAGTTCTGCAAGGCGTACAACGCGGCGACCGAGTCGCAGCGCGGCAACGTCATCCCCGTGGAGATCACGGTGTACGAGGACCGCTCGTTCACCTTCATCACCAAGACGCCGCCGGCCGCCGAGCTGATCAAGAAGGCCGCCGGTGTGGCCAAGGGCTCGCCCACGCCCCACACCGTCAAGGTCGCCAGCCTCACGCAGGCGCAGGTCACGGAGATCGCGAGCACCAAGCTCGAGGACCTCAACGCGAACGACCTGGCCGCGGCCGAGAAGATCATCGCCGGCACCGCCCGGTCGATGGGCATCACCGTCCAGGGCTGATCCAGCCCACCCAGTGGCAGGGCCCTGTGCGGTCCGTCGACCACGACTGCTGACCAAGGAGAACCAAGCAGATGGCTAAGCACAGCAAGGCGTACCGCAACGCCGCCGAGAAGATCGAGGAGGGGCACCTCTACAGCCCCCTCGAGGCTGTCCGGCTCGCGCAGACGACGTCGACCACCAAGTACGACTCGACCGTCGAGGTGGCGTTCCGCCTCGGTGTCGACCCGCGCAAGGCGGACCAGATGGTCCGCGGCACGGTCAACCTGCCGCACGGCACGGGCAAGACCGCGCGCGTCATCGTCTTCGCCACGGGTGAGCGTGCCGAGCAGGCCCGCGCCGCCGGTGCCGACGAGGTCGGTGGCGACGAGCTCATCGAGAAGGTCGCGGGCGGGTACACCGACTTCGACTCCGCCGTCGCGACGCCCGACCTCATGGGCAAGGTCGGTCGACTCGGCAAGGTCCTGGGCCCGCGTGGTCTCATGCCGAACCCGAAGACCGGCACCGTGACGATGGACGTGGCCAAGGCCGTGTCCGACATCAAGGGCGGCAAGATCGAGTTCCGCGTGGACCGTCACGCGAACCTGCACTTCATCATCGGCAAGACGTCGTTCAGCGACACCGCGCTGGTGGAGAACTACGCCGCCGCGCTCGACGAGATCCTGCGCCTGAAGCCGTCCGCCTCGAAGGGTCGCTACATCGCCAAGGCGACCTTCTCGACGACGAACGGCCCCGGCATCCTCGTCGACCAGAACAAGACGCGGAACCTCACGTCCGAGGACGACGCCGCCTGATCTGAGCACGCACGACGAAGGCCCGGTCCCCCCTGCGGACCGGGCCTTCGTCGTTCGTGCCCCCTCATCCGCCGGTCGTCGCACCTCCGGCGCGCGACGAGCCCAGCAGGGCCAGCGGTCTCGACCAGAGCGTCGAGAGCCAGTCGAGGTCTTCGTCGCTCGGGTCGCGCAGCACCGCGAGCTGAGCGGTCCACTCCACGGCCGTCTGGACCGTGCGTGCCGTGGCCATCAGTCGCGTCGGTGCGGCGTCGCCGCCCGGCGAGCTGATAGCACCGGACGAACATCTCCGCCGCGTCGACGTGCCACGACTCGTCCACGGCGGGAGACAGTGCGATCGCGAGCCAGTCCAGCGCCGTGGCGACGTCCCACCGGGGGTCGCCGACGCGCCCTGTCCCGGGCCCGCCGGGTTCAGGCTGCAGGACGGCGCGGAGCCTGCCGCTCGACCGGCTGACCCGCACCGCGTCCCCGGTCGCGTCACCGTGGGTCGACTGCACCGGGCGCCATCCCGACCTGGCGGCGGCCAGCGCGCGTGCGGTCCCCGGGTGGGCCCGCACGGCCCAGGCCGGGCCGGCGGCGGCGGGAAGCTCGTCGAGCCAGGCCGGCAACGGGTCGGTCAGGACCCAGGGCAGCGGCGCCGGCGGGGTCTGCGCGGTCACCGGGCGCCGGTGCAGCTGGACGAGAGCCACGGCCCACGCGTCGAGCAGCGCGGTGAGCTCGGCGCGCAGGTGCATGTCGGCCCCGCTGCGTGCATCT
Source organism: uncultured Actinomycetota bacterium (assembly GCA_963837795.1). Lineage (GTDB taxonomy): Bacteria > Actinomycetota > Actinomycetes > Actinomycetales > Cellulomonadaceae > Cellulomonas. The sequence goes on from CAWIOT010000009.1 coordinate 552,682, forward strand.
CGTCGACGACGTCTTCCAGGGCGCGCACGAGCGGGCTGCCGTCGGCCCTCGTCGCCGGCGGTCCGGCGTGCGGGTGCGGGTGCGGGTGGGGGGCCGGTCGGGCGGTCGGGTCCCGAACCGGGTCAGGGAGCAGGCCGACGACCTCCGGAGACACGCCCGTCGCCGCGTGCCGGCCGAGCCTCGGGCGCAGCGCGACGACGCTGGCCACGGGGGAGCGGTCGACCACCCGGAGGCCGCGGCTGCTGCTGGCGCTGTCCAGGTCGACGGACATCGGGTACTCCTCCTCCTCGTGCGGGTTCGGTGGGGTCGGTCAGATGGTCAGAGGGGTCAGCGCGCTCGGCCCCGGACGACCGCCGTGACGTAGCCGGCCCAGAACGCCTCGCGCAGCTGCAGGCTCGCGGAGGCGCGCACGTCGGCGCCCGCGGGACCTCCGGACGCCTGCTTCTGGGCCCACGCCTCGGTGAAGGGTTCCGTGAACGGCTCGGTGAAGGGCTCTGTGAACGGTTCGGTGAAGGGTTCGGTGAACGGTCGGCGTCGGTGAAGGGCTCCGAGCCGAGGGCCTCGGTGAACGGCTCCGTGAAGGGTTCGGTGAACGGTTCGGTGAAGGGCTCCGTGAACGGTTCGGTGAACGGCTCCGAGCCGAGGGCCTCCGTGAAGGGCTCGGTGAAGGGTTCGGTGAACGGCTCGGTGAAGGGTTCGGTGAACGGTTCGGTGAAGGGCTCCGTGAACGGTTCGGTGAAGGGCTGCGCCTCGGCCCCGTTCCCGGCGCCCTGGTGGACACCGGCGGCCTGCGGTCGCCCGGCGGCTGCGCGTCCCCCCGTGCCGTCGGTCGAGGAGGCGGCGGGGCGCTGGCCCGGTCGGCCGCCCACGAAGCCGCGCGGCACGGGCGGGAACCAGGAGCCGGTGCGCGCACGGCGTGTGCCGCTGCCCCGCGAGCGCCGCGCGGCGAGGGTGCGCGCCACGGCCGGCGTCAGCACGTCCACGCCGAGGGTGTCCAGCACGACCGAGATCGGGTTCGCCACGGAGAAGCTGCCGTCGTCCTCCCCGGCCCAGAGCAGTCCCACCACGCGGCCGTCGTCGGTGACGATCGCCGATCCGGAGTCACCCTCGGCCGAGAACGCGCCGCCGTCGCCGGCCGGCTCGATCCGGATCTGGTCGCGCAGCGTCTTCCAGCCGATGCCGGGACCGAAGTCGACCGAGGTGGTGTAGTCCGTGGACGTGATGGTGCCGCGCGTCAGCCCGGTCGTCCGGCCGCGCTTGCGCACGGCGGAACCCTCGACCGCACGCGCGGAGCCGGTCACCGGACCGATCCCCACGATGCCGGGCACCCACGGCGCTCCCGGCGCGAGGGCCACGACCGCTGCATCGATGCGGTCGGTGAGCGTCCCGCGCACGAGAGCGCCCACGCGGTCGGTGCGTGGGTTGCCGCCGTCGGCCAGCGCGGGCTGCAGCCAGGTGCTCGCCACGTCCTCCAGACCGTCGCCTGCCGCGACGTGCCAGTTGGTCAGGCCGAACGTCTTCGCGGTGTGGCGCTCGTAGACCAGCACGCCCAGGGTCCCGTTGACCGACCGCAGCTGCGCGGTGCCGTCGACCGGGACGGTCACAGGGGTGGCCGGTCCGATGCTGATCCCGCCGGCCAGCGGGCGGACGCGGCCCGACGACGAGGCGGCGGTGGAGGACCCGGTCTCGGCCAGAAGCCGCACCCGGTGCTCCACGACGTCCGTCGGGATGCCGTCGATCACGCGGGGGATCCGCTCGCTCTCGGGCAGGTCGGCATCGGTCCGCTTGCGCTCGACGTGCACGACGATCGCCTGCCGGCCGGTGGGAGCACCGTCCGACCACTTCTCGCCGATGTCGACCCCCACGACGCCGGGCCGCGCGATGAGCGCGTCCTCCACGGTGCGCTTCGTCGCACGGATCTGGTCGCGGGTGCGGGGCTCGGGGGTGGGGTCCTGCTCAGTCATCTCTGGGGTCTCCTCGGCCGGTCGGGTGCTCGTGAAGAGCGGGCACGGACGGTCCAGATACATCCGTCCAGGACGAAGAGTCCCAGAGACGTATCTGGGCGGGCAGGGACGGCTCCTGTCGGTCGACCCCGCAGGACGAGGTCGACCGCGGGCGCCCGCCGGCACGGTGACGAGCGACGGGCGCGCGTCGCGGCCGCCGGCGTCCTTGTCGGGGTTGTCCGGGCCGTCCTACTGTGTGCGGGGGCGGCCGCCCGACGAGGCCTGCCTGTGAGGGGTCCATGATGAGTGACGACCTGGTGGAGCCGGTGGACACCGAGCTCCGCAGCCAGGGTGAGGGGCTCGCCGACCAGGCAGCCCGGGCGGTGGTCGCCTACCGGGACGGGGACCGAGAACCGCTCGCCGCCCTGGTGCAGGTGATGACCCCACTGCTCTGGCACACCGTGCGCGCCCAGGGTGCGGACCCCGAGCTCGCGCAGGACATCGTCCAGAACACGTGGCTCACCCTGGTCCGGGACATCGAGTCCATCCGTGACCCCCGGGCCACGCTGCAGTGGATGCTCGTCACCGCCAAGCGTGCGGCCTGGAGGTCCGTCCGGCGCAGTCGCGAGGAGATGGTCCGCCAGGAGCGCGACGAGCACGTCACCGACTGGCTGTCCGCACCCGTCGACGACCTGCCGGACTCGGTGGCCGTGCGCTCGGAGCGGGACCGGGTCCTGTGGGCCCACGTGGCGGAGCTGCCCGACCGGTGCCGACGGCTGCTGGGCCTGGTGGCGCTCGTCGACCGCCCGGACTACGCCGTGGTCTCGCAGGCGCTGAGCATGCCGGTCGGGAGCATCGGCCCGACCCGCGGACGGTGCCTGGCCAAGCTGCGCGTCGCCCTCGCCTCGGACCCGGCCTGGAGCATGTCATGAGCGCCGACGAGGGCACGCTCGCCCTGGTCGCCGCGGGCGGGCTCGACAGCGACGACGCGCACATCCTGCGGCGTCTCGCCGCGCTGGTGGAGAGCGCCGACCCGGTGCCCGCGGGCCTCGTCGAGCGCATCGGCATGGCCCTGACCATCGAGGCGATGCACGCCGAGATCGCGCAGCTGCACCTGGTCGGCGAGCCGGAGCTCGCGGTCCGGGCCGACGAGGCGAGCATCGAGGCCGGCACGATCACCTTCACCACCGACGTCCTGACGGTCATGATCTCCGTGCACGCGGAGGCCGGTCGGGTGCGGGTCGACGGCTGGGCGGCGCCGGCGGGCGAGCTGTCCGTGGAGCTGCACCAGGGCGGCGACGTGACCTCCACGACCTCGGACGCGGACGGGCGGTTCTCGTTCTCCGACGTCGAGCGAGGCCCGGCACGCCTCGTGCTGCGCCGGCCCTCCGACCCGACGGTGCCCATCGTGACGCCACAGATCGAGCTCTAGCGCCGATGGCCGAACCCGGCGGTCCGGCGGCGGCCGAACCGCCGTCGCTCGACGTCCTCGTCGAGCAGGTGCGTCGTGCGGAGGACGACAACGCCGAGGGTCGCCCGACGCGTGCGCGTCGTCGGCTCCACCCCGCGCTGCGGGCGCTGGAGGCCATGCCCACGACGCCGGAGGTGCTCCACTGCCGGGGCCGCGCGCTGATCGAGCTGGCCAAGTGCGACTTCGAGACCCGAGGTGGTCCCGGCCCGGCGCTCGACCGTCTCGACGCCCTGCTCGTGGAGCAGGACGCCACGGGTGCCGGTTGGCCCGGGCTGCGGCCGGCCGTCGCCGGGTTGCGCGGTCTGCTCGCGCTGCGGGCGGGCCGCCAGGACGACGCGATTCGGGAGCTGGACGTGGCGGTCGCCGGAGCCGACGACGCGGACCCGGTCGACACCTGCCGCTCGTTGCTCAACCGCGGGGTGCTGCACCTGGAGCGCCGCGACGTCGCGGCCGCCCGGGCCGACTTCGCCGACTGCTCCCGCCGCGCCCGTCAGGCGGGCTTCGTCCGGCTGGTGTTCAAGGCCGAGCACAACCTCGGCTACCTCAGCTTCGTCGCCGGGCGCATGCCGGAGGCGCTGGCGGTCATGGAGTCGGCCGCGGCGATCCTGCCCGGACCACCGCGGCCCACGGCCCTGCACGACCGCGCCCGGGTGCTGCTCGAGGCCGGTCTGGTCGGTGTCGCCGACACGACCCTGGCCGAGGCCGCCGAGCTCTTCGCCGAGCAGCACCTGCCCCGCGACGTCGCCGAGTGCGAGCTGGGCCGGGCAGAGTGCGCGATGCTGCGCGGGGACCTCGCGGGCGCCCGCGGCTTCGCCCTGTCCGCCCAGCGGCGGTTCCGGCGGCGCGGTGACGACGCCTGGGTGATCCGCTCGACGCTCCTGGCGCTGCAGGCCGACGCGCAGGCCTGTGCTGCGGCGTCGGACGGCGCCCGCGTGCAGGCACGCTGGGCCGCCCTGGCGCGCAGCGCAGCTCGGCTCGAGGCAACCTGCCTGTCCACGGGCAGGACGCTGTGGGCGACGGGCGCCGCGTACGTGCGGATCGAGGCGGCCCTGGCGCGCGGCACGCTCACCGATCCCGACGCGGTGCTCGAGGCGCTCGGCCCCGTCCGCAACAGCGACCCGATCGCCATCCGGCTGCACGGCCGGCGCATCCGTGCGCTGCTCGCCCTGGAGGCGGGTGACCGGCGACGGGCCGGCCGGCACGTGCGTGCAGGTCAGCGCGACCTCGGGCTGCACCGGTCCCGCTTCGGGTCGCTCGACCTGCGCACCGCGGGCGCCGTGCACGGCACGGGTCTCGCCGACCTCGACGTGTCTCTGGCCCTGGGCACCGGTCGTCCGTCCGCGGTGCTGGACGCCGCGGAGCGTGCGCGGTCGGTGATCGGCGGCACCCCGCGCGTCAACCCGCCCAGCGACCCGGTGTCGGCCGCGCTGCTCGAGGAATTGCGTGAGCTCATCGACACCAACCGGGGCATCCGGCAGCGGGCCGACGGCGACCCCCGGATGGTCCGGGTGGCGCGCGAGGCGCAGCGGCTGAAGCACGAGATCCTGGCGCGCTCGTGGCACGAGAGCGGGCGCGCCGGTGACGACCGCGCCGGGCGTGCTGCCCAGGTGAGCCGGCTCCTGCGGGACCGACCGGGCGCCGTGGTGCTCGACGTGCTGGAGCACCACGGCGAGGTGCACGCCGTCGAGGTCGCGCAGGAGCGCACGGTCCTGCACCGTCTGGGTGAGGCGCGCAGCCTGGCCGAGCTGGTCCGGCGGGTGCACGCCGACCTCGAGGTGACGTCCAACCCGTTGGTCCCCGCGGACCTGCGTCAGGTGGCGCTGAACTCGCTGCGGCACGGGATGACGGCCATCGAGGACCGGCTCCGCCCCGCGCTCGCCGCACCGGACGAGCTGGTGGTCGTGGCGACGGGATGGCTCGGCGTCCTGCCGTGGTCCATGCTCTCCTCGCGCGTGGGACTGCCGACCGTGGTCGCTCCGTCGGTGCACCACTGGATGACCTACGCCGGCACCGCCGGCCCAGGGCCCGCGCGGGTGAGCGCGGCGGCGGGGCCGGGCCTGGTGCATGCCGAGGCGGAGGCGCAGGAGGTCGGCCGGATCTGGCCGGGCGGTGAGGTGGTCGTGGGACAGGAGGCCACCGTCGCCCGGATGATCACGCTGCTCGGCACGCCGGGCATCGTCCACCTCGCCGCGCACGGTCGGCACGAGCCGGACAACCCCCTGTTCTCCTCGGTACGGATGGCCGACGGGCCCCTGTTCGCCCACGAGCTGGATGCGGGCGGGCAGTCGCCGGACCTGGTGCTCCTGTCCACCTGCGAGGTGGGACGCGCGAGCATCCGGGCCGGGGGAGAGGCGCTCGGGCTGGCCAGTGTCCTGCTGCGCACCGGCGTGGGGTGCGTGGTCGCGGCCGTCGCGCCCCTGCCTGACGCGACCGCCCTGACGGTGATGACGCGGACGCACGCGCTCCTGCGCAGTGGGGTGCCCGTCGCTCAGGCGGTCGCGACGGCGACCGCCGAGGACGCAGCCCGCAGCGGTGTCGTCGCGCCCCTGGTCTGCTTCGGTGCACCGCTGTGACCGCGGGCCGGGTCAGCCGTGCCCGTGGTGCTCCATCCCGTGCATCCCGCCCATCCCGTGCATCGCCGGCGCGTGGGCCCCGGCGTCGGTGGCGGCCAGACCCGGCACCGTCACGGCGGCGACCGCGAGCGAGGTGACCGCCAGGATCCCGACGCGGACGAGCGGACCGGGTGCCCGTCCCCCCTCGGACGGCCGCAGCGCGACCGCGAGCAGGACGGCGGAGGCCACCTGCAGCGCCGCGGCGGCGGCGTCCGCGCCCGTCAGCGTCCCGGTGGCGCCGACCGCGGCGGCGAGCCAGCCGACCGCGCCGCCCAGCAGCACCGCGAGCGCCGGCCGCGGCGCGGGGACCGGCCCGCGCAGGGCGGCCAGCGCCCACGCGATCTCGGCGAGCCCGAGCGCGACCGTCGCCGCCCCGAGCACCGCCAGGTGGCCGAGGTGCTCCGCGCCGAGCGCGACGAGCACCAGCCCGCCGCCCAGCGCTGCGTACGCCGCGCCGGCGCGGCCGACGAACGACGCGAGCCGCTCGGGCCGCCCGCCGGCGACGGCCGGCACCGTGGCGCCGGCCGTCGCCGTCGAGGTCGTCGTCATGCCGTCCGCGTCCCCGCGCCCACCTGCTGCGCGTCCTTGTCGGCGGAGAGCCCCACGCCCAGCAGCAGGATCGCGCTGGCGAAGTGCAGGACGTTGTCGGCACCGTTCAGGGCGAGGATGTTGGCCGCCGAGCCGACGAGGAACAGGCCGAGGATCCCGACCAGCAGGTAGACGCCGCCGACCGCGGTGTTCATGCCCTTGGCGGCGCGGACCGAGGACCGTGCCGCGAGCAGCAGCGCGGCGCCGATGAGCAGGTGCACGATGTTGTGCAGCGGGTTGACGTCGAAGACGACCAGCGGCCGGCCCTCCGTGGCGGCGAACGAGACGCCACCGGTGACGAAGAATCCGGCGACGCCGACCAGCAGGTAGACGATGCCGAAGATCGTCCCGACGAGACGGTTGGGGGACTGCGTCATGAGGGAGCTCCTGAGGTGTCGGGGTACGTGCTGACGTCGGAGGTTCGGACCGGTCGGCAGCCCGGATGGGTCGGGATTTGGTGGCTCCCCGCCGGTGTCGTACTCTGGGCACACCCAAAGACCGCCGGTCGTCGACCGTGTCGTGCGCACGCAGTGCTCGCGGCCCGATCGCCCGAAGTCCCGCAGCAGCGGAGGCCAGCGCAGGTGAGAGTTCCCGGAGGCCGGTTCACGCCGCGCCGACTGACGAGCCCCGCGCCTGCGCGGGGCTCTTTTCTGTTCTGCGGGGCGTGAGGACCGGGGGTACCACCACCGGAAGGATTGCCATGGCGAGGCCGGACAAGGCAGCCGCTGTCGCGGAGCTCACGGACCTGTTCCGCGACTCCAACGCGGCCGTGCTGACCGAGTACCGCGGGCTCACCGTCGCGCAGCTCAAGACACTGCGCAAGGCGCTCAGCGGCAACGCAACCTACGCCGTGGTGAAGAACACGCTGACCGCGATCGCGGCCAAGGATGCCGGGCTCGAGGGCCTCGACGACGCGCTCGCGGGCCCGTCGGCGATCGCCTTCGTCTCCGGCGACCCGGTCGAGGCCGCCAAGGGTCTGCGTGACTTCGCCAGGGCGAACCCCGCACTGGTCATCAAGGGCGGTGTCCTCGAGGGACGCGCCCTGACCGCTGCGGACGTCACCAAGCTCGCGGACCTCGAGTCCCGCGAGGTGCTGCTGGCCAAGGCTGCCGGCGTGTTCAAGGCGTCGCTGTTCCAGGCGGCGTACCTGTTCACGGCGCCCGCCGCTCAGGCAGCTCGCACCGTCGACGCCCTGCGCCTCAAGCGCGAGGAGTCGGCCGAGGTCGCCGCCTGAGCCATCCGGCCCAGGCGCTGAAGTTCCCAGACAAGCCACTGCCCGCGCTGACCAGACAGGTCGCCGGGCGCCAGACGGAAGGAACCGCCACCATGGCGAAGCTCACCACCACCGAGCTCATCGACGCGTTCAAGGAGCTCTCCCTCATCGAGCTCTCCGAGTTCGTGAAGGCGTTCGAGGAGACCTTCGAGGTCACCGCTGCTGCTCCGGTCGCCGTCGCGGCCGCCCCGGGTGCCGGCGGCGGTGCCGCTGAGGCCCCCGCCGAGGAGGAGAAGGACTCGTTCGACGTCGTCCTCGAGGCCGCCGGTGACAAGAAGATCCAGGTCATCAAGGAGGTGCGCGTCCTGACGAGCCTCGGCCTGAAGGAGGCCAAGGACCTCGTCGACGCCGCCCCCAAGGCCGTCCTCGAGGGCGTCGCCAAGGACGCGGCCGAGAAGGCCAAGGAGACGCTCGAGGCTGCTGGCGCCACCGTCACCCTCAAGTGATCCCCGCCTCCTGCACGGCCGGCCCGCCGGTCGCCAGGAGGTAGCGACACCGCATCGCGACGAGGCCCGCGTCCCCTTCCTGGGGCGCGGGCCTCGTCGTCTCGCTGGCGACACCCGTCACGCGGACGGGGGACAGGCTTCGCGTGGGCACCGCACGTGTGCCACCATGGCCGCGGCGACATCGTCGTCGCCGGACGGGCGGGATCGCCTGTTCCTTCGCCGGCCGTGCGGAGCTCACCCTCCGGGGTTGTGGCCGGGTGGACTTTGCCAGCGCGGCCGAGTATGCTAGCGCTTTGCGCTGGCCTGTGCCCGCGATCCCGTATAACCCGAGCCCACCTTCGTCGTTCGTACACGACGTCGCGAGGCTCGCAGGCCGGGGGGTCGCGCTCCGCCAGTCCCAGCGCAGCGTGCACTCGATCCGCTGGGAAGGACCCCTCTTTTGGCTGCCTCGCGCACCCCTTCTGCTCCGACCGCCGACGCCATCGCGAACCGCACCGCCTCTCGCCGTATCTCCTTCGCCAAGATCCACGAGCCGCTCGAGGTCCCGGACCTGCTCGGTCTGCAGACGGAGAGCTTCGACTGGCTGCTCGGCAACGACAAGTGGCAGGCCCGCGTGGCCACGGCCCTCGAGGCCGGTCGGCAGGACGTTCCCGAGACCGCTGGTCTCGAAGAGATCTTCGAGGAGATCTCCCCCATCGAGGACTTCGGCGGCTCCATGTCGCTGTCGTTCCGCGAGCACCGCTTCGAGCCGCCGAAGTACACGGCCGAGGAGTGCAAGGAGAAGGACTTCACCTTCGCCGCCCCGCTGTTCGTCACGGCGGAGTTCGTCAACTACACCACCGGTGAGATCAAGAGCCAGACGGTCTTCATGGGCGACTTCCCGCTCATGACCGAGCGCGGCACGTTCATCATCAACGGCACCGAGCGCGTCGTCGTCTCGCAGCTCGTCCGCTCGCCGGGCGTCTACTTCGAGCGCACCGCGGACAAGACGTCCGACAAGGACGTCCTCACCGCCAAGGTCATCCCCAGCCGTGGCGCCTGGCTCGAGTTCGAGATCGACAAGCGCGACAACGTCGGCGTCCGCGTCGACCGCAAGCGCAAGCAGAACGCGACGGTCCTGCTCAAGGCCCTCGGCATGACGGACTCGGAGATCCGCGAGGAGTTCGCCGCGTACCCGGCCGTCATCGACACCCTGGACAAGGACCACGTCCAGACGCAGGACGAGGCGCTGCTCGACCTGTACCGCAAGATCCGCCCGGGCGAGCCGCCCACGGTCGAGGCCGGCCGCGCGCTCATCGAGAACTTCTACTTCAACCCGAAGCGCTACGACCTGGCCAAGGTCGGTCGCTACAAGCTGAACAAGAAGCTCGGCCTGGACGTCCCCCTGGCGGACTCGGTCCTGTCCAAGGACGACGTCGTCGCGACGATCAAGTACCTCGCGTCGCTGCACATCGACCTGCCCACGCTGCCCGGCACGCGCGGCGGGGAGTCGGTCGACATCCGAGTCGAGCCGGACGACATCGACCACTTCGGCAACCGCCGCATCCGTGCGGTGGGCGAGCTCATCCAGAACCAGGTCCGCACGGGCCTGTCGCGGATGGAGCGCGTCGTGCGCGAGCGCATGACCACGCAGGACGTCGAGGCGATCACCCCGCAGACCCTGATCAACATCCGCCCCGTGGTGGCGTCGATCAAGGAGTTCTTCGGCACGTCGCAGCTGTCGCAGTTCATGGACCAGAACAACCCGCTCGCCGGCCTGACGCACAAGCGTCGTCTGTCCGCGCTGGGCCCGGGTGGTCTGTCCCGCGACCGCGCCGGCATGGAGGTCCGTGACGTCCACCCGTCGCACTACGGCCGCATGTGCCCGATCGAGACCCCTGAGGGTCCGAACATCGGCCTCATCGGTTCGCTCGCGACGTACGGGCGGATCAACCCGTTCGGCTTCGTCGAGACGCCGTACCGCAAGGTCATCAAGGGCAAGGTCTCGGACGAGGTCCACTACCTGACGGCCGACGACGAGGACCGCCACGTCATCGCGCAGGCGAACGCCCCCCTCAAGGCGAACGGTGCCTTCGAGGAGGACCGCGTCCTGGTGCGCGTCAAGGGCGGCGAGATCGAGTACGTCGCCGGCGAGGCCGTCGACTACATGGACGTCTCCCCGCGCCAGATGGTGTCGGTGGCCACGGCCCTGATCCCGTTCCTCGAGCACGACGACGCCAACCGCGCCCTCATGGGTGCCAACATGCAGCGCCAGGCCGTCCCGCTGGTCCGTTCCGAGGCCCCGCTCGTGGGTACCGGCATGGAGCGTCGCGCGGCCATCGACGCGGGCGACGTCATCGTCGCGACGAAGCCGGGTGTGGTCACCGAGGTGTCGGCCGACCTGATCGTCGTCGCCAACGACGACGCCACCACGTCGACCTACCGCGTCGCCAAGTTCCGCCGCTCGAACCAGGGCACCTCGTACAACCAGCGCGTGCTGGTCGAGCAGGGCGCCCGCGTCGAGGTCAACTCGGTGCTCGCCGACGGCCCGGCCACGGACGAGGGCGAGCTCGCGCTCGGTCGCAACCTGCTGGTCGCGTTCATGTCGTGGGAGGGCCACAACTACGAGGACGCGATCATCCTGTCGCAGCGCCTCGTGCAGGACGACGTGCTGTCCTCGATCCACATCGAGGAGCACGAGGTCGACGCGCGCGACACCAAGCTCGGCCCCGAGGAGATCACGCGGGACATCCCGAACGTCTCCGAGGAGGTCCTCGCGGACCTGGACGAGCGCGGGATCATCCGCATCGGTGCCGAGGTCGCGGCCGGCGACATCCTCGTCGGCAAGGTCACGCCCAAGGGTGAGACCGAGCTGACCCCCGAGGAGCGCCTGCTCCGCGCGATCTTCGGTGAGAAGGCGCGCGAGGTCCGCGACACCTCGCTCAAGGTGCCGCACGGTGAGTCCGGCACGGTCATCGAGGTCCGCACGTTCAGCCGCGACGACGGCGACGAGCTGCCCGCCGGCGTGAACGAGCTGGTCCGCGTGTACATCGCGCAGCGCCGCAAGATCACGGACGGTGACAAGCTCGCCGGTCGTCACGGCAACAAGGGCGTCATCTCCAAGATCCTGCCCGTCGAGGACATGCCGTTCCTCGCCGACGGGACCGCGGTGGACGTCGTCCTCAACCCGCTCGGTGTGCCCGGCCGCATGAACGTCGGCCAGGTGCTCGAGACGCACCTCGGCTGGGTGGCCAAGCAGGGCTGGGACATCCAGCTCGCCGAGGGCGACGTGTCGTGGCGCGACGACGTCCCGGCCGTCGCGGCGTCGTCGCCGGCCGGCAACCCGGTCGCGACGCCCGTGTTCGACGGTGTCCCGGAGACGACCCTCACGGGTCTGCTCTCGGCCACGCTGCCCAACCGGGACGGCGAGCGCACGGTCGGTGGTGACGGCAAGGCGCGCCTGTTCGACGGGCGCTCCGGCGAGCCGTTCCCGGACCCGGTCGCGGTCGGCTACATGTACATCCTCAAGCTGCACCACCTCGTCGACGACAAGATCCACGCACGCTCCACGGGTCCGTACTCGATGATCACGCAGCAGCCGCTGGGTGGTAAGGCGCAGTTCGGTGGCCAGCGGTTCGGCGAGATGGAGGTGTGGGCCCTGGAGGCGTACGGCGCCGCCTACACGCTGCAGGAGCTCCTCACCATCAAGTCGGACGACGTCCCCGGCCGCGTCAAGGTCTACGAGGCGATCGTCAAGGGGGAGAACATCCCCGACTCGGGCATCCCGGAGTCCTTCAAGGTCCTCCTCAAGGAGATGCAGTCGCTCTGCCTGAACGTGGAGGTGCTGTCCTCGGACGGCGTCTCCATCGACATGAAGGAGAACGACGACGAGGTCTACCGCGCAGCGGAGGAGCTCGGCATCGACCTGTCCCGGCGCCCGAACGCCAGCAGCGTCGAAGAGATCTGACGTCGAGCCCGCCGCCCTTCCGTGAGGGGTGGGCGGCGGGCCCGCACCCTTAGCACCATTTCCGTTCAGCCGGGTCACCCGGCAAGCGAAGGAAGTAGGACCCCCCTTGCTCGACGTCAACGTCTTCGACGAGCTGCGTATCGGCCTTGCCTCGGCCGACGACATCCGTGCCTGGTCGCACGGTGAGGTGAAGAAGCCCGAGACCATCAACTACCGGACCCTGAAGCCGGAGAAGGATGGCCTGTTCTGCGAGAAGATCTTCGGTCCCACCCGGGACTGGGAGTGCTACTGCGGCAAGTACAAGCGCGTGCGCTTCAAGGGCATCATCTGCGAGCGCTGCGGCGTCGAGGTGACCCGCTCCAAGGTGCGTCGTGAGCGCATGGGCCACATCGAGCTGGCCGCACCCGTCACGCACATCTGGTTCTTCAAGGGCGTCCCGTCGCGCCTCGGCTACCTGCTCGACCTCGCCCCGAAGGACCTCGAGAAGGTCATCTACTTCGCGGCGTACATGATCACGTGGGTCGACGAGGACGGTCGCCACGAGGACCTCCCCAACCTCCAGAACGGGATCGACCTGGAGAAGAAGGAGATCTCGGACCGCCGGGACAACGACATCAACACCCGCGCCACCAAGCTCGAGGCCGACCTGGCCGAGCTCGAGGCCGAGGGTGCCAAGGCCGACGCGCGCCGCAAGGTCCGCGACTCCGCCGAGCGCGAGATGGCTCAGATCCGCAAGCGTGCGGACGCCGAGCTGGACCGCCTCGACACGGTCTGGGACCGCTTCAAGAACCTCAAGGTCGCCGACCTCGAGGGCGACGAGATGCTGTACCGCCAGCTCCAGGACCGGTACGGCAACTACTTCGAGGGCGCGATGGGCGCGGCCGCGATCCAGAAGCGGCTCGAGGCGTTCGACCTCGAGGCCGAGTCGGACGCGCTGCGCGAGATCATCCGGACCGGCAAGGGCCAGCGCAAGACGCGTGCCCTGAAGCGGCTCAAGGTCGTCAACGCGTTCCTCACGACGACCAACTCGCCCACCGGCATGGTGCTGGACGCCGTCCCGGTCATCCCGCCGGACCTGCGTCCGATGGTCCAGCTCGACGGTGGCCGGTTCGCCACCTCGGACCTGAACGACCTGTACCGCCGCGTGATCAACCGGAACAACCGCCTCAAGCGGCTGCTCGACCTGGGCGCGCCGGAGATCATCGTCAACAACGAGAAGCGGATGCTGCAGGAGGCCGTCGACTCGCTGTTCGACAACGGCCGCCGCGGCCGTCCGGTGACCGGTCCGGGCAACCGCCCGCTCAAGTCGATCTCGGACATGCTCAAGGGCAAGCAGGGCCGGTTCCGCCAGAACCTGCTGGGCAAGCGCGTCGACTACTCGGGCCGTTCGGTCATCGTCGTCGGCCCGCAGCTCAAGCTGCACCAGTGCGGTCTGCCCAAGCAGATGGCGCTCGAGCTCTTCAAGCCGTTCGTGATGAAGCGCCTGGTGGACCTCAACCACGCGCAGAACATCAAGTCGGCCAAGCGCATGGTCGAGCGTGCCCGCCCGGTCGTGTGGGACGTGCTCGAGGAGGTCATCACCGAGCACCCGGTGCTGCTCAACCGTGCACCCACCCTGCACCGCCTGGGCATCCAGGCGTTCGAGCCCCAGCTGGTCGAGGGCAAGGCGATCCACCTGCACCCGCTCGTCTGCGCCGCGTTCAACGCGGACTTCGACGGTGACCAGATGGCCGTCCACCTGCCCCTGAGCGCCGAGGCGCAGGCCGAGGCCCGCATCCTCATGCTCTCGAGCAACAACATCCTCAAGCCGTCGGACGGTCGTCCGGTGACCATGCCCTCGCAGGACATGATCATCGGCCTGTACCACCTGACCAACGACAAGGACGAGGCGCTCGGCGCCGGCCGTGCGTTCAGCACGGTCTCCGAGGCGGTCATGGCGTTCGACCAGGGTTCCCTGGACCTGAACGCCGTGGTCAAGATCCGCTTCGACGACCTGGTCCTGGCCGAGGAGGACGTGCCCGAGGGGTGGACCGAGGGGGAGCCGCTCCTCTTCGAGACGACGCTGGGTCGCGCGCTCTTCAACGAGCTCCTGCCGGTCGACTACCCGTACGAGAACGGCGTCGTCGACAAGAAGCGCCTCTCGGTGATCGTCAACGACCTGGCCGAGCGGTACCCCAAGGTCGAGGTCGCGGCGTCGCTGGACGCGCTCAAGGAGGCCGGCTTCCGCTGGGCCACCCGTTCGGGCGTCACGATCTCCATCTCGGACGTCGCGACCCCGACGGCCAAGGCGGCCATCCTCGAGGAGCACGAGGGCCGCGCGGCGAAGGTGCAGGGCCAGTACGAGAAGGGCCTGATCACCGACGACGAGCGTCGTCAGGAGCTCATCGAGATCTGGACGCAGGCCACCGACAAGGTCGCCAAGGCGATGCAGGAGAACTTCCCGCGCCAGAACACCGTCTTCAAGATGGTCGGCTCGGGCGCGCGCGGCAACTGGATGCAGGTCCGCCAGATCGCCGGTATGCGTGGCCTCGTCGCCAACCCGAAGGGCGAGATCATCCCGCGCCCGATCAAGTCGAACTACCGCGAGGGGCTGTCGGTCCTCGAGTACTTCATCGCGACGCACGGTGCCCGCAAGGGTCTGGCGGACACCGCTCTGCGGACCGCCGACTCGGGCTACCTGACCCGTCGTCTGGTGGACGTCTCGCAGGACGTCATCGTCCGCGAGGACGACTGCGGCACCGAGCGCGGTCTGACCATGCCCATCGGCGTGGCCGGCACCGACGGCACGATGCGTCGCCACGACAAGGTCGAGACGAGCGTCTACTCGCGCACGCTGGCGACGGACGTCGAGGTCGACGGCGAGGTCATCGGCCACGCCGGTGACGACGTCGGCGACGTGCTGCTCGACCGCCTCCTCGAGGCGGGCGTCGACTCGCTGAAGATCCGCTCGGTGCTCACCTGCGAGTCCCGCGTCGGTACGTGCGCGCGCTGCTACGGCCGTTCGCTGGCCACCGGCAAGCTCGTCGACATCGGCGAGGCCGTCGGCATCATCGCGGCCCAGTCGATCGGTGAGCCCGGCACGCAGCTGACGATGCGTACCTTCCACACCGGTGGCGTGGCCTCGGCCGACGACATCACGCAGGGTCTGCCGCGTGTCCAGGAGCTCTTCGAGGCCCGCACCCCCAAGGGTGAGGCGCCGATCGCGGAGTTCTCCGGTCGCATCGCGGTGGAGGAGGGCGACCGTTCGCGTCGTCTCGTCCTGACGCCGGACGACGGCTCGGAGGAGATCGCCTACCCGATCACCAAGCGCTCGCGCCTGCTGGTCTCGGACGGCGACCACGTCTCGGTCGGCACCCAGCTGGTCGTCGGAGCGGTGGACCCGAAGAAGGTCCTGCGCATCCTCGGCCCGCGTGCCACGCAGAAGCACCTGGTCGACGAGGTGCAGGTCGTCTACTCCTCGCAGGGTGTGGACATCCACGACAAGCACATCGAGGTCATCGTGCGGCAGATGCTGCGTCGCGTGACGGTCCTCGACTCCGGCACCACCGACCTGCTGCCCGGCGAGCTCGCCGAGCGTGGGCGCTTCGAGGACGCGAACCGCGCTGCGGTGTCCGAGGGCGGCCAGCCGGCGTCGGGCCGTCCGGAGCTCATGGGCATCACGAAGGCGTCGCTCGCGACGGACTCGTGGCTGTCGGCGGCCTCCTTCCAGGAGACCACCCGGGTGCTCACCGAGGCCGCGATGTCGGGTCGTTCCGACCCGCTGCTCGGCCTCAAGGAGAACGTCATCCTCGGCAAGCTCATCCCGGCCGGCACGGGGCTTCCCCGCTACGGCAACATCGCGGTCGAGCCCACCGAGGAGGCGAAGGCCGAGCTGTACCCGACCTTCGGCTACGACGAGATCGACTTCCCCGCCCTGGGCCTCGGCTCGGGCGAGGCGATCCCGCTCGAGGACATCGACTTCGGCGACTACCGCTGACGTCACCTGCTCCTGCCCGAGGGGGTCCGCCGTCACGGTGGGCCCCCTCGGGCCTTTCGGCCCTGGTGCGGAAGAACGGGGGAGTCGTCGGTGTTGTGGCATGACGTCCGCACCCGTACGCACCGCCGGCGAGCCAGATCCGCTTTGACGCCCATCCGGGCGCCAGGTAACGTAGGACACCGTGCCCGCGTCGTCGGGCTCTCGCGCATGCACTCCACGGTCGCCCTCGCGGGCGGGCCTGCGGGGGGCATCGGGTGGTCTTCCCCCACCGCGCCGTCACTCCGGCAAGGCAACCTTGCGGACCGCGGTGCGGAGGACCGGGGCGACACGCCCGGGCGCGGGGGTCGGTGCGGGACGTACGACCACCGGGGTAGCCGCACGACGAGCGGCGATCCGGACACTGCCGGCCGTCCAGGGTGACGGGGAGCCGGTCGACCAGAGTTCATCCAACAGACGGAGACGTAGTGCCTACGATCCAGCAGCTGGTCCGCAAGGGCCGGCAGGCGAAGACGAACAAGTCGAAGACGCCTGCCCTCAAGGGCTCCCCCCAGCGACGCGGTGTGTGCACCCGCGTCTACACCACGACCCCGAAGAAGCCGAACTCCGCGCTCCGCAAGGTCGCGCGCGTCCGCCTCTCGAGCCAGGTCGAGGTCACCGCGTACATCCCCGGTGTCGGTCACAACCTGCAGGAGCACTCCATCGTGCTCGTGCGCGGCGGCCGAGTGAAGGACCTCCCGGGTGTCCGGTACAAGATCGTCCGCGGCGCCCTCGACACGCAGGGTGTCAAGAACCGCAAGCAGGCGCGCAGCCGCTACGGCGCGAAGAAGGTGGGCTGATGCCTCGCAAGGGTCCGGCCCCGAAGCGGCCGCTGATCGTCGACCCCGTCTACGGGTCCCCGGTCGTCACGCAGCTCATCAACAAGGTCCTGCTCGACGGCAAGAAGTCCGTCGCGGAGTCCATCGTCTACGGCGCCCTCGAGGGCGTCCGTGAGAAGACCCAGGGCGACCCGGTCGTCGTCCTCAAGCGCGCGCTGGACAACGTCCGCCCGTCGCTCGAGGTGCGCTCGCGCCGCGTCGGTGGCGCCACCTACCAGGTGCCCGTCGAGGTGCGTCCGGTCCGCCAGACCACCCTCGCGCTGCGCTGGCTCACCGACTACTCGCGCGCTCGTCGCGAGAAGACGATGACCGAGCGCCTGATGAACGAGATCCTCGACGCGTCCAACGGCCTCGGTGCCGCGGTCAAGCGTCGTGAGGACATGCACAAGATGGCCGAGTCCAACAAGGCCTTCGCGCACTACCGCTGGTAATCCCGGCACCCACGGGCGCTGCGCCGCCGGTCCGATCCTCGGGCCGGGCCGGTGGCGCCACCCAAAGCCAGCTGGCTTCCACAGAACAAGGGGCAACTCACGTGGCACTTGACGTGCTGACGGACCTCACGAAGGTCCGCAACATCGGCATCATGGCGCACATCGATGCTGGTAAGACGACGACCACCGAGCGGATCCTGTTCTACACCGGGGTCAACTACAAGATCGGTGAGACGCACGACGGTGCGTCGACGATGGACTGGATGGAGCAGGAGCAGGAGCGCGGCATCACGATCACGTCCGCCGCGACGACCTGCTACTGGAAGAACAACCAGATCAACATCATCGACACCCCGGGCCACGTGGACTTCACGGTCGAGGTCGAGCGCTCGCTGCGCGTCCTCGACGGCGCGGTCGCGGTGTTCGACGGCAAGGAGGGCGTGGAGCCCCAGTCGGAGACCGTGTGGCGCCAGGCCGACAAGTACGACGTCCCCCGCATCTGCTTCGTCAACAAGATGGACAAGCTGGGCGCGGACTTCTACTTCACGGTCGACACCATCGTGAACCGCCTCAAGGCCAAGCCGCTGGTCATCCAGCTGCCCATCGGCTCCGAGAACGACTTCATCGGCGTCGTCGACCTGGTCACCATGCGTGCTCTGGTGTGGCGCGGCGAGACGGCGCTCGGCGAGAAGTACGAGGTCGAGGAGATCCCGGCCGACCTGGTCGAGAAGGCGGACCAGTACCGCGCCGAGCTGCTCGAGGCCGTCGCCGAGTCGGACGACGAGCTGCTCGAGAAGTTCCTCGGTGGCGAGGAGCTGACGGAGGCCGAGATCAAGGGCGGCATCCGCAAGCTCACGGTCGCCAGCCAGGCCTACCCGGTCCTGTGCGGCTCGGCGTTCAAGAACAAGGGCGTGCAGCCCATGCTCGACGCCGTCATCGACTACCTGCCGACGCCCCTGGACGTCCCGGCGGTCGAGGGCCACGACATGAAGGACCCCGAGGTCATCGTCGAGCGTCACCCCGACTCGACCGAGCCGTTCTCGGCCCTCGCGTTCAAGGTCGCGTCGCACCCGTTCTTCGGCAAGCTCACCTACGTCCGGGTCTACTCGGGCAAGGTGTCGCAGGGCGCCCAGGTGCTCAACTCGACCAAGAACAAGAAGGAGCGCATCGGGAAGCTCTTCCAGATGCACTCCAACAAGGAGAACCCGGTCGAGGACGCCACGGCGGGCCACATCTACGCCTTCATCGGCCTCAAGGACGTCACCACCGGTGACACCCTGAGCGACCCGGCAGCCCCGGTCGTGCTCGAGTCGATGACGTTCCCCGAGCCGGTGATCGACGTCGCCATCGAGCCCAAGACGAAGGGTGACCAGGAGAAGCTCTCCGTGGCCATCCAGAAGCTGGCCGAGGAGGACCCGACCTTCCGCGTCAAGCACGACGAGGAGACCGGCCAGACCGTCATCGGCGGCATGGGCGAGCTCCACCTCGACATCCTCGTCGACCGCATGCGGCGCGAGTTCAAGGTCGAGGCCAACGTCGGCAAGCCGCAGGTCGCGTACCGCGAGACGATCCGTCGTGCGGTCGAGAAGATCGACTACACGCACAAGAAGCAGACCGGTGGGTCGGGCCAGTACGCGAAGGTCCAGATGACCTTCGAGCCGCTGGACACCGCTGACGGCGAGATCTACGAGTTCTCGAACAAGGTCACCGGTGGCCGCGTCCCGCGCGAGTACATCCCGTCGGTCGACGCCGGCATCCAGAGCGCGATGCAGCTCGGCGTCCTCGCGGGCTTCCCGCTCGTGGGCGTCAAGGCGATCCTGCTCGACGGTGCCGCGCACGACGTCGACTCCTCGGAGATGGCGTTCAAGATCGCGGGATCGATGATCCTCAAGGAAGCGGTCCGCAAGGCCGACCCGGTTCTGCTGGAGCCGGTCATGGCTGTCGAGGTCCGTACTCCCGAGGAGTACATGGGTGACGTCATCGGCGACATCAACTCGCGCCGCGGCATGATCCAGTCCATGGAGGACGCGACGGGCGTGAAGGTCGTCCGTGCGCAGGTCCCCCTGTCCGAGATGTTCGGGTACGTCGGTGACCTGCGGTCGAAGACCCAGGGTCGCGCGGTGTACTCGATGCAGTTCGACAGCTACGCCGAGGTTCCTCGGAACGTTGCCGACGAGATCATCAAGAAGACCCGGGGCGAGTAGTCCCACAGGTCGAAACCTGTAGTTCCATCACACAACCCGACCCGTAGGACGCCGCACCAAGCAGCTACCGTCCGGTAGCCGCACGTCGGCCAATCTCTACCAAGTCCTGAGGAGGACACCCAGTGGGCAAGGCGAAGTTCGAGCGGACGAAGCCGCACGTCAACATCGGCACGATCGGCCACGTCGACCACGGCAAGACGACGCTGACCGCGGCCATCTCGAAGGTGCTGCACGACAAGTACCCCGACCTGAACCCCTTCACGCCTTTCGACGAGATCGACAAGGCGCCCGAGGAGAAGCAGCGCGGCATCACCATCAACATCGCGCACGTGGAGTACCAGACGGAGAAGCGTCACTACGCTCACGTCGACGCTCCGGGTCACGCGGACTACATCAAGAACATGATCACGGGTGCGGCGCAGATGGACGGCGCCATCCTCGTGGTCGCCGCCACCGACGGCCCGATGGCCCAGACGCGTGAGCACGTCCTGCTCGCCCGTCAGGTCGGCGTGCCCTACCTGCTCGTCGCGCTGAACAAGACCGACATGGTCGACGACGAGGAGATCCTGGAGCTCGTCGAGGTCGAGGTGCGCGAGCTCCTCTCGGCCCAGGGCTTCGAGGGCGACGACGTCCCCGTGGTGCGCGTCTCCGGCCTGAAGGCCCTCGAGGGCGACCCGCAGTGGGTCAAGTCCGTCGAGGACCTGCTGGACGCCGTCGACGAGAACGTGCCGGACCCGGTGCGCGACATCGACAAGCCGTTCCTCATGCCGATCGAGGACGTCTTCACGATCACCGGTCGTGGCACGGTCGTCACCGGTCGTGTCGAGCGTGGCCGCCTCAAGGTGAACGAGGAGGTGGAGATCGTCGGCATCAAGGAGAAGGCGATCAAGACCACGGTCACCGGCGTCGAGATGTTCCGCAAGCTGCTCGACTACGCCGAGGCCGGCGAGAACGTCGGTCTGCTGCTGCGTGGCACGAAGCGCGAGGAGGTCGAGCGCGGCCAGGTCGTCGTCAAGCCCGGCTCGATCACGCCGCACACCGAGTTCGAGGGCCAGGTCTACATCCTGGCCAAGGACGAGGGTGGCCGTCACAACCCGTTCTACGGGAACTACCGCCCCCAGTTCTACTTCCGCACCACCGACGTCACCGGCGTCATCACGCTGCCCGAGGGCACCGAGATGGTCATGCCCGGCGACAACACCGAGATCCACGTGAACCTCATCCAGCCCATCGCGATGGAGGAGGGCCTCGGCTTCGCCATCCGCGAGGGTGGCCGCACCGTCGGCTCGGGCAAGGTCATCAAGATCATCAAGTGATGCTCGCCCCTCGGGGCAGCTGAACTGACAGAAGGGCCCGGGAGCTTCGGCTCCCGGGCCCTTCTGTCTGCCCGGAACGATCCCCGCGTATCCGCAGCGCCCACGGACACCAACCCCGCCCGCGCACACCCGCCCCGCCCACGGCCAGGCCGGCCGCCCACGGCCAGCCGAACCGCCCGCCGACAGCCGAATGGCCCATGGGCAGCCGAACCTCACGCATACCCGAATCGCCGGTGGACAGCCGAACTCCGGCGGACAGCCGAACCGCACGCGGACAGCCGGAGCGGGCTGTCCGTGTGCGGTTCGGGCGTCCCTCGCGGTCGGTCCGTGAGCCGCCCACAGGTGGACCCGCGGCGCGGTCCGTCCGCGGATGCCCTCGGCCGAGCCGTGCGCTGCGGCGCGGCCGCGGCAGGGTGCGCAGATGGACGCACTGGAGGCGGCGGGGCTGGCAGCGGCGGGGATCGTGACGGCGGAGGACCTCCGCCGGGTGGGCGAGGACCCGCGGCTGCTGCAGCGGTCGGCGGCCGCGGGTGCGCTGGAGCGGGTGCGCCGGGGTCACTACGTCGAGGGTGACCGGTGGCGGAGGGCGACGCCGGCGGAACGCCACCGGATCCGCGTGGCGGCCGCGTCCCGGCTCCTGCCCGACGATGTCTTCTCGCACGAGAGCGCCGCGGCGGTGTGGGGCATCCCGCTGCTCGGGCGCTGGCCGGACCAGGTGCACGTGGTCGGTCGCCGGACGGGTGGCGGACGCACGTCGCGTGAGCTCATCAGGCACGGCGTGGACGAGCCGCCGGACGGCGTCGTGCACGACTCGGTGCGCGTCACGAGCGCGGCGAGGACGATCGTCGACCTCGCTCGTACCCGTCCGTTCGCCGCGGGGGTCGTCGCCGCTGACCACGGGCTCCGGACGGGGCTCGTCACGGGCGAGGAGCTGGCGTCGGCGCTCGGAGCGGTGGGTGGTCGCGGTCGTCGTCGGGCCACCGCGGTGATCGCGTCCGCCGACCGCCGCGCGGAGTCGGTGGGCGAGTCGCTGAGCCGTGCGCGGATGCTCGAGCTCGGCCTCGAGCTGCCCGAGCTGCAGGTCGTCGTCCGCGACGCCGACGGCTTCGTCGGCCGGGTCGACTTCTGGTGGGAGCGGGTCGGGCTCGTCGGCGAGTTCGACGGTCGCTTCAAGTACGGGGTGGACGGTGTCGACGGGGCGGCCGCGGAGGAGCGTCTCTGGAACGAGAAGCTGCGGGAGGACCGGCTGCGGGCGACCGGCCGACGGGTGAGCCGGTGGACCTGGAGCACGGCCCTGGACCCGCGACGATTCCTCGCGCACCTGACGGCGGCCGGCGTCCGCCCCTCCCGGGCGATCGCGACGACGAGGGACGGGTGAACAGCACGCGGACACCCGCCCCGGCGCGTCCGCGTGCGGTTCGGGCGTCCCTCGCGGACCGGCAGGCCGGTGGAGCGCGGGGGGCGGGCGGACGGGCGCGCGCAGCGCGCTGCCGGGCGAGCTGGGACGCCCGCGGGCCGCGGTTGCGCGGGTGGGTGTGTGTGAGGTCACGCCCGTCCGCGGGCGGGGTGTGACCCACGGGATTGGAGTTCCACCGCGCACTCTGGCACACTGTTCAGGTTGCCTAGTCGAGGGCGGCGCGTTTGCGCGCGCTGCACACGATGGGGCTCACACACGTGGACGGCGTCTGGACCCCGGGATCACCCGGTGGTTGACGCCCGACAACAACCACCGATCCCTGTGCCGGTCACGGTACGCAGCCCGACGGTGTGCCGCGCCAAGCGACACGCCCGAGTGCGGGGGTCGGACGGGCCGGTTCCAAGAAGAGGGAAGTAGAAGCGCCATGGCGGGACAGAAGATCCGCATCAGGCTCAAGTCCTACGACCACGAGGTCATCGACAGCTCGGCGCGCAAGATCGTCGACACGGTGACTCGCGCTGGTGCGTCGGTCGTGGGTCCGGTGCCGCTGCCGACGGAGAAGAACGTGTTCTGCGTCATCCGGTCGCCCCACAAGTACAAGGACAGCCGCGAGCACTTCGAGATGCGTACGCACAAGCGGCTCATCGACATCATCGATCCCACGCCGAAGGCCGTCGACTCGCTCATGCGTCTCGACCTGCCTGCGGACGTGAACATCGAGATCAAGCTCTGACGCTGGGAAGGAACTGATTTCTATGGTTACCCAGCAGAACGAGCGCGCAGTCACGGCCCTGCTCGGCACGAAGATCGGCATGACCCAGGTGTGGGACGACAACGGTCGTCTCGTCCCGGTCACCGTCGTCGCCGTCGGCACGAACGTCGTGACCCAGGTGCGCTCCGCTGACGCTGACGGCTACGCCGCGGTCCAGCTGGCCCACGGCCAGATCGACCCGCGCAAGGTCACCAAGCCGCTGAAGGGCCACTTCGAGAAGGCCGGCGTCACGCCGCGCCGGCACGTGGCCGAGATCCGCACGCCGAACGCCGCCGAGTTCACGCTCGGTCAGGAGCTGACGGCCGCCCTCTTCGAGGCCGGCTCGCTCGTGGACGTCATCGGCACCACCAAGGGCAAGGGCACCGCCGGTGTCATGAAGCGTCACGGCTTCCACGGCGTCGGCGCCTCGCACGGTGCGCACCGCAACCACCGCAAGCCCGGCTCGATCGGTGGCGCCTCGACGCCGTCGCGCGTGTTCAAGGGCATCAAGATGGCCGGTCGCATGGGCGTGGACCGCCAGACCACCCAGAACCTGACCGTGCACGCGGTCGACGCCGAGCGGGGTCTCATCCTCGTCAAGGGTGCCGTGCCCGGCCCCAAGGGTGGCGTCGTCGTCGTGCGTTCCGCTGTGAAGGGGGCGTGACATGACTGACGCGCTGACTGTCGACGTGGTCGACGCCCAGGGCAAGAAGGCCGGCTCGGCCGACCTGCCCGCGGACGTCTTCGACGTGCAGACGAACGTCCCGCTCATCCACCAGGTCGTCGTCGCGCAGCTCGCGGCGGCTCGCCAGGGCACCCACGACACGAAGAGCCGTGGCGAGGTCCGTGGTGGTGGGCGCAAGCCGTACAAGCAGAAGGGCACCGGCCGCGCCCGTCAGGGTTCGACGCGTGCTCCCCAGTTCGCCGGCGGTGGCATCGTCCACGGACCCACGCCGCGCGACTACTCGCAGCGCACCCCGAAGAAGATGAAGGCCGCGGCGCTCCGCGGTGCTCTCTCGGACCGCGCTCGCGCCGGCCGCGTGCACGTCGTCTCGGGCTTCGCCCCGGGCACCGCGCCGTCGACGAAGTCCGCTCTCGCCGTCCTCGACAACCTGTCGGGCCGCAAGAACGTGCTGGTCGTCGTCGAGCGTCAGGACGAGATCACGTGGAAGTCGCTGCGGAACGTCGAGCGGGTGCACCTGCTGGTCGCGGACCAGCTCAACACCTACGACGTCCTGATCTCGGACGACGTCGTGTTCACGCAGGGCGCGCTCGACGCGTTCCTCGCGGGGCCCGCCAAGGGCTCTGCCGACGCGAAGGGTGACTCCAAGTGAGCGACATCGGCAAGAACCCGCGCGACATCCTGATCGCGCCGGTCGTCTCCGAGAAGAGCTACGGCCTGCTCGACGAGGGCAAGTACACGTTCCTCGTCGACCCGCGGGCGAACAAGACCGAGATCAAGATCGCCGTCGAGCAGGTCTTCGGCGTCAAGGTGGACTCGGTCAACACCGCGAACCGTCAGGGCAAGGCCCGTCGGACCCGTTTCGGCATCGGCCGCCGCAAGAACACGAAGCGTGCGATCGTCACCCTCCGCGAGGGCACGATCGACATCTTCGGTGGTCCGGTCGGCTGAGCGAAGGACTGAGAACTCATGGGAATCCGTAAGTACAAGCCGACAACGCCTGGCCGCCGTGGCTCGAGCGTGGCCGACTTCGTCGAGATCACGCGCTCCACGCCGGAGAAGTCGCTGGTCCGCCCGCTGCACAAGACGGGTGGCCGCAACTCCACGGGTCGCATCACCACCCGTCACCAGGGTGGCGGCCACAAGCGTGCGTACCGCGTCATCGACTTCCGTCGCCACGACAAGGACGGCGTGCCCGCCAAGGTCGCGCACATCGAGTACGACCCCAACCGCACGGCGCGCATCGCGCTCCTGCACTACGCGGACGGCGAGAAGCGCTACATCATCGCGCCGAACAAGCTGCAGCAGGGCGACCGCATCGAGAACGGTGCCGGTGCCGACATCAAGCCCGGCAACAACCTGCCGCTGCGCAACATCCCGACCGGTACGGTCATCCACGCCATCGAGCTGCGGCCCGGTGGCGGTGCGAAGATCGCCCGCTCGGCTGGTGCGTCGGTGCAGCTCGTCGCCAAGGACGGCCCCTACGCCCAGCTGCGCATGCCGTCCGGTGAGATCCGCAACGTCGACCTGCGCTGCCGCGCGACGGTCGGCGAGGTGGGCAACGCCGAGCAGTCGAACATCAACTGGGGCAAGGCCGGCCGCATGCGCTGGAAGGGCAAGCGCCCGACCGTCCGTGGTGTCGCCATGAACCCGATCGACCACCCGCACGGTGGTGGCGAGGGCAAGACGTCCGGTGGACGTCACCCCGTCAGCCCGTGGGGCCAGGCCGAGGGCCGTACCCGTCGTCCGAACAAGCCGAGCGACAAGCTCATCGTGCGCCGTCGGCGCACCGGCAAGAACAAGCGCTGATAGGAGCCTGAGATGCCACGTAGCCTGAAGAAGGGCCCGTTCGTCGACGGTCACCTGCAGAAGAAGGTCGACGTCCAGAACACCGCCGGCACGAAGAACGTCATCAAGACGTGGTCGCGCCGTTCGGTCATCACGCCGGACTTCCTCGGCCACACGTTCGCGGTGCACGACGGACGCAAGCACACCCCGGTGTTCGTGACGGAGGCGATGGTCGGGCACAAGCTCGGCGAGTTCGCCCCGACGCGCACGTTCCGCGGCCACGAGAAGGACGACCGGAAGGGTCGTCGCCGCTGACCCCCGGGTCAGCCAGGCGACGCCCTCACCGGCAGAGACAAGAAGGCAGGACAGCAATGGAAGCCAAGGCGAAGGCGCGGTTCGTCCGCGTCACGCCCCAGAAGGCCCGGCGCGTCGTGGACCTCATCCGTGGCAAGCAGGCCGGCGAGGCCGTGGCGGTGCTGAAGTTCGCGCCGCAGGCCGCGGGGGAGACGGTGCTCAAGGTTGTGGAGAGCGCGATCGCCAACGCTCGGGAGACCGCCAAGCGGTCGAACGAGCGTCTGGACGAGGCGGACCTCTACATCTCCGAGGTGTTCGTCGACGAGGGCCCGACGCTCAAGCGGTTCCGGCCGCGTGCGCAGGGCCGCGCCAGTCAGATCCTCAAGCGGACGAGCCACATCACCGTGGTCGTCGCTGAGCGCGAGACGAAGGGACGGGCCCGATAGTGGGACAGAAGGTCAACCCGCTCGGGTACCGCCTGGGCATCACGACAGACCACCGGTCGCGGTGGTTCGCCGACTCGACGAAGCCGGGTCAGCGGTACCGCGACTACGTGCGCGAGGACGTGCAGATCCGCAAGCTCATGAGCACGGGTCTCGAGCGCGCCGGCATCGCCAAGGTCGAGATCGAGCGCACGCGTGACCGCGTCCGCGTCGACATCCACACCGCCCGCCCGGGCATCGTCATCGGGCGTCGTGGCGCGGAGGCCGACCGCATCCGCGGCGAGCTCGAGAAGCTCACGGGCAAGCAGGTCCAGCTGAACATCCTCGAGGTCAAGAACGCCGAGATCGAGGCCCAGCTGGTCGCCCAGGGCATCGCCGAGCAGCTGGCGAGCCGCGTCTCGTTCCGCCGCGCCATGCGCAAGGGCATCCAGTCGGCCCAGCGCGCCGGTGCCAAGGGCATCCGCGTGCAGGTCTCCGGCCGCCTCGGTGGCGCGGAGATGAGCCGCACGGAGTTCTACCGCGAGGGCCGCGTGCCCCTGCACACGCTCCGCGCGAACATCGACTACGGCTTCTTCGAGGCTCGCACCACCTTCGGGCGCATCGGCGTCAAGGTGTGGGTCTACAAGGGCGACATGACCGAGAAGGAGTTCGCTCGCGAGCAGGCGACCCAGGCCCCGCGCCCGGCTCGTGGCCCGCGTTCGGACCGTGGCGACCGCGGCGACCGTGGTCCCCGCTCCGGTGCTCCTCGTCGCGAGCGCACCGAGGCTCCTGACACGACGACCGAGGCCGCTGCCTCCGCTCCGGCGGAGACCCCGGCCCCTGACAGCGGAACGGAGGCCTGAGCCGTGCTGATCCCGCGCAGGCTGAAGCACCGCAAGCAGCACCACCCGGGGCGCTCCGGCGCCGCGACCGGTGGTACCGCGATCTCGTTCGGTGAGTACGGCATCCAGGCTCTCGAGCCGGCCTACGTCACCAACCGGCAGATCGAGGCTGCTCGTATCGCCATGACCCGCCACATCAAGCGTGGAGGGAAGGTCTGGATCAACATCTACCCGGACCGTCCCCTCACCAAGAAGCCTGCCGAGACCCGCATGGGTTCCGGCAAGGGTTCGCCCGAGTGGTGGATCGCCAACGTCAAGCCCGGCCGAGTTCTGTTCGAGCTCGCCGGCGTCCCGGAGCCGCTGGCTCGCGAGGCCATGCGCCGCGCGCAGCACAAGCTCCCGATGAAGACACGTTTCGTGGTTCGCGAGGGTGGTAACTGATGACTATCGGCACCAAGGAGCTGGCTCCCAGCGAGCTGGACACCTTCGACGACGAGAAGCTTGTCGCCGAGCTGAAGAAGTCCAAGGAGGAGCTGTTCAACCTCCGCTTCCAGTCCGCGACCGGCCAGCTCGAGAGCCACGGGCGTCTCAAGGCCGTTCGTCGTGACATCGCGCGGATCTACACGATCCTGCGCGAGCGCGAGCTCGGCATCCGTACCGCCCCGAGCGCGAGCGAGTGAGGTCGACCATGAGCGACGAGAAGAACGAGCAGGACAGCGTCACGGCGCTGGCCGAGAAGCGTGGCGACCGCAAGACGCGGCGCGGCTACGTGGTCAGCGACAAGATGGACAAGACCGTCGTGGTCGAGGTCGAGGACCGGGTCAAGCACCCGCTCTACGGCAAGGTCATCCGGCGCACGAGCAAGGTCAAGGCGCACGACGAGCAGAGCTCGGCGGGCGTGGGCGACCTCGTGGTGATCATGGAGACCCGGCCGCTGAGCGCCACCAAGCGGTGGCGTCTGGTCGAGGTCCTCGAGAAGGCGAAGTAAGCCTTCAGCACGGCACAGCAGCACGACCCCCAGTTGCCCACGGGCGCCGGGTGCCGCTCGCAAGACGACACCCGGCGCGACGTGTGCATCACGGCAACTATCCGTTCGGCCAGGCTCACCCCGAGCTGGGATGAGAACCCGCCAGACGACAGGAGTAGGTCATGATCCAGCAGGAGTCGCGACTTCGTGTCGCCGACAACACCGGTGCGAAGGAGATCCTCTGCATCCGTGTTCTCGGTGGCTCGGGCCGTCGCTACGCAGGTATCGGTGACGTCATCGTCGCCACCGTCAAGGACGCCATCCCCGGCGGCAACGTCAAGAAGGGCGATGTCGTCAAGGCGGTCATCGTGCGCACCCGCAAGGAGCGCCGCCGCCCGGACGGTTCGTACATCAAGTTCGACGAGAACGCCGCAGTGATCCTCAAGAACGACGGGGAGCCCCGTGGCACCCGCATCTTCGGCCCCGTGGGGCGTGAGCTGCGCGACAAGAAGTTCATGAAGATCATCTCGCTGGCTCCGGAGGTGCTCTGACCATGGCGAAGATCAAGAAGGGCGACCTCGTCCTCGTCATCTCGGGTCGCGACAAGGGCCGTCAGGGCCGTGTCCTCGAGGTGCTCACCGAGACGCAGCGTGTCGTCGTCGAAGGCGTCCAGCGCGTGCAGAAGCACGTCAAGGCCGGCCAGACGCAGCGCGGCACCCGCACCGGCGGCATCGAGACCGTCGAGGCGCCCATCCACATCAGCAACGTGATGCTCGTGGACCCGGAGACCAAGAAGGGCACCCGGGTCGGCTACCGCACCGAGCAGGTCGAGCGCGACGGCCGTACCCGCACCGTCCGGGTCCGCGTCGCCAAGCGCTCCGGTAAGGACATCTGATGACCGAGACCACTCTCACGGCTCCGGCGCTCCCGCGTCTGAAGTCCAAGTACAACGACGAGATCAAGACCGCGCTCTTCGAGCAGTTCGGTCACGAGAACATCAACCAGGTCGCGCGCCTGGTGAAGGTCGTCGTGAACATGGGCGTCGGCGACGCCGCCAAGGACTCCAAGCTCATCGAGGGCGCGATCCGCGACCTGACCCAGATCACGGGCCAGAAGCCGCAGGTCACCAAGGCACGCAAGTCGATCGCGCAGTTCAAGCTGCGTGAGGGGATGCCCATCGGCGCACACGTCACCCTGCGTGGCGACCGCGCCTGGGAGTTCCTGGACCGCCTGCTCTCCACCGCGCTGCCGCGCATCCGTGACTTCCGCGGCCTGTCGCCGCAGCAGTTCGACGGGCACGGCAACTACACCTTCGGCCTCGTGGAGCAGTCCGTGTTCCACGAGATCGACCAGGACAAGATCGACCGGGTCCGCGGGATGGACATCACGGTCGTCACGACGGCCGACACCGACGACGAGGGTCGCGCGTTCCTCAAGCTCCTCGGCTTCCCGTTCAAGGAGATCTGACCATGGCGAAGACTGCCCTCAAGAACAAGGCTGCTGCCAAGCCGAAGTTCGCGGTGCGTGGCTACACGCGCTGCCAGCGTTGCGGCCGGCCCCACTCGGTGTACCGCAAGTTCGGCCTGTGCCGGATCTGCGTGCGCGAGATGGCCCACCGCGGCGAGCTCCCCGGCGTCACCAAGAGCAGCTGGTAACCCCAGAACAACCCAGCAAGACGAACGTCGGTAGGTCCAGCCCCCACGGGGGCGGGATACCCCGGCGAGGAAGGGCACAAGCCCCATGACCATGACCGATCCCATCGCAGACCTGCTCACGCGGCTGCGTAACGCGAACTCGGCTCACCACGACACCGTGCTGATCCCGTTCTCGAAGCTGAAGTCGCACATCGCGGAGATCCTCCAGGCGGAGGGCTACATCGCGGGCTGGAAGGTCGAGGACGCCGTCGTCGGCAAGAACCTCATCATCGAGCTCAAGTACGGCCCCAACCGCGAGCGTGCGCTCGCCGGCGTCAAGCGCGTGTCCAAGCCGGGCCTGCGCGTGTACGCCAAGTCCACCAACCTGCCCAAGGTGCTCGGCGGCCTGGGCGTGGCGATCCTGTCCACGTCCTCGGGTCTCCTGACCGACAAGCAGGCCGCCAAGAAGGGCGTGGGTGGGGAAGTCCTCGCCTACGTCTGGTAAGAGCGAGACGGAAAGGAGCTAGCCATGTCCCGAATCGGCAGAGTCCCCGTCCCGGTCCCCACCGGCGTGGACGTCAGCATCAACGGAGCCGTCGTGACGGTGAAGGGCCCGAAGGGGACCCTCTCGCACACGATCGCCGCTCCCATCGAGGTGGCGCGTGACGAGGCAGGTGCCCTCGTCGTGTCCCGCCCGGACGACGAGCGCGCCTCGCGCTCGCTGCACGGCCTCACCCGCACGCTCCTGGCGAACCTCGTCATCGGCGTGACGGAGGGCTACACCAAGAAGCTCGAGATCGTCGGTACCGGTTACCGCGTGACGGCGAAGGGTGCGGACCTCGAGTTCGCGCTCGGCTTCAGCCACCCGGTCACGGTCAACCCGCCCGAGGGCATCACCTTCGTCGTCGAGGCCCCGACGCGCTTCTCGGTGCAGGGCATCGACAAGCAGCAGGTGGGCGAGGTCGCCGCGAACATCCGCAAGATCCGCAAGCCTGAGCCGTACAAGGGCAAGGGCGTGCGGTACGCGGGCGAGAACGTGCGCCGCAAGGTCGGAAAGGCCGGTAAGTAGCCATGGCGATCAAGATCATCGGCAAGGGCAAGCGCATTGCCCGCCAGCGTCGTCACCTGCGCCTTCGCAAGAAGGTCGCCGGCTCCGCCGCCCGTCCCCGTCTCGTCGTGACCCGGTCCGCCCGGCACATCACGGCGCAGGTCGTGGACGACGGCATCGGTCAGACGCTCGTGTCCGCGTCCACCCTCGAGGCGGACCTGCGTGGCTCGAACGACGACAAGACCGCCAAGGCCCGCAAGGTCGGCGAGCTCATCGCCGAGCGTGCGAAGGCCGCCGGCCTGGACGCCGTGGTCTTCGACCGCGGCGGCAACAAGTACCACGGCCGTGTCGCTGCGGTGGCCGACGGCGCTCGCGAGGGCGGTCTGAAGCTGTGACGACGACGAACTGCGACATGAAGAAGAGGACTCACTGATGGCTGCTCCTCAGCGCAGCAACACCGGGGCGCCCGCGGGCGGCTCCGGCGGCGGCGACCGCCGAGACGGCGGTCGTGGCCGTGACGGCGGCGGCCGCGGTCGCGACGCCGCAGAGAAGAGCGCGTTCCTCGAGCGCGTCGTGACGATCAACCGCGTCGCCAAGGTCGTCAAGGGCGGCCGGCGCTTCAGCTTCACCGCGCTGGTCGTGGTCGGCGACGGCGACGGCACGGTCGGTGTCGGCTACGGGAAGGCCAAGGAGGTGCCCGCGGCGATCGCCAAGGGTGTCGAGGAGGCCAAGAAGAACTTCTTCAAGGTTCCCCGCATCCAGGGCACCATCCCGCACCCCATCCAGGGTGAGGCCGCTGCCGGTGTCGTCTTCCTGCGTCCGGCCTCGCCGGGTACCGGTGTGATCGCCGGTGGCCCGGTGCGTGCCGTGCTCGAGTGCGCCGGCATCCACGACGTGCTCAGCAAGTCGCTCGGCTCGTCGAACGCGATCAACATCGTGCACGCCACGGTCGCGGCCCTGCAGGGCCTCGAGCGTCCCGAGGCCGTGGCCGCGCGCCGTGGCCTCCCGGTCGAGCACGTCGTCCCGGCTGCTCTGCTGCGCGCCCAGGCTGCTGGCCTGGCCGCGGCGGCGGGCGCGAAGGCAGGTGCCTGATGGCTCGACTCAAGGTGACCCAGACGCGGTCTGGCATCGGCGGCAAGCAGAACCAGCGCGACACCCTGCGCACCCTGGGCCTCAAGCGGATCGGCGACGTCGTCGTCAAGGAGGACCGTCCTGAGATCCGCGGCATGGTCAAGACGGTGACGCACCTTGTCGCGGTCGAAGAGGTGGAGTGACCATGGCTGACGAGAACGAGAAGGGCACCGAGGAGGTGACGGCCCCCAAGAAGGCCGCCGCCAAGAAGGCCCCTGCGAAGAAGGCCGCCGACACGGAGTCCGCTCCGAAGGCGACCAAGGCGAAGGCCGCGGCCGACAAGGTCGAGACCGACACGACGGAGTCGGCGCCGAAGGCGAAGGCCCCCAAGGCCGCCGCGCCCAAGGCTGCTGCGCCGAAGAAGACGGTGTCGGCCGCTGCGGCGAAGGCCGCCGAGGCCGCCGCCGAGCCCGGCAACGGTGGCACTCTCAAGGTGCACCACCTGCGTCCGGCCCCCGGCGCCAAGACCGCCAAGACCCGCGTGGGTCGTGGTGAGGCGTCGAAGGGCAAGACGGCCGGTCGTGGCACCAAGGGCACCAAGGCCCGCTACCAGGTGCCGACGCGCTTCGAGGGTGGGCAGATGCCTCTGCACATGCGCCTCCCGAAGCTGCGCGGCTTCAAGAACCCGTTCCGCGTCGAGTACCAGGTGGTCAACCTGGACAAGCTCTCGGCGCTGTACCCGAACGGTGGCGACGTGACGGTCGCCGACCTCGTCGCGAAGGGCGCGGTCCGCAAGGGCCAGCCCGTCAAGGTGCTCGGTACCGGCGAGCTCACGGTCAAGGTCTCCGTCGCGGTCGACGCCTACTCGGCGTCCGCGAAGGACGCGATCGTGGCAGCCGGCGGAAGCGTCGCGCAGGACTGATCGAAGGACGGGACCGGTGGGGACGTAGGTACCCACCGGTCCCGTTCCGCATGTCGGCGGGCATCAGTTAGGGTGCCCCGGTGCTCGCGACTCGTCGCGAGCTGTACGGCCGGGACGGACCGGTCGAACGCGATGCCGCTCCGGCGGCCCAGGAGGACAGGTGCTCAGCGCATTCGTGCGGGCGTTCCGGACGCCCGACCTGCGGCGCAAGCTGCTCTTCACCCTCGGGATCATGGTGATCTTCCGAGTCGGCTCGTTCCTGCCGACACCGGGCGTCTCCTACCCGAACGTGCAGACGTGTATCGAGCAGTCGCAGGGCAACGACCTGCTCGGACTGGTGAACCTGTTCAGCGGTGGCGCACTGCTGCAGCTCTCCGTGTTCGCGCTCGGGATCATGCCGTACATCACGGCGAGCATCATCATCCAGCTGCTCCGGGTGGTCATCCCTCGTTTCGAGGAGCTCCACAAGGAGGGCCAGTCGGGCACCGCGAAGCTCACGCAGTACACGCGCTACCTGACCATCGGCCTGGCGATCCTGCAGTCGACGACGATCATCACGGTCGCGCGCAGCGGCCAGCTGTTCAGCGGCTGCACGGTCGACGTCATCCCGAACGACAACTGGGTGACGCTGCTGATCATGGTCATCACCATGACCGCCGGTACCGGCCTGATCATGTGGCTGGGCGAGCTCATCACCGAGCGCGGCGTCGGCAACGGCATGTCGCTGCTGATCTTCACGTCCATCGCGGCGAGCTTCCCGCCCGCGCTGTGGTCGATCGCCGGCGGCGACAACGGCGCGTCCAAGTTCATCGTCGTGCTGGCCGTGGTGGTCCTCGTCATCGCGCTCGTGGTGTTCGTCGAGCAGTCGCAGCGACGCATCCCGGTGCAGTACGCGAAGCGCATGGTCGGCCGGCGCATGTACGGCGGTTCGAGCACCTACATCCCGATCAAGATCAACATGGCCGGCGTCATCCCGATCATCTTCGCGTCGTCGTTGCTCGCGGTGCCGGGCCTGCTGGCCCAGTTCGGCGACCCGACCGCGGGATGGGTCCAGTGGATCCAGCGCTACCTGGCCCAGTCCAGCGCGCCGCTGCACCTGGCGCTCTACGTCGTCCTGATCATCTTCTTCTGCTACTTCTACACGGCGATCACGTTCAACCCGGACGAGGTCGCGGACAACATGAAGAAGTACGGCGGGTTCATCCCCGGCATCCGCGCCGGTCGACCGACCGCCGAGTACCTCGACTACGTGATCTCCCGGATCACCGCGCCCGGCTCGGTGTACCTGGCGATCGTCGCGCTGATCCCGACCATCGCGTTCATCGTGCTGGGCGTCGGTCAGAACATCCCGTTCGGCGGGTCGTCGATCCTCATCGTCGTGGGCGTCGGCCTGGAGACGGTGAAGCAGATCGAGTCCCAGCTGCAGCAGCGCCACTACGAGGGGTTCCTGCGATGAGCGCGCGTCTGGTCCTGCTCGGCCCGCCCGGCGCCGGCAAGGGGACCCAGGCCGCCCGCCTGGCCGAGCACCTCGGCATCCCCGCGATCTCGACCGGCGACATCTTCCGCGCCAACATCAAGGGCGGCACACCGCTGGGCAAGACGGTGCAGGAGTACACGTCCCGGGGCGCCCTGGTGCCGGACTCGGTCACCAACGAGATGGTCCGCGACCGGCTCGCGCAGGACGACGTCACCGACGGGGTTCCTGCTCGACGGTTACCCCCGCAACGTGGCCCAGGTGTCGGAGCTCGACGCGATCCTCGAGGACGCGGGCCTCACGCTCGACCTCGCGGTGGAGATCACCGCCGACCCGGACGCGGTGGTCGGCCGGTTGCTGAAGCGCGCCGACATCGAGGGCCGCGAGGACGACACCGAGGACGTGGTGCGCCACCGCCTGGACGTGTACGCCCAGGAGACCGCGCCGATCGCCCGGGTGTATGCGGACCGCGGCCTGCTCGCGCAGGTGGACGGCATCGGTGGTGTCGACGAGGTCACGCAGCGGCTGCTCGCGGCGATCGGCGCGCCGGGCACGGACTGACGTGTTCGGTCGCGAGCGCATCGAGTACAAGACCTCCGAGCAGGTCCTGCTCATGCGGCGCGCGGGTCTGGTGGTCGCGGCCGCCCTCGACGCGGTCCGCGACCGGGCCGCGGTGGGTGTGACCACGCAGGATCTGGACGCCGTCGCCGCGCAGGTCATCGGCGATCACGGCGCGACCGCGTCGTTCCTGGGCTACCACGGCTATCCGGCGACCCTCTGCGTGTCCGTCAACGACGAGGTCGTGCACGGGATCCCGGGGCCGCGGGTGCTCGAGGCGGGCGACGTCGTGTCCATCGACTGCGGCGCGGTCGTCGACGGCTGGCACGGCGACTCGGCCATCACGGTGGTCCTCGAGGGCGCCGACCCGCTGGACGTCGAGCTGACGCAGACGACAGAGCGCGCGATGTGGTCGGGGATCGCCGCGCTGGCCCGGGCCGAGCGGCTGGGTGCGGTGGGGGAGGCCGTCGAGGACGTCGTGGACGCCGCCGCGGCGGAGGGGCTCAACGGCGGCCACCGGTACGGGCTCGTGGAGGAGTACGTGGGGCACGGCATCGGGACGGCGATGCACCAGCCGCCGGACGTGCCCAACTTCCGTCGACGCGACCGTGGTCCGCGGCTGCGCCCTGGCCTGTGCGTCGCGGTCGAGCCGATGGTGGTCCGCGGGGACCGGGCCACGCAGGTGCTCGACGACGACTGGACCGTCGTCACGGCGGACGGCGCACGCGCAGCCCACTGGGAGCACTCCGTGGCGCTGCTCGAGAACGGCGTCTGGGTGCTGACGGCCGTCGACGGCGGCGCACAGCGCCTCGCTGAGCTCGGGGTGAGCGTCGCTCCGCTCGGCTGACGAGACGTACCGATCAGTACGGCCGTCCAGGTGAACTTGTGTCCAGTTGTCCACAAATCGCTCGAGAACGGTCGAATCGGACGGCCGATGACCGGTTTGTCGGATACGGTCGTGCGCGGCGGTGCAGAACGGTCCGCCACGGGCGCCCCGCGGGGCCCGCGCGATCGTGGTCGCGCGGTGAGGGGTGCGGGCGCCCGACTCCAGCAGGTTCGTGGTCAGCGCGCGCCTGCACTCGATCTGATGGGTGGCCCATGCAGCGCACTGTCCGACCTCTTCCGTCCACCTCCTCGCGCCGCGCCCCCGCCGCGCGCCGCCTCGGCACCGTCGTCGGCGTGACGGCGCTGCTGCTCTCGTTCGGCGCCGGTGCCGCGCAGGCGCACAACCGCGACGACCGTGGCCGCACGACGTCCCACCAGGAGCAGCCCCAGCAGCAGACGACTGCTGCCTACGTGTACCTCAAGAAGGACGCGTCGAAGCCGGCGTCCTGGGAGAACTCGACCCAGCAGTACCTCGTGGCCACGTGGCCGGGCGCGTCCTGGCGTGACCTGACGCTGGCCGAGGTGCGCGCGGCGCTCCCGAGCGAGGTCGCGCTGTGCGGTGCCGGCTGGGCCGTGCAGGAGGACCAGGCCTGGGGCGACGCGACCGTCTTCACCGGCAAGCCGGCACCGTCCTACCCCAAGGACTACATCGGCTGGCCGCCGATCTTCGCTGCCAAGCACTGGAACCTCGCCAGCATGGTGACCGTGCCGACGTGCGCAGCCAAGCCGACGCCGACGCCGACCCCCACACCGACCGCCACACCGACCCCCACGCCGACGCCCACCGACACGCCGAGCCCGACGCCCACGCCGACGGCGCCCGCGCCCGCGGCCCCGACGCCCGTCGTAACGCCGGTGCCCACCTCCACGCCGACGCCCACACCCACGCCTGCCGGCGAGGTCGACGCGGCTCCGGCGCCGACGCCGACACCTGTGGTGGAGGAGGTGCTCGCCGCTGACGACGTCACCCCGACGCCGACCCCGAGCCCGACCTTCGACTCCGAGGTGCTGGCGGCCGGCGGCGACGAGGGCGAGGTGCTGGCGTCGACCGGGTCGTCGCCGATGCCCGGAGTCGTCGCCGGGACGGTGCTGGTGCTGGCCGGAGCAGCTCTGCTCCTGCTGCGTCGTCGCCGCGCCAGCTGACCGCTGCAGCTGCTCGGTCGGGGGCCGTCGCCATGAGGCGGCGGCCCTCGGTCGTGCCCGCGCCGTGCGGCAGAGCGTGCGTCCACCAGCTGTGGCACAGCGCACGCGCGGGTGAGAGCCAGACGGTTTCGTCCCTCGGGCGACATGGCGTAAGATCGTCCGTTGGGTGTGTGCGCGGTTGTCGTGGCGCACTGTCCCCACACGTAATCACAGCACGACCCACCACGCCGACGCGTCCCCTGCCGGGAGCTGTCGGCCGACGTGGGCTGATCCATCAGGACCGACAGTTAGCGGAGGATATGGCGAAGAAGGACGGGGTCATCGAGATCGAGGGCAGCGTCGTGGAGGCTCTGCCGAACGCGATGTTCCGCGTGGAGCTCACCAACGGCCACAAGGTGCTCGCCCACATCTCGGGCAAGATGCGACAGCACTACATCCGGATCCTCCCGGAGGACCGGGTCGTGGTCGAGCTGAGCCCGTACGACCTGTCCCGCGGCCGGATCGTCTACCGCTACAAGTAACAGCCACTCGAACACGCCGTCATCACCCGGGCTCCCCGGGGAAAAGAGCGGCGGCGGAGGAACACGCGATGAAGGTCAAGCCCAGCGTCAAGAAGATCTGCGACAAGTGCAAGGTGATCCGCCGGCACGGTCGCGTCCAGGTGATCTGCGAGAACCTGCGCCACAAGCAGCGCCAGGGCTGACCCCCTGACGCCGGTCCGTCGGACCAGCAGCTCGACCAGCACCACCGGTCCTCCCGCGAGGACCAGCAAGCGCACAGCCACTCCGGTGGGTGTCGGGCTCACGCCCGGCCCGCACCGGTGCACCCTCGGTCGGAGGCCGAGGCCCGCAGCACGCGGGGAGGCCGTGCGGCAGACCTCCGACGCAGTTCAGGAGCCACCAGGCACATGGCACGTCTTATCGGCGTCGACCTCCCCCGCGAGAAGCGGCTCGAGATCGCGCTCACCTACATCTACGGCGTCGGCCGTACCCGCGCCCAGGCCACCCTGGCCGCGACGGGCATCAGCCCGGACGTCCGCGTGAAGGACCTCGGCGACGCCGAGCTCGTCGCGCTGCGTGACTTCCTCGAGGGCAGCTACAAGCTCGAGGGTGACCTCCGCCGTGAGGTCGCTGCCGACATCCGCCGCAAGGTCGAGATCGGCTGCTACGAGGGCCTGCGCCACCGCCGTGGCCTTCCGGTGCGCGGACAGCGCACCAAGACCAACGCGCGTACCCGCAAGGGCCCGAAGCGCACCGTGGCCGGCAAGAAGAAGGCCGGGCGCAAGTAGCCCTCCCGGCTGGTCGCACCTCCGTGCGCCGCCCGGTCATCCCCAGCTGATCTCGAGAGAAGAAGAGCATGCCTCCCAAGACCCGTTCCGCCGTGCGCAAGCCGCGCCGCAAGGAGAAGAAGAACGTCTCCCACGGCCAGGCGCACATCAAGAGCACGTTCAACAACACGATCATCTCCATCACGGACCCGACCGGCGCCGTCATCGCGTCGGCCTCGTCCGGCCAGGTGGGCTTCAAGGGCTCGCGCAAGTCGACCCCCTTCGCGGCGCAGCTCGCCGCCGAGGCGGCCGCTCGTCGCGCCCAGGAGCACGGCATGAAGAAGGTCGACGTCTTCGTCAAGGGCCCCGGCTCCGGCCGTGAGACCGCGATCCGCTCGCTGCAGGCGACCGGCCTCGAGGTCGGCTCCATCCAGGACGTGACGCCCCAGGCGCACAACGGCTGCCGCCCGCCGAAGCGCCGTCGCGTCTGACCATGGCTTCCGCCGGGTCGGTGCTCCGCAGCACCGGCCCGGCACCAGTCCGTCCGACCAGGTGGACCGAGACCAGGCCGGCCCGTAGTACTGCGCAGCGTCATATGGCGGACGCCCGCTGAGAGGAAACAACACCGTGCTGATTGCACAGCGCCCCACCCTGACCGAAGAGGTCATCTCGGAGAGCCGGTCGCGGTTCTCCATCGAGCCGCTGGAGCCGGGCTTCGGCTACACGCTCGGCAACTCGCTCCGCCGGACGCTGCTGTCCTCCATCCCCGGTGCCGCCGTCACGTCCATCCGGATCGACGGCGTGCTGCACGAGTTCTCCACCGTGCCGGGCGTCAAGGAGGACGTCACCGAGATCATCCTCAACATCAAGCAGCTGGTCGTCTCCTCGGAGAACGACGAGCCGGTCGTGATGTACCTGCGCAAGCAGGGTGCGGGTGTGGTCACCGCGGCGGACATCGTCCCGCCGGCCGGCGTCGAGGTGCACAACCCCGACCTGCACCTGGCGACGCTGAACGACAAGGGCAAGCTCGAGATCGAGCTGACCGTCGAGCGCGGCCGCGGCTACGTGTCGGCGAACCAGAACAAGTCGTTCGACGCCGAGATCGGCCGCATCCCGGTCGACTCGATCTACTCGCCCGTCCTCAAGGTGACCTACAAGGTCGAGGCGACGCGTGTCGAGCAGCGCACGGACTTCGACAAGCTGGTCGTGGACGTCGAGACCAAGTCGGCGATCGGCCCGCGTGACGCGCTGGCCTCCGCCGGCAAGACGCTCGTCGAGCTGTTCGGGCTGGCGCGCGAGCTCAACGTCGAGGCCGAGGGCATCGAGATCGGCCCGTCGCCGACGGACGCCGCGCTCGCCGCGGACCTGGCGCTGCCGATCGAGGACCTGCAGCTGACGATCCGCTCCTACAACTGCCTCAAGCGCGAGGGCATCCACTCCGTGGGTGAGCTCGTGGCGCGCTCCGAGGCCGACCTCCTGGACATTCGCAACTTCGGTGCGAAGTCCATCACCGAGGTCAAGGAGAAGCTCGCCGAGCTGGGGCTGACGCTCAAGGACAGCCCGCTCGACTTCGACCCGTCCGCCAGCGCCTACTACGGCGACGACGAGGGCGACTTCGTCGAGGACGAGCAGTACTGACGCCGGGGAGCCAGACGGGCCGGCCTGCCGGCTCGTCTGCAGCCCATCACTTGGAACTCAAGGAGTAAAGACCATGCCTACGCCCACCAAGGGTCCCCGGCTCGGTGGCGGACCGGCGCACGAGCGGCTGATCCTCGCGAACCTCGCGACGTCGCTGTTCGAGCACAAGCGCATCACGACGACCGAGACGAAGGCCAAGCGCCTGCGTCCGCTCGCCGAGCGCCTGATCACGTTCGCCAAGCGCGGTGACCTGCACGCCCGCCGTCGCGTGATGACCGTCGTCCGGGACAAGTCCGTCGTCCACACGCTGTTCACCGAGATCGCCCCGGCCGTCGCCGAGCGTCAGGGTGGCTACACGCGCATCACGAAGATCGGCCCCCGCAAGGGCGACAACGCGCCGATGGCCGTGATCGAGCTCGTGCTCGAGCCGCTGTCCCCGAAGCAGGCCGTCGTCAAGGAGGCCACGAAGGCCACCTCGAAGGCCGCGCCGAAGGCGACGACGACGGACGCCGACGCCGCCCCGGTCGAGGACGCCCCGGTCGAGGACGCCGCCATCGAGGACGCTCCCGCGCAGGACGCCCCCGCGCAGGATGCCGCGACCGAGACCGAGGGTGACGCCGACAAGGCGTGACCTGACGAGCACGTCGAGGAGGCCCGGGACCGGCTGGTCCCGGGCCTCCCGTCGTCCGCGGCAGGCCCGCGCGGTGCGACCTAGAGTCGGTCCATGAGCCTGCCGGTGGTCCTGGTGCACGGGTTGCGCACGTCCCGCACCATGTGGCGTGCGCAGGTCGAGGCGCTGGAGCGCAGCGGCCGGCGGGCGGTCGCGGTGGACCTGCCCGGGCACGGCGCGAGGCTCGAGGAGCCGTTCACGCTCGACGCGGCGGTGGCCACGCTCGCGCACGCGGTCGACGACCTGGGCGGACAGGCGTTCGTCGTCGGGCTGTCCCTCGGTGGGTACGTGGCCCTGCGGCACGCCGCTCGGCGTCCCGACCAGGTGGCCGGTGTGCTCGCCGCGTCGTGCTCGACCCAGCCCCACCGTGTCCTGCTGGCCGGCTGGGCGCTGGGCGCGTACGGCATCGCGCGCCTGCCGGACCGCGGTGCGCGGCTCAACCAGTTCTTCGTGGACCTGGCCCTGCCGCCCACCGGTGCCCAGGACGTGGGCGCCGGCGGGTTCGCGCTCGACGCCACCGCGCAGGTGCTGCGCGAGATGGCCGGTGCGGCACCGCTGGCGGACCTCGCAGGGATCGAGGCCCCGGTGTGGCTGGTGAACGGCGCGCTGGACCACTTCCGCGGCGAGGAGCGTCGGTTCCTCGCCGCTGCGCGGGACGGTCGGCTCGTGGTGGTGCCGCGTGCCACGCACCTGGTGAGCCTGGTGGCGCCGGCCCGGTTCACGCGCGTGCTGCTGGAGGCCCTCGACGAGGTCGACGCCGACCAGGGTGCGCGCGCGGGGTCGTGGCCGACCCGGTCAGGTACCTAGCGACCAGGCGCGGACGCCCCCGACGATCCCGGCCTGGTTGGGCACCACGACGACGTCGTCGCCCAGCTTGGCCAGCGTCGTGGGAGTGATCTGGCGGGCGTTGCCGCCGCCGAGGTAGAGCCGGTCCCAGACGAACACGGGGCGGAAGCCCTCCACCACGCGGCGCACCCGACGGGACCACAGCCCGTCGCCGAGCCGGGCGCGCTCCACCTGCCCGACGTAGGCGTCGTAGGTCGTCCCCCAGCGCACCGGCGCGTGGGACAGCTCGAGGTGCGGGGCGAGCGCGCCGCCGTCGAACAGTGCGCTGCCGAGGCCGGTGCCGAGCGTGAGGACGAGCTCGATCCCCGTACCGGAGACGACGCCGGCGCCGTGCACCTCGGCGTCGTTGAGCACGAGCGTCGGCAGGGCGAGCCGTGCCTCGACGGCGGCACGGATGTCGCACCCGGACCACGCCGCCACGAGGGCGGGGTCGACGGCCGTGCGGGGCCCGGACCTGGTGACGTAGTGCGGTGTCGCGACGACCACGCCGTGCCGGATCATCCCCGGCATGCCGACCGTCGCGCGGTCGGCCGCGGGCAGCCCCTCGGCGATCTGGGCGATCGTGTCCACGAGCCGCTCGGGGGGCAGCGGATACGGCGTGGGTACCCGGACCGCGGGGGCGTGCAGCGTGCCTGCCGCGTCGAGCACGGACGCCTTGATGCCGCCCCCGCCGCAGTCGACGGCGAGCGTGAAGGGGTCAGGGGCGATGCTGGGCACGCCCCCACGCTAGGTGATGGCGCGTCGCGCGGGCGTGGTGGCCGTCGGCGCCGAGCCGACTACCGTGTGGACCCGTGAGCGAGAGCATGCCGGTCGGGGTGGTCGGGGAGCCGGCCGTGCGGCTGCGACTGGACCTGGCCTACGACGGGTCCGGGTTTGCCGGATGGGCCGTGCAGCCGGGTCTGCGGACCGTGCAGGGGGTCCTGGAGCATGCGCTGGGCACGGTCCTGCGCACCGACGGAGATCCCCGCGTGACGGTGGCCGGCCGCACCGACGCCGGCGTCCACGCGCGTGGGCAGGTGGCGCACGTCGACGTGCCGGCCGGGGCCGTCGAGGCGTCGCGCGGCCGCTCGCAGCGTCCCGTCGACGAGGTGCTGCTCACCCGCCTGGGCGGCATCCTCCCGCCCGACCTGGTGGTGCACTCCCTGGTCCGGGCGCCCGACGGGTTCGACGCCCGCTTCTCGGCCCTGCGCCGCCGGTACGCCTACCGGGTGTGCGACGACGCGGCCCTGCGAGACCCGCTGTCACGCACCCATGTCCTGTGGCACCGCCGGGCGCTGGACGTGGAGGCGATGGCGGCCGCCGCGGCCCCGCTGGTGGGGCGGCACGACTTCGCCTCGTACTGCAAGCCCCGCGTCGGGGCGACCACGATCCGCACGCTCGAGGCGTTCTCGTGGGCACGCCCCGCGGCGGGGCCGGACGCCGGGCTCGTGGTCGCCACGGTGCAGGCCGACGCGTTCTGCCACTCCATGGTCCGCTCGCTCGTCGGCGCGAGCCTCGCGGTGGGGGAGGGGCGCCGGCCGCCGGGCTGGCCCGCGCAGGTGCTCGACGCGCGCGACCGGGGCGCGGGCGTGCACGTCTCGGCGGCGCACGGGCTCACGCTCGAGCAGGTGGACTACCCGGACACGGCGCAGCTGGCCGTGCGCGCGGCGCAGACCCGGGCCCGGCGGGCGGCCGAGGACGTGCAGGTCGTGGGCGGCTGCTGCGGCTGAGTCGCGGTCAGCGCTCGTCGTCGTCGTCGCGGTAGCGCCGGTCGTCGACGTACTCCTCCTCGATGAGGTGCACGGCGGCCTCCTCGGCCGAGGCCGCGCCGCCCGAGATGCCGGCGTCCACCGCGAAGCCGTCCGTGCCA
This sequence comes from uncultured Actinomycetota bacterium, assembly GCA_963837795.1. GTDB lineage: Bacteria > Actinomycetota > Actinomycetes > Actinomycetales > Cellulomonadaceae > Cellulomonas. The sequence goes on from CAWIOT010000009.1 coordinate 595,931, forward strand.
CCGGCCTCGACCGCGTCGTCGTCCTCGATCAGACGGCCGGCGCGGAACTCCTCGCGCTCGGGGCGGGGACGCGTCTCCCAGACCTCGGGCTCCTCCTGCCCGATCCGCTGGTCGATCGTCTCGCGGTGCTCCTCCTCCCACGCCGTCTCGCCGTAGTGGTTCGAGCGCGGGCGCTCCGGGACGGTGTAGCCCTCGTCCAGCGCGTCGTCGAGGCCCCGGTCCAGCAGCGTGTCCTCCGACGGGAGCTGGTCCGTGTCGCCCTCGCTGCCGAGCTCGGGGTCGGTGCTGGTGGCGGGTGTGTCGCTCATGGGACCGACCTTCGCACCCGTCGCGCGCAGAAGCCAGAGCACGTGGCCGACGCCACCCGATATCCGGTGTCGGTCCCGGCGTCGCGCCGGGGACACTGGGGCCATGGGCCACCTCGACATCGGCGGCATCGGGTACGTGCTGCCCGACGGCCGCCCGCTGCTGGACGACATCTCCTTCCGCGTCGCCGACGGCGCCCGGGTGGCACTCGTCGGTCCCAACGGCGCGGGCAAGTCCACGCTGCTGCGGATCGTGGCGGGCGACGAGCAGCCCCACGCCGGATCGGTCGGGCGCAGCGGTGGGCTCGGGATCATGCGCCAGGACATCGGACGCATCGACGACGACCGCTCGGTCCGGGACCTGCTGGCCTCGCTCGCGTCGCCCGCCGTCCGCGACGCGGCGGTCGAGCTCGCCGCGGCGGAGCTGGCGATCATGCAGGTCGACGACGAGCCCTCCCAGATGCGGTACGCCCAGGCGCTCGTCGACTGGGCGGACGTCGGCGGCTACGAGGCCGAGGCCGGCTGGGACCGGGTGACCGACGCGGTGCTGTCGATCCCGTTCGAGCAGGCCCAGCACCGGGAGGTCCGCACGCTGTCCGGCGGCGAGCAGAAGCGGCTGGTGCTCGAGGCGCTGCTGCGCGGACCGGACGAGGTGCTCCTGCTGGACGAGCCGGACAACGCCCTCGACGTACCGACCAAGCGGTGGCTCGAGGACCGGCTGCGCGCGTCGGGCAAGACGGTCCTGTTCGTCAGCCACGACCGCGAGATGCTCGCCCGGGTGGCCACCCAGGTCGCGACGCTCGAGCCGGGTGTCGGGGGCGCGGCGGTCTGGGTGCACGGTGGCGGCTTCGGCACGTACCACCAGGCGCGCGAGGACCGGCGTTCCCGGCTCGAGGAGCTGCTGCGGCGCTGGGAGGAGGAGCACGCGAAGCTCAAGGAGCTCGTGCTGACGCTCAAGACCAAGTCGGCGTTCAACGACGGGCTCGCCTCGCGGTACTCGGCCGCGCAGACGCGCCTGCGCAAGTTCGAGGAGGCCGGTCCGCCGACCCTGCTGGCTCGGGAGCAGAACGTGCGGGTCCGGCTCCGCGGCGGACGGACCGCCAAGCGCGCCGTCGTCGCCACGGCGCTCGAGCTCACCGGGCTGATGAAGCCGTTCGACCTGGAGGTGTGGTTCGGCGAGCGGGTGGCCGTGCTCGGCGCCAACGGGTCGGGCAAGTCGCACTTCCTGCGGCTCCTGGCGGCGGGCGGCAGCGACCCCAGCTCCGAGCACGAGCCTGCCGACGACGTCCCCGTGGCACCCGTCACGCACACCGGCAGGGTGGTGCTCGGGCCGCGGGTGCGGCCCGGGTGGTTCGCGCAGAACCACGGGCACCCCGAGCTCGTCGGGCGCACCCTGCTGGAGATCCTGCACCGCGGCGAGGGGCACCGCGCCGGGCTCGGCCGCGAGCAGGCCAGCAAGGCGCTGGACCGGTACGAGCTGGTCGCCGCCGCCGAGCAGCGATACGAGACGCTCTCGGGCGGTCAGCAGGCGCGGCTGCAGATCCTGCTGCTGGAGCTCGGCGGGGCGACCCTGCTGCTCCTGGACGAGCCCACCGACAACCTCGACCTGCACTCCGCCGAGGCGCTGGAGATCGGGTTGGCCGCGTTCGAGGGCACGGTGCTCGCCGTCACGCACGACCGCTGGTTCACGCGGACCTTCGACCGCTTCCTGGTGTTCGGCGCGGACGGGGACGTGGTGGAGACACCCGAGCCCGTCTGGGACGCCGGCCGCGTCGACCGGGTGCGTTGACGGCCCGCTCACCGTCCGCCGGCGTCACACGACCAGCAGCACCGCCAGCGTCGCCATCACGAGCGCCACACCCAGGTCGAGCACCTGCCATGCCCGGGGCCGGGCGAACACCGGCCGCAGCGTGGCGGCACCGAACCCGAGGGCGGTGAACCACGCGACGCTCGCCGCCGCGGCACCCGCGCCGAACACCCACGCGCCCGGGTCGTGCTGGTGCGCCAACGACCCCAGCAGCACCACGGTGTCCAGGTACACGTGCGGGTTGAGGAAGGTCAGCGCCAGGCAGGTCGTGAGCACGCCGCGCAGCGCGGCCGGCCCGTCGGCGGCCGGGTCGAGTCGCTCCGGGCGCCGGGCGCGCCGGGCCGCGGCGACGGCGAGGACGAGCAGGAACGCCGCCCCGGCGTACCGGGTGACCGCCAGGACCGTCGGGTGCGACGTGACGAGCGCACCCAGACCGGCGATCCCCGCGGTGATCAGTGCTGCGTCCGCGGCGGCGCACAGGGCCACCACCGGCAGGACGTGCTCGCGGCGCAGCCCCTGGCGCAGGACGAAGGCGTTCTGCGCGCCGATGGCGACGATGAGGGAGAGCGACGTGAGGAAGCCGGAGAGGGCGACGGCGGGCATGGCACGACGATGGCAGGAGGGCGTCCTGAAGACCAGTTCATGATCTGCATGAACCGTTAGGATCATTCATATGGCCTTCGACGCGGACCAGCTCGGCGCCCTCGCGGCCGTGGTGCACGAGGGGAGCTTCGACGCCGCGGCGCGGCGGCTGCACGTGACGCCGTCCGCGGTCAGCCAGCGCATCAAGGCCCTCGAGCAGCAGGTCGGACGCGTGCTGGTGCTGCGCACGCGTCCCTGCCGGCCCACCGCCGACGGCGAGGTCCTGGTCCGGCTCGCCGGCCAGTTCGACGTGCTGGGGCGTGACGCCCTCGCCCAGCTGGTCCCCGCGCCCGGTGCCAGGACCCCGGCCGCGCGCCGGCTGCCGGTGGCGGTCAACGACGACTCCCTGTCCACCTGGTTCCCGGCCGCCGTCGCGGACCTGCCCACGGAGGTCCTGCTCGATCTGCGGCGCGAGGACCAGGAGCTCTCCGCCGACCTGCTGCGGGACGGCACGGTCATGGCGGCGGTGACGGCCGACCCGCGTGCGGTGCAGGGCTGCCGGGTCCGACGGCTCGGCGCGATGCGCTACCTCGCGGTCGCAGCACCTGAGCGGCGGGACCGCTGGTTCGGCGACGGGCTCGGCGCCGAGGCGTTCGCCGCCGCACCCCTGCTGGCCTTCAACCGGGAGGATGGCCTGCAGGAACGCTTCGTCGCGTCGGTCGTCGGGCGCCGGACGGTGACGCCGCACGTGCACTACGTCCCGTCCCAGTCCGCGTTCGTCGGCCTCATCGAGGCCGGCCTCGGCTGGGGGATGGTCCCGGCGGCGGCCGCGGCCGAGCGCATCGCCGCCGGCGCGCTCGTGGAGGTCCGGACGGGCCGGCACCTCGACGTCCCGCTGTACTGGCAGCACTGGGCGCTGCGCACGCCCACGCTCGACGACCTGACCGACCGCGTGGTCCGGGCCGCCGCCTCGGCCCTGCGACCGGTCCGACGGCACGGCCCGCCGGGGTCGGCGTGACGGTCGCGCGACGAGGGTCCGGCGACGGCAGAGTGACGGCAGACCGACGGCCGACCGATGGCACGGCCGTGGAGCGACGCCGCGTTTTGACCCTCTCGGCCGGCGGCGGCTACTCTGGTGAGTCGTTGTGCGTCCCCGTTCCGGCGGCTGCTCGTGCCTTCTCAGCACGCAGCACCGAGCCAGAGCGGCAGGGCCGGTGCGTTCCCGCTCGCCACCCGGATGCCGACGAGAGCATTCATCGGCGGACCCGCATCCTGCGGAGCTCCGCCGCGACAAGATTCGCATCGAAACGAAGGCTGACGACCGTGCGCACGTACACCCCGAAGCCCGGCGACGTCGAGCGGAACTGGTACGTCATCGACGCGACCGATGTCGTCCTGGGCCGCCTGGCCACTCATGTGGCCACGTTGCTGCGCGGCAAGCACAAGGCGACGTTTGCTCCCCACGTCGACGGCGGTGACTTCGTCATCGTCATCAACGCGGAGAAGATCGCCCTGACCGGCAACAAGCGCGAGAACAAGCTCGCGTACCGTCACTCGGGGTACCCGGGTGGCCTGCGCGCCGTGGCCTACTCCGATCTTCTGGAGAAGCACCCCGAGCGCGCGATCGAGAAGGCTGTCCGCGGCATGCTCCCCAAGAGCTCGCTCGCGCGGCAGCAGCTCACCAAGCTCAAGGTCTACGCCGGTGCCGAGCACCCGCACGCGGCGCAGCAGCCGAAGCCCTTCGAGATCACCCAGGTCTCTCAGCAGGCGTGAGCCGGCTGAGCGAGTAGAACAAGGACGCGAGGACACCAGTGGCAGAGACCACGGTCGACATCGACCTCGAGGGCGATGACACCCCCACCAGCTACACCTCCGAGACGGCTGCCCCGACGGGCCGCGGTCAGAGCATCACGGCACCGGCGAACGCGCTCGGCCGTCGCAAGGAGGCGATCGCCCGCGTGCGCATCGTCCCCGGCACCGGCCAGTGGAAGATCAACGGGCGCACGCTCGAGGACTACTTCCCGAACAAGGTGCACCAGCAGCTCGTGAGCTCGCCGTTCACGCTCGTGGACGTCGAGGGTCGCTTCGACGTCGTCGCCCGGATCACCGGCGGCGGCGTGAGCGGGCAGGCCGGCGCGCTGCGCCTCGGCATCGCCCGTGCGCTGAACGCGGTCGACGAGGAGAACAACCGCCCGGCCCTGAAGAAGGCTGGCTTCCTGACCCGCGACGCTCGCGTCGTGGAGCGCAAGAAGGCCGGTCTCAAGAAGGCCCGCAAGGCTCCGCAGTACTCGAAGCGCTGATCCATCCGCTTCGGCCCGATGGCCCCGCCGGTCCGACGACCTGCGGGGCCATCGGCCTGTCTGCCACCATCGGCGAGGGCGCGCCACGTGCCGATCGCCTGGACGAAGGAGTCTGACCATGGGCCGACTGTTCGGCACGGACGGCGTGCGTGGGCTCGCCAACCGGGACGTGACTGCGGAGCTCGCGCTGGACCTGTCGGTCGCGGCGGCGCACGTGCTGGGCTCGCTCGGCCAGTTCGAGGGGCACCGACCGCGTGCCGTCGTCGGGCGTGACTCGCGCGCGTCGGGGGAGTTCCTCGCCGCCGCCGTGTCCGCCGGCCTGGCCTCGGCCGGGGTGGACGTGAACAACGTGGGCGTGCTGCCGACCCCGGCGGTCGCGTACCTGACCGCGGAGCTGGGTGTCGACATCGGCGTCGTGCTCTCGGCGTCGCACAACCCGATGCCCGACAACGGCATCAAGTTCCTGGCGCGCGGCGGGCACAAGCTGGACGACGAGCTCGAGGCCGCCATCGAGGCGCGCATGGGCGAGGGCTGGGAGCGTCCGCTGGGTGGCGACGTCGGCCGCATCCGCGTGGACACCGGTCGGGCCGGCGAGCAGTACGTCGAGCACCTCGTCGGGACCATCGGTGTCTCGCTCGCCGGCCTGCGCATCGCGGTCGACTGCGCCAACGGTGCCGCCAGCGACGTCGGTCCGGCGGCGCTGCGGGAGGCCGGCGCGGACGTGGTCGTCATCAACGCCTCGCCCGACGGTCGCAACATCAACGAGAAGTGCGGCTCCACCCACCCCGAGCAGCTGCAGGCGGCGGTCGTCGCGTCGGAGGCGGACCTGGGCGTCGCGTTCGACGGGGACGCGGACCGGTGCCTCGCGGTCGACGCGAGCGGGAACCTCGTCGACGGGGACCAGATCATGGGTGTGCTGGCCATCGCCCTGCGCGACCGCGGCGACCTGGCCGAGGACACGCTGGTCACGACGGTCATGAGCAACCTGGGCCTGAAGATCGCGATGACCCAGGCCGGGATCGCGACCCTCGACACCGCGGTCGGCGACCGGTACGTGCTGGAGGCCATGCGCGCCGGCGGGTACTCGCTGGGCGGGGAGCAGTCCGGGCACATCATCATGGCCGCGCACGCGACCACCGGCGACGGCGTCCTCACCGCGCTGCAGCTGGCGGCGCGGGTCGCCTCCACCGGGACCCCGATCGCCGAGCTGGCCGGCGTGGTCCGGCGGCTGCCGCAGACGCTGGTGAACGTGCCGGGCGTCGACAAGCGGCGCGCCGGCACCGACGAGCCGTTGCTCGACGCCGTGCGGTCCGCCGAGGCCGCGCTGGGCGACACCGGCCGCGTGCTGCTGCGCTCGTCCGGCACGGAGGACCTCGTGCGGGTCATGGTCGAGGCCGCCTCGCAGGACGAGGCGGACCGGGTGGCGCACGCGCTCGCCGACGTCGTGCAGCAGCGGCTGGCGCTGTAGTGCCCGCCGGGCCCCAGTGGGACCAGGCGCTGCGGGACGTGGCGTTGTGGATCATCGAGGCCGGCTCGCGGTCCGACGACGCCGTGGCGCCGATCGTGCAGGCGGGGCATCCCGCGCTGCGGACGGTGGCCACCCCGTACGACGGCCAGCTGGCCGACGAGGAGCTGACGGCGCTGCTCGACGTGATGCACCGGACGATGCGTGCCGCGCCGGGCGTCGGTCTCGCCGCGCCACAGCTCGGGCTGCCGCTGGCGATCGCGGTGCTCGAGGACCCGGGCAGCGTCTCGCCCGAGCACGCCGAGGTCCGTGAGCGCGAGCCGCTGCCGTTCCGGGTCCTGGTCAACCCCCGGTACACCCCGGTGGACGACGAGCGCGTGACGTTCTACGAGGGCTGTCTGAGCGTCGTCGGGTACCAGGCGGTGGTGGCCCGGGCGCGGCGCGTGCACCTCACCGGAGCGGACGAGCACGGCGCCGCGCTGGACGAGCTGGTCACGGGCTGGTCCGCGCGGATCGTGCAGCACGAGACCGACCACCTGGCCGGTCGTCTCTACCTGGACGGCGCCGAGCTGCGGTCCCTGGCCGCGACCGACGACGTCGGTGCCCGGTGGGCCGTGGACCCGCGACCGGAGGCCGCGGCGACCGCCCTGGGGTTCACGCTGGACTGAGCACCGTCCCGGAGGCGGACCCCGGGTCCGACCCGGGGATGAATCGGGGTTGCACCCGGGATGAACCGGGGGTCACCCCTATGTCGTCGCGGGCCCGGTCCGGCCTACCGTGGAGGAACGACACCGGGCGGAGACGCTGCCGGGTGCACGACGCAGGAGCTGATGACACGTGCTGGAGGGGTGGGCCCTGGCCCTGGTCGGTTCCCCGTGGATCTTCGTCGTCCTCTACCTGTTCGCGACCATCGACGGCTTCTTCCCGCCCATCCCGAGCGAGTCGATCGTCATCGCGCTCTCCGCGGTGGCGATCACCCAGGGCTCACCCAACCTGGCGCTGATCATGCTGGTGGCCGCGGCCGGCGCGTGGACCGGTGACCAGATCGCGTACCAGATCGGCACCAAGGTCAAGGTGCGCCAGCTGCGGTTCCTGCGCTCGCCGCGGGGTCAGGCGGCGGTCGACTGGGCGGAGGCGTCCCTGGCCAACCGTGGGGCGGCGTTCATCATCGCCGCGCGCTACATCCCCGTCGGCCGGGTCGCGGTGAACATGACGGCGGGTGCGGTGCACTACAGCCGGCGCCGGTTCATGGGGCTCACCGCCATCGCCGCCGTCACGTGGGGCTGCTACTCCGCGGTCATCGGCGTCGGCGCGGGCGCCTGGCTGCACGACCACACGCTCGTCGCCGTCGCCGTCGGCGTGGTGGGTGGGCTGGCGATCGGGGTCGTCGTCGACTGGGTGCTGCGCAAGCTGACGCGCCACCCGGAGGCCCCCGCCGCACCTGCCCGGACCGTCGAGGCGGTCCTGCCGGTGCCCGAGCCGGTTCCTCCGGTCACAGGACGCTCACGATCGGACCCCGCTGCCTAACGATCCGGTCTCACCGCGTCATCCCGCCCATGACTGTGCTTACTCTCTGACTGTGCCGACGTCGCGGTCGGCGCTCCCGTGCTCGTTCACACCCCCGGGGGTGCGCAGCGGCATGGGTCAGGGCGACAGGGGGCGAGATGAGCGTGCGTGCGCGGTGGGCCGCGGGCCTCGTGCTGCCCGCTGCCCTCGTGCTGGGTGTGTCGGCGTGCTCGTCGGCGGACGCGCGGTCCGCGAGCGACACCCCGACGGCGGTCGTCGTGCCGGCGGCCGACTGCCTGTCCCCCCGGGTGCTCGCTGACCTCGGGCTCGTCGCGTCCGACGACGGCTCGTCCACCGGTACGCCGCACGCGTCGGCGCCCGCCGCCGGACGGGTCCCGGAGGGTTTCCTGCCGGTCGGCGTGGTGGTCTGCGAGCCGGGCGGCACGCTGCACGACTCGTCCGGCACGTGGTCGGCCCTCACGGCGAGCCGCCGCGAGGGCGACCTGGAGCCGCTCGTCGCGGCACTGCGGCGTCCGTCGGAGCCCCGCGGGGGGACGTGCTCGAGCACGACGGTGGTCCCGCCGGCGCTGTGGCTGGTGGACGCGCTGGGCCGCGCCATCCGGCCCGTGTGGCCGACGGACCGGTGCGGCGAGCCGCAGCAGGCGGTCGCCGACGCCCTCCGCGAGCTCGAGGAGACCGACAGCGAGCAGTACCCGGTACGGCTGCTGGAGCCGGCGCCGCCCACGCCGACGGACCGCTGAGCGCCTACAGCTTGCGCAGCCGGACGCGCTCGACCGCGTGGTCGCGGCCCTTGGTCAGCACCAGGGTGGCGCGGCTGCGGGTGGGCAGGATGTTCTGCACGAGGTTGGGCTCGTTGATCGAGTCCCAGATCCGCTCCGCGCGGGCGATCGCCTCGTCGTCCGTCAGCGATGCGTACCGGCGGAAGTAGGACTCCGGGCGGGCGAACGCCGTCTTGCGCAGCGCCAGGAACCGGTCGACGTACCAGCGCCGGACGTCGCTGGTCCGGGCGTCCACGTAGATGGAGAAGTCGAAGAAGTCGCTGACCGCGAGGTTCGAGGTGCCCTCCGCCGTGGGCCGGGCGGGCTGCAGGACGTTGAGGCCCTCGACGATGAGCACGTCCGGGCGGCTCACCACCACCTCGCGTCCCGGCAGGATGTCGTAGGTCAGGTGGTCGTACACGGGCACGCGGACCTCGGGGCGGCCGGCCTTGACCTTGGAGACGAAGCGCAGCAGCGCGCGCCGGTCGTACGACTCGGGGAAGCCCTTGCGCTCCATCAGCCCGCGGCGCTCCAGCTCGGCGTTGGAGTAGAGGAAGCCGTCGGTGGTGACCAGCTGGACGCGCGGGGTCGCCGGCCAGCGCGCCAGCAGCTCGCGCAGCAGGCGGGCGGTGGTGGACTTGCCCACGGCCACGGAGCCGGCCACGCCGATGACGAACGGCGTGCCGCCGACGTCCTCGCGCAGGAACGTGCTGGACGCCGCGTGCAGGCCGCGGGTGGCCTCGATGTGCAGGTCGAGCAGGCGCGAGATGGGGCGGTAGATGGCGTCGACCTCGGCCAGGTCGATCGGGTCACCGAGGCCCGCGAGGCGTTCGACGTCCGCGTCGGTCAGCGGCAGCGGGGTCGAGGCGGACAGCCGCGTCCACGCGTCGCGGTCCAGGTCGACGTACGGCGTGGCCGGGGCGAGCGACGGTGGCACGGGGTCGATTGTGCCCGAGGTCGGCCGGTGACGTGCATCGACGGCCGGCGCGCGGACCGCCGGTAGACTCGCGGCCATGTGTGGAATCGTCGGCTACGTCGGTAGCCAGGTCGCCAGCGATCATCCGCTGGACGTGGTGCTCGAGGGCCTGCGGCGGCTCGAGTACCGGGGGTACGACTCGGCGGGCGTCGCGCTGGTGAGCCCGCAGGGCACGCTGGCCACGGCCAAGAAGGCCGGCAAGCTGGCCAACCTCGTCGAGGAGCTGGACCTGCACCCGCTGCCGGAGTCGACCGCGGCGATCGGGCACACCCGCTGGGCCACGCACGGTGGTCCCACCGACGTCAACGCCCACCCGCACGTGGCCGGCAAGCTGGCCGTGATCCACAACGGGATCGTCGAGAACTTCGCCTCGCTCAAGGCCGGGCTCGAGGCCGACGGGGTCGTGTTCCGCTCGCAGACGGACACCGAGGTCGCCGCCCAGCTCATCGCGCGCGCCTACGAGACCACCGGGGACCTCACGGTCGCGATGACCGAGGTCGCGCGCACCCTGCACGGCACCTTCACCCTGCTGGCCGTGCACGAGGACGCACCCGACGTCGTCGTCGGCGCCCGGCACGACTCCCCGCTGGTGGTCGGGCTCGGCGACGGCGAGAACTTCCTCGGGTCCGACGTCGCGGCGTTCATCTCGCACACGCGCGAGGCGCTCGAGCTCGGTCAGGACCAGGTGGTCACCATCACGCCCGACTCCGTGACGGTCACCGGCTTCGACGGGCAGCCCGCGCAGGCGCGCCGGTACACCGTGGACTGGGACGCCGCCGCGGCCGAGAAGGGCGGATTCGCGTCCTTCATGGACAAGGAGATCCACGACCAGCCGCAGGCGGTCGCGGACACGCTGCTGGGCCGGACCGACGCGCGCGGACGCCTGGTGCTCGACGAGGTGCGGATCGACGAGTCGGTGCTGCGCTCCGTCGACAAGATCATCGTCGTCGCCTGCGGGACGGCCGCGTACGCGGGGCAGGTGGCCAAGTACGCGATCGAGCACTGGTGCCGGATCCCCGTCGAGGTCGAGCTGGCGCACGAGTTCCGCTACCGCGACCCGGTGGTGGACGAGCGCACCCTGGTGGTCGCGGTGTCGCAGTCCGGCGAGACGATGGACACCCTCATGGCGGTCCGGCACGCCCGCGAGCAGGGCGCCAAGGTGCTCGCGCTGGTGAACACGCACGGCTCGACGATCCCGCGCGAGGCCGACGCGGTCCTGTACACGCACGCCGGGCCCGAGATCGCGGTGGCCTCCACCAAGGCGTTCCTGGCGCAGATCACCGCCGCCTACCTGCTCGGCCTGTACCTCGCGCAGCTGCGCGGCAACAAGTACGCGGACGAGGTGGCAGAGATCCTCACCGAGCTGCGGGCCATGCCGGACAAGCTGCAGGAGGTGCTCGACCGCGCCGACCACGTGCGCCAGACCGCGCGGTCCATGGTGGACACCACGTCGGTGCTGTTCCTGGGCCGGCACGTCGGCTTCCCCGTGGCCATGGAGGGTGCGCTCAAGCTCAAGGAGCTCGCGTACATCCACGCCGAGGGCTTCGCCGCCGGGGAGCTCAAGCACGGTCCCATCGCCCTCATCGACGAGGGGCAGCCGGTGTTCGTCGTCGTGCCGTCCCCGCGCGGCCGCGACTCGCTGCACTCGAAGGTGGTCTCCAACATCCAGGAGATCCGCGCGCGCGGTGCCCGCACGCTGGTGATCGCGGAGGACGGCGACACCGACGTGCTGCCGTACGCCGACGAGGTGTTCTACGTGCCGCAGACGCCGACGCTCCTGGCGCCGCTGCTGGCCGTGGTGCCGCTGCAGATCTTCGCGTGCGAGCTGGCGACGGCCAAGGGGCTGGACGTGGACCAGCCGCGGAACCTGGCCAAGTCCGTCACGGTCGAGTGATCGTCGGGGTGGGCATCGACGTCGTCGACGTCGCCCGCTTCGTCGAGACGCTGCACCGGGTGCCTGCGCTGCGCGAGCGGCTGTTCACGCCCGAGGAGCGGCAGATGCCGGAGACCTCCCTGGCCGCGCGGTTCGCGGCCAAGGAGGCCATCGCCAAGGCGCTCGGCGCGCCGGCGGGCATGAGCTGGCAGGACGCGACCGTGCGCCGGGTGCTCGGGGCGCAGCCCGTGGTCGAGGTGGTCGGCACGGTCGCCGCGGCGGCAGCCGCGCTCGGCGTGGACCGGTTCCACCTGTCCATCTCCCACGACGCCGGCATCGCCTCCGCCATGGTCGTCGCCGAGCGCGACTGACCGCCCTGCCTCGTCAGCGCAAGATCAGCGCAGGGCGGGTACGACCTCGTTCTCGAACAGCTCGATGCCCGAGCGGTCGTAGGCCGCCTCCGCGAAGTACGTGATCGCGTAGGTCATGCCGAGCTTCTCCAGCTCGCGCAGCTTCTCGACGATCTGCTCCGGGGTGCCCACCAGCGGACCGTTGCGGAAGTCCTCCGCGGTCTGCGCGGCCTTGTCCGGCACCGTGTTGCTGAAGTGCTCCTCGACCCACGCGATGCGGTCGTCGACCTCCGCCTGCGTGGAGCCGATCACCACGTTGTAGTTGGCCGACCGCGTGATCTCCTCGAACGGGCGCCCGATGGCCTCGCAGTGGCCGCGCAGGACCTCGGACTTGTGCGTGAAGCCCTCGGGGCTGCCGTCGAAGTTGGTGTACGACGCGTGCTCCGCGGCGATGCGCAGCGTCTTCTTCTCGCCGCCGCCCGCGATCCACAGCGGCGGACCGTCGACCTGCAGCGGCAGCGGGGACAGCTGGGCGCCGTCCACCTGGTAGTGCTCGCCGTGCAGCGTCGCGGTGCCGTTGGTCCACATCTGCTTGAAGATCTGGACGCCCTCGTCGAGCATCGCGATGCGCTGCCCGGCGGACGGGAACCCGTAGCCGTACGCGAGCCACTCGTGCTCGTACCAGCCGGCGCCGATGCCCATCTCGACGCGGCCGCCGGAGATGACGTCCGCGGTCGTGGCGACCTTGGCCAGGTACGCCGGGTTGCGGTAGGCCATGCACGTGCACATCTGGCCGAGGCGCACCCGGCTGGTGGACGCGGCGAACGCGTTGATGAGGCTCCAGGCCTCGTGCGTGGCCTCGCCGTTGGGCTCCGGCACCGCGTGGAAGTGGTCGTAGACCCAGATCGACTCGAAGGCGTCGCCCTGGTCGGCGTGGGTGGCCAGACCGCTCATGGTCGGCCAGTGGTCGCGGGGCTCGATGCCGGTGAGGTCCTGGCGCCAGCCCTGGGGGATGAAGAGTCCGAATCGCATGATCCGCACGTTACCTGCGTCACGGCGGCCTCGCGCCCGCTGGGTCGAATCGATCCGACACGACATCCGCGCTCCCGACGCGCCAGGATGGGAAGCGTGCTGCAGACCTGGACCTCCGCGCAGGTGCGCGCCGCCGAGGAGCCCCTGCTGGCCGCCGGGGCGCCGCTCATGCAGCGGGCCGCGTTCGCCCTGCACGTGCGTACCGCCGCGGTGCTGCGCGACCTGCGTGGCGGTCTGTCGGGGGCGCACGTGGTGGTGCTCGCGGGGCCGGGCAACAACGGTGGCGACGCGCTGTTCGCCGGTGCGCTGCTGGCCCGGCGCGGGGTCCGGGTCGACGCCGTGCTGGCGGCCGACCGCGTGCACGACGAGGGCCTGGCCGAGCTGCTCCGCGCCGGCGGGCGCGCGGTGCGCGCGGCCGACGACGTCGCGGCCGCCGCGTCCCTCGCCGCCGATGCGGACGTGGTGCTGGACGGGCTGCTCGGGATCGGCGCCGACGGCTCGGGCCTGCGCGGCACCGCGGCGGCCGTGGTGCAGGAGCTCGTGGCCCGCGGCCGGCCGACGGTGGTGGCGGTGGATCTGCCGTCGGGGCTCGGAGTGGACGACGGCCGCCGGGACGGTGTCGTGCTGGACGCGGACCTGACGGTGACGTTCGGCGCGATGAAGCCCGGCCTGCTCCTGCCGCCGGGGGCCCGGGCCGCCGGTGAGGTGGAGCTCGTGCCCCTCGGGCTCGACCTGCTGGGCGCCCCCGCCGTGGCCCGGCTCGAGCCGTCCGACGTGGCCGACCTGTGGCCCGTCCCGGCCGCGGACGCGCACAAGTACACCCGCGGGGTGCTCGGGGTCGTGGCGGGCTCGCGGGCGTACCCCGGCGCCGCGGTGCTGACCACCAGCGCCGCGGTCCGTGCGGGCGTCGGCATGGTGCGGTACCTGGGCGACGCCGGGGACGCGGTCGTCGCGGCGCACCCGGAGGTCGTCGTCGGCAACGGCCGGGTGCAGGCCTGGGTGTTCGGTCCGGGGGTCTCGCCCGACGACGCGGGCCAGCGTCGGCGGATCGAGTACGCGTTCGGGCACGTGCTGGAGCAGGGGGAGGCCGCGGTCGTCGACGCCGGCGCGCTGGACCTGCTGCCCGCGCACGTCGGGCCGCACGCGGTGCTCACGCCGCACGCCGGAGAGCTGGCCCGGCTGCTCGGGCAGCGCGGCGAGGACGTCGACCGGGCCGGCGTCGAGGCGGAGCCCCTGCGCTGGGCCCGTCGTGCGCACGAGCTCACCGGCGCGACGGTGCTGCTCAAGGGGGCGGTGACGGTGGTCGTCGGTGCGCAGGGGGCCGCCTACGCGCAGGCGGACGCCCCCGCGTGGCTGGCCACGGCCGGTGCCGGCGACGTCCTGGCGGGTGTCCTCGGCGCGGTGCTCGCCGGGCGGGTCGACGACATCCACGACGACCCGTCGCTCGCGGCGGCGCTCGCGGCCACCGCGGCGCTGGTGCACGGGCGCGCCGCACGGCGGGCGAACCCGGGCGGTCCGGTCAGCGCCCGCGCGGTGGCCGACGCCCTGCCCGGCACGATCGCGGACGTGCTGCGCGCGTGACGCTCCCCGCCGACCTGCACGCCCGCCTGGACGCGCTGCTCGCCCCGGGTGGGCGGCGCCTGCTGGGCCTCGCCGGGGCCCCCGGCGCCGGGAAGTCCACGGTGGCCGCCCAGGTGGTGCAGGCGGTGGGTCCGCTCGCCGTCGTCGTGCCCATGGACGGCTTCCACCTGGCGCAGACCGAGCTCGAGCGCCTGGGCCGCGCCGACCGCAAGGGTGCCCCGGACACGTTCGACGCCGACGGCTTCGTCGCGCTCCTGACCCGGCTGCGCGACGACGCCCGCACCGTCTACGCCCCGGAGTACCGCCGCGACCTGCGCAACCCCGTCGCCGGGGCCATCGCGGTGCAGCCCGAGGTCCGGCTCGTGGTGGTCGAGGGGAACTACCTGCTGCTCGACGAGCACGGCTTCGGGCCGGTGGCCGGGCTGCTGGACGAGTCGTGGTTCCTGGCGCCCGACGACGAGCTGCGCCGGGCCCGGCTGGTGGCGCGGCACGAGTCGTTCGGCAAGTCGCCGCAGACCGCCCGGGCCTGGTCCCACGGTCCGGACGAGCAGAACGCCCGGCTGGTCGCCGCCACCGCCGCCCGGGCCGACGTCGTCGTGCCGATCGCCTGACCGGCGGTGCGAGACTGGGCGCCGTGAGCTCGTACCCTGCCCGCGCCGTCGTCGACCTCGCGGCCGTCCGCGCCAACGTCCGCTCCCTGGCCGCCCACGCCCCGACCGCGCAGGTCATGGCCGTGGTCAAGGCCGACGGGTACGGCCACGGGTTGCTGCCCACCGCCGCCGCCGCGGTGGCCGGGGGAGCCACCTGGCTCGGCGCCGCCCAGGTCGAGGAGGCCCTCGCGCTGCGCCGCGGCGGGGTCGCCGGTGCGCGCGTGCTCACCTGGCTGTACGCGCCCGGGGCACCGCTGCGCGAGGCCGTCGAGGCGGACGTCGACGTGTCGGTCTCGGCGCCGTGGGCCCTGCACGAGCTCGCCGCCGCCGCGCGGGCGTCCGGTCGTCCCGCCCGCGCCCACCTGAAGGTCGACACGGGTCTGGGCCGCAACGGCCTCACGCCGCAGGACCTCGCGGCGCTCCTGCCGGAGGTCCTGCGCCTGCAGGCCGAGGGTGCGGTCGACGTGGTCGGTGTGTGGAGCCACCTGGCCTTCGCGGACGAGCCCGCGCACCCCACCGTCGTCCACCAGGGCGAGGTGTTCGCCGCGGCGGTGCGGACGGTCGAGCAGGCCGGGGTGGGGCTGGAGGTGCGGCACCTGGCCAACTCCGCCGCGACGCTGACCACGCCGGCCGCGCACTACGACCTGGTCCGCCCCGGGATCGCCGTCTACGGGCTGTCCCCGGTCCCGCAGCTCGGCGGCTCGGACGAGTTCGGCCTGGTGCCCGCGATGACGCTCGAGGCCGAGCTCGCGAACGTCAAGCGCGTCGCCGGAGGGCACGGCGTGTCCTACGCCCACCAGTACGTGACCCCGCAGGAGACCGTCCTCGGCCTGGTTCCGGTGGGCTACGCCGACGGCGTCCCGCGGCACGCGTCGGGCACGCAGGACCGGCCGGGTGGTCCCGTGCGGGTGGGTGGTCGCACGCTCGGCGTCGCCGGGCGGGTGTGCATGGACCAGGTGGTGGTCGACCTCGGGCCGCAGGCCACCGAGCGGGCCGGCGACCGCGTCGAGCTGTTCGGGTCCGGCCGCGACGGGGGCCCGACCGCGCAGGACTGGGCCGAGGCCGCCGGGACCATCTCGTACGAGATCGTCACGCGCATCGGGGCGCGCGTACCCCGGGTGCACGTCGACAGCGAGGCAGGTGTGGCATGAGCGTCACGGTGCGGCTTCCCGACGCCGACTCCACCCGGGCGTACGGACGCGCGCTCGCGGGCGTGCTGCGCGCGGGGGACCTGGTGGTGCTCACCGGGGACCTCGGCGCCGGCAAGACCACGCTGACGCAGGGGATCGGCGCCGGCCTGGGCGTGCGCGGGCAGGTGGCGTCGCCCACCTTCATCATCGCCCGCGAGCACCCACCCCTGCCGCGGGCCGACGGCACCACCGGCCCCGCGCTCGTGCACGTGGACGCCTACCGGCTGGGTTCGCTCGAGGAGGTCGACGCCCTCGACCTGGACGCGAGCCTGGACGAGGCCGTGACCGTCGTCGAGTGGGGCGAGGGGTGGGTCGAGTCGCTCGCGCAGGACCGCCTGGAGGTCACCGTGCAGCGCCCGCGCGGCGGCGAGCTGGCGGACGACGACCTCGACGACGCGGCCACCGGCGAGCGGCTGGTCACCGTGCGGGCGGTCGGGGCGCGCTGGACGGACGTGACGCTGCCGGACGCCGACCCGGTGGCAGGCTGATCCCGTGCCCATCCTCGCCCTCGACACGTCCGCAGCCGTGGCCGTCGCGCTCACCGACGACGCCGGCACCGTGCTGGCCGCCCGCTCCGACCCGCAGCCGCGGCACCACGCCGAGCTGCTGAGCCCGATGATCGCGGCCGTGCTGGCGCAGGCCGGGGTCGACAGGCGTGAGCTCACGTCCGTCGTCGTCGGTACCGGGCCCGCCCCCTTCACCGGGCTGCGCGTCGGGCTGGTCACCGCGCGGACGCTCGCGCTGGCGCTCGGCATCCCCGCGCACGGCGTCGCCAGCCTCGACGCGATCGCCGCACGTGCCTCCCGGGTCCTGCCGCCGGGCACCGACGCGCTCGTGGCCACCGACGCGCGACGCCGGGAGGTCTACTGGGCCCTCTACCGGGTGACCGCGCCGGGGGAGGTCGAGGTGCTCGCCGGGCCCGAGGTCGCCGCGGCGGTCGACGTGGCCGCCGATCCCCGGACAGCCGGCGCCGTCGTGGTCGGTCGCGGTGCGCCGCTGTACGCCGACGTCCTGGGGGACCGTGGTGCCGACGCACCGGACCTGGACGCCCTGGGCCTGCTCGACCCGGACCCGGCCGAGCTGGTGGGCCTGGCCCGGCAGCGCGTCGCCGCCGGGGCGGACCTCGGCACCGCGCCGCTGTACCTGCGTCGGCCCGACGCCGTGCCGCAGTCGGCGCGCAAGCGCGTGCTCGGATGACCGACGTGACCGACATGAGCCACGGCGTCGTGCGTGCGCTGACCCTGGAGGACCTGCCGGACCTCGAGCGGATGGAGCCCGAGCTGTTCGGGGCCGCCGCGTGGTCGTCCGAGAGCCTCGCCGCGGAGATCGTCGGGACCGGGGCGCTGGTACGTCGGCGCGACCGTCGACGGTGCGCTGGTCGGCTATGCGGGCCTGTGGTTCGACGGCTTCGACGCGCAGATCATGACCATCGGCACCGACACCCGGTTCCAGGGCCGCGGGCTGGCCCGGGCGATGCTGGAGAACCTGCTCGACCGTGCCCGGGCGGTCGGCGCGGCGGTGGTCCTGCTCGAGGTGCGGGTGGACAACGACCCGGCTCTGCACCTGTACGAGAGCGTGGGCTTCGAGCGGCTGGGCAAGCGCCGCGGCTACTACCAGCCGGGCAACATCGACGCGTGGACCATGCGGCTGGACCTGCGCGGGGCGGGGGGACCGGGATGAGCCGGTCGGACGTCCTCGTCGACGTCGACGAGCTCGCGGTGGCGCTGGCCGGCGACGAGCCGCCGGTGCTGCTGGACGTGCGGTGGGCGCTCGGCCAGGAGGACGGGCACGAGCGCTACCTGGCCGGGCACCTGCCCGGGGCGGTGTTCGTCGACCTGGAGACGGAGCTCGCCGGGCCGCCGTCCCCGCGGGACGGTCGGCACCCGCTGCCGGACCTGGCCGCGTTCGAGGCTGCCGCCCGGCGCTGGGGGATCACGGCCGACCGCCCGGTCGTCGCCTACGACGCCGTCGGCGGCACGTCGGCCGCACGCGCGTGGTGGTTGCTGCGCTGGGCCGGTCAGTCCGCCGTGCGGCTGCTCGACGGCGGCATCGACGCGTGGACCGCCGCGGGGCACCCGCTCGAGGCCGGGTCGGTGACGCCGGAACCCGGAGACGTCGTGCTCGAGCCCGGCTCGCTCGCCACGATCGACGCCGACGCCGCGGCGACCTGGACCGGCTCGCTCCTCGACGCCCGGGCGGCCGCGCGGTACGCCGGGCAGGTCGAGCCGGTGGACCCGCGTGCGGGCCACATCCCCGGGGCGCTGTCCCGGCCCACCACCGACAACCTCCGGCCGGACGGCACGTTCCTGCCCGACGACGAGCTCCGGGCGCGCTTCGCCGGGCTCTCCGGTCCCGTCGCGGTGTACTGCGGCTCGGGGGTCACCGCGGCGCACGAGGTGGCTGCGCTCGCCGCGATCGGCATCGACGCGGCGCTCTACCCCGGGTCCTGGTCGCAGTGGTCGAACGACCCCGCACGACCGGCGGCCACGGGCATGCACGAGGCCGCGGCCCCCTGAGGGACCGCGGCCTGCGCGGGGTGGGTCAGACGGTCAGCGACGCCTGCGCGTAGGCCAGACGCTCGCCTCGCGGGCGGTGCGTGCCGGCGCCCTCGACGTGGCCGACGTTGACGACCATCAGCGACTTCCAGCCGTTGTCGGCGAAGAACTCGTCGTCGATGCCCTGGGCGTCCATGCCGCTCATCGGCCCGGCGGCCAGGCCGGCCGCGCGCAGCCCGACGATGAGGTAGCCCGCCTGGAGGAGGGCGTTCGTGCGCGCCATCGCCTCGCGCTGCTCGGGCTGACCCTCGAGCGCATCCGCCAGGGAGGCCATGTGCGGGGCCAGCGTCGGGATGTGCGTGTGGAAGCCGGTGTCCGCCGCGAGGACGAGCGAGACCGGCGCCGCCAGCACACGGTCGCGGTTGCCCTCGCCCATGTGGGCGGCGAGCCGCTGGCGAGCCTCGGGCGTGCGCACCACGAGCAGGCGCAGCGGGATCGTGTTCAGGGCGGTGGGGCCCCACTTGACCAGGTCGTAGACCGCGGCGATCTGCTCGTCGCTGACCTCGTCGGGCGTGAACGCGGCGGCCGTGCGGGCCTCGCGGAAGAGGAGGTCGGCGACGTCGTCACCCACGGCCAGGCCGTTCGTCGGGAGGTCGAGGCCGTCCAGGACAGTGGTGTCGGTGGTCATGTGTGGTTGAAGCGTCAACCACTGTCGGTTGTTCCGGGCATCGAGGTGGTGCTCGTCACAGTGCGGCGGAGACCTATCCTGGGCGCATGGCAGACCCCCTCGTCCTCGGGATCGAGACCTCCTGCGACGAGACCGGTGTCGCCCTGGTCCGCGGCCACGACCTGCTGGTCGACGCCGTCGCCAGCTCGGTCGACGAGCACGCGCGGTTCGGCGGGATCATCCCGGAGATCGCGTCGCGCGCCCACCTCGAGGCGATGGTGCCGACGATCGAGCGCGCGCTGGCCACCGCCGACGTGTCGCTCGGCGAGGTCGACGCCATCGCCGTGACCGCCGGCCCGGGCCTCGTCGGCCCGCTCACGGTCGGGGCGTCCGCCGCCAAGGCGCTGGCGCTCGCGCTGGACAAGCCGCTGTACGGGGTCAACCACGTGATCGGCCACGCGGTGGTCGACGAGCTGGTCGACGGGCCGTTCCCCGAGCGGGTGATGGCCCTGGTCGTCTCGGGCGGTCACTCGTCCCTGCTGCTGATCGACGACACCGTCCGCGTCACCGAGCTGGGCTCGACGCTCGACGACGCGGCCGGCGAGGCGTTCGACAAGGTCGGCCGCCTGCTCGGCCTGCCGTACCCCGGGGGCCCCCACATCGACCGGCTCGCGCGCGAGGGGAACCCGACGGCGATCCGCTTCCCGCGGGGCCTGACCGCCGCCAAGGACCAGGCCGCGCACGCGACCGACTTCTCGTTCTCCGGGCTGAAGACCGCCGTCGCACGCTGGGTCGAGGCCCGGCAGGACTCCGGTCAGGAGGTGCCGCTGCCGGACGTCGCCGCCTCGTTCGCCGAGGCCGTCGCGGACGTGCTGACGGCCAAGACGATCGCAGCCTGCCGCGCCCACGGCGTCGAGACCCTCGTGGTCGGCGGCGGCTTCTCGGCCAACTCGCAGCTGCGGGACATGGCCGCGAAGCGCTGCGCGGAGGCCGGGATCGAGCTGCGCATCCCCCCGATCCGGTACTGCACCGACAACGGCGCCATGATCGCCGCCCTCGGGTCGGCCGTGGTGCGCCGCGGGATGCCGCCCTCGTCGCTGGACATCCCGGTCGACTCCTCGATGCCCCTGACCCAGGTGCTCGTCTGAGCGGAGCCGCCTACAGCGGCCGGCCGGCCTTGAGCTCGGCCACCAGCGACCGGACCACCGCGTCGAGGTCCCCGGCATGGCGGCGGGCGACCGCGCGCTGGCGCTGGTAGGAGGCGCCGCGGCGCAGGATCACGCGCACCTGCTCCAGCTCGGTGGCGCAGTCCAGGCGCTCGGCGACGGGCACCAGCTCGTCGAGCCACCGGCTCACCGAGTCGGTCACCAGCTCCTCGTCACCCGCGGCGTTCGTGATGATGATCGCGTCCATCCCGTACCGCGCCGAGCGCCACTTGTTCTCCTGCGCGAACCACGGCGGGAGCGTCGGCAGGGCCTCGCCACGGTCGAGCAGGGTGGAGAAGTGCTCGACGAAGCAGTGCGTGAGCGCCGAGATCGCGGCCACCTCGAGCAGGTTGGAGGCGCCGTCGGCGATCCGCATCTCCAGCGTGCCGAACCGCGGGGACGGCCGGACGTCCCAGCGGACCTCGTCGAACTGGTCGATCACGCCGGTGTGCATCATGTCGCCCACGTACTGCTCGAGCTGCGACCACTCGTCGAACCCGAACGGCAGGCCCGCGGTCGGCAGCTGCTGGAAGAGCAGCGCGCGGTTGGAGGCGTAGCCCGTGTCGCGGCCGCCCCAGAACGGCGACGACGCCGACAGCGACTGGATGTGCCCGAACACCGTGAGCATCGCGCGGGACAGCGGCAGGACCTTGCGGCGGTCCTCGACGCCGACGTGCACGTGCACGCCGTAGATGAGCATCTGCCGGCCCCACCACTGCGTGCGGTCGATGAGCGTGGCGTACCGCTGCTTGTCGGTCACCTTCTGCTGCGCCCAGCGCGCGAACGGGTGCGTGGCGCCACCCATGAGGTCGATGCGCAGCGGCGACGCGACCGCCTCCACCGCGTCGAGGGCCCGCTGCAGGTCCGCGGTGGCCTCCGCGATCGTGCGGCACTTGCCCGAGCGGATCTCGACCGTGTTCAGCAGCAGCTCCTGGGTGATGAGCGGGTGCTCGCCACCGTCGGCGGGCCGCACGGCCGCGAGGATCGCCTCCGCGGCCTGCCGCAGGTCGCCGGAGTCGGCGTCGACCAGGGCGACCTCCCACTCGATGCCCACGGACGAGCGCTCGGAGGTCGCGAACGGCAGGGCGACCGGGGCCGCCATCAGACGGGCTCCACCACGAGCACCTGCTGGCTGCCCGCCACGCGGGTGAGGATGATGGTCGCCGCCGCGCTGCCGCGCAGGTCCAGCTGCCGGCGCAGCTGCTCGGGGACCACGGCGGTGCCGCGCTTCTTGATCGTCAGCCGGCCCACGTCGCGCTCCCGCAGGTAGGTGCGGAGCCGCTTGAGGCCGAACGGCATGGTGTCGAGCACGCGGTAGGCCGTCGCCGTCGGGACCGGCACCAGCGCGTCCGAGGTCACGTAGGCGATCGTCGCGTCCACCAGGCGGCCACGCACCTGGGCCGCGGTCTCGCCGACGAGCCCCGCGCGGATGACCGCGCCGTCCGGCTCGTAGAGGTAGCCGCCGACGGTGCCGGTGGGCGGTCGCTCGTCGGACGTCTGCTCGACGACGTGCGCCTCGCCGTCGCGCAGGACCAGCGCCGACCGGCCCGGGCCCTCGGGCGCGAGCGGTCCGAACCACAGGCCGACCTCGACCACGTCGCCGTCCGCGGACACCCACTGCGCGTGCGCGTCCGACGGCAGCGCGGAGTGGGGGATGCCGGGACCCAGCTTGAGCCCCAGGGCGGGCACCCGCTCGCGCAGGGCCAGCACGGAGCTCAGCGACGGCTCGTAGGCGGCGGGGTCGAACACGCGGCTCCCCGACGAGGTCCGCCGTGCCGGGTCCGCGTAGACACCGTCGACGCCCTCCGCCTCCAGGTCCAGGGCGAGCCCGTCGCCGTGCCGCACCTCGGCGTCGGGGAAGTGGCGCAGGTTCACGGTGGCGATCGCCGCGGTCGCCTCGTCCAGGTCGGTGGCCAGGACGCGCAGCCCGATGCCGGCCATCGCCATGGCGTCCGCCCCGATGCCGCTGGTCAGGTCCGCCACGCGGGTGCTGCCGGCATCCCGGAACCGCCGCGCGTGGTGGGCGGCGACGGTCAGCCGGGTCGCCTGCTCCAGACCGGCCGCGGTGAACAGCATCCCGTTCGCGAACGTGCCGAACTTGGTCGCCGCACGGGCCCGCAGCCGGGACTGGGTGAGGGCGGCGGCGACGAGCGCGGGGTCGATGCCCTCGTCGCGCAGCCGCTCCGACAGCGCCATCGCGCGGGCCTCGTCGTACGGCGGCAGCGCCGACAGCAGGGCCCAGCCCGCGGGACTGAGCAGCTGGGCGATGCCGTCGCGATCCATGCGGCGATCCTCGCACGCAGGCACCGTCCCCGGCGGCCCGACGAGCCCTGGCCGACGACGCGCTCTGGCACTCGCCTTGACCGAGTGCTAACCGCTTCCTAGAGTGAGTTGCTGGCACTCTCCCGGTGAGTGTGCCAGCTGCACTGCAGGCCACGGCACCCGCGACGACGTGTCCGACAGCGCGCACGAACCTCAGAGAACTACTCACATGCGAAGGGGAGGTCCGCTGTGTCGGTCTCCATCAAGCCCCTCGAGGACCGGATCGTCGTCAAGACGCTCGAGGCAGAGACGACGACCGCCTCCGGTCTCGTCATCCCGGACAGCGCCAAGGAGAAGCCCCAGGAGGGCGAGGTCCTGGCCGTCGGACCCGGCCGTGTCGACGACAACGGCGTCCGGATCCCGCTCGACGTGGCCGTCGGCGACAAGGTCATCTACTCGAAGTACGGCGGCACCGAGGTCAAGTACTCGGGCGAGGAGTTCCTCATCCTCTCCGCCCGCGACATCCTGGCGATCGTCGTCAAGTGATCTGAGGGCGCCTGGCGCCCCGCTCGTCAGGAAGGCCCCCGCGACGACTGTCGCGGGGGCCTTCTTGCGTCGCGTCGCGAGGTGGTGGCGGCCCTGCGTGGCGTCGCGAGGGTGGCGGCACGACGGAGCCCCTCGCCGCGTCCGCGGCGAGGGGCTCCGGTGGTGTGTGTGGGCTCAGCCGACCCGGGTGGTGCGGCCGCGCTGGGCGAGGATGGCCGCGCGCTCGTCCTCGGACAGGCCGCCCCAGACGCCGTACGGCTCGCGGACGGCGAGCGACTGCTCGCGGCACTCCTTGATCACGGGGCACGTGGCGCAGATCGCCTTGGCGGCCTCCGCGCGGCGGCGACGAGCCGACCCGCGCTCACCCTCGGGGTGGAAGAAGAGGTCCTGGTCCTCGTCACGGCAGGCACCGTCGAACTGCCACTCCCACAGGTCCATCACCGGTCCGGGAAGGCGCGAGATCTCGGCCATGGTTCCTCCTCAGTCGATCCGACGGCCGCGGGAGGCGGCGACGCCGGGAATGTCGTGAACACGGCGATCCGGTGCTTCTGACCAGAGCGAGTGCGTTGATGAGGACGTTACAACCGCGCCAGAAGTTGTTCAAGACCGTGTCACCGATTTCTTTCGTGACGCGATTCCGGACGAACGCCCAGGTCGGCGTGTTGGTCACGACGCGCCACATCGGGCCGGATCGCGCCGGCCTGGCAGAATCGCGCCATGGCGACGATCGACGACGACGAGCACGCCGGCCCGCCGACGCCCGCCCTCGCCGTCGCTGCCGTCGCCCGACGGCTCGGCGTCGCGCCGGCCACGCTGCGCACGTGGGACCGCCGCTACGGCCTGGGCCCGTCCGAGCACTCCGCCGGAGCGCACCGTCGCTACTCGGTGCTGGACGTCGAGCGGCTGCTCGTCATGCGGCGCCTGACCCTGGACGGTGTCGCACCCGCCGAGTCCGCCCGCATCGCGCTGGCCACGGACCTCGCCGCCGAGTCCGGGCCGCCGGCCGACGACGCAGGTCCGAGCACGCCGACCGCCGTCGTCGACGCGGCGCTCGCCGGGGACACCGCCCGGTGCGCCCGCCTGCTCGCGCTCGACGGCGCGCAGGACGTCGCGCACTGGTGGACCGCCCTGGTGGAGCCCGTCCTGGCGGCGCTGGCCCGCCGCACCGTCCTGGACCCGCCCGGGGTGGACGCCGTCGCCTCCGTGCACACGGGTGTGCTCGCGGCGCTGCGCACCAGCACCGCCCCGCGCGCGGGCGGCCGCCGGCCGGTCGTCCTCGTGCTCGTCGCCCCCCGCGAGCCCCGGCCGCTCGTCGCGCACGCGCTCGCGGGAGCCCTGTCCGCGCAGGGCGTGGACGCCCGGATCGTCGGGGGACCGGTCGGTCCGCACCACGCGGTCGAGCTGATCGCGATGACGAGGGCGCGGGCCGTGGTCACCCTGACCGAGCGGGTCGACCCGGACCTCGAGGTGGTGGAGCGCCTGGCCCGCGACCAGCCGGAGCTCGCGCAGTACGTCATGGTGCCGGAGGCCGCCGCCGCGACCGTGCCGCTGGACCGGTCGGTGCACCGGGCACGGACGTTCACGGGCCTGCTGCACGAGGTGCTGGCGGTCGCGACCGCGCCTCCGGACGGATGAGGGCGCCGCCGAGTGGGGGAGACATTCCACCCAGGTGACGCAGGGCAGGACGAAGCCCCAGGCCCGGCGGGTGTGGTTGGTCCGCGCGGCTAACTTCCTCGCGGGCGACGACCGATAGGAGTCAGGTGCCCCGGACGGGGCCCGAGAGGGGAACCAACATGGCGGGAGTCGTGGTCTGTCACGGCTCGGCGGTCGTTCGAGAGCGACTGGTCGTGACGTCCATCGGGGTGCCCGCGCTCGGTCCGGTCCGCGCGGCGTCGTCGGTGGACGAGCTGCTGAGCCTGGCTCGTCGGATGCCCCCGACGGTGGTGCTGCTCGACGCGCACCTGGCACCGCCGGGATCCATCGAGGCCATCCGCCGGCTGCGCGCCGTGGCGCCCGCCGCGGCCATCGTCCTCCTCGCGCTCCCCGACGACACGGTGGCGCTGGATCGTGCGCTCGCCCTGGGTGCCCGCGGCTTCCTGGCGCCCGACGTCGGCCGCGCCGAGCTGTCCGCCGTCGCGGCCCACGTGCTGGCCAGCCCCGTGCTGCCGGCGCAGACCGCCACGGCACCGCGCGTCGACGTGCCCAGCCAGGGCGGCAACCGACCCGGGGACCTGCGCACGCCGCCGAGCGGGGTGCCCGTGGTCGCCGCCGACGCCAACGCCGCGCCGGTCGGCGTACCGACCACCGGGGCGATCCCGGGGGTGCCGCTCACCAAGCGCGAGATCGAGGTGCTGACCGGCATGAGCCACGGGCGGTCGAACGCCCAGATCGGCGCCGAGCTGTACCTGTCCGAGGACACGGTCAAGACGCACGCACGGCGGCTGTTCCGCAAGCTCGGGGCCAACGACCGGGCCCAGGCGGTGGCCATCGGGCTGCGTCGCGGGCTCATCCAGTAGCGGCGGGCGGGGACCGCAGCACGCGCGCGCCCGCGTATCCTGACCGGATGACGGAGCACTCGCCTGCCGACCCGTTCGCCCGCATCGGGCTCACCTACGACGACGTGCTCCTCCTGCCGGGGGAGACCGACGTCATCCCGAGCGAGGTGGACACCAGCTCGCGACTGACGCGCGAGATCACCGTGCGCGTGCCGCTGCTGTCCGCGGCCATGGACACCGTGACCGAGTCCCGCATGGCGATCGCGATGGCCCGCCAGGGCGGCATCGGGATCCTGCACCGGAACCTGTCCATCCAGGACCAGGCGCACCAGGTCGACCTGGTGAAGCGCTCCGAGTCCGGCATGATCACCGACCCGGTGACGGTGGGGCCCGAGGCGACCCTCGCGGAGCTGGACCACCTGTGCGGCATCTACCGGGTGTCCGGCCTGCCGGTCATCGCGGACGACGGGCTGCTGCTCGGCATCATCACCAACCGTGACCTGCGCTTCGTGCCGCCGCAGGAGTTCGAGACGCGCCGCGTCCGCGAGGTGATGACGGCGATGCCGCTGGTCACCGCCCCCGTCGGCATCGCGCGCGACGACGCCGCCGCGCTGCTGGCCAAGCACAAGATCGAGAAGCTGCCCCTGGTCGACGAGGCCGGCATCCTGCGCGGGCTGATCACGGTCAAGGACTTCGTGAAGTCCGAGCAGTACCCGGACGCCACCAAGGACGGCGAGGGACGGCTGGTGGTCGGCGCCGCGATCGGGTTCTTCGGCGACGCCTGGGAGCGCGCCTCGGCGTTGGTCGAGGCCGGGGTGGACGCGCTGGTCGTCGACACCGCCAACGGTCACGCCCGCCTGATGCTCGACATGGTCCGCCGGCTCAAGTCGGACCCCGCGACGCGGCACGTCCAGGTCATCGGCGGCAACGTCGCGACGACCCCCGGCGCGCAGGCGCTCGTCGACGCGGGTGTGGACGCGGTCAAGGTCGGGGTGGGCCCCGGCTCGATCTGCACCACGCGCGTCGTCGCCGGCGTCGGGGTCCCGCAGGTCACCGCGATCTACGACGCCGCCCGCGCGTGCAAGCCGGCCGGCGTGCCGGTGATCGGCGACGGCGGCCTGCAGTACTCCGGGGACATCGCCAAGGCCCTGGTCGCCGGCGCGGACACCGTCATGCTCGGCTCGCTGCTCGCCGGCTGCGACGAGTCGCCGGGGGAGCTCGTGTTCGTCAACGGCAAGCAGTTCAAGCACTACCGGGGGATGGGCTCGCTCGGCGCGATGGCGTCCCGCGGCCGCGTCTCGTACTCCAAGGACCGGTACTTCCAGGCCGACGTGACCACCGACGAGAAGATCGTCCCCGAGGGCATCGAGGGACAGGTGCCGTACCGCGGACCGCTGTCGGCCGTGGCGCACCAGCTGATCGGCGGCCTGCACCAGTCGATGTTCTACGTCGGCGCGCACACGATCCCGCAGCTGCAGGACCGCGGGCAGTTCATCCGGATCACCCCGGCGGGGCTCAAGGAGTCCCACCCGCACGACATCCAGATGACGGTCGAGGCGCCCAACTACACGGGCCGCTGAGCCGCCCGCCCGCCGCTGGGCTGGGCCGGGCGCACCGCGACGGACGCCTGAACCGCACGGGGACCGCCCGATCGAGCGGTCCCCGTGCGGTTCAGCCGTCCGTCGGCGCGTCGGTCAGTCGCGGAACGTCTCGATCCGGGCGCCCAGCTCCACCAGGCGCTCCTGGAGCTGCTCGTAGCCGCGCGCGATGATGTCGACGTCGCGCAGCACCGAGGTGCCCTTGGCGGCGAGCATGCCGAGCAGGATCACCACCGCGGGGCGCAGCGCCGGCGGGCACGACACCTCCGCGCCGGACCAGTGCGTCGGGCCCGTCACCTGCAGGCGGTGCGCGTCGAGCAGGCGGACGTCGGCGCCCAGGCGGGTCAGGTCGGTCAGGTGGATGGCGCGTCCCTCGTAGACCCAGTCGTGGATCAGCGTCGAGCCCTCGGCGCAGGCCGCGATCGCCGCGAAGAACGGCAGGTTGTCGATGTTCAGCCCGGGGAACGGCATCGGGTGGATCTTGTCGATCGGCGCGCGCAGCTCGCTCGGGTGCACCGTGACGTCGACCAGCCTGGTGCGTCCGTTGGCCGCCGCGTACTCGGCAGAGAGCGTGTAGCGCAGCCCCATCTCCGCCAGCGTGGCCAGCTCGATCTCCATGAACTCGATCGGCACCCGGCCGACCGTGATCTCGGAGCCGGTGACGATGCCGGCGGTCAGCAGGCTCATCGCCTCCACCGGGTCCTCCGAGACCGCGTACTCGACGTCGGCGTCGATGTGCGCCACCCCGTGGATCCGCAGCGTGGTGGTGCCGATGCCCTCGATGCGCACGCCCAGCAGCTCCAGGTAGAAGCACAGGTCCTGGACCATGTAGTTGGGGCTCGCGTTGCGGATGGTGGTGACGCCCTCGCGCCGGGCGGCGGCCATGATGACGTTCTCCGTGACCGTGTCACCGCGCTCGGTGAGCACCACCGACAGGTCCGTGGCCGAGCCCCGCTGCACGAGGGCGTGGTAGTCGCCGGCGGTCGCGGTCACCTCGAGCCCGAACGGGCGCAGACCGATCAGGTGCGGCTCGACCGTGCGGGTGCCCAGGTCGCAGCCACCCGCGTACGGCAGCCGGAACTCGTCCTCCTGGCCCAGCAGCGGGCCCAGGAACATGATGATCGAGCGGGTGCGACGGGCGGCGTCGACGTCGATCGCGTCGAGGTCGAGGTGCTCGGGGACGACGATCTCCAGGTCACGGCCGTCGGTGGACCAGACGGCGCGGACGCCGACGGAGCGCAGCACCTCGACGATGCGGTCGACCTCGACGATCCGGGCGACGTTGCGCAGGCGCGTGGTGCCGCGGTTGAGCAGCGAGGCGCACAGCAGCGCCACCGCGCCGTTCTTGCTGGTGTTCACGTCGATCCGGCCGCTGAGCGTCTGGCCGCCCTGCACGCGCAGGTGCGTGCGCTGTGGACCGCCGAGCGTGACGATGGGGGAGTCGAGCGCGGCGCCGATGCGGGTGAGCATCTCGAGGCTGACGTTCTGGGCGCCCTGCTCGATGCGGTGGATGGCGGACTGGCTGGTGCTCAGGCGCTCCGCCAGCTGGGCCTGGGTGAGGCCGCGGTGCTGGCGGGCGGAACGGACCAGGGAGCCGACGTGAGCCAGCGGGTCCTCGATGACCGGGAAGGAGCCGGTGCTCGTGGGGACCGGGGTGGAGATCGTCGTCATGGCGACCACGGTAACTCATGGATGAGATATCGCCATCGCGATCCGAGCCGGGAATCGGTCAGAAGCGGCGTCGTGCGTCACACGCAACTCAGCCGCGATATGACCGAGGTCTCACCACAGCGTGCCGACGGGCTCCCGTGCCGGCCAGACGCCGGAGGCGCCGGGGCCGTCCAGCCCCTGCTCGGAGCGCCAGGCGTTGAACCCCTCGGCCCAGGCCTGGTGCGCCGTGGACTGGTACTCGTGCAACGTGTCGAGGTCGAGCGAGGCGAGGTGGGGGAACCGGCCGACGATGCGCTCGAGCACGTCCAGGGTGGCGACCACGTCGACGTCCGCGGAGTGCAGGGCGCCCTGCTCGACCACCTGGTAGTAGCCGCACAGGTCGACCAGCTTGCGCTTGCCGCGCCGGAACCGGTCCTCCGCACGATCCAGCACGAGCGGGTCGATGACCGGGCGCGCGTCGCTGCACAGCCGGTCCGGCAGCGTGCGCAGGCGGTGGCGACGCAGCTCGGCGTCGAGCAGGCACAGGTCGAACGCGGCGTTGTACGCGACCACCGGGACGCCGCCGCGGAAGGCCTCCGCGAGCTCGGTCGCGATCTCCTCGAGGGCCTCGCGCGGGGGACGGCCGTGCTCGCGCGCGTGCTCGGTGGAGACCCCGTGGATGGCGGCGGCCTCCTGCGGGATGTCCACGCCGGGGTCGATCAGCCAGCTGCGGACGTGCGTGCCGGCGGAGTCCCGGCGGACCAGGGCGGCCGTGACGATGCGGTCGGTGTCGACGTCGACCCCCGTGGTCTCCGTGTCGAAGCCGAGCAGCGGCCCGTCCGTCCAGCTCATGGTGCTCCGCTCTCCTCCCGGTCGGTCTCGCCTGCACCGCCAGGTTCGCACCGGGGTCCGACATCGGCGGGGAGGGTGGCCCGCGTGCCGCGGGATCGGGGGCCTGATCGGGGGACCAGTCCCACCCCGGTAGCCTGGGCCGGTGAGCAACGAGATCGAGATCGGCCGCGGCAAGCGCGGACGCCGGGCCTACTCCTTCGACGACGTCGCGGTGGTCCCCTCGCGGCGCACGCGTGACCCGGAGGAGGTCTCGGTCGGCTGGCAGATCGACGCCTACCACTTCGACCTGCCGATCATCGCGGCCCCGATGGACTCGGTGATGAGCCCCGCCACGGCGGTCGCGCTGGGTCAGGCCGGCGGGCTCGGCGTCCTCGACCTCGAGGGCCTGTGGACCCGCTACGAGGACCCGGCGCCGCTGCTCGCGGAGATCGCGACGTTCGACAGCGCGCGCGCCACGTCCCGCATGCAGGAGATCTACGCGGCGCCCATCCAGCCCGAGCTCATCACGGCCCGGCTCAAGGAGATCCGCGCGGCGGGGGTGACCGTCGCGGGTGCCCTGTCCCCGCAGCGGACCAACGAGTTCTGGCGGACCGTGGTGGACGCGGGCGTCGACCTGTTCGTCATCCGGGGCACCACGGTGTCCGCCGAGCACGTGTCCGGCCGCGCGGAGCCGCTGAACCTCAAGCGGTTCATCTACGAGCTGGACGTGCCGGTCATCGTCGGCGGCGCGTCGACCTACACGGCGGCGCTGCACCTCATGCGCACCGGTGCCGCCGGGGTGCTCGTCGGCTTCGGCGGCGGGGCCGCGCACACCACCCGCCTGTCGCTCGGCATCCACGCGCCGATGGCGTCGGCCGTCGCCGACGTCGCCGCGGCCCGGCGCGACTACCTGGACGAGTCCGGCGGCCGGTACGTGCACGTGATCGCCGACGGCGGCGTGGGCCGGTCCGGTGACCTGGTCAAGGCCATCGCGTGCGGCGCGGACGCCGTCATGCTCGGTGCCGCGCTGGCGCGGGCGACCGAGGCTCCCGGCCGCGGCTGGCACTGGGGCTCGGAGGCGCACCACCCGCAGCTGCCCCGCGGCGAGCGTGTCGAGGTGGGCACGGCCGGCGCCCTCGAGCAGATCCTGTTCGGCCCCGGCCACACCGCGGACGGCACCCTGAACCTGGTGGGTGCGCTGCGCCGGGCGATGGCCACGACCGGGTACTCCGACCTCAAGGAGTTCCAGCGCGTCGAGGTCGTCGTCAGCCCGTACCAGCCGCACTGACCCCGCACCACCTGACGCCCGGAGGCGCCCGAACGGGCGCACCCGGGCGTCTTGCATGTCCGGATCGGGCCGGTGACCAGGCGTTCGGCCCGCTCGGACATCTGTTTGCCGCCGTATGTGTCCGAATGGCTTGACATTGGTGTGTGACCCGGAGCACCCTGGTGACAGCGGACGCCGGTGTCAGTGCCGGCGCAGGACGACGGAGTCGATGTGTACGCACCGGAGCGGCACCAGCAGATCCTGGCCACGGCGCGCGCCGACGGCCGGGTCGACGTCAACCGGCTGGCGCAGACCCTGGACGTCACGCCCGAGACCATCCGGCGCGACCTCACGGTGCTCGAGCGCCACGGCCTGCTGCGCCGGGTGCACGGCGGGGCGATCCCGGTGGAGCGGCTGGGGTTCGAGCCGGGGGTCGCGGACCGGGAGACCCGGTTCGCGGGGGAGAAGGAGCGGATCGCCAAGGCGGCGCTCGACGAGCTGCCCGACGGCGGCGCGGTCATCCTCGACGCCGGCACGACGACGGTCCGCCTGGCGGAGCTCCTGCCCGCCGACCGCGAGCTCACCGTGGTCACGCACGCGCTGCCCGTGGCGATGGTGCTGGCCATGCGGCCGAACATCACGCTGCACCTGGTCGGCGGCACCGTGCGCGGCCGGACCCTGGCGGCCGTGGGCGCGTGGGCCGAGCGCGAGCTGGCGGACATCCACGCCGACGTGGCGTTCCTGGGCACCAACGGGCTCAGCGTCGAGCACGGGCTGACCACCCCGGACCTGGCCGAGGCCGCGGTCAAGCGGGCGCTCGTGCAGAACGCCCGCCGCGCGGTGGTCCTCGCGGACCACTCGAAGATCGGCCGCGTCGAGTTCGCCCACGTCGTGCCCGTGGCGCAGATCGACACCGTGGTCACGGACAGCGGCGTCGAGCCGGAGCTGGCCGAGGAGCTCGAGGCCGCCGGCCCGCGGGTGGTGCGCGCATGATCGTCACCCTGACCCCGAACCCCAGCCTGGACCGGGCGCTCGACCTGGACCGCCTGGTGATCGGCGAGGTGAACCGCGCCACCGCCGCGCACGTGCACCCGGGCGGCAAGGGGATCAACGTCTCGCGCGTGCTGGTCCGGCACGGCGTCGAGTCGGTCGCGGTCCTGCCCACGGGCGGCGCCGACGGGCTGCGCCTGGTCGAGCTGCTCGCCGCGCACGACGTGCCCGCCGTCGCCGTCCCGGTGCACGGCGACACCCGCAGCAACCTCACGCTCGTCGAGTCGGGCGGGTCGACCACCAAGGTCAACGCGCCGGGCCCGAAGCTCACGCCCGACGAGGTCGACGCGCTCCTGGCGGCGGTCGAGCAGCGTCTGGTCGCCCAGCCGCGCGCGCTCGTCGGCGCCGGCAGCCTGCCGCTCGGCGCCGGGGAGACGTTCTTCGTGCAGCTGGCCGGGCTCGCGGCCCGGTACGCGGTCCCGTTCGCGCTCGACACGTCCGGCGTGCCGCTGGCCCGCGCGGTCCGCTCCGGTGGGCTCACGCTGGTCAAGCCGAACGACGAGGAGCTGGCGGAGCTGGTCGGCCGCGAGCTGGTCACCGTCGGCGACGTCGTCGACGCGTCGCACGAGGTCCTCGACGCCGGCAACCGCGCCGTGCTGGTCAGCCTGGGCGCGCACGGCGCGATGCTCGTCGTCGCCGACGGTGCGTGGTGGGCGGGCGGCCCCGCGGTCGTGCCGCTGTCCACGGTCGGTGCCGGCGACTCGACCCTGGCCGGGTTCCTCACCGCGGACGGCTCCGGCGGCGACCGCCTGCGCACCGCCGTCGCGTTCGGCCGCGCGGCCGTGCTGCTGCCCGGGACCGCCGTCCCCGGCCCCACCGACATCGACCTGGACGCCGTCCGGGTCGTGCAGAACCCCGATCCCCGACTCGCCCTCAAGGAGCTGTGACGTGAGCACCCCGCTGATCACCCCGGACCTGGTCGCCGTCGACCTCGTCGCCACGGATCGCGACGACGCGACCCGCCAGCTGATCGACCTCCTGCACGCGGCCGGTCGGGTCACCGACGCCGCCGGGTTCCACGCCGACGTGCGTGCCCGTGAGGCGCAGATGGCCACCGGCATGCCCGGCGGGATCGGCCTGCCGCACGCCCGGTCCGCGTACGTCACGGCGCCGAGCCTGGCCGTCGGCAAGGTCGCCGCCGGCGTGGACTTCGGTGCCCCCGACGGTCCGGCCACGCTGATCTTCCTCATCGCCGCACCGGACGCCGGCGACGGCGACCACCTGAAGATCCTCGCGGCGCTCGCCCGCCGCCTGGTCCACGAGTCCTTCCGCACGGCACTGACCGACGCCGACAGTGCCGAGGACGTCGCCGACATCGTCACCCGAGAGGTGGTCCCCTCATGAAGCTCGTCGCCGTCTCGTCGTGCCCCACGGGCATCGCGCACACCTACATGGCCGCGGAGGCCCTCGAGCAGGCGGGCAAGGCCGCCGGGCACGAGGTCCACGTGGAGACCCAGGGCGCGGCCGGCTCGACGCCCCTCGACCCGGCGATCATCGCCGCGGCCGACGGGGTCATCTACGCCGCGGACCTCGAGGTCAAGGACAAGCAGCGGTTCGCCGGCAAGCCGTTCGTGGACGTCGGCGTGAAGAAGGCCGTGCACGACGCCCCCGGCGTGATCGAGGCCGCCGTCGCTGCCGTGCACGCGGGTGTCCCGGCCGGTGCCGGTGCGCCGCCCGCCGCGCTGGTCACCAAGGTGGACCGCAACGCGGGTGTCGGCACGCGGATCCGGCAGTGGCTCATGACCGGCGTCTCCTACATGATCCCCTTCGTCGCCGCGGGCGGGATCCTCATCGCGCTGGGGTTCATGGTCGCTCAGTTCGCGGGCGGCAGCGAGGGTGTCGTCGCGGTGACGAGCATCCCCGTCACGCACCTGCTCAACGACTTCTCCGTGACGAGCGGCATGGACTGGGCGGCCCTGCTGTTCCAGACGGGCGCCGTCGCGTTCGGGTTCCTGGTGCCGGTGCTCTCCGGCTTCATCGCGTACGCGATCGCCGACCGCCCGGGCCTGGTGCCCGGCTTCGTCGGCGGCGCGATCTCCGTGGCCGTCGGCGCGGGCTTCCTCGGTGGCCTGGTCACCGGTTTCATGGCCGGCTTCCTGGCCCTGTGGATCAGCCGCTGGGCCGTGCCCAAGGGCGTGCGCGGCGTGATGCCGGTGGTGGTCATCCCGCTGCTGTCGTCGTTCGTCGTCGGCCTCGTGATGTTCCTCGTCATCGGCCAGCCGATCGCGAGCCTCATGGACGGCCTGAGCAGCTGGCTGAACGGCCTGACCGGCGCCAACCTGCTGCTGCTCGGTGCCCTGCTGGGCGCCATGATGGGCTTCGACCTGGGCGGCCCGATCAACAAGGTGGCCTACACCTTCGCCGTGACCGGGCTCGCGACGGAGGGGCTCGCCACCGACGCCGTGCAGTACCAGATCATGGCCGCGGTGATGGCGGCCGGCATGGTGGCGCCGCTGGCCATGGCGCTGGCCTCGAGCGCCCGCAAGAAGCTGTTCACGCACGCCGAGCAGGAGAACGGCAAGGCGGCCTGGCTGCTGGGTCTGTCGTTCATCTCGGAGGGGGCCATCCCGTTCGCGGCGGCCGACCCGTGGCGCGTCATCGTGTCCTCGGTCGTCGGCTCGAGCGCCACCGGGGCGCTCGTGATGGCCGCCGGCTCCGGGGTGCGTGCGCCGCACGGCGGCATCTGGGTGCTGCCGCTCATCTCGAACCCGGTCGGCTTCGTGCTGGCGGTGGGGGTCGGCATGGTGGTCACCGCGCTGCTCGTCGTGATCCTCAAGAGCGCCAAGCCCAACGAGATCGTCCGGGCCGAGCAGGAGGCGGACGCCCAGGCGCTCGTCGCCACGGCCGCCTGACCCGTCACCCGCCCGCCGCCCGGCACCGTCGCCGGGCGGCACCCCGATCGGAGAACCGTCATGCCGCAGCGCACCGTCGCCGTCGCCTCCCGCGTCGGCCTGCACGCCCGCCCCGCGATGCTCTTCACGCAGGCCGTCACCGAGACCGGCCTGCCGGTCACGATCGCCCGGCCGGGCGGTGAGCCGGTGGACGCCGGCAGCATCCTGTTCGTCATGTCGCTCGGGGTGCCGAGCGGCGAGGAGGTCACGCTGAGCGCCGAGGGCGAGGGGGCCGACGAGGCCCTCGACGGTCTGGTCGACCTGCTCGCCACCGACCTGGACGCCCCGGAGGAGTCGTGAGCACCGTGAGCGCGCCGCACGTGCTGCAGGGTGTCGGCGTGGGACGCCGGGCGGTCGTCGGGCCGGTGGCGCAGGTGCGGCCCGCCCCGCACGTCGCGGCGGACGCGCCGCTGCTGGTCGACGGGGTCCCCGCCGACGCCGCCACGGCGCGCACGCGGGTGGAGAGCGCGTTCGCCGACGTGGCCGCGGCGCTGCGGGACCAGTCCTCGCGCTCCTCCGGCACGGTGCGCGACGTGCTGGCCGCGACCGCGCAGATGGCCGACGACAAGGCGCTGCGCGCCCAGGTGCTGGCCCGCATCGACGCCGGTGAGCCCGTGGTCGGTGCGATCGACGGGGTCGTGCAGATGTTCGCGACGATGTTCGAGCAGGCGGGCGGCTACCTGGCCGAACGCGTCACGGACCTGCGCTCGGTGCGCGACCGCGTGGTCGCGCGGGCGATGGGCCTGCCCGCACCCGGGGTGCCGGAGCTGACCCGCCCGTCGGTCGTCGTCGCGACCGACCTGGCCCCCGCCGACACGGCCGCGCTCGACCTGACCCACGTGCTCGCCATCGTCACGGAGCTGGGTGGCCCCACCGGGCACACGGCGATCATCGCGGGTCAGCTGGGTCTGCCCTGCATCGTGCGCGCCACCGGCGCGACCATGCTCGACGACGGTGCCCTCGTCGCGGTCGACGCCGCGGCGGGCACCGTCACCGTGGACCCCGACGACGCGCAGCGCGCCGAGCTCGAGCGGCGGGCCGCCGTCGAGGCGACGCTCGAGTCCGACGGTGCCCCCGGCGCCACGGCGGACGGCGGCCGGTCGCGCTGCTGGCCAACATCGGCACCGCCCAGGACGCCGCCCGCGTCGCCGGCTCCGGCGTGGAGGGCGTCGGCCTGTTCCGCACCGAGGTCCTGTTCCTGGAGAGCGCCACGGCGCCCAGCCAGGCCGACCAGGCGGCCGTCTACACGCAGGTGCTGCGCTCGTTCGCCGACCGCAAGGTCGTCGTCCGCACGCTGGACGCCGGTGCCGACAAGCCGCTCGCGTTCGCCACGCAGCCCGACGAGGAGAACCCCGCGCTCGGGGTCCGCGGCTACCGGCTGGTGCGGACGCACCCCGAGCTGCTGGACACGCAGCTGCAGGCGCTCGCCGCGGCGCAGGCCGCCACCGGGACGACCCCCTGGGTGATGGCCCCGATGATCGCGACGGCCGCCGAGGCGCGCGCGTTCGCCACCCGCGCTCGGGCCGCCGGCGTCGCCACGGTCGGCGTCATGATCGAGGTCCCCGCCGCCGCCCTGCGCGCCCCCGAGATCCTCGCCGAGGTGGACTTCGTGTCCCTGGGCACCAACGACCTCGCGCAGTACACGATGGCCACCGACCGGCTGCGCGGCGAGCTCGCCGACCTGCTCGACCCGTGGCAGCCGGCCGTGCTCGACCTGGTCGACGCCACCGCCCGGGCCGGGCTCGACGCGCGCAAGCCGGTCGGCGTCTGCGGGGAGTCCGCGTCCGACCCGGTGCTGGCCCTCGTGCTCGTCGGGCTCGGCGTGACCAGCCTGTCGATGTCCGCCGGCGCCGTGCCGGCCGTGCGGTACGCGCTGCGGCACCACACGACCGCGCAGTGCGCGACGATGGCCGCCGCCGCGCTCGCCGCACCGTCGGCCGCGCTCGGCCGTGCCGCCGTGGTCGAGCTCCTGCACGACGACGTCCGCACGACGCTGGGCGTGTAACCACCGCCGGCTCGGGCCCGCGCGTACCCTCGCCGGTATGGCGCACGACCCGGGACACATCGAGCTCCACGACCCCGAGACCGACCCGCTCGCGACGTACGTGCTGGAACCGGACGACGTCCGACCGCTGCTGCGGCGGGTCGTCGCGTCACCCGGTGCGGCCACCGTCACCGCGCACGCGCCGTTCACCGGCGGACCGATCGCGGCGATCCCGCAGTCGACGCCGCAGGACGTCGCACGCGCCGCTCAGCACGCCCGTGCGGCGCAGCGGCTGTGGGCCGCCCGGCCCCTGCGCGAGCGGACCGCGGTGCTGTCCCGCGTGCACGACCTGGTCCTCGAGCGGCAGTCGGACGTGCTCGACCTCATCCAGGTGGAGTCCGGCAAGGCGCGCGTCTCGGCCTTCGAGGAGGTCTGCGACATCGCCCTGGTCGCCCGGCACTACGCCGCCCGCGCAGGCCGGTACCTGGCGCCGCGCCGGGTGCCCGGCCTCATCCCCGTGCTGACCACGACGCGCGTGCTGCGGCACCCCGTCGGCGTCGTCGGGATCATCGCGCCGTGGAACTTCCCGCTGACGCTGACGCTCGGTGACGTGCTGCCCGCGCTGGTCGCCGGCAACGCGGTCCTCCTGCGGCCGGACCCGCAGACCACGCTGACGTCGCTGTGGGCCGCGGAGCTGCTGGAGGAGGCGGGCCTGCCCGACGGGCTGCTGCAGGTGGTGGTGGGCGACGGCCCGACCGTCGGCGCGGCCGTCGTCGAGCACGTCGACCACGTGAGCTTCACCGGCTCGACCCGGACCGGCCGGGTCGTGGCCGCGCAGGCCGGCGAGCGGCTGGTTCCTGCGACGCTGGAGCTCGGTGGCAAGAACCCCATGTACGTCGCGGACGACGTCGACGTCGAGGTCGCGGCCGAGGGTGCCGTGCGCGCGTGCTTCGTCGGCGCCGGCCAGGTGTGCGTGAGCATCGAGCGGATCTACGTGCACGAGGACGTCGCCGACGAGTTCATCGCCGCGTTCGTCCGGCGCACGCGCGCGCTGCGGCTCGGGTCCGGCCTGGACTACCGCTCGGACGTCGGCTCGCTCACGTCCGCCGCGCAGCTGGCCACGGTGGTCGAGCACGTCGAGGACGCGGTCGGGCACGGCGCCACCGTGCTGGCCGGCGGCGTGCAGCGCACCGACCTGGGCCCCTGGTTCTACGAGCCGACGATCCTCACCGACGTGCCGACCGAGGCCCGACTGGCCCGCGAGGAGACGTTCGGGCCGGTGGTCTCGCTGTACCGCGTGGCGTCCGACGACGAGGCCGTCGCCGCGATGAACGACAGCGAGCTCGGGCTGAACGCGAGCATCTGGACCGCCGACACCCGCCGCGGCGCCGCCCTCGCCCGGCGCGTCCGGGTGGGGACCGTGAACGTCAACGAGGGGTACGTGACCACCTGGGGGTCGGTCGCGGCTCCGCAGGGTGGCGTCGGCGCGTCGGGGATGGGGCACCGGCACGGCCGCGAGGGTCTGTGGGCGACGACGCGGACGCAGACCGTGTCCGTGCAGCACGGGGTGCACGGCGTGCTGGGCGGTCCCGGGGTCGGCCTGCACCGGCTGTTCGACCTGGGCCCGGAGACGTGGCCGCGGGTGTTCACGCAGGCCCTGCGCGCGATGAAGACCCTCCGCCTGCCGTAGCGCCCCGGCCCCTCTCGGGTCCGAGATCGACGTTGGTCGCGTCCGGACGTGCTGTCGCGGGACTGATGTCGAGCTCGGCGCCCCTCGGCTTGCGGGGCCGTGGTCAGGCGCGGTCACGCGTGGCCGGCGGCGGCGGGGGCCGGGTCGGACTCGTCGCTGGTGCCCTCGAAGCCCGCGGCCTCGATCGTCGCCACCGCCTGCCGGGCGATCGCCAGCTCCTCGTTGGTCGGCACCACCATGACCAGCGTGCTGGTCCAGTCCGGCGAGATGATCGTCGGCTCCTTCTTGCGGCCGGCGTTGCGGACCGGGTCCACCGCGATCCCGAGCGACTCCAGGCCCTCCAACGCCCGCGCGCGGACCACCGGGTCGTTCTCGCCCACGCCGGCGGTGAACGTGATGACGTCCACCCGGCCGAGCACCGCGTGGTACGCGCCGATGTACTTGCGCAGCCGGTGCAGGTACACGTCGAGCGCCAGCGCGGCATCCTCGTCCCCGGCGTCGACCAGCGTGTGCAGCTCGCGGAAGTCGTTCTCGCCCGCCAGGCCCTTCAGCCCGGACCTCCGGTTGAGCAGGTCGTCGACGTCGTCGACCGACAGGCCCGCGTTGCGCTGCAGGTGGATGAGCACGGCGGGGTCGATGTCTCCCGAGCGCGTGCCCATGACCAGCCCCTCGAGCGGGGTCATGCCCATGGAGGTCTCGACCGCGACACCGCCACGGACCGCCGACGCCGACGCGCCGTTGCCCAGGTGCAGCACGATCTGGTTGAGGTCCTCGAGCCGCCGTCCGAGCACGCGCGCGACCTTGCCGGACACGTACTGGTGCGACGTGCCGTGGGCCCCGTACCGCCGGACGCCGTAGGTCCGCGCCACGTCGCGGTCGATCGCGTAGGTCGCGGCCGCCTCGGGAAGCGAGCGGAAGAACGCGGTGTCGAACACGACCACGTGCGGCACGTCCGGCAGCAGCTCGCGGGCCACCTGGATGCCCGTGAGGTTGGGCGGGTTGTGCAGCGGAGCGAGCGGCGAGAGCGCGTCGATCTGCGCGATGACCTCGTCGTCGACGATCACCGGCGACCCGAACACCGCGCCGCCCTGCACCACCCGGTGCCCGACCGCCACGACGTGCGCCTGCGTCAGGTCGGGGCCGACCTGGGCGAACAGGTCGAGCACCGCGCGCAGGCCCGCGCCGTGGTCCGCGACGGGGTCGGTCCGCTCGGTCGTGTTCCCGCCGTACGTGTGCCGCACCGAGCCCTGGTCCTCGCCGATCCGCTCGACGATCCCCGACGCGATGGCCTCGCCGCCCACCGGGTTGACCAGCTGGTACTTGATCGACGACGAGCCGGAGTTCACGACGAGGACGCTGCCGTGCGCGCCGTGCGCCGAACCGGGGTGGGGCTGGCTGATCGGGGTCACTCGACGTCCTCTGCTTGGGCCTGGATGGCCGTGATCGCCACCGTGTTCACGATGTCCTGCACCAGGGCACCGCGCGACAGGTCGTTGACCGGCTTGCGCAGACCCTGCAGGACGGGGCCGATGGCGACCGCGCCGGCCGAGCGCTGCACGGCCTTGTAGGTGTTGTTCCCGGTGTTGAGGTCGGGGAAGACCAGCACCGTCGCGCGTCCGGCGACGTCGGAGTCGGGCATCTTGGTGCGCGCGACCGAGGCGTCGACGGCGGCGTCGTACTGGATGGGCCCCTCGACGAGCAGGTCCGGGCGGCGCTCGCGGACCAGCGCGGTGGCCGTGCGGACCTTCTCGACGTCCGCGCCGGAGCCGGACTCGCCGGTGGAGTAGGACAGCATCGCGATCCGGGGCTCGATGCCGAACTGGACCGCCGTGCCGGCCGACGAGATCGCGATGTCCGCCAGCTGCTCGGCCGTCGGGTCGGGGATCACCGCGCAGTCGGCGTACACCAGCACCCGGTCCTCGAGGCACATGAGGAAGCAGCTGGAGACGTTGGAGACGCCCGGCGTGGTCTTGATGATCTCGAACGACGGCTTGATGGTGTGCGCGGTGGTGTGCGCGGCGCCGGAGACCATGCCGTCGGCGAGCCCGAGCTGCACCATCATCGTGCCGAAGTAGGAGACGGAGGAGACGATCTCCCGGGCGCGCTCGACGGTCATGCCCTTGTGCTTGCGCATCTGCGTGTACTCGGCCGCGAACTTCTCCAGCAGCACCGGGTCGTGCGGGTCGATGATCGCGGCGGCGTCCAGGTCCAGGCCCAGCTCGGTCGCGCGTCCGCGGATCGCCGGCTCCTCGCCGAGGATCGTCAGGTCGGCGACGCCGCGCTGCAGGAGCGTGGACGCCGCGCGCAGGATCCGGTCGTCGCCGCCCTCGGGCAGGACCACGTGCTGGCGGTCCGCCCGGGCCCGGTCCAGCAGCGCGAACTCGAACATCAGCGGTGTGATGACCGCGGGCCGCTCGACGTCGAGCGCCGCCAGGAGCGCCGCGCCGTCGACGTGCTGCTCGAACAGGGACAGCGCGGTGTCGACCTTGCGCTGCGAGTCGGCGGAGAGCCGGCCGTGGGTGTCCGCGACCGCGCTCGCCGAGCGGAACGTGCCGAGCTCCGTGCTGAGGATCGGGAGCTTGCT
The DNA here is from genome assembly GCA_963837795.1 of uncultured Actinomycetota bacterium. Taxonomy (GTDB): domain Bacteria; phylum Actinomycetota; class Actinomycetes; order Actinomycetales; family Cellulomonadaceae; genus Cellulomonas. The sequence continues at coordinate 637,542 of CAWIOT010000009.1, forward strand.
GCCCAGCCCGTTGACCAGGCGTGCGATCAGCGGGGCGGGCCGGAAGCCGCCGTTGAGGATGATGCCGGCCAGCGACGGGAACCCCTCGGCCTGGTGCGCCATGAGCAGGCCCAGGAGCACGTCGGACCGGTCGCCGGGGGTGATGACGACGGCGCCGTCGGCCAGCTTGGACAGCAGGTGCTCCACGGACATGGCGCCGACGATCACGTCGAGGACCTCGCGCGACAGCAGGTCCTCGTCGCCGGAGATGAGCGTGCCGCGCACGGCGTCGGACAGCTGCCGGAACGTCGGGGCGGTGAGCAGGGGGTTCTCCGGCACCGCCCACGACGGGAGACCGGTGTCGGCCCGCAGGGCGTCCCGGACGCTGCTGACCGAGCCCGGGGCGCACCGGTTGGCCACCACCGAGACGACCTGCGCGTGGTTGGCCTGCATCTCGGTGACGACGACGTCGGCCACCTGCGCGATCACCGCCGGCTTGCGGTGCCCGCCGTTGATGACGAGCACCACCGGCGCACCGAGGTTCGCGGCGATGCGGGCGTTGTAGGCCAGCTCGGTGGGACCGGCGACGTCGGTGTAGTCGGTGCCGACGACGACCACGGCGTCGCAGCGCCGCTCGACGTCGTGGTAGCGGGACACGATCTGCGCGAGCGCCTGCTCGGGGTCGGTCAGGACCTGCTCGTAGGTCACCCCGACGCACTCGTCGTACGTGAGGTCGACGCCGTCGTGCTGCAGGAGCAGCTCGAGGACGTAGTCGCGCACGTCGGTGGAGCGGGCCACCGGACGGAACACGCCCACGCGCTGGACCGTGCGGGCGAGCAGGTCCACCAGGCCGAGCGCGACCATGGACTTGCCGGAGTCCCCCTCGGGGGACGTGACGTAGATGCTGCGGGCCACGGTGGGCGTCTCCGATGCGGTGGTGCTGGGCCGCGGGGCGAGCGACGGGCGCTCGCCCCGCGGGACGGGCGTGCTACTCGTTGTCCCCGCCGGTGGACAGCGTCGCCGCCACCTGACCGGAGTCCGCCTGGTCCTGCGCGTCCGGCCACACCCAGTCCTTCACCTCGGGGATGTCGTCCCCGTAGGCGCGGGTGTACTCGCGGGCGTGCAGGCGTGCGTCGACCATCTTCTGGCGCAGGTTGGCCTGCGACGTGCCCAGTGACGGCACGCGGTCGATGACGTCGATGACGAGGTGGTACCGGTCCAGGTCGTTGAGCATGACCATGTCGAACGGCGTGGTCGTCGTGCCCTCCTCCTTGTAGCCGCGCACGTGGATGTTGTTGTGGCCGGCGCGGCGGTAGGTGAGGCGGTGGATGAGCCACGGGTACCCGTGGTAGGCGAAGATCACGGGCCGGTCCGACGTGAACAGGCCGTCGAACTCCCGGTCGGACAGGCCGTGCGGGTGCTCGCGGGCGTCCTGCAGCCGCATGAGGTCCACCACGTTGATCACGCGGACCTTGAGGTCGGGCAGCTCGCGGCGCAGGATGTCCGCCGCGGCCAGGGCCTCGAGCGTCGGCACGTCGCCGGCGCAGCCGAGGACCACGTCGGGCTTCTCGCCCGGGACCTCCGAGCCCGCCCAGTCCCAGATGCCCAGACCGCGCGTGCAGTGCGCGACCGCCTGGTCCATCGTCAGGAAGTTCGGGGCCGGCTGCTTGCCCGAGACCACCACGTTCACGTACTGCCGGCTGCGCAGGCAGTGGTCGTACGTGGACAGCAGGGTGTTGGCGTCCGGCGGCAGGTACACCCGGATGACGTCCGACTTCTTGTTCACCACGTGGTCGATGAACCCGGGGTCCTGGTGGCTGAAGCCGTTGTGGTCCTGGCGCCAGACGTGGCTGGACAGCAGGTAGTTCAGGCTCGCGATCGGGCGGCGCCACGGGATGTCGTCGGTGACCTTCAACCACTTGGCGTGCTGGTTGAACATGGAGTCGATGATGTGGATGAACGCCTCGTAGCAGTTGAACAGGCCGTGCCGGCCGGTCAGCAGGTAGCCCTCGAGCCACCCCTGGCACTGGTGCTCGCTGAGCATCTCCAGCACGCGCCCGGCGCGGGCCAGGTTCTCGTCGACGTCCGCCCCGTAGAACTCCGCGTTCCACTGCTTGTCGGTCACCTGGAACACCGACTGCAGGCGGTTGGACGCCGTCTCGTCGGGACCGAAGATCCGGAAGTTGTCCGGGTTGAGCCGGATGACGTCGGTCAGCCAGTCGCCGAGCACGCGCGGTGCCTCGCTGATGGACCCGCCCGGCACGGGCACGTCGACGCCGTACTTGCGGAAGTCCGGCAGGCGCAGGTCCTTGAGCAGCAGGCCGCCGTTCGCGTGCGGGTTGTCGCTCATCCGCAGGGGTCCCTGGGGTGCCAGCGCGCGGATGTCGGCGTGCACCCGGCCGTCCTGGTCGAACAGCTCCTCGGCGCGGTACGACTCCAGCCACCGGCGGAGCACGTCCAGGTGCTCGGGGGTGTCCCGGGCGTTGGCCAGCGGCACCTGGTGCGCGCGCCACGACCCCGTCGTCTTCTTGCCGTCGATGGTGGCCGGACCGGTCCACCCCTTGGGCGTGCGGAAGACGATCATGGGCCACTGGGGCCGCTGCTCGTCGCCCTCGTGCGCGCGGCGCTTGATCTCCGCGATCTCGTCGAGCACCTCGTCCAGCAGGGTGGCGAACCGGCGGTGCACGTCCTGCGGGGCCTCGTCGTCGAACCCGGCGACGAACACGTGGGGCTTGTGCCCGTAGCCGACCATCAGCGACTCGAGCTCGTCGTCGCTGATCCGCGCGAGCACGGTGGGGTTGGCGATCTTGTAGCCGTTCAGGTGCAGGATCGGCAGGACGACGCCGTCCTTCTCCACGTTGACGAACTTGTTCGAGTGCCAGCTCGTGGCCAGGGGACCGGTCTCGGCCTCGCCGTCACCGACCACGGCGGCCACGAGCAGGTCGGGGTTGTCGAAGGCGGCACCGTAGGCGTGGCTCAGCGCGTAGCCGAGCTCCCCGCCCTCGTGGATCGACCCGGGGGTCTCGGGGGCGACGTGGCTCGGGATGCCGCCCGGGAACGAGAACTGCCGGAACAGGCGGCGCAGGCCCTCCGTGTCCTCGGTGATGTCCGAGTAGTACTCCGAGTACGTGCCGTCCAGGTAGGCGCTCGCGACCAGGCCGGGTCCGCCGTGCCCCGGGCCCGTGATGTAGATGGTCGACTGCTCACGCTCCTGGATGGCGCGGTTCAGGTGCGCGTACAGGAAGTTCAGGCCGGGGGTCGTGCCCCAGTGGCCGAGCAGGCGCGGCTTGACGTGCTCGGCGGTGAGCGGCTCGCGCAGCAGGGGGTTGTCCAGCAGGTAGATCTGGCCCACGGACAGGTAGTTGGCGGCCCGCCACCACTGGTCGATGCGGGACAGGGTCTCCTGGTCGACCCCCTGCCCGGTCCCGGTCCGCCACGTGCTGCGTGTCGACGTCGTCGTGGTCATGCGCGCTCCCCAGTCTCGCTCCGGCGTTCGCGCCGGCCGGCTTCAACCCTTGCGTCGGGCGTCACCGCGGGCGGAGGACCTTGGTCCCGCCGCGAGCCGACGCGCGCCCTCTGCCATACAACCGCACTCCGTCGCGCGGTGCAGCATCCCGCAGCAGAACGTTCGCAGAACGTGCGACCGCGTCCGCGGCCCGCGCCCTCGCAGGTCAGCGGGGCTGTGGGCGGGTCGACGGCCGTCGCGGTGTCCGGCGCCCCGGTGCCTGCGGGGTACCGTGAGGCGTGACCGAGCCACCCGCCGCGCGCGAGCGAACCGGGGGCCCGGCAGCCGCCGGTCGCGACGGGGCAGCGGCAGCCGGCGACGGTGCTCCCGGGTGGGCGCAGGCCGCCCGACGACCGCCGACGACGATGGTGCGTGCGGCCGTCCGGCCCCGGATGCTCCTGCTGCTCGTCCTCCTGCTGGCCGCCGCGGCGGTCTGTGGTCGGTTGGGGGCGTGGCAGCTCGACCGCGCCCAGGTGCACGGTGCCGCTGCGGCGGAGCAGCGGGCCGCCGAGCTGGCTGCCGCGCCGGCGGTCCCGCTCGACGACGTGCTGGCACCGCAGACGACGTTCACGGGTGACCTGGTCGGCCGGAAGGTGACCGTGACGGGGGCCTACGAGCCCGAGGACCAGCTGCTGGTGACGGGCCGCGCGCACGACGGGACCACCGGTCTGCTGGTCCTGACGCCGCTGCGCACGGACGACGGCGCGGTCCTGCCGGTGGTCCGCGGGTGGGTGCCCGCGGCGGCCGATGCCGACGTGCCCCCCGCCGGGCCCGTCGAGGTGACCGGGTACCTGCAGGCCTCGGAGGAGGCAGGCTCGGGTGTCGACGAGGGGCGCACGGACGCGATCAGCTCGGCGGAGCTGCTCAACTCCTGGCGTGGCCCGATCTACACGGGGTACCTCGTGGTCTCGTCGTCGGACCCCGCCCAGTCCGCGCAGGTGGTCCTGCTCGACCCGCCTACCAAGCCCGGCGCGGGACTGAACATCCAGAACCTCGCCTACGCCGCGCAGTGGTGGATCTTCGGTGCCTTCGCGGTGCTCCTGTGGTTGCGGCTCGTGCGGGACGAGGCTCGCGGGGCCGGCCCGGAGCCGGAGGGCGACCCGGTCTGACCGCGTCGCCCGGCGGCTCAGCCGGGGGGCGGTCGGCGGCGCAGCTGCTTGACGGCGCGCCGCTTCTGCTCGCCCTGCACCCGCCGCACCTGCGAGCCGCGGCTGGGCCGGGTGGCGCGGCGTGCCGGTCCGGGGGGAGCGAGGGCGTCGTCCAGCAGCGCGTGCACGCGGGCGAGCGCAGCCTCGCGGTTGCGCAGCTGCGAGCGGTACTCCTGCGCGCTGACGGTCAGCAGCGCGCCGCGCAGCCGCCCCGCCAGCCGGGTGAGCACCCGGTCCTGCTGCGTCGGGCTGGTCCACGCGATGCGCGCCAGGTCGACCGTCAGCTCGACGCGCGAGTCGGTGGTGTTCACCGACTGGCCGCCGGGGCCGCCGGAGCGCGAGAAGCGCCACGCGAGGGCGTCGTCGGGGACGACGACGCCTCCGCGCAGCACCAGGGGAGCGGTCATGTCAGTCGTGCTGCCACGAGTGCCACAGCGCGGCGTAGTCGCCACCCGCGGCCACCAGCTCGTCGTGCGGACCGATCTCGGTGATGCGGCCCGCGTCGACGACGGCCACCCGGTCGGCGTCGTGCGCGGTGTGCAGCCGGTGCGCGATCGCGACGACCGTGCGCCCCGCCAGCACCGCGGACAGCGACCGCTCGAGGTGCCGGGCCGCGCGCGGGTCGAGCAGGGAGGTGGCCTCGTCGAGCACCAGGGTGTGCGGATCGAGGAGCACCAGACGTGCCAACGCGATCTGCTGCGCCTGCGCCGGGGTCAGCGGGGCGCCGCCGGAGCCCACCTCGGTGGCGAGTCCCTCGGGCAGGGCCTGCACCCACTCCCAGGCGTCGACGGCGCGCAGCGCACGCTCGAGAGCGGCTGCGTCCGCGTCCTGCAGCGCGAGGCGCAGGTTGTCCGCGACCGTGCCCACGAAGACGTGGTGCTCCTGGGTGACCAGGGCGACGTGTCCGCGCAGCTCCTCCAGGGGGAGGTCGACGAGCGGGACGCCGCCGACCGTCACCGTGCCGCCGGTGGGCGGGTGGATGCCGGCGAGCATGCGTCCGAGCGTGGACTTGCCGGCGCCGGACGGTCCGACGACCGCGAGGCGCTCCCCGGCCGCCAGGTCCAGGTCGATGCCGTGCAGCACGTTGTGGCCCTCGCGGTACGCGTAGGTGAGGTCGCGCGCGGCGAGGTCCTCGTCGACCGGCGTGCCGTCGCGGCTGGTCCGGTCCGGCTCCACCAGCTGGACGCCGACGATGCGGGCCAACGACGTGGCGGCCACCTGGATCTCGTCGATCCAGAAGATCAGCTCCCACACCGGACCGGTCACCTGGTAGGTGTAGAGCACGATCGCGGTGACCGCGCCGACCGTCACGTGGCCCTGCGTGGCCAGGTAGCCGCCCCAGAGCAGCACGGCCGCGGGCGCCAGCACGAACGCGCCGTCGATGCCCGGGAACAGGATGGTGCGCAGGCGCAGCGTGGCCTTCTCGGCCGCGAACGCCTCGCGCAGGTCGTCGTCCACCCGGGCCATCCGGCGCCGGCCCAGGCGCAGCGCGTCGACCGTCCGGGCACCCTCGACCGACTCGGTGATCGTGCCGTTGAGCGTCGCGTACGCCGCGGACTCACGCTGGTAGGCGGGCGTCGCGCGCTTGAGGTACCAGCGCACCAGCAGGACGAGCGTCGGTACGCCGACGAACATCGCGATCGAGACGAGCGGCGAGATGACGAGGCAGGCGACGACCGTCAGCGTGATGGTGACCACCGCGACGATGACGCGCGGCACCCCGAACCGGACGGCGTGCTGCAGCTTGTTCACGTCGTTGGTCGTGCGCGCGACGAGGTCGCCGGTGCCGGCCCGCTCCACCGTGGACAGCGGGAGGGCGGTGACCTTCTCGATGAACTCCTCACGCAGCTGCGCGAAGACCTCCTCGCCGAAGACCATGGCCGAGCGCTGCGCGAACCGGATCAGGACGGTCTGCGCCAGCACCGCCGCCGCGCCGACCGCGATGAGGGTGTTGACGTAGCCCACCGTGGTGCCGTCGTTGACGGCGTCGATGAGCATGCCCAGGATCCACGGGCCGGCGAGTCCCGCGGTCGCGGCGAGCGTGTGCAGCACCGCGATGACGGTCAGCGGCCGCCGGTGCGTGCGCATCAGCCCCGCCGTGTAGGCGCGGACCGTCGCCGAGTCGGCGATGGGGAGCTTCATGACTGGCCTGCCATCTGGTCGTCGTGCAGGAGTGCGTCGTCCGCCAGGTCCTGCACGGAGCGGTTCTCGAGCGACTCGTCGTCCATCTGGCGGCCCACCACCGCGCGGTAGGCGCGGGCCACCTCGAGGTCGCCGGCGCCGTGGGCGAGCAGCTCGTCGTGGGTCCCGCGCGCCCGCACGGCACCGTCCTGGACGAACGCCACCTGGTCCACGTGGTCGAGGACCAGCGGGCTCGCGGTGACGACCAGCGTGGTCCGGCCGCGCCGGACGTCGGCGAGCCGGGCGGCGATCCGCGCCTCGGTGTGGGCGTCGACCGCGCTGGTCGGCTCGACGAGCACCAGGATCTCCGGGTCGATGAGCAGGGCCCGGGCGAGCGCCACGCGCTGACGCTGACCCCCGGACAGGGACCGGCCCTTCTCGGGCAGCTCTCCGGACAGGCCGTCGGGCACGGAGTCCAGCACGTCGTGGGCGTCCGCCGTCGCGATGACCCGCAGCAGGTCCTCGCGGCTGGCCGCGCCACGGACGTCGAGCTCCTGCTCGAGCAGGCCGGAGAACAGGTGCGGGGTGGCCTCGGCGACGACGATGCGCTCGCGCACCGCGTCCTTGTCGAGGTCGGCGAGCAGCACCCCGCCGAGCCGGACGGGCGTGTCCTTCTCCGCGGTGTCGTCGAACCGGCCGAGCCGCGTCGCGATGTGCGCCGACTCGTCGGGGTCCGCGCTGACGAGCGCCACGACCGCGCCCGGGTCGAGCCGCAGCCCGCTCGTCTCGTCGACGAGCGGCACGTGAGCAGGGGGGACGTCGGCGGTGCTCCGCTCGGCACCCGTGGCCGGGACCACCTGGAGCACCTTGACCACCTTGGTGGCGCCGATGTGCGCACGCGTCGCGGCCTGCAGCATCTGCGTCGCGTTCTGCACCGGCCACGACAGGAACGCCGCGAAGCCGTACGTGGACACCAGCTGCCCCGGCGTGATCGTGCCGGCGAGCGCCATGTGCGCCCCGAGGTAGAGCAGCACCACGACGAACGCGCCGGGCAGCAGCACCTGCAGCGCGTCGAGCACCGACTGCGTCCGGGCGACCTCCACGCCGCGGCGCCGGGTCTCCTGCGACTGCTCGCGGTACCGGCCGGTGAACACCGCCTCGCCGCCGATGCCGCGCAGGATGCGCAGCCCCGAGACGGTGTCGGCGCCGAGCGTGGTGAGCCGGCCGGAGGCCTCGCGCTGCGCCGACTGCCGCCGCGACAGCGGCTTGACGAGGAGGCCCAGGATCGCCGCGACCGTGGGCAGGCCCAGGATCACGACGAGGCCGAGCGGCACCGAGACGTTGAGCATGAGGACGGCCACGACCGCGTACGCCACGAGGCTGCCGAGGAAGTGCGCGGCGAGCGCGTAGACCTCACCGATGCGCAGCGCGTCGTTGGCGACGGCCGAGACCACCTCGCCCGTCGGCAGCTCCGACGTGATGGCGTGGCCCGAGCGGGACACCGTCCGGCCGACCAGCTGCGAGGACGTGAACGCCGCGCGCAGCCAGTTGGCGATGTCGTACCGGTGCCCGATGGCCGACGTGGTGATGATGACCCCGCCGAGCGCGAGCAGGGTGCCGCAGGCGCGCCACAGGTCGGGACCGAAGCCGCTGCTGAGCCCGTCGTCGATCGCGTGACCGACGACGTAGGGCGTGAACGCCTGGGCGGCGAACATGACGATGCCGAGGCCGACGGCGGTCAGGAGGATCCCCCACTGCCGCCGAGCCAGCCACCAGAGCAGCGCCGTGGGGCCGCTCAGGGGCGGGGTACCGGGATCGTCGAGGGGCAGGGAGCGCACGAGGAGCAACGGTACGTGTCGGTACCGACACGGCTCGAACAGTTTTCCGCACGGCCGGACGTCGGGGACCGCGCGCCCGACGCCCCCGGCCGCTGCTACGGTCGGCGCTCGGTTGCCGGGGGTGACCGTCGGGTCGTCGAAGGGGGATCGTCGTGCTGCCACGGACCATGCGCGCCGCGGAGCCGGGGCGCGCTGCGCTCGTCGCCGGCACGGTGCTCGCGACCCTGCTGGCGGTGGCCGGGTGCTCGTCGCCGGCACCGGAGCCGCGCCCGACGACCTCAGCGGGGACCCCGTCGGCGAGCGCGTCACCGGAGGACGCCGTGACGACCGACGCCGAGGTCATGGGCGCTCCCCTCAACGTCACCGTGCATCCCGTGCAGGCGGCTGACGGGGCCGCGCTGCTCACCATGGACGTCGCGATGCCGCTGGACGCCCCCGAGGGTTCGTCGCTCTCCCTGGGCGTCCTGCTGCGTGACCCCGGCTCGTTCCTGAACGCCGGCCAGGTCCGGCTGCTCGACCTGGCGTCGGCGACCGTCCTCGAGGCCGCGCGCGACGACCGCAACCAGGCGGTCACCACCGGCGGCCCGCTCAACCTCGCACCGGGGGACTCCGTGACGGTCCAGGCGTACTTCGCCGCGCCCGCCGCCCGCTCCGTCGACGTCCTGCTCCCGTACCTCGGCCTCGTGCCCGGCGTACCGGTGACCTCGGTGGCGACCCTGGCCACGTCGGCCGAGGAGCTGGGCGCGTCCGGCGACCTCACGTTCCCGACGGCGTCGATCGACGCGTTCACGGTCGGGTTCGACGACTCGTCCAGCGCACGGGTCGAGGGCTCGACGGCGACGGTCACGCTCTCCTCGGACGTCCTGTTCGCCACCGACGAGTTCGCCCTGACCCCACAGGCGGCAGCCGTGGTCGACGCCGCGGCGCAGCAGATCCTGGACAGCGGGCGCGCGGGGGACGTCACCGTGGTCGGGCACACCGACGACGTGGGCACCGACGCGTACAACCAGGAGCTCTCGGTCAAGCGGGCCCAGTCGGTCGCGGACCGGCTGGTGCCCGCGCTCGGCGCCGGGTACACCCTGGCGGTCGACGGGCGGGGCGAGAGCGAGCCCGTGGCGCCGGGGAGCTCGCCGGAGGCGCGCGCAGCCAACCGCCGCGTCGAGATCGGCTTCGCCAGCAAGGACCCCGGTGCGGCGGTCGACGTGCCCAGCGCCGTGCCCGCGCCGGAGCCGACCGGTCCCGTGGCCACCGGGACGGGCACCGTCTCCCTCGACGTGGACGGGGTGGGCTACGACGTCCGCGTCGAGTCGGTCGAGCGGCGTGCGGGGTACCTGGTCGGCGTGCTCAGGGTCGAGCGCACCACGGCGGGCAAGGGGTCCCTGACCGGACTCTTCGGTGACTTCGCGACGGGACTCAGCCTCGGTCGCGGCCTGGGGACGTCGACGCTGGCCGCCGGCGCCTTCAACGTCAGCCTGCTGGGCGAGGGCAGCCGCCTGTACCCCGGTGACTACGTCGTCGCCGGGAGGGATGCGGGGTCGAGCGAGCGCAGGACGGTGGTCGCGGACCGGTTCCTCGACGCGCCTGTCGAGCAGGGGCAGCCGGTGACGGTCACCGTGCTCTGGCCCGACCCCGGCGGTGCCGTCGTGGATGTCGACGTGCCCGAGCGGTTCCGGATCACCGACGTGCCGGTGCAGGACGCGTGACGCACCTGCACCCGGAGCGCCCGTCCGCGATGACGGACTACCGGCACACGCCCACTACCCTGGGCGGGTGACGCAGACGCCCGACCCGGCCGCCACCGCCCACCGTCCCGTCCTCGTCGTCGACTTCGGTGCGCAGTACGCGCAGCTGATCGCCCGACGCGTGCGCGAGGCCAACGTGTACTCCGAGATCGTGCCGCACACCGCGTCGGTCACGGACCTGCTGGCCAAGGACCCGGCGGCGATCATCCTGTCGGGTGGCCCGTCGTCCGTGTACGCCGCGGGCGCACCGTTCGTCGACCCGGCGCTGTTCGAGGCCGGGGTCCCGGTGCTCGGCATCTGCTACGGCTTCCAGGCCATGGCGGCGGCGCTCGGCGGGACGGTCGCCCAGACGGGGCAGCGCGAGTACGGCGGGACGGCCGTCGAGGTCACCGAGGCCGGGACCGTGCTGGCGGGCAGCCCCTCGTCGCAGACCGTGTGGATGAGCCACGGCGACGCGGTGCACGCCGCCCCCGAGGGGTTCGAGGTCCTGGCGACGTCCTCCGGCAGCCCCGTGGCCGCGTTCGAGGACCGGGCGCGCCGGTTGTTCGGCGTGCAGTGGCACCCGGAGGTCAAGCACTCCCCGCTGGGGCAGAAGGCGCTCGAGAACTTCCTCTACGAGGGTGCGGGGCTGACGCCGGACTGGAACGCCGGGAACGTGGTGGCCGAGCAGGTCGCCCGCATCCGCGCGCAGGTCGGTGACGCGCGCGTCATCTGCGGCCTGTCCGGCGGGGTCGACTCCTCGGTCGCCGCGGCCCTCGTGCAGGAGGCCGTCGGCAGCCAGCTGACCTGCGTCTTCGTCGACCACGGGCTGCTGCGCTCGGGCGAGGCCGAGCAGGTGGAGAAGGACTTCGTCGCCGCGACGGGCGTGCAGCTGAAGGTCGTCGACGCGCGCGAGCGGTTCCTGCACGCGCTCGCGGGCCACACCGACCCCGAGACCAAGCGCAAGATCATCGGCCGCGAGTTCATCCGGGTCTTCGAGGACGCCGCCCGGGACATCGTCGAGCACAGCGACGACGAGGTGCGGTTCCTGGTCCAGGGCACGCTCTACCCCGACGTCGTCGAGTCCGGTGGCGGTGAGGGCGCCGCGAACATCAAGTCGCACCACAACGTGGGTGGGCTGCCCGACGACCTGCAGTTCGAGCTGGTCGAGCCGCTGCGCACGCTGTTCAAGGACGAGGTCCGCGCGGTCGGCGTCGAGCTCGGCGTGCCGGACGGCATCGTCTGGCGCCAGCCGTTCCCCGGTCCCGGCCTGGGCATCCGGATCATCGGCGAGGTCACCGCGGAGCGGCTCGACATCCTGCGTGCCGCCGACGCCATCGCGCGCGAGGAGCTGACCCGAGCCGGCCTGGACCGCGACATCTGGCAGTGCCCCGTCGTGCTCCTCGCCGACGTGCGCTCGGTCGGCGTGCAGGGCGACGGACGCACGTACGGCCACCCCGTGGTGCTGCGCCCCGTGTCCTCGGAGGACGCGATGACCGCCGACTGGACCCGCCTGCCGTACGACGTGCTGGCGACGATCTCGACGCGGATCACCAACGAGGTGCCCGAGGTCAACCGCGTCGTGCTCGACGTGACCAGCAAGCCGCCGGGCACGATCGAGTGGGAGTGAGACCGGTGGACGAGCGAGAGGACGCGACACGCGTGGACGAGACGACGGACGCCTGGGCGCGCAAGGCTGCAGGCGCGACGACGCGCTACCGGGTGCTCGCGTGGATCACGGGCTCGATGCTGCTGCTGCTCTGCCTGGAGCTCGTGCTGAAGTACGTGTTCCACGCGGGCGGCGTGGACGCGGCGGGGCACCCCGAGCCCGTGATCGGCGCGTGGGTCGCGTACGCGCACGGCTGGATCTACGTCGTCTACCTCATCACCGTGTTCGACCTGTGGTCGAAGATGCGCTGGCGCCTGGGTCGGCTCGCCACCATGGCCGCCGCCGGCGTGGTCCCGGTGATGTCGTTCGTGCTCGAGCGCAAGGTGCACGCCCAGGCGCTGGCCCGCCTCGCGGCCGCCGGCAGCCCGCGGGCGTGAGGCGCGCCGCGGGGTGAGGGTGGACTCGTGCTGATCGTCCACGTCTCCGACTGCTTCGCGCCGCGGACCGGCGGGATCGAGTCGCAGGTCGGTGACCTCGCGGCGCGGCAGGCTGCCGCTGGTCACGAGGTGCACGTGCTGACCGCCACGCTCGGTGCCGGCGGCGAGCGCGGCGGGGTGGTGGACGTCGAGGACGGCGTGCAGGTGCACCGGCTCGGCGCACGGCTGCCGTTCGACCTGCCCGTGAACCCCGTCGGCCCGCGGCTCCTGCGCGAGGCGTACGCGGCGCTTCGGCCGGACGTCGTCCACGTGCACGCCGGGGTGCTCTCACCCTTCGCGTACGACGGTGCGCGGATCGCCCTGGCCCTGGGGCTGCCCACCGCGCTGACGTGGCACTGCATGCTCGACGGGGCCGTCGGCACGCTGCGGACGGCCGTGCAGCGGACCCGGTGGCGGCAGGCCCCCGCAGCGTTGAGCGCGGTGAGCCACGCGGCGGCCGCGCGGGTCCGGTCGGTGTTCGACACGGACGTCGCGGTGATGCCGAACGGGATCGACCTGGACCGGTGGGCGCCGCGCGGTGTCCCCGACGGCCGACGACGCCCCGGTGAACGCGGACCACTGCGCCTGGTCTCGACCATGCGGCTGGCGCCCCGGAAGCGGGCCGTCCCGCTCGTCGAGCTGGTCGGCCAGGCCGCCCGCCGGCTCCCGCCGGACCGTCTGCGGCTCTCGATCATCGGCTCCGGACCCGCCCAGGGCAGGGTGGCCGCCGCGGTCGACGGGCAGGGCCTGCAGCACGTGGTGGAGCTGCGGGGCCGGCTCCCGCGCGACCAGGTGCGCACCGCGTACGGCGACGCCGACGTGTTCGTGGCGCCCGCGGAGCTCGAGGCGTTCGGCATCGCCGCGCTCGAGGCGCGCACGGCCGGGCTGGCCGTCGTCGCCCGCCGCGGCACCGGCATCGAGGAGTTCGTGCAGGACGGTGTGGACGGGCTGCTGGTGGACGACGACGCCGGTATGGCCGAGGCGGTCGTGCGGCTGGCCCGCGACGGCCGGCTGCTGGACGGGATCCTGGCGCACAACCGCACGGTGCGACCGGCGTTCGGCTGGTCCGACGTGCTGGGCGCCGCGGAGGCCGAGTACGCCCGGGCGCGCAGCCTCGCGACCGTCTAGGTCCTCCCGTTTCGTCCCCCCTGCGCCCTAGAGTCGAGGGGTGTCACGAGCCGCACGGCTCACCGGGTCCGGGAGGGCTGCGGACCCGTCCTGCACGGCGTTCGGAAGGGGAGACATGGCGACCAGCGGGGGATCGAGGTCGGTCCGCACCATCGGGTTGCTGACCATCATCTTCGGGATCATCTTCATCATCGCCGGCGGCATCACGTGGGGCGCCGTGGCGAGCAACCTCGCGGCCGAGAAGATCACCGTGTCCGACGATGCGCAGGCGTTCGGCGGTCAGCTGGTCGACACCCCGTGGGAGGCCTGGTTCCAGGCGGACATCATCAACACCCACGCGCTCGAGGCGTCCGACGGCAAGACCTACGCGGAGCTCGAGCAGGACGACCCCACCCGGCAGACCGTGATGACCGCGTCGTTCCTGCGCGCGTCGCTGTTCACGTCCGTCGTGGCGTTCGGGGTGGCCCTGCTGGTGGTCGGCATCGGCGTGGTGCTCATCCTCATCGGCTGGGCGCTGCGCACGGCGGGTGAGGTGCAGGTCGAGCCGGTGGTCGCGCCCGCGAGGGCTCCGATGACGCCGGACCCGGTGGTCTGACGCGACGCACGACGTCCGGCCGGCCCCGGTGTCCTCAGGGTCGGCCGGACGTCGTGGGTCAGCGGCGGGCGTTGCGCGCGCCGCTGACGATCGACCCGACCAGCAGTGCCGTCCCGGCGGCCGCCAGGAGGACGATCATGGCGAGCTGCAGGTCGATGGCGAACCCGGCGGCCCAGGCCAGCAGGCCGACGCCGATCGCGGCGATCACCAGGCCCCAGACCACCGTGCCGACGCGCAGGCGGCGCGGCGGGGCGGCGGGGGCGGCCGGGGCCGGCGTCTGCGTGACGTCGACGGGCTCCACCGGTTCCGTCCGCTCGGGCGGGGTGTAGAGCGAGCCGATGGGCGAGGTGTACGCCGTGGTCGGCTCCGGGTCGGCCGGAGGCAGCGGCTGCGTCTCGTCCGCGTCGTGGGGAGTGCTCTCGGTGGACATCAGTTCTCCTCGGTGATCGAGACGTCGCCCGCGCCGATCTGCACCTGCAGCGCGAGCTGCGGGCCGTCGGAGCCGACGTCGGCGGTGCTGAAGGTGCGCGGGTCCAGGCCCACGCCGTCGACGCTCTTGGTCGTCCCGTCGACGTCCCAGCGGACGGTCCCTGCGCCCGCCTCCACGTCGGCGGTGACCGACGTACCGCTCGGCACGACGACCGTCAGGTCACCGGCCGCCAGGGAGATGGGCACGTCGAGCGTCTGCGACGTCATGGGCACGTCGGTCAGGTCGATGGTGACCGTGCCGAACCCCAGGGACAGTCCCTGGGCGGCCTCGGTGCGGTCGGTGAGCACGACCTCGCCGCTGGCCGCGAGATCGTGGCGGCCCCCGTCGGTCCAGCTCCAGGTGGCGTTCTGCACGGCTCCGAGCGGTACGGCGACCAGGATGCCGAGGACGGCCAGGCCGCCCAGCCCGCCGCTCGTGCGGCCGCGCAGGCCGGACACGATGATCCCCACGCCGCACAGGACGATCCCGATGCCGAGCGCGGTCAGGGCCACGGGTCCGGTGAAGTCGCCCGAACGCTCGGCGACCAGCAGGACGGCCAGGCTGAGCAGGCCGAGGGCGACGACCACACCGACGGTCCCGGCGCCCGCACCCGGCGTGCGGACACGGGGCGGCTTGGGCGGTCGCGGGGCCGGCACCGGGCGCGGCGGCACCCAGGTCGCGGGAGCCGGCGCGTCGGCCGCGGGCGGGACCGGTGCCGAGCCCGCGGGAGCCGCGTACGACCCGTACGGGGCCTGCGGCGCGTAGCCCGCGGGCGGGCGGGGGCGGGACGGCTGCTGGTTGGCGACGGCGACGACGAGCACGACGACGCCGACGAGGAACGCCAGCCAGAGCAGGCCCTGGAGCCACCCGGGGGGGCCCCAGAAGAAGAACCAGCCGTCGCCGCGGCCCAGGCCGACGAGCACGAAGGCGAGCGCGCCGAGCAGGGCGATGTCGAACCGGCCGAGGATCATCTCCTCGAGGTGGATGCGACCGTCCCGGCGCTCGGGCAGCAGCGCCCACGCGACGCCGTAGACCACCAGGCCGATGCCGCCGAGCAGCAGCGTGGCGAAGAACAGTCCGCGGACCAGCAGCGGGTCGAGCCCGAAGCGGTCCGCGACGCCTGCGCCGACGCCGCCGATCCAGCGGTCGTCGGACCGGGTGACGCCGAGCCGGCGCACGCCGGCGAAGAAGCTGTTCGAGGTGGTGGCGGCCTGCGGCGGGGCGGCAGGTTCCGGCGCGGGGGCACCCGGCGCCGGGTCGGGTCCGGCGCTGCCGGTGGGAGTGCTCGTGTCCATGCCTCGATCCTGCTCGTGACCGCGTCACGGGGGCATCGGGTGGTCCCCTGAGACCACCCTGAACCTTCGAGGTCGGGCCCCTGACCCGACCCCGGAGAGCGCCCCGGAGGGCCCCTGGGCGTGTGACGATCGGACCGTGCACCCGACCGAGGCCCTCCCCGCCGCCCGCCGGCTCCCGCTGCGCCGCCCGGCGCGCGGCCGGTGGTTCGGCGGCGTCGCGCTGGGCCTGGCCGCACACCTGAACCTGCCGGTCACGCTGGTGCGGCTCGCGTTCGTCGTGCTGGTGCCCGTCGCGGGCGTCGGTGCGCTGCTCTACGTGTTCTGGTGGCTGTCCGTGCCCGCCGGTGACCCCGCGGACGCCGCGCAGGAGGCGCGACCGAGCACGCTGGTGCGCCTCGCGCGCCGGCAGGCGGTGCTCGAGCCGGGCCGACGACTGCCCGTGACGGACATCGCGATCGGCGCGGTCCTGGTGGTCGCCGCGGTGCTGCTCGTGGCCGTGCGCTCCGGCGCCGACGTGCAGGTGGACTGGCTGCTCCCGGCGCTGATCGTGCTGGCCGGCCTCTGGCTCGCGTGGAGCCAGCTCGACGAGGTGCAGCGCGGCCGCCTGCGGGACCGCGCGGGCGGGCGCACCCCCGTGAGCGTGCTGCGGGTGGCCGGTGGGATCCTGCTCGCGGGCGTCGGCGTGCTGCTGTTCGTCGGCCTCGCGTCGGGGCAGGGCGTCGAGACCGCGACGCTCGCGCAGTCGATCGTCGCGGCGCTCGTCATGCTCGGCGGTGTCGCCCTGGTGCTGACGCCGTGGTGGCTGCGGCTGGTCCGTGAGCTGGGCGACGAGCGGGCCGCGCGGGCGCGCGAGTCGGAGCGCGCGGACATCGCCGCGCACCTGCACGACTCGGTGCTGCAGACCTTGGCCCTCATCCGGTCGCGGGCCGACGACGCCGGCGAGGTCGCCCGGATGGCCCGCGCGCAGGAGCGCGAGCTGCGCGAGTGGCTCTACGACGACCGCCCGGCGCCGGGCACGTCCGTGGCCGCGGCGCTGCGGGGGATCGTCGCCGAGGTCGAGGACTCCCGCTCGGGGCCGACGGGTGACCCCGTGGCCGTCGAGTCGGTCGTCGTCGGCGACCGTGTGCCCGACGCCGACACCGAGGCGCTCCTGCAGGCCACCCGGGAGGCCCTGGTCAACGCCGTGGTGCACGGTCGGCCGCCGGTGTCGCTGTACCTGGAGGTCGGCACCACGGAGGTGGAGGTGTTCGTGCGCGACCACGGCGACGGGTTCGACCTGGACGACGTGGGCACCGACCGGTTCGGGGTGCGTGAGTCGATCATCGGGCGGGTGCGGCGTCGCGGCGGGACCGCGACGGTGACCAGCAGCCCGCAACGTGGGACCGAGGTGCACCTGGTGGTGCCGATCCGGCCGTCCGAGGAGCAAGGAGCACAGCATGTCTGAGACGGTCGATGTGGTTCTCGTCGACGACCACCACATGTTCCGGACGGGGGTCAAGGCGTCCCTGGACGCGGGCGTCCGCGTGGTCGGTGAGGCGGACTCCGTCGACTCCGCGATCCGCCTCGTCCGCGAGCTGACACCGCCCGTGGTCCTGCTCGACGTGCACCTGCCCGGCGGTGACGGCGGCGGCGGCGCCGAGGTCATCAAGGCGTGCGCCGACCTGCTCGGGCAGACGCGCTTCCTCGCGCTCTCCGTCTCGGACGCCTCCGAGGACGTGGTCGCCGTCATCCGCGCGGGCGCTCGCGGCTACGTCACGAAGGCGATCGACGGCACCGACCTGTCCGACGCCGTCCGCCGGGTGGCGGGCGGCGACGCCGTGTTCTCGCCGCGCCTGGCGGGCTTCGTCCTCGACGCGTTCGGCGCCGCGGCGGGGGACGTGGCGATCGGCGACGACGAGCTGGACCGGCTGTCCGCCCGGGAGCGGGAGGTCATGCGGCTGATCGCCCGCGGGTACTCCTACCGCGAGGTCGCCTCCGAGCTGTTCATCTCGATCAAGACGGTGGAGACCCACGTCTCCGCCGTGCTGCGCAAGCTGCAGCTGTCCAGCCGGCACGAGCTCACCCGGTGGGCGGCCGCGCGCCGGCTGCTGTGACCCGTCTCGACGAAGGGACCATCCCGTGACCACTCCTCGTACCGCCGTCGTGACCGGCGCGGCCCGCGGCATCGGCGCCGCCACCGCGCTCCGACTGGCCGCGGACGGCTACCGCGTCGCCGTCCTGGACCTGCGCGAGCAGGACTGCGTCGCGACGGTGGAGGCGGTGCGCGCCGCCGGAGGCGAGGCGCTGGCCGTGGGCGCGGACGTCGCCGACGCCGACGCGGCGGCCGGTGCGGTCGCGCGCGTCGCCGACGAGCTCGGCGCGCCCACCGTCCTGGTCAACAACGCCGGGATCCTGCGCGACAACCTGCTGTTCCGGATGAGCGAGCCGGACTGGGACGCGGTGATCTCCGTGCACCTGCGGGGCGCGTTCCTCATGAGCCGGGAGGTGCAGCGCCACCAGGTCGCCGCGGGCTGGGGCCGGATCGTCAACCTGTCCAGCACGTCGGCCCTGGGCAACCGGGGGCAGGCCAACTACGCGGCCGCCAAGGCCGGGCTGCAGGGGTTCACCAAGACGCTGGCCATCGAGCTCGGGCGGTTCGGGGTGACGGTCAACGCCGTGGCACCCGGTGTGGTCGCCACGGACATGCTCCGGGCGGCGGCCGACCGGCTGGGCGTCACGTTCGAGGAGTACCTGGACACCGCAGCCCAGGACGTGCCGGTGGGGCGCGTGGGGCAGCCGGAGGACATCGCGCACGCCGTGTCGTTCTTCTGCTCGCCCGCCGCGGGGTACGTCAGCGGGCAGGTGCTGTACGTGGCGGGCGGCCCGAGGGCGTGATTTATCTGACTCAGCGTCAGATAGGCTTCCGGCATGGATCTCGTCTACCACCTCCTCGTCGTCCTGCACCTCCTCGGCTGGGCCATCGTGCTCGGCGGCACCCTGGTCAACCTGCGCACCCCGAAGATCGCGACCGGCGTCCTGCACGGCGTGCTCACCGCCCTGGTCACCGGCATCCTCCTGGTCGGCATCGCCTCGTCGGGGCTCGCCGGGCACGAGCCGAACACCACGAAGATCGCGGTCAAGCTCGTCGTGGCGCTCGTCGTCACCACGCTCGTCGTCCTGGGCCAGCGCAAGCCGTCGCGCGTGACCACCGGGTACCTGGGCGCGATCGCGGGCCTGACCGTCTGCAACGTCGCGATCGCCGTCCTCTGGCGCTGACGCTACTGTCCACCCCGTGAGCCCCGTCGGAGACCTCCTCGTCGGGCTCGTCGTCCTCGTCGGCCTGGTCGGTGTCGTGGTGCAGGTCCTGCCCGGCGGGCTCCTGGTCGCCGCAGCCGTCGTGGTCTGGGGTGTCGTCACGGGCGGTGCCGCGGGGTGGACCGTCGTCGCGGTCGCGGTGGTCGCGACCGTCGCCGCGGGGATCGGCAAGTACCTGCTCGCCGGCCGTCACCTCAAGCGCGCCGGGGTGCCGTCCTCGACGCTGGTCTGGGGCGGGATCGCGGGCGTCGTCGGCTTCTTCGCCATCCCGGTGGTCGGCCTGTTCGTCGGGTTCGTGCTCGGGATCTACCTGGCCGAGTGGGTGCGCGCGCGCGAGGCACGGCCGGCCTGGCGCTCCACCGTGGCCGCGCTGCAGGCCACCGGGCTGACGATCCTCGTCGAGCTCGCCGCGGCCCTCGTGTCGACCGGCGCCTGGCTCACCGCGCTGGCCGTCACCTGAGGGAGCGCCGCACGGGCATGTCGGTGCCGGCGCCTATCCTGAGGGGGCCATGACGTCGCTCTTCGAGAACCTCTCCCTGCCCGTGCCCGGCGCGCCCTCCGGCGGCTCGGACGCCTCCGACGACGCGGGCGCAGCCGAGCGCCGCGCCCGCCGCCAGGCCGAGGCGGACGCCCTGCTCGTGGGCCTGAACCCGCAGCAGCGCGAGGCCGTGCTGCACCAGGGCGGCCCGCTGCTCATCGTCGCCGGCGCCGGGTCGGGCAAGACGCGCGTGCTCACCAACCGGATCGCGTACCTGCTGGCCACCGGCCGTGCGCGGGCGGGCGAGATCATCGCCATCACGTTCACCAACAAGGCCGCCGCGGAGATGCGCGAGCGTGTCGAGGGTCTGGTCGGTCCGGCGGCCGGTCGCATGTGGGTGTCCACGTTCCACTCGGCGTGCGTGCGGATCCTGCGCCGCGAGGCCGCGACCCTGGGGCTGCGGTCCAGCTTCTCCATCTACGACTCGGCGGACTCGCAGCGGCTGCTCACCCTGGTGGCTCGTGAGCTCGACCTGGACCCCAAGCGCTACCCGGCCAAGGCGCTCGCGTCCAAGATCTCCTCGCTCAAGGACGAGCTGGTGGACCCCGAGACCTTCGCGGCCACCTCCGGCGCGGGTGCGGCCAACGAGTTCGACACCGTGCTGGCGCAGGTCTACTCGCGGTACCAGGCACGGCTCAAGCAGGCCCACGCCCTCGACTTCGACGACCTGATCATGACCACCGTCCACCTGCTGCAGGGGTTCCCGGCGGTCGCCGAGCACTACCGCCGCCGGTTCCGGCACGTGCTGGTCGACGAGTACCAGGACACCAACCACGCGCAGTACGTGCTGGTGCGGGAGCTGGTCGGCTCGTCCCGGGGGATCGTCGACGACTCCACCGACATGGAGCTCCCGCGCGGCGAGCTCACGGTGGTCGGTGACGCCGACCAGTCGATCTACGCGTTCCGCGGGGCGTCCATCCGGAACATCCTCGAGTTCGAGGTCGACTACCCCGACGCGCGGACCATCCTGCTCGAGCAGAACTACCGGTCCACGCAGAACATCCTGTCCGCCGCCAACGCGGTGATCAGCCGCAACCCCGGCCGGGAGAACAAGCGGCTGTGGACCGACTCCGGGGCCGGCGCGCAGATCGTCGCCTACGTGGCGGACACCGAGCACGAGGAGGCGCGGTTCGTCGCGCAGGAGATCGACCGGCTGGGGGACGCCGAGGGCGTGCGACCCGGTGACGTGGCCATCTTCTACCGCGCGAACGCGCAGTCCCGGGCGCTCGAGGAGGTGCTGATCCGCGTCGGGCTGCCGTACAAGGTGGTCGGCGGCACGCGCTTCTACGAGCGCAAGGAGATCAAGGACGCGGTGGCCTACCTGCGGGCGATCGCCAACCCCGACGACGACGTCAACGTGCGCCGCATCCTCAACGTGCCCAAGCGCGGGCTGGGGGACCGGTCGGAGGCGATGGTCGCGTCGTTCGCGGAGCGGGAGCGCATCTCGTTCGGCGCCGCGCTCGACCGCCTGGACGAGGTTCCGGGGCTCGGCACCCGGGCCATCAGCGGGCTCGGCGCGTTCGCCGCCATGATGACGGACCTGCGCGTGCTGTCGGGCTCCGGCGCCGGACCCGCCGAGGTGCTGGGGGCGGTCCTCGACCGGTCCGGCTACCTGGCCGAGCTGCGCGCGAGCGAGGACCCGCAGGACGCCTCGCGCGTCGAGAACCTGGCCGAGCTGCACGCGGTCGCCTCGGAGTTCGAGCAGAGCGACCCCGACGGGGACCTGGCCGACTTCCTCGAGCGGGTCTCGCTGGTGGCCGACTCCGACCAGATCCCGGACGCCGACGGCGGCGACGACGAGGACGGGCAGGCGCGGCCGGACCCGGGTGTCGTCACGCTCATGACGCTGCACACGGCCAAGGGCCTGGAGTTCCCGGTCGTGTTCCTCACGGGCATGGAGGACGGGACGTTCCCGCACCTGCGCTCGCTGTCGGACTCGGAGCAGCTGGCCGAGGAGCGGCGCCTGGCCTACGTGGGCCTGACCCGTGCGCGGGAGCGGCTCTACATCTCGCGTGCCGCGGTCCGCACCGCGTGGGGCGTGCCCAACGAGTTCCCCGCCAGCCGGTTCCTGGACGACCTGCCCGACGAGCTCATCGACTGGCGCCGGCGCGAGTCGTCCACCCAGCAGCTGCGCACCAGCTACGGCTCGGGGTACGGCTCCTCCGGCGGCGGCTACCGGTCCTCGTCGGCTCCGCGCACCGAGCGCAAGCAGCTGCCGTCGACCGGCGCGACGTTCGGCTCGGCGACCCCGCGGCCCGACGCCGCCATCCCGCAGCTGGCGGTGGGCGACCGTGTCACGCACGACTCGTACGGGCTGGGCACCGTCGTGGCGCTCGAGGGTGCCGGTCCGAACGCGGTGGCCAAGGTCGACTTCGGCACCGACGGCACCAAGCGGCTGCTGCTGCGGTTCTCGCCGGTCACCAAGCTCTGAGCCGACCCCACGCGCATCCGGATTATCTCGGCGAGGGTCCACGCGTGCGCGGTCATGCCACCGGCACGTCGGCCCACACGGCCGCGACGGCGTCCCGCACCGCCTCGGGCCCCACGCCCACCCCGGCGAGCGCGCGCGCCGCGGCCGCGTCGTCCATCCGCACCGCGGCGAGCAGCAGGTGACCGCTGTCGATGCGCCGGTGCTTGAGCCGGACCGCCTCGCGCAGCGCGAGCTCGAGCATCTTCTTGGCGTCCGCGTCGAAGGGCAGGCGACCCGTACTGGGCCGCACCGGAGCACCGGCCGCATCGAGCGCGCCGGGGCCGAACGCGGCGTCGACCTGCGCCCGGACGGCGTCCAGGTCGATGCCGACGCCGGCCAGCGCGTCAGCGTCGAGCGTGTGGGCGGGCTGCGACCGGACGGCCCCGAGCACGGCGGCGCGATCGAGCCCCAGCCGCTGCAACGCCCGGGCCGCCACCGTGTCGGGCGTCGCCACCGCTCCGAGCAGCAGGTGCTCGCTGCGGATGCGCTCGGCACCGAGGGCGCGTGCCTCCTCCTGTGCGCGGACCACTGCCTCGCGGGCGTCCGCGGTGAACCTCTCGAACATCAGCCGAACCTCTTCCCGTACTTCTTGTGGACCGCCTGGCGCGAGACGTCGAGTGCGGCGGCAACCTGCTGCCACGACCACCCGAGCTGCCTCGCGCGCTCGACGTGCAACGCCTCCAGCCGGTCGGCGAGCACCCGCAGCGACCGCACGGCTCGCAGCCCCTCCGCCGGCTCGGCGGCACTGGCCGCCGCGGTCATCAGCTCATCGGACATGCCCGTCAACCTACGTTGACACGGTCTCCACTGTCAACCCACATTGACACCCCACAACGTCCGAGCATGTAAGGGCCCCGACCCCTACCTGCTCGGACGTCCCGCCACCCCCGCCGTAGCGTCCGAGCAGGTACGGGCCCTGACCCGTACCTGCTCGGACGTCCCGGGGTGTGGTGAGCGTCCGCACAACCGGTCGTCCCGACGACTGCTTGTGCGGACGCAGCGCGGGTACGGGCGTGGAGGTCCGCGCGAAGGTGCGTGGGGACGACCGGGGGTGCGGACGCTGCGGCTCGGGAGGGGCGGCGGGGGCGCGGGGTCAGGGGTGGGGGAGGATCGCGGGGTGGGTCAGCGTGCGGTTGTCGATGACGACCGTCGCGCGGGAGGCCGGGCGGCACGCGGCCAGGTAGCGGCGCTGGCCGTCGACGTACCGGGCGTTGTCCGGGTGGCGCGGGTCCGCGGGGGAGCCGTCGCGGACCGACATGCGCGCGAACGTCTCGGCGAAGTCGACGTCCAGGTACACGGAGAAGTCCCACCAGGCGGCCAGCTCGTCGCGGTGCAGGAAGATCCCGTCGACGACGAGCACCGTGCGGTCGGTGCCGAGCTCGCGCGGCAGGTGCAGGGTGGTGTCCGTCGTGACGTCTCGCACGGCCCGACGGAAGCGGCGCGAGCCGCCCGGCGCGAACGGCTCCAGCACCTCGCGGCGCAGCGCGTCGTAGTCGTAGGAGTCGGCCCAGAACCCCTCGGGGGAGTGTCGGCCGCGGCGGTAGCGCTCGTCGCGCGGGCGGTGGAACCCGTCGACGCCGACGCGCACCACGTGCCGGCCGCCGCGGTGCAGCTCGGCGGCGAGCTCGTCGGCGAACGTCGTCCTGCCCGCGCCGTCCATGCCGTCGATGCCCACGAGGACCGGCCGGCCGAGGGTCCGCGGGTCGGGGACGCGGGCCGCGACCTGGCGCAGGACCGCGAGCCGTGCGACCGACGCGGTGGGCGCCGTGTCCGAGGGGGCGCTCATCGTGCGGTGCCGCGAGAGCCGCGAGCGGAGGGGGTGCCGAGCGGCGCGGGGGCGTCCGGTTCCATGCGGGCGAAGGTAGCGGACCGGACATACCGGTGGGGAGAGGTCACGCACGCCACATCTCTCGATGTGAAGATACCTGTGCCTGGCGGCTACCATCGACCGGGGCGTCCCGGCCGCACAGAGGCCGTCGAACGCCGGTCGATGAGAGGACCCAGACCAGGTGGACCTGTTCGAGTACCAGGCACGTGACATCTTCGAGAAGCACGGCGTGCCCGTCCTGGGCGGCGTCGTCGCCACGACCCCGCAGGAGGCACGCGCCGGCGCGGAGCACCTCCTGGGCGGTCAGGACGGCGTCGTGGTCGTCAAGGCGCAGGTGAAGGTCGGAGGCCGCGGCAAGGCAGGTGGCGTCAAGCTCGCGCGCAGCGCCGACGACGCGGCCGAGAAGGCCTCCGAGATCCTCGGCATGGACATCAAGGGCCACACGGTCCACCGCGTGATGATCGCGCAGGGCGCGAAGATCGCGACGGAGTTCTACTTCTCCCTCCTGCTGGACCGCGCCGAGCGCCGCTACCTGGCGATGGCGAGCGTCGAGGGCGGCGTGGAGATCGAGCAGCTGGCCGTGGAGCGTCCCGACGCCCTGGCCAAGGTCGCCGTGGACCCGCGCACGGGCATCGACCAGGCCAAGGCCGACGAGATCGTCGCGGCCGCCGGGTTCGCCCCGGAGCTGGCGCCCAAGGTCGCGGACGCGCTGCAGAAGCTGTGGGCCGTGTACCGGGACGAGGACGCGACGCTGGTCGAGGTCAACCCGCTGGTGCTCACCGAGGACGGCGAGATCATCGCGCTCGACGGCAAGGTGACGCTCGACGAGAACGCCGGCTTCCGGCACCCCGAGCACGCCGACCTCGAGGATGCGGCCGCCGCGGACCCGCTCGAGGCGCGCGCCAAGGAGAAGGACCTCAACTACGTCAAGCTCGACGGCGAGGTCGGCATCATCGGCAACGGGGCGGGGCTCGTCATGAGCACGCTCGACGTCGTCGCGTACGCCGGTGAGGCGCACGGCGGCGTGAAGCCCGCCAACTTCCTGGACATCGGCGGCGGCGCGAGCGCCGAGGTCATGGCCGCCGGCCTGGACATCATCCTGACGGACCCGCAGGTCAAGTCGGTGTTCGTCAACGTGTTCGGTGGCATCACGGCGTGCGACGCCGTCGCCAACGGCATCGTCGCGGCCCTGGAGATCCTCGGCGACGAGGCCTCCAAGCCCCTCGTGGTCCGCCTGGACGGCAACAACGTCCTCGAGGGTCGGCGCATCCTCGCGGAGGCCAAGCACCCGCTGGTCACGCTCGCCGACACCATGGACGGCGGCGCCGACAAGGCTGCCGAGCTGGCCAACGCCTGAGACCCGCAGACGACGTAGAGAGAAGCAGACACCACCATGGCGATCTTCCTGACCGAGGCATCCAAGGTCATCGTCCAGGGCATGACGGGTTCCGAGGGCCAGAAGCACACCACCCGCATGCTCGCGTCCGGCACGTCCGTCGTCGGCGGCGTGAACCCGCGCAAGGCGGGCACGACCGTGACCTTCGGCGAGTCGGAGGTTCCCGTCTTCGGCTCCGTCGCCGAGGCGATGGACAAGACGGGCGCCGACGTGTCCGTGGTCTTCGTGCCGCCGGCCCACACCAAGGGCGCCGTCGTCGAGGCGATCGAGGCGGGCATCCCGCTGGTCGTCATCATCACCGAGGGCGTGCCGGTGGCCGACACCGCTGAGTTCTTCGCCCTGGCGCAGGACAAGGGCGTGCGGCTCATCGGCCCCAACTGCCCCGGCCTGATCAGCCCCGGCAAGTCCAACGTCGGCATCATCCCGGCGGACATCACCGGCCCCGGCCGCGTCGGACTGGTCTCCAAGTCGGGCACGCTGACCTACCAGATGATGTACGAGCTGCGGGACTTCGGGTTCTCCACGGCCATCGGCATCGGCGGCGACCCGATCATCGGCACCACGCACATCGACGCCCTCGCGGCGTTCGAGGCGGACCCGGAGACCGAGGTCATCGTGATGATCGGTGAGATCGGCGGCGACGCCGAGGAGCGCGCCGCGGCCTACATCGCCGAGCACGTGACCAAGCCGGTCGTCGGCTACGTCGCCGGCTTCACGGCCCCCGAGGGCAAGACGATGGGCCACGCCGGCGCCATCGTGTCGGGCTCGTCGGGCACCGCGCAGGCGAAGAAGGAGGCCCTCGAGGCCGCGGGCGTCAAGGTCGGCAAGACGCCGTCCGAGACGGCCGAGCTCGCGCGCCAGCTCCTGGGCTGACCCCGCACGTCCCACGACCCCGGCGAGCCGCGCGCTCGCCGGGGTCGTGGTGTCTCACGCGACAGCCGACGCGCCGGGCGGGGTTCACCCGTCCGGACCCCCGGGCGGCGACCATGGCACCGTGAGCGCCACCGGCCCCCGCACCGGGGGCGTCCCCGTCGTCGACCGGCGGCGTCGTCGCGCGCTGACGGACGACGCGACGACGACGTTCTTCACCAGCGCGCTGGACGGCGCACCCCGCTGGGTCGCGGGCGTGCTGTCCGCCCTGCAGGCCGCGGTGCTGTCGTTCCTGGTCCTGGCGCTGCCCGCGGTCGCGGCCTACGTCGCCACGTCGGCGGACCCCTCGAACAGCGGCGTCGGGTGGTTCCGCTCGGTCGGGGTCGGCTCGTCGTTGTGGCTGCTCGGGCACGGCGTCCCCGCCCAGGTCGGTCCGGTCGCCGTCTCGCTCGTCCCGCTCGGCGTCACGGTGCTCGCGACGTTCGTCTGCTACGCGTCCGCCCGTCGCTCCGGGCTGGCGACCTGGTCGGCGTACGGCGCGGGCGTCGGGGCCTACGTGCTGGTCACGCTGCTGCTCGCGCTGGCCGGCGGAGTGACCGGGACGGGTCTGGGCCGCGCTCTGGTGGGCGGGGCTGCGGTCGCGGCGCTCGGCCTGGGCGCCGGCCTCCTCGCGCGCCCGGAGGCGCCGTCCCTGCGTGCGCTCGCCCGGCCCGTCTGGTCCCGGGTCCCACCACCGCTGCGCACGGGGGCCGCGGGCGGCCTGCTCGCCGCGGCGGCACTGGTGCTCGTCGCGTCGCTGGTGACCGCCCTGTGGGTCGTGGCGGGCCGCGCGACGATCAGCGACGTCGTGCGCGGGCTCGGGCTGGATGCCGTCGGCGGTCTCGTGCTCGCCGTCGCGGAGCTGGCCTACCTGCCGAACCTCGTGGTCTGGGCGCTCGCGTGGCTGTCGGGCGCCGGGTTCGTGGTGGGTGACGGCACGCACTTCGCGCCCGACGCGGTGGTGGGCGGGCCGCTGCCGGCGGTGCCCATCCTCGGCGCCCTGCCGACGCCGGACGTCGCGGGGCCGGCGACGAGCCTCGTCCCGCTGGTGCTGGTGGCGGTGGGCGTGCTCGTGGGCACGTACGTGCACCGCCGGCTCGTGGCCGTCCGATGGTGGGACGTGCTCGCCGCGGCCGGTGCGGCCGCCGGGATCACCGTCGTGCTGGTCGCGGTCCTCGTCACGCTGGCCAGCGGGGGTGTCGGTCCGGACCGGCTGGCGCACGTGGGTGCGCAGGGCGGCGTCGTGGGGCTGCTCGCCGGTGCGGGTGTGCTGGTGGGCGTCCTGGTGGTGGCCCCGGCCGGCGACGCCCTGTTCCGGGCGAGGGTGCGCGACGGGATCGCGGTGCTGCTGCGTCGCGAGAGCTGAGGCGGGTCAGGAGCCGGTGCCACCGCGCTCGAACGAGGTCCGCAGGTCGTCCAGGTCCTTCTGGTACTGCGTCTCGCACGCGCTCTGGGCGCTGACGGTCAACGCCCCGGCCAGGCAGTCCTGCTTGTCCTGCTGCACGGGCCACAGGGCCAGCTGCACCGCCAGGATCAGCGTCCACGACAGCGCGATGACCACCCCGATGGCGAGCATGGGCAGCAGGCCGCGGGCGCGCGACCGGGCACCGACCACCACGGCCCAGCCGCCGACGACGAGCGCCGCCAGCGCGAACACCAGGGCGGCCGCCTGCCACGGCAGGGGCAGCGTGGCGACCAGCACCGAGCTGAGCACGAGGACGCCGAAGAGTCGTGCGAGGCGCGTGGCGGCAGCTGCCTTCTCCGGATCGGGGGCCGGACGCTCGGGGGCGGCCGGAGCAGGCCCGCCGCTCGCCGCAGGTGGCCAGGGGTGAGCGGGCGGGGCGGGGCGCGGGGCGTCGTCCGGCGGGCGCGGACGGTCCTCGGGCGGCGCGTAGGGGTTGCTCACCCGAGCATTCTCGCGCACCCGCGGCCGGCGCCGGACGTCCGTCCGTCCCGCACCCCGCGCGCGGATAGGGTCGGCGCGTGACGCACGCGACGCCTCCGCACCCCGCCCCGGCCACCCGTGGCTCCGGCCGGCTGGTGGTGCTGGTGTCCGGCACGGGGTCCAACCTGGCCGCGCTGCTGGCGGCGCACGACGATCCCGCGTACGGCGCGCGCGTCGTCGGCGTCGTCGCGGACCGCGGCGGGATCCGGGCGCTCGACATCGCACGGGAGGCCGGCGTGCCGACCGCGGTCGTGTCGGTCCGGGACTTCCCCGACCGTGCCGCGTGGGACGCCGCCATCACCGAGACCGTGGCGGTCTTCTCGCCGGACCTGGTGGTCTGTGCGGGCTTCATGAAGCTGTTCGGGGCGACGTTCCTCGCGCGCTTCGGCGGCCGGACCGTCAACACGCACCCCGCGCTGCTGCCGTCGTTCCCGGGCGCCCACGGGGTCCGGGACGCGCTCGCGCACGGGGTCAAGGTCACCGGGTGCACGGTCATGGTGGTCGACGAGGGGGTCGACACCGGCCCGATCCTCGCGCAGGCCGCGGTCGCGGTGGAGCCCGACGACGACGAGGCGTCGCTGCACGAGCGCATCAAGGCGGTCGAGCAGGGGCTGCTGGTCGAGTGGGTCGGACGGATCGCGCGCGAGGGGCTGCGCGTCGAGGGCCGCCGGGCGATCGTCGGCTGACCGCCACCCTGCCGGGATAGACTCGTCCGCGGTCGTGACTGGCGCAGGTGGGTGCAACCACCGGGGAGCGGCCGCAGTGCCCCGCCACGCACCGCCCGCCTGGGTGCTTGGGTCCGCCCTAGCCGACCCTGCCTCCCGGGAGCCGCCATGTCCGAGAACCCCACCCAGCGACCGATCCGTCGCGCCCTGGTCAGCGTCTACGACAAGACCGGCCTGACCGAGCTCGCCGCGGCCCTGCACGCCGCGGGCGTCGAGATCGTCTCCACCGGGTCCACCGCCGCGACCATCGCCGCCGGCGGGGTGCCCGTCACGCGGGTCGAGGACCTGACCGGCTTCCCGGAGTGCCTCGACGGCCGGGTCAAGACGCTGCACCCCCGCGTGCACGCCGGCATCCTCGCCGACACCCGGCTGCCCGAGCACCTGGCCCAGCTGGACGAGCTCGGCATCGCGGCCTTCGAGCTGGTGGTGGTGAACCTGTACCCGTTCACGGCGACCGTGGCGTCCGGTGCAGGACCCGACGAGTGCGTCGAGCAGATCGACATCGGCGGCCCCTCCATGGTGCGCGCGGCGGCCAAGAACCACCCGAGCGTCGCGGTCGTCGTCGACCCCGCTCGCTATGCCGAGGTCGCGGCCGCCGTCGCCGCCGGTGGCTTCACGCTCGCCGCCCGCCGGCTCCTCGCGGCCGACGCGTTCGCGCACACCGCCGCGTACGACGCCGCCGTGGCCAGCTGGTTCGCCGCCGACTACGCACCCGACCAGGACGCCACGGACTCCGGCTTCCCGGCGTTCACCGCGAGCTCCTGGGTGCGCGGCGAGGTCCTGCGCTACGGCGAGAACCCGCACCAGCAGGCGGCGCTGTACCTCACGCCGGACGGTGCGGCCGGTCGTGGCCTGGCCGGCGCCGAGCAGCTGCACGGCAAGGCCATGAGCTACAACAACTACGTCGACGCCGACGCCGCGTGGCGCGCCGCGCACGACCACACCGGCCCCGCCGTCGCCATCATCAAGCACGCCAACCCGTGCGGGATCGCCGTGGGCACCGACGTGGCGGACGCCCATGCCAAGGCCCACGCGTGCGACCCCGTCTCGGCGTTCGGCGGCGTGATCGCCACCAACGCGACGCTGACCGCGGCCGCGGCCGAGCAGATCGCCGGGGTGTTCACCGAGGTCGTCGTCGCACCGGCGTTCGAGCCGGAGGCGCTCGAGATCCTGTCCCGCAAGAAGAACGTCCGGCTGCTCCGGGTCACGCCGGTCGAGGGCGTGGACACCGAGCGACGGGCGATCAGCGGCGGGCTGCTGGTGCAGCAGCTCGACCAGGTGGACGCCCCCGGCGACGACCCGGCGGCGTGGACGCTGGCGGCGGGGACGCCCGCGGACGACGCGACGCTGGCGGACCTGGTGTTCGCGTGGCGGTCGGTGCGTGCGGTGAAGTCGAACGCGATCCTGCTGGCCGACGGCGGCGCGTCCGTCGGGGTCGGCATGGGGCAGGTCAACCGGGTCGACTCCTGCCGCCTCGCGGTCGAGCGGGCCAACGCCGGCGACGCGGAGCGGGCCCGCGGGTCGGTCGCCGCCTCGGACGCCTTCTTCCCGTTCGCCGACGGGGCGCAGGTGCTCATCGACGCCGGCGTGCGCGCCATCGTGCAGCCGGGCGGGTCGGTCCGCGACGAGGAGGTCGTGGCGGCGGCGCAGGCCGCCGGTGTGACGCTGTACCTGACCGGGACGCGGCACTTCGCGCACTGAGCGGTCTTCGGGGCCGGTCCTCAGGCCAGGACCGTCTCCCGCAGCGGCCGCCCCGGGTCCCGTGCCAGCGCACGGTCGACCCGGGGCAGGCCGGGCGCGGTGAACAGGCGGCGCGCGGCACCCACGTCGCGCGGCCGGTCCACGGTGAGCACCGCGGCGAGCTCGGGGGAGTCCCGGCGGAACCACAGCGCGGTCCAGCCGGCGTCGGTGGGCTCCCCGCGCAGCACCACCTCGTCGCCGGCCTGCGGATGGCCGAACAGGGCCAGCTCGTGGCCCAGCTGGGTGGAGAAGACGTACGGCGCGACGTCGGTGAGCGCGTCGTGCGAGCCCCCCAGCAGGTCCGCGACGAGGGCCGCCGGTCCGCGCAGCGCACCGTCCCAGTGGCCGCCGGGAACCCACCCGTGCCTCGGCGAGCGCCGCAGCGCGACATCGCCCACCGCGCGGACGCTGCGCGGAGCACCCAGGACCGCGTGGTGCTCGTCGACGCGCAGGGAGCCGTCGGCCTCGCGCGGCAGGGCACCGGCCACCCAGTCCGTGCTCGGCCGGGCTCCCACCGCCGCGAGGACGACGTCGGCGGGGACCAGCGTGCCGTCGGCCAGCCGGACACCGTCGGCCCCGACCTCGACCACCTGCGTCCCGGTGAGCAGCCGCACCCCGGCAGCGGCGTACCAGGGCACCGTCAGGCCGCCGACCGTGGACCCGAGCGCGGCGGACAGGGGAGCACCGGCGGCCTCGAGCACCACGACGTCGACGCCCGCGGAGGCCGCGACACCGGCCACCTCGGCGCCGATCCACCCCGCGCCGATCACGACGAGCCGGGTCCCCGGCGTGAGCGCCGAGCGCAGCACCTGTGCGTCCGCGGCCGTGTGCAGGGTCAGCGCCGCGTCCCAGCCCGACGGACGGACCGCGCGTGCACCGGTGGCCACCACCAGCGCGTCGGTCGACAGCGGGCCGGCCTCGGTCGACACCTCGGGCCGCGCGCCGGACAGGGACAGCCCGCGCGCCGGGGTGGCGAGGTGGACCTCGTCGGCGAGACCGGCCAGGTCGGTCCCGACCTCGTCGGCCAGCCAGGTGGGGTCGGGCCGGTCCAGCAGGTGCTTGGACAGCGGCGGGCGGTCGTAGGGCGGGACACCCTCCGAGCCGAGCACCACGACCCGACCGTCGAACCCGCGCTCACGCAGGGCGGCCACGGTCTGGGTGGCGGCGAGACCTGCTCCGACGACGAGGACGTCACGGGGTGGGTCGTGCGGGGGCTGCTCGTCGTCGGTCCGGGCGCTCACCTGGCAACGGTAGTCTCCCGTCGAGAGGCACGAGCGAGGGACGAGGGAGCGCATGAGCGGTGCAGCCGGGGTACGCCGCGCGGGCTCCGCGCACCCCGTCTCCGCGCCCGTCGCGCCACCGCCGGCGTCTGCTCCCACCCAGCCGTCGACCGGTCCCATCCCGGTCGAGGAGGCGCCGCTGGACCCGCGGGCCATCGCGCGGGCGTCACTGGATGCCGCGCGCAACGTCTCCCTGTGGTGGACCAGCTCCGGCATCGTCGTCGCGATGGTGGTCGCCCTCGTCGTCGGCACCCGCGCCGGCGCGGTCGTGCTGGCCGTCGTCGCGCTGTCGGGTGCCCTCGTCCGCGCTGTCCTGCCGTCGCCCGGACCGGTCGCGCTGAGCGTGCGGGCCAAGGCGATCGACGTCGCCGTCCTGTCGCTGTTCGGCGTCGCGCTCGCCGTGCTCGCCCAGCTGCTGCCGGGCTGAGACCCCGAGGACGCAGCGACGCCCGGGACCGTGCAGGTCCCGGGCGTCGGTGTGCGGCTGAGGCGAGGCGTCAGCGCTCGTTGACCACCACGACGTCGTCGGTCGTGACGTACGCGTCGTCCTCCTCGAGCAGGTTGTCCTCCGCGGGCTCGGCCGCGAAGGCGCGGTAGATCAGGCCGGCGAGTGCCGCGCCGACCAGCGGGGCGACCCAGAACAGCCAGAGCTGGCTCAGCGCCCAGCTGTCGGAGAAGACCGCCGCGGCCGTCGAGCGGGCCGGGTTCAGCGACGCGTTGGTCACCGGGATGGCGACCAGGATGAGCACGGCGAGTGCCAGGCCGATGGCGAACGGGGCCTGCACGTTGGCCGACCGGCGGTCGGTCGCCCCGAGGATGACGCCGACGAACACGGCGGTCACGACGATCTCGACGAGCAGCGCGATGGCCGTCGAGAACTCGACCTGGCCCTGCGAGGCCACCGACAGGGGGGAGTGCGAGGCGAAGCCGTTGGCCACCGAGCTGAAGAAGCTCTTCGACGTCGCGGTGCCGCCCTGCACGAGCAGGCCCGGGAGCTTGTCCGGGATGGTGATGAACAGGATGGCGGCGGCGAGGATGCCGCCGATCAGCTGCGCCAGCCAGTAGGGCAGGACGTCGCGCCACGCGGTACGGCCGCCGATCGCGGCCCCCAGGGTCACGGCGGGGTTGAAGTGGCCGCCCGAGATGTGACCGACCGCGATGATCCCGGCCAGGACCGCGAGGCCGAAGCCGAGCGCGACGCCGAGCGTGCCGCCCAGGCCGCTGACCGTCGAGTACAGCGCGATGCCCAGGCCGACGAGCACCAGGGTGAACGTGCCGAACGCCTCGGCACCGAGCCGCGCGACCAGGCTCGGGCCCGTGACGACGACCGTGCCGGCGGGCACGACGTAGGCGTCGACCTCCTCCGGCTCCGTCTCGTCGGCGGCCGGCTGGATCGGGGCCGCGGCGGGCGTGACGGGCGTCGCCTCGTCGGCGGCCGCGGCGGCCGTGGCCTCCTCGGGAGCCGGCGTGCCGGTCGTGGAGGTCTCGTCGGGCTCGGGGGAGCCGGCGGCCGTGCCGGGGGTGTCCTGTGACATGTCGATCCTGTCGTGAGTAACCGTCGATGGAAGGGCTGTGCGCGGGGAGCCTGCCACGACCGGCTGTGCGGCCGGGCGACATGACCCGGTTGGCCAGCATGCCAGTCCCCGTGCCATCGGTCACGGCGGGCGCCGAGGCGCGGACGGTCGCTCGACCCCCAAAGATCTCTCGACGTCGAGTAATCTTGTCCGCGGACCTGCGCCGGCACCGCGAGAACCCGTGCCGTGCCCCCACCCGTCCCCAGCACAGGAGATCCCCGCATGGCGAAGATCAAGGTTGTCGGCCCGGTCGTCGAGCTCGACGGCGACGAGATGACGCGCATCATCTGGCAGTTCATCAAGGACCGCCTGATCCACCCCTACCTCGACGTCGACCTGCGGTACTACGACCTGTCGATCCAGAACCGCGACGCCACGGACGACCAGGTGACGATCGACGCCGCGAACGCCATCAAGGAGCACGGCGTCGGCGTCAAGTGCGCGACGATCACGCCCGACGAGGCCCGCGTCGAGGAGTTCGGCCTGAAGAAGATGTGGGTGTCGCCCAACGGCACCATCCGCAACATCCTCGGCGGCGTCGTCTTCCGCGAGCCGATCATCATCTCCAACATCCCGCGCCTGGTGCCGGGCTGGAACAAGCCGATCATCATCGGCCGTCACGCCCACGGCGACCAGTACAAGGCGACCAACTTCAAGGTCCCCGGCGCCGGCACGCTGACCATGACGTACACGCCCGCGGACGGCTCCGAGCCGATCCACCAGACGGTCGTCACGTACCCCGACGGCGGCGGCGTCGCCATGGGGATGTACAACTTCAACGACTCGATCCGCGACTTCGCGCGCGCCTCGTTCGCCTACGGCCTGCAGCGCGGCTACCCGGTGTACCTGTCGACGAAGAACACGATCCTCAAGGCCTACGACGGCGCGTTCAAGGACATCTTCCAGGAGGTGTTCGACGCCGAGTACGCGGCCGACTTCGCGGCGGCCGGCCTGACCTACGAGCACCGCCTCATCGACGACATGGTCGCGGCGGCCATGAAGTGGGAGGGCGGCTACGTCTGGGCCTGCAAGAACTACGACGGCGACGTGCAGTCCGACACCGTCGCGCAGGGCTTCGGCTCGCTGGGCCTCATGACGTCGGTGCTCATGACCCCGGACGGCAAGACCGTCGAGGCGGAGGCCGCCCACGGCACCGTCACGCGGCACTACCGCCAGCACCAGGCCGGCAAGCCGACGTCCACCAACCCGATCGCGTCGATCTTCGCGTGGACCGGTGGCCTCAAGCACCGCGGCAAGCTGGACGGCACCCCCGAGGTCACGCAGTTCGCGGAGACGCTCGAGCAGGTCGTCGTCGAGACCGTCGAGTCCGGCGCGATGACCAAGGACCTCGCGTCCCTGGTCGGCCCGGACCAGGCCTGGCAGACCACCGAGGAGTTCCTGGCGACGCTCGACGCCAACCTGGCGGCCAAGCTCGCCTGAGCAGGTCTGTCACGGACGGCGCCCACCCGGGTCAGGGTGGGCGCCGTCCGTCGTCCGCGGGGTAGCGTGAGGTCGCCGTCGTCGCCGATCGAAGGAGCCCGTTCCGTGACCAGCTCGCCCGTCACCGTCACCGTCACCGGAGCTGCTGGGCAGATCGGCTACGCGCTGCTCTTCCGGATCGCGTCCGGCCAGCTGCTCGGCGCCGACACCCCGGTCCGCCTGCGCCTGCTCGAGATCCCGCAGGCCGTCAAGGCCGCCGAGGGCACGGCGATGGAGCTGGACGACTGCGCGTTCACCACGCTGGACAGCGTCGACATCTACGACGACGCGACGGCCGCCTTCGACGGCGTCAACGTGGCGCTGCTCGTCGGCGCGCGGCCGCGGACGGCGGGCATGGAGCGCGGCGACCTGCTCTCCGCCAACGGCGGCATCTTCAAGCCGCAGGGCGAGGCCATCAACGCCGGCGCGGCCGACGACGTCCGGGTGCTCGTCGTCGGCAACCCGGCCAACACCAACGCGTACATCGCCGCGGCGCACGCCCCGGACGTGCCGCGCGAGCGGTTCACGGCGATGACGCGCCTGGACCACAACCGGGCCCTCTCGCAGCTCGCGACGAAGACGGGCGTCCTCGGTGGCCGACATCGCGCGGCTGACCATCTGGGGCAACCACTCCGCCACGCAGTACCCGGACCTGTCGCACGCGACGGTGGGCGGTCGCCCGGCGCTCGAGGTGGTCGGCGACGACGCGTGGGTGCGCGACACGTTCATCCCCACGGTGGCCAAGCGCGGGGCCGCGATCATCGAGGCGCGCGGCGCGTCGTCGGCGGCGTCGGCGGCCAACGCCGCGATCGACCACGTGCACACGTGGGTGCACGGCACGCCCGCGGGCGACTGGACGTCGGCAGGCATCGTCTCCGACGGCTCGTACGGCGTCCCGGAGGGGCTCATCTCCTCGTTCCCGGTGACGTCGGTCGACGGCGCGTGGCAGATCGTGCCGGACCTGTCGATCGACGAGTTCTCCCGCGCACGCATCGACGCCTCGGTCGCCGAGCTGGTCGAGGAGCGCGACGCGGTCCAGGCGCTGGGCCTCCTCTGACCGATCCGTTGTGGGCCGAGGAGGTCGCCGTCCCACGCCCGGGCACGGGGTGGGGCGCGTTCCTCGGCTGGGTGCTGCTCGCGGGCGGCGTGGGTGCCGGGCTCGGGCTCGGCATGCGCCTCGGGCCGCTCGTCGCGCTCGTGCTCGTCGTGCTGGGTGGCGTGCTGGTGGTCCGGCAGGGGCCGCGGCCGGCACAGGTCGGCGTCGTGACCGGGCTGGGCGCGCTGCCGCTGTCGCTGGCGTGGCTCAACCGGTACGGGCCAGGGGAGTTCTGCGCCGGCGGTGTCACGGGTGCGTCGGACTGCATAGCGCAGTCGAGCCCGTGGCCGTTCGCGCTGGTCGGCGTGGCGTTCGTCGTGGTCGGCGTCGTGCTGTTCCGGCGCCTGCGCCGCGGGCCCGGCCGGCTGATCGACCCGCCCCGTCGCTGACCGTGACGACCCGGTAGCGCCTGGCGCGACGGAGGCTTCACGCCGGCTGCCGCGGGCGCCTGCGGCGGTCCGAGTCCTCCGGTTGTCACGGATTCGTCCGGATCCCTTGCTGCAACTTGCTGCAAGCGGATACGGTCAGCGACACCTGCCTCGCACACGGTCGTGCGAGGAGACGAAGGAGTCGCCATGTCGCCCGCCGACACCCCCGTCCGTCACCCCTCCCGCGCACTCGCCGCGCTCACCGCGCTCGCGGTCGCCGGCATCGGGCTCGTCGCCGCCGCGGGCAGCAGCCCCGCGCAGGCCGCCGACCGCACGGCCGCCCTCGTCGGCGACCTGCAGAGCGAGCTCGGCTGCCCGGGCGACTGGCAGCCCGACTGCCCGGCCACCGAGCTGGCCCCCACCACCACGCCGGGGATCTACTCCGCGGACTTCACCGTGCCCGCGGGCACCTACGCGTACAAGGTGGCGATCAACGACACCTGGGACGAGGCGTACGGCAAGGACGGCGGCGCGGACAACGTCCCGCTGGTCGTCGCCGGCCCGGCGCAGCTGCGGTTCACGTACGACGACACGACGCACCGCATCGCGCTGACCCCGCTGGACCTGGCGCAGGGCTACACGCCGGCCGACGACGCGCTCGTCGCGACCCCCGCGCGCGACCCGGGTGCCGACCAGCAGTTCTACTTCGCCATGACGGACCGGTTCGCGGACGGCGACCCGACCAACAACACCGGCGGCCTGACCGGTGACCGCCTCACCACGGGGTACGACCCCACCGACAAGGGCTTCTACGAGGGCGGCGACCTGGCCGGCCTGCACAGCCGGCTGGACTACATCGAGGGGCTCGGCACCACGGCGATCTGGCTGACCCCGTCGTTCAAGAACCGGCCCGTGCAGGGCACCGGCGCGGACGCCTCCGCCGGGTACCACGGCTACTGGATCACCGACTTCACGCAGATCGACCCGCACCTGGGCACCAACGCCGAGCTGCAGGCCCTGATCGCGGACGCCCACGCGCGCGGCATCAAGGTCTACTTCGACATCATCACCAACCACACCGCGGACGTCATCGACTACGCCGAGGGCCAGTACGGCTACGTGGACCAGGCGACCAGCCCGTACACCGACGCCGCCGGCAACGCCTTCGACCCGCACACCTACGCGGGCACGGACTCGTTCCCGGCCATGGACCCGGCGACGAGCTTCCCGTACACGCCGGTGATCAAGCCCGAGGACGCGCACGTCAAGGTCCCGGACTGGCTGAACGACCCGACGCTGTACCACAACCGCGGGAACTCGACCTACAGCGGGGAGTCGACGACGTACGGCGACTTCTCCGGCCTCGACGACCTCATGACCGAGAACCCCGCCGTGGTGAACGGGTTCGTGGACGTCTACGACTCCTGGGTGGACCTGGGCGTCGACGGCTTCCGCATCGACACCGCCAAGCACGTGAACTTCGAGTTCTGGCAGAAGTTCACCACCGCGGTGCGCGCGCACGCGGCCTCCGTCGGCAACCCCGACTTCTTCATGTTCGGCGAGGTCTACGACGCCGACCCCGTCAAGCTCGCGCCGTACCTGCGCGACAGCGACATGAACGCGGTCCTCGACTTCACGTTCCAGTCGGCGGCCAGCAACTACGCCAAGGGCTTCTCCGCGGGCGGCCTCAAGGCGCTGTTCGCCGGCGACGACCGGTACACCACGCCCACCACGAACGCGCAGGCGCTGCCCACGTTCCTGGGCAACCACGACATGGGTCGCATCGGCTACATGGTCAAGGACGCGACGAACCCGCAGCAGCGCTCCGAGCTGGCGCACTCGCTGATGTACCTGACGCGCGGTCAGCCGGTCGTCTACTACGGCGACGAGCAGGGCTTCGTCGGCTCCGGGACGCTCAACGGCACCGACAAGGACGCGCGGCAGTCGCTGTTCGCCACGCAGGTGCCCGAGTACGCGAACCAGGCCCTGCTGGACGGCACGACCGCCGGCTCGGTCGACCGGTACGACACCGGCTCGGTGCTCTACCAGCACATCGCCGAGCTGGCCGACCTGCGCCGCAGCACCCCGGCGCTCCGCGACGGTGCCCAGATCGAGCGGTACGCCGACGGCGCGGTCTACGCGTTCTCCCGCGTGGACGCCACCGAGAAGGTCGAGCACCTCGTCGCGACGAACAACGGCACCACGCCCGCGACCGTCACGATCGACACCCTGACGCCGGGCGCGACGTTCGCCCCGCTCTACGGCACGACGACCGGTGCGGCCGCGACCGCCGACGGGAACGTCACGGTCACCGTGCCGGCGCTCGGCGCGATCGTGCTCAAGGCCGACGCGCCGGTCGCGGCGCCCGACGCCGCAGGACCGATCAGCCTCTCGGCCCCCGCGCCCGGTGCCGGTCTGTCCGGCGACGTCGCGGTGAGCGCCGACGTGGCCACGGACGTGTGGAGCCAGACGTCGTTCGCCTACCGGGTGGTCGGCGACACGGACTGGACGCCGCTGGGCACGTCGGAGACGACGACGCCCCGGGTGTTCCACACGGTCACCGGGTTGCCCGACGGCGCCCTGGTCGAGTACCGCGCGGTGAGCGTCGACGCGGCCGGTCACCGGTCCGCCGCCTCCACGTACGCGGCGGTCGGCGGGGCGGTCGACGGCGACGTCGGCCCCGCTCCCGCGCCCGGCGGCCCGACGTCCGTCTCGGTGCCCGGCAGCCACAACGCGGCCATGGGGTGCCCGGGCGACTGGCAGCCCGACTGCGCCGCCGCGCGGCTGACGCAGCGCCCCGACGGCGTGTGGTCCGGGACGTTCACGCTGCCCGCCGGCACCTACGAGTACAAGGTGGCCATCAACGGCTCGTGGGACGAGAACTACGGGGCCGGCGGCGTGGCCGGTGGCGGGAACGCCTCCTACACGCTGGCCGCCGCCGGGCCGGTGACCTTCTACTACGACCCCGTGACGCACTGGTTCACCTCGAGCGCACAGGGTCCGATCCTCACCGTGCCGGGCTCGGACAACAGCGAGCTCGGGTGCGCCGGGGACTGGATGCCCGACTGCCTGAAGAGCTGGCTGCAGGACCCGGACGGGGACGGCACGTTCACGTTCACCGCGACGGACCTGCCCGAGGGCGCCTACGAGGTCAAGGTCGCGCACAACCTGGGCTGGGACGAGAACTACGGCGCCGGGGGAGCGCCCAACGGCGCGAACATCCCGTTCTCCGCACCGGGGGGCAAGCCCGTCACGTTCTCCTACGTGCTGGCGACGCACGTGCTGAGCATCGAGGTGACGGACCCGCCGCTGCCCGGCACCGGCGAGCAGAGCGCGCACTGGATCGACCGGGACACCATCGCGTGGCCGGCCACCTGGGCGAGCGACCCGTCGTCCGCGACGTTCGCGCTGCACGCCTCGACGACCGGTGGGCTGTCCGTGCAGGACCTCGGCGACGGCGACCCCGTGCCGCTGACGTACGACCCGGCCGGCCTCACGGCGGCGCAGACCGCACGGTTCCCCGCGCTGACGGGCTACCTGGCGCTGCACCTGCCCGCCGACGCCCCGACGGCCGACCTGCTGCGCGGTGCGCTGCTGGTCACGCAGGCCGCCGCGGACGGTACCTACCAGGCGGCGACCGGGGTGCAGATCCCCGGCGTGCTCGACGACGTCTACGCCGCGAAGGCCGGCAAGCGGACCCTGGGCGCCACCTGGCGCAAGGGCGCCCCGTCGCTGGCGCTGTGGGCACCGACCGCCCAGGACGTCGACCTGCTGCTCTGGACCGGCGCGACGAGCGCCGACCCGCAGCGGGTGGCAGCGCAGCGTCAGTCCGACGGGTCCTGGACGGTGGACGGGAAGAAGTCCTGGTCCGGCGCCCGGTACCTGTGGGAGGTCACGGTGTACGCACCGACCACCGACCAGGTCGAGGTCAACCGCGTCACCGACCCGTACTCGGTGGCCCTGACCCTGAACTCGACGCACTCGGTGCTGGTCGACCTGGCCGACGGTGCCTACCGCCCCAAGCAGTGGGAGAAGGCGAAGCAGCCGGTGGTGCGGCCCGTGGACCAGACGATCTACGAGCTGCACGTGCGGGACTTCTCGATCGACGACCCGACGGTCCCGGCCGCCGAAGCGCGGCACGTACCTGGCGTTCGCGACGAACGGCGCCGGGCGGCAGCACCTGCGTGAGCTGCAGAGGGCGGGCCTGACGACGATCCACCTGCTGCCCACGTTCGACATCGCGTCGATCCAGGAGGACCGCGCCCTGCAGCAGAGCCCGGACTGCGACCTCGAGTCGTACGCGCCGGACTCGGACCAGCAGCAGGCGTGCGTCATGGCGGTGGCCGACGCCGACGGCTTCAACTGGGGCTACGACCCGCTGCACTGGTCGACGCCCGAAGGGTCGTACGCGGTGGACGCCGACGGGGGTGCCCGCATCGCGGAGTTCCGCACGATGGTCGGCGCGCTGCACTCCGACGGCCTGCAGGTGGTGCTGGACCAGGTGTTCAACCACACCACCGCCAGCGGGCAGTCGCCGCAGTCGATCCTCGACCGCGTGGTGCCCGGCTACTACCAGCGGCTGTCCGCCACGGGCACGGTGCAGACCTCGACCTGCTGCCAGAACATCGCCACGGAGCACCAGATGGCCCAGAAGGCCATGGTGGACTCGGTGGTGACGTGGGCCCGCGACTACAAGGTCGACGGCTTCCGGTTCGACCTCATGGGCCACCACTCGGTGCAGAACATGCAGGCGATCCGGGACGCCCTGGACAAGCTGACCCCGAAGAAGGACGGAGTCGACGGCTCGAAGGTCTACCTCTACGGCGAGGGCTGGAACTTCGGGGAGGTCGCGGACAACGCCCTGTTCACGCAGGCCACGCAGGGTCAGCTGGGCGGGACGGGCATCGGGACGTTCTCCGACCGGCTGCGGGACGCCGTGCGCGGCGGTGGACCGTTCGACGAGAACCCGCACATCCAGGGCTTCGGCTCCGGCGGCGGGACCGACCCGAACGGTGACCCGGTCAACGGGTCGGAGGCCGAGCAGCTGGCGCGGGCGGCGCACGACGCCGACCTGGTCCGCCTCGGCATGGCGGGCAACCTGCGCGACTACGCGTTCGAGACCAGTGCTGGAACGGTGCAGAAGGGCTCCGAGATCGACTACAACGGCCAGCCGGCCGGGTACGCCGACTCACCCGAGGAGGTCATCACCTACGTCGACGCCCACGACAACGAGACGCTCTGGGACTCGCTCACGTACAAGCTGCCCACGGACACCCCGATGGCGGACCGCGTGCGCATGAACACCGTCTCGCTGGCCACGACGGCCCTGGCCCAGACCCCGTCGTTCTGGCACGCTGGCGCCGACCTGCTGCGCAGCAAGTCGCTGGACCGGAACAGCTTCAACT
The DNA here is from genome assembly GCA_963837795.1 of uncultured Actinomycetota bacterium. Classification (GTDB taxonomy): domain Bacteria; phylum Actinomycetota; class Actinomycetes; order Actinomycetales; family Cellulomonadaceae; genus Cellulomonas. The sequence goes on from CAWIOT010000009.1 coordinate 679,473, forward strand.
CGGGTGACTGGTTCAACCACCTCGACCTGTCCGGGCAGGACAACGGCTTCGGCCGCGGCCTGCCGCCGAAGGCCGACAACGAGGCGAAGTGGCCGTTCCAGCAGCCGCTGCTGGCCGACCCGGCCCTCAAGCCGACGCCGGCCGACATCGCGACCGCGTCCCGGGCCGCGGACGACCTGCTCAAGCTGCGCTTCTCCACGCCGCTGTTCCGGCTGGGGTCCGCGGACCTCATCGAGCAGAAGGTCACCTTCCCGGGCTCGGGCCCGGACGCCGACCCGGGCGTGGTGGTCATGGCGATCGACGACGAGCCGGGGTGGGACACCACCACGCGGCACTGGTCCACGGACGTGGACAAGAAGCTCGACGGTGCGCTGGTGGTCGTGAACGCGTCCGACGAGGCGACGACGCAGACCGTCGCCGACCTGGCCGGGCACCGGCTGACCCTGTCGCCGGTCCAGGCCAAGGGCAGCGACCCGGTGGTCAAGAGCACCACGTGGGACAAGGCCACCGGCACGGTGACGGTGCCGCCTCGCACGGTCGCGGTGCTGGTGGAGAACCACTCGTCGGGCCACGGGAACGGGCACCACGACGGCCACGGGCACGGCGGGTGGAGTCAGTGGTTCGGTAGCTGGGGCCACTGGGCCGGCAGCTGGTGGGGCGGCTTCTTCGGCTGACGCACGGCACGGCGCGACGGGACCCTCGACTTCTGGTCGGGGGTCCCGTGTCGTTGCAAGGCGCGGTTCTGTGTTCGCGTTCCGAAGGCAGAGTGTCGCGACGAAGGTCCTAGGGCCGCTGTTAGCGCTCACATCGTGATGAATTTGTGATCTGTCCCGCGTCTGGCCCCGGTTGACTTCGAGAAACGAATGGAACAAGGTGGGCACCGCTGAGCCGCCGAGAAGGCACGGAGGCCCAGCCGGGACACCGGTCCGCACGGCGCCGACGCCGTCCGCACCGACGAACCCGAGCTCGCCAGGTCCGAGTCACCGGGCCTCTCAACGATGAGAAGGAGCACAGCAATGCGACGGATCACGATCGCGGCGGTGGGTGCGGTCCTCGCGCTCGGCCTGGCCGCGTGCTCGGGCAGCGGCGCAGGCGGCGGCAGCGGCTCGTCCGACGGCACGACCGCGGACCCGAGCGACCTCACGGTCGGTGTCGCCATGCCGACGCAGACCTCGGAGCGGTGGATCGCGGACGGCAACGCCGTCAAGGCGGGCCTCGAGGACGCCGGCTACAAGGTCGACCTGCAGTACGCCGGCGACGACATCCCCACGCAGCAGCAGCAGATCGACCAGATGATCACCAAGGGCGCCGACCTGCTGATCCTCGCCTCGATCGACGGCACCGCGCTGGCGACCCAGCTGCAGGCCGCGGCCGACGCGAACATCCCGGTCATCGCCTACGACCGGCTCATCCGGGACAGCGAGAACGTCGACTTCTACGTGACGTTCGACAACTACAAGGTGGGCGTCCAGCAGGCGACGTCCCTGCTCGTCGGGCTCGGCGTGCTCAAGGCGGACGGCTCGAAGGGTGACGCGACCGGCCCGTTCAACATCGAGCTGTTCGCGGGCTCGCTGGACGACAACAACGCTCACTTCTTCTACCAGGGCGCGATGGACACGCTGCAGGAGTACATCGACAACGGCACGCTCGTCGTGAAGTCGGGCCAGACCGACATCGAGCAGGTCGCCACGCTGCGCTGGCTGCAGGAGACGGCGCAGAAGCGCATGGAGGACCTGCTCACGTCGACCTACTCGGACGGCAGCAAGGTGCAGGGCGTCCTGTCCCCATACGACGGCCTCTCCCGCGGCATCATCACCGCGCTGCAGAACGCCGGCTACGGCCCCGCCATCGCCCAGGGCATGCCGATCGTCACCGGTCAGGACGCCGAGATCGCCTCGGTCAAGCTGATCAACGACGACGTGCAGTTCTCGACGATCTTCAAGGACACTCGCAAGCTCGCCGACCAGGCCGTCGTCAGCGCGCAGTCGTTCCTGGCCGGTGAGGACCCCGAGGCCAACGACACCGAGACGTACGACAACGGCGTCAAGGTGGTCCCGTCCTTCCTGCTCGACTCGGACATCGTCTACAAGGACAACATCCAGTCGCTCCTGATCGACTCCGGCTACTGGACCGCCGACCAGGTCGCCAGCGGCCAGGCCTGACCGTCCGTCCGACCTGCCGTCCGACCGGCAGGCTCCCTGCGGAGCCTGCCGGTCGGGCGGTCGGGTCGCCCCCACCAGCGACAGGGCCCGGCGGCGGTGCCCGGTACGACGAAGGGCGGTGGCCGCATGGCCAACCCCATTCTTGAGATGCAAGGCATCACCAAGACGTTCCCCGGCGTCAAGGCACTGCAGGACGTGTCGATGTCGGTCGCGCGTGGCGAGATCCACGCGATCTGCGGGGAGAACGGCGCCGGCAAGTCGACGCTGATGAAGGTGCTCTCCGGTGTCTACCCGCACGGCACCTACGACGGTGCCATCCTCTTCGAGGGCGAGGAGGTGCAGTTCGGGTCGATCAACGACTCCGAGTCCCAGGGCATCGTGATCATCCACCAGGAGCTCGCGCTGGTGCCCTTCCTGTCGATCGCGGAGAACATCTTCCTCGGCAACGAGCGGTCGCACCGCGGCCTCATCGACTGGAACGTGGCCAACTCCGAGGCCGCGGCGCTGCTCGCGCGCGTGGGCCTCGAGGAGCCGCCGTTGACCCCCGTCGGTCAGCTCGGCGTCGGCAAGCAGCAGCTGGTGGAGATCGCCAAGGCGCTGTCCAAGCAGGTCAAGCTGCTCATCCTGGACGAGCCCACCGCGGCGCTCAACGACAACGACTCCGAGCACCTGCTGGGCCTCCTGCGCCAGCTCAAGGAGCAGGGCATCACGTCGATCATGATCTCCCACAAGCTCAACGAGATCGCCGAGATCGCCGACACCACGACGATCATCCGGGACGGCCGCACGGTCGAGACGCTCGACATGGTGGCCGACGAGGTCACGCAGGAGCGCATCATCCGCGGCATGGTCGGGCGCGACCTGGGCCACCGGTTCCCCCCGCACGAGTCGCACGTGGGCGAGGAGGTGCTGCGGATCGAGGACTGGACCGTGCACCACCCCACCGACCCCGACCGGGTGGTCGTCGACCACGCCAACCTCTCGGTGCGGGCGGGGGAGATCGTCGGCTCGCGGGGCTCATGGGTGCCGGCCGCACCGAGCTGGCGATGTCCGTGTTCGGCCGCTCCTACGGCAGCCGCATCACCGGGAAGGTCTTCCTGCACGGTCAGGAGATCCGGGTCGGGTCAGTGAGCCGAGGCCATCTCGCACGGGATCGCCTACGCCACCGAGGACCGCAAGAAGTACGGGCTCAACCTCATCGAGGACATCCGGAGCAACATCTCCGCCGCCGACCTGGCCAAGGTCTCGCGCGCCGGGTTCGTCAACGCGAACGAGGAGATCAAGGTCGCCGAGGAGTACCGGCAGAGCATGAACATCAAGGCGCCCACGGTGCTGGCTCTGGCGGGCAAGCTGTCGGGCGGCAACCAGCAGAAGGTCGTGCTGAGCAAGTGGCTCTTCACCGACCCGCAGGTGCTCATCCTCGACGAGCCCACGCGCGGCATCGACGTCGGCGCCAAGTACGAGATCTACACGCTCGATCAACAAGCTCGCCGAGGAGGGCAAGGCCGTGCTGGTCATCTCCTCCGAGCTGCCCGAGCTGCTGGGCATCTGCGACCGCATCTACACGCTCTCGGCCGGCCGGATCACCGGTGTGCTGCCCCGCGAGCAGGCGACTCAGGAGAACCTGATGGAACTCATGACCAAGGAAAAGGACCAGGTTCGATGACCGCCGTGGCAGGACTGCAGGACCTCTTCACGAGGAACCTGCGTCAGAGTGGGATCTTCGTCGCGTTCGTGGCGATCGTGGGGCTGTTCACGTACCTCACGGACGGCGTGCTGCTCTCCCCGGGCAACGTCACGAACATCGTCCTGCAGTACTCGTACATCCTGATCCTCGCGATCGGCATGGTCATCGTGATCATCGGCGGGCACATCGACCTGTCCGTGGGATCGGTGGTGGCGCTCACCGGCGCGGTCTCGGCGGTCGTCGTCATCCAGCACGGCTTGCCGTGGTGGCTCGGCGTGCTCGCGGGTCTCGGCGTCGGGTTCCTGGTCGGCATCTGGCAGGGCTTCTGGGTGGCCTACGTCGGCATCCCCGCCTTCATCGTCACCCTGGCCGGCATGCTGCTCTTCCGCGGCATGACCTTGCAGGTGCTCGGCAACATCTCGCTGTCGCCGTTCCCGGCGTCCTACCAGAAGATCGCCGGCGGCTTCCTCAACGGCTTCCTCGGCGGGCAGGGGATCGACGTCTTCACCCTGGTCATCGGCGCGATCGCGGTCGCCGGCTACGCCGTCAGCCAGTACCGGACGCGCCTCGGGCGCATTAAGTACCAGCAGGTCGTCGAGAGCATGCCCCTCTTCCTCACCAAGATCGTCCTCGTCGGGCTCGTGGGCATGGCGTTCGCGTACCAGCTGGCGCGCAGCCGCGGGCTGCCGATCGTCCTGATCATCCTGGGCGTGCTGGTGATCGCGTACACGGTGGTCACCACCAAGACCGTCTTCGGCCGGCACGTCTACGCGATCGGCGGGAACCTCTCCGCCGCGCAGCTGTCCGGCGTCAAGGTCAAGCAGGTCAACTTCTGGATCTTCGTGAACATGGGCATGCTCGCGGCCGTCGCCGGCGTGGTCTACTCGTCGCGGTCCAACAGTGCCCAGCCGGCCGCCGGCAACATGTTCGAGCTCGACGCGATCGCCGCGTGCTTCATCGGTGGCGCGTCGACCACGGGCGGCGTCGGACGGGTGACCGGCGCGATGGTCGGTGGCCTGATCATGGCCGTCATGAGCAACGGCATGCAGCTCATGGGCATCGACCAGTCGGTGCAGCAGATGGTCAAGGGCCTGGTGCTGCTGCTGGCGGTCGCGTTCGACATCTACAACAAGCGTCGCGCAGGAGCGGCGCGCTGACGATCCGGCACGTCACGGGGCGGATCGAGGCCCGGGTCTATGCTCGCGGGCGTGGGAGGGCGGGTGTCGATGTCGGGCTCGCAGTCCTCGCTCCGTGAGGCCAACCGGGCGCTGATCGTCGAGACGGTCCACCGGCACGGCGGGCTCACGCAGGTCGAGCTCGCTGGCGCCACCGGCCTGTCGGCGGCCACGATCTCGACGATCGTCAAGGAGCTGCTGGCCGCGGGCGTGGTCGACACGCGCAACACCACCCGCAGCGGACGTCGTGCCCAGATGGTCACCATCGCCCACCGGGTGGGGCTCGCCGTCGGCGTGCACATCGGGCACCGGCACCTGCGTGTCGCGCTCGGCGACCTCTCGAACGAGGTGGTCGCCGAGCAGTCCCTGCCGCTGCCGAACGAGCACCGGGTCGACACCAGCCTGGACCGCGCGGCCCTGCTCGTCGCCGACCTCCTCGAACGGGTCGGCTCGACGCTCGACGAGGTGGTCGGGGTGGGCGTGGGGGTCCCGGCGCCCGTAGACAGCGCCACGGGGATGGTCTCGGTCCGGGGCATCATGCGCGGCTGGGACGAGGTCCACGTCGGGCACGTCCTGTCCAAGCGCCTGGGTCGGCCGGTGTTCGTCGACAACGACGCCAACCTGGGTGCTCTCGCCGAGAGCACGCACGGCGCCTCCCGCATGTTCCGCGACTCCGTCTACGTCCGCGCCTCCTACGGCACCGGTGCCGGCATTGTCATCGGCGGCCAGGTGCACCGGGGGTTCGCCGGGACCGCCGGCGAGATCGGGCACATCCAGGTGGACCCGCAGGGCGACATCTGCCGCTGCGGGAGCCGGGGGTGCCTCGACACCGTCGTCGGCTCCCGCGCGCTGCTGGAGCCGCTGCGCTCGAGCCACGGCACGCTCGCGCTGCGCGACGTCATCCAGCGCGCCGTCGACGGAGACCCCGGCTGCTCCCGGGTGATCGCCGACGCCGGCGCGACCATCGGCGAGGTCGTCTCCGGGCTGGCCACGGCCGTCAACCCGCAGTGCATCGTCGTCGGTGGCGAGCTGGCCGAGACCGGCGAGCTGCTGCTCGGACCGATGCGCGAGGCTCTCCGGCAGCGCGTGCTGCTCAACCAGATCGCCCCGCTCGAGGTGGTGCCGGCGGAGCTGGGTCAGCGCGCGGAGGTGGCCGGTGCCCTCGAGCTGGTCCTGGCGTCGACCGACTTCGCCGTCCGGCCCGAGGAGCAGAGTCGGTCCGTCACCGAGAGAGAGGCGCACGATTGACGCGCACACCGGTCGACGTTTCACTGCAGGTACGTGCCCAACGAGGAGCAGGTGAGGTCATGAGCGCGAGCCCCCGGGTCCCGCTGCTGTCCCTGCGCCAGATCAGCGTGCGCTTCGGCGCCGTCGAGGCGCTCGTCGGGGTCGACCTCGACGTGTTCGACCACCAGGTGGTCGCCCTCGTCGGAGACAACGGCGCCGGCAAGTCCACGCTGGCCAAGGTGATCTCCGGCGTGCTGACGCCCGACTCCGGGCTCATCGAGATCGACGGCGAGGAGCGGACGATCGGGTCGCCCTCCGCGGCCCACGCGTTGGGCATCGCGACGGTGTTCCAGGACCTGGCCCTGTGCGGGAACCTGGACGTGACCTCGAACATCTTCCTCGGTCGCGAGCTGACGGACGGGGCCCTGCTCGACGACGGTCGCATGGAGCAGGTGGCGCGTGGGCTCCTGCGCGACCTCACGCTGCGCATCCCGTCGGTACGGACGCCCCTGTCCGAGCTGTCGGCGGGGCAGCGCCAGGCCGTCGCGATCGCGCGCACCCTCATCGGCTCGCCGCGGCTGGTGGTGCTCGACGAGCCGACCGCGGCCCTGTCCGTCGCGCAGACCGCCGAGGTGCTGACGTACATCGAGCGGTTGCGCGACCTGGGCCACGGCGTGGTGCTCATCAGCCACAACATGAACGACGTGCGCGCCGTGTCGGACCGGATCGTCGTGCTGCGGCACGGTCGCAACAACGGGGCGTTCGACGCGGACTCGACGTCCTACGAGACGATCCTCGCGGCGATCACGGGCGCGAGCGTGCAGGACAGCGACATGCTGCGCCGGATGGCCGCCCTGCGCTGACGTCCCGGCCCGACTCGCACGCACACGAAGGGCCCGCGACCGGTGACGGTCGCGGGCCCTTCGGTTCGGGTGGTGCGGGATCAGCCCTTGACCGACCCCGACATCAGACCGCCGATGAAGTACTTGCCCAGGAGGATGTACACCAGCAGCGTGGGCAGCGACGCGAGCAGGGCGCCCGCCATCGAGATGCCGTAGTTGGTGAGCAGCGCACCGTTGGCCAGGTTGTTCAGCGCCAGGGTGACCGGGCCGTTCTGGCTGGAGGAGAAGAACACCGCGAAGAGGAAGTCGTTCCACGCCGAGGTGAACTGCCAGATGAGCACGACCACGAAGCTCGGGATCGAGATCGGCAGGACGACGGACCAGTAGGTCCGGAGCATGCCGGCACCGTCCACGCGCGCGGCCTCGACCAGCTCCTCGGGCACGGACATGTAGTAGTTGCGGAAGATCAGCGTCGTGATCGGCAGGCCGTAGATCACGTGCAGGATGATCAGCGACGGGACGCCCGAGGGGATGCCGGCGCCGAGCACCAGCTGCAGCAGCGGGATCATCACGGCCTGGTACGGGATGAACATCCCGAACAGGATCAGGGTGAAGACGATGTCCGCACCCTTGAAGCGCCAGCGCGCCAGCACGAACCCGTTCATGGAGCCCAGGAACGAGGAGATGATCGCCGCCGGGATGACCATCTGGAACGTGCGCCACAGCGACGGCGACAGCGCCTGCCAGGCGCCGCTCCAGTTCTCCGTGGTCCACACCTGCGGGAGGTTCCAGGCGCGGGCGGGGGAGGCGTCACCCTGGCCCTTGAAGCTGGTCACGATGAGCACGTAGACCGGGATCAGGACGATGAGCGTGAAGAAGATGAGCAGCGCGTACTTGGCCGTGCGGCCCTTGGAGAAGCGGCTCGTCGTCGTCGTGCGCGGTGCGGCGGCGGGGGCGCCGAGGGGCGACGTGACGTTCGCCGAGGTGGTCGTGGACATCAGTGCTTCTCCGTCCGGTTGAGGTGCACCAGGTACGGGACGATCAGCACCGCGACGATGACGAGCAGGATCGCGCCGACGGCGGCCGCGTTCGAGTAGTCGAAGCTCGACTTGAACACGTACATGTCGATGGCCGGCACCTTGGTCTGGTAGTTCGCCGGCTTGGAGATCGACATGATCAGGTCGAACGCCTTGAGCGACATGTGCCCGACGATGATCACGGCGGACAGGGCGACCGGGCTGAGCTGCGGGAAGATGACGTGGCGGTACATCTGCCACGTGGTCGAGCCGTCCATGCGGGCCGCCTCGCGCAGCTCCTCGGGGACACCCCGGAAGCCGGCCAGGAACAGGGCCATCACGTAGCCGGACAGCTGCCAGATGGCGGGGATCGCGATGGCCGCGATGCCCACGTTGACGTTGTTCCACCAGTTGTTCTGCAGGAACGGCAGCCCGATCATCTGGAACAGCCGGTTCAGGCCCGACGCGTTCTCACCCTGGTTCGAGTTGAGCAGCCAGCGCCAGACGACACCGGACGCCACGAACGAGACGGCCATCGGGAACAGGTAGATCGAGCGGAAGAAGCCCTCGAACCGGACCGGCCGGTCCAGCAGCCAGGCCCACAGGAACCCGAACAGCATCGTGCCGACGAGGAAGACGACGGTGTAGATGACGAGGTTCTTCAGCGAGTGCTGGAACTCGTCGGACCCGAACAGGTCGAGGTAGTTGCGCAGCCAGACGTAGCTGACGGGCTCACGCCCGCTGGCCTGCGCCGCGTTGTGGATGTCCTTGAGCGAGGTGTTCGCGTTGATCGCGAGGAGCCCGTAGACGAAGACGCCGAGCAGGATCAAGGTCGGCGAGATGAGCAGGAGGGGCGGCCCCCACTTGCGGATCTGTCGGGGCACGAGTGCCTCCTGTGTCGTGACGAGCGAGCGGACGGGTCGGGCGGTCGGCGAACGACCGACCCGGGACGAGCGGGTGCTGCGGGAGCCCGACGCGGGCCCGCCCCGGCCCTGGGTTCACCAGGACCGGGACGGGCACCGCGTCGTGCGAGGTGCCGGATCAGCTGGCGTTGGCCTCGGCGGCGGACACCAGGTCCGCCTGGAAGCCGGCGAGGTCGCCACCACCGGTGGTGAACTTGCTCGTCGCGTCCGAGATCGCGCTGGCCCAGGCGGCCGGGGCCGCTGCGCCGTGGGCGAGCGAGGACACGATCGTGTCCTTGCCGAACGACGCCATCGCCGACTGCTGGTACTCCGAGAAGTCCTCGGGCTTGGCGTCGTTGCGGGCGGGGATGGAGCCCTTCGCCTTGTTGAACGCCACCTGGCCGTCGAGCGAGCCGACCGTCTTGAGCCAGGCCTTGGCGCCGGCCGGGTGCGGGGCACCGACGGGCAGCGTGAAGGAGTCGGCCAGGAAGTCGAAGACGCCGTCGGTGCCGGGGACCGGCATGTAGACGTAGTCGGCCGGAGACTTCTTGCCGGCCTCCTCGAACGCGGCCACGGCCCAGTCGCCCATGACGTTGAACGCCGCGGTGCCGTCGATGACCTGCTGGGTCGCGTCGGGCCAGTCGAGGCCGTCACGGTCCGTGTTCGTGTAGCTCATGAGCTTCTCGAAGTCGGCCAGCGCGTCGGTCACCTCGGAGCTGGACCAGTCGGTCGACCCGTCCCACAGGCCGGAGTAGCCGTCGGCGCCCAGGTCGGACAGCAGGACGGTCTCGAGCAGGTTGACCTGGGTCCACGTGGTCGCCACCGACAGCGGCGTGCGGCCCGTCTTCTCCTTGACGGCGTCGAGCGCGACGAACCAGTCGTCCATCGAGCTGTACGTCGCGGCCGGGTCCAGGCCCGAGTCCGTGAGGACCTGGGAGTTGGCCCAGACGACGTTGGCGCGGTGGATGTTCGACGGGATCGAGTAGATCTTGCCGTCGACGGTCAGCCGGTCGATGAGGTCGGCCGGGAACGCGTCGCGCAGGCCGAACTCGTCGTACAGGTTCGAGACGTCCTCGACCTGGCCGGCGTTGATGTAGTCGGTCAGCTCCGCGCCCGCGTGGGCCTGGAACGTGTCCGGCGGGTCGTTGGCCTGCAGGCGGGTCTGCAGCAGGTCCTTGGCCGCCGAGCCGGCGCCGCCGGCGACGGCCCCGTTGATGAACTCGACGTTCGGGTTCTGCGTGTTGAAGACGTTCACCAGGGCGTCGAGGCCGAGCTTCTCGGACCCGCTGGCCCACCAGGTGAAGACCTCGACCTGGTCGCCGCCGCCGGATCCGTTGGTCTCGTTGTCGCCGCTGTCGCCGGAGCTGCACGCAGCCAGCGCGAGGCTGGCGACGGCGAGACCTGCGGCCATGGCGGTGAACTTGCGTGCTGTACGCATATGACTCCTACGCCTTCTTTGCCGTGGACATGAGGGTGGTGCTGGCCGGGGGTGTCCCGCGGCCCGGTGTGCTCGCGCGCCGGTGCTGGAGCCCCGCCGCGCGATCGGGTGGAGGCACTGCGGTGCACCTCGTCCGATCCGCTGCACATCCCATCGGCAGTGCGGCGTTGAAGTCAAGAATTGAACGAATGAGTCGCCAAATCGTGATCTGGCGTTCACCCACCGGAGACGCGCGGCCGCCCGGGGCGTCGCAACCCTCCCGTCCTGGGCGGTTTGTCCGACGTCATCGCAGGTCAGGGCGGCAGTGAAGGGTGACGCCGGCCGTGCCGGACCGCGCGGCGACCGGGGGTCCGCTGCCGGCGCGGTGGGGCTGTGTATCCTTCGCCGGTGGGCAATGACCGGGTCACGCCGGGCTCTCAGACTTCACTGCGTGAAGCCAACCGAGCGCGGATCGTCAGCGCCGTCCAGCAGCGTGGCTCGCTCACGCAGGTCGAGCTGGCCGGCGTCACCGGGCTGTCCCCGGCCACCGTCTCCAACATCGTCAAGGAGCTGACGAGCGCGGGCGTGCTGCACACCGCCCCGACCTCACGCAGCGGCCGACGCGCGCAGCAGGTGACGCTCGCCCGCAACCTCGGTCTGGTCGCGGGCATGCACTTCGGCACCCGGTCCCTGCGCGTGGCGCTGTCGGACGTCGCCCACCGGATCGTCGCGGAGCAGCGGCTGCCCCTGCCGCCCGACCACCGCGCGGACCAGGGGCTCGAGCGGGCGGCGCTGCTGCTCACCGAGATGGTGGACTCCGTCGACGCGTCGCTGTCCGAGGTGCTGGCGGTCGGCGTGGGTGTACCCGCCCCCGTCGACGTCCGGACGGGGCAGCTCTCCTCGATCGGCATGCTCCGCGGCTGGGACGGGGCGCCGGTGCCGCAGATGCTCGGCGACCGGCTGGGGCTGCCGGTGCACATCGACAACGACGCCAACCTCGGGGCGCTCGCCGAGGTCCGGCTCGGCGCCGCGCGGGGCAAGCAGCACGTGGTCTACCTGCGTGCCTCGCACGGCGTCGGGGGTGGTCTGGTGCTGGGCGGCGAGGTGTTCCACGGCCGGGTCGGCGCGGCGGGGGAGGTCGGCCACATGACGATCGACGACCAGGGGCCCGTCTGCCGGTGCGGCAACCGCGGCTGCCTGGAGATGTACGTCGGCGCACCGGTGCTGCTCGACCTGCTGCGCCCGACCCACGGCAACCTGACGCTCCGGGACGTGATCACCCGGGCGGCGGACGGTGACGCGGGCTGTCGACGCGTGCTCGCCGACGCCGGCCGGCACCTCGGGGTCGCTGCGGCGAGCGTGTGCAACCTGTTCGATCCCGAGCTCGTCGTGCTCGGGGGAGACCTCGCGGACGCCGGGGAGCTCGTGCTCGAACCGCTCCGGGTCGCGCTCGCGCAGCGCACGGTCCCGACCACCGCCGGACCCGTCCCGGTCGTCGGCGCGGAGCTCGGCGCCGCGGCCGAGGTCCGCGGTGCGCTCGCCGTGGCGCTCGACACCGTCCGCATCGCCGGCGGTGGGGCGGTGGTCGCATGAGACGCGCGCTCGTCGTCGGGCTCGGCCTGCTGCTCGCGCTCGCGGGCTGCGCCGCCGCGCCCGCCGGGCCGGCACCGTCGGACCAGGTCATCGCGCTGCTGCTGCCCGAGTCGAAGACCGCCCGGTACGAGGCCGTGGACCGCCCGGAGTTCGAGAAGGTGGTCCGCGACCGCTGCCCCGACTGCATGGTGATCTACGCCAACGCGGACCAGGACGCCGCCGCTCAGCAGCAGCAGGCGGAGTCGGCCCTGACCCAGGGAGCCGGGGTGCTCGTGCTGGATGCCGTCGACACCGCGGCGGCGGTGAGCATCGTCGGTCAGGCCCACCGTCGCGGCGTACCGGTGATCGCCTACGACCGGTTCATCACCGACGCCGACCTGGACTACTACGTCTCCTTCGACAGCCGCCGGATCGGCCGGCTGCAGGGGGAGGCGCTGGTGCGCGAGCTGGCCCTCGGCCGGACCGGGCCCGACGACCCGCCGGAGGGCGTCCTCATGGTCAACGGCGCCGCGACCGACCCCAACTCCGCCGCGCTCGAGCGGGGCGTCGAGGACGCCTTCGCCGGGGCCCCGGTGCAGGTCCTGGCGTCCTACGACACCCCCGACTGGAGCCCCGACAAGGCCCAGGAGTGGGTGACGGGCCAGCTGTCGCAGTACGCCGGTCAGGTCGACGCCGTGTACGCCGCCAACGACGGCACCGCGGGCGGCGCGATCTCGGCCATGCGCGCCGCGGGGATGGCTCCCGTGCCCCCGGTCACCGGGCAGGACGCCGAGCTGGCCGCGATCCAGCGGATCGTCGCCGGCGACCAGTCGATGACCGTCTACAAGGCCCTCACCGAGCAGGCGCGCACCGCGGCCGAGCTCGCGGTCCGCGTGCTGCACGGCGAGGTGCCCGTGACCACCGCCCGGATCGAGGGCGTGCCGTCCTTGCTGCTCAGCCCCGTTCCCGTGACCCTGGACAACCTGGACCGCGTCATCGTCGACGGCGGCGTGTACACCACCGAGGAGATCTGCGTGCAGCCCTACACCGACGCCTGCGCAGCCGCGGGCCTCCTCGAGGAGGTCGCGCCGTGACCGCGCCGGTCCTCGCTCTGCGGGGCGTCTCCAAGAGCTACGGCGCCGCACGCGCCCTCGTCGACGTCGACCTGCAGGTGCACCCGCACGAGGTCGTCGCCGTGATCGGGGACAACGGCGCCGGCAAGTCGACGCTCGTCGGCGCGCTGACGGGTGCCCTGCTGCCCGACGCGGGCGAGGTGCTCGTCGACGGGCACCCCGTCACGCTGTCGGACCCGTCGGTGGCGCGCGGGCTGGGCATCGCGGCGGTGTTCCAGGACCTGGCCCTCTGCGCCAACCTCGACGTCGTCGAGAACCTCTACCTCGGGCACGAGGCCGAGCGGGGGATGCTGCTCGACGAGGTCGCCATGGAGAAGCACGCGTGGGAGCTGCTCAACCAGCTGGCCGCGCGCGTGCCGTCCGTCCGTGTCCCGGTCGCCGCGCTGTCCGGCGGCCAGCGGCAGGCCGTCGCGATCGCGCGCTCGCTGCTGGGCGGCCCGCGCGTGATCGTCCTGGACGAGCCGACCGCCGCGCTCGGGCTGCGGCAGACCGCGGAGTTCCTCACGCTCGTCGAGCGGCTGCGGGGCCGGGGCCACGGCGTGGTCCTGACCAGCCACTCGCTCGCCGACGTGCAGGCCGTCGCGGACCGGATCGTCGTGCTCCGGCTCGGTCGGGTCAACGGCGAGTTCGACGCGGCGCGCACCAGCTACGAGGAGCTCCTCGCCGCCGTCACGGGGATCGCCCGATGACCGCGCTGGCCGTGGAGGCGACCGCGGGGGTCACGACGAGCCTCTGGCAGCGGCTGCGCACCGGCGACCTCGGCGTGCTGCCGGTCGCGGTGGTCCTGGTGCTGATCGGCCTGGTGTTCCAGGTCCTCAACCCGCACTTCCTGTCCGCCGACAACCTGGTCAACCTCACGCAGCAGTCCGCAGCCACCGGCGTCATCGCGCTCGGCGTGGTGCTCACGCTGCACGTCGGGCAGATCGACCTGTCCGTCGGCGCCGTCTCCGGGCTGGCCGCGGCGGTCGTGGCCGTGGGCTCCGTGCAGCTGGGGTGGCCGCTGTGGCTGGCGACCCTGGCGGCCGTGGGCGTCGGCGTGCTCGTGGGGTCGATCTACGCAGCGCTGCACAACCGGCTGGCGGTGCCCAGCTTCGTGTTCACCCTGGCCGGCCTGCTCGCGGTCACGGGGCTGCAGATGCGGGTGCTCGGGCCGACCGGCTCGGTCAACCTGCCGTTCGAGTGGTGGTTGGTGCGGTTCTGCCAGACCGCGTTCCTCGCGCCGCTGACCTCGTGGGTGATCGTGGCGCTCGTCGTCGCCGCCTACGCGTCCGGCCGGGCGACCGACCGGGTGCGCCGGCTGCGTGTCGAGCTGCCGGTCGTGCCGCTGTGGCAGGTGGTCGCGCGCGTGGTGGCGCTGGCCGCGGTGCTGTCCGCCGTCGTCGCCTACCTGGGCACCAACCGGGGTGTCGGCGCGGTGTTCGCGCTGTTCGTCGGGCTCGTCGCTCTCACGGACCTGATGCTGCGCCGCACGCGGTGGGGTCGGTTCGTGCGCGCCGTCGGCGGCGACGCCGAGTCCGCGCGCAAGGCCGGCGTGCCGGTCCGGCGCGTGTTCGTCTCGGCGTTCGTCGCGTGCTCGACCCTCGCGGCCCTCGGCGGCGTGCTGGCGGTCGGCCGGCTCGCCGCGGCGAACCAGGGCACAGGGTCGGGCCTGACGAACCTCACCGCGATCGCCGCCGCGGTGATCGGTGGGACCAGCCTGTTCGGTGGGCGCGGGTCGGCATGGTCGGCGCTCGTGGGCATCCTCGTCGTGCAGTCGATCTCGACCGGCCTGACGCTGCTCAACCTCGACCAGTCGGCCCGGCTCGTGGTCACCGGCCTGGTGCTCGCGGTGGCCGTGACGATCGACGCCCTGCAACGCCGCGCCCGCGAGTCCTGACCCGCGCGACACCCGCCGGTGCCGACCCGACTGCTCCCCCCGGCACTGGTGCGCGCGACCGCGGTCTCCGTGAAGACCTCGTCGCGCGTGGCGTGACGATGTCTTCACGCTGATGGCGGGTGCCGTGAGCGCACCCTCCCCCAGGGTGGGGTGGCGCGACTGGGGCGCGCGCTGGTGCTCCGAGGTCGTCGCCGTGACGATCGCCGGGGGAGCGACCTGGGTGGGTCAGCGGAAGACGATCGTGCGGTGGCCGTCCAGGAGCACCCGGTGCTCGGCGTGCCAGCGCACGGCGCGCGCCAGGGCTCGTCGCTCGACGTCCTGGCCCAGCGCGACCAGGTCCTCGACCCCGCGGGAGTGGTCCACGCGCTCGACGTCCTGCTCGATGATCGGGCCCTCGTCGAGATCCCCGGTCACGTAGTGCGCGGTGGCGCCGATGAGCTTGACGCCGCGGTCGTGTGCCTGCGCGTACGGCCGCGCGCCCTTGAACGAGGGCAGGAACGAGTGGTGGATGTTGATCACGCGCCCCTGCAGGGTCCGGCACAGGTCGTCGGACAGGATCTGCATGTACCGGGCCAGCACCACGAGCTCGACGTCGAGCTCCTCGACCAGCTCGAGCAGCCGCGCCTCGGCGTGCCGCTTGGTCGCGGCGGTCACGGGCACGTGGTGGAACGGGATGCCGTAGAAGCCGGCCAGCGGCTCCAGCGCGGTGTGGTTGGACACCACGGCCACCAGGTCGATCGGCAGGTTCTCGGAGCGTTGCCGGAACGCGAGGTCGTTGAGGCAGTGCGCCGCGGTCGAGCCCATCACCAGCGTGCGCACCGGGCGGCCGACGACGTCGAGCGACCAGTCCATGGCGAACTGCTGCGCGACCGGTGCGAACGCGGCCTCCAGCTGCTCGCGGGGCGTCGACGCGGTGACCTGCACGCGCATGAAGAACAGTCCCGACAGGGGGTCGCCGAACTGCTGCGACTCGGTGATGTTCCCCTCGTGCTGGGCGAGCACACCGGCGACCGCGTGGACGATCCCGGGGCGGTCGGGGCAGGAGAGGGTGAGGACCCAGTGGACGGCGTCGGGTGAGTCGGGGGACACGGTGTCCGAGAGTAGTGGTCGTGCGGATCGGCTGACACGATGGGCCGCATGACGCAGCCCGACCTCGACATCCGATCCGTGACCCTCGACGACGCGGGCGAGCTTCTCACCCTGCGCCGGGCCGCGTTCGTCACCGAGGCTCAGCAGTACGGCGACCCCCACATCCCGCCGCTCACGCAGACCCTCGAGGAGCTCGAGCAGGACCTGCAGCGCGAGGGCGTCATCACGCTCGGCGGCTGGTACGGGCACCGCCTGGTCGGCTCGATCCGGATGCTCATCGAGGGGTCCAAGGCCACGCTCGGCCGGTTCGCGGTCGCCCCGGACCTGCAGGGCCAGGGGTTCGGCACCCAGATGCTCATGGCGATCCTGCCGCACCTGCCCGAGGGCATCGAGGAGGTCTGGGTGTTCACCGGCCGCGACTCGGTGCAGAACCTCGCGCTGTACGCGAAGCACGGCTACGAGCACCAGCACGACCAGACCGCCGGCGACCTCACGTACGCGTACCTGCGCAAGATCCTGGGCGACGACGACGCGATCGCCTGAACGGAGCCCGGCTCAGTCGCCGGGGATCTCCAGCGACCCGACGACGGTCGACATCCAGCCGTCGAACGCTGGGCTGGACGGGCCTGTCACCCAGATGCTGTCGAGGTCCTCGCCTGCCTGCGCGAACCGCCCCGGGGGCAGAGGCACCAGGTACGAGGTCATGCTGATACCCCAGCCGTTGACGTTGCGGATGCGGAGCGAGTCCCGCCCTGCGACCGTCACGGTCTCCATCTCGAGGTCTCGGGCGGCGGCCATCGCCCGGCGCAGCTCGCCGGCCACCTCGTCAAGATCGCCGGCGCCGCCGGTCTGGACCCCGACCCGGATCTCGCTGATGTAGTCGTGGCCGACGCCGACCGCTGTCACGCAGCCGGACGAGTGCCAGTTGAGCTCCAGGCCGTCGGGGATGCGGTAGCGGAAGCACGGCGTCACCACGGTCGCGCCGTCGATGTCGACCGAGGCCTGCCCGTCGACGACCACCTCAAGGCCGGTCGCACGGTCGTCGCCGGCAGCCTGGGCGCCGCGGACGAGAACCACGGCGACGGTGACGAGGAAGGCCAGGGTGGCCGTGGCGACGACCCCGTAGAGGACCCACGGCCACAGCGGCTGCGACCTCGCCGGAGCGGTCGACGTGGGGCCAGGCGTCGGGGCGAGCGTCGGGGTGCCGCTCAGGTGCGGATCGGACACGGGTCCTCCTCGGTCAGGTGGACGGCCGGTTGCCGCCGAGAGGGGACGGTACGAAGAGCCGAGGATCGCGCGTCAGAGTTGTGCACAGGGGTCCCCGGTGCCGCGCTGGTGCCACCAGGCGCTCCCGCCGGGCATCGGGCTTGCTACTGTGTCCCGGTCGCGACTGGCGCAGCGGGTGGGTCACCACCGGGGAGCGACGCAGCAGCAGACCAACGGGTCGGACGCCTGGGCCCCCGGTCACCACACACGAGTGTGCGGGTGCCGGACGCGCGCGTACACGCTGACTGCCGACAGGAGTGCCATGAGCGCCGACCAGATCCCCCTGATGGACCAGAACATCTCCCAGCTGGACCCGGAGATCGCCGCCGTCCTCGACGGTGAGCTCGCCCGCCAGCAGGGCACGCTCGAGATGATCGCGAGCGAGAACTTCGTGCCCCGCGCGGTCCTGCAGGCGCAGGGCTCGGTACTGACCAACAAGTACGCGGAGGGCTACCCGGGCCGCCGCTACTACGGCGGCTGCGAGCAGGTCGACATCGCGGAGAACATCGCGATCGACCGCGCGAAGGCCCTGTTCGGCGCCGAGCACGCCAACGTCCAGCCGCACTCGGGCGCCACGGCCAACGCCGCCGTGCTGCACGCCCTGATCAACGCCGGGGACAAGATCCTCGGCCTGGAGCTGGCGCACGGTGGCCACCTCACGCACGGCATGAAGATCAACTTCTCCGGCAAGCTGTACGAGGTCGGCGCGTACGGGGTGGACCCCGACACGTTCCTGGTCGACATGGACGTGGTGCGCGAGAAGGCGCTCGAGCAGCGCCCCGACGTCATCATCGGCGGCTGGTCCGCGTACCCGCGCCAGCTCGACTTCGCCGCGTTCCGGTCCATCGCCGACGAGGTCGGCGCCAAGCTGTGGGTCGACATGGCGCACTTCGCCGGCCTGGTGGCCGCGGGCCTGCACCCCAACCCCGTCGAGCACGCCGACATCGTGTCCTCCACGGTGCACAAGACGATCGGCGGCCCCCGTTCGGGCTTCATCCTGGCGCGTGAGCAGTACGCCAAGAAGATCGACTCCGCGGTGTTCCCGGGTCAGCAGGGTGGTCCGCTCATGCACGTGATCGCCGCCAAGGCCGTCGCGTTCAAGGTGGCCGGCACGGAGGAGTTCAAGGCGCGCCAGCAGCGCACGCTGGACGGCGCGCGGCTCATCGCCGAGCGGCTGTCCGCCCCGGACGTCGCCAAGGCCGGCGTCTCGGTCCTCACCGGCGGCTCGGACGTGCACCTGGTGCTCGTCGACCTGCGGCACTCCGACCTGGACGGCCAGCAGGCGGAGGACCTCCTGCACTCCGCGGGCATCACCGTGAACCGCAACGCGGTGCCCTTCGACCCGCGCCCCCCGCGCGTGACGTCCGGCCTGCGGATCGGTACGCCGGCGCTGGCCACCCGCGGCTTCGGCGACGCCGAGTTCACGGAGGTCGCGGACATCATCGCGACCGCGCTGGTCAACGGTGCGGCCACTGACGTCGAGGCCCTGCGTGCCCGCGTCGGCAAGCTCACCGACGCGTTCCCGCTGTACTCCGACCTGCAGCAGTACTGATGACGGCGCGCATCCTCGACGGGACCGCGACCGCGGCCCGGATCAAGGGCGAGCTCACCGAGCGCGTGACGGCGCTGGCGGCCCGGGGGATCAAGCCCGGTCTGGGGACGCTGCTCGTCGGCGACGACCCCGGCTCGCGCTGGTACGTGGCCGGCAAGCACAAGGACTGCGCGGAGGTGGGCATCGCCTCGATCCGCGAGGACCTGCCCGAGACGGCCTCCCAGGACGAGATCGAGGCCGCCGTCCGCCGGCTGAACGAGGACCCGGAGTGCACCGGGTTCATCGTCCAGCTGCCGCTGCCGGCGGGCATCGACACCAACCGGGTGCTCGAGCTCATCGACCCCGACAAGGACGCGGACGGCCTGCACCCGACGAACCTCGGGCGGCTGGTGCTGCGGGTCAACGAGCCGGTCACGTCGCCGTTGCCGTGCACGCCGCGGGGCATCATCGACCTGCTGCTGCGCCACGACGTCGACCTGCGGGGCGCGGACGTCGTCGTCGTCGGCCGCGGTGTGACGGTGGGGCGCTCGATCGGCCTGCTGCTCACGCGCCGCGAGATCAACGCCACGGTCACGCTGACCCACACGGGGACGCACGACCTGGCCGAGCACACCCGCAACGCGGACGTCATCATCGCGGCCGCCGGGGTGCCCGGCATCATCACCGGGGACCTGGTCAAGCCGGGCGCCGTGGTGGTCGACGTCGGTGTGTCGCGGGCCACGGACCCGGAGACGGGCAAGAGCCGCGTGGTCGGCGACGTGGACCCGAGCGTCCGGGAGGTCGCGTCGTGGGTGTCGCCGAACCCCGGCGGGGTCGGGCCGATGACGCGCGCGATGCTGCTGAGCAACGTGGTCGACACCGCGGAGCGGCTGCACGCCTGACGCGGTGCCCCGATGCCGGAGCGTGTCGGCAGCGTGGGGTTGGATGTTCCGGTGCTGACCATCGCGAGCGTGAACGTCAACGGGATCCGGGCCGCCTACAAGCGGGGGATGGGGGCCTGGCTGGAGGCACGACGTCCCGACGTCGTGCTCCTGCAGGAGGTCCGCGCGACCGACGAGATCCTCGCGGACCACCTCCCACCCGGGGAGTGGCACCTCGCGCACGAGGCGAGCGAGACCAAGGGTCGCGCGGGCGTGGCGATCGCGAGCCGCCTGCCGATGACGGCCGTCCGGATCGGCCTGGGCACCGGCGTCACGGGTGACTCGGGGCGCTGGGTGGAGGCCGACCTGGCGCTGCCCGCGCACGACGGCTCGCCCGAGCGCACCGTGACCGTCGTGTCCACGTACCTGCACTCGGGCACGCTCGGGACGCCCTCCATGGACGAGAAGTACGCGTTCCTGGAGCACGTGACCGCGCGGCTCGCGGCGCTCGCGGACCAGGGCGGCTACGCCGTGGTCGCCGGGGACGTGAACATCGCCCACCGCGAGGCCGACATCAAGAACTGGAAGGGCAACCTCAAGTCCGCCGGGTTCCTGCCCCGCGAACGGGCCTACCTCGACCGCTGGTTCGACGAGCTGGGCTGGCACGACCTCGGGCGCGAGCTCGGCGGCGACGGGCCCGGCCCCTTCACGTGGTGGTCGTGGCGCGGCCAGGCGTTCGACAACGACGCCGGCTGGCGCATCGACTACCAGCTGGCCACGGCCGACCTCGCGGACGCCGCCGTGTCCGTGACCGTCGACCGGGCGGCGACGTATGCCGAGCGGTTCTCGGACCACGCACCGGTGGTGGTCGAGTACGACCTGTGAACCTCGCCCGGGCCGGAGGGCGGTCCGGTCGGTAGCGTGGCCCGCGAGACCGGGAGGAGGCGCCGTGCGCGATCGCTCGACGCGGTGGACGGTGCGCAGGACCGCGCGGTCGTCGCTCGCCGTCCTGGTCGCGATGGCAGCCGGGCTCGCCCTCACCGTCGTCCCGTCCTCAGCGGCGCGTGCGGACTTCGCGACGGACTGTGCGTCTCCGACGCGGACGGTCGACGCCGGCGAGGCGTCGCTGTCGATCGCCGCGGGCGAGGTCGTGCTCGTCCCGACCGACCTCACCGTGGGCATCGACGCGCTGCCGGCGGGAGCGACGCTGTGCGTGGGCGCCGGCGCGACGCTGACCGGTCTGTACCTGAACAACGCGGCCGGTGCGGTGGTGGTCGCGGCGGGGGCGGCGCTGGACCTGCCCTCGGTGGTGGTGAGCTCCGGGTTCTCCCTGGACGTGGAGGGTTCGGCGACGTTCGACGCGCTGGGCGTCAACGGCAACGCCGACGTGCACGTGTACCCCAGCGGCACGCTCGTCGTCGCCGGAGCCTTCCGCCCGTCGGGCGGCGCCTACCTCAACGAGGGCGTCCTGCGGGTGGACGGCGACCTGACGCTGGCCCCCGCCGCGTCCCTGCAGACCGTCGGGTCGTTCGCCGTGTCCGGGGTCAGCATCCTCGACGGCACGCTCGACAACGCCGGCCTGGCCACCTTCGACCAGGGCCTGACCGTCAACGGCGCGGGCTCCCTGCAGAACACCTGCGTGCTGCGCACCCTCGGCGGCCTGGTCAACAACGGGGCCGAGTCACGCAGCTCCGGGATCGTGACCGTCGACGGCGACTTCACCAACAACGGGTCGTGGCGGCAGTCGCTCGGCGGGCTGCTCACCGCGCGCGGTCTCGTCGACGACGGCTCCGTCAGCGGCTTCGGCGGCTACCGCTTCAGTGCGACGACCAGCGTGCAGGGGGAGTTCGTCGGCGACTCGGCGAGGGACCCGATCCGCGTGCAGTCCACCGCCCCGGCCGGGCAGATCTTCGACGTGCAGACGGGCGACGTGGTCAACGTGGTCCGCACGGCCGTCGACGAGCCGACGGTCCTCCCGGAGTGCGCGACGCCGGGCACGGCGACCGCGGACGTGGACGCGACCAAGACCGGTCCGGCCACCGTGGTGGAGGGCGGCACGGTCACGTACCAGGTCCTCGTGACCAACCGTGGGCCGTCGCCCGCCGCCGACGTCACCGTGAGCGACCCCCTGCCCGCCGGCTTCGCGCTCGACCCGGGGTCCACCACCGGCACGGCTCGTGGGGGGTGTGCTGACGTGGCAGCTGGGGACCCTCGCCGTCGGCGCGACGGTGCCGCTGACCTTCTCCGGGGTGGCGACCGCGCCGGCCGGGACGACCCTGCTCAACGCCGTACGGACCGTCTCCAGCACGCCGGACCCGGACCCCGCCAACAACGACGGCTCCGGCGACTCCAGCCGGGTGAGCACCCTCGTGCTCGCCGTGCCGCCGGAGCCCAACCGGCCACCCGTCGCCGACGACCTGGTTCGGGACACAACCACCGGGGCGTTGGTGGGCGGCGTCGTCCAGGCGACCGACCCGGACGTCGGTCAGGAGCTGACCGTCACGCTCCTGAGCCCGCCGAGCTCCGGGGTGCTCCTGCTCACCCCGGCCGGCGGCTTCCTGTACGCCTCGCAGCGGACCTTCGCCGGTGTCGACACGTTCACCTTCCAGGTGTGCGACAACGCGTCCCCGACGCCCGGGTGCGACACCGGGACGGTGACGCTGAACGTGCGTCCCCGAGCGCGCGACGACGTGGTGCAGACCCCCGCCGGGACGCCCGTCTCCGGCCCGCTGCTGGCGAACGACACCGCGGGAGCGCCGCTCGACCCCGCCCCCGTCACGCCGCCTGCCCACGGCACGGTGGTGCTGGACCCGGCCACGGGCGGAGCCACGTACACGCCGGCCCCCGGGTTCGTCGGCGTCGACACGTTCGAGTACCGGATCTGCTCGCCGAGCGAGCCGTCGTTCTGCGACACCGCGCTGGTCACGATCTCGGTGGTGACGCCGAACCATCCCCCGACGGTCGCGCCGCTCGCGCTCGTCACCACCGTCGGCGCTCCCGTCTCCGGGGTGCTGACGACCGCCGACCCGGACGGCGACGCGCTCGTGACCGCGTCCGGGGTGCCCGCACGGACGGGACGCGGCGAGGTGACGCCGGACGGCACCACCACCTACTCGCCCCGGGGCGGCTTCGCGGGGCGGGACTGGTACGGGGTGATCGTGTGCGACGACGGGACGCCGGTGCTGTGCTCGTCGGGCGTCGTCACGGTCGAGGTCTACCCGGTCGCGACGGCGGACGCCGCGACGACGCCGCAGGGTGCCCCGGTCGACGTCGCCGTCGATGCCAACGACCTCGGGATCGTCTCCGGACCGGTCGTCACGGCCGGCCCGAGCCGCGGGAGCGTGACGTTCACGGGGGCGGTGGCGCGGTACGTCCCGGAACCCGGCTTCCACGGCACGGACACGTTCGTCTACACGATCTGCGCGAGCACCGCGTCCGACCTGTGCGCCTCGGCGACGGTGACGATCACCGTGACCGCGGGTCCCGTGCCGCCCACCCCCGACCCCAGCCCGTCTCCCGACCCGGCTCCGGCACCCGACCCGCCTCGCCCGCCGGACGAGCAGGACGTCCTGGCCGTCACCGGGGCCGACAGCGGCCCGCTCGTCGCGCTCGGGCTGGTCCTGCTCGCGGCCGGGACGGGCCTGGTGGTGCTGCGGCGCCGACGTCGGGCCTGAGGCCGAGCGGTCAGGCCGGCACGTCGACCGTGGGGCCGCCGGGCAGGTCCCGCATGCGCACCAGCGGCGACAGCACCACGGGCAGCGCGGCGAGCGCCATGAGGACGGTCGCGATCCACAGGGTCGGCAGGACGCCCAGCCGCGTGCCCAGCAGCCCGCCGAGCAGCCCGCCGAGCGGCATCGAGCCCCAGACGATGAACCGCACCGACGCGTTCATCCGGCCCAGCAGCGGCGGTGGGCAGACGCGCTGGCGGAAGCTCACCTGCGCGACGTTGTAGACGATCACGGCGAAGCCGAACACGGCGCCGCCGGCGATGAGCACGGGCGCTGCAGGCAGGGGCAGCACGGAGGCCAGGGGCGTCAGCGCGTACGCCGGGGCCATCACCAGGGCGGTGAGCGGGACGATGCGACCCTCGCCGGCCCAGTGCGCGAGGCGCCCGGCGACGACGGCGCCGAGCAGCCCGCCGACCGCGGCGGCCGACACGACGGCACCCCACGCGGCGGTGCCCAGGTCCAGCACGCGCAGCGCGTAGATGACGGTGACGGCGCCACCGATCGCGCCCGCGAAGTTGCCCGTCGACGTGCAGGCGACGATCCGGCGCAGGTACGGCTCGTGCACGACGAAGCCCAGGCCCTCGGCGATCTCGGTGCGCAGCGGGCGTCGGGTGTCCGGGTGCGGCGGCGTCTCCTGCTGGCGGATCCGGCCGACCGAGAACGCGGAGACGAGGTAGGTGACCACCGTGACGCCGATCAGCGCGGGCGCGGTGATGGCGCGCAGGAGCAGACCGCCGAGTGCCGGTGCCGCGACCTGGGCGACCGACGCGGTCGCCTGCAGCTTCGAGTTGCCCTCGACCAGGTGGTCGAGCCCCACCAACCCGGGGATGTAGCTCTGGTGGGCCACGTCGAAGAACACCGTCGCCGCGCTGACGACGAGGCCGGCGACGACGAGCAGGGGGATCGAGGCGTGCCCGGTCAGGGCGGTGCCGACGACGACCGCGAGCACCGCCGCGCGCACGAGGTCGGCGACGATCAGGACGCGGCGCTTGCGCATGCGGTCCACCCAGGCGCCGGCGGGCAGCCCGATGACCAGGAACGCGGCGGTCTCGGCGGCCGTGAGCACGCCCATCTCCCACTCCGTGGCCGCCAGGGTCTGCACCGCGAGGATCGGCAGCGCCAGGCCCGTGAGCTGCGCGCCCAGCTGGCCGAACGCGTCGCCTGTCCACAGCCGCCGGAAGTCGGGGTGGTGGACCAACGAGCGTGGCCGCTCGGGTGCGACAGTGGGGCGGCCGGGGCTCATGCGGTCAGCATGGGACCAGTGATTGGGAGATGTCAATCAGTGGTGGGAGGCTGAGGTCATGACCGAGACCGCACGACCGGACGCCGCGGAGGTCGATGCCGACGCCCGGGCGCTGGCGAGCACCGTCCGGATGCGGATCCTGCGGCTCTGCCTGGACGACGCGCTGACCAACCGCGAGATCGCCGAGCGCCTGGACCGCAACCCGGCCACCGTCTTGCACCACGTCCGCACGCTGGTCGACCGCGGGTTCCTGGCGGCCGAGCCGGCCCGGCGGGGGACCCGCGGCGCGCGGGAGGTGCCGTACCGCGCCACGCGCAAGTCGTGGAGCACCCCCGGCGCGCCCGGCATGAGCCGCGTGCTCATCGACACGTTCCTCGAGGA
Organism: uncultured Actinomycetota bacterium; assembly: GCA_963837795.1. Taxonomy (GTDB): domain Bacteria; phylum Actinomycetota; class Actinomycetes; order Actinomycetales; family Cellulomonadaceae; genus Cellulomonas. The sequence continues at coordinate 704,601 of CAWIOT010000009.1, forward strand.
GGTCGCGCTGGTCGACCCGCAGGACGTGCTCACCACGCGGCTCGGCCTCCGGCTGGACGCCGCCGGCCGCGAGGAGCTCGTCGCCCGGGTGCACGCGGTGCTCCAGGACTTCGCGTCCCGGCCCGCCGACCCCGACGGCACGCCGTACTCGGTGTTCTGGGCCGTGCACCAGGACGTGTCCCGACAGGCCGGCACGTGACGAGCGCCGGGCGGCCGCCCCTCCGCGGCCGCCCGGCGCCAGTCATCCCCTGCGCGGTGCGCGGGCCCGACGCTAGCGAGCGGGTCGGTGGCGGCACATCCGACTGAGGGAGGAGCTCAGTACCGGATGGCGTCGATCACCTTGATCCGCACGGCGAACGTGGCCGGGATGAGCCCGGCCAGGGCCCCGACCGCCACGGCCGCCGCCATCCCGGTCAGCGCCGCACTCACCGGGAACGGCGGCATGTCCTGGATCCCGCCGCCGAACACGCGCTCGACCGGGATGTTCTTGATGATCGCGACCGCGAGCACCACGCCGACGAGGCCCGCGACGACCGTCGCCACGACCGACTCGAGCAGCACCCCGAAGAACACCCGGCCCGACGTCGCACCGAACGAACGGCGGATCCCGATCTCCCGGATGCGGTAGCGGACGGTCACCAGGGCGATGTTCACCAGGCCGAGGCCACCCAGCAGCAGCGCGAAGCCCCCGACGCCGATGCCGACCCACTTCGTCGCCCGGTCCAGGCCGTCGGTGCCGTAGTCGTTGTCCTGCACGTCCACCTGCCAGCCGGGCGCCACGGCCTGCAGGTCACGGGTGATCCGCTCGCCGATCGCGTCGGACTGGTCGGTGGGGACCCACAGGTACGTGGCCGGCAGCTGCCCGGACATGCCGGGCCCCACCGTGCCGGCACCGGCGCTGCCGGCCTGCGTCCCCGAGCCGTCCGGTCCGATCCAGCGGTGGTACTGGTCGTAGAGCACGTACGCGGACGGCATCGAGCCCGGCCAGTCCGGGTACACGCCGATCACGGCTGCCGTCACCGGTGCCCGGTCGCCCAGCTGCACGGTGGGGTGCGAGGTCAGGTCCGCCAGCCCCTGGGCCTCGAGGAACGCCTCGTTCACGACGAGGGTCGGGGCCATGGCGTCCTCGTCGGCGTCGGCGAACCAGCGGCCCTGCGTCGGCACGATCCGGTTGATGGTGCCCAGGTCGGCGTCGACCGCCTGCAGCTGCGTGGTGCGGGTGCCGTCGGGGAAGCGGACCATGGCCTGGGTCCACTCGTTGCGGCTGGCGTAGGTGATGTCGTACCGCTCCAGCACGCGCTGGAGCTCGGCGTCCCACCCGGTGGGCGTCGCCGCCGACCCGTCCTGCGGCCACGCGTTGACGGTGAGGGTCACCACCCGGCCCGTCTGCCGCTCGCTCTGCTCCTTGAAGGACTGGTTGAGCATCGACACCAGCGCGGTGACACCGGTGATGGCCGTGACGGCGCACGCGACGCCGATGAGCGCGAGCAGCACGCGCAGCTTGTGGATGCGCAGCTCGCCCCAGGCCTCGACGATCGCGCCGACGACGCCGGTCATGCGGGCACCTCCGCCTCGGGCAGCCGACGTTCGGTGCGTGCCGACCGGTCCGCGACGAGCGGGACGTCGCCCACCCACTCCGACGACGCCTCGAGGCTGATCGGGACGAGGACCCCGTCGGCCAGCCGGTACTGCCGCTCGGCCCGGGCGGCGACCGCCAGGTCGTGCGTGATCGTCACCAGCGCGGCGCCGGTCTGCGACGCGATCTCGTCGAGCAGGTCCATGACCTGGCCGCCGGTCTCCACGTCGAGCGCGCCCGTGGGCTCGTCGGCCAGGATCACGCGCGGCCCGCGGACGAGTGCTCGCGCGATGGCGACGCGCTGCTGCTCGCCGCCCGAGAGCTTGTCGGGCATGGTGCCCACGCGGTCGCCCAGGCCGACCCGTTCGAGCATCTGCTCGGCGAGGCGCCGCCGGGACCAGAACTGCCGCCCGCGCGCATAGAGCAGGGGAGCGGCGACGTTCTCGAGCGCGGTGCGCCCGGGCAGGAGGTTGAACTGCTGGAAGACGAACCCGAAGTCCCGGCCGCGCCGCGTGGTGCGCGCCCGGTTCGAGAGCTTGCCGATGGGCACGCCCTCGAGCAGGTACTGCCCGGTGGTGGGTGCGTCGAGCAGGCCGAGGATGTTGAGCAGCGTCGACTTCCCGGTGCCGGAGCGGCCGACGATCGCGACGTGCTCGCCCGCGTCGACCGCCACGGTCACGCCCTGCAGGATGTGCAGCAGCCGGTCGTCGGGCAGCCGGACCGAGCGCGTGACGTCGGTGAGCTCGAGGAGGCTCATCCGCCGCAGACCGTCGGGTCGTAGTTCATCGAGCAGTCGACGGGCTTGCCCGCCCCGCCGGGCACCGGGATGAACTGCAGGATCGTGTCGCCCGCGGCCAGCCCCTCGGTGATCTGGACGACGTCGCCGTCGGTGAGCCCGAGCCCGACGGGGCGCTTCTCGTTGGTGCCGTCCGCGGCGACGACCCAGACGTTGCCCGTCTGGACCGTGCCCTGCACCGCGGTGATCGGCACGACCACCGCGTCGGCGGCGGAGCCGTTGGTGATCTCGACGGTCGCACCCAGGCCCGGGAACGCCGTCACCCCGGCCGGGATCGCGCACGTGACGGCACCCGAGCCGGAGGCGGCGGGTTCCGCGCCGGGGTCGGTGCTCGTCGCCGTGGGAGCGGCGCCGACGCGCAGGCCGGTGCAGTCGAACGGCGCGGGACCGCCGTTGAGGGTCACGCTGGCCTGCGTCGGCGCGCCGACGAGCCGGTACTGCTGGTCGGGCGTGAGCGTGCCGGTCACGGACAGGCTGCCCGGCGCCACGGTACCCACCTGGTCGCCGACGGAGACCACCTGGTCCTTGAGCGTGGGCAGCGCGAGGGTGCCGGCGACGGGGGCCTTGACCACCTCGACCACCACCTTGGGCTTGCGCTCCGTGGTGGTCACCTCGCCGGTGTCCGGGTTCGTCTTGACCAACGGGTCCTGCGGCGTCTCCTGCCGGATCTCGAGGACCGGCGTCCCGGCCGCCACCGCGGCCCCGTCCGCGGCGAGGAGCTTGGACACCGTGCCGGCCAGCGTGGCGCGCACGACGACGGCCGGGTCGGCCGCGACGGACGCCTGCACGGTCACGGCGTTGGTCACGGTCGCGGTGGTGACCTCGACGGTCGGCTCCGCGACCGCGCCGGTGGGCTGCAGCGACGTGCCGGTCGTGGTGACGTCGGCGCCGGCGAAGGCGATCTTCACCAGCGCGGCGGCGATGATCGCCCACAGGATCAGGCGGACGGTCGGGAAGATGATCCTGCGGGTGACCCCCACGGTCGGGCTCCTCGTGTCGGTGGCTCGGCGGCGACCGGAACGTATCGAGGGAGCGGTGACCTGCGTATCCACCGCGAGGATGATCTGCGCCGACGGGTCGAGCCGTTACCGTGCGACGGAGACTACTGCGTGCTGTGCACTACCGGGACAGCCTCAGCCGGCGGCGGCCGCCGCTGTCGCGACGAGGAACGTCGGCGCCCGCAGGCCGGCGGACGCGAACGCGTCCGCGACCGCCCGCGCCGCGTGGTCGACCTGGTCGACCGGCACCAGGGCGATCGCCGACCCGCCGAACCCGCCGCCGGTCATGCGCGCGCCCAGCGCGCCGGCCGCACGGGCCGTCTCGACCACCAGGTCGAGCTCCCGGCACGACACCTCGTAGTCGTCGCGCAGCGACGCGTGCGACTGGTTCATGAGGGTGCCGACGAGCCGCACCTCGCCGGCGTCGAGCAGCGCGACGAACCACGTCACCCGGTCGATCTCGGTCACGACGTGGCGCACGCGCCGCACCTCGACGTCGTCGTCCAGCTTGTCCAGCGCCCACTCGAGGCCGCGCGGGTCGTCGGAGACCTCGCGCAGCGTCGACACGCCCAGCCGGGCAGCCGCGGCCTCGCACGTGGCGCGCCGGGCGGCGTACTGGCCGTCGACCAGGGCGTGCTCGGCCCGGGTGTCCACCACGAGCAGCGCCAGGTCGTGGGCCGTCAGGTCGAACGGGACCTGCCGGACGGAGCCGTCGAGGCAGTCCAGGAGCAGGGCGTCGCCCTCCTGCGCGCGCAGGGCCGCGGCCTGGTCCATGCCGCCCGTGGGCGCTCCGGCGATCTCGTTCTCGGCGCGCACGCACAGGGCCGCCAGGGTGGCGCGCCCGTCGTCGGACCCTGCGAGCCCCAGGTCGAGCACCGCGTCGAGCGCGACGGCCACCGACGCCTCGAGCGCGGCCGACGACGACAGCCCCGCGCCGTACGGCACGCAGGAGTCGATCGCGACGTCGAACCCGCGGACGGCGTACCCGGCCTGCCGCAGCGCCCACGCGACGCCCACGACGTAGCCGGCCCAGCCGTCGACCGTGCCGGGCGCCACCTCCGCCAGGTCGATGGTCCGCATCCCGTCCGGCTCCTGCGCGGAGACCAGCCGGACCAGGTCGTCGTCGCGACGCCGCAGCGCCGCGTAGGTGCGGTGGGGGAGCGCGATGGGCAGGCAGAGACCGCCGTTGTAGTCGGTGTGCTCGCCGATGAGGTTCACCCGCCCGGGGGCCGACCAGGTGCCGTCGGGGTCGACCCCGAACCGGTCGGCGAACAGGGTGCGGACGCGCTCGGCGCCCTCGGTCGGGGTCCAGGCCTCGAGCCACTCGGGGGTCATGCCAGCTCCTGCAGACGGGTCGCGATGCGCTCGGGGGTGGTGTCGCTGATCCAGGCGCCCATGCCGGACTCCACGCCGGCCAGGTACTTCAGCTTGCCGGGGGCGCGCAGGACGGAGAACAGCTGCAGGTGCAGGCGGGAGTCGTCGCGCCCCTCGCGCACCGGCGCCTGGTGCCAGCCGGAGATGTAGGGCAGCGGGATGGCCTCGCCGTCGGGGCCGACGAAGAACCGGTCGAGGCGCTGCAGCAGCGTCAGGTAGGTGGAGGCCAGGTCCGCCCGCTCGGCGTCGGTGAGCGCCGGCAGGTCCGGCACGTCGCGCCGCGGCGCCAGGTGCACCTCGACGGGCCAGCGCGCCGCGAACGGGACGTACGCCACCCAGTGCTCCGACTCCAGCACGACCCGCTCGCCGTGCGCCAGCTCGGCGTCGAGCACGTCGCGGCCCAGCAGCCGCCCGGTCGCCTCGCGGTGCGCGCGGGCCTGCGCGAGCATCGCCGTGGTCTTCGGGGTGAGGTACGGGAACGCGTAGATCTGGCCGTGCGGGTGGTGCAGGGTGACGCCGATCTCCTTGCCGCGGTTCTCGAACACGAACACCTGCTCGATGCCCGGCAGCGCGTTCAGGGCCTCGGTCCGCTGCGCCCACGCCTCGACGATGGTGCGCATCCGGCGGGGGCCGACCGTGCTCAGCGAGGCGGTCGAGTCGGCCGAGAAGCAGATGACCTCGCACCGGCCTGCGGCGGGGCGCACGGTCCACAGCGGCTCGCCGTCGCGCTGCACGGGCGCGTCCGGGACGCCCGGGACCGCGAGCAGGGACGGGAAGCGGTTCTCGAACACCACGACGTCGTAGTCCTCGGCGGGGATCTCGCCGTCCTGGTACGTGGCGCCCGGCTTGGCGGGGGCCAGCGGGTTCGCGTCGGCCGGCGGCAGGAACGTGCGGTTCATCCGGTGCGCGGCCATCGGGATCCACTCGCCGGTGAGCGGGTCGCGGCGCAGCTCGGGGCCGGTCACCGGCTGCGGCGTCCCGTCGGGGCCCGGCACGGGCGCGAACCGGTCGGGCAGCGGTCGGGGGTCGTCCAGCCGGCGCGTCGCACCACCGGAGACGTACGGCTCGGAGTCGTCGAAGTAGATCAGCTCCCGGCCGTCCGCCAGGGTCGTCGGGGTGATGCGCACGTCGGTCACGGGGTGGCTCCAGGGGTGGTGACCAGGCGGAGGGCCGCTCCGGTCAGGTGGCGTCGGGCGTCGAGGGGGAGTGCGTCGTCGGTGAGGAGGGTGTCGACGTCGTCGAGCGGGGCGATGCGGGCGAGGCCGACGACGCCCCACTTGGTGTGGTCGGCCAGCACGGTGGTCGCGGCCGCGCACGCCATGAGGGCGCGGTCCGTGGCGGCCTCCGCGAGGTTGGGGGTGGTCAGGCCGGCGGCGTCGAGGCCGTGCACGCCGAGGAACGTCCGGTCGACGCGCAGGCTCGCCAGCGTGGCGTCTGCCACCGGGCCGACGAGCGCGTCCGACGGCGTGCGGACCCCGCCGGTGAGGATCACCTCGACGCCGGGCGCACCGTGCAGGACGTCGGCGATGCGCAGCCCGTTGGTCACGACCGTCAGATCGGCGACGCCGGCGTGCGCGAGCAGCTCCGCGAGCAGGTACGTCGTGGTGCCGGCGGACAGGGCGACGGCCTGCCCGGGCTCGATCGTCGTCAGGGCGCCGCGGGCGATCGCCGCCTTCTCGGGGCCGGCCCAGGAGCGCTTGGCCTCGAACCCCGGCTCGTCGGTGGGGCGGCCGGGGGCGTCGGGGGAGACCGCACCGCCGTGCACGCGGCGGACCAGCCCTGCGCGGGCCAGCTCGGCGATGTCGCGGCGCACGGTCATGTCCGACACGTCGAGGCTCTCGACGAGGTCGGCGACCCGCGCAGCCCCGTCGGCGCGCACGGCAGCCAGGATCCGCTCCTGACGCTGCGACGCGAGCACTCGAACATGCTCGCACCGGATCAAACAATTCTCAACACGCCGGTGCCGGTGAACCGGAGACGGTCCGTCGCCGGGCTGTCGTCGGAACCCGCGGCACTTGTGACAGGTGGTGCTCCTGGGGCGCCGGAGTCGCCTCGCCCGTCCCGCGGGCACCAGGTGCGGCGGGTTCCAGCGCGCGGCGGGCGGCCCGGTGGGGGGCGCGGGTCAGCGGGTGGCGGGGGTCAGGCCCAGGGAGCGGCCCGCCAGGCCCCGGCGGCGGGCGGCCAGCGAGCGGGCGACGCCGGTCAGCGACTGCGCGGCGGGGGAGTCCGGGTCGCTGAGCACCACGGGTGTGCCGGCGTCCCCGGCCTCGCGCAGCCGCACGTCGAGCGGCACCTGACCGAGCAGCGGCACGTCGCCGCCGGTCAGCCGGGACAGGTTCGTCGCGACGGCCTGGCCACCGCCGGACCCGAAGAGCTCCAGCCGCGAGCCGTCGGGCTGCTCGAGCCAGGACATGTTCTCGACCACGCCGACCACGTGCTGGCGCGTCTGCACGGCGACCGACCCGGCGCGCTCGGCGACCTCCGCGGCGGCGACCTGCGGCGTCGTGACGACGACGATCTCCGAGCTCGGCAGCAGCTGCCCCACGGAGATCGCGATGTCGCCGGTGCCGGGCGGCAGGTCGAGCAGGAGCACGTCGAGGTCGCCCCAGAAGACGTCGGCGAGGAACTGCTGCAGCGCGCGGTGCAGCATGGGCCCCCGCCAGACCACCGGCTGCCCGGGCGGCACGAACATCCCGATGGAGACGACGAGCACCCCGAACGCCTCGGGCGGCAGCAGCATGTCGTCGACCCGCGTCGGCTGGCGCGTGACGCCGAGCATGCGGGGGATGGAGAAGCCGTAGATGTCGGCGTCGACCACCCCGACCTTCAGCCCGTCGCGGGCCATCGCGACCGCCAGGTTGGCGGTCACCGACGACTTGCCGACGCCGCCCTTGCCCGACGCGACGGCGAACACCTTGGTCAGCGAGCCGGGCTGCGCGAACGGGATGACCGGCTCGGCGTCGGTGCCGCGCAGCATGGTGCGCAGGGCCGAGCGCTGGTCAGCGGACATGACGCCGAACGCCACGGACGCGGCCTCGATCCCGTCGACGGTCACCGCCGCGGCGCTGACGTCGCGGGTGAGCGTGTCCTTGAGCGGGCACCCGGGGGTGGTCAGGTCGATGCCGACGGTGGCGTGGGAGCCGACGACCTCGACGGAGCGGACCATGCCCAGGTCGGTGATCGGCCGCTTGATCTCGGGGTCGAGCACGTGCGAGAGCGCCTCGCGGACGGCGTCGGACAGCGGGTCGGTGAGCTCCGGCATACGGCCCATCGTAGGCGTCGCACGCGTTACGGCCTGGGGGACCTGCGTCCTTCGAGGTCGGGCTCGCCGTCGCGGTCCGCCGCGAGGTCCTCGAGCATGTTGCGCAGCTCGGAGCGGACGAAGTCGCGGGTGGCCACCTCGGACAGCGCGATGCGCAGCGCGGCCATCTCCCGGGCGAGGAACTCGGTGTCCGCCAGGTTCCGCTCGGCGCGCTGCCGGTCCTGCTCGGCCTGGACGCGGTCGCGGTCGGTCTGCCGGTTCTGCGCGAGCAGGATCAGCGGCGCGGCGTACGAGGCCTGCAGGGAGAGCATGAGCGTGAGGGCGGTGAACCCGCGGTATGCGGCGTCGAACCGCAGCTCCGGTGGCGCCCAGACGTTCCAGGCGATCCAGGCCACGCAGAAGATCGTCAGGTAGATGATGAAACGCGGCGTCCCGAGGAACCGCGCGATGCTCTCCGAGATCTTCCCCGACGCGTCCTCGTCGAGCTGCGGCCGACGGATGAACCGGCGCCGCGTCTCCAGGGGGGTGTCCAGGCGGTCAGCCACGGGTCACCCCCGGGCGGCGGCCGCCGAGCGCGTCGACGTCGGAGAAGTTGCCCTCGTCGTCGGTCTCGCGCCAGTCGTCGGGCAGCAGGTGGTCCAGGACGTCGTCGACGGAGACCACGCCGAGCAGGCGCTTCTCGGCGTCGACGACGGGCAGGGCGAGCAGGTTGTACGTGGCGAGGTTGCGCGTGACGGACAGCAGGGGGGCGTCGACGGCGATCGACTCGATGTCGGTGTCCACGATCGACCCGATGGCCTCGTGCGGCGGCTCGCGCAGCAGGCGCTGCAGGTGCACCACGCCGATGAACCGGCCGGTCGGCGTCTCCAGGGGCGGGCGCGCGACGAACACCATCGACGCCAGCGCCGGGGTGAGGTCCTGGCGGCGCACGTGCGCCAGGGCGGCGGCGATCGGCGTCTCCGGGCCCAGGATCACCGGCTCGGTGGTCATCAGGCCACCGGCGGTGTTGTCCGCGTACGCGAGCAGGCGCCGGACGTCCTTGGCCTCCTCGGGCTCCATGAGCTCGAGCAGCTCGGCGGCCTGGTCGTGCGGCAGCTCACCGAGCAGGTCGGCGGCGTCGTCCGGCTGCATGGCCTCGAGCACGTCGGCCGCACGGGTCATGGCCAGGCCCTGCAGGATGCCCACCTGGTCGTCCTCGGGCAGCTCCTCGAGCACGTCGGCCAGGCGCTCGTTGTCCAGCGCGCTGGCCACCTCGAGCCGTCGCGTCAGCCCGAGGTCGTGCAGGACGTCGGCCAGGTCGGCGGGCTTGAGGTCCTCGTACTGGGCGAGCAGCAGCTCGGCACCCTGCGCGGCGCTGGCCTGGCCGAGGCCGGTGACCTCGTCGACCGCGACCAGCAGGGTCTCCCCGCGTCGGCGCAGGATGCTCGACCGCCCCGGCGTCTGCCGGCGCACGAACAGCTTGGAGATCACCCAGTCGCCGTTGCGCTGCAGCTCGATGGCGACGTCCTCGATGGTCGCCGGTCCGGTGCCGTCCAGGAACTCCACGGTCCGGTCCAGGAGCTCGCCGACGACGAGCGTCTCGAACGCGCGCTGCTCGAAGCGCCGCATGTTCACCAGGCCGGTCGAGATGACCTGTCCGGAGTCCACCGCGGTCACGCGGGTCAGCGGGAGGAACACGCGGCGTCGCGCGGCCACCTCGACCACGAGCCCGACGGCCCGGGGCGCGCCCTTGGGGCGCACCAGCACGACGACGTCGCGCACCCGGCCCACCTGGTCTCCGAGGGGGTCGAACACGTTGGTCCCGGCAAGGCGCGCGACGAACACCCGGGTCCCGACGCTGCTCACGCCGGTCAGCCTAGACGGTCGGCCCTGGCGATCGGTCGGCGGCTGGGAGAGGATCGCCGCATGTCGTTCTCCGGTAACGCCCGCAACCCGCGCACCCCGACGCCCCCGCAGGGCGAGACGGTCGCGGCGTACGCCACCTACCTGGAGGCGCAGAAGGCCGTCGACCACCTGGCCGACAAGGCGTTCGCGGTGCAGCTGGTCACCATCGTCGGCACCGACCTGAAGATGGTGGAGCGCGTCACCGGGCGCCTGTCCTACCCGCGCGTGGCCCTGGGCGGGTTCCTCTCGGGGGCGTGGTTCGGCCTGTTCGTCGGCCTGCTGCTCAGCCTGTTCACCACGCCCGGCGCCCAGAGCCCCCTGGTCGCGGCGATCTTCATCGGTGGTGCGTTCGGCCTGCTGTTCTCGGTGATCACGTACTCGTTCACGCGGGGCCGGCGCGACTTCACGTCCACCAGCCAGATCGTCGCGTCGTCGTACGCGGTGCTGTGCCGCGCCGAGCAGGCGCACAAGGCGCGCGAGCTGCTGCGCGAGATCGGCGGCGTCCAGTCCGGGTGGCCCGCTCGCCCGGCCTCGCCCGTCACCACCACAAGCAGCCGGATCCGTCGGCTGCACCGCCGCCGGCCGCGGGGGCGCAGCCGTGGGGCTCGCCGACCGGGCCCGCCGCACCACCCGCTCCGCCGAGCGCACCGCCCGCCGACCGGCCCGGGCAGTCCGAGCCGCCGACCGGGCGCTGATCCGCGCCTCTCGCCGCTCCCGTCGGGTCAGGTCCGGCACGACGTCCGCGTCGGGGTAGCCGCTGCGCGCCTCGCGGATCGTCGCGGCCCTCGAGAACAGCAGTGCGAGCTGGGGTCCGTCCATGTCTGCCTCCTGTGCGTGGTGGGTGCACAGGGGTGACGCGGCAGGACCGCAGGATCGACACTCAGTCGGCGAGCAGCCCCGCCATCCACGCCTCGATCGCGTCGGGCTCGCGGGGCAGCGCCGCGGACAGGTTCTCGTTGCCGTCGGCCGTGACCAGGACGTCGTCCTCGATCCGGACGCCGATCCCGCGGTACTCCTGCGGGACCAGCAGGTCGTCCGACTTGAAGTACAGGCCCGGCTCGATGGTGAAGACCATCCCCGGCTCCAGGACGCCGTCCAGGTAGAGCTCCGCGCGGGCGACCGCGCAGTCGTGCACGTCCAGGCCGAGGTGGTGGCTGGTGCCGTGCACCATCCAGCGACGGTGGTGCTGGTTCTCCGGCAGCAGCGCCTCCTGCGCGCTGACGGGCAGCAGACCCCACTCCTCGAGTCGCTCGGCGATGACCGCCATCGCCGCGTCGTGCACGTCGCGGAACCGGGCGCCCGGCACCGCGGCGGCGAACCCGGCGTCGGCCGCGTCGAGCACCGCCTGGTAGACGCGGCGCTGCACCTCGGTGAACGTGCCGTCCACGGGCAGGGTGCGCGTCACGTCGGCGGTGTAGAGGGAGTCGACCTCGACCCCGGCGTCGACCAGGACCAGGTCCCCGGCCGTGACCTGGCCGTCGTTGTCGGTCCAGTGCAGGGTCGTCGCGTGCTCGCCCGCCGCGGCGATCGTCTCGTAGCCGACCGCGTTCCCCTCCTGGCGGGCATGGCCGACGAAGGTCCCCTCGATCACCCGCTCGCCGCGCCGGTGCGCGACCGCGGCGGGCAGGGCGCGGACGATCTTCTCGAACCCCTCGATCGTCGTGTCGACGGCGAGGCGCATCTGCTCGATCTCGTGGGCGTCCTTGACCAGCCGGAGCTCGGACAGCGCCTCGGCCAGCCTCTCGTCGCGGCGGCCGGCGGCCTCGTCGGCCCGGATCTGGTCGACCAGCTCCTCGATCGCCTCGTCAGCCTCCGGCACGACCCGCACCTGCACGCCGTCCGCGCCGACGTCCTTGGCCAGGGCGTCGGGCAGGTCGTCCAGGTGAGCCGTCCGGATCCCGGTGAGCGTCTCGATGTCCTCGAGCGTCGGACGGGCACCCACCCAGAACTCGCCGGAGCGGGAGTCGGAGAAGAACTCCTCGGTGTCCCGCCCGGCCAGGGGTCGGATGTAGAGGACCGCCTCGTGGCCGCTGCCGTCGTCGCCCGCACCGTCCTCGACCGGGTGCAGGACCAGCACCGCGTCGGGCTCCTGCTCCGAGCCGAGCCCGGTCAGGTGCGCGAACGCGGAGTGCGGCCGGAACCGGTAGTCGGTGTCGTTGGAGCGGACCTTGTGCGACCCGGCGGGGACGACGAGGCGCTCGCCGGGGAACTGTGCCGACAGCGCCGACCGCCGCCCGGCCGTGTGGTCGGCCGCCGCGCCCCGCGCGAGGGTCGACGACGGACGCTCGCCCCAGCCCGAGGTGATGAACCGGACGAACTCGGCCGACCCCGGTCGCTGGGACCGGTTGCTGCCCCGGTCGGCGAGCGGCTGGTCGGTCGTGGTCTCGGGGGTCTGCTCCGCGGTCATGGTGACCATCCTGACACCACGCCCGTGCGGGGACGGTGTCGCGGCGCCACTAGCGTGAGCGCGTGCGCATCGACCTCCACACCCACTCCACGGCGTCGGACGGGACGCAGTCGCCGGCGCAGGTGGTGGCCGCGGCAGCCGTGGCCGGGCTCGACGTGGTGGCGCTGACCGATCACGACACCACCGCGGGCTGGGACGAGGCGGCCCGCGCGGCCCGCGAGCACGGCGTCGCCCTGGTCCGCGGGACGGAGGTCTCGGCGCGCGCGAGCGGCATCAGCATCCACCTCCTGTCGTACCTGCAGGACCCCGCGCACCCCGCGCTCGTCGCCGAGCTGGACCGGACGCGCGACGCCCGGCTGAACCGCGCCCGGCAGATCGTGGACCTGCTCGCCGCCGACTACCCGATCACGTGGGACGACGTGCTGGCGCACTCGCGCGACGCGGTCGTCGTGGGCCGCCCGCACATCGCGGACGCGCTGGTCGCCCTCGGGATCGTGCCCGACCGTGACGCCGCGTTCGCCCGCCTGCTGGCCTCCGACGGGCCCTACCACGTGCCGCACTACGCGCCCGACGGACCCGACGCGGTCCGCGCCATCCGCGCCGCCGGCGGGGTCCCCGTGTTCGCCCATCCCGGGGCCGACGCACGCGGGCGGATCGTGCCGGACCGCGTGTTCGACCGCCTCGCCGCCGCGGGGCTGGGCGGCATCGAGGTGGACCACCGCGACCACTCGCCGCAGCAGCGCGCCCGGCTCACCGCCATCGCCGGCCGGCTGGGGCTGCTCGTCACCGGCTCCAGCGACTATCACGGTGCCGGCAAGGCCAACCGGCTGGGCGAGAACCTGACCGCCCCTGACGTGCTGGCGGCGATCGAGGAGCAGGGAGTGTCGGACGTGGTGCGGTCATGAGCGGCGTGTTCGACGCGTACCTGTTCGCGTCCGTGTTCATCACGCTGTTCGTGATCATGGACCCGCCCGGCGTGGTGCCCATCTTCCTGGGGCTCACCGGCGCGATGACGCGGCAGCAGCGCAACCGCGCGGCGCGCCAGGCCGTGCTCGTCGCGCTCGGCGTGATCGTGGCGTTCGCCCTGTTCGGGCAGTCGCTGCTGAACTACATGCACATCACCCTGCCTGCGCTGCAGGCCTCCGGCGGGCTGCTCCTGCTGCTCATCGCCATGGAGCTGCTGACGGGGAAGATGGAGGAGCCGCAGCCGTCGGGGAACGGCAAGGTCAACGTCGCGCTGGTGCCCCTGGGCACGCCGCTGCTGGCCGGCCCCGGCGCCATCGTCGCGACCATGGTGTTCGTCCAGCAGTCCGACAAGACCGTGGCCGACTGGGTGGCCATCGCGCTCGGCGTCGTCGCCGTGCACGTCGCCCTCTACCTCGCGATGCGGTTCGCCAACGTCATCCACCGCGTGCTCGGCGACTCCGGCACCATCCTGGTCACCCGGATCGCCGGTCTGCTGCTGGCCGCCATCGCGGTGCAGCTGGTCGCCGACGCGGTGACCGCGTTCGTGCAGGCGGCCTGACCGACGACGGACGGGTGCGCGCTCCGCGGAGCACGCACCCGTCGTCGGTGAGGAGAAGGACTCAGCCCTCGGTGGCCGTCGCCTGCGACGCGCCGCCACCCTCGGCCGGCCGGCCGCTGCGGGTGCGACGACGGTTGCGGCTGCGACGCGTGCTGGTCGACGCGCCCTCGGCGCCCGGCTCGGCGGACGGGGTCGGCGTGCCGTTCTCGGCACCGGTGCCGGCCTCGGCGCCGCTCTCGCCGTGACCGCGCCCGCGGCCCCCGCGACGACGACGGCCGCCCTCGCGCGCCTCGCCCGACTCGTCGGCCGGGCGGTCGGTCTGCGGGCCGGAGGAGCTCGAGGGTCGCTGGGCGGAGCCGCGACGCGAGTCGCCGCCGCGGGAGCCACCGCGGATCGCGTCGGAGTGCGAGCCGCCCGCGGGGCGCCCGCCGCCGCGCTTGCCGGTCTCGCCGAGGTCCTCGAGCACCTCGGCACCCAGACCCTCGCGCGTCTGCTGCGCCTTGGGCAGCCGGCCCTTGGTGCCGACGGGGATGTCCAGGTCCTCGTACAGGTGCGGCGAGCTCGAGTACGACTCGACCGGCTCCGGGATGCCCAGGCCGAGGGCCTTGTCGATCAGGCCCCAGCGCGGGATGTCGTCCCAGTCGACGAACGTGACCGCGGTGCCCTTGGCGCCCGCGCGGCCGGTGCGGCCGGTGCGGTGCAGGTAGGTCTTCTCGTCCTCGGGGCACTGGTAGTTGATGACGTGCGTGACGGCCTCGACGTCGATGCCGCGCGCGGCGACGTCGGTGGCGACGAGCACGTCGACCTTGCCGTGCCGGAACGCGCGCAGCGCCTGCTCGCGGGCGCCCTGACCGAGGTCACCGTGCAGCGCGCCGGCGGCGAAGCCGCGCTCGACCAGGTCGTCGGCCACCTTGGCGGCGGTGCGCTTGGTGCGGGCGAACACGATGGTCAGGCCGCGGTCCCTGGCCTGCAGGATGCGCGCGAGCATCTCCACCTTGTCCAGGGCGTGCGCGCGGTAGACCACCTGCTTGATGTTCTTGACGGTCTGGCCGTCGTCGTCCGGGTCCGCGGCGCGGATGTGCGTCGGCTGGGTCATGTAGCGGCGGGCCATCGCGACGACCGCGCCCGGCATGGTGGCCGAGAACAGCATGGTGTGGCGGCTGGCCGGCGTGGCGGCGAGCAGGGTCTCGACGTCGGGCAGGAAGCCGAGGTCGAGCATCTCGTCGGCCTCGTCGAGCACGACCGCCTTGACGCGCGAGAGGTCGAGGTGGCGCTGCTTGAGCAGGTCGATCATGCGCCCGGGGGTGCCGACGACCACGTCGACGCCCTTGTTCAGCGCGTCGATCTGCGGCTCGTACGCACGGCCGCCGTAGACCTGCAGGACCCGGACGGACCGGCGCGAGCTCGCGGTGGCGAGGTCGCCGGCCACCTGGACGGCGAGCTCGCGGGTGGGCACGACGACGAGCGCCTGCGGCTTGCCGGGGGCGGGCAGGTCGTCGTAGCCGTCCTCGCCGGGGGCGACCACGCGGTGCAGCAGCGGCACGCCGAAGCCCAGGGTCTTGCCGGTGCCGGTCTTGGCCTGGCCGATGATGTCGTGGCCGGACAGCGCGACCGGCAGCGTCATCGCCTGGATGGGGAACGGGTGGGTGATCCCGGCGTCGGACAGCGCCTGGACGATCTCCGGGCGGACGTCGAAGTCCGCGAACGAGGCCTCGACGGCCTGCACGGAGGACCAGGTGTTCTTCAGGGGGCGGGTCATGGGCTCGGCCAGGGCAGAGACCTGCTCCGGCGACTCGTCTGTGGTGGTCACGAGGACTCTTCACTGCGAAGGGTGGCGGGCCGCGCGCTGCCGGGGCCGACGGGTGTCGGGACGTCCCGGGCGACAGCGGAGATCACCACGCGGGTTGGCCGGCAGCCGATCGTGAAAGTCGACTCGCGAGCTCCTCCGGACGGGTCCGGGGCTGCGCGAGAATTGGTCTGATCGTCGAACGAAACCGGGGAACCGAGACGACCGGGCAACCGAATTACCTGCACAGTCTATCTGACGCCTCCCACCCGTGGGTGGATGCCCCGCCGGCGCTACGATCCTCGGATGACGACGACGCAGGCACGCACCGGTGCGGCTCCCTCCGCGGACGACGTCCCGGCCGCCGGATCGCTCGAGCACGCGGACGCCGTGGAGCTGCTGGGCCTGGTCGCCCAGCTGGAGCACGTCGCGTTCGCCCGGCTCGCCGCCGACTCCGCGCTGGCCCCCACCATCGAGCAGAGCCTGGAGCTCAGCCGGTTCGCCTCGGCCGCGATCGAGCGGCGCGACCGCGTCCTGGCCCGCATCGAGGCGATCGGCGGCGACCCCGTGGCCGCGCTGCGGCAGTACCACGACGTGCTCGACGACTTCGACGCCCGCACCCAGCCCAGCTCGTGGTGGGAGCGCCTGCTCAAGGCGTACGTCGGGTACGGCGTGGCCGACGACTTCTGCCGGCTCGCGGCCGAGGGGCTCGACGAGGGATCGCGGACCGTGGTGCTCGAGGTCCTCGACGACGCCTCGCACGCCGAGCTCGCGGTCGCCGAGCTCGACGCCGCCGGGTCCGAGGACGGCGTCCTGACCGCTCGGCTGGCCCTGTGGGGCCGGCGGCTGGTCGGTGAGGCGCTCGGCGTGGTGCAGCGCCTGCTCGTGCAGCGCCCGGCGCTGGTCCGGCTGGTCGCGCACGGCTCGGCCGGCGCCGCGACCGAGTCCGAGGTGGCTGCGGGCGCCAACCCGACCAAGCTGTTCGGTGAGCTCACGGCCCAGCACACGCGCCGCATGGGTCGGCTCGGGCTCACCGCCTGACCGCACGCGAGAGCCCCGCCCAGGACGTGTCCCGGACGGGGCTGTCGGTACGGCCCGCGGCTCGCTCAGACGTTGCCGAAGCCCACGCGGCCCTTCGACTCGGAGCCGATCTCGACGTAGCCGATGCCGGCCGTCGGCACGATGACCCGACGCCCGCGCGCGTCGACGAGCTCCAGGGCGGGGCGGCCTGCCAGGGCCGCGGCCACGGCGGCGGCGACCTCGTCCGGCGTCTGGTCGGACTCGAGGCTGATCTCCCGAGGCAGGTTCTGCACGCCGATGGTGATCTCCACCGTCATCTCCTTCACGTCCTTACTCCACGCTGTGGTTTCTCGGGTCGTCCCCGGCCTCACCGCGTCGGTGGGCCGTGGCACGTCGTCCGATCCTAGGCGTCCTCGTAGACGAAGTCGGGCCGGATCAGCGCGGACACCCCTCCCCAGGCCAGCTGGGAGACCAGCTCGACGGTCCGTTCGGGTCCGACGTCGGTGGGCTGGCGCAGCCGGTGGGTCGCCGCGCCCTGCGCCATGGAGATCAGGGCGACGGCCAGCATGCCCGCGTCGTCCAGCGACAGGGCCGTGACCTGGGACAGGACCACGGTGATGCGACGGGCGGCCTCGGAGCTGGCGTGCTCGACGCGGGCGCGGACGTCGGCGTCGTGCGTCACGTCCGACTCGAACAGGAGCGCGGACGACTCTCCTGCGCCCTCGACGAACATGATGTACGCCTTGACGATCGCCGCGATGACGTCGCGCCCGTCCCCCCGCCGGACGGGTCCCTGCTCGATGCCCGAGACGGCGGAGTCGACGGCCACGAGCAGGTCCGCACCGTTCTGGTCCACCACCGCGAGGTAGAGGTCCAGCTTGGAGGGGAAGTGGCGGTACAGCACGGGCTTGCTGACCTCGGCGCGCTCCGCGATGTCGTCCATCGAGACGTGGTGGAAGCCCTCGGAGGAGAACAGCTCCTGGGCGATGCGCAGCACCTGCGCCCGGCGCTCGTCGCGCGCCATGCGCGGGCTGCGCGCCCTCGGGGTCGAGTCGTCCGTCTCGTCCGTCATCCCGGCATGGTAGCGACGGGATGTGTCCGGGATGCGACGATGCTGGTGTGACGATCCCGGGCGAGCCGAGCCGCGACGGGGGACCGCTGCGCGCTCCCCGGCGCCGGGCGGCCCCCGCTCGCCGCGTGCTCGGCGGGACCCGGCGCGCCCTGCCGGCGACGGTCGCGGTGGGCCTGGGCCTCGCGCTCGGCACGGGCACCGCGCTGTGGCTCGGCGACGGCGCGCGGGCGACCGCGATGGTGCAGGACGTGCTGGCGCCGTCGTCGTCGGCCCCCGAGCGCGGCACCGCGGCGGACCAGACGATCGACCGCACGGGTTCGCAGGGCCGGGCCGCCGAGCGTCGCAGCGATCCGGTCCCCGCACCCGTCGAGGCGCCGGCCGGGATGCTGCCCAAGGAGCCCCCGCCCAGCATCGTGGCGCTGCCGCCCGGTCTGACCGCCGCCGACGTCGCGTCCGGGCTGCTCGCCGCGGACGTCCCCGAGGCGGGCGCGGGCACGTTCACGGTGGTCCCCGGGGCGGACCCGGGCCCGGGCACGGGTGCCGTCCGCACGGTGCGCGTCGAGGTGGAGGACGGCCTGGCGGTGGACGGCCCCGCGTTCGCCGCGACGGTCATGTCCACCCTGAACGACCCCCGTGGGTGGGGGGCCGACGGCTCGCTGTCGTTCGCGCGGACCGACGGCGACGCCGAGCTGCGCGTGGTCCTGGCGTCCCCGACGACGGTCGACGACCTGTGCGCCCCCCTGCGCACGGTCGGCCAGGTCTCGTGCGGGCGCGGCGGTCGCGCGGTGCTCAACCTGCGCCGCTGGGTGCTGGCCACCGACGAGTACGCGTCGGACAAGGTCATGTACCGGCAGTACCTGGTCAACCACGAGGTCGGGCACCTGCTCGGTCACGGCCACGAGCAGTGCCCCGGTCCGGGCCGGCCGGCGCCGCTCATGCAGCAGCAGTCGTACCGGGCGGCGCCGTGCACGCCCAACCCGTGGCCGTTCCCCTGACGGTCGGCGCGATCGTGAGCGCAGCCTCGGGGCGGCGTCCGCGCGGTGTCGGCGGCTCGTGATGGGATCGTCTGCGTGACGACGACCGCGAGCACGCTGCGCCTCGTGCGTCCGGCGTTCGCGGACGTCCCGTCCAGCGGCCCCGGCGCGCCGGTCGTCCTGGACGCCGAGCAGGGCGAGGCCGTCCACGCCCAGGACCGGTCGCTGCTCGTGCTGGGCGCGCCCGGCACCGGCAAGACGACGGTCGCGCTCGAGGCGGTCGTCGCCGCGGTCGAGGCCGGGCTGTCGCCGGAGGACGTGCTGGTCCTGTCCTCCGGGCGGCGGGCCGCCGCGGACCTGCGGGACCGCCTCTCGGCGCGGTTGCGGCGCACGTCGGGGCGTCCGCTGGTCCAGACGGTCCCCGCGGCGGCCTTCGCGGTGCTGCGCGCCCGCGCGACGCTCCTCGGCGAGCCGCCCCCGACGCTGGTCTCCGGCGCGGAGCAGGACCTGCTGATCGGTGACCTGCTGGCCGGGCACGCCGCCGGCGAGGGCGTCCCCCTGGCGTGGCCGGCAGCCGTACGGCCGGACGTGCTGGGCCTGCGGCCGTTCCGCGACGAGCTGCGCGACCTCCTCATGCGCGCCGCCGAGCGCGGGCTCACCCCGGTGGACCTGGCAGCGCTCGCGCAGGCGCACGACCGCCCGGTGTGGGCGGCAGCCGCGCGGCTCTACGAGGAGTACCTCGACGTCGTGCAGCTGCGCACGGGGACGCCCGACCTCGGTGCACGCCTCGACCCCGCGGTGGTCGTCGACGAGGCCGCGCAGGCACTGCTCTCCTGGGACCGCGAGGTGCCGGGCGCCGAGCGTCCGCGGTGGCGGCTCGTGGTGGTGGACGACCACCAGGAGAGCACGTCGGCCACCGCGCGCCTGCTGAGGGTGCTCGCCGACGACGGCGCCCGCCTGCTGCTCCTGGCGGACCCGGACGCGGCCGTGCAGACCTTCCGGGGTGCGACGCCGTCGCTCGTGGGCCGCGCGGGCGTCGACGGCCGTGGTCCCGGGGAGCTCGGGGCGCGGACGGTGGTGCTGCGGACGGTCTGGCGGCACGACGCGACGCTGCGCGCAGCCGTCCGGCGTGTGGCGGAGCGCGTCGGGTCCGTCGGTGCGGTCCAGCACCGGCGCGCGGCGAGCCGGGCGGCCGGCGCTGCGCCTGGGAGCGTGCGCGTCGCGGTGCTGCCCAGCACCGCGCAGGAGGCGGCGTTCGTCGCCCACACCCTGCGCAGCGCGCACGTCGAGCGCGGCGTGCCGTGGGGCGAGATGGCGGTGGTCGCGCGTTCGGGGGCTCAGGTCACGGCCCTGCGTCGCGCTCTGGCCGGGGCCTCGGTTCCCGTGAGCGTGCTGGGCAGCGACGTGCCGTTGCGCGAGGAGCCGGCGGTCCGGCCGCTGCTGGAGGCGATGCGCGTGTGCGTCGGCGCGGTCCGGCTCGACGCCACGGCGGCTGCTCGGCTCGCGTGCTCCCCGCTGGGTGGCCTCGACACGGTCGGCCTGCGGCGCGTCCGCCGCGCGCTGCGGACCCAGGAGCTCGCGGACGGCGGGGGCCGGGCGAGCGACGTGCTGCTGGTGGAGGCCCTCGACCCGTCGGACGGCGACGGTCCGGTGCTGCCGACGGGGGCCCGACCCCTTGCCCGGCTGGCCCGGGTCCTGGCCGAGGGCCGGCGTGCGGCCCTCTCACCGACCGCCGACGCCCAGACCGTGCTGTGGGCCCTCTGGCGCGCGGCGGAGCAGGCCGAGCCGTGGCGCCGCTCGGCGCTCGCCGGAGGTGCTGCGGGCGAACGCGCCGACCGGGACCTCGACGCGGTGCTGGCCCTGTTCCGGGCCGCCGAGACGTTCGTCGACCGCATGCCGCGGTCGAGCCCGGGTGCGTTCGTCGACTGGCTCCAGGCGCAGGACCTGCCCTCGGACTCGCTCGCGGCCCGCGCCCGACGACCCTCGGTCCAGGTGCTCACGCCGGCGGGTGCGGCCGGGCGCGAGTGGGACGTCGTGGTGGTCGCCGGAGTGCAGGAGGGCACGTGGCCGGACCTGCGGCTGCGCGACTCGCTGCTCGGCGCGCAGGTGCTGGTCGACGTCGTCGCGGGCCGCGCGCTGCCCGGGGACGTGGACGACGCGGGCGCGGCCGTCGCCGCGCGGGAGGCGGTGCTGGCCGACGAGCTCAGGTCCTTCGTGGTCGCGTGCTCCCGCGCCCGCCGCTCCCTGCTGCTCACCGCGGTGGACGACGTCGACCACCAGCCGTCCCCGTTCCTCGACCTGGTGGACCCCACCGACGACGAGGGCGAGACGCGGCGCACGAGCGCGCCCGCACCGCTCGACCTGCGGGGTCTGGTGGCCCAGCTGCGGGCGCACCTCGAGCAGTCGGCGGTGGACGGCGTCGAACCGGACCCGGCCGCCGCCCGGACGCTCGCGCGGCTCGCGGCGCAGGGCGTGCCGGGCGCCGACCCGCAGCAGTGGCACGGGCTCGCGGAACCGTCCAGCGACGCGCCCCTGTGGACCGAGCACGAGCGAGTGCCCGTGTCGCCGTCGAAGGTCGAGACGGCGCAGCGGTGCGCGTTGCGCTGGGCGCTCGAGGCGGCCGGGGGCACGTCGTCCGCCAGCGGCGGGCAGAGCCTGGGCACCCTGCTGCACGCGATCGCGCAGGAGCACCCGCGTGGCACGGAGGCGGAGCTGACCGCGGCGCTCGACCGGCGGTGGGGGGAGCTGGGCCTGGGCACGGGGTGGCCGGCCCTGGCCACGCGCCGCAAGGCCGACGCGATGGTGCACCGGCTGGCGCAGTACCTGCGCTCGGCGGGTGACCCGCTGCTGGTGGAGGGGGCGTTCGCGGTCGAGACGGACCGTGCGTCGCTGCGCGGCTCGGCCGACCGGATCGAGCGGGTCGGCGGTGACGATGACGCCCCGGTGGTGCGCGTGGTCGACCTCAAGACCGGCGCCAGCCCGCCGAGCGTCAGCAAGGCTGCCGAGAACCCGCAGCTGGGCGCCTACCAGCTCGCCGTGGACGCCGGTGCGTTCGAGGGCCTGCCCGCCGGGACCACGAGCGGCGGCGCGCAGCTGGTCTACCTGGGCACCGGGGCCAACGCCGTGACCCGCACCCAGGAGGCCCTCGGGCCCGAGACCGACGGGCCCAGCTGGGCGCGTGCCCTGGTGGACCAGGTGGCCGACCGCATGGCCGCCTCGACGTTCGAGGCGACCGCCAACGACCTGTGCGACCGGTGCCCGGTGCGGCGCTCGTGCCCGGTCCGCGGCGAGGGCGGGCAGGTGGTCGCATGACGCTGTCCGCCGCGCAGATCGCCGCTCTGGTGGGCCAGCCGCCGCCCACCGCCGAGCAGCGCGCCGTGATCGAGGCACCGCTCGGTCCGTCCCTGGTGGTGGCCGGCGCCGGGTCGGGCAAGACGGAGACCATGGCCGCGCGCGTGGTGTGGCTCCTGGCCAACGGGATCGTCGAGCCGGACCAGGTCCTCGGTCTCACGTTCACGCGCAAGGCCGCCGGTGAGCTGGCGGAGCGCGTGCGCCGGCGCCTGCGGACGCTGTTCCGGGCCGCCGCGGAGCACGGTGTCGTGCTGGGCGGCGCCGTGGACCCGGCCCGGACCGACGGGCTGGCCGGGTTGGCGCGGCCGACGATCTCCACCTACAACTCCTACGCCGCCTCGCTCGTGGCGGACCACGCACTGCGCCTCGGCCTCGACCCGTCGGCGCGGCTGCTCGGCGAGGCCGCCCAGTGGCAGCTCGCGTCCGAGGTGGTGGAGGCCTGGAGCGAGGACCTGGACACCGACGCGGCGACGTCCACGGTGATCGAGGCGGTGCTGGCCCTGTCCGGTGCGCTCGACGAGCACCTGCTCGACGCGGCACAGGCACGCGCGGGTATCGAGGGCATCATCGAGGCGCTGGCCGAGACGCCGGCGGGCACCCCGCCCCGCGAGCCGTACGCGGAGGTCAAGAAGCTGCTGCGCTCGCTCGGGGAGCGGGCACGCGTGCTCGACCTGGTCGCCGAGTACCGGGACCGCAAGCGCGCCGCAGACGCGATCGACTTCGGCGACCAGGTCGCCCTGGCGGCCCGGCTGGCGCTGGACGTGCCGGAGGTCGGCTCGGGCGAGCGGCAGCGGTTCCGCGTCGTGCTCCTCGACGAGTACCAGGACACGTCCTACGCGCAGCTCTCGCTGCTGGGCGCACTGTTCGGTGGTGGGCACCCGGTCACGGCCGTCGGGGACCCGCACCAGTCGATCTACGGCTGGCGGGGCGCCAGCGCGGGCGGCCTCGAGCGCTTTCCCACGTCGTTCCCCCGGGTGCTGGACGACGGCACGCGGGCACCCGCGGACGTCCACCAGCTGTCGACGTCGTGGCGCAACGACCTGCTCGTGCTGGCGGCGGCCAACCACGTCGCCGGTCCGCTGCGTGCGTCGACCACGCGCGTCGCGGTGCCGGTGCTCTCGGCACGTCCGGGCGCGGGCGAGGGGCACGTGCACGCGCACGTCGCGGAGACGCTCGAGGACGAGGCGCGGGCGGTCGCCCGGTTCGTCGCGGAGCGGTGGCAGCCGGCCGCACCGGGACGTGACCGGGTCACCGCCGCGGTGCTGTGCCGCAAGCGGTCGCAGTTCGAGCCGCTGCGCCGGGCGCTGCGGGACGCGGGCCTGCCGGTCGAGGTGGTCGGCCTGGGCGGCCTGCTGTCCGCGCCGGAGGTGGTGGACCTCGTCGCGCTCCTGCAGGCGGCCCACGACCCGTCGCGCGGCGACGCGCTCATGCGCCTGCTCACCGGTGCCCGCACCCGGCTCGGCGCCGCGGACCTGCACGCGCTCGCGGCATGGTCGGGGGAGCTGGCCGCACGGCACGGGAGCGGTCGGCGCGGGCGGGAGAAGGACGCGCCCGACGAGGCGAGCCCCGGTGCCGGACCCGCCGTCGACGTCGTCGTCGAGGCCGACGCGGTCGACGAGCGCAGCATCGTGGACGCGCTCGACGCCATCACGGAGCTGCCGGCGCACGGGTGGACCAGCCGCAGCGGGCGCTCGCTGAGCGCGGTCGGGCGGGCGCGGCTGGCCGACCTCGCCGGGATGCTGCGGGTCCTGCGCGCCCACACGTACCTCTCGGTGCCGGAGCTGGTGGGCGAGGCGGAGCGCATGCTGGGCCTGGACATCGAGGTCGCCGCGCGGGCGCGGACCTCCCCGGGGCGGGCCCGCGCGCAGCTCGACGCGTTCCGTGACGTGGCGGTCGACTTCGCCCGCTCGGCGGACCACCCGAGCCTCGGTGGGTTCCTCGCGTGGCTCGAGGCCGCCGAGACCCGGGAGAACGGCCTGGACATGCCGGTCGCCGAGCCGGACCCCGACGCCGTCCAGCTCATCACGGTGCACGCGGCCAAGGGTCTGGAGTGGGACGTCGTCGCGGTCGCCGGTCTGGTCGACGGCGGGCTGCCCGCCACCGCGACCCAGGGCAAGGACGGACCCAAGGACTCCGCCTGGCTGACCGGCCTCGGCTCGCTGCCCTACCCGCTGCGCGGCGACCGCCACGACCTGCCCGTGCTCGACTACGCGGGCGCGTCCGACCCGAAGGACCTCGAGGAGCGCCGTCGGCGGTTCGTGCTCGACGCGGGGGACCACGAGGTCGCCGAGGAGCGCCGGCTGGCCTACGTCGCGCTGACCCGCGCCCGCACGGACCTGCTCCTCACCGCCGCCTGGTGGGGCGACGGCTCGCGCGTGCGCAAGCTCTCGACGTTCCTGACCGAGCTGGCCGAGGCGGGGCTGATCGAGACCGACGACTGGGACGCGCCGCCCGACGACGCGGCCGCCAACCCGCGCGCGTCGCTGGTGCTGAGTGCGACGTGGCCGGCGGACCCGTTCGGCGACGGCGGCTCGGGCCGCCGGAGCCACGTCGAGGACGCTGCCGCGCGCGTCCGCGCCGCGATGGCGCAGGTCGCCGAGCAGGCGACCGCGCCGTCCGAGCACCCGTGGGAGGTGCTCGCCGAGCGGCTCCTGGTCGAGCGGGAGCGGGCGCGGACCCCGTCGGCCGACGTGGAGCTGCCCGCGCACCTGTCGGCGTCGGCCCTGGTCCGGCTGCAGGGCGACCCCGTCGAGTACGCCCAGCACCTGCGCCGGCCGGTCCCCGCGGAACCATCGCCGCAGGCCCGCCGCGGCACCCGGTTCCACGCCTGGGTGGAGGGCTGGTACGGCCGTGCGGCGCTGGTCGACGTCGACGCGCTGCCGGGTGCCGACGACGAGACGGAGCTCGACGTCGACCTCGACGAGCAGGCGCTGCGCGAGGCGTTCCTGGCCACGCCGTGGGCCGACCGCTCACCCGTCGCGGTCGAGGTGGACATCGAGACGTCGGTCGACGGCTACGTGCTGCGCTCGCGCATCGACGCGGTGTTCCCGGACACCGTGCGCGGGGTCGACGGCGGGCTGGACCCCCTGGGCGTGGTCGTCGTCGACTGGAAGACCGGCGCACCGCCGAAGGACGACGCCGCCCGGGCGTCCCGCGAGCTGCAGCTGGCCGTCTACCGGCTCGCGTGGTCACGCTGGACCGGCACCCCCCTGGACCGCGTCCGGGCGGCCTTCTGCTACGTCGGCGCAGGCCAGACGGTCTACCCGGAGCGGCTCCTGGACGAGGCGGAGATCACCGCCCTGCTCCGGGGAGCCACGGCGGCGGAGCTCCCGCAGGAGGCCCAGCGTTCTGCGGGGTCACGCCCCAACCGCGGCGGTCCCCGCGCGAACTCGTCGGGTCGTCGGAACGCCGACTGGGAGGGCGCGAAGGGAGCGGCCGCACGCCGACCGGCCGCCAGCAGCGCACCGACGCTGTTCGACCTGGACTGAGGCCGCGCCAGATCAGCGGAGCAGTGACGAGCGCGTGACCGAGCGGCCGGTCAGGCCATCAGCGGCTCGGCCTCGGCGTCGCGGTCCTCGCGGGTGTGGGCGTCGAGCTCCTCCAGCATCGCGACCGCGTCGTCGATGATCTCGGCGTCCTGGGTGCGCACGCCGTAGAGCAGCCACCGCGCCAGGGCGAGCTCGCCCGCGAGCAGCGCGCGGTCCGCCAGGTGCGGGTCCGTGAGCTCGGTCCGCCGCAGCTGGTACGCCTCCATGATCGAGTCGGTCGCGTCGGGGTGCGCCGCGACCAGGAGCCACGCGAGGTCGTCGGCGGGGTCGGCCACGCAGGCGTCCCCCCAGTGCAGGATGCCGGTCACCGTCTCGCCTCGGACGAGGACGCGGTCGCTGGTCAGGTCGCCGTGCACCACGGTCGGTCGGAAGCGCCAGAGGGCGACGTCCTCGAGCCGCTCCTCCCACCGCCGCAGCAGCGTGGGCGGCACCTTGCCGGTCCGGGCCGCCTCGTCCACCTCGGCCTGGCGGCGCTGCCGGTACGCGCCGGCGTCGTAGGCGGGCAGACCCGCGTTCTCGACGAGCGACGTGGGCAGCTCGTGCACCGCGGCGAGCGCGCGGCCGAGCGCGGCGGCCAGGCCCGGCCCGGGTGCCAGACGGTCGAGCCGCAGCGGCTCGCCGGGGATCTCGGCGTGGACCGCGGCGCGACCACCCTCGGGCAGGTGCGCGAAGCCGACGGGGGCGGGGACGGCGAAGGGGAGGGCGCCGCGCTCGGCCTGGGCGGCCAGGTCGGCCAGGAGCACGACCTCCGCCTCGAGCGCCGCTCCGGCGACCGCGTGCTGCGGTGCGCGGACCACCCACCGGTTGCGCTGCGCGTCGATGACGACAGCGGTGTCGAAGTCGGAGCCGGGCTGCGCCGGTCGTCGGACGTCGAAGGCGTCGAGTCCCGGGACGGCGACGGTCGCCAGCGCTGCCAGGGCGAGGGGGGATCGGACCACGCGCCCAGGATAGGCGGGCCTGTGCGGTCGCCTGGTCGAGCCACGCGGCGTGTCTTGGTCCGATTGGTCCGGTGTGGGCCCGTGTCGAGGGGCCGGCTCGCGACGCGTACGGTGACCGGCGTGATCGTTCCCGATGACCTTCCGCTGTCCCGCGCCGGCGTCGACCGTTCCGCACTGCTGCGCACCCAGGACGGCGTCGTCCCTGCCGCGGTGGCCGACGACGCGACCCGGGTGCTCCTGGTCCGGGGTGGCGCGGTCGCCACGGGGCAGGACGGCGCGCTCGCGTTCCTGACGCCCGACGAGGCGGCCGAGCTCGAGTCCGTCGACGGCGGCTGGCTGCTGCTCGGCAGGGGAGGGCAGTCCGAGATCTACCTGGCCCGGCGCCTGCCGGCGGCTCGCCCGACGCCCAGGGTGGGGCAGGCGGCGGACGTCCTCGTGCACCCCGGTGCCGTGGACCGGCCGACGGCGAGGCTCCACGCTGCCGGACGGGCTGGCGTGGGCCGCGCTGCGCGACATCGGCGCCGAGCTGTCGGCGGACCAGGCGGGACTCGCGACGACCGCCGTGGCGCTCGACGCCTGGCACACGCGCCACCCGCGCTGCCCACGCTGCGGCGCCGAGACGCGCGTGGCGCAGTCCGGGTGGAGCCGTGTGTGCGTGGTGGACGCCTCGGAGCACTACCCGCGCACCGACCCGGCGGTGATCATGGCGGTCGTCGACGACGACGACCGGATCCTGCTGGGCCACGCCGCGCACTGGCCCCCGGGCCGGTGGTCGACGCTCGCCGGCTTCGTCGAGGCGGGCGAGTCGCTCGAGCACGCGGTCCGGCGTGAGGTCGCCGAGGAGACCGGTGTCGTCGTCGGCGAGACCTCCTACCGGGGCAGCCAGCCGTGGCCGTTCCCGGCGTCGCTCATGATCGGCTTCCGGGCCCGCGCGACGTCGACCGACATCCAGGTGGACGGCGTCGAGCTCACCGAGGCGCGCTGGTTCACGCGCGCGGAGCTGGCCGACGCCGTCCGCGCCGAGGAGGTCATCCCGCCGGGACGTGCGTCGATCGCCCGGGCGCTCGTCGAGGAGTGGTTCGGCGGGCCGCTGGGCGGGGACCGACCGTTCAGCTGAGCCGGTCGCGCACCTGCGCCAGCGACGGGTTCGTGGCCGCCGTGCCGTCGGGGAACACCACGGTCGGCACCGTCTGGTTGCCCCCGTTGAGGGACTCCACCAGCGACGCGGCGTCGGGGTGGTTCTCGATGTCGACCTCGGTGTACGCGATCCCGGCGGAGTCCAGCTGTGTCTTGAGCCGGCGGCAGTAGCCGCACCAGGTCGTGGAGTACATCGTCACGGTGCCGGCCTCGGGCAGGGTCTGCGTGGTCATCGGTCCTCGGTGGTCGTCGGGTGCGGTGGTCGGGCGAGGTCGTCGCCCGGGGAGGGGAACACCGCAGCGACGCGGTCTCTTCCCGGCTCGCCCGGACGGGTGACGGTACCCGAGCCGCACAGGGGGACCGACCGTGTCGGCGCGGGCTGCGAGACTGTGCCCGATGTCCGCCGAAGCCCTCCTCGACGCCCTCGACCCCGAGCAGCGCGCCGTCGCCACCACCCTGCGGGGACCGGTGCGCGTGCTCGCGGGCGCCGGGACGGGCAAGACGCGGGCCATCACCCACCGGATCGCGTACGGCATCCACGTGGGGGCGTACCGGCCGACGAACGTGCTCGCGGTGACGTTCACGGCGCGCGCCGCCGGGGAGATGCGGACGCGGCTGCGCCTGCTCGGTGCGTCCGGGGTCCAGGCGCGCACGTTCCACGCGGCGGCGCTGCGGCAGCTCGGGTTCTTCTGGCCCAAGGTGGTGGGCGGTCCACCGCCGCGCATCCTCGAGCAGAAGGTCAAGCTCGTCGCGCACGCCGCGCAGCTGGTGGGGCTGGAGACGGACCGGGAGAGCGTGCGTGACCTGGCCTCCGAGATCGAGTGGGCCAAGGTCAGCCTGGTGACGCCCGACGACTACCCGAAGGCGGCCGCCGCGACGGACCGGCCCGGTCCCGGCGGCACCGACCCGCAGTCGGTCTCGCGCCTCATGGCGGCGTACGAGTCGGTCAAGGACCAGCAGGGCGTCATCGACTTCGAGGACGTGCTGCTCCTGCTCGCGGCGATGCTGGCCGAGCGGCGCGACGTCGCGGAGTCGGTCCGCGAGCAGTACCAGCACTTCGTGGTCGACGAGTACCAGGACGTGAGCCCGCTGCAGCAGTACCTGCTGGACCAGTGGCTCGGGGGCCGGCAGGAGCTGTGCGTCGTCGGCGACCCCAGCCAGACCATCTACTCGTTCGCCGGCGCCTCCGCCCACCACCTCACCGCGTTCACGGCCACCTACCCTCGCGCGACGACCGTGGAGCTGGTCCGCGACTACCGCTCGACCCCGCAGGTCGTCGGCCTGGCCAACCACGTGATGCACGCCGCGCGCAGGGCCGGCGGACCGGCGCCGCTCGACCTGCGCGCCCAGCGTCCGGACGGCCCCGACGTCACGTACGCGACCTACCCGGACGACGAGGCCGAGGCGGCCGGAGTCGCGACCGCGATCGCGGGCCTGGTGCGTGCGGGCGTGTCGCCGGCCGAGATCGCGGTGCTGTTCCGCACCAACGTCCAGTCGGAGGCGTTCGAGGCCGCGCTGGCTGACCGCGGCATCGCCTACCAGGTACGGGGCAACGCCCGGTTCTTCGCCCGCGCGGACGTGCGCAAGGCGATGGTCCTGCTGCGCGGCGGCGCCCGGGCGGCGGACCCGGACGTGCCGATGCCGGAGTCGGTCCGGGACATCCTGCGCAGCGCCGGCTGGACGGACTCCTCGCCGGAGGGCCGAGGCGCGACACGGGAGCGCTGGGACGCGCTGCAGGCACTGGTCGCGCTCGCCGACGCCCTCGCCGCCGCACCGCCGACGGGCGCACCGCCCACCGTCTCGGACCTCGTGGCGGAGCTGGACGAGCGCGCCGCCGCGCAGCACGCCCCCACCGTGGAGGGGGTGACGCTCGCGTCGTTGCACGCCGCCAAGGGGCTGGAGTGGGACGCCGTGTTCCTGGTCGGGCTCTCCGAGGGGTTGCTGCCCACCGTCCAGGCGCAGACGGACGCGGCCGTCGCCGAGGAGCGGCGCCTGCTCTACGTCGGCATCACGCGCGCCCGCGAGCACCTGCAGCTGTCGTTCTCGCGCGCTCGCCACCCACGGGCGCGGGCCACGCGCGCGGTGTCCCGGTTCCTCACGGACCTGTGGCCCGACGAGCGCCGGCGCCCCGGTGTCCCGGACCACCACCTCGACGCCCGGCAGCAGGCCGTCGCCGACGCCCTCACCGCGTGGCGCGATGCCCACGCTGCCGCCGTGCGCCGTCAACCGGCGTCGGTCCTGACCGGTGCGGCCGTCCGGGCCATCGCGACGCGGTGCCCGAGCACGCTGCCCGAGCTCGGTGCCGTCCGCGGCGTGGGCCCGATGACGCTCGCGGACGTCGGCGAGGACATCCTGGAGGCCGTCCGCGCCGGCCTCGGAGCAGCGC
This sequence comes from uncultured Actinomycetota bacterium, assembly GCA_963837795.1. Taxonomy (GTDB): domain Bacteria; phylum Actinomycetota; class Actinomycetes; order Actinomycetales; family Cellulomonadaceae; genus Cellulomonas. The sequence goes on from CAWIOT010000009.1 coordinate 734,635, forward strand.
CTAGGACCGCCGTCCGCTGAGCCGGCCGTTGGGCCGTCCGGGTGCCCGCAGAAGTTCTTCGGAAGATCTTCGGTAATTCGGTTGTCCGCCCTCGGAACCCGGTCCTAGGGTGGGCGACGTCCTTGTTGAGGGACCGCGCCGGAAGGCGCCGGGTCCGAGCCGGAGAGGGGGTGGGTGCAGAGATGGACATCATGACGATCGCCACGGTGAACGCTTCCGCGTTCCTCGCGCACTGCGCCGCACCCACGTCCCGGTTCCAGGGGACCGCTCTGCCCATCGGCAGCGGCACCCTCGCACCCACGGGCTGGACGAAGCGTCGCTTCGCGACCGATCCCCGCACCCCGCTCCTCCGGACGTCCATGACCTGACCTCGACAGAGGCACCAGGCCGCGGAGTCCGAACTCGGACCCGCGGCCTTTCTGTTTCCCCCGATGCACCGGGTGGGACGGGTTGGCAGTCGGTCCGGCACCGACGCAACACGCTCACCAGCAAGGACATCAGGAGGACATCGTGCGGCTCACGACGCTGCTCGACACGGTGAACCAGGGCGGATCCGGTCCATGGCCACTCACCGACAGCACCGCGACGACCGACGACCGACAGGCGTTCGACCAGCTCGTCGCCGACTTCATCCCGTGCCGGTCGAACGACCCCGAGCTGTGGTTCGCCGAGCGCACCGCCGAGGTCGAGCAGGCCAAGGCGCTGTGCCGGGAGTGCCCGCTGATCGAGGGCTGCCTCGCCGGGGCGATCGACCGCGCCGAGCCGTGGGGGGTCTGGGGCGGCGAGGTGTTCGTCGGTGGCGTGGTCGTGGCGACCAAGCGCGGTCGTGGACGCCCCCGCAAGACGGCCAGCCCGGCCGCCTGAGGATGCGACTCAGGCCGGCGCGCGCACCAGCGACGCCGGCAGGGCGGTGCACCCGCACTCCGGGTGCACCGCCCAGACGCGTCGGCGGGGGACCGCGTCGGGCCACGCGACCTCGAGCGTGACACCGGGTGCCCACCCGCTCGCCCCGTCCAGGTGCGCGAGCACCGCCGCGGTCCCCACTCCGGCGCAGACCGTGGCCACCACCCCCGGCTCGTCGGCCGTGGCGCCGTCCCGCAGCTGGTCGGACGTCGTCGGCCAGGCGGGGTCGGTGTCGCCGCGGTGCAGGTCCAGGCACCGCAGGCACGGCCCGGTGCCGGGGACGACGAACGGGCCGACGACCGTGCTCGCCTCGCGCACGACGACCGACAGGTGAGGCGTGCCGCGGGACAGCAGCACCGGTGCGCGGACGGGGTCGCTCGCACCGTCCTCGACGAGGACCACGACGTCCGCCCGGCGCTCCGCGGACGTCGCGACGTGCGGGGCCACGTCGCGCAGGATCCGCGCGCCCACCTGCTCGCGCACCGACCCGACGTCCGCCCACCGGTACCCGGACACGCCGACGTCGACGGAGCGCACCGGCCGGGCGTCGTCGAGGAGCACGGTCCCGACGCCCGCCGCGGCGAGCCCCACGGCGAGCCCCAGACCGGTCGGACCGAGCCCGAGCACCGCCACCGTCCGGTCACCCCGGTCCGCGGACGACACCGCCTCCGTCACCGTCGGGCCGCAGCAGCGAGCACACGTCGGCGTCGACGGCCGCGGGTCCACGCAGGACCGACCGGGGCGAGCGGTCGTCGGTCAGCCCGGCGTCGATCAGGAGGCCGACGAGCCCGAGCGCCCGCTGCGGGTCGACGTCGGGCGTGCCGCGGGCTGCCAGCTCCGCGAGGTCGGTGCGCCGGTCGACGGACTGCAGCAGGTCAGCCTCGGCAGGGGACAGGTCGAGCAGCCGGACCGCCCAGCGCGGGTCCGTCCCCACCTGGACCTCGGTGGCGGTGCGGCGCAGCACCCGCAGCCCGGCGCGCAGTCGCATGGATCCTCCTTCGGACGTCGGCGGCCACTGTGGCACCGCGTCCGCGACGGCGTGCCGGTCATCCACAGCCCCGGTCGTCCACAGCCCGGCCGCGCCCAGGACGGAGCTCCGGACATGCCGAAGGGCACCGTCCTGGCGGACGATGCCCTTCGCGAAGTGTGGTGCTCAGGCCTTGCCGAGGATCCGGTTGAGCTTCGTGCCGCACACCGGGCAGGTGGCCTTGGCCATCCTGCGACCGGACTCCGAGATGACGACGTCGCCCTCGGCCTCGCGCTTCTCCTTGCACTTCACGCAGTAGAACTCGCCTGCATACGTCTCGGCCATGGGGCCCTCCCTCGGTGTCGTGCACCGGACCGGGGAACCGCCGGCCGGCGGCCCGGGCGTGGTGCGTCAACGCCCGTGCGACGTCCACGGTAGTGGTCGAGGCGCCCACAGCCCGCGGAATCGTGCAGGACGCGCCGTGTGCCGGCAGGTGAACGCCGGCCCCGAGGCGGTGCGCGCTAGCGTTCCCCTGTGCAACCCACCCAGGACCTGTCGCAGGTCGAGATCCGTCGCTCACGCAAGCGCGTGCGCACGGTGACCGCCTGGCGGGAGGGTGAGCGCACCATCGTGGCGATCCCCGCGCGGTTCACGCGCGCGCAGGAGAACGAGTGGGTCCGGCGCATGCTGACCCGGCTGGCCGCGCAGGAGCGTCGCCGTCGGCCCTCGGACGACGAGCTCATGTCCCGGGCCACGGACCTGTCCGCCCGCTACCTGGGCGGCCGGGCGCGGCCGACGACGGTGCGCTGGTCGACCAACCAGGGCCGGCGCTGGGGCTCCTGCACACCCTCGGACGGCACCATCCGGATCTCCGACCGGGTCCGGGGGATGCCGCGGTGGGTCCTCGACTACGTGCTGCTGCACGAGCTGGCGCACCTGCTGCATGCGGGGCACGGCCCCGACTTCTGGGCGGAGCTGGACGCCTACCCGCGCACGGCGCGCGCCCGCGGGTTCCTCGAGGGGTACTCCTACGCGGCGGAGCGCGGCGCGCAGGTGCCGCCGGACGACGACGCCCCGTCGCCGGACGTCGATGACGACGGTGTCGGCGTGGACGGCGTCGGCGTGGACGACGACGGTGTCGACGACGACGGTGTGGACGGCGTCGGGCTGCTCGAGGCGGATGAGCTCGAGGTCGACGAGGGCGATCAGCCGCACGGGCACCCGGGCGCCCGGTACGAGCCGACGGCCGGCCAGCTCGACCTCGGCCTGGACGAGCGGGCCGAGCGCCGCACCCGCTGACCGGGACGCGACCCCGTTCAGGCGGTCGGTGTGCCCGGGTCGGGGTCCTCGCCGAGGATCTCGGCCAGTGCCCGGTCCACCTCGGCGGCGTCGTCCACGGCCGTGGCCCGCCGTGCCGCGTAACCCGACGGGTCGTCCAGGTCCTCGGTACCGGGCAGCAGGTCGGGGTGGTCCCAGACGGCGTCGCGCGCGGCCGGGCCGCTGTCCCGGGTGATCTGCGCCCAGAGCGCGGCGGCGTCGCGCAGCCGGCGCGGGCGCAGCTCGAGGCCCACCAGGTTGGCGAACGTCTGCTCGGCGGGGCCGCCCGCGGCGCGACGGCGCCGGATCATCTCGCGCAGCGCCATGGTGTGGGGCAGGTGGGGGAGGGCTGCGGTGGCGGTGACCTCGTCGACCCACCCCTCGACCAGCGCGAGCGCCGTCTCCAGCCGCTCGAGCGCCGCCTTCTGCGCGGGCGTGGTGTGCGGGGCGAAGACGCCGCCGGACAGGGCCTGCTGCAGGGCGGCGGTGTCGGTGACGTCGATCGACCGGACCGCTTCCTCGAGCTGGTCGGCGTCGATGGCGATGCCACGCGCGTAGGCCTCGACGGCCGACAGGAGATGGGCGCGCAGCCACGGCACGTGCGTGAACAGGCGGGTGGCCGCCGCCTCCCGCAGGGCCAGGAAGAGGCGCACCTCGTCGGCGGGTGCGTCGAGGCCCTCCGCGAAGGCGTCGACGTTGGCCGCGACCAGCGCCGGCGCCGGTGCGTCCAGCAGGGGCAGACCGATGTCCGTGGTGCCGAAGGCCTCGTGCGCGAGGGTGCCCGCGGCCTGACCGACCTGCATGCCGAAGACCGCCGAGCCGAGCTGGCGCAGCAGCTGGCCCGGCTCGATGCCGCCGGGCAGCCCGCCCAGCTCGTCGGCGTCCTGCGGCAGGGACTCGCCGAGCGCACCGACCAGCGCGACCGACAGAGAGGACGCCACCGGCTCGGTCAGCGTGCGCCACGTGGGCAGCGTGGCCTCGACCCACTCGGCCCGGCTCCACGCCCGGGCGCTGCCGGTGGACGGCGGCAGCTCGGTCGCGGCGTCGAGCCACAGCTCCGCGACGCCCAGGGCCTCGCGCACCTGCCGGGTCTGCGCCGGGGTGAGCGACGGGTCGCCGCCGGCCGCAGCCTGCTGGCGGGCCAGGTCGTGCGCCATCTGCCAGTTGACCGGCTCGTCGCCCGAGGCCGCCAGCAGGGCCTGCACCTGCGCGAACATCTGCTGCACGACGGCGGGGTCCGTCGGCATGCCCGCGGCGCCGGCCATCGCTGCGGGGTCGAAGCCGCGGGCCTGGAGCTCGCGGATGGCCTCGTCGGCGCCGTCGCCGAGCATCGCGCGCATGACCTGCTCCCAGGCGGGCACGCCGCCGTCGTCGCCGGGGACGGCGGAGTTGTCGGGGCTCACGGGGACCTCCTGCGACGATGGGGCCGGCTGCGGACCACGGTAACCGCGCGACACGGGAACGAGGGATGGTGCGGGAGCAGATTCGCTCAGGGCGGAGCGTGCGACGAGGCGGTGCGGCGGCCGAGCCGGCGGCCGCCGACGACGTCGTGGTGGTGGGGCGCGGACCGCTGGCGTCGGCGCTCGCCGCAGCCTGGTCGGGGCACGTGCGCTCCGTCGAGGAGGTGCCCGCCGAGCGGCCGCAGGACTCGCTCGCGGGCGCCGACGTGGTGGTCCTCGTGCCGGCGCCGGCGGACCTGATCGCGTCTGACGTGAAGAACCGGCGCGAGCGCGAGGCGGCGGTCGTCGCACACACCCAACGGGTGCTCGGCGCGGCCCGGGCGGTCGGTGCACGGCACGTCGTCGTCGTCGGTTCCGCCGTGGTGCACGGCGCCTGGCCCGACCGCCCGGTCGTGCACGACGCCGACCCCCTGCCCGCGCTGGAGGACTCGGCGCGGGACGGTGTGGTCGGGGACCTGCTCGCGGTCGAGGCGGTGCTGGAGCGCGCGCGGCGGCGCCGGTCACCGCTGGTCACGGTGCTGCGGCCGGCGGCGGTGGTCGGCGCGGGCGTCGACACGTTCGTGACCCGGCACTTCGAGGCTCCGCGGCTGCTCACGGTCCGCGGGGCCGTGCGCCCGTGGCAGCTGCTGCACGTCGACGACCTCGCGGGGGCCGCCCGGTTCGCGGTCGAGCACGCGATGGCCGGTGTGCTGACCGTGGGCGCGCCGGACCTGCTCGCTCCGGAGGAGGTGGAGGCCGCGGCCGGGATGCGCCGTGTCGAGCTGGCGGCCGCGACCGCGTTCGGCACCGCGGAGCGCCTGCACCGGGTGGGTGTGCTGCCGGCGCCGGCCTCGGAGCTCGCGTTCGTCGTCTATCCCTGGACCGTCGCGGCCGACCGGCTGCGGGCGGCCGGGTGGGAGCCGCGCTGGTCCACCGCCGCGTGCCTCGACGTCCTGCTCGAGGGCGTCCAGGGTCGGCTCGCGGTCGCCGGGCGCCGGGTCGGTACGCGCGACGCCGCGGCGCTCGGGGCTGCCGGTGCCGCCGTCGCGCTCATCGGCACGGCTGCCGTGTGGCGTCAGGCGCGGGCGCGTCGGCGACCGTGAGTGCGACGGGGGATGATGTGGGCGTGCTGGACCAGCCCCCCACCCCGTCCGACGCCGCGCCCGACACGTTCGAGCCCGAGCGCGTGAGCCCCCGCTCGATCACCCTCTCCGTCGGCATGCTGTCCACGGCGCTGCTGCTCGCGGTGCTGGTGATCCTGCCGGTGCCCTACGCCATCAGCAGCCCCGGGCCGACGCGCGACGTGCTGGGCGAGCACGACGGCACCCCGCTGATCCAGGTGTCCGGTGCCGAGACGTTCGACTCCACCGGCGAGCTGCGCCTGACCACCGTGTCCGGCACCGGCGGCCCCGGCTTCCCGTCGAGCGCGGTGGGCGTGCTCCAGGGCTGGCTGTCGCGGTACGCCGTGGTGCAGCCGGTCGAGCTGCTCTACCCGCCCGACCGCACGCAGGACGAGATCGACAAGTCGAACACCGCTGAGATGGTGTCGTCGCAGGAGAACGCGGCCGTGGCGGCGCTGACCGAGCTCGGGTACGAGGTGCCGGCCACGCTGGTGGTGGCCGGTGCGGTGGAGGGGACGGACGCCGACGGCAAGGTCGAGGAGGGTGACGTCATCGTCGCGCTCGACGGCACCGCGATCCCCGACTACCAGGGCCTCATCGCCCAGCTCGACGCCGTGGACCCCGGTGACACCGTGACGCTCACGGTCCGTCGGCACGGGCAGGAGGTCGACGTGCCGATCGTCACGGGCAGCAAGGACGACGGCGGCGCGCAGATCGGCGTCTACATCGACCCGTCGTTCGACATGCCCGTGGACGTGACGATCAGCATCGACGACATCGGCGGGCCGAGCGCGGGGACCATGTTCGCGCTGGGCATCGTCGACAAGCTCACGCCGCAGGACGAGGCGAACGGCAAGGACATCGCCGGCACCGGGACCATCGACGTGACCGGTGACGTCGGACCGATCGGGGGGATCCGGCAGAAGCTCAAGGGCGCGTCCCGCGACGGGGCGTCGTGGTTCCTGGCCCCGGCGTCCAACTGCGACGAGGTCGTCGGCCACGTCCCCGCCGGGCTGCGCGTGGTCCGCATCGAGACCCTGCACCAGGCGCGTGAGGCGATCACGGCGATCGGCGCCGGCACCGCGGACGACCTGCCGACCTGCCGCTAGACCCTCGTCGTCACTCGAGCGTGCTGCGCACCGCGGCGACGAGGCCGGGCACCAGGTCGGGTCCCTGCCCGACCTGGTCGGGGGCGTCGTTCGCGCGTGTGCGCACGGCGCACCAGGACGGGCCGTCGCGCAGCGCGCCGACGACGAGGCGGACGTCCTGACGCTGCGGGTGCGCCAGCAGGTACTCGAGCGCCGCGTCCGCGTCCTGCGGCATCGCCTCCTCCGCCGCGGGCGGCAGCACGACGCGCTCGACCGTGACCGCCATCCCGTCGACCGTGGCCGGCCAGGACAGACCGGCGAGCAACGTCTCCAGGTCCGGCGCGGCGGGCAGCTCCTCCTGCTCCACCGAGGTCAGGTGCCACGGCTGGGACCGTGCCGCCGCCAGCGCGTCCGGGTCCAGCTGGGACGCCAGGCCGGGCTCGGTGCGCAGCATCTCCTGGGTGCGGACCAGCGCGAACACCCGCACGGGGGCGTCCCAGCCGGCGTCGGCGACGTGGTGCTCGATCTCCCGGACGGAGTCGGCCAGGGCGGTCAGTGCGGGGGTCGGCTCGGCCGCAGGTTCACTCACAGGTTCATGGTCGCATTCCTGTGGGAACCTGTGCCTCGACCGGCACGTTCAGCGTGCGAGCGGTGCGCACCTGGTGCGTGCCGCCGGGCGCGGGTCGTGACCCGTCCGCGTCCCACCCTGCTGCCGATGACGAGGACTGCCACACCGTGACCTACGGAAGCCCGCCGCCCCGACCCGCTCCGCCGCGCCGACGCCGGCGCGGAGCACTCGCCCCCACGCTGGTCGTGCTCGGGGTGCTCGTCGTCGCGGTGCTGATCCTCGCCCAGGTGTGGACCGAGGTGCTCTGGTACCGCCAGCTCGGCTTCGGCGGCGTCATCGCCACCGAGTGGGGCACCCGCGCGATCCTGTTCGTGCTCGGGTTCCTCGTCATGGGCGGCGCGGTGTTCTGGAGCCTCAGCTTCGGGTACCGGTCGCGGCCGGTCTACGCGCCGTCCACCCAGGAGCAGGCCAACCTCGACCAGTACCGCGAGGCCATCGAGCCCCTGCGCCGCCTGGTCATGATCGTCGGCCCGGCCGTCCTCGGGCTCTTCGCGGGCGCCGCCGCGTCCCAGCAGTGGCAGACCATCCAGCTGTGGATGCACGGCGGGTCCGTCGGCAAGACGGACCCGCAGTACGGCATCGACCTGGGCTTCTACCTGTTCACGCTGCCGGGCCTGCGGTTCATCGTCTCGTTCCTCATGGCCGTCACGGTGCTCACCGGCATCGGCGCGCTCGCCACGCAGTACCTCTACGGCGGGCTGCGCGTGGGTGCGCAGCGCGGCGGGGGACCGCGCACCACGCGGGCGGCCCGCGTGCAGCTGTCGATCGTCGCCGCGGTGCTGATGATCCTCATCGCCGCCAGCTACTGGCTGGACCGGTACTCGATCCTCATGAAGTCGGGCCAGAAGTTCGTCGGCGCCTCGTTCACGGACGTGCACGCCGTCATCCCGTCCAAGGCGATCCTGGCGGGCATCGCGATCTTCGTCGCGGTCACGTTCATCCTGACCGCCATCCGGGGCAACTGGCGGCTGCCGGCCATCGGGGTGGGCCTGATGATCGTCGCCGCCATCGCGGTCGGCGGGATCTACCCGGCGGTCGTCCAGCGGTTCCAGGTGCAGCCCAACCAGCAGGACGCCGAGTCGGAGTACATCAAGCGCAACATCAACGCCACGCTCGACGCGTACGACATCCGGGACGTCGAGAAGACGCCGTACGACGCGACGGTCACCGCGGAGGCGGGAGCCCTGCGCGAGGACGCCGACACCACGGCCTCCATCCGCCTGCTCGACCCGCAGATCGTCAGCCCGTCGTTCAAGCAGCTCGAGCAGATCCGCGCGTTCTACGACTTCCCCGACTCGTTGTCCGTGGACCGCTACGACATCAACGGCGAGAGCCGCGACACCGTCATCGCCGTGCGTGAGCTGTCCTTGGAGGGCCTCGACGCCCAGCAGCGCAACTGGACCAACGACACCACGGTCTACACGCACGGGTTCGGCGTCGTCGCCGCCTACGGCAACACCACGGCGGGCCGCGGAGCCCCCGACTTCTGGGAGAGCGGCATCCCGTCGACGGGCCAGATGGGCGAGTACCAGCCGCGCATCTACTTCAGCCCGAAGGCGCCCACGTACTCCATCGTCGGCGCGCCCGAGGGAGCCAGCCCGTGGGAGCTGGACTACCCGTCCGACGACACCGAGGGCGCGGTGAACTCCGCCTTCCCGACGCAGGACGTCTCCGCCGGCCCGTCGATCGGCAACCCGCTGACCAAGCTGCTCTACGCGTTGAAGTTCGGTTCCGAGCAGATCCTGTTCTCCGACCGCGTGACCAGCGACTCGCAGATCCTGTACGACCGCGACCCGCGGGACCGCGTGCAGAAGGTGGCGCCGTACCTGACGCTCGACGGGCGCGTGTACCCGGCGGTCGTCGACGGGCGGGTCAAGTGGATCGTCGACGGCTACACGACGACGGACCAGTACCCGTACGCGGCGTCGCGCTCGCTCGACGACGCGACGACCGACTCGCTGACCGAGACGTCCGAGACGGTCCAGGCCCTGCAGCCGAAGACCGTGAGCTACATCCGCAACTCCGTGAAGGCCACGGTCGACGCGTACGACGGCTCGGTCACCCTGTACGCGTGGGACGCGCAGGACCCGATCCTCAAGGCGTGGGACAAGACGTTCCCGTCCACGCTGCAGCCGATGTCCGCGATCGACGGCGCGCTCATGAGCCACCTGCGCTACCCCGAGGACCTGTTCAAGGTGCAGCGCAACCTGCTGGCGCGGTACCACGTGACCGACGCCAGCCAGTTCTTCTCCGGCAACGACTTCTGGGCCAACCCGAACGACCCGACCAGCAGCGTCGCCGTCCCGCAGCCGCCGTACTACCTGACGCTGCGGATGCCGGACCAGGACGCGGCCAGCTTCTCGCTCATGTCGTCGTTCATCCCCACGGGCAACAACGCCCGCAACGTGCTCACCGGGTACCTGGCGGTCGACGCGGAGGCGGGCAGCGAGGACGGGAAGCCGGCGGCGGACTACGGGAAGATGCGGCTGCTCGAGCTGCCCCGCAACTCCACGGTCCCCGGGCCCGGGCAGGTGAACAACAACTTCGTCGCCGACCCGACGGTCTCCAACGAGCTCAACATCCTGGGCCGTGGTGACTCGCAGGTGGCCCGCGGCAACCTGCTGACCCTGCCCATGGGTGGTGGCCTGCTCTACGTGCAGCCCGTGTACGTCCAGGCGCGCAGCGGCACCACGTTCCCGCTGCTGCAGCGCGTGCTCGTGGCGTTCGGTGACGACATCGGGTTCGCCGACACGCTGGACGGTGCGCTGGACCAGGTGTTCGGCGGTGACTCCGGTGCGGACGCGGGGGACGCGGGCACGAGTCCGGACGCCGGTACGCCGCCGACGGACCAGCCGACGGACCAGCCGACGGACCAGCCCACCGACCCGGGCACGGGGACCGGGACGGATGCGACGGCGCGAGCCGACCTGGACCGCGCGCTCCAGCAGGCCAAGCAGGCGATCCAGGAGAGCCAGGCGGCCCTCGCGATCGGCGACTTCGGTGCCTACGGCGAGGCCCAGCAGCGGCTGGACCTGGCCGTCCAGAACGCGGTGGACGCCGAGGCGCGGCTCGGCGAGTGACGCGATCCCGGCCGGTGGTGACGGACGCCACCACCGGCCGGGGCGCCGTCGATTTGGACCGCTCCTGCAGGTGAGGTAACTTAGAGACACCGACGCGGGGTGGAGCAGCTCGGTAGCTCGCTGGGCTCATAACCCAGAGGTCGCAGGTTCAAATCCTGCCCCCGCTACACAGTGACGAAGGCCCGGACCTGATGGTCCGGGCCTTCGTCGTTCTCGCAACCATCCCGACTTGGCCGTGTGTGCCCGAGCCGCGGTGAGGCCGGCGTCACCGGAGCGCTGGCCGCCGCACGGCGTCAGGGGAGCCCGGCACGGTCGAATTCCTGCTGCAAGCGCGGACGTCGGCGGTGGACGTCGCGGAGCGCGGCGACGAGGTCATCGATCTGGGCCGACGCGTCGGTTCCGGCGGCGAGCCTGCGCATCCTGGCCAACCGCAGTGCTGCCCGCCGGTAGTGCTGTGCATCTGCGTCGACGAGCTCGTGCTCGACGAGGCGCCGGTGGATCGGGAGAACGGCGAGGGGGTCGACCTGCTCGTAGGCATTGATGAGCACGTCCCACGTGTCATCGCTTTCCAGGACGAGTGTCTGGGCAAGATGCCACGCGCCTTCGACGTCCTTGAGCGTGAGGTGCGTGAAGCGGACCGCATCGCTCGGGTTCGTGGCGAGTGTCGCCAGGACCTCGTCGTGGAACTCCGGCCAGCTGTTGCCGGCTGCCTCGCGCAGGCGCGTGGCCGTCGTCGCCGACGGCCACCGCCGGAACACGAGGAGTCGTGCCTGAAGTGCGTCGGCGGGGCGGTGGGTGTCGAGGAGTCGGCACCAGTAGTCGGCCGCCCTCAACGACTGGTGGCCGCGATCGAACTCCGTCGCCTCCTGTGCCCACTCGATCGCCAGGTCGAGCTCCCGGATCTCCTCGAACGCTTCGGCGGTGTCCTGGAGCCACACGGCTACCCGACGGTCACGCCCGTGAGTGCGGATGATTGCGTCGATGTCGTGATCGAGCACCGCAAGCCGCTGTGCGTTCCAGTCCAGGGTGGACCACTCGTGGGAGTGGGTCGACGTCCAGCGCGCGTCAGTCGACGGCCGCGGGTCGAGCCCGGCCGCGATCGCGTCGAGACGGGAGCGGTAGAGTCTCATCCCGATGTCGCCGAGCGCGGGCGCGTAGGCGACCGGGTCGAGCTCGAAGTAGTCGACGTCACCGCCGAACTGGAACGCGATCATCCAGTCGACGAGCTTGGCTGCCGGTGTGCGCGCCGACGCCGCCACCTTCGGGTGCAGATCGAGCAGGCGCCGGCAGGCGTCGCCGATGACACCGCTGGAGTCGTCGGCGCGAGCGATGACCTTGACGGCACTGGCGAGGGCCTTGTGCGTGACCACGTACGCCTCGGCGGGGTCGGTGTTCGGAAGGGCTGCTTCGAGCATGTCCACGGCTTCGTGCATCTGCCGTCCGTGCGCGTTCGCGGTCGACCAGCGCGAGACGTCGGCGCGCGTGCGGATCAGTGGGAGGACTGCATCTGACAGCGAGATCACGTGCCCCTCCTGCGGGTGTCCCACTGCAACCTTGGTTGCAGCGACGTCGTCCTTGCAACTAAGGTTGCATTCGTGAGGATCACGGCGAGCGCCAGGAAGCATGGCGTCACCGATGCCGACATCCTCCACGCGATAGACCACTTTGTCCGCACGTTCGACGCTGGCGAGGTGCTCATGGTCATCGGTCCGGCACGCAACGGGGCGATGCTCGAAGTCGGTGTCGTACAGGACGATGCCGATCCCCGAACCATCCACGCGATGCCCGCGCGTCGGAAGTTCTGGCCGTAGCGAGAGGAAGGGCGCCGACATGAAGAACACGAAGTCCAGCATCAAGAAGGCCCCCCGGACGGTGGGCAAGAACTCCCTCGCGAGGTCGGCCGACACGGGTCGTCTCGTACGGCAGCGTACGGCCGCAAACACCGGGTCACGCCACGCGGGAACGGACGACGACGCGGAACTGCTCGCCCAGCTCGAAGGGCTCGACCCGGCGACAGCGATCATGCGCGACCGGTCGGCCGTCACTCACATCGAGTCGGCCGTGCACGCCAAGCGCGTCGCCGAGCAGGACGTCAAGGACGCGGTGTTAGCCGCCCGTGCGGCCGGCGTGACATGGACCGAGATCGGTGCTGCACTCGGCATCACCCATCAGGGTGCGATCAAGCGGTACGGGGGTCGATGAGTCGTCGGGCTCGATCCTCACGGCTCGCCTCCGGCGATCGATCGCTGTCCGAGCAGCGTGGTTCGATCCTTGTATGACGACCCCACTGCCCCCGCACGTGCCCCGGCATGGCCTTGTGACCTGCGGAGACGTGTCGCCGTCGACTGAGAGATCCCAGCCTCGGGAGGTCCCCCCGCTACACAGTGACGAAGGCCCGGACCCGACGGTCCGGGCCTTCGTCGTGTGCGCAGCCGCCCAGCACCGACCGGTCCCTGCCGGACGTCCTACGGATCCCGCTCATCGAGGGCCCCACGCGTCGCGTGCCGGCGAGCGGTCGCATCCCGGACCAGATCGATCAGCTCGCGGTTGACCTGCCCGGCATGGGTCAGGTGGGTCATGTGGCCCCCGCCCGCCACCTCGACGAGACGAGCGTCCTGCGGCAGCGCCTCGGCGATCGTCCGGCTGTGGGTCGGCGGGATGGTGCGGTCGTCCGTGCCGGTGAGCACGAGGACGGGTCGACCGCGGAGTCGGCCGATCGCCTCACGGCGCGAGTGCTCGGCGAGCGAGGGCAGCAGGGAGGCCGTGACGGCCCGCCGGGTGCTCGACAGCGTCGAGTCGACGAGCCGGGTGTCCTGCGGGTCGGGCCGGCGGGCGCCGAACATGCGCCGGTGCAGGCGGTCACGGATGCTCGACCGCTGCAGTGGACGAGCCCTCTCGATGAGCGGTGCGACGAGCCAGTCCAGGACGAGCAGACCTCGCGCGGCGCCGGACCGCACGAGGGCGCGGGCGACGGGTGGCGGGATCGTGGACGCGGCCAGCCCGCCGGCTGACGTGGAGAGCAGCGCGACGCCGGTGACCCGGTCTCGGACCAGGTCGGGGCGGCGTTGCGCCAGTGCCAGGATCACCATCCCGCCCATCGAGTGGCCGACCAGGACGAGCGGTCCGGAGGTCCGTCGCTCCAGCACGTGCTCGAGGTCGTGCGCCAGCCGGTCCAGGTTCGCGGACCGGCGGCCACCCCATCCGCTGTCGCCGTGCCCGCGCTGGTCGTAGGCCACCACTCTGGTGATGTCGGCGAGCGGCGGGATCTGGTGGTGGAACTCCGCGAGACGCTCCGCGAAGCCGTGCACCAGGACGACGCACGGTTCGCCGTCCTGGGGCCCCCACGCCCGGGTCGCCAGAGCCACTCCGTCGTCGAGCGTGAGGTCCGCGCGGGGATGCCGGCGTGCGCGCAACCGGTGCGCGCGGATGGTGCGTGCGCGGGCGGCCACGGCGGCGAGCGCCGCGACGGAGCCGACGAGAACGGCCCCCGAGGGGCCCGGGCGGCGGACCGCACGACGGGGGCGACGTGCTCGCAGAGCCTCTGATCGCGGTGTCCAGCGCCGTCGCATCAGGGCCTCACCCGACCGGTGTCCCATCGCCACGCCGCCGTGCGGTCGAGGCCGGGCGCGAGGACGGCGCGGTGAAGGCACCACAGCCACAGCACGCCGAGGACGAGGCCGCCGACGGTGTCGGACGGGTGGTGCGCGGCCACGTAGACGCGTCCGACCATGATCGTGGCGACGAGGACGGCCACCGCTGCGAGCGCGGCCCACCGCCACCAGCCTCGACCGTAGGTGAACAGGATGGTGACCAGTCCGCCGTAGACGACCGTCGCGGCCGCGACGTGTCCGGAGGGGAACGCGGCGTCGGTCGGCAGGCCGGAGGTCAGATCACGCACGTCGGGCCGGGCGCGGCCGACGAGAGACGTCGCTGCGCCGTAGAGGGCGACCTCACCCACGACCGCCAGGAGGATGAACGCCGCGGGACGCAGGCTCCCGCGGTGGGCCACCGAGAGGAGCGCGATCGCGAGCGACGCGGTGACCACGCCCCAGAGCCCGGCGGCGCGACCGACGGCCTCGACGAGCGACGTGACGGCGGGCTGACGGAGGTCCGCCAGCGTGGCCACGGCCGCCACGTCGAGGTCACCCACCCGAGTCCCTGCCAGCCAGCCCGTCACCAGCAGGCCGAGCGCCGTCACGACCGCGGCGACCCCGACGCCGAGGACCGCGACGCGCCCGGCCGTCCGCCAGCCGTCGGGCAGGGCCGGCTCGGCGGTCGTCCGCAGGTGCAGGGCGTGCACGGGCTCTTGCCCCAGGCCCGCCTGCACGTGCGGGAGGTGGCGATCGGCGAGCCAGCCGCGGAACGCCATGGTGCTGACGGCGAGCCACGCCGCACCCAGGGCCCAGCCGGCCAGGACGTCCGAGAGGAAGTGCACACCCAGGGCGAGCCGGGTGAACCCGGTCAGGAGGACGAGCCCACCGGCGGCAGCCACCACCAGCCGGCGCCGCGACGCCGTCACCACGGGGAGCGCGACGAGCGCGATGGCTCCCCACGTCACGATGGCCGTCATCGCGTGACCGCTGGGGAAGCTGGGGTTGGTCGGGAGCTCGACGAGCGGCGTGGCGACGTCGGGGCGCGCCCGGCCGACCAGCGCCTTGGAGACGGGCACCAGGACGGCCAGCCCGAGGCCGGTGACGGCGAGGTAGGCGGCGACGCGCCGCTGGCGCCGGACGAGCAGCCAGACGACGGCGATGACCAGGACGTAGGACGCCGACGCGCCGCCGCCCAGCTCGGTGACGATCTCCAGGACCCGGACGGCGACCGCGCTCGTCGCGAGCGCCTGGTTCAGGCCGTCGGCGATCGCGTCGTCGAGATTCTGCAGCGGTGCCCAGCGGGCCTGGACGAGCCCGGCGAGCGCGAGGAACGGGATCGCTGCGAGCACGACGACGACCAGACCCACCAGGGACAGGCCGCCGAAGACGCCGGCACCAGTCATCCGTCGACCGGTGTCGGAGGGCGGGGCGACCGCTCGGGCGTCGCCCTGGGGCGTGGTGTGCGTCGGGCTCACTGCGGCTCCTCGAGGGTGAACCGGACGAGCTGCGGGGGCGCGTTGATCCGCGCGGGCACAAGGCTGAAGCCGATCCCGCACGTGACGAAGAGCGCGTTCCCGGCCTCCCCGTAGTCCGGCGGTGCCCAGCCGTCGGCGACCACCTGCTCCCGCTCCGTGAGCGCGAGGTAGGACCACTCGGGGGAGCCGGGAAGGGCGATCTGCCCGCAGTGGGTGTGGCCGGCGACGGCGAGCGGCGCCGAACCCGCAGGCAGGCGCGGGAAGGCGGTGGGGTTGTGCAGGAGCACCAGGCGGGGGGCGTCGTCGGGCAGCCCGGACAGAGCGGTGCCGACATCCGTGAGCCCCGGCGCCGTCGGTCCCAGACCGACCAGCTGGATCGGTCGGCCGCCGGCATCGGGGGCAGCGACGGCGACGTGCTCGTTCTGGAGCACCGGGATGCCGAGGTCCTCCAACGCCCGCGTGATCTCCTGCGCACCGCCGCTGGCGTAGTCGTGGTTCCCCAGGACGGCGTAGGTCGGCAGGCCTGCCTCGACCAGGGGGTGCAGGATCCGGACGACGGTGTCCACCTGGTCCGGCACGGCCGGTGAACGGCCGTAGAGGAAGTCGCCGGCGAGGAGCACGAGCGCGGGCTGGGTCTCCACGACCCGGTCGACGACACGTTCGATCATCGCCGCGTTGTCCCACCACATGCCGACCTGGAGGTCGGAGAACACCGCGACCTCGGCACCGTGCCACGCCTCGGGGAGGTGGGGGATCTCCGCGGTCTCTCGTCTCTCCTCGAGGATCAGCCGCGGCTCGATCGCGAACCCGTAGACGGTGAGCAGCACGACGACGGCGGCGAGCGTCGCGGCGGCGGCACGAGCTACGCGTTTCACGGTTCCCTCCCGATCGCCCGGACGGCGGCCCAGGCCCACTGAGGCGCCCCTCGACCCACTCTGTTGCGAGGTGCGGCCGGGCGCGCGGTCGTTCGGACTCCTCCACCATGTGAACAGCTGCGGTGTGATCGCACCCGAGATGCGGGTTCTTGGGGATCCTGTGACCAAGTTGTGACCTGCCGAGGAGACCTTTCCTCCCGGCGTGGCACCAACCAGTCCCCGCAGCCGTCCTGCGTCACCCGTGCCGGGCGGCCAGACTGGCCGGATGGCCGGAGCTGCGGACATCACGCCGGCCGACCTGCTCAAGGGGGTCGGCCGGCCGGGGAGACGGTGGCCCAGGCCGAGGTGACGGTCAGCTACGTCGCGGCCGGACAGTCATCAGGAGGCGACGTTGCTGTTCGCCACCGACCCCGAGGCTGCGGAGGCGTCCCTCGATGTCGTCGTCGTGGGCTTCACGTCCCCGTAGCCCGACGGCCCGACATCGGCTCAGACCCTTGACACGGAGCGTGCCGACGCCGTCTCATAGGTGTCGAACCGGTTCGAAGGAGAACGGAGGAGTCGATGCCGAACACGATCGGCGACGTGGCCCGCCTGGCGGGCGTGTCCCGCAGCACCGTCTCCTACGCCCTGTCGGGCAAGCGGACGATCTCGCGCGAGACCCGCGAGCGCATCGACCAGGCGATCGCGGACCTCGGCTTCACCGCGAACGCCGGCGCCCGTGCGCTGGCGACGTCGCAGACCATGGTGCTGGGCCTGCTCCTGCAGTTCCACCAGGACGAGTTCGCGCCGGCGATGCTGCAGTACGTCCTGCCCATCTCGGAGGCGGCGCGCGAGCTCGGGTACGACCTGCTCATGGTCACCGACCCGCAGGGCAGCGCCGCGATCCGCCGGATCGCGGACTCGCACATGGTGGACGGCATCGTCCTGCTCGACGTCACGGCCGACGACGACCGGCCGCAGGCCCTGCGCGCCGTCGAGGCCCCGAGCGTGCTGATCGGACTGGCGTCCGACCGTGACGGTCTGGACTTCCTGGACCTGGACTTCGGCGAGTCGGCGCGCCTGCTCGTCGACCACCTGCACGCGCGCGGGCACCGCGAGCTCCTGCTCATCTCCCCACCGCAGCACGTGGTCGACCGCGGCGGCTCGTACGTCTGGCGCTTCCGCGACGCCGCGGTCGAGCGTGCAGCGCGGTACGGGATGTCGATCCACACCTACCACGGGGCGTCCCGGCACCCCGACATCGAGCGCTTCGTGCACACGGTCCTGGACGCCCACCCCAGCGTGACGGGACTGATCGTCCACAACGACGCGACGATCGCCGCACTGCCGGCGATCCTGCGCGAGCGCGGCGTGCTCGTCCCGCAGGACCTCAGCGTGGTGAGCCTGTACTCGCGTGAGTTCGGCGAGGAGTTCTCGCTCCCGTACACGCACGTCGACTCGGCGCCGGACCAGCTGGGCCGGCAGGCCGTGGCGCAGCTGGTGCGGCGCATCGTCGACCCGTCGACGGCCGGCCCCCCGGTCGTGCGGTTCATCGCGCCCACGATCACCGACCAGGGCAGCACCCAGTAAGTCGCACGCCACCGCCCGGCCCCCGTCGTCGGCGGTGCAATCGAACCGGTTCGAAACCGTCTCGGGCCCCCCGGACGGTGACCGACCACCACATGAGAGGACCAACGACGTGTTCCAGCTCCCCACCTCACGCCGCGCCGCCGGCGCCGGCCTGCTCGTCGCGACGCTCGCGCTCGGGACCGCCGCGTGCAGCAGCGACTCCGGCAGCAGCGACTCGGCCTCCGGCCCCGTCACCGACATCTCGTTCTGGGACCCGTACCCCCAGTACGACGACAGCTCGGACTGGGCCACCTACGTCAAGGCCTGTGCGCCGGAGGGCGCGACGATCACCCGCACCGCCGCCCCCAACACCGACCTCATCAACAACCTCACGACCGCGGTGCGCGAGGACAACGCCCCCGACGTCGTGTTCCTCGACAACCCGGCCGTCCCCGAGGCGGCGTCGTCGGGCCTGCTCGTGCCGCTCGACGAGGTCGGGATCGACACGTCCGACGCCGACGCCAACCTCGCCGGTCCCGGCACGGTCGACGGCCAGACGTACGGCATCCCCATCGGGGCGAACACGCTGGGGCTCTACTACAACGAAGACGTCCTCCAGGAGGCCGGCGTGGACCCGGCGAGCATCACGGACTGGGCGAGCCTCGACGCGGCGCTCGCGGCGGCGACCGCGGCCGGGCACCAGGGCATCACCTTTGCCGGGCTCCCCGGCGAGGAGGGGACGTTCCAGTTCCTGCCGTGGTTCTGGGGCGCCGGCGCCGACCTCGCGGACCCCGGCTCCAGCGAGGCCGTGGCGGCGGGCCAGCTGCTGTCCGACTGGATCGGCAAGGGCTACGCCCCCAAGTCGGCGATCACCGACAACCAGTCGGCGTCCTGGGACCTCTTCCTCACCGGCGACTACGCGTTCGGTGAGAACGGGTCGTGGTTCGCCCAGGCGGCCGCCGACCAGGACTTCCCGATCGCGATGGTGCCGATCCCCGCCCAGGACGGGGGCGCCGCGCCGGTTCCCACGGGTGGTGAGTTCGGCGTGGTCCCGCTGCACAAGGACAACAGCGACGGCCACTACGCCGCAGCCAAGGCCGTCGTCGACTGCCTGCTGAGCGCCGAGAACCAGGTGACGACCGACAACATGCTCGGCTACTTCACGGCGTCCTCGGACACCCGCCAGGAGCAGATCGCGGCGGAGCCGGTCTACGCGTCGTGGGCCGACGCGATGGACAGCGCCCAGGGTCGGACCACCGACCTCGGCACCGCCTACCTGCAGACCTCCGCGGCACTCTCGAAGGCCGAGCAGGCCGCGCTGAACGCTGCCGGTGACGCCGCGCAGGTCCAGGCCGCGTTCGAGACCGCCGCGCAGGAGGCGCAGGGCTGACGGGTGCAGGGCTGACGGGTGCAGGGCTGACCTGCACCCCGGCCGGGCGGCCCCACGCCGGCCCGCCCGGCCGACCCCCTCGAGGACGGATGGAACAGTGAGCATGAACCTCGCCACCGCACCGGAACCTTCCGTGGCGCGTGCCGCCGCGCACGACCCGGCGGCCGGCGCGGCGGCCCGTCGCGGACGATCGCACGGCCGGCTGCGTCGCCGGTGGGCCGGCATCGCCTTCGCCGCCCCGCTCGTCGTGTACCTCGGCGTGTTCTACGCGTACCCGCTGGTCGAGAACGTGTCGATGAGCCTGCACCGGTTCACGCGGGCCACGTACGTCACGGGGGAGGCGCCCTTCGTCGGGACCGCGATCTACCGCGAGGTCGTGGCGTCACCGCAGTTCTGGACGACCGTGCAGCAGACGGCGGTGTTCGTCGTCGGGTCCCTGGTGCTCCAGTACGTCATCGGACTGGCCCTGGCCGTCTTCTTCCAGCGGCACTTCCCCCTGTCGACCGTCCTGCGCGGTCTCTTCCTGGTCCCCTGGCTGCTCCCGATCATCGTCTCGGCCACGACGTGGCAGTGGATGATGGACGCCGACTCGGGGATCCTCAACCGGTTCCTCGGGATCTTCGGGGTCGACCCGGTCTGGTGGCTGGGCGCGGACACGTCGCTGTGGGCCGTGATGATCGCCAACATCTGGCTCGGCATCCCGTTCAACCTGGTCATCCTCTACTCGGGGCTGCAGAGCATCCCGGGTGAGCTGTACGAGGCCGCGTCCCTGGACGGTGCGGGTGCCTGGCGCCGGTTCCGGTCGATCACGCTGCCGATGCTGCGGCCGGTCAGCGCGATCACGCTCCTGCTGGGGTTCGTCTACACCCTCAAGGTCGTCGACATCATCTGGATCATGACGACCGGGACCGGGTCGTCCCAGACCCTGGCCACCTGGGCCTACGGCATGGCGTTCGGCAAGGGCACCTCGGCGGTCATCCAGTACTCCCAGGCCTCGGTGGTCGGGACGATCCTGCTCGTCCTGGCCCTCCTGATGGGCCTGGTCTACCTCGCCGTCCAGCGCAAGGACCAGGAGGCCTGACGTGCACACGCCCTCGCGCAGCTGGTGGAAGACGGGCCTCGGCCTGGTGCTCACCGCGCTCATGCTCTTCCCGCTGTACTGGATGATCAACGTCTCGCTGACCCAGCGCGACGCCATCCGTTCGGGCGACCTGTTCCCGCGCGCCTTCACCCTGGACAGCTACGCCGTGGTGCTGCGCGACCAGCTGCCCTACCTCGGCACGAGCCTGGTGATCGCCGTGGGGACGGTCGTCCTGACGCTGCTCATCTCCGCCCCGGCGGGCTACGCGGTGTCCTCGCTGTTCGTGCCGGGCCGACGGCTGCTGAACTTCAGCCTCATCGTCGCCCAGATGGTCCCGGCGGTGGTCATGGCGCTCGGTTTCTACACCGTCTACACGAACCTCGGGATCCTCGACACCGTCCCCGGCCTCATCGTCGCCGACTCCACGATCGCGATCCCGTTCGCCGTCATGCTGTTCTCCGCGTTCATGGCGGGCATCCCGCGCGAGCTGCTCCACGCGGCCGCGGTCGACGGCGCGAACAGCTGGGTGACGTTCACGCGGGTGGTCCTGCCGATCTCCCGGAACTCGGCCGTGACGGTGTCGCTGTTCGCGTTCCTGTGGGCGTGGTCGGACTTCATCTTCGCCTCGAC
This sequence comes from uncultured Actinomycetota bacterium, assembly GCA_963837795.1. GTDB lineage: Bacteria > Actinomycetota > Actinomycetes > Actinomycetales > Cellulomonadaceae > Cellulomonas. The sequence continues at coordinate 755,770 of CAWIOT010000009.1, forward strand.
CCTCAACCGCGGAGGCGGCTCCCTGCGCCCGATCACGATGGGCCTCTACGACTACATCGGCTCGCAGAACCAGGAGTGGGGGCCGCTCATGGCCACCGCCGTCGTCGCCTCCGTGCCCACCGCCATCCTGCTCGTCGTCGCCCAGCGACACGTCGCCGCCGGCGTGACCGCCGGTGCCGTCAAGGACTGACCGAGAGAGATCCATGACCTTCCTGCACACCTCGTCCGAGCCCGCGTTCGACGTCCGCGAGATCCCGTTCTCGCGGCGCGGGTCCTGGCTCGACCTGTCACCGGTCGTCGGCCTGCACCAGCGCAGCGAGACGATCCACCTGGTCTCCCACCGCAACGGGTTCCACGGCGTGCTCGCCCTGCAGCCCGAGCGCGACGGCGCCCCGGTGCGCACGCAGTGGTCGGCGGACCCGAGCACGTTGCGCTGGTCGAGCGCCGACGGTCGCGTCGAGGCTGCGTTCGCCGGGGCCGAGGCCGTCCGGCTGCGCGGGTCGGGGCTCGCGCTGCGGCTCACCGACGCCGCACCGGCGCTCACGCCGTTCACCGGGACGTACCTGTTCGTCGACCCCCGCGACGACGCCGTCGTCTTCACCAGCTACGAGACGGGGCACCGGTACCGGGTGTCGGTGCTCTCCGGGTCGCACGAGGTCGACGGGTGCCGAGGCGCTCGGCGCGGCGGGCCGCTCGGTCCTGCTGGGCGGCGACGGGCAGGACTGGGAGGTGGAGGTCCGCGAGGCCACCTCGCAGCAGGGCCTGCCGGCCGAGCCGGCGGGCTTCGAGGAGGTCGTCCGGGCCAGTGCGGACGACTTCGGGGCCTACCTCGAGACGGTGGCCCCGTGGCGCGACGAGCGCACGCCGGCGGCCGCGCGCGCCGCCTACGTGATGTGGTCGGCCACGGTCGCCCCGAGCGGCCTGATGGCCCGCGAGTCCGTCCTGATGTCGAAGCACTGGATGGACAAGCTGTGGAGCTGGGACCACTGCTTCAACGCCCTCGCGCTGGCCCCCGGGGACGTCGATGCCGCGCTGGACCAGCTCCTGGCACCCTTCGACCACCAGGACGACCGCGGCGCCCTGCCCGACTCGGTGACCCACACCGAGGTGCTCTACAACTTCGTCAAGCCGCCCATCCACGGGTGGGCGCTGCGCCGCCTGCGCGCGACGGCGGCCCGGCCGCTGACGCGCGACGAGCTCGAGCGCGTCCACGACGGGCTCAGCCGCTGGAGCAGGTTCTGGCTGGACTGGCGTCGGCGCCCCGGCCACGACCTGCCGTACTACCAGCACGGCAACGACAGCGGATGGGACAACTCGACGACCTTCGACGTCGACCGGGTGATCGAGGCGCCCGACCTCGCGGCGTTCCTGGCGCTCCAGCTCGACGTCCTGGCCGACCTGGCCGACGAGCTGGGCCACCCGTCCGACCCGTGGCGCGAGGCGCGGGACGTGCTCCTGCGCGCGCTGCTCGACCAGCTCTGGACCGGGACCGGCTTCGTCGCGGTCGGGGCGCTGTCGGGCCGGCGGAGCACGGCGACGAGCCTGCTCAACCTCCTGCCGCTGGTGCTCGGCGACCGGCTGCCCGAGGACGTGCGGGCCGCGCTGGTCACCCGGCTGGGCGAGCACCTCACCGACCACGGCCCGGCCACCGAGCCGGTGACGTCCCCGCACTACGAGGACGACGGGTACTGGCGCGGCCCGATCTGGGCCCCGTCGACCGCGTTGGTCGAGGACGGCCTGCGTGCCAGCGGCCACCCGGGGCTCGCCGACACCGTCAGCGAACGCTTCCGGGCCCTGTGCGAGCGCTCGGGCTTCGCCGAGAACTTCGACGCCTGCACCGGTGCCGGCCTGCGCGACCGGGCCTACACGTGGACCGCCGCGGTCTACCTGCTCCTCGCCGCCGACCACGTGCGGCGCACCCCCTGACCATCGACCGGCACCACCCACCCGCGCCTGCCCGGCGTACTCGGAATGCAAGGGAGCACCCGATGAAGTCACCCGCCAGCACGCACGTCAGAAGGAGGACCGCGACCCGCGTGGTCGCGCTCGCCGCGGCCGCCGCCGTCGCCGGTCTGGGCCTGGGCGCCGGACCGGCGACGGCCGCGGGGCCCGCCGCGCGGCCCGTGCGGTCGAGGTCCCCGCGCCGCTCGTCGAGTACGGGTTCGACGACGCCGGTCCCGGGGTGGCCACGGTGGCCAACTCGGGCAGCGGCGGCGCGGCGTTCGACGGCGTGGTCGTGCACGCCGACGCGCTGTCCACCGGCGACCGCGACGGCGGCGGCACCCTCGCGCTGCCGGGTGGTCCGCAGGGCGCTCCCGACGCGAGCATGCCCTACGTCCAGATCCCCAACGGCGTCTACGAGGGCGCCACGGGCGTCACCGTCTCGACGTGGGTGCGCTGGGACGGCAAGAACGCCGGGTCCGGCGCGGCGCCCTGGGCCTGGATCGTCGGCGGCGACAAGCTGCCCAACAACAACTACGGCGTCTTCTGGTCGCCCTCGGAGGGCGGCAAGAACACGGTCGCCGCCAACGACGGCCGCGAGTACAAGGCCAACACCGCGGGCGCCCTGCCGGCGAACCGCTGGATGCAGCTCACCGTGGTCGAGGACGGCACCACCCTGGTGCTGTACGTCAACGGCGTGCGGACCGACGAGCGGTCCGCACCGGTCGACCTCACCGCCCTGCACTCGGCCGGCAGCACGTTCTCCGGGCTGATCGGCCGGACCCAGTGGTCCACCCCCTACGCCACCTTCTTCGGAGGCCAGATGGACGACTTCCAGGTGTGGAACCAGGCGCTGACGCCCGAGCAGGTGGCCGCGCAGACCGGTGAGGTGGCGACGCCGACCGGGCTCGCCGACGGCACCGTGGAGGTCACCACCAACGCCGGTGTCGCCCCCGAGCTGCCCGCCACCGTCGACGCGTCCTTCAGCGACGACTACGACCGCCCGGTGGCCGTCACGTGGGAGGACGTCGACCCGGCGGACTACGCGGACGCGGGCACGTTCACCGTGGCCGGCACCGTGGCGGGTGCCGCGGCGGGCAGCACGGTCACGGCCGTGGTCACCGTGCGCGTCCCCAACCAGGTGGACGTCGACCTGTCGACCGACACCGGCGAGTTCCTGGGCGGCGCCTCCGGGACGCTGTACGGCGTCTACGGCGAGGGCCTGCCGTCGAGCAACCTGCTCGAGGGCATCAACCTGCGCACGGTCGCGACGAAGGCGCAGGACGGTCCGCAGCACCCGGGTGCCGACGCGCTCGAGGTGCTCAAGCCGCTGGTCGACAGCTCGGGCGGGGACGTCTACATCTACATGACCGACATCTACCGCGGCTTCCCCTACGAGTGGCCCGGTGACACCCCCGAGGCGCGGCTGGACGACTTCAAGGCCAAGATCAGGACCCAGGTGGACCAGGTCAAGGCCCTGCCGGAGAAGTACCGCAGCCACGTCGTCTTCGTGCCGTTCAACGAGCCCGAGGGCAACATGTTCGGCACCGGCCCGTGGAGCTACGACGGGGTCAGCTGGCTCGACGACCCGCAGGACTACTTCCGGGCGTGGGACGACGTCCACGCCCTCATCAAGGGCGAGCTGCCCGACGCCCGCATCGCCGGCCCGAACACGAGCGTCCTGTACGACCAGGTGCAGGGCTTCCTGCGGCACGCGCTCGAGGCGGGCACCATGCCCGAGGTCATCACGTGGCACGAGCTGAGCGACCCGGCGTCGATCCGGCGCAACGTGGACCGCTTCCGCACGTGGGAGGACTCGATCTACGCGGGCACCGCCTACGAGGGCAAGCACCTGCCGATCAACATCAACGAGTACGCGTTCAACTACCACACGTCCGTCCCCGGACAGATGATCCAGTGGTTCTCCGCGCTCGAGGACACCAAGGTCGACGGCGACATCGCCTACTGGAACATCGACGGGAACCTGTCCGACTCGGCCGTCGAGGCGAACAAGGGGAACGGTCAGTGGTGGCTGCTGCACGCGTACAGCCAGATGACCGGGCACACGGTCAAGCTCACGCCGCCGCACCCGGACCAGAGCTACACCCTGCAGGGCGTCGCCACGCTCGACCCGGCCAAGCGCCGCTCGGAGATCCTGCTGGGCGGGTCGGCCGGTGCCGCGCTGGTGAACGTCGAGGGGATCGACGCGGACACCTTCGGCTCGAGCGTCCACGTCTCGGTCAAGGAGATCGGCTGGTCGGGGCAGATCGGTGACAACCGCGGTCCCGCGGACGTCGCCGAGCTCGTCCTGCCCGTCACCGACGGCCGGGTCGGCCTCCGCTTCGGCCAGGGCGACCTGCCGGTCCTCACGGAGGAGTCGGCTTACCAGATCGTGCTGACCCCCGGCGGCAACGCGACCGCCCAGACGGTCCGCCCGGCGCTGTGGTCCACGACCGTCGAGGCCGAGGACGCCACGCACACCGGGTCCGGCTACACCCGCAACGGCCCCGAGGGCCGGCCGGAGAACGTCGGTGGCTTCTACACCTCCGGGCGCTACGACGTCGGCGGCCTGCGCACCGGTTCCGACCTGTCGCTGGGCTTCCCGGTGGACGTTCCCGCGGACGGCACGTACGACCTCAGCGTGTTCTCGAGCTCGCTGAACACGTACGACGCCGTGCAGGAGCAGGGGCCGACGAACGTCTTCGTCACCGTGGACGGGCAGCAGGAGCAGGAGCTGTTCCTGACGCTCGGCTACAAGTGGGTGGTCTGGGACCACGCCGACACCACCGTCGACCTGACCAAGGGCGAGCACACCCTCACCGTGTCGGCCCGCAGCCTGGACGGGACGCGCGGCACGGTCGGCGACGCGATCATCGACAAGATCGACCTGTCGCTGCCCAACCCGGACGCGGCCGAGCGGACGTACGAGGGTGAGGACGCCTCGCTCGCCGGGGGAGCCACCGCGGACTACTCGGTGCCGGGCGTGTCCGGCTCGGGGTCGGCCCGGCTCGCCACGGACGGGTCGGCGACGTTCTGGGTCTACTCGCCGGACGACGGCGAGCACCAGGTGGCCGTGGACACGCACGGCGAGGGCCAGGCCACCGTGGACGTCAACGGCCAGCGGCTCGGCACGGTCGCCGGCTCTGCGACGCTGGACGTCGTGCTCGCCGGTGGGATCAACAAGGTGACGCTCACCGGCACGGCGGGTGCGCTGCTCGTCGACCGGATCCGCGTCGGTGCCTCGCGGGGTGCCCTGCCCTCACAGGTGGTCCAGGCCGAGGACGGCACGCTGGCCGGCTCGGCGCAGGTGGCCACCTACCTGCTCGCCGACGGTGGCAAGGCCGTCACGGGCATCGGTGGCGAGCCGGGGAACCAGAACACGCTGACGTTGACGACGACGGCGCCGGCCGCCGGCCGGTACGCCATCACGGTCCGGTACTCCAACGAGGAGCAGTCGCCCGCGTCGCACTACAACCCCGACCCGCTGGCCCGGCACGCCGACGTGAGCATCAACGGCGGCGCCGCCCAGCGCGTCTGGTTCCCGCACAGCTTCCACGAGGACAACTTCTGGACGCTGACGTTCTACGCCGACCTGGACGAGGGTCGCAACGACGTCACGTTCCGGTCGCAGGAGCTGACCGACTGGGACGCCGACACGTACATCTCCGACCGGTACCCGCAGATCCCGCTCCGGTCGCGGTTCGCGCCGAACCTGGACTGGATGCGGGTCACCCCGCTGGTGCAGCCGGGCCCGAGCGACACGACGGGTCCGACGGTGACGGTCAAGGAGGACCTGACGGTCGGCCGCGACGGCACCTACTCGACGGTGTCGTTCAAGCTCCACGACGCCGACGGCAAGGTCGACCGGCTCACGCTGAACGGGACGGTCAAGGACCTCAACGACGACGCGTGGTCGGACCTCAACGGGGTCGTGCCCGGGAGGTTCGGGGCCGTGGAGGGCCAGAACACCCTGGTGGTCCTCGACGTGGCGGGCAACTCCACGACGGTGACGTTCACGCTGGACGTGACGGCACCGACCGTGACCGTGAAGGACGGTGCGGCGGACACGGTGGCCGTCAACGCCAAGAAGGGGATGTACCGCCGGGTCTCGTTCAAGCTCCACGACGCCGGGAAGGTCGACCGGGTCAGCCTCAACGGCACGGTCAAGGACCTGACCGACAACACGTGGTCGGACCTGAACGGCGTCGAGATCGGCCGGTTCGGCGCGGTCAAGGGAAAGAACACGCTGGTGGTCTCCGACGTCGCGGGCAACACCACGACGGTCACCTTCACGCTGAAGAAGGCGAAGTAGGAGCCGCACCCGCCACCGTGGTCCGGTGACGACGGGGGCCCTGTCGCAGCATCGCTGCGGCGGGGCCCTTCGTCGTCAACGGCCCGACGGGGTGGCTCCGGTTGCCGGTATCAATACCCCCTGGGGTATCGTGTCTCTCGACCGGCAACCTCTCGGAGGACCCTCATGATCGAGATCCACACCATCGAGACGACCAGCCTCGGTGACCGCAGCTACCTCGCCCACGACGGTGCCAGCGCCGTCGTCGTGGACCCCCAGCGCGACATCGATCGCGTCCTGGACCTGACCGCGCGCCTGGGGGTGCGGATCACCCACGTGGCGGAGACCCACGTGCACAACGACTACGTGACCGGCGGCCTGGAGCTCGCCCGGCGCGCGGGTGCGGACTACCTCGTGCCCGACCACAGCGGCGTGCAGTACGCACACGTCCCGGCCGGTGACGGCGCGGTGTTCGACGCCGGGCAGATGCGGCTGAGGGTCATGCACACCCCGGGACACACCCACCACCACGTGTCCTACGTGCTCGAGACAAGCACGGGTGAGGTGCGCGCGGTCTTCACCGGCGGATCGATGCTCTACGGCTCCACGGGCCGCACCGATCTCGTCGGCCCTGACGACACCGAGCTGCTGACGCACGCGCAGTTCCACTCGGTGCGGCGCCTCGCCCGGGAGCTCCCGGCCCACGCCGAGGTGTTCCCGACGCACGGGTTCGGCAGCTTCTGCTCGGCGACCCCCACCAGCGGCACCTCGTCGACGGTCGGCGAGCAGCAGAGGACCAACCCCGCGCTGACCCAGGAGGAGCAGGACTACGTCGAGACGCTGATGGCGGGCCTGGGCGCGTACCCGGCGTACTACGCGCGCATGGGCCCGACGAATCGTCAGGGACCTGAGCCGGTGGACCTGTCGCTGCCCGAGCCGCTCGACCCCGCCGAGCTGCGCCGTCGCATCGACGCCGGCGAGTGGGTGGTGGACCTGCGCGAGCGGACGGCGTTCGCCGCGGGCCACCTCGCGGGCTCCTACGGCTTCGAGCTGTCCGGCAGCTTCGTCACGTACCTGGGCTGGCTGTACACCTACGGCACGCCACTGACGCTCGTCGGGAGCAGCGAGGAGCAGGTCGCCGACGCCCGCCGCGAGCTCGTCCGGATCGGTGTCGACGACCTCGCCGGCATGGCGGTGGGGGACATCGAGACGCTCGCCGCCGGGGCGCCCCTGCGGTCGTACCGGGTCAGCGACTTCGCCGGTCTCCGGGCTGCTCTGGTGGAGGGTGCGGTGCAGGTGGTCGACACCCGCCGCGACGAGGAGTGGGCCGCTGGCCACGTCGACGGCGCGATCCACATCCCGCTGCACCAGCTCGCCGACCGGCTCGACGAGGTCGGTCCGGGCGACGTCTGGGTCTACTGCGGCTCGGGCTACCGGGCGTCGGTGGCGGCGTCCGTCCTCGATCGTCCGGGGCGCGACGTCATCCTGGTCAACGACTCCTACGCGAACGCGCAGGCAGCGGGCCTGGAGGGCGGACGTCCCGCCGCTATGGCCCGCGGCTGATGGCACCGGGACGCACCGCACCACCCCGGTCACGGGCCGCCTGCCCGCCGAGCGGACGAGTCGCGCCGACGACCGCACGGCGCGCGCCGTGATCGTGCTCGTGATCGCACTGGCCGTCCTGGTCGGCGTGGCCCTCGGCATGCTCGGTGGGGGCGGCTCGATCCTGACCGTGCCGCTCCTGGTCTACGTCGCCGGGATGGATGCCCAACCGGCGATCGCCACCTCGCTGCTGGTGGTCGCCGTGACCAGCGCGGTGGCCGCGGTGTCGCACGCGCGAGCGGGGCGCGTCCAGCTGCGCACCGGTCTCGTCTTCGGTGCCGCCGGGCTGGTCGGCGCCTACGCCGGAGGCAGGATCGCGCACCATCTCCCCGACGACGTCCTGCTGCTGGCGTTCGCCGCGATGATGATCGCCACGTCCGTGGCGATGATCCGCGGGCGCCGCGAACCCGACGCCGACGACGTCCCGGCGCGCCTGCCGGTGGGCCGGGCGCTGCTCACCGGCGCGGGCGTCGGGCTCGTCGCCGGGCTGGTCGGGGCGGGTGGCGGCTTCCTCGTCGTGCCGGCACTGGCCCTGCTCGGGGGTCTCGCGATGCCCGTCGCCGTGGGCACGTCCCTGGTGGTGGTCGCGATCAACTCGGCAGGCGGCCTCGTCGGGCACCTGGCCACCGTCGCGATCGACTGGCGGCTCGCCGCGGGCGTGACGGCGGCGGCCGTGGTGGGCGCACTGCTCGGTGGACGCCTTGCGGGCCGGGTCAGCCCCGCGCGCCTGCGCACGTCGTTCGGTTGGTTCGTGCTGGCCATGGGCGCTCTCGTCGTCGTGCAGGAGGTCCCGGCGTCGTGGAGACCGTCGGCGCTCGGGCTGACGATCGCCGCAGCGGTCGCGGCTCTCGGCATCCCGCTCGTGCGTCGCCGCCAGCTGACCGCCGGCAGGCCGCATGGGGCATCCTCGGGTAGATCAGGGCGAGGACGACGAGGAGCACGGACATGAGCGGCGTGGTGGTCCACCTGAACGACGGTGATCCGCAGGTGCAGCGCGCGGTGCTGCGCAACGCGCTGAACCTGGTGCCCGAGGTCGGTGCTGGAACGCCGATCGAGGTCGTCGTGCACGGCCCGGGGCTGGGGCTGGCGCTGCCCGGCGCCGAGGCCGGTGCTGCGCTGGCCGAGGTCCAGGCGGCGGGCATCGTGCTCGCGGTGTGCCGTAACTCCATGCGGTCCCAAGGCGTGGCGGACGCAGACCTCGTTCCCGGGGTCGTCCCGGTGCCGTCCGGGGTCGGGCACCTGGTGGCACGCCAGCGTGACGGGTGGGCATACCTGCGCCCCTGACCAGCCACCGACGAGCCGCGCTGGTGCGTCAGGCCAGGGAGAGGAACAGCTTCTGCATCTTCTGCACGTCGAGGCTGTTCTCGCCGTCGGACGCCGACAGGCACTGCTTGAGCCCGGAGGAGATGATGACGAATCCGGCCCGGTCCAGGGCCTTGGACGCCGCCGAGAGCTGGGTCACCACGTCCTCGCAGTCGCGGCCCTCCTCGAGCATCCGGATCACGCCGGCCAGCTGCCCCTGAGCGCGCTTGAGCCGGTTGATCACCGGGCCCATCTCGTCACGGTCGAGCTCCATGGCTCTGCCTCCCTCGTCTCGGCCCGGCAACGATACCCGCCGGGGTACGTCAGGCTGCGTGGTCGGCGCCGTCATGAGGTGCTCAGCGCGTCCATCGCCGCACGGAGCCGGGTGCCTGCGTCCTCGGCGACCGGCTGCAGCGCGGGGTTGCCGGTGACCTGGACCATGGTCAGCGGGTCCAGCGCCTCCACGACGGTGCGGTGCTCGTCGGCGGCACGGACCACGACGTTGCACGGCAGCAGCAGCCCGACGGACTCCTCGGCCTGGAGCGCCCGGTGGGCGAGCGGGGGGTTGCACGCGCCGAGAAGGACCTGCCGGTCGATGTCGACGTCGAGCTTCGCCTTGAGCGTGGCGCCGAGGTCGATCTCGGTCAGGATGCCGAAGCCCTGCGCTCCCAGCGCGGCCCGGACGGCCTCCAGCGCGGTGTCGAACGGCTGGTCGAGGGTGGTGCGGATGCCGTAGGCCATGGTGCTCTCCTCGGGTTGTGTGTCGACGGTCAGGAGGTGGGCTGCGTCGCGCGGGCTGCGAGCTGGGCACGGACGTCGTCCATGTCGAGCTCCCGTACGGCGGCGACGACCTGCTCCAGGCCCGCGGCGGGCAGGGCGCCCGGCTGCGCGAAGACGAGGATCCCCTCGCGGAACGCCATGAGGGTGGGGATCGACGTGATGCCTGCCTGGGCGGCCAGCGTCCGCTCGGCCTCGGTGTCGACCTTGCCGAACACGATGTCGGGGTGCTTTTCGGAGGCCGCCTCGAACACCGGCGCGAACCGGCGGCACGGGCCGCACCAGGCTGCCCAGAAGTCGACCAGGACGATGTCGTTGTCCCGGACGGTGTCGGTGAAGGCGGACTCGGTGAGGGTGACGGTGGCCATGTCTGTCCTTGTCTCGTGATGCCGGCGGAGGAGGGGCGCCATGTCTGGATACCCCATGGGGTATAACGCCGAACGTCGCGCGGTATTCCGGGCGGCTGATCGGTCCCGGGGCTCAGCGCCCCGATGTCCGGCACGCGTCGTCGACGGACGCCAGTCGCTGCACCGGCCGCGGTCACCGCGAGTGTGGCGACGGCGGCCATCCAGGCGTCGTGGGGGCCGAGTTCGAGCAGCCACACGGCGGCCAGCACGCTCAGCCCGGACATCGCCGCGCAGGGCGCGCACCGCAGGTCGGCGCGCCAGGACGACGACGCGGCGGGCACGTACGTGGCGAGGGTGGCGGCGCCCAGCAACGCGGTGAGCGCCACGAGGCCGCTCCAGGCGGGCTGGGTCGCCGGCGCCCAGCCGCCGCCCGCGTCGGCCATGACGGCCCCCAGGGGAGCGTGAGCGCTGCAGCGAGGACGAGGCGACGGGTGGGCCATCGGTGTCGCGCTCGGTCGCGGAGGCGGCGCGGCCCACCCCGGGTTGCCGTCGTCATCGGCGGACGGGTCCGCCGGCCCTGCTCCACGCGCCCATCCCGCCGAGATGCTGGCCGCCTCGAACCCGAGGTCTCGCAGATGCTTCGCGGCGGTGCGCGAGCGGACGCCGCTCGCGCACACGACGAGGACGGGCCGGTCCGGGGACAGGCGGCGCGGCGCCTTCGCGATGTCGGCGAGCGGGACGTGCAGGGCCTGAGGTGCGTGACCGGTCTTCCACTCGCTCCTCTCGCGCACGTCCAGCATCGCGGCACCGTCCCGGACCAGCTCGACCGCGCGAGCGGCGCTGACCGATCTGCCAAGGCCGGCGTCGCCGGTGGGGCGGCGGAAGAGGGTGCTCAGCCGCTGGAGGACTGAGGGTGTCGGGTCGTGCGTCATGGGGCCTCCTGAGGTCAGTCAGGACGATACCCCCTGGGGTATTAATGGGCAATCGGTCAGAGGGCAGGGGAGACGCGCACGGGGGTGTGCAGGACCCGCAGCGTGCCGACCGCCCGCCGCGGGCCGACCACCTCGACCACCGCGCTCAGGGGAAGGTCGCCCGACGACCGTCCGACGTGCAGGTGCAGGTCGCCCGGCTCGACCACGCGTCGCATGCCCAGACCGGTGAACGACAGCCGGTCGGTGTGCAGCTCGAAGGTCACGCGCACGGCCTCCCCGGGGGCGAGGTCGACGCGTGCGAACCCGAGCAGCTCCAGGACCGGCCGGGTCACCTCGGCCACGGTATTGCGACCGTACAGCTGGACCACGTCGGTGATGGGCCGTGAGCCGACGTTGCGCACGACAGCGGAGATCTCCAGCGTCCCGTCGGTCGGTACGCACGACGCGCACCGCAGGTCCGAGTAGCTGAGCTCGCCATAGGTCAGGCCGTGTCCGAACGGGAAGAGCGGCGTGGGATCGATCATCTCATAGACACGCCGGTCAGCCGGCCCAGCGGTGGTGCGAGGTACGTGCCCGGCTGAGCGGAGCTGTGCCGGGGGAAGGACACGGGCAGGCGCCCCGCGGGCTCCCGGTGCCCCAGGAGCACGTCGACGACGGCGCGCGCGCCCTCCTCACCGGGGAAGAAGGCGACCACCACGCCCGCGAGGCGGTCGATCCAGCGCGAGAGGACATGCGGTCGACCGGCGAGCAGGACGACGACGACCGGGACGCCCAGGTCGAGCAGGTGGTCGAGGAGCGCACCCTGCTGGCCCGGTAGCTCCAGGTCGTTGGCGTCGCACCCCTCGCCGGAGGTCCCCGCCCCGAACAGGCCGGCTCGGTCGCCCAGCACGGCGACGCAGACGTCCGCTCCGGTGACCGCCTCCGTGAGCGCGACGTCATCCAGGCCCGGCTCCCGGACGTCGCAACCGCGGGCGTACCGGACCTGCGCCGCAGGCACGGCTTCACGCAGGGCCTCGAGCAGGGTCGGTGCCGCGAGGCCGAGCGGCACGTCGGGGTGCCGGACGCCGACGTGGTGGGAACGCGAAGCAGCCCATCAGCGCGTACGGGTCGTCCGCGTTGGGTCCCACGACCGCGACCCGAGCAGGGCCGGTCCTGCCCTCGCCGAGCAGGGGCAGCGTGCCGTCGTTGGCGAGCAGGGTGACGGAACGGTCCGCGAGCCGCCGGGCCAGGGCGCGGTGCTCCGGCGGGTCCAGGTCGAGAACGGCCGGCTCCACGTCCCAGGAGCCGTCGAGCAGGCCGAGGGCGATCTTCTGGCGCAGCACGTGGCGCACCGAGCGGTCCACCAGCGCGGGCTCGACGCGACCGGCGAGCACCTCCCGGCCCAGCGGTTCGCCGTAGCACCGGGGGAGGGCAGCTCGACGTCGACGCCGGCGCGCAGGGCCAGCGCTGCGGCGTGGGCGTCGTCGCCGGCTACCCCGTGCTGTCCGACGAGAAACGTGATGCCCAAGTAGTCGGCGACGACGGTTCCCTCGAAACCCCAACGTCGCGCAGGATACCCCCGAGCAGAGACGTCCGCCGCGCTCGGCATGCCGTCGATCTCGGTGTAGGACGTCATTACGCAGCGTGCGCCGCCCTCGCTCAGGGCCGTCTCGAACGGGGGGAGCAGGAGTCATCCAGTTCACAACCTCCGGCGGACGCGGGAGCGGGTTGCGTGCGCCGCGCACGTCGCGTAGCCGGCGAAGTGCTTGAGCGTGGAGACCACGCCGGCCCACTCCATCCCCCCGACGAACGCCGACCCGAGCGGGCCGACCAGATAGGGGTCCTCACCGATGCTCTCTTCGACCCGACCCCAGCGAAGGTCCTTCACCACGTCCAGAACGGGTGCGAGCCCCTGATGGATGCCGAGCGCCCGCATGTCATCCGCCGATGGCGCGCGCCATCTCTCGTATCAAGGATTCCGGTCGAACGACGCCGCCCAGGCCAGGGGGCGTCGGGACGCGTGGCCTTCCGAAAGCCGCCAAGCCCGTCAGGCACTCCTCGTGCGCGATGGCGGGGATACCGAAGCGACTCGAGCGGGAGACGAGCTCCTGGGTGCGGCGCAGCGCGGCGGCGCCCGCGCCCGGGTCCACCGGACGGGTGCCGAACGTCCGCGCCAGCTGGCCGATGCCATGGCGCACCACGTCCTCCAGCGGAGGCAGGCTGCCGATCGTCTGGTCCTGCAGCGGCGCGACGCCCCCGTCGGGGGAGACGCCGACCCACACCCCTTGGAGCTGGGCGCACTTCTCGACGAGGGACATGCGCGCGAGGAGGTCCTCCACGCGGTCGTCGACCGGCGCGGTCGGGTCGCGCCACGGCTCGGCGGCGGGCGAGGAGGGAGCGGCGGGCGTGGTCATGAACGGCAGGCTAGGGAGTGCCGCCCGGGCCCGGAAAGCGCTTGCGGGCTAGTGTCCGCGTTCATGGACGAGACGTACCTGCCCACGACGCCCGAGCACCGTCCGGCCGCTGGTCCCGCCGCCCCGCACGGGCCCGCGCGCAAGCCGCTCGCGGCACTCGTGATGCGCCCCGAGCTGCCTCGGGACCTCTTCGACGAGGGCACCCTCGCCCGCCTGCGCGGGTGCGTGACGCTGGCGGCCGACCTGCCGGTGACCAGCTGGGCGCAGGCCCGCGATGACGGATGGCTCCCGTCGGTCGAGGTGCTGCTCACGGGCTGGGGCGCGCCGCGGCTCGATCGGAGCGTGCTCGACGACGCACCAGCGCTGCGGGCCGTCGTGCACAGTGCCGGGAGCGTCAAGGAGCTCGTCGCCCCCGAGGTCTGGGCGCGCGGCGTCCAGGTCGCCACGGCGGCCGAGGCGAACTCCGTCCCTGTCGCGGAGTTCACTCTGGCCACAGTCCTGCTGTCCCTCAAGCGAGCCTGGCTCGCCTCGGCGCGTGCCGCGGGCGCCCTGGCCGGGCCCGTACCCACCGGGTCGTCGGGCCCGGAGGCGGTCGGCGCCTACGGGCGGACGGTCGGGGTCGTCGGCGCCTCGCGGATCGGGCGTCGGGTGCTGGCCCTGCTGCGGCCGCTCGACCTGTCCGTGCTGCTGTACGACCCCTTCGTCGAGGCACAGGAGGCGCGTGCGCTCGGTGCGGAGCGGGTCGAGCTCGACGAGCTGGTGGCCAGGGCCGACGTGACGACGCTGCACGCCCCGGCCGTCCCGTCGACGCACCACATGATCGATGCACGCCGGCTCGCCCTCATGCCGGACGGAGCGACGCTGGTCAACACCGCCCGGGGCGCGCTGGTGGACCACGACGCACTCACGCAGCAGGTGGTCGCCGGGCGCCTCCACGCCGTCCTCGACGTCACCGACCCGGAGCCGTTGCCGGCGGACAGCCCGCTGCTGCACTCGCCGTACGCCTTCGTCACGCCGCACGTCGCCGGTGCCCTGGGCACCGAGCTGCACCGGCTGGGCGACTGGGCGGTGGCCGAGATCGAGCGCTTCTGCGCCGGCCGGCCCTTCGCCGGAGCGGTCGCCCTGGAGGATCTCGCGCACATCGCCTGAGCACAGCGCCCCGGCGGCTCCGCCGAGCGGAGCCGCCGGGGCGCTGTGCTCCGCGCCGCGCTTGGGCTCAGCCGACCGCGGCGCGTGCCGCGCACACGGCGTCGTTCACGGTCGCGAGCACTGGCCGACGCGTGAGCGCACGTGCGTCGATCTCCTGCACGGTCCGCACCCGAACCGTCCGCGCCTCGCCGGCGAGCAGGGTGACGAGCGTGTCGTCGACCGTGGCGTCCGGAGCCAGCCGGTCGACGTGCAGCGCGATGTCCCGCACCAGGGACCGAGCGCGCAGGACGACGTCGTACCCGGTGTCGGTGCGCGTCGCCTCGGCCTCCAGCGCGTCCGGCTCGTAGGCCAGGTCGCGGTCCTGAGATCCGAACCAGAGGGCGCGTCGGTCGTCCAGCTCGGCGACGAGCACCTCGCGCAGCGGGTCGGTCCAGGCCACGTCCACCGGCACGCGCACGACGCCGCGCGCCGGCACCACGACCTTCTGGGTGCCGGCGTCCCGCCGTGTGCCGTCGAAGGACTCCATCCGGTGGCGCAACGTGCCCACCCAGTCCTCGGCGCCCTGGTTCACCAGCGCCACCTCCAGCCCCTCGTCGACGGGCTGGACGGTGATCAGCTGGTCGGCGTTGGCTGCGCGCAACGCGTACCACGCGGGCTTGCGCCGCCCGGCCCTGTCGATGACCGACCAGGACGCACCGGCCACAGTCGTTCAGCTGCCACCAGATCGTGCCCTGCAGCGCGGCCGGTGCGACCGATAGTGCTCGACGCCGGTGCTGAGGCTCGGGCCTGCACCACCTGCGGAGGTGCGCCAGTCGTCGAGTCGATCGCGGCTCGGGAAGTGGGACTCCAGGCCGCGAGCCAGCTTGAGCTCGCCGTCGGCGGCCTTCTGGTGGTGCAGGACGTCGGGATCGGGCAGAGAGCGGTGCGTCGAGGCGGCCCGGCCAGCGTCGCCCACGCGGCGGCGCCTGCCAGCCGAACTCGGCGACGAACCGTGGCGGTTCGCGGTAGGCGGTGTAGTCCATGTCGTTCCAGACGCCCCACGCGTGGAAAGCGCCGTGGTCCTGGTCGTTGGGTTCGAGGTCCGTCGATCCGGAGAACGGGCTGCCCGGGCCGGTAGGGGCGCGTCGGGTCGACCTCGGCCACGATGGCGGGGAGAACTCGGGGTAGAAGCCTTCACCCCAGGTCCGGCCGGCCACTACTCTCAGCCAGACCCAGTCGGGCAACCCCAGATGTTCTCGTTGTTGCCGTTCCACAGCGCGAGGCTCGGGTGCTGCATCAGCCGCGCGACGTCGCGGGCCTCGGCATCGACCTCGCTGGCAAACGGCTCTTCCTCCGGATAGGCGGCGCAGGCGAAAGGAAGTCCTGCCAGACCAGCAGCCCGAGCTCGTCGCAGAGCTCGTAGAACGTCGTCATCTCTCGTAGCGCCCGCCGCCCCACACGCGCACCATGTTGACGCCGGCCGCCCGGCCTGCTCCAGCCGCGTCGCGGTACGGTTCTCGGTGACCCTTAGCGGGAACGTCGTCAGGGATCCAGTTCACACCGCAGACGAAGACCGCCGCGCCGTTGACCCGAACGCGAAGCCGGTGCCGCCAACTCGTCGGTCCCGGTCTGGACGGCGACCTCACGGAAGCCCGATCCGCCGGTCCCAGGAATCGAGGTCCGCTCACCCCAATCGTCCAGTGGTCGACCGCGCGCGTAGAGCGCCTGGCCCCCGAACCCCGCGGCCGCCAGCGCAGGTCGCGGGCACGGTCAGCGAGACCACCGCGGCTCCTCCGCCCGGCCGGCGACGGCCAGGTAGCCGAGACCCCGCCTTCCGAGACCTGCAGACGCGGTCCACGACCGACTGCGGGTGCGCTTCACGGCGCAGCGACGCGCACCATCCGGCCCCCCCCGACAGCAGTCCTGCGGCCGCACGCTGACCAGTCGGGCAGTGTACCAAGTGCAGGCCCGGGCTGCCAAATTCCTGCGGCACCAGGTCGGACCCCAGTCCCAGCCGAAACTGCAGGCCATCTTCCGGATGAAGTTGTACGGCGTCGGGTAACACCGCCGGCCGGGGCGCCCAGCCGGTCCCGCATCCGCTCGGCGTAGGTCCAGGCCGACTCGAACCGCACGACCAGCGGGTTGCTGCCGTCGAGTGCAATGTCGCCCGGTGACGTCGAACCGGTAGGACCGGTGCATGTTGGCGCTCCGGCCGACCTCGATCCCGTTCACGGACACCGTCGCCACCGTGTCCAGGCCGTCCGCGACCAGGTCCACGCGCTCGCCCTCGTCGGGCATGCCCTCGAACGTGGACTCGTAGAGCCACGCGGACCGGCCGATCCAGTGCTGGCGGTCCTCGTTGTCGTCGAGGTAGGGGTCCTCCAGCAGACCGGCCGTCAGGAGGTCCGTGTGCACGCACCCCGGGACGTCGGCAGGGATCCGGCGCCCTCGCAGCTCGTCGGGCGCGTCCGGCGCGGGCTGGACGAGGGTGAGGGACCAGCCGGAGGACAGGTCGGTCGATCGGGGCACAAGAGCTCCAGGTGAGGGTTGAGCGGTCACGAGCAGGGGTTCACGCCTTGAGGGCGCCGTCGGTGACGCCGGCGATGATGTACTTCTGGACGAACGCGTACAGCACCATCAGCGGGACCGCGACCAGCAGGACGGCGGCCGCGAGTAGGGCCCAGTCGTTGCTGTACTGCCCCTTGAACGCGAACAGTCCGACGGTCACGGGGTACTTCGCCGGGTCGGCGAGGTAGATGGTGGCGAGGATGATGTCGTTCCAGGTGCCGATGCACTGCAGGACGAAGACCGTGATGATCACGGGACGCGCCAGCGGCACGACGAACGTCAGCAGGTAGCGGAAGTACCCGCACCCGTCGATCGCGGCCGCCTCGTCGAGGTCGCGCGGGATGGACCGCATGTACCCCATCACCAGCAGAGGTCCGACCCCGAGCCCGGCGCCCTGGAGCAGGATGTAGCCCAGGCGCGAGCCGTACAGCCCCAGCTCGAGCATGAGCTGGAACTGCGCCGTGAGGGCGTTGGGCAGGAAGAGCGAGACCACGAAGAACGCCGGCCAGAACGTGCGCGAGCCTGGCAGGTACCCCCGGGCGACCGGGAAGGCGAGCAGGACGGCGGCGAGCGTGCTGATGACCCCGGCCGTGAGCGTGTACAGCAACGAGTTGAAGAAGTAGGAGCCGAAGTTGCCGGCGTTCCAGGCCTCCACGAAGTTCCCGATCGCGAACGACTGCGTGATCCCGACGGGGTCGGCGACGAACTCCTCGGAGGTCTTCAACGACGTGTTGAGGAGGAACAGCAGCGGGTAGACGTACGCCGCCACGGCTCCGAACGCGATCAGGTAGAGCAGCACGCGCGTCTGGCGCGAGCGGCGGGGCCGGGTGCCGGGAGTGCGGCGGGTCAGGCGTCGACCCGTGTCGGGCACCACCGGCGGGACGGTCTGGGCGGGGGAGTCGAGGGTGGTCACAGCTGGGTCTCCCGACGGCGGAGGTAGCGGAGCGCGGTGAGGGCGATGACGCCGACCATGACGAACTGGATCATCGAGATGGCGGAGGCCAGGCCCTGTTGCTGGACGGCGGAGCCGGTCGCGTTCGCCGTGAAGCCGATGGTGAAGATCTTCAGAGCGAGCACCGATGTGTACGGGTTGTCGCCCGTGAGCACGAAGATGAGCTGGAACGTCTGCAGGGTGCCGATGATGGAGATGAGCACGTTGGCCGTGATGCCCGGCGCGATCATCGGGATGGTGACGTTCCGGAAGCGCTGCCAGGAGTTGGCGCCGTCGACCTTCGCGGCCTCGTGGAGGTCGGCAGGGACCGCTTGCAGGGCGGCGATGAAGATGATCATCCCGTAGCCGAGGCCGGACCAGATCTGGATGCCGATGATGAGCGGGAAGGCGAGGTGCGGGTCTCCGAGGAACGAGGACTGGGCCCCGAACATCTCCCAGACCGAGGCTGCCGGTCCGCCGGTCGGGTTGAAGAACAGCAGCCAGATGAGACCGATGACCGTCACCCCGAGGACCGTCGGCATGAAGACGATCGAGCGCATGAACGTGACACCGCGCAGCTTCTGCGTGAACAGGAGGGCCAGGCCGAGGGCGGCCGCGTTCTGGATCGCCGTGATGGCGACGCTGAACTGCAGGGTCCGCCAGAGGATCTCCCAGTTCTCCTGGGCCTGGGGGCCGGTGAAGAAGAAGCGGTAGTTGCCGATCCCGATCCACTCCCAGGGCACCCCGGGGATCCCGGAGATGTTGGTGAAGGACAGGGCGATGACGCCGATCGCCGGGACGAGCGCGAAGAGCGCGAAGAGCGCGAAGGCAGGCATGAAGCCGGCCCACGGCAGCCAGCGCCCGGCGCGCTGCGTCCCGAACGGGCTGGTGGTGACACTCATGAGGGGACTCCGAACGGCGAGGGTGGGGTGGTCGGGGGCCGCGCCGTGGCGCGGCCCCCGACCACGAGGACGTCAGCCCTGGGGCAGGGCGGCTTCCCAGGCGGACTGCGACGCCGCGGCGAGCTTCTGCATGTCCGACTCGGTGCCCATCGGCGCGATCTGGTCGTAGGGGAACCCGACCCGCACGTTCTGCCCGGCGGCGGGGTTCGGGTGGAACACGCCGCCCCACGACGGTGCGAACCCCTCGTCGCCGAAGTACGGCGCGATGCTCTGCAGGAACTCCGTGCTCTCGATGTCGGGCATGGCGGGCAGGTAGCCGGCGTCCGAGATGAACGTCTGGTAGTTCTCCGGCTGGCTGTAGAACGCGAGGAACTTCACCGCGCAGTCCCGGTCCTCGGCGTTCGCCGGGACCGCGATGTTCGTCTCGAGCTTGCCGCGCAGGACCTGGTTGTCCTCGGGGTCGTCACTGCCCGGAAGGGGGAAGTAGCCTCACGCGCAAGTCAGGGTTCTGCTCCTCGATGCCGCCGGCGCCCCAGGAGCCGTCCTCGGCAGCATGGTGAGCCTCACCCGTGGCGAAGCCACCCGTGACCGTCGACGCGCTGATGCCGGGGAACGTCGGCTCGGCGAACGAGTAGAGCGTCTGGATCTTCTCCAGGACGCGCACGGCCTCGGGGTCGGTGAACTTCACGTCGCCGGTCCACAGACCGCGGTCGAAGGCCTCCATGTCCTCGATGCTGGAGGAGGCGACCCCCTCCATCAGGAGCCCGACCGGCCACTTCTCCGCGCCGCCCATCACGAGAGGCGTGATGCCTGGATCCTGGGCAGGGTCTGCGCGGCGGCTACGAACTCGTCGAACGTGGTCGGGAGCTCGATCCCGAGCTCGTCGAAGATGTCCTTGTTGTAGTAGACGCCGGTGACGTAGCTGATGCCGGTGGGCACCGCATAGTCCTTGCCCTCCCACTGGAGCGCCTCGCGCGCGCCGGTCTACGGAAGCCGCCGGTCCAGCCAGTCGCCGGAGAGCTCGGTCCACTGGCCCGCCTGCAGACCGCGGCACCAGTCGCTCGCCTCGATGTCCTTGATGTAGTCGGGAAGCTCGCGGGTGGCCCCGAGCCAGTTGCCCTCGGCGATGTCGACGTCGCCCGCGGTGAGACGGGCGTTGCGGACGTTGACGAAGTTCTCGCTCGGCACGAACGTGAACTTCACGCTCGCCTCGGGGTCTCGCTGTCGAAGGCGGCCGCGACGGCGCGCAGGCCGTTCTCCATCGGCTCGTGCGCGTGCATCAGGACGTCGATCGTGCCGGAGCAGGCGCAGGTGTCCGCCACCGCCCCCGACGGGGGTGGCGGCGGCGGCCGGGCCGCCCCCGGGTGACGCCGCCGCTGCAGGCGGTCAGGACCAGGGCGAGCGATCCGGCCGCTGGCGGCCGCGGCCGTCCGACGGCGCGCGCGGGCAGGCAAGAGGGTGGACATCGTCGTTCTCCTCAGGGGGTGGGGTGGGCGTCGTCGCCCGGAACCGTGCAGCCGTAGGGGCTAGGTGAGCGTCGGTGGGGGGACCACCGACTGTCGCCGGACGAGGTCGACCGGCAGGATCGTGGTGACGGCGGGCGCCGACGGGCGGTCCGCGCGCCGCGCGAGCCGCTGCACGGCGATGGCGCCGAGCGCGGGCTGGTCGAGGCGGTACGTGGTCAGGGGCGGGAAGGTGTGCTCGCCGAGCTCGTCGCTCCCGCCGACCACGGAGACGTCCTCCGGGACCCGGCGGCCGAGGCCGCGCAGGGCGCGCATGGCGCCGGACGCCAGGGCGTCGTTGGCGCACACCAGGCCGGTGGTGGTCCCCGGGCGGGCGGCCAGCAGGGCTCGCGTCGCGTCGTAGCCACCCTGCTGGGTCAGGTCCGACTCGACCACCATGTCGGCGGCGACGGGAGGCAGGCGTGCGCCAGCGCCTCCCGGAAGCCGCGCGCGCGCATCTCTACGGCCGGAACAGCGTCTGCGGCAACGTCCCGGGGACCACGGGCCCGCCGATGAAGGCGACTTCGCGGTGCCCTGGCCGCGGAGCAGCTGGCGGGTGACCAGGACCGTGCTGCTGTAGTAGTCGGGGACGACCGCGTCGTGCGGCACGGCGTGCTCGTCGGCCTCGAGGACGGAGTCGAGGACGACGACCGGCATGCCGAGCTCCTCGACGGCGGCGATGACGGCCTCGGACATGGGCGCCGACGAGGAGCGTCGCGTCGAGCCCGAGCTCGCGCACCCGGTGAAGGACGTCGACCGGTGCGACATGGCGACCCGGCAGGGGGCAGTACGTGACCTTGGCGCCCATGCGCGCGGCCTCGGCCTCAGCCTCCTGGAGCAGGTGCGCCCAGACGCCATGAGGTCCTGGTGGGACTCGAGGTGGGGGAGCGTCAGCAGGAAGCCGATCGAGCGGTAGGCTGCGCAGCGCCGGTGCGCGCTGCGTCCGGTGGTTGGGCCGGTACCCGAGCTCGTCGGCGGCCTGCAGGACCCGGCTGCGCAGGTCGGAGGCGACGTTGACGTGGTCGTTGAGGACGCGCGACACGGTGCCGTTCGACACGTTGGCGTGGCGCGCGATGTCCCGCACCGTCACGGTCGTCCTGGTCACGTCGTCGTCCTCTCGTCGTTCACGGGCGTTCCGTGAACAGTGGTGAACCAACCAACCAGCAGTGCCCCTCGTCAAGCCCCGTCCTGAGGGCGGGTGTGGGTGCGCGTCACGCCAGTGATCCTGGCCTGTCGGCCTGCTGACCTGCGGCGATGTGCGGCGGAGGCTCGCGGACCCGGGCGCAGGCGGCGTTCGTTCATGGACTCGCGGTGTTCATGGGACTACGTTCAGCCGCGAGCCCGCCGGCTCTCTCCCGCGCTCGCGCCTGGCCGGGACCCTCCGCCGCCTACGCCGCCAGAGTCGGCGCGACCGTCGCCGGGTGGGTCATCACCGCGAGCGTGTGCTCATGAACGCAGCGCGCGCAGCCGAGGTCGGCGCCGGTCCGCGCCGTGCACGCTCGCCAGCCCCTCTACCTCGGCCTGCTGGGAGCGGTCCGCGGGCACGACGCAGCAGGTCACGGCGGACGGCCCACGGCGCGCGCACGAGCAGCACGCCGGTCAGCAGGCCGGCGGACCCGGCCCGCCCTGCTTGTCCCGTTCACCGCGTATCATCAGGCTCCGGGCGGCGTCGGCGGGGGGTGACGGCGCGTGCCTCGTGGGTGGCGTCCTGGCACGTCACGGCGCCACGAGGAGGTGGCGCCGTGCGCACCAGCCGTGACCTCAGCCGTGCACCCCAGCCGCGAGGAAGGCCGCGCGCCTGCGTGGCGACCCGACGCCGGCGTCACCGAGAACTCAGCACCCAGCACACCGCACCCAGCACACCCCACCCAGCATCGAGGGAGATGCGCATCAGAACCCGATCCGTCCGCCTGGCGTTCACGAGCCGGCCCGTCACCCTGATCGTTGCGGCGACGGCGCTCGTCGCCCTCACCGAGCGGGACCGGCGAGCCCCGCGCTGGCGCAGGACGTCGACCCGTACGGCGCGCTGCGCGAGCGCTGGGTGGACTCGATCGCGGGAGGGGGAGGCTTCGACCTCACGGACCCGGACATCGCGGCCCGTGTCTCGACGATCTCGACGGACGCCCAGGCTCGCTGGGCGACGCTGGACCACAGCGATGACCGGACCTTCATCTTCCCCGAGTACCCCACCTCGCTGCCGAACCAGAACATCACGCAGACCTACCTCGCGCTCAGGGAGCTCGCCCTCGCCTACCGCACACAGGGATCCGCGCTCTACCTCGATCCCGCGCTGCGGGACGACGTCGTCGACGCCCTCGGATGGCTGCACGAGCACTGGTACAACGCCGACATCCCGTTCTCCCCGCAGACGCCGGACAACAACTGGTTCGCGTGGGAGCTCGGCGTCCCCCTGGCGCTGGTCGACGTCCTGGCGCTCATGTACGACGACCTCACCGCAGAACAGGTCCAGCAGGACCTCGACGCGATCGACCACTTCCTGCCCCGGCCGGACAAGCTCGGGCTGAGCGTCGGATGGAACCTGGCCTCGGAGGGAGCCAACCTCGCGTGGGCCTCGACCTCCATCGGCAAGCGGGGCATCCTCGGCCAGGACAGCGCCAAGATCGAGCAGGCCACCGCCGCGCTGTCGCCCCTGTTCGACTACGCCGAGCTCGGCGGCAACGGCTTCTACCGGGACGGCTCCGTGCTCTTCCACGAGGGCTTCCCGTACACGACCGGCTACGGCTGGTCCAACGTCATCGACCCCACGGTCGCCGTCGTCCTGTACGAGGGCTCACCCTGGGAGATCACGGACCCCGACAAGGACAACCTGGTCCAGTGGGTCAAGGACTCGTTCGTGCCGTTCGTGTGGCGCAACCGCATCACCGACTCCCTCGCCGGGCGCAACATCGCGCGGCCGCGAGGGCAGGACCGTCCAGCGGGCTGATCCGCATCGCTCTGGACCAGCAGCACTTCGCCTCGCCGGACGACCGTCGTCTCCTGCGCTCGCTGGCCAAGTACCTGCTCACCAGCGACCCGGACCTGACCTTCTTCTCCTCGGCGACGCTTCCGCAGATCATCGCGGCCCGCGAGATCCTCGCTGACGACGCCGTGGAGCCGTTCGACCCGGGGAACTCGTACACGCAGTTCCCGGCGATGGACCGCGCGGTCGCGCAGAGGCCGGACTACGGCTTCGGCGTTGCTGCCTTCTCCTCGCGGACGCAGAACTACGAGTCGATCAACAACGAGAACGTCCGAGGCTGGCACACCGCCGACGGCCGGACCACCGTCTACACCTCCGACCTGGACCAGTACGGCAGCGGGTACTGGGCGACGATCGACAGCACGCGCATCCCCGGCACGACGGTCGAGGAGCACGTCGTCGACGACGTGGTGGCCCCTCAGCTGGGGCGGCTCGTCCTGCAGGGCCCGACGACGGTCACCGAGGACTTCGCGGACCTCGACGGCGTGTTCTACCGGTCGCCGCGGTGGCAGGTCGACACCGCGGACGCGGCCGCGTTCGGCGGCGACGCCACCCGGGTCCGGCGGACCGAGGACTCGCAGGAGACCCTCGTCATGCGTCTGGACTCCGGCATCACCGGCTTCAGCCTGGACGTCCACCACACCGCGCTCTCGGACCTCAGCCGGCTGCTGGTCATGTCCTCGCCCAACAACAGCAGCTACGCACCCGTGCGGCTGACCTTCACGACGACAGGGCAGACCGGCGAGTGGTCGCACGTCACCGTCACACCCGCCGAGCCGCTGCCCGCCGGGACGACCTACCTGCGCCTGCACCTGATGCCCAGCGTCCCCCAGGCCCGCGGTACGCAGGACTGGGTGGGCGGGGTGGAGCTCGACGGCGCCTTCGGTGCCACCGGCATGGAGCTGGCGACGCCCTCGCAGTCGCTCACCGCCCGCAAGTCCTGGTTCGTCCTGGACGACGAGGTCGTCGCTGTGGGGTCGGACATCACGGCGACGGACGGGCGGGACGTCGAGACGGTCGTCGAGAACCGCCGGCTCACGGACCGGTTCCCCGGCCTGCTCACGGTGGACGGCCAGGACCTGGGCGCCGCGACGGCGTCCAGGACCTCGACGACGTCCGATGGGCCTCTCTGCACGGCGGCGTCGCCGGATCCGACCTGGGCTACGTCTTCCCCGACGGAGCAGACATCACCGCGACCCACGAGAGCCGGACCGGCACCTGGGAGGGGATCGGCAACAACAAGGGCTCGGAGAGCAGCCGGTATGCCGGTCTCGACCTGGACCACGGCGTCGACCCCCAGGCCGCCGGGTACACCTACGTCCTGCTGCCCGGACGCAGCCCGGACGCGACGGCGCAGTACGCCGCGGAGCCGGACGTCGAGGTGCTGGCACGCGACGCACAGGTCCACGCCGTCCGGGACGAGGGGCTGGGTGTCGTCGCCGCGAACGTGTGGCGTGACGAGCCCACCACCGTGCAGGTGGACGGTGAGGACTTCCTGACGGTCTCCGAGCGGGCCGCCGTCATGACGCGCGAGGATGCCGAGGGAGTGACGGTCGCCGTCAGCGACCCCACCCAGGGCGCCGGTCACGCCGGTGACCTGGTGGACGACGCGTTGAGCTTCGCCCACGTCTACGAGCACTCGCCGCACTGGGCGTTCGAGACCGGTGGTGGCTTCAAGCGTTCGCAGGCCTCGGTCGAGTACCTCACCTACGAGGTCGAGGAGGCGGCCTCGTTCACCGTGAGCCGGGCTGGAACCACCAGCCCGCGCTCGAGAACACGTCTCCGGTGCTGGATCGCGTGAAGTTCTACGCGTCCGCGGACAACGAGACGTGGACGGCCGTGCCGGCGCAGCTCGCCGGGCCGCACCCCCGGTCAGCGGCTGGGCCATCGACAACGTCGCCGACGTGACGAACGTGGACGACCTGCCCGAGGGGACCCGGTTCGTCAAGATCGAGGTGCTGGACAACGACCGGCGGGCGTTCTGGTCCCCGCAGGTCCGACACGTCGAGATCGACAGCGGGGCGCCGGCGGGGGACCAGGTGGTCGTCGAGCTCGCCCGGTCGGCGGTCGGTGTGCTCGAGGCCGACCCCCGCGTCGAGGTGCTCTCGCTCGACCCGGTGCGTCTCGGTGTCGACGTCCAGGGCTCGGCCGGCTCGAGCATCCAGGTCCGTCTGGCGTACGACACGGTCCCACCCGAGGTCACCGTCGACGCGGCACCGGTCGTGTGGGAAGGCGCCGACGCGAGTGCGACGGTGACGGCATCCGACGACAACGGCGACCCGGTCGTGCAGGTCACGCGGGCCGACGGTGCACCGGTCACGCTGGGTCCGGACGGCGTGGTCGTGCTCGACACGTCGCTGGGCGAGCACGAGTACCGCGTGACGGCGACCGACGCACGGGGGAACGTGACCGAGCAGACGGTGCGGTACCGCGTGCTGCGGTTCACCCAGGAGCCGCCACGGCGCGACGACGTGCGGCGCGGCTCCGCCCTGCCGGTGCGGCTGAGCATCGACGCGGCGGACGGCCCCGTCCGCGGTGCCGCGGTGGCGCTCGAGGTCGACGGCGAGCCCACGGACGTCGCGCTGCAGGAGCGAGGTGGTGCCTACCGCGGGACGTGGGACAGCTCGGGCGTCGACGTCGGCCGCCACGTGCTGGGGTTCGTGGTCACCGTGGACGGCGTCCAGCTCCCGGTCCGCACCCGAGAGGTGACGGTCCGGTAGGCACGCGCCCCGGGTGTGCCCAGGTCCGGGGGTGCGCCCGGGGCGTCCCGTGCTCGCGCGAAGCAGGGATCACGTAGTGTGCTTCGGGTGAGTGCGGACGGGTGGACCTTCCTCTCGAACCACGGCCACGTCCTGGTGTGCCTGTCACGGGACCCGGACGTGCGGATGCGGGATGTTGCCGAGGGGGTCGGGATCACGGAGCGGGCGGTGCAGCAGATCGTCGGCGACCTGGTGGCCCAGGGGTGCGTCACCAAGGAGAAGGTGGGGCGACGCAACCGCTACCAGGTGGTGCGCCCGGCGCGGTTCCGCCACCCCCTCGAGGCCGAGGTCAGCCTCGGTGCCTTCGTGGACCTGGTGGCAGGGACGCGGGGGGCGTCCGCCGATCGGCCGACGCCGTGAGGGGCTCCGGCCGCGCCGGGCGGGTGGCGCGCAGGCTCAGGATGACGGCGACCCCCAGGCTCGCGGCGATGACGCTCAGCGACAGCCAGATCGGCACCTTCCAGACGTCGAGGAGCAGCATCTTGACGCCGACGAAGACGAGGATCGCGGCCAGGCCCAGCCTTGAGGTGGACGAAGCGGTGCACCAGGTCCGCCAGCAGGAAGTACATCGCCCGCAGGCCGAGGATGGCGAACGCGTGGCTGGTGTAGACGAGGAACGGCTCCTGGGTGACCGCGAAGTCGCGGGGTAACGAGTCCACGGCAAAGACCACGTCCGTGAGCTCGACCAGGATCAGCACGACGAACAGCGGGGCCGCCACCCAGCGGCCGCCCTTCCCACCCAGAACCTGCCCGTGGAACTCGGGCGCGGTCGGCGGCCACCGGCGCAGAGCGCGCAGGACGGGGACCCGGGACAGGTCCGCTCCTCGTTGCATGCCCGAACAACCGCCACCCGGTCAGGACCAGGAAGCGCCCAACACGTACAGGACCCAGGCGAACCACTCGGTCACGAGCAGGCGCCCACCCGCCGATGAACACCGGCCGGGGCACAGCGCACCCCACACGCCGTCGACAGACGCGGAGCACGTACCTCCCCGGGGATGGCGAATTAGCCGAAGATCATCGAGACACGACACGTTGTCCACGGCTAGCGACTGCTCGATGGGTAGCCGGCGGAGTACTCGCCCGCCACCTGCGCGCCGTCGGCCCACCACGGCACGC
The DNA here is from genome assembly GCA_963837795.1 of uncultured Actinomycetota bacterium. GTDB lineage: Bacteria > Actinomycetota > Actinomycetes > Actinomycetales > Cellulomonadaceae > Cellulomonas. The sequence goes on from CAWIOT010000009.1 coordinate 783,244, forward strand.
CCACCCGACGCGAGCCCGAGTCCCACCCAGCCCGCCGACCAGTCGGCCGCCTCCCGGACCCCGACCACGTCGCCATACGGTGCACGACGAGGTCCACCGCCAGCGTCGCCAAGATCACCACCAGGACCCGGCCCGGCCCACAGGGGTACAGACACGACCGACCTCCACCTGCCCGAGAACGGGCTGCCGGAGGTCTCTCCCGCCGCTGCGGTGACCCGCCGCGGCCGACGCACCGGGCCGGGCAGGGCCGACCGGACTGACGGTGCCGTCGAGAGTGGGTACTCCCCTCTAGTGCGGCAAGTTTCACGAATAGCGATTCGTATGTCAAGGCCGTCGGGCGGGCCGACGCGTGGACGGCGCCGGCGTTCCGTACCCTCGTGCGGGTGCCGGTGATCGTCCCGGCACCCCGGACCGCCCGGTCGGGCGCGCGCGAGGGGGACTGTGCATGGACGGCGAGCCCGACGTGCTGACCCGGTGGCGCGCCCGTAGCGGTTCGTCGCGGCTGGGCTCGCCCGCCGGCAGCAGCTGTCGCCCGTCCGGGCGATCGTCGCCGCGTTCGCCGGGGGGGTCGTGGCCGGGACCCTCATCCTGCTCCTGCCGGTCGCTCGGGTGGGCGCCGGGGGCACGAGCCTGCTGGTGGCACTGTTCACCGCCACGTCCGCCCTGTGCGTCACCGGCCTGAGCGTGGTCGACACCGCCACCTACTGGACGCCCTTCGGGCAGGTCGCGATCCTCGCCCTCATCCAGGTCGGCGGCTTCGGGGTGATGACGCTCGCCTCGTTGCTCGGACTGGTGATCTCCCGCCGGCTCGGACTGAGCACCCGCCTCCTGGCGGCCACCGAGACCAAGAGCATCGGGCTCGGCGACGTCCGCACGGTGCTGGTCGGGGTCGCGCGCATCAGCCTGACGGTCGAGGCGGTGACAGCGGCGGTGCTCACGCTGCGGTTCGCCACGGCGTACGGGCACTCCTGGCCGCAGAGCCTGTGGCTGGGTGTCTTCCACGCCGTCTCCGCGTTCAACAACGCGGGCTTCGCGCTGTTCAGCGACAGCCTCGTGGGCTTCGCGGCGGACCCGTGGATCTGCCTGCCGATCGCCGGCGCGGTGATCGTCGGCGGGCTGGGGTTCCCCGTCATCCTCGAGGTGCTGCGTCAGCACCGCCGGCCGCGCCGGTGGAGCGTGCACACGCGGTTGACGCTGACCATGACCGCCGTCCTGCTCGTGGGCGGCACGCTGTTCGTGACGGCCGCCGAGTGGGGCAACCCGCACACGCTCGGGGCGTTGGACCCGGCGGGGCGTGCCCTGGCGGGGTTCTTCCAGGCGGTCATGCCACGGACCGCCGGCTTCAACAGCGTCGACATCGGCGCGATGAACACGGGCACGCTGCTGGGCACCGACGTCCTCATGTTCATCGGGGGTGGCAGTGCCGGCACGGCCGGCGGGATCAAGGTGGGCACGTTCGCCGTGCTGCTGCTGGTGATCGTCGCGGAGCTGCGGGGTGACCCCGACGCCGACCTGTTCGACCGTCGGCTGTCGTCGGCGACGGTCCGGCAGGCGCTCTCGGTGGCGCTGCTCAGCGTGGCGGCCGTGGTGCTCGCCACGCTGACCATCGCGTTGCACACCCGGTTCACGCTGGACCAGGTGCTGTTCGAGACGGTCTCGGCGTTCGCCACGGTCGGGATGAGCACGGGCATCACGGCGGACCTGAGCGGCCCGCACCAGCTCATCCTCGTGGTGCTCATGTTCGCGGGGCGGCTCGGGCCGGTGACCTTCGCGTCGGCCCTGGTGCTGCGCGAGCGCCGACGGCTGATCCGCCGGCCCGAGGGGCGGCCGCTCATCGGCTGACGCTCCTCGTCATCGTCCCGTCACGTCCGGTGCCGTCCGCGGGACGTGCTGCCGTGCGACGCTGGCGAGGTGGAGACACCGACGCGCGCCGCAGCCGTGCCGTGCCGGGTCGGGCGGTGCTCGCCGCGGCGCTGTGGGCCGTCGCGCTGGTGCGGTCTGGGCGTGGGGCCGCCGGCTGGCTGCGGCCGGTGCCGTGATCACCTACGGCAGCGCACCGCCGTTCCTCGGGTACCTGCACGCTCGCGTGTCTGCCGGCACCGTCGCGGCGGTCCTCCTCGCAGCGGCGGTGGCCGCACTCGGACCGCGGGTGGCGCGGACGGCGTCGTGGCGGACCGTGCTGCTGGGCGGGTGGCTGACCTCGGCTGCTCTCGCGGTGGGCTTCGCGACGACGGACGGGCTGCGTGCCCTGACCGCGCCGCTGCGCGGCGAGCACGACTACCTCGTCGTGGTGTCCCGCGTGGCGGCCGACCCCGGACAGTTCCTGCGGACGTTCGTCGCGCAGGCGCCGGACTACCCGGTGCACGTCCGGGGGCACCCACCGGGGTTCCCGCTGCTGCTGGCCGGGATGGACCGGCTCGGACTCGGCGGGGCGTGGTGGGCGACCGTGCTCGTCGTGCTGGTGGGGACCAGCACGGTCGTCGCGGTCGCGGTCACCGTCCGGGCGCTGGCCGGGGCGGCGGGCCAGGAGGTGGTCCGCCGCGCGCTGCCCGCGACGGTGCTGGCGCCGTGGGTGCTCTGGGTCGCCACGTCGGCGGACGCGTTCTTCGCCGGCGTGCTCGCGTGGGGTGTCGCGCTCCTGGCCGTGGCGTCCACCACCCGGGGGCGGTGGTGGCCGTGGGCTCTCGCGGCCGGGCTGGTGCTCGGGCTGTGCCCGTTCCTGTCCTACGGGCTCCTGCCGATGGGGGCGCTGGCGCTCGTGGTCGGGGCGTGCACGCACCGGTGGGCGCCGACCGTCGTCGCCGGAGCGGTCGTGCTCGGCAGCGCCGCCGGGTGGGCGGTCGCGGGGTTCTGGATCGTCGACGGGCTCGTGATGACGCACGGGGAGTCCACGCTGGGGCGTGCCGCCGACCGGCCGTACCTCTACTTCCTCGTGGCCGATCTGGTGATCCTGGGCGCGCTGGTGGGACCGGCCGGGGTGGGCGGGGCCGTGGGGCTCGGCAGGCTGCCGGCACCGGTGCGCGCGCTCGTGCTCGTGGCGCTCGGCGCCGCGCTCGTCGGCGCGGCCTCGGGCGTCGAGCGGGGCGAGGTGGAGCGGATCTGGGTGCCGCTGGCGTGCTGGGTGCTGCTGGCCGCGGCGAGCCTGGTCCAGCGGCGGGCATGGCTGGTCGCGCAGGCCGCGACCACGGTGCTCCTGCAGGTGCTGCTCGTCTCGCCGTGGTGAGTCCGTCGTCAGGCAGCCGTCAGGTCCCGTCGTCGTCGGTCCGCCTACCGTCGAGAGGTGCCCCGGACGCGTCGGCTCGACCTGAGGGCGCTGGCGCGACCGCCGGCGCAGGACGACTTCCGCTCGCCGGTCCACGACGCGCGTGTCGTCGCGCGCGTCGGGGTGCTGCTCGGCACCGCGATCGTCGTCGCGTTCCTCACGGGGCTCCTGTCGCACCTGCACCAGCACCCGCTGCCGTGGCTGCCGCTGCCGCCGCGACCCGTGTGGGGCTACCGGGTGAGCCAGGGCGTGCACGTCGCGGCGGGGCTCGCCGCGATCCCGCTGCTGCTGGCCAAGCTGTATGCCGCCTACCCCGCCCTGTTCGCGCGGCCGCGCCTGCGCAGCCCGCTGCACGCGCTCGAGCGGGCGTCGGTCGCGGTGCTCGTCGCGACCGCGATCTTCCAGCTGCTCACGGGGCTGCTCAACATCTTCCAGTGGTACCCGTGGTCGTTCTCGTTCGTGCGGGTGCACCTCGCGGTCGCCTGGGTCCTGGTCGGCTCGGTCGTCGTGCACGTCGCGGTCAAGCTGCCGACCATCGCGGACGCCCTGCGCCGGCCCGTGGGGGGGGAGCCGGACGGCGCCGACGGGCCGACCCGGCGCGGCTTCCTCGCGGGCGTCGCGGTGACCGTCCTGGGCCTGACCGCGCTGACGGTCGGCCAGACCGTGCGTCCCCTGTCCGGTGCGGCGATCCTGTCGCCGCGGCAGGCGGGCGTGGGTCCGCAGGGGCTGCCGGTGAACCGCACCGCTCGGGCGGCCGGTGTCGCGAGCGGCGGTGGACCCCGGCTGGCGGCTGACCGTGGCCGCGGGGGCCGCGCACGGTCCGCCTCTCCCGGGCGGAGCTCGCAGCGCTGCCGCAGGTCACGGTGGTGCTGCCGGTGGCGTGCGTCGAGGGGTGGAGCACGACGGCGACGTGGGACGGGGTCCGGGTCCGTGACCTCGTCGCGCTGGTGCACCCGTCCAGCGACGTCGACGTGCGGTTCGTCAGCCTGCAGCAGGCCGGGTCCTACAGGGAGTCGGTGCTGCCGGCGGCGTGGACGGCGCACCCGGACAGCGTGCTGGCCCTGCGGCTGGGCGGCGAGGACCTGGACCTGGACCACGGCTTCCCGGCACGGCTGATCGCCCCGGACCGGCCGGGCGTGCTGCAGACCAAGTGGGTCGAGCGCCTGGAGGTGCTCGCATGAGCGAGCGGTGGTCCGCGGGGCGGCTGGTCCTCCTGGCGGTCGGCGTCGGTCTCGTGATGGTCGGTGCGGTGGTCGGGCTGACCTCGGTGCCCCAGCGGCAGTGGCCGTCGGTGCTGCTGTGGATGGCGGGCGGTGTCGCGGTGCACGACGCGGTGCTGGCCCCGGCCGCGGTCCTGCTGGGGCTGGCGGTGCTGCCTCGGGTGCCACCGCCGTGGCGGCCGGCGCTGCGGGCGGGAGCGCTCGGTGCGGTGGTGCTCACGGTGCTGGCGGTCGTCGTGGTGGTGGCGCGCGGTCTGCGCCGCAACGACTCCGTGGTCCCGGTGCCGCCCACCACGTCGCTGGTGGTGGCCGCCGCGGTCCTGGTGCTCGCGGTGATGGTCGGAGCCGCGGTCGGCACCCTGGTGCGCCGTCCGGCTCCTGTGGTGGCACCCGAGCCGGGCCTGCTCCCGCGCGACGACGCGGACTGAGGCGTCAGACCGCACGCAGGGCGACGACGGTGCGGGTCCGCAGCTGCCACTGCTCCAGCACCGCGAACCCGCACCGAGGTGCCAGGACGGCGAGCGTGCGGGCGCCGACGCGCGCCCACGGCATCGGGCGGCTGGTGAGCCCGTCGGCGGTCCGCAGGGTCAGCGGTGCGGTGTCGTCGGCGTCCGGGTCGGCGTCCGTCTCGACGAGCACCAGGCCCTGCGGCGCGACCAGCAGCCGGCACCGGTGCAGCAGCGCCCCGGGGTCGCCACCGATGCCGATGTTCCCGTCGGCCAGCAGGACCGTGCCCCAGCGGCCCTCCGCGGGGACCGCCTGCTCGACGGCGCGCCGCAGCGCCAGCGCACCCCGGTCCCGGGTCTGCTCGACGGCGCGGGCCGACACGTCGATGCCCAACGCGGGGATGCCGCGGGCGTTCAGGGCGGCGACCAGCCGGCCCGGCCCGCAGCCGACGTCGAGCACGGGCGCCTCGCACCGCGCGAGCATGACCTCGTCGACCGCGTCCGGCTCGTCGCTCCACCGGCGGACGTCCAGCGCGACCGTCCCGGTGGAGCCGACCGCGACGATCGCGGCACCGTCGAGGGCGGTCTCGTAGACCGCCAGGGTGAGCCGGCCGGTCCTCACTGTGTCCGCCCCGCGTCGAGCCGGCGCCAGACGCTGCGAACCGCGTGCCCGGCGCCGAGGCCGCGACGGCACGGGCGTCGGCGGGCTTGTCGACGTCGCGCAGCAGCGGCAGCAGGCGCACCCGCAGGCCGAGCGCGCGCAGCCGGTCCAGCTGGGCCGCGCCCGTGTGTCGGGGTCGACATCGGGACGCCGTGGAACAGCCGCGGGTCGGCGGCTGGCGCAGCCCGATCGCCCAGTAGCCGCCGTCGTCGGCAGAGCCGAGCACGGCGTCGGCCCCGTGGCCAGTCGACGCCGGCCAGCGGCCGGGGTCAGCTGCGGGGTGTCCATCCCGACCAGCACCGCCGGCGCGCGCCGGGCCGGTCGAACGCGGCGGCGAACGCGGCCGCCAGCCGCGCGTCCAGGCCGCCGCGCGGCTGCGGCCGACCACGTCGAACCGGCCGGCAGCCACGGCCGGGCTCGCCGTCCAGCGCCACGACCCGGCGCCCGGCGGCGTGCCGCGGACAGGGCGTCGAAGGTGTCCCAGCGCGGCGCGCGCCAGCGCGGCCGCCTCGTCGGGCGAGAACGCGGCGTGCAGCCGGGTCTTGACCCGGCCGGCGGCGGCGCCTTGGCCAGCAGCAGGAGCGTGCGCGCCGGCTCGCCCTCGGGTGCCGTGCACGCGGGCGCGCTGAGGTGTCACGGGCCGAGCACCCGGCACATGTCGCGGACGGCGCGCGGGCGGCGCCGAGCGGGGTGCCGGTGACCTTGGACCGCCCGGTGCGCGGCGCGGTAGTCACGTCCACCTCCACGACGCGCCAGCCGGCGTCGGCGGCCCGCACCACCATCTCCAGCGGGTAGCCGCAGCGCCGGTCGGTGAGCCCAGCTCCAGCAGGGGCTCCCGGCGGGCGGCGCGCATCGGGCCGAGGTCGTGAGCCGGACCCCGGTGCGCCGGCCGAGCCGGCGGGCCAGCACGCGGTTGGCTACCGCAGAGTGCCACGGCCAGGCCCCGGCGGAGCGTGGGGCGCCGGCGGCCGAGCACCAGGTCGGCGTCGCCGGCCAGCACCGGGCCAGCACCGGCGCAGTCGCCGGGTCCAGGCTGCCGTCGGCGTCCAGGAACGCGACCACGTCGGCGAGGCGGCCAGCAGCCCGGCGTGGCACGGCGGCGCCGAACCCGCGCTGCGGCTCGTGCACCACGGTCGCGCCGTGCGCGCGAGCGACCGCGGCGCTGCCGTCGGTCGAGCCGTTGTCGACGACGATCGCCCGCACCCCGGCCGGGACGCGCGGCAGCAGCCGGGCAGCGCCTCGGCCTCGTCGAGGCAGGGGAGCACCAGGTCCACACTATCCCGCCACGCTAGGTCGCCGCGGCGAGCGCGCCCGTCGCGGTGGTGACCGCTACCTGACGATCGGCGGACCGACGCGGGCCCCGGCGGGGGCCGGTGGGCGCCCCCCGGCGGGCTAGCGTGAGCCCCATGTCGACGGTGCTGGTGGTGGACGACGAGGAGCTCGCGGTGCGCAGCGTCGCCGCCTACCTGCACGCGGACGGCGTGGAGGCGGTGGTGGCCGGTGACGCGCGCGAGGCCGAGCGGCTGTGGCGGACCCGGCGCCCCGACGCGGTGGTGCTGGACGTGCGGCTGCCGGCGCCTCGGGCCTGGACCTGCTGCGCAAGATGCGCCACGACGCCGACCGGACGCCGGTGGTGCTCCTGTCCGGGCTGGACACCGTCGACGACCGGATCCTCGGCCTCAAGGTGGGGGCCGACGACTACCTGACCAAGCCGTTCAGCCCGCGTGAGCTGGTGCTGCGCCTGCACGCCCTGCTCCGGCGGGGCGACATCCAGCCACGGACGGCATGCGCCCGTTCGCCCAGGGACCGCTCACGCTCGACCCGGCGGTGCGGTCGTCGTCGCTGGCCGGGCAGTCCAGACCTGGCCCTGCGCGAGTTCGACCTGCTGCTGTTCCTGGCCCGGCACGCGGGCGCGACCTTCAGCACCCGGGACCTGCTGCGCCGGGTGTGGGGCTGGGACTTCGGCGACGACTCCACCGTGGTGGTGCACGTGCGGCGACTGCGCCAGGGGTTCCGCCCGCCCGCCGGACCCGGTGCTCCTGACGACCGTGCGCGGCACCGGGTACCGGTGGGCGACCGCGGACGAGCTGTGGCCGTACTCGACCGGTCGGCGCCGCGTGAGCCGCGACCTGTGGTTCATGACCGGGGTGACCGCGCTGTGCGCCGTCGTCGTCGGCACGCTCGGCCTGCTGGTGGTGAGCCGCGTGCGCCGCGCGTCCCTGGTGGCCGCCCTGGTGGTCACGGCCCTGGTCCCCGCGGCCGTGGTCGGGCTCGCCCTGTGGTTCAACGTGGGGGCCATGTTCCTGTCCGACCACGACGCGGCGGTCGCCCGGGTGGTGCTCGGGCTGTCCTGCGTCCCCGCCGTCGTCCTGGCCGTGGTGCTGGGCCGGATGCTGCTGGCGGACGTGCGGGCGGTGGGCGTGCAGGCGCGGGCGCTGGCCGGCGGGGACCCGGCGCCCGGGTCGAGCCCGGTCACGGCGGAGCTGGCCTCGCTGGCCGACGAGCTCGCGCGCACCCGGGTGAGCCTCGAGGCGTCGCGCGAGCGCGAGCGGGCGCTCGAGAGCGCACGGCGCCAGGTGGTCGCGTTCGTCAGCCACGACCTGCGCTCGCCCCTGTCCGGCATCCGCGCGACGGTGGAGGGCCTGCGCGACGGCGTGCTGGGGGAGCCCGAGGCCGCGTACGCGGGCATCGACGCGGCCACCGAGCGGCTCAGCCGCATGATCGACGACCTCGCCGAGCTGTCGCGTCCCGACCGGGAGCCCGTGGTCCGCGTGCCGGAGAGCGTCTCGCTGAGCTCCCTGCTCGACGACGTGCTCGCCCACTCGGCCGCCGGCGCCGCCGCGCAGCAGGTGGCGCTGCTCGTCGACGTGGAGCCCGGCCTGGAGGTCCTGGGGGTCCCCGAGGAGCTGGCCCGCGTGCTCGACAACCTGGTGGGCAACGCGGTCCGCAGCAGCGGTGCGGGAGGGACCGTGCGCGTCGAGGGGCACCGCTCGGGCGGTCAGGTGCGTGTCGCGGTGCAGGACACGTGCGGCGGCATCCCCGACGACGAGCGCGCGCACGTGTTCGACGAGGGGTTCCAGGGCACGGGGCCGCACGCGGCGCTCGCCGGCAGCACGCCGGTCGGCGTGGGCTCGTCGGGGCTCGGGCTGGCCATCGTCGGCTCGGTCGTGGCCGCGCACGGCGGGCGGGTGGGCGTGGAGCCCACCGCCGCGGGCTGCCTGTTCGAGGTGCGGCTGCCCGCCCAGGTCAGCGCCGGTCCGCCAGGACGCTCTCCAGCCCCGCGCTGAGGTCGGTGCGCGCCGACCAGCCCAGGACCTCCCGCGCCCGCGCCGAGGAGGCGGTCACGTGCCGGACGTCACCCAGCCGGTACTCGCCGGTGACCACGGGCTCGGGCCCGCCCAGCGCCTCGGCAGCGCGGCCGCCAGCCCGCCGACCGTGGTGACGGTGCCGGAGCCGACGTTCAGCGCGACGAGCGTCGGCGCGGTGCTCGTGGCGCGACGACAGCGGCGGCGACGTCGTCGACGTGGACGAAGTCGCGGCGCTGGCCACCGTCCTCGAAGACGCGCGGCGCCCGGCCGGCCTCGAGGCGCGACCGGAACAGCGAGGCCACGCCGGCGTAGGGGGTGTCCCGTGGCATGCCGGGCCGTAGACGTTGTGGAACCGCAGCGCGACGCGCACCCGCCGTGTCCCGCGCCCAGCGCCGGCAGGTGCTCGCCGTGCGACCTTGGTCGCGGCGTAGACGTTGCGGGGGTCGAGCGGGGCGTCCTCGCCGACCAGCCCGGGCGCCAGCGGCTGGTCGCAGCGCGGGCAGCGCGGGTCGAACACACCCGCGTCCAGGTCGTCGCGCCGGCGCGGGGCGGGCGCGACGGCCCGTGCCGGCGCAGTCGTAGCGCCCTCGCCGTAGACCACCATCGAGCTGGCCAGCACGACGTGCCCGACCGCCGGCGCGGCGCGGCGCGCAGCACGGCGGCGGTGCCGACGTCGTTCGGCGACGCGTAGTCGACGATGTCGTCGAGGTCGACGCCCAGGCCGACCTTGGCCGCCAGGTGCACCACCGCGTCGGTGCCCGGCAGCACCTGGCCGAGGAGCTCCTCGTCGCGGACGTCACCGACCACCAGCCGGGCGCCGGGCAGGTCCGGCGCGTGCCCACCGGGGTGGACGTCCGGGCGCAGCGAGTCCAGGACGGTCACCTCGTGGCCGCGCTCGAGCAGGTGCCGGACCGTGGGCCGGCCGATGAACCCGGCACCGCCGGTGAGCAGGACGCGCATGCGTCCAGCATCGACCGACCGCGCCCCCGACCGCACCCCGCCGCGATGACGGCTGCCTGACGGCGGCTCCGGGACACGCGCCGAGCGCACGCCGTGCCGACTACGTTCGCGACCATGAGCAGCGACGCGTCACCGATCGGCATCCTGGGCGGTTCCGGCCTCTACGAGCTCCTCGAGGACGCCGAGCCGCTCGCGGTGGACACCCCCTACGGGCCGCCCAGCGACGCCCTGCAGGTGGGGCGGCTCGGCGGCCGCCGGGTCGTTTTCCTGCCCCGGCACGGCGTCGGTCACCGGCTGGCACCGCACCGGGTGCCGTACCGCGCGAACCTCTGGGCGCTGCGGGCGGCGGGCGTGCGACGCGTGCTGGCCGCCTCGGCCGTGGGGGCGCTGCGCGCGGAGCTGGCCGCCGGGACGCTCGTCGTGCCGGACCAGGTGATCGACGGTACGTGGGGCCGCGACGGGACGTACTACGACGTCGACGGCGCGGTGGTCCACGTGGGCTTCGCGGACCCGTACTGCCCGCAGGGCCGGCACGCGGTCGTCTCTCTGCCCGACCCGCCCATGCCCGTGGTCGACGGCGGCACCATGGTCGTCGTGCCGGGGCCGCGGTTCTCCAGCCGCGCCGAGTCCCGCCGCAACGCCGCGGCCGGCGGGGACGTGGTGGGCATGACGGGGATGCCCGAGGCGGTGCTGGCCCGGGAGCTGGCGCTCTGCTACACGGGCCTGGCGGTGGTCACGGACGCGGACGCCGGCGTCGAGGCCTCCGGCGCCGTGTCGCACCAGGCCGTGCTCGAGCAGTTCGCGCGCAGCGTCGAGCACCTGCGGACGGTGCTGGCGGACGTGGTCGCCGCGCTGCCGCTCGACGACGAGTGCGACTGCCGGCACGCGCTCGACGGCCTGCCGTTGCCGTTCGCGCTGCCCTGACGGCAGCCCCCGCGGCGCATGCCCGTCCGGCGCAGCCGTGCTTGGATGACGGACGGACGAACGCACCTGCCGGGAGGAAGCCCGTGTCCACGCTCCTGCTCCTCGCCGCGCTGCTCGCCGGGATCGTCGTCCTGACGCCCCTGGCCGAACGGCTGCGCGTGCCGTTCCCGGTGCTGCTGACCATCTTCGGCCTGGCCGTTCCCTGGTCCCCGGCGTGCCCGCGCTCAGATCGAGCCCGAGCTGATCCTGCCCGTCGTGCTGCCGCCGCTGCTGTTCGCCGCCACGCAGCGCACGACCGTGCGCGAGTTCCGGGAGAACGCCGGACCGATCCTGCTGCTGGCCGTCGGGCTGACCGTCGCGACCGCCGGGGCGGTCGCCGTGCTGGCGCACGCGCTGGGCCTGCCGTGGGGCGCCGCCTTCGTGCTCGGCGCCATCGTGGCGCCGCCGGACCCGGTCGCCGCCACGGCGGTGGCGCGGCGGCTGCGCCTGCCCGGCCGGCTGGTCACGGTCCTCGAGGGCGAGGGGATGTTCAACGACGCGACGGCCCTGGTCATGTACAACGTGGCGGTCGCGGCGGTGGTCGCGGGCAGCACGGCGTCGGCGACCTCGGGCTGAGCTTCGCGCTGGCGTCGGCGTGGGGGTGGGCATCGGCTGGTCGGCGGCGGGCTGACCGCGCGGCGCTGCCGACTGCACACCGCGGCGCCGGAGACGACCGTCACGCTCGCCGTGCCGTTCGTCGCCTACCTGGCGGCCGAGCACCTTGAGGGTCCGGCGTCCTCGCCGTCCTGGTCCTCGGCCTGTACCTGCGCACCTTCGGGCACGGCGCCGTGACGTCCGGCGGTTGGCTGCTGGGCCGCGCGGTGTGGCGGTACGCCGACTACATCATCACCAGCCTGGTGTTCGTGCTCATCGGGTTCGAGCTGACCGCGGTGCTCGAGGACGAGAACGTCTCCACCTCGCGGTCGGCATGGCCCTCGTCGTGTGCGGTGCGCTCGTCGTCGTCCGGTTCGCCTGGCTGTTCCCGGCCACCTGGATCGTCCGGTTCCGCTCGCGGGTGCGCGCCGAGGCGGCGCCCGTGGGGCCCCGGGAGACGCTCGTCGCGTCGTGGGCCGGCATGCGCGGGGTCGTCACGGTCGCCACGGCGCTCGCGCTCCCGGCCCTGGCGGCCGGAGGGGACGCCGTTCCCCGAGCGGCACACGATCGTGCTCATCGCGCTGGTGTGCGTCCTGGCGACCCTGGTGGTGCAGGGCCTGACGCTCGCCCCGCTCGTGCGGTGGCTCGGCGTGGGGACGGAGGCCGACACCGAGGAGGAGGCGCTGCAGCTGCGCCGCCGGGCGGCGTCGGCCGCTCTCGAGGCACTCCGCAACGAGCGCGGGGACGGTGACGACGACGACCCCGCCCGCGAGGCCGTGGTCCAGCAGTACCAGGGGCAGCTCGCGGCGCAGGACGCCCTGAGTGCTGTCCGGGAGGACGCCGGCCAGGACGGTGACGCGCACGCGCGTCTCCAGGACCTGATCCGGCGTGCCTACGAGGTCGAGCGTGACCTGGTCATCACCGCCCGGCGCCACGGCGAGGTCAGCGCCCAGGCGGCGGACGACGTGCTGGACGACGTGGAGACCAGGGCCTTCCGCGACACGGACTAGCCCCGGTCCCCACGGGTCGGGCTCACGGCTGCGGCGGTGCGCCCGTCGGGTCGTCACGGTCGACGCGCTCGGCGGGGACGTCCATGCCGTGCTCGGAGTCCCGGCGGCCGGCCTCGTCCTCGGGGTCGAGGTCCTGGTCCTGCTCGGGCTCGCGGTCCGGTGCGGGGATGGTCATCGTCGTGCCTCCTCAGTGGGCGGTCGGGGATCCCGCGGGGTGCAGGAGGACCTTGGTCCAGCCGTCGTCCCGCGCGTCGAAGTGCTCGTAGCCGTCCGGCGGCCTCGTCGAGCGGCAGCTCGTGCGAGACGATGAACGACGGGTGTCGCCCGGCCGGCGATGATGAGGTCGCGCAGCTGCCGGTTGTAGCGCTTCACCGGCGCCTGGCCGGTGCCCATCTGCTGGCCCTTGGTGAAGAACGTGCCGTACGTCGAACGGCGATCCGGCCCTGCTTGCGCCAGCTCGTCGGGCGCACCCGGGTCCTGCGGCACGTAGACGCCGACGACGCCGATGCCGCCGGTGGTGCGCACCACCGTCGACGAGGTTGTCGAGCACCAGCTCGGGGTGCTCCTCGCCGTGCGGGTCGTGCGCCTGGTAGCCGACGGCCTCGACGCCGCGGTCGACGCCGCGCCCGTCGGTGGCGTCCATGATCTGCTCGACCGGGTCGCCCGCGGAGAAGTCGATCGGGGTGGCGCCGATCTGCTCGGCCAGCGCGAGCCGGTCGGGCTCCTTGTCGACGACGAACACCTCGCGCGGCGCCCGCGGATCAGCGCGCTGTGCGCGGCCATCAGGCCGACCGGGCCGCCGCCGAACACGGCGACGCGGTCGCCCGGGCTGCACGCCGGCCAGCTCGGTGCCGTGCCAGCCGGTGGGGAAGATGTCGGACAGCATCGTGAAGTCGTTCTCGTGCTCGGTGCCCTGGCGGCAGCTCGAGCAGGTTGAAGTCGGCGTACGGCACCCGCAGGAACTCGGCCTGGCCGCCGCCGTACGGGCCCATGTTGGCGTAGCCGTAGGCCGCGCCGTCCATGCCCTCGGTCGGGTTGGTGCGCAGGCAGAACGACGGTCCAGCCGCGTCAGGCAGTTGCGGCACGTGCCGCAGGCGATGTTGAACGGGACCGACACCCGGTCGCCGACCTTGATCGCGGTCGACGCCGGCGCCGACCTCCTCGACGATGCCCATGTTCTCGTGGCCGAGGACCTTGCCCTCCTCGACGGCGGTGCGGCCCTCGTACATGTGCAGGTCGGAGCCGCAGATGTTGGTGGTGGTGATCCGGACGACGACGTCGGTCGGGTGCCTCGATCGCGGGCGTCCGGGACATCGGTCACCGAGATGTCGTGGGGGCCGTGGTAGACGACAGCGCGCATGAGGGCTCATCTCCGTCGGCGCCGGCCGTCGTGACCGGCGCAGGGGACGGCTGCTGCTCCACCGCGCGTGCATCCATCGTGCGGCCGGGCTGCTCCCCACGCATCTCGGTGGCCTGCCGCCTACGGGCGCTCGGCGTTCTTCTCGTCGATGCCGTCCGCCTTGATCCGCTCCGCCTCCGTCACGTCCACGTCGTCGTCGACGACGCGGTCCTCGATGACCGTCTCCTCCACGAACGTGTCCTGGGTGGTCGGGTCGTTCACGACCCGGTCGTCGCTCTGCTCGCTGTGCATCGCGTGTCCCTCCTGGCTGGTGATGATGGGGCAGCGAGCGTAGATCCGCGGCCGGTCGACCGCCTCCCGAGCCGGTCGGTCAGGACCGGCGGGCGGGCGTGCCGGGCAGGTCGGCGGCGAACCGGTGGAAGCCGGGGCGCAGGGTTGCCCCGTCCCGCGCCACGGTCCGCACGTCGTCCCAGTGGACCAGGAACGTGCACGGAAGCTGGACCCGCGCGGCTGACCCGCACGGGCGGTCAGCCCGTCAGCCTGCTCGACCCCAGCTCCACCTCTGCCCTGCCCGGAGGTCGACGCGCTCCCGCTCCGCGCCGTGGCGCACCCGGATCTGCGCGTCGCGGTCGGCCGTGATCCGCGCCCCGGTGAGCGTGTGCCCGGCCCACTCGAGGTCGACCGTGAGCCCGCCGCGCGCCCGCAGGCCCCGGACGGAGCCCGTGGGCCACGACGGCGGCAGCGTGGGCAGCAGGTGGAGCTCGCGCCGGGCGTCGACCACGCGGTGCGACTGCAGCAGCAGCTCCGCCACGCCCGCCGTGAACCCGAGGTTGCCGTCCACCTGGAACGGCGGGTGGGCGCAGAACAGGTTGCGGTAGACGCCGCCGTGCTCGTCGCCCGGACCGACCGGCCGCAGGAAGGCGTCGAGCATGGCCTGGGCCCCGGCGGTGTCCCGCAGCCGGGCGCGCAGGTTCAGCCGCCACGCGAGCGACCAGCCGGTGGACTCGGGTCCGCGCGCGTCCAGCGTGACCAGCGCGGCGCGGGCGAGCTCGGGCGCCTGGTCGGGGTCGATGGACCCGCCGGGGTGCACCCCGAACAGGTGGCTCTGGTGGCGGTGCTCTGGCTCGGCGTCGGTCACGTCCCGCTGCCACTCCGCCAACCGCCCGTCGGGGGCCACCCGCTCGGTCGGGAGGCGCTGCAGGGCGCCCGCGCACTCCTCGACCACGCCAGGGGCGTCCAGCACCGGCGCCAGGCGGACCACGTCGTGCAGCAGGCCGCGGATCATCGCCAGGTCCGCCGTGGTGGACGTGCTCAGCGCCGCGGGCCGGCCGTCGGGCGCGACGAACGTGTTCTCGGGGCTCGTGGCCGGCCGGGTGCCGAGCGTCCCGTCGGGCAGCTCGACCAGCCAGTCGAGGGCGAACCGCGCGGCGTCCACCAGCACCCGGGCCCCGCCCGGCACGCCGAACGTGCCCGTGGCGTCGTGGTGCTCCACCAGGTGCTGGGCCAGCCAGACCCCGCCCAGCGGCCAGAACGCCCACGACGGGTCGCTCGTCCCGTCCCCGACCGGCTCGGTGAACGCCCAGGCGTCCGAGTTGTGGTGGGCGGTCCAGCCGCGCAGCCCGTAGCGCCCGGCGGCCGTGCGGGCGCCCGCGACCGCCAGCTGCTCGAGCCAGGCCAGCAGGGGCTCGTGACACTCGGCCAGGTGGGTGCTGAGCGCCGGCCAGTAGTTCATCTGCGTGTTGATGTTGAGGGTGTAGTCGCACGACCACGGCGGCTGGACCGCGTCGTTCCACAGGCCCTGCAGCGTCATCGGCAGCGTCCCGGGGCGTGACCCCGCGATCAGCAGGTACCGGCCGTAGTGGAAGGCCAGGGCGGCCAGGCCCGGGTCGGGTGCGCCGGCCGTGAGCCGCTGGTCGGTGGCCCGCTCGTCGGGTGCGGTCCGCAGGTCCAGGGCGACGCGGTCGAACAGCCCGGCGTGGTCGGCCACGTGCTCGGCGCGAAGGTCGGCCACCGGGCGCTGTGCCGCGGCCGCCGCGGTCGCTGCTGCCCGGTCCCGCAGCGCGGCGGCGTCACCGTGCAGCGGGACCGCGGCACCGGCGTAGTCGGTGGCGGTGGCGACGAGCACCGTGACCCACGTGGCGCCGCGGACCCGGACGGCGGCGGGTGCTGCCGGTCCCTCGGGCTGCTGGACGACCGTGCCGTCCGTGACCACCTGGACCGCGACCGCGGCCGTGATGCTGGCACCGGGTGCACGGTCGCGGACCACCTGCGCGTCCTGCACGTACTCGGGCGGCGCATCGGAGGGGAGCCGCAGGGTGGCCGACCACGTGCCCGCCCGACCGACCGGCTCGTCCAGCGGGTGCGCGGAGGTGACCCGCACGTCCAGGTCGCCCGGACCGCTGGTCCACGTCCGGTGCACCACGACGACGGCGGCCGGCCGGCTGACGAACGACTCCTGCCGCGCACCGGCGTGCTCGTGCCCCGCGACGGCCTCGTGCAGGTGCAGCCACCGGCGGTAGCCGGCCGGCACGTCGGGCGCGGCACCGGGTGCTGCGCCGGTCGACGACGGCTGCTCCAGCCAGAGGTCGACCAGCGGCTGGTAGGCCTGGACGAACCCGCCCTGCAGCCGCTGCACCGCACGCTCGGCGGCGCGCACGTCGTCGTGCTCGAGCGCCGCGCGTGCCTCGGCCAGCGCCGCGGGCCCGTCCGGCGTGGGTTCCCGGGTGAGCCGCGGCGCTCCCGACCAGCACGTGTCGTCGTTGAGCTGCAGGCGTTCGCGCGGGACACCCCCGAACACCATGGCGCCGAGCCGGCCGTTGCCCAGCGGGAGGGCGTCGGTCCACTCCTGGGCGGGGGAGTCGTACCGCAGGGTCGTCTCGCTCACGCGTCTCCTTCGGCGCCGGCGTCGCGGGGGAGCGGCCAGGCTAGCCGGACCGCGCGTCGGTGCCAGTCACGAGGGCCTCACGGGCGCCGCGACCGCCGCCGCCACACCGCAGCGGCGACCACCTCACCGACCCCGACGGCCGCGAAGGCCCACTGCACGGGCGACGACCAGCCGATCAGCGGGAGCTGCACGAGCACCCACCCGGTGAGCACCGCGCCGGCGGCCAGGCTGGTGCCGGCCGCGGCGGGGTGGCGGCGCAGGCCCAGGGTCAGCGCGATCGCTTGCGGGACCGCGACGCACACGCCCAGGGCCAGGGCCGGCAGGACCGGTCCGTCGACCACCGGCAGCTGCTCCACGAGCGGGTCGAACTGCCCGGACAGGAACCCCTGCACGCCCGCCAGCGCACCCACGGCCGTCACGGCGTGCAGTGCCAGGGCCGAGCGCCGCGCGGCCGCCCCCGCCGTGCGTGGCCCGGTCAGGTCCGTCGTCGTGCCGCCGGCCATCGGTTCCTCCCGCCCTCGTCGGCGAGCCTGCCGGGCTGCCCGGGGCGGTGCCAGGGCAGAACGTCCCGAGGATCAGGGTCGCTCTCCGGGCGATCACCGATGCGACCGGGAACCCCCGCACGGCATCCTGGGACCAGCTCGGCGGCACGGTGCCGCCGCGAGAGGAGCACCACGATGGGCGCGATCCACGACGGCATGGAGCGACAGGGCCTGGTCCGGCCGCTCGAGGGCCGAGTGCTCGGCGGCGTCTGCGCCGGGCTGGCGCGCAGGTTCGGCATCGACCCGTTCCACGCCCGGCTGCTGTTCGTCCTGGTCCTGCTGCTGCTCCCGGGCAGCCAGCTGCTGGTCTACCCGCTGCTGTGGATCCTCATGCCCGCCGAGCGCTGGGTCCCGGCCGCCACGCCGCAGGACGCGAGCAGCTGAGGCGTCACACCAGGGTGGGTGCGCTGAGGTGGCGCGGCCGGCGAGGGACCGGCACCTCGCCCAGGACCGGCGCGGGGACTGCCTTCGTCAGCTCGCCGACGAGCGCGCGCCAGCACCGCTCGGCCTGCCGCAGGTGGGCGGCGACGTCGTCCGGCGACACGTGCCCGACGGCGCCGGCGCCGTCCGCCGCATCGAGGGCGTCCAGGCCGCGCTCGACCGCCTGCCGCGAGGTGCGGTAGTTGGTCGTGTCCCGGGCGCTCGGCGGCGTCAGCACGTCCAGGGTGGCGGCGGCGTCGTCGAACAGGGAGCGGACGAGCGCCACGGCGTGCGGCCGTTCGCCCATGGACAGCCGGTCGGCGGAGTCCGCCACCGCGGACACGATGGTGGCCTGCGACAGCCGGTCGACGGTGGCCGCCAGGGCGCCCGGCACCACCTGGATCTGCAGGAGCAGGACGACGGTCCGGCCGAGCAGCGTCTCGGAGCGGGCCCGCGCGATGCGCCGCCGCTCGGCGGCCTGACGGGCGTCGTCCTCCGCGCGCAGCTCCTGCGCCGCGGCCTCGCGCTCGCGGCGCTCGGCCTCCTGCCGCGCCGCCGTCGCCCGCCGCGCGACGATCTCGGTGGCCACCCGGACGTGCTGCTCGGACTCGAGCTGCGCGCGGTGCACGAGCTCCGTGGCCCACGTGTTGACGGCCGCCGCAAAGCCGGTGTCGGTGTAGCCGAACAGCGCGAGGTGGTGCTCGTCGGCCCACAGGATCGCGGTCTTGGTGAAGCCGGAGCGCGAGTAGAAGACGGCGACGAACGACCCGGCCGCGGCGCGCAGGTCCTCGAGGTCGGACCGGCCCACGGGGCTGCGCCGGTGCTCGACGCGGCCGGCGAAGTCGAAGCCCACGAGGTCCAGCTCGAGCGACGAGCCCGGGCCGGTGACGCGGACGTCGGTGCGCGCGAGGACGGTGCGCGCGTGCCGCTCGGCGAAGCGCTCCGCCTCCCGCCACTGCGGGTCCTTGCCGATGCTGCCCACGTCACCTCCACCGCCACTGCTTGACGGTCACTCGTCTCCCGACGGTAATGAGGAGTTCGGGGACCCGACCTGCACCATCCGGGTGACCCGTGCGACGCAAACCGCCGGTCGGCCCCACACGTCGGACGAATCGACCGGGTGAAGTTCGCGACTCGCTGCGTGCCGCGTGGCTGCACCGGTCAGCGCGGCCCGTGCTGCTCGGGGTCGATCGGTGGGGCCACCGGTGCACCGGCGGGCGGGTCGAAGGGCAGGCCGGGTCCGGCGGTCAGGGGCCGGCCGGTCACCGGTCCGCGTCGGCGCCGGGTCCAGCGCACCGCGGCGACGACCAGCGCAGCGAGCGCCCCGCCGAACGCGAGCCAGGGGAGCAGGACACCGAGCACGATCGCCAGCCCGGACACGACGTCCACGAGCGCGGCCCATCCCGTCGACAGGCCCTCGAGGAACGACTGCGGGCCGGTGGCTGCCGGGGCCGGGGGTGCGGCGGGAGGCGGCAGGTCGGGGCCGACGACGGCGACCCGCAGCGTCGACAGGGACACCTGCTCGCCCAGGGCTGACCGCTGCGACCGGAGGGTCTCCAACGCCGTCTCGCGCTCGGTCAGCGCGTCCTCCGCGGTGACGATGTCGTCGTGGCTGCTGGCCGAGGCCAGCAGGGCGGTCATCCGGGACACCGAGAGCTCCATCGCGTGGATGCGGGCGTCCAGGTCCTGCGCGGCCGCGGTGACGTCCTTGCGCGTCAGGTCCACCGACTCCACCGTGCCGAGGTCGCGCAGCGCGACGAGCGTCGGGGTGACCGCGGCGGCGGGGAGCCGCAGGGTCAGCTGTGCCGTGCCCACCTCGGTGTCGGTCGCGGCCGTCTCCGCACGGTCGTCGACGCGTCCGCCGGCGTCCTCGGTGAGCCGCACGATCCGGTCGGCCGCGTCCCGGGGGTCGGCGACGGACATCGCCACGTCACCGGTCTGCACCACCTGGCGGTCGGCATCGACCGCCCCGGCGGGTGCGGCCGCCGGCACGGCCGCACCCGTCCCGCTGTCGCCACCGGTGCCCCCGGCGGCGCCGCTGCCCTCGTCGGCACCGATCGCGCCGGTGTCGGCGCGGGACCCGGTGCCACCGTCCGCCTGGATCCCGGCGGAGCTGTCGGCGCTGTCACCCGCGCTGCACGCGCCGAGGGCCGCGCTGAGCGCGAGCACCCCGACGACCACCAGACGGGTGGTGCGGGCACGGACCGGGGCGGCGGGGCGGTGCGTCGTCGGCGTCATGCGGCGACCGTAGGGGCGTGCCCCGCGGCCGCGGGGGCGCGTGACCCGATCGTGACGGCGGGGCCGGTCCTGGTCCGCAATCGTGACCTGGCCGTCACCGGACCGCGTCCTTGCTGGTCAGCGGCCGGTCGGCCGGTCAGTCCGGTCGGGTCCGGTCGGGCCTGGTCGGGTCTGGTCGTCACAGACCGTACGCGACGGCCGCCCACAGGTGCACGGCCGCATACGCGCGCCACGGCCGCCACGCCTGCGCCGCACGGTCCACCGCGCCGGCGTCGGCGGCGCCCAGCGCGCGGCGCAGCACGAGGTCGCCCACGGGGAGCGCGTCGCGGTCGCCGAGCACGCGCAGCGCCAGGTAGTCGGCGGTCCACGGCCCGATGCCCGGCAGGGCCAGCAGCCGCGGGCGGACGTCGTCGGTGCCCGGTCCCAGGTGGAGCCCGTCGGCGCAGGCGGCCGCCAGGGCGTGCAGGGTCCGGGCCCGCGCGTGCGTGATGCGGACCGTCGCCTGCAGCTCGACCGGGTCGACGCCCGCGAGCCGGTCGGGGGACGGGTAGGCGAGCAGCCCGCCCGGCCCCGGGGTGCCGTACGCCGCAGCGAGCCGACCGCCGAACGTCCGGGCGGCGGCCAGCGAGACCTGCTGGCCCAGCACGGTGGTCACGGCCGCCTCGAACCCGTCGGGGTGACCGAGCACCCGCAGGTGGGGGCGCGCACGCACGAGCGCACCGAGCACCGGGTCGTCGGCCAGCACGCCGTGCACGTCGGCCAGGTCGTCGGCCAGGCCGAACCACGCGTCGGCGAGCGCGCCGAGCTGGTCCGGGGTCCCGCCGGTGCTGCGCAGCTCCACGCGGTCGGTGCCCAGCTCCGCCTCGACCAGCGCCGACGTCTGCCCGAGGCGGACGAGCCGACGGATCGTGCACCCGTCCACCGCCTCGACCCCGGGCACCGCGTGCGCGACGACCGACGCCAGGGCGGGTGCGGGGTCGAACGGGCGCTGCACGGTGACGGTCGTCGTCACCGGTCCTCCGTCCCGCTGTGCCACCAGCAGATGGTCACACGGAAAGGATGCGGGCTCGGGGTGGCGGTGCTAGAACTGTCCTAGCTGATCGCCGCGGTTGCCCCGGGGCGACCAGCCGGTCGCAGATCGGGCCACGTTGCCGAGGGTCACGGCGAGAGCCGGGCCGCCCGTGAGGGTTCAGGGAGTGCGCCAAGCCTCGTGCCGGCGAGACGCCTCTCCGTGGCGCCCCGTCCCCAAGAAATGGGGACGGGGCGCACCTACGTCCGGGCACTGCCTACGCTGGCCGACGTGCACCTCCTGATCCTGCCCACCGCCACCGACGGCTCGGTCGCCGGCGACGTCCAGAGCGTCGCCGTCCCGCTCGTCTCGATCCTCGCGGCCGTCGTCCTCGCCTTCCTGCTGGCCACGTTCCTGTCCGTCCTGGTGCGACGCGTCGCCCGCCGGTCCGCCATCGCCGCCGACCTGAGCCGGCGCTCGCGCCGCCCGGTGCGTGCGGTCCTGCTGGTCATCGCGGTCTGGATCGCGCTGCGGCTCAGCACCGACCCCGCCGACTGGACCCGTACCGCCGAGCACGTCCTGCTCATCGCGCTCATCATCACCGTGGCGTGGCTGGTCGGCAGCCTCGCGTTCGTGCTCGAGGACGTGGCGCTGCAGCGCTACCGGATCGACGTCGAGGACAACCGGCACGCGCGCCGCATCCGCACGCAGGTCCAGGTCCTGCGCCGCATCACCGTGGCTGTCCTGGTGATCTGCGCGATCGCCGCGATCCTGCTGACGTTCCCGTCGGCGCGTGCGCTCGGGGCGAGCCTGCTGGCCTCCGCAGGCGTGATCTCCATCGTCGCCGGCCTCGCGGCCCAGAGCTCGTTGGCCAACGTGTTCGCGGGGGTGCAGCTGGCGTTCACGGACGCGCTGCGGGTGGACGACGTGGTGGTCGTCGACCAGCAGTGGGGGCGCATCGAGGAGATCACGCTCACGTACGTCGTCGTGCACATCTGGGACGACCGCCGGCTGATCCTGCCGTCGACGTACTTCACGACGACGCCGTTCGAGAACTGGACGAGGCGCGCCGCCGACCTGCTGGGGACCGTGGTGCTCGACCTGGACTGGGACGTCCCGGTCGAGGCCATGCGCGCCGAGCTGAGCCGGCTGCTGCAGGACACGGACCTGTGGGACCGCCGGGTCGGCGTGCTGCAGGTCACCGACGCCGTCGGCGGGGTGGTCCAGGTCCGCGCGCTGGCCAGCGCCGTCGACGCGCCGACCCTGTTCGACCTGCGCTGCTACGTGCGCGAGGGACTGGTCTCCTGGCTGCAGCGGGAGGCGCCCCAGGGTCTGCCCAAGACCCGGTGGCAGGGGTCCGCGCCCGTGCCCGGCCGCCGCGCCCGCCCCGAGACGGCCCCGACACCGGCGGTTCCGCGGCCGGCACCGGGCGACTGGTCGGCGGACGAGACACAGACCATCCAGACCGGGGGGCACGACTCGCGCCTGTTCACCGGCAGCATCGACGCGCTCGAGCGGTCGCGGCACTTCTCGGGGCCCGGGCAGGACGTCATCGACGAGCGCGAGCAGTCCGCCGGCGAGCAGGACGAGCCGCGCCCGCAGCCGTGACGGGTCCCGCGTCGATCCAGCCGGTGACCCCCGAGGTGCTGCTCGAGCGGGTGGCCCGGCGCATCGCCGCGCACCCCGGCCGCGTCCGGGTCCTTCTCGACGGTGCCGCCCCCACCGGTCCGGGCACCCTCGCGGACGACCTGGTGGTCCCGCTGCGCGCGGCCGGTCGGCCCGTGGTGCGGGTGCACGCCGACGACTTCCTGCGCCCCGCGTCGGTGCGGTTCGAGCACGGGCGCGAGGACCCGGACGCGTTCCTCGAGGACCGGCTGGACGCGGCGGCCCTGGCGCGCGAGGTCCTGGACCCCTTCGTGCTGACCGGTCGCTACCTGCCCACGCTCTGGGACCCCCGCACCGACCGGGCCACGCGTGCCGGCTACGCGCAGGCGCCCGACGGGGCCGTGCTGCTGCTGGACGGCAGCCTGCTCCTGGGGCGCTGGCTGGAGGCGGAGCTCGTCGTCCACCTCACGGTCCGTGACGCGACGCTCGCGCGTCGCACGCCGCCCGGGCAGCGCTGGGTGCTGCCGGCGTTCGAGCGCTACGCGCAGGAGGTGCTGCCCACGCAGGTCGCCGACGTCGTCGTGCACGTCGACGACCCCGCGCACCCGGCCCTGCTCCTGGCGTGACGTGCTCCCGGCCGACCGTGGCGGTCACCCCGGTCGGCCGGGAGCCGGGCCACGAGGTGCGCGGCCCGTCCGGCTCGGGTGGTCGCACCTCACACCGACGGCCCCTCGCGCGTCTGCGGGGTGAGGCGTCCGGCGGGCGGGCGTGTCGGTGGGTGGGGGAATGATGACGACCATGACGGTGCAGCGCGACGCGACCGACCAGCTGGCGCTCCTCGAGCAGGTGCGCGTGGTGCACACGGTCGTGGACTCGCCCGTGGGGCCGATCACCCTGGTGGCCCACGACGGCGCGCTCTCCGCACTCCTGCTGCCCGACTCGCGCTACCAGGCCGTGCAGGGTCCGTTCGGCGAGCGCGCCGACGACGAGCTGGCGGAGGCGCGCACCCAGCTCGACGAGTACTTCGCCGGGACGCGCACGGAGTTCGACCTGCCGCTGCACCTCATCGGGACCACGTTCCAGCGCCGCGTCTGGGAGGGGCTGCTGCGCATCCCGTACGGCCAGACGCGGTCGTACGGGGAGCTGGCGGCGGAGATCGGGGTGGATCCGCGCACGTCGTCGCGGGCCGTCGGGGCGGCCAACGGCCGCAACCGGATCGCGATCGTGGTGCCGTGCCACCGGGTGATCGGTGCGGACGGCTCGCTGACCGGGTTCGCCGCGGGGCTGGACCGCAAGCGGTTCCTGCTCGGGCACGAGGCCAGGGGCAGGCCCCGGGAGCACGTGCTGTTCTGAGCGGAGGTCCGGCCGGGCAGGGGGCTCGCGACGGGCTGCGCGCGCCGGTCACGGATGCGTCCCGGCCCAACAGGTGCGAGCGTGGACGCATGACGAGCGTGGAACAGGCATGAGGGTCGCCGTCGTCGGTGCCAGCGGGAACGTCGGCACCGCCCTGCTCCGGCGGCTGCGGGACGACGGCACGGTCACGTCCGTGGTCGCCGTGGCCCGGCGGACCCCCCGGCAGACGCCACCGCCGCCGTACGACGTGGCGACGTGGGTCGAGTGCGACGTGACCGCGCCGACCGCGGTCGACCAGCTGGCCACCGCGCTGGCCGGGGCGGACGCCGTGGTCCACCTCGCGTGGGCCATCCAGCCCAGCCACGACCGTCGCCGGCTGCGCGACGTCAACGTCACCGGCACCCGGCACGTGCTCGATGCCGCGCTGCGCGCCGGGGTGCCGCACGTCGTCGTCGCGTCCAGCGTGGGCGCGTACTCCCCGGCGCCGGACGACGTCCCGCGCTCGGAGGGGTGGTCCACCGACGGGGTGCGCTCGTCGACGTACAGCGTGGACAAGGCCGCGGTGGAGCGCGTGCTCGACGAGGTCGAGCAGCTGCACCCCGAGCTCGTGGTCGCGCGCATCCGCCCCGCCCTGGTGTTCCAGCGGGCGGCCGGGCACGAGATCTCGCGGTACTTCCTCGGGCCGTGGACGCCCAAGCGTGCGCTCGCCGGCTACCTGCCGGTGCTGCCGTGGCCCGCGGGCCTGAGGTTGCAGGTGGTGCACGCCGACGACGTCGCCGACGCGTTCCGCGAGGCTGTCGTGCGCCGCGTGCACGGGCCGTTCAACGTGGCCGACCCGGGCGTCCTGCGCGGCCAGGACGTGGCCGACGTGGTGGCGCACGGGCACCTGCGCGAGGTGCCGGTGGCCCAGGCTCGCGCCGTGGTCGCCGCGGGGTGGCACGCCCGTGCGGTGCCCGTGGGGGCGGGTTGGCTGGACATGGCGATGTCCGCGCCGCTGCTCGACACCGCCCGGGCCGAGCGCGAGCTCGACTGGCGGCCCCGGTGGACGGCCACCGAGACGCTGCAGGACATGCTGGCCGGGATCGCCGCGGGGTCCGGCACCGCCAGCCCGCCGTTGCTGCCGCGTCGGCTGTGAGCCTGGCATCCTCGAGCGCATGACGGATCTGATCCAGGCCGACCGGCACGTCTACGGTCGCCCCGACGCCCCGGTGACCGTGCTGGAGTTCGGCGACCTCGAGTGCCCCTACTGCCGGGCTGCCGCGCCGGTGCTGCGGGAGCTCGTGGACACCTCCGACGGGCAGGTGCGCCTGGTGTGGCGGCACTTCCCGCTGTTCGAGGTCCACCCGCACGCCCTGTCCGCAGCCCTGGCGGCGGAGGCGGCCGCGGTCCACGGACGGTTCTGGGAGATGCACGACGAGCTGATGTCCCACCAGGACCGGCTGACCGAGTCCGGCCTGCAGGCGGCGGCACGGACGCTCGGCCTGGACCCCGCCGACGTGGTGGGCGATGCCGCGCAGTCGCACGCCGCTTCCGTGCAGGCCGACTACGCGGCCGGCATCGAGCTGGGCGTGCGGGGGACGCCGACGGTGTTCGTCGGCGGTCGTCGGCTCGGGGGCAAGGTGGAGCTGGGCCGGCTGCGCGAGGCCGTCGCGGAGGCGCGATGAGGACCGCGCTGGTCACGGGCGCCGGGCGGGGGATCGGCCGGGGGATCGCCCTCGGGCTGGCGCGGGCCGGCTACGCCGTCGCGCTGGTGGGCCGCACCCGCGCGCACCTGGACGCCGTGGCCGACGAGATCGGCGGCCCGGTGTGCGTCGCGGCCGCGGACCTGGTGGACGCCACCGCGGTGCTGGACGCCGTCGCGCGCGCGGAGGACGAGCTGGGCGGGATCGGCCTGCTGGTCAACAACGCCGGGGTGATCGAGCGCGCCGAGGTGCCGTTCGCGCAGGACGACGTCGAGGACGCGTGGCGCGTGGTCGAGGCGAACGTCCGCGGCCCGCTGCTGGTCACGCACGCGGTGCTGCCCGGCATGCTCGCGCGCGGCGAGGGACGCGTGCTGAACATGAACTCCGGCGCCGGGCACCGCGCGATGACGGCGTACACCGGCTACGCGATCAGCAAGGGCGCCCTCGCCCGGTTCACCACGCAGCTCGACGCGCAGTACCGCGACCAGGGGATCCGGGTGCTCGATCTGGCGCCGGGACACGTCGAGACCGCCATGACGGGGTCGATGCCGATGCACGACGGCCGGACGCAGTGGACGCCGGTCGAGGCCGTCGCGGAGCTGGTCCGCGCGTTCGGCGACGGCGAGCTCGACGCGCTGTCCGGGCGGTTCGTGCGGGCCGGCACCGACACGGTGGAGTCCCTGCGCGCGGCGACGGCGCGGATCGTGGCCGCCGACGCGCGCACCCTGCGGCTCGCGGCGTACGGCGACGACGACCCGGTGGCCTGATGGGCACCGCGTCGATCCGGCACGAGGTCGTCGTGCCGGCCGCGCCGGTCGAGGCGTTCGACGCCTGGGTCGAGCACCTGGGCCGGTGGTGGCCCGCCGGGTGCGCACCCGCCGCCGGACCGTTCCAGGACGCGGTGGTCGAGCCGCGCGTGGGCGGGCGCGTGTACCTGGTGCACCCGGCCCTCGGCGAGGTGGAGTGGGGCCGGGTGCTCGCGGTCGCCCGCGGTGCCCTGGTGGTGCACACCTCGGTGCTGGGCCAGGACGCGGAGCACCCCAGCCGGATCGGAGTCCAGTTCGTGCCGCTCGACGAGGGCGGCACGCGCGTCGAGCTGGAGCACGGCGGCTGGGACGCCGAGAACGAGCGGTTCCGGGCGACGTTCACGCACTGGCCGCACATCCTGGCCCGGTACGCCGCGTTCGTCGCCGACGCACTCGAGCAGTAGGTGCGGGTGACCACCACCCCCGACCCCACCGCGGGCACCGACGGGCCGACCGCACCGGAGCCGTCGACCTCGGTCACGGACCAGCCGGGCACACCGACGTCGGAACCCACTGCGACACCGACGCCGAGCACCACCGCCACCGCGACGCCGGAGCCCGTGCCGACCGAGCCGACCGGGGTGCCGTCGAGCGCACCGGTCCCCGTCCCCACGCAGACCGTCGTCGTGCAGGTGCCGTGGAACCGCGATCCCGCCGTGACGAGCTCCACGATCCCGGCGGCCGCCGTGGTCACCGCGGTCCTGGTCCTGGTGCTCGCGGCAGCGGCCCTGGCGCTCGCGTGGCGGCGGCACCGGGCGGCGGTGACGGCGGAGACCACGCGCGCGCTGCCCACCGCCGCGCCGGTCACGACGTCGAGCACGCCGGCCACGTCGACGGTGAGCGACGTCGGCGTGCTCGACACCACGGACGAGGCGCAGAGCCAGCCCGGTGGCGACGACGCCGTGTCCGGCACCGTGCGGTTCCTGCTCGTGCTCGGTTCGGCGATGCTGGACTCGAGCGCCCCGGTGGTGCAGGTCAACCGCACGCTCGAGCGGATCGCCGACATCAACGGCGTGCCCGACGCCGCGGTGATCGCGATGCCCACGGCGCTGCTGGTCTCCGTGCCGGGCGCCCGGACGACGCAGACGGCCGCGTCGTCGACCGGCTGGCGGCAGCTGCGCCTGCACCAGGTGCAGGACGTCCTCGAGGTGGCCGACCGGGCGGAGACCGGAGCGATCGGGCCGGTCGAGGGAGCCGCGCGGATCGCCGAGGTCGAGGCCGCGCCGCCGCCGTACCCGGGCCTGGCCCGCATCGCCGGCTACGTCGGCGTCAGCGCGGGCCTGGCGATGATCCTCGGCGGCAGCGTGGTCGACGTCCTGGTCGCCTCCGTGCTGGGCGTGGTCATCGCCGGCGTGCAGGTGGCCGGCACGCGGCTGCCCGCGGCGTACCAGGCGCTCGTGGTCCTGGCGTCGGCGTTCGTCGTCGCCGGGGCGGTCTTCCTGCTGTCCCGCACCGGGCTCGACATCGGCATGCTCGCGCCGCTCGTCGCGCCCCTGGTCACGTTCCTGCCCGGTGCGCTGCTCACCACGGCCGCGATCGACCTGGCGACGCGGCAGATGATCGCGGGGTCCGCACGCCTCGCGGCGGGCGGGATGCAGCTGGTCCTGCTGGCCCTCGGCATCACCGGGGCCGCGGCACTGGTCGGTGTCCCCGCCACGGAGGTCGGCTCCGCGGCCGCCCAGCCGCTGGGCTGGGCGGGTCCGTGGATCGGTGTGCTGGTCTACGGCGTGGGCGTCGTGTTCCACCACTGCGCCCGGCGGTCGGCCCTGCCGTGGATCGTGCTGGTGCTGGTGGTCGCGTATGCCGGACAGGTGGTGGGCGGGCTGTTCTTCGGCGGCGTCTTCTCGGCGTTCATCGGTGCGCTCGTCATGACGCCGGTGGCGATGTTCGCGGCCACCCGCCCCACCGGACCGCCCGCGCTCGTCGGCTTCCTGCCCGGCTTCTGGCTCCTGGTGCCGGGGGCGCTCGGGCTGGTGGGCGTCACGTCGATCCTCGGCGACGACGCCCAGGCGCTGACCACGGTGGTCACCGCCGGCACGACGATGGTGGCCATCTCGCTCGGCGTGCTGGCCGGGATCGCCCTGGGGTCCGCGGTCGGTCGGCGTGCGGGGCTGGCCGTCGGCCGGCTCTGACGGCTCAGGCGGGCGCGTTCCACGGCAGCGGCGGCAGGGGCGGGGGTGCGTCGCTCAGCGGTGAGCACAGCGGGAGCTTCTCGCCCAGCCACCGCAGCAGGACCGAGCCCACCACGGCGGCGGTCAGCGAGCCGGCCAGGATGCCGACCTTCGCGTTCTCCAGCTGCACGGGGTCGGTGAACGCGAGGCCGGCGATGAACAGCGAGATGGTGAACCCGATGCCCGCGAGCACCGCGCCGCCCATCAGGTGTCCCCAGCGGACCCGGCCGGGCAGCTCGCCCAGCCCGAGCCGCAGCGCCAGCGTGGCCGCGCCCGTGATGCCGATCGCGTTGCCGAGCACCAGCGCGACCGCGACGCCGATGGCCAGCCGGGACTGCGCGGCACTCTGCAGCGCCTCCATGTCCAGCCGGATGCCCGCGTTGGCCAGCCCGAACAGGGGCACCACGACGAACGCGCTCCACGGGTGCAGGATCCGCTGCAGACGGTCGTTGGTGGGCACCGCGGCACGCGCCGCGAGCTCGGCGAGGTGCTCGCGCTCGGCGGTGGCGTCGGCGATGAGGTTCTTGCCGTACCCGGCCACCTGCTCGATGGTCTCGCGGTCCGCCGGCCGCGCGGGCACCAGCAGGCCGACGATCACCCCGGCGAGCGTGGCGTGCACGCCCGAGGCCTGGACCGCGAACCAGAGGGCGACGGCCGCGACCACGTACGGCGCCAGCTGCCAGACGTTCAGCCAGCGCAGGACCAGGATGCCCAGCACCACGGCACCGGCCAGCCCGAGCGCCGCCAGGTCGACGTCCTCGGTGTAGAAGACGGACATCACCGTGATGGCGCCGATGTCGTCGACGATCGCGAGCGTGAGCAGGAACAGCCGGAGCTGGTCCGGGCACTTGGGTCCGAAGAGCGCGAGGATGCCGACGAGGAACGCGGTGTCGGTGGACATCACCACGCCCCAGCCGTGCGCGGCGTCGGTGCCGCCGTTGAACGCCAGGAAGATGAGCACGGGCACCAGCAGGCCGCCGAGCGCGCCCAGGGCCGGTACCGCGACCGTGCGCTTGTTGCGCAGGTCGCCCGTGGTGGCCTCGCGGCTGATCTCCAGACCGACCACCGCGAAGAAGACCGCCATCGCCGCGTCGTTGACCCACCCGTGCAGGTCCAGGTCGATGCCCCACGTCCCGACGTGGAAGCCCGCCGTGGTGCCCCAGAGCGCCTCGTAGGAGTCGGCGAGGGGGGAGTTGACCCACACCAGGGCGATCACGGTGGCCGCCAGCAGGTAGATCGCGCTGCCGGCCTCGTTGGTGAGGAAGTCCTTGACGCCGGGTTGCAGCCCGGGCAGCGAGACGCGCAGCGACGGTCCGGGGGAGGTCGAGGTCGTCGACATGCGGATCAACGTGGCAGGTGAGCGCCCCGGACGCAACGGGCGTTCGCCGTGGGCGTCAGAGCTGCTTCTCCGGGTCCCCCCGCAGCTCGGCCACGTGGTCGGGCACGTAGGTGGACAGCTCGCGCGGCGGTCGGACGTAGCCGTTGGAGGCCGCCGGCCGCTCGGGCAGCGTGACCTTCTCGCGCGGCACGTCGGTGTACGGGATCGTCGAGAGCAGGTGGCTGATCATGTTGAGCCGGGCGTGCTTCTTGATGTCGGACTCGACGATGAACCACGGGCTGGCCGGCACGTCGGTGTGCACGAGCATCTCGTCCTTGGCCTTGGAGTAGTCCTCCCAGCGGGACAGCGACGCGGTGTCCATCGGGCTGAGCTTCCACTGCCGCACCGGGTCGTTGAGCCGCGAGCGGAAGCGCTTGAGCTGCTCGGTGTCGGACACCGAGAACCAGTACTTGCGCAGCAGGATGCCGTCCTCGATGAGCATCTGCTCGAAGATCGGCGTCTGGCGCATGAACCGGCTGTACTCCTGCGGCGTGCAGAAGCCCATGACGTGCTCGACGCCGGCGCGGTTGTACCAGGAGCGGTCGAACAGGACGATCTCGCCCGCCGCCGGCAGGTGCGCCACGTAGCGCTGGTAGTACCACTGGGTCTTCTCGCGCTCGGTGGGCGTCGGCAGCGCGGCGACGCGCACCACCCGGGGGCTCAGGTACTCGGAGATCCGCTTGATCGTGCCGCCCTTGCCGGCCGCGTCGCGACCTTCGAACAGCACGACCACCCGGGCACCGGTCTCCTTGGCCCAGAGCTGGACCTTGACCAGCTCGGACTGCAGCCGGAACAGCTCGGCCTCGTAGACGTCGTTCGGGATCTTGTCCTTGTGGGACTTGTTCTTCTTCTTCGTGCCGGACTTCTTCGTCATGTCCGGACGCTACTCCCCGTGCGCGACGGCCGCTCCGACCTCGTTGCAGTGACGCATCTGCGGAGACTTCTGCTGTGGACAACCGCACCTGCGGCACTACGCTCGCTTGCATGACCGACTACCGGATCAGCGAGGCCGCCCAGCTGCTCGGTGTCAGTGACGACACCGTGCGCCGGTGGGTCGACTCGGGCGCCCTGGTTGCGGGGACGGACGAGGCCGGGCGCAGCGTGGTCGACGGCGCGCAGCTGGCCGCGCTGGCGATCGAGCGGGCCCGGACCCCGCAGGACCCGGCCGCGGGCACCAGCTCGGCGCGCAACCGGCTGCCCGGCCTGGTCACCGCGATCGTCTCGGACACCGTCATGGCCCAGGTGGAGCTGCAGGCCGGGCCCTTCCGCCTGGTGTCGCTGATGTCGAGCGAGGCCGTGCGCGAGCTCGGTCTCGAGGTCGGGTCGCGCGCGACGGCGGTGGTCAAGGCCACCACGGTGCTCGTCGAGACCCCGCGGGCCGCGCGATGAGGGTGCGCGCACTCGTCGGGACCACCGCCGTGCTGCTCGCCCTCGTCGGGTGCGCGTCCGCCCCGGCGGGCCGGGCGGCGCCGCCGACGGACGGCCGGCTCAGCGGCGAGCTGACCGTGTTCGCCGCGGCCTCCCTGCAGGGGGCGTTCGACCGGCTCACCGCCGAGTTCGCGGCGCAGAACCCCGGGGTGACGGTGCACCCCACCACGTATGACGGCTCCTCGACGCTGGCCACCCAGCTGGTGGGCGGGGCGTCGGCGGACGTGTTCGCGTCGGCCGACCTGGCGACGATGAGCACCGTGGCTGACGCCGGGCTCGCGGCGGACGGCCCGACGGTCTTCACGACCAACACCCTCGAGATCGTCGTCGCGCCCGGCAACCCGCGGGACGTCACGTCGCTCGCGGACCTGGCCACGCTGTCGACGTCGGGCGGCAAGGTCGTCGTGTGCGCAGCCCAGGTGCCCTGCGGGGCCGCCTCCCGCACGGTCCTGGACGGTGCGGGCCTCACGCTCGAGCCGGTGAGCGAGGAGCAGAACGTCAAGGCCGTCCTGACCAAGGTGCAGACCGGCGACGCCGACGCCGGGCTGGTCTACCGCACCGACGTGCTCGCGGCCGGTGGCACCGTGCAGGGGATCGAGGTCCCCGAGGCGGCGGGCGCGGTGAACGAGTACCCGATCGCCGTGCTGGGTGGCGCCCGCTCGCCCCGGGTGGCGCAGGCGTTCGTCGACTACGTGCTCTCGTCGGCCGGCCGCCGCGTGCTGGACGACCTCGGGTTCACCGCGCCGTGACCCCGACGGCGCGATGAGTCGACCCGCGGGCGGGACGGTGCCCCGCCTGCTGTGGCTGCCCGCCGCGCTGGCGGCGGGGCTGCTCGTGCTGCCCGTGGTCGCGCTGGTGCTGCGCGCGGACTGGTCGACCCTGCCGGCGGACGTCACCACGCCCGCTGCCCGGGACGCGCTCTGGCTCTCGCTGAGCACGTCGGTCGCGGCCACGGTGGCCTGCCTGGTGCTGGGGGTGCCGCTGGCCGTGGTGCTCGCGCGTGCGCACGGGTGGCCCGCAGACGTCCTGCGTGCGCTCGTCACCCTGCCGCTGGTCCTGCCGCCGACGGTCGGCGGCATCGCGCTGCTCTACCTGCTGGGGCGGCGCGGGCTGGTCGGGGAGTCGCTCGACGCCTGGTTCGGGATCACGGTGCCGTTCACCACGGCGGCCGTCGTCATCGCCCAGACGTTCGTCGCGATGCCGTTCCTCGTGCTGTCCGTCGAGGGTGCGCTGCGCACCGCGGGCACCCGGTTCGACGTCGTCGCCGCGAGCCTCGGTGCCGGCCGGTGGACCGTGCTGCGGCGGATCACGCTCCCGCTGGTGCTGCCCGGCCTGGTCAGCGGCACGGTGCTGTGCTTCGCGCGGGCGCTCGGGGAGTTCGGCGCCACGGCCCTGTTCGCGGGGAACTCCCCGGGGGTCACCCAGACCATGCCGCTGGCCATCTACTCCGCGTTCAACGGGGCGGGCGTCACGCAGGGCACCGCGGTGGCCCTGTCCCTGCTGCTGGTGGTCGCGGCGGTGGCGGTCCTGCTCGCCGCGCGGGCGTGGCGGCCGGGGCGGGCGGCATGACGTCCCTGCACGCCGAGGTCGTCGTCCGGCGCGGCGCGTTCACGCTCGACATGACGTTCGCCGCGCACCCGGGGGAGATCGTGGCGGTGCTCGGGCCCAACGGTGCGGGCAAGTCGACCCTGCTCGCGGTGCTCGCCGGGCACCTGGTGCCGTCCTACGGGGTGGTGCGCGTGGGGGAGCGGACCCTGACCGCCGTGCGCGCCGACCGGGTGGAGACCTCGGTCCGGCCCGAGCGGCGCTCGGTCGGGCTGCTCGGGCAGGACCCTCTGGTCTTCCCGCACCTCGACGCCCGCGAGAACGTGGCGTTCGGTCCCCGCGCCACCGGCACGCCGGCCGCGGCCGCCCGACGGTCCGCCGACGGGTGGCTGGCCGCGGTGGGGCTGGACGGGCTGGCCGACCGGCGGCCCGCCGACCTGTCCGGTGGCCAGCGGCAGCGCGTCGCGCTGGCCCGGGCGCTCGCCGCCGAGCCCGCCGTCCTGCTGCTGGACGAGCCGTTCACGCAGCTCGACGTGCGCACCGCGGCCGACCTGCGCGAGGTGGTCCGCGAGCAGGTCCGACGCACCCGGACGGCCACCGTGCTGGTCACCCACGACGTCCTCGACGCCGTCACCCTGGCCGACCGCGTGGTCGTCCTGCACGACGGCGCGGTGGTCGAGCAGGGCCGCCCGCTCGACGTGCTCACCGACCCCGTCCACGCGTTCACCGCGGCGCTGGCGGGCGTCAACGTCGTCGTCGGCACGCTCGAGGCACGGCCCGACGGGTCCCGCGTGCTGGTCGGCCCCGACGGGGTGCGGGTGCCGTGCGGGCCGGGGCCGGTCGGGCCCGGCCAGGCGACCTTCGCGCCGGGCGCCGTCACGGTCGGCGACGACGGCTGGGCCGCCCGTGTGGTCAGCCTGGAGCCCGGCACCACCGGCGTGCGCGTGCGGACCAGCGGCGACGTGCTCGTCGACCTCCCGCCGGCGCGCGCCGCGGCCCTCGGACTGCACGTCGGCGCGCCCGTCCGGCTGACCGTCCCCGCCGCGCAGGTCCGGGTGCGCCCGCTGCCCTGATCTCACAGGGCCCGGCGACCCCCGGTGCGCGAAATGATCCGCGCGCGCAACCCGGGAGGCAGGTCGGTCGAAACATCCGCTCCCTAGCGTCGTCGTCGACCGAGCCCCTGCCCCTGTCCACCCGGAGGTCCTCATGGCGACCCAGCTCGCGACCGACACCGGCACCACTCCCGCACTCGACGCCGCACCGCTCACGCACCGCCCCGGCCGGTGGATCGACGGCTGGAACCCCGAGGACGGCGGCCAGTGGGCTGGCGTGGGCCGGGCGATCGCCCGGCGCAACCTCGGGCTGTCCGTGTTCGCCGAGTTCCTCGGCTTCGCCGTGTGGGCGCTGTGGAGCATCGTCGTGCCGCAGCTGCCGGCGGCCGGGTTCGACCTGACCGTCGACCAGATGTTCTGGCTCATCGCCCTGCCGTCGCTCGTCGGCGCCACGCTGCGCATCCCCTACACGTTCGCGGTGCCGCTGTTCGGTGGGCGCAACTGGACCATCGTGTCCGCGCTGCTGCTCCTGGTGCCGACGGTCGGCCTGGCGCTGGCCGTGCAGAACCCGCAGCTCGGTTTCGGCGCCCTGCTCGCGGTCGCGGCGCTCGCGGGCGTCGGCGGCGGCAACTTCGCCTCCTCGATGGCCAACATCTCGTTCTTCTACCCCGAGAAGGAGAAGGGCCGGGCCCTCGGTCTCAACGCGGCCGGCGGGAACATCGGCACGGCGGCCGTGCAGTTCGTGGTCCCCCTCGTCATCGTCGGCACCGCGGGGCTGCAGCTCGAGCGCGCCGGTCTGATGTTCGTCCCGCTCGCGCTGGTCGCCGCGCTGCTGGCCTGGCGGTTCATGGACAACCTGTCGCACGCCAAGTCCGACCCGCGCTCCTACGGCGTCGCCGCGCGGACGCGCCACACCTGGATCATCTCGTTCGTCTACATCGGCACCTTCGGCTCGTTCATCGGCTTCTCCGGGGCCTTCCCGACACTGCTGAAGAACCAGTTCCCCGAGGTGACCGTGTCGATCGCGTTCGCTGGTGCGCTCGTCGGGTCGGTGGCCCGGCCGCTGGGCGGGATCCTGGCCGACAAGCTGGGCGGCGCGCGCGTCACCATCGCGTCCTTCGCGATCATGGCGACCGGCGTCGTCTGCGCGATCTTCGCGCTGCGGGCCCACGCGTTCGGCGCGTTCCTCGCCTCCTTCCTCGTCCTGTTCGTGGCCACCGGGGCGGGCAACGGCTCGGTCTACCGGATGATCCCGGCGGTCTTCCGGTTCGGCACCACCGACGACGAGGACCGTGCCCGGCGCGTCAAGGCCGCGGCCGGCTGCCTCGGGATCGCCGGGGCGGTGGGCGCGTTCGGCGGCTTCCTCATCCCGCGCGGGTTCGCGATCTCCACGAGCGCGACAGGCAACATCCAGGCGGCCCTGTGGGTGATCGTCGGCCTGTACCTGGTCATGGGCCTCACCACGTGGGCCGTGTACCAGCGGCGCAGCGGCGCCTTCGGCACGACGGTCATCTGAGTGAGCGCGCCCGCGGTGGTGACCGCCGACACCCACTGCCCGTACTGCGCCCTGCAGTGCGCGCAGCGGCTGGACGCGTCCGACGACGGCACCGTCACCGCCGCGGGCCGCGACTTCCCGACGAACGCGGGCGGCATGTGCCAGAAGGGCTGGACGTCGCCGTCGCTGCTGCGCACCCCGGACCGCCTGACCACCCCGCTGCTGCACGGTGAGCCGGTCTCCTGGGACACCGCGCTCGCGTTCGTCGTGGACCGGCTGAGCACGCTGCGGGCCGAGCACGGACCGGCGTCCGTGGCGGTGTTCGGTGGCGGCGGGCTCACCAACGAGAAGGCCTACGCGCTGGGCAAGTTCGCCCGCACCGTGCTGGCCACGCCGAACATCGACTACAACGGCCGGTTCTGCATGGCCAGCGCCGCTGCCGCCGCCAACCGGAGTCTGGGCCTGGACCGCGGGCTCCCGTTCCCGCTCGCCGACCTCGGCGGCGCGCAGGCGGTGCTGCTGCTCGGGTCGAACCTCGCCGAGACCATGCCGCCGGCGGTCCAGCACCTGGCCGGCGTTCGCTCGCGCGGCGGTCTCGTCGTCGTCGACCCACGACGCTCGGCCACCGCCGACCTCACGGCCGACGACCAGGGTCTGCACGTCCAGCCGGTCCCGGGCACCGACCTCGCGCTGCTGCTCGGGCTCGCGCACATCGTCCTCGCGGAGGGGTTCGCGGACCTCGACTACCTGCGCGGACGCACCACGGGTCTCGACGAGGTCCGGCGCTCGCTCGCGCTCTGGTGGCCCGAGCGGACGGAGCAGGTGACCGGCGTGCCCGTCGCGACCCTGCGGCGGGCGGCGTTCCTGCTCGCGAACGCGTCACCGTCACGCGGCGGGGCGGGGGCCTACGTCCTGACCGGGCGCGGCGTCGAGCAGAGCACCCAGGGCACCGCCACCGTGACCGCCGCGATCAACCTCGCGCTGCTGCTCGGTCTGCCCGGGCGCGTCGGGTCCGGGTACGGGGCGATCACCGGGCAGGGCAACGGGCAGGGCGGCCGCGAGCACGGCCAGAAGGCCGACCAGCTGCCCGGGTACCGGTCCATCGAGGACGAGGCGGCGCGCGCGCACGTCGCCGGTGTCTGGGGTGTGGACCCGCAGGACCTGCCACGCAGCGGGCTGCCCGCGGTCGAGCTGCTGCGTGCGCTCGGCACCCCCGGCGGTCCGCGCGCGCTGCTCGTGCACGGCTCGAACCTGCTCGTCAGTGCGCCGGACGCGGACCGTGTGCGGGAGCGGCTCACGGCGCTGGACCTGCTCGTGGTGTGCGACGTCGTCCCCTCCGAGACCGCGCTGCTGGCCGACGTCGTCCTGCCGGTCACGCAGTGGGCCGAGGAGGAGGGCACGATGACCTCGCTCGAGGGGCGCGTGATCCGTCGTCGCCGCCTGCTCGCGCCGCCACCGGACGTGCGCAGCGAGCTCGAGGTGCTCGCGGACCTGGCGCTGCGGCTGGGCTCGCCCGTGCGGTTCGACACCGACGCGGCGGCGGTGTTCGACGAGCTCGCGCGCGCGTCGGCCGGCGGCCGCGCCGACTACTCCGGGCTCAGCCACGCGCGGCTCGACGCCGAGCCGGACCTGTTCTGGCCCGTCCCCGCGGGCCCCGTGCCGCACCCGGGCACGCCGCGTCCGTTCCTGGAGCGGTTCGCGACGCCGGACGGACGCGCGCGCCTGATCGCCGTCGACCATCGCGGCCCGTCGGACGACCTGCGGCCCGACGCCCCCGTGTTCCTGCTCACCGGTCGCGTGCTCGCCCACTACCAGTCCGGCGCGCAGACGCGACGCGTGCCGGAGCTGGTGCGCAGCGCGCCGGACCCGTACGTGGAGATCCACCCGCTCCTCGCCGACCGGCTGGGCATCCACGACACCGACTGGGTCCAGCTGGACACCGCCCGTGGTCGCGGGGTCGTGCGCGCGCGCCTGACCGAGGCCGTGCGGATGGACACGGTCTTCCTGCCGTTCCACTGGTCCGGCCCGGGCAGCGCCAACCGGCTCACCACCGACGCCACCGACCCGGTCTCCGGGATGCCCGAGTTCAAGGTCTGCGCCGTCGACGTGCGGCGCTGGGACGGCCCGGCCGCGGCCCAGCCCGAGCCGGCCCTGCAGGAGGTGCCATGAGGACGACGGACCAGGTCCGGGTGGTCGTCGTCGGCCACGGGATGGTCGGCGCACGATTCGTCGACGACCTGCACCAGCGCGACCCGCACGGCCGGTTCCGCACGGTCGTCCTGGGCGCCGAGGAGTACGAGCCGTACAACCGGGTGCTCCTCTCGGAGGTCGTCGCCGGCACGCTCGACGTCGCCTCGATCACGCTCCCGGCCGCCGGTCACCGGACCGCCAGCACCGTGCTGCCCGGCACCCGCGCGGTCACGGTGGACCGGGTGGCCGGTGTGGTGCACGACCACGCCGGCGAGCGGCACCCGTACGACGTCCTGGTGCTGGCGACCGGCGCGCGGGCTCGCGTGCCCGACCTGTTCGGCCGCCGCCGAGGAGCCGACCACCGTGCCGATGCCGTCGGGCCCCCGGACGCCAGGTCTCCTCGCGACGACCACCTGCCCGCGGGCGTGCACGCGCTGCGGACGCTCGACGACGCGCGGGAGATCGTCGCCGCCACGGTCAATGCCCGCCGCGCGGTGGTCGTCGGCGGCGGGGTGCTCGGGCTCGAGGTCGCCTGCGGCCTGGCGCACCGCGGGGTGCCGGTGACCGTGGTGCACGGCGGCGCGCACCTGATGGACCGCCAGCTGGACGGGCCGGCCGCCGCCGTCGCGACCGCGCGGCTGACCTCGCTGGGGGTCGGCGTGCGGGTCGCGGCGCGCACCGAGGAGGCCGTGGTCAGCGGCGGTCGGGTCACCGGCGTGCGGCTCGAGGGCGGCGAGGTGCTGCCCGCGGACCTGCTGGTCCTGACGGCCGGGACGGTGCCGGAGGTCGCCCTCGCGCAGCGCGCCGGCCTGGACGTCGCCCACGGGGTCGTCGTCGGCGCCGACCTGGCGTCACCCTCGGACGCGCGCGTGTTCGCGATCGGCGACTGCGCCGAACCGCCCGAGGGCGCCAGCGGGCTCATCGCGCAGGGCTGGGACCAGGCCCGGCGCCTGGCGACGCTGCTCACCGAGCCGTCGGCGGCACGCGACGACGTGCCGCTGCCCACCGCCGGCACCGACGTGGTGAAGGTCAAGGGCGTCGGCCTGGACGTGGTGGCGATGGGGTCACGCTCGGTGGACGGCCGGCGGGTCCAGCTGCACGACGCCGACGGCGGCCGGCACGTCGAGATCGTCGTCGCCGACGGCCGCGTGGTCGGTGCGACGTGCGTCGGCGCGGGCCCGGTCGCCGCCGACCTGGTGGCGGCCTACACGCGCGGCACCCCCGCACCGACCGACCCGGCACAGCTCCTCGTGCGACCCGTGGCGGGGACCGCGGTGCCGGCCGCGAGCCCGACGACGATGCCCGACCGCGCGGTGATCTGCCGGTGCAACG
This sequence comes from uncultured Actinomycetota bacterium, assembly GCA_963837795.1. Classification (GTDB taxonomy): domain Bacteria; phylum Actinomycetota; class Actinomycetes; order Actinomycetales; family Cellulomonadaceae; genus Cellulomonas. Next base: position 822,158 of record CAWIOT010000009.1, read on the forward strand.
GGGTGACCAAGGGGGACATCGTCGGCTGCTGGCGGCACGGCGCGCGCAGCGTGGCGGACGTGACTGCGCGGACCCGGGCCACCACCGGCTGCGGCGGGTGCGCGGACGCGGTCTGCGGCATCGTCGACTGGCTCCGCCGCGCCGACCCGGCGGACCCCGCGCCGCCGGCCGCCGACCGGTCCGCGACCGCCGCCACCCCGCCCCGACCAGCACCGGTCTGAGCCGACCTCGACATCGGTCGCGTCGGGCGACCCGGTGGCGTTGCTGATGTCGAGCTCGTCGCGCCCGACTGCCCGGTGTCAGGTGACCGTGACGCGGACCGTGTCGTAGCCCGTGGCGCCGTCCGGGATGACGTCCGCCGGCGTGCCCGTCTGCGGGCCCTGCGGATCGGACGCGCGGACGAACAGCTGGTACTCGCCCGGAGCCGCGTCCCACGTCCACGACCACTGCCGCCACGAGTCGATGCCGCCGTCCGCGGCCAGCGTCGCGTCGTTCCAGCTGCCGTCGTCGACGCGCACCTGCACCCCCGTGACGCCCCGGTGCTGCGCCCACGCCGTGCCCGCCACGACGACGGACCCCGAGGGCACCGACGAGCTCGGCCGAGGCACCTCGATCCGCGACTGCGTCTTCACCGGACCCTGCGGCGACCAGCCGCGGTCGGTCCAGTAGGCCGTGGCGTCGGCGAACCGGGTGACCTCGAGGTCGGTCACCCACTTCGTCGCGGACACGTACCCGTACAGCCCGGGCACCACCATGCGGACGGGGAACCCGTGCTCGACGGGCAGCGGCTGACCGTCCATCGCGATGGCCAGGAGCGCGTCGCGTCCGTCGGTCAAGGCCTCCAGCGGCGTCGACGCGGTGAACCCGTCGACGCTCGTGGACAGGACCATGTCGGCGTCGCCGGTCGGCCGGGCCCGGGCCAGCAGGTCCGCGATCGGCAGTCCCAGCCAGCGCTGGTTGCCGACGAGGTCCCCACCGACCGGGTTCGACACGCAGGCCAGCGTCACCCAGGCCTCGACGAGATCGCCGCCGAGCAGCTCGTCCCACGTCAGCGTGACCTCCTGCTCGACCATGCCGTGCACCCGCAGGCTCCACGTCGAGGGGTCCACCTGCGGCACGACCAGCGCCGTGTCGATCCGGTAGAACTCGCCGGGCGGCGTCTGCCACGGCACGACGCCGTCCACGCCGATGTTCACGCCCTCCGGCACCGGCGCGGCCGTGGTGCTGGGCCGCGGGATGCGCACGGCCGCACGGGCGGACTGGGCGCTGCGGGCACCGGCACCGACGGCCCGGCCGAGCACCACACCCACCACGCCGAGCGCGCCCGCGGCCAGGGTGGCCTGGAGGAACGCGCGGCGCTGGGCGGCGGCCGGTCGGGGGCGACCGGGGGCGTCGGGCAGCCGGCGGACCAGCGCGCGCAGGGTCAACAGGCCGGCGATCGCGCCGACGACCGCGGGTGCCGCGGCCAGCATGCCGGCGTCGGGGCGTCCCATGGCGGCCAGGCCGGCGGCGGCGCCGAGCACGACCACGAGCGTCGCGCCCCACGCCCATCGCCGCGCAGCCAGCACCCCGGCGAGCGCGGCGAGTGCGAGCAGCACCACGACCTCACCGATGCCGAGCACCACCTTGTCGGCGGTGCCGAAGGTCGAGGCCGCGAAGTCCTTGAGCCAGGCCGGGGTGGCGTCGACGAACGCGGACCCGACGGCGACCAGCGGGTCCGACGTCGGCCCCGTGACCAGCGCGACGACGGAGCCGACCCCGATCGTCACGACGCCCGCGGCCACTCCCGCGAGCGCGGCCAGCCCTGTGTCCCGACGTCCCGTCACTGCTCCCTGCTTCCCGTCGTCCTCGTCCGCACGCACGCCGGACGACGCCGATCGCACGGCGCTCCTCCGACTCTGCCTCCTGCACGCCCGCCTGTCGTCACCCACCCCACCCCGTCACCCAACCGTCATCCCCCCGCGCCGCCCCCACCTGCGCGCAACGTCCGAGCAAGAAGGTGCCCCACCCCGTACTTCCTCGGACGCTGCGCCCAGAGATGCAGGGCCCCGACGACTCCTTGTGCTGACGTGTGCCTGCCGGACCCGGACTCAGAGGGTCGGTGCGGTCAGGGTGGCCGGGACGTGGGCGCCGTGGCCCTGGGTGCGCAGGGTGGAGCGGACTCGCTCGGCGGCCGCATCAAGGTCCTGCGCCGGGACGTCCGAGCGGGCGTTGCGGAACGACAGGCTCGCCTCGTCCCACGCCGGCAGCACGTGCAGGTGCAGGTGCGGCACCTCGAACCCCGCCACCAGCAGCGCGGCGCGCGGGGCGTCCCACGCCTCCTGCTGCGCACGGCCGATGGTCTTGGCGACGACCACCAGATGAGCCAGCACGTCGTCGGGCGCCTCGGTGAGCTGCAGGATCTCGTCGCGCGGCACCACCAGGACGTGCCCGTCGGTGATCGGGGCGATGGTGCCGAACGCCACCGCGACGTCGTCGGCCCACACGAACCGGCCGGGGATCTCGCCGGCGATGATCCGGCTGAACAGGGTGCTCATGCACCCACGCTAGGTCAGGCGCGCTCGCGGGCGAGCCGGAGCAGCGCGAGCACCGTGTTCCAGTTCCGCGCGGTGCCGGTCCGACCGGAGGCGCGCTCCATGACCGGCAGCGTCAGCTTCGAGGTGCCGATCCCGTCCGGGAAGTACGCGTACGTCTCGCGCCCCGCCCAGGCGATCGACTCGCTCCCGACGCGTGACGGGTCGAGGGACGGGCTCGTCACCGGGCCGTCCCAGCAGTAGAGGACCAGGTGGGAGGGGTCGGACGCGGCGTGCTCCGGGTAGGGCAGCGCGTCGACGATCGCCTCCCACTCGGTCAGCGTGCGGGTGAGCACCGGCACGTCGAAGCCGAGCTCCGCACCGAGGGCGGCCGACAACCCGGGGCCTACGTCGTCGGCCGCGCCGGCCGGGACGAGCACGAGGTTCCCGCTGTTCACGTACGTGGTCACGGACGTGTGGCCGAGGCCGTCCGCGGCGGCGCGCAGCTGGGCTGCCTTGATGGTGCGGCCGCCCACGTTGGCGGCCCGGAGCAGGGCGATGACCGGACTCATGACGCCACTCTCACACCGACCACCCACGCGGTGTGCGGGAAAGGTTCCTCCGAGGTAACGCACGCGCACCACCGGCGGAAACACCGGGTTCCTACCGTCGGGGGTGCCCCAGACCCCAGCCCGACGGAGCACCCCATGACTCAGCACCTCGTCGTCGTCGGCGGCGGCATGGTCGCGCAGCGGCTGGTCGAGGCCCTGCGCGACCGCGACACCGCGGGTACCTGGCGGATCACCGTCCTCGCCGAGGAGCCGCGCCGCCCGTACGACCGTGTCGCCCTCACCAGCTACTTCTCGGGTCGCGACGCCGACGACCTCGCGCTGGGCGACCCGGCGCTGTGGTCGGACCCGCTGGTCACGCTCGTCCGCGACGACGCCGTCACGCAGATCGACCGCGACGGGCGGACCGTGACCACCGCGCACGGTCGCACCGAGCACTACGACCACCTCGTCCTGGCGACGGGCTCGTCGGCCTGGGTGCCCCCGATCGAGGGCGCCGACCTGCCGGGCGTGTTCGTCTACCGCACGGTCGACGACGTGGCGGCGCTGCGCGGCTACGTCGAGAAGCTCTCCGAGGACCGGGTGGTCACGGGCGCGGTCCTGGGCGGCGGCCTGCTCGGGCTCGAGGCGGCCGGGGCGCTCCAGGCGCTCGGTGCCCGGACCACGGTCCTGCAGGTGGGCACCCATCTCATGTCCGCCCAGGTGGACCTGGGCGGCGGGGAGGCGCTGCGCCGCCTGATCAACCAGCTGGGCGTGGGCGTCCGGCTCAACGCGATGACCACGCGGATCCGCCCCCACCGGCGGGGCGGGGTGGGACGCCTGGAGCTGGCCGACGGCGGCCGCGTCGACGCCGACGTCGTGGTCGTCGCCGCCGGTGTGCGGCCGCGCGACGAGCTGGGCCGGGCGAGCGGGCTGGCGATCGGGGAGCGCGGCGGCATCGTCGTCGACGACGCCTGCGTGACCAGCGACCCGGACGTCTCCGCGATCGGCGAGGTCGCCTGCATCCAGGGCGCGACCATCGGGCTCGTCGCCCCCGGCTACGCGATGGCCGAGATCACCGCCGACCGCCTGCTGGGCGGCACCTCGACGTTCCCCGGCGCGGACACCGCGACCAAGCTCAAGCTCTCCGGGGTCGACGTCGCCAGCTTCGGGGACGCGTTCGGCCAGACGCCCGGCGCGCTCGAGATCGTCTGGGCGGACCCCGTGGGTGGCGTCTACAAGAAGCTCGTGATGTCCGACGACGCCCGGACGCTGCTCGGCGGGGTGCTCGTCGGCGACGCCAGCGCCTACGCCGGCCTGCGCCCGATGCTCGGCCGCGAGCTGCCCGGCGACCCGGCCGCGTTCCTCCTGCCCGAGGGCGGCGGGGGAGCACCCGAGCTGGAGCTTCCCGACGACGCGGGCGTCTGCTCCTGCAACAACGTGTCGGCCGGCACCATCCGCGCGGCCGTCACGGAGCACGGCTGCACCGACCTCGGCGCGGTCAAGGCGTGCACCAGGGCCGGGACCAGCTGCGGCTCGTGCCTGCCGCTGGTCAAGAAGCTGGTCACCACCGAGCTCGCCGCGCAGGGCATCGCCGTGAGCACCGCGCTGTGCGAGCACTTCGCCCTGTCCCGGGCGCAGCTGTACGACGCCGTGCGGGTCAGCGGCGTCGCGTCGTTCACGGCGGTCGTCGAGCGCTTCGGCACCGGGGGGCGCGGGTGCGACATCTGCCGGCCCACGGTCGCCTCGATCCTCGCGACGACCTCCCCGGCGCACGTGCTCGAGGGGGAGCGCGCGACGCTGCAGGACACCAACGACCACGTCATGGCGAACCTGCAGAAGGACGGCTCGTACTCGGTGGTGCCGCGCATCGCCGGCGGCGAGGTGACGCCCGAGGGGCTGATCGCGATCGGGCAGGTGGCGCAGGACTTCGGGCTGTACACCAAGATCACCGGTGGCCAGCGGATCGACATGTTCGGCGCCCGCATCGACCAGCTGCCGCTCATCTGGCAGCGCCTGGTCGACGCGGGGTTCGAGTCCGGGCACGCCTACGGCAAGTCGCTGCGCACCGTGAAGTCGTGCGTGGGCTCCACGTGGTGCCGGTTCGGCGTGCAGGACTCGGTGGCGCTCGCGGTCATGCTCGAGCTGCGTTACCGCGGGCTGCGCTCGCCGCACAAGATCAAGCTCGGGGTCTCCGGCTGCGCCCGCGAGTGCGCGGAGGCCCGGGGCAAGGACGTCGGCGTCATCGCCACGGACAAGGGCTGGAACGTCTACGTCGGCGGCAACGGCGGCTTCACCCCGCGGCACGCGCAGCTGCTCGCGGAGGACCTGGACACCGAGACGCTGGTGCGGACCATCGACCGCTTCCTCCTGTACTACGTGCGCACGGCGGACCGGCTGCAGCGCACGGCGCCGTGGATCGAGGAGGTCGAGGGCGGCCTCGACGGCGTCCGGGCCGTGGTCATGGACGACGCGCTGGGCATCGCCGCCGACCTGGACCAGCAGATGGCGCGGCACGTCGTGGAGTACGAGGACGAGTGGCGGGCGACCCTGGAGGACCCGGAGAAGCTGCGCCGGTTCGCCTCCTTCGTCAACGCGCCGGACACCCCCGACCCGTCGCTGGCCTACGTGCCGGAGCGCGGCCAGTCCCGCCCGGCCACCGCCGACGAGCGCGCGGCGGCGGAGCGCGGGGAGCCGGTGCTCGTCGCGGGGACGACGCTGGAGGTGCGCTCGTGACCGCGGTGGAGACGATCGTGTGGACCGCGGTCTGCCGGCTCGACGACCTGGCACCCGAGCGTGGCGCCGCGGCGCTGCTCGGGGCGGACCAGGTGGCCCTGTTCCGGCTGCTCGATGGCCGCGTCCTGGCCGTGCAGCAGCACGATCCGTTCAGCGACGCGCACGTCCTGTCCCGGGGGATCGTCGGCTCGCGGGAGGTGGACGGGGCAGAGGTACCGACGGTGGCCTCGCCGATGTACAAGCAGGTGTTCGACCTGACGACGGGCCGCTGCCTGGACGTCGCCGGCAAGGTCCCCGTCCGCGACCTGGCGCCCGACCTGCGCACCTGGCCGGTCCGGGTGCGCGGCGGCGTGGTCGAGGTCCGCTCGTGACGACGATGCTGGGGCTCCAGCTGACCGGCCGCCGGGTGGTCGTCGTCGGCGGTGGGCCGGTCGCCGCGCGGCGGGTGCAGGCCCTGCTGGCCGACGCCGCGCACGTGGTGCTCGTCGCGCCGCAGCTGTGCGAGGTGCTGCGCGACCTGCACCGGTGGGGCCTGGTCGAGTGGCGGGCGCGCGAGGTGCTCGAGGCCGACCTCGACGGCGCCTGGCTGGTGCACACCGCCACCGGCGACCGCGCCACGGATGCGGCGGTGGTGGCCTGGGCGGACGCGCGGCAGACGTTCTGCGTGGACGCCGGCGCGGGGACGGACGGTTCCGCGCGCACCCCGGCGACCACGCAGTCCGGGGACGTGCTCGTGGGGGTGGTCTCGACGGGCTCGCCGGACCCGCGGCGGACGCTCGCCGTGCGCGACGCGCTCGCCGAGCAGCTGCGTGAGGGCCGCGTCGACCTGCGCCGGCAGCGGCCGCACGAGGGCCGCGTGGTGCTGGTCGGCGGCGGACCCGGGGACGTCGGGCTGCTCACGCTGGCGGGCCGGCGAGCCCTCGCCGAGGCCGACGTCGTGGTCACCGACCGGCTGGGTCCGGTCGCGGTGCTCGACGAGCTCGCGCCGGGCGTCGAGGTCATCGACGTCGGCAAGACGCCCGGCCACCACCCGGTCCCGCAGCACGAGATCGGCCGGATCCTGGTCGAGCAGGCGCAGCGCGGCCGGGTCGTCGTCCGGCTCAAGGGCGGCGACCCGTTCGTGTACGGGCGCGGTGGCGAGGAGGTGCTCGCGTGCCGGGAGGCCGGCGTCGCGGTCGACGTGGTCCCGGGCGTGAGCAGCGCGTTCGCCGCCCCCGCTGCCGCGGGCATCCCCCTGACGCACCGCGGGACCGTCGGCGCGGTGCACGTGATGAACGGGCACGACGGGTGGTCGTCGGCCGCGCTGACCGGTCTGCGGGACGGCTCCTGCACGGTCGTCGTGCTCATGGGCGTGAGCGCGCTGGCCGCCCTGGCCCGCGAGGCGCTGGACGCCGGCGCCGACCCGGCGACACCGGTGGCGCTGGTGGAGGAGGGGACGCTACCGGGTCAGCGGGTCACGCGCGCCCGCCTGGACGACGTGGTCGACGTCGCCGTCGCGGCAGGCGTCCGCGCACCCGCGGTCATCGTGCTCGGAGCGGTCGCAGCGGCCGGTCTCCTGGAGCCGCCGGCCCACACCGCGACCGGCTCGGTCCGCGGAGCCGCCAGGACCGTCACAATGGCGCCGTGAGCGACGCCATCGACCAGACCCTCGCGGGCCTCGTCGTGCTCGTCACCGCCGACCGGCGCTCGGGTGAGCTGGCCGCCGCGCTCGGCCGCCGCGGCGCCGCGGTCCGGCACGCACCCGCGCTGGGGATGGTGCCGCACATCGACGACGCCGCGCTCCTGGCAGGCACGCGGTCGTTGCTGGCCGACCCGCCGGACACCGTCGTCGTCACCACCGGGATCGGGTTCCGCGGCTGGATCGAGGCCGCCGACGCCGCCGGGCTGGCCGAGCCGCTCGTCGACATGCTGCGCGGCACCCGCATCGTCGCGCGCGGACCCAAGGCGCGCGGCGCGATCCAGGCCGCCGGGCTGACCGCCGACTGGGTCGCCGAGTCGGAGACGAGCGCGGAGATCGCCGAGGTGCTCCTCGACGAGGGTGTCGCCGGCCGGGACATCGCGGTCCAGCACCACGGAGCCGGCGCCGACGGGCTCGACGAGGCGTTCGCCGCCGCAGGGGCACGGGTGCGCAGCCTCGTCGTCTACCGCTGGGGCCCACCTCCCGACCCCGCCGTTGTCGCCGCCTCCGTCCGCGCCGTCGCCGCGGGGGAGATCGACGCGGTCGTGTTCACGTCCGCACCCGGCGCGCACGCGTGGCTCACGGCCGCCGACGAGGCCGGGGTCACCGACCGCATCGTCGCGCGTGCGCGCCAGGGCGGCGTCGTCATGGCCGCCGTGGGCCCGATCACCGCCAAGCCCCTGCTCGAGCGCGGCATCGAGCCCCTGGTCCCCGACCGCGGCCGCCTCGGCTCGCTGGTGCGCGCGCTGGTCGGTCACTACGGCGGGCTGCAGGCGCTGCAGACCGTGGCCGGTCCGCTGCAGGTGCACCGCGGCACGGCCGTGCTCGACGGGCACGTGCTGGCGCTGACCCCGACGGGCCTGGAGGTGCTCCGGGTGCTGGCGTCGGCGGGCGGTGCCGTGGTCCCGCGCGACCAGGTGCTCGCCGTGCTCCCCGGCGACTCGCGCGACCCGCACGCCGCCGAGGTGGCCATCGCGCGGCTGCGCGACGCGACCGGCAGCCGCGAGCTGATCCGCACCGTGGTCAAGAGGGGATACCGTCTCCAGCTGGAGGAGGTGGGATGACCAACGCACTGCACGCCCGTGGCCCGGCCGCCGACGGTCACCAGCCCTCGGTCGGTGAGGGCCCGGTCCTGGTCGGCTGCTCGCACGGCACCGACGACGTCGCCGGCCGCGCGGCCGTCCGGTCGATCCTCACGGGGGTGGCCGCCGTCCGCCCCGACCTGGACGTGCGCGAGGCGTTCGTCGACGTCCAGGAGCCCGAGGTCGCCGACGTGGTCGCCCACGCCCTGGAGAACGACGCCGCCGGTGCCGTCGTGGTGCCCCTGCTGCTCTCCGTCGGGTTCCACGTCAAGGTCGACATCGCCGCGGCGGTCGACCAGCCCGGCGCCACGGCCGCGTCGCCGCTCGGACCCGATCCGCGGCTGGTGGACATCCTCGTCGACCGCCTCGAGTCCGCCGGCTTGGCGCCCGACGACTCGGTCGTGCTCGCCGCCGCCGGGTCCAGCGACCCCGCGGCCGCGCTCGCCGTCGAGTCGGTCGCCGCCGGGCTCGCCGACCGTCTGGAGCAGCCGGTCACCATCGGGTACGGCGCCGGCGCGGAGCCGCGCGTCCCCGCGGCCATCGCGACCGCGCGTGCGGACCTGCCGCCGGGCGGGCGCGTCGTCGTCGCGTCCTACCTGCTCGCCCCCGGCTACTTCCACGACCGGGTGCAGGAAGCGGGGGCCGACGTCGTCGCCGCACCCCTGGCCCCCGACGACCGGCTGGTCGAGATCGTCCTCGACCGGTACGCCTCCGCCACCTGATCCCGCGTCGTCCCTCCGCCACCGACCGCACCCACGACGTCCGAGCAGGTACGCCCCGGGGGCCGTACCTGCTCGGACGTCCGGATCAGATGACCCGGCGGCGGGCCAGGGTCGCGAGGCCGACGGCCGCGGCGAACAGCACGATCGCGACGGCCAGCCGCCCGAGCGAGCTGGCACCCGTGCCGTCCACGCCGGCGATGTCGATCGAGTACGCCGTCGCGCCGGTCGCGCCCTCGGGTGCCCCGTAGGCCATGCCCTCGGTCGCGGCCCGCTCGGCGCCGGCGCTGAGCACCGCGTACTTCACGCCGAAGTCCGCCGCGGTCTCCTGCCCGCTGACGACCACCTGGGACGTGCCCTCGTCGGACAGCTGCTGCGTGCCGTCGACCAGCTGAGGTGCTCCCTCGGCGGCGTCGGCGAGCCCGTCGGACAGCTGCGTGGACCCGTCGGCGGCGTCCACCAGCCCGTCGGCGAGCCGCGTGGAGCCGGCGGCGGCCACGGCGATGCCGGTCGCGAGCTCGGACGACCCGGCGGCCGCGTCCTGGAGACCCGTCGAGAGCGAACCTGCTCCGGCACTGAGCTGCTGGGCGCCCGCACCGAGCTGGCCCAGACCCGTCGCCAGGGCGCCACCACCGGCACTGAGCTGCCCGGCGCCGCCCTGCAGCGAGTGGACGCCGCCACGCAACGTGCCGTTCGCCGCCAGGTCGTCGACGTCCCCGATCGCGTTCTGCACGCCGCCCACCAAGGTCAAGACCCCTCCGTCGACCAGGGCCAGCCCCTCGAGGACACCACGGACCGTCGTGCCGTCCGGGTTCTTCGGGCAGATCGGCAACGCTCCCGACAGCCCGCACTCGATCGCCGCCAGAGTCGGACCCGCCACCATGGTCAGCCGACCCTGCAGGTAGGTCAGGCCCTGCTGCAGGTTCGCGGTGGCGGCGAGGTCAGGTGCGTAGAACGCGGCCGACGTCGGGTCGCCGAGGTGGGCCGGGTCCGCGAGCCGCGCCTGCCCGGTCTTCAGCTGCGTGATCAGGCTGTCGACGACGGCGCCCGCGGCCGGGTCCGTCGTCGTCAGCCCGGCCATCGCCGGCCGCGGACCGGGCGCGTAGCACGGGTGCGTGCCCGCCGGAAGTGCGGTCGCGCCGTCCTTGACGTCGCCGAGCACCGCGATCGCGCAGCCGAGCTGCTGGTAGGCGCCGGGCGCCGTCGGGCTGTTGCTGTACACGCCGTCGGCGAGCTTGCTGAGCAGCGCGGGCGCCGCCGTGCCGACGGACGTCCGGAGCTGGTCGACCCCGTAGAGCAGGGTCCCAGCCGTGCCCACGGTGCCGATGGCCTGCTGCATGTCGTGGATGCCCGTGCGTAGCGGTTGGGCGGGGTCGGCAGCCGTGCCGACCGTGCCGTACATGAGCGCCAGACCGGCGTCGACGCCCGCGAGTCCGTCGTTCACCTGGGTCAGGCCCGCGATCAGCGCTGGAGCCTTGGCGCCGGCCTCGGCGAGCCCGGCGCTGAGCTGCTGGGCACCGGCCGCCACGCTGACCGCGCCGGGTGCGGCCTGCCCGTTCAGGCCCGCCGCAAGCTCGGCAGCCCCCGGTGCCGCCTCGTCGTTCAGCCCCGCGGCGAGCTCCGCCGCACCCGGGGCGGCGTCGTCGTTCAGCCCGGCCGAGAGGGTCGCCGCCCCGTCGCGCAGCTGGAGCAGCCCGGCGAGCAGCTGCGCCGCGCCGTCGTGCAGCTGGAGCACCGAGTCGTCGATCTGCATCGCGCCACCGGTCAGGTCGACGCCCTTCTGCGCGCCCGCCTCGTAGCTGGCGGCGCCGCCCTTGAACGAGGGGTACTCGAGCGGGGAGACCGGCATGGAGGTCAGGTTGGCCGGCGGCACGACCGCGTGCCGGACGGTCGCGGTGTAGCCGAACTCGGCGGTGGCCGAGCCGATGGGCGGGAACAGCGTCATCTGGAACTGCATGCGCGTGCCGCCGTGGCCGTCGCCGGCCATCCCGGCCTCGTCGGAACGCACGTCGGTGAACGTGGACGGCAGCACGGTGACCAGCTGGCCGATCATCGGGATGACGGTCTGCGCGGAGGTCGTCGCCTGCGTGCCGGTGCCGTCGTCGTACGTGACGTCCTCGGTCCGTCCGGTGACGTTGGTGACCTTGTAGTGGACGCCCAGCACCCCGGACCTGCCGACGACGGCCCCGGGCTGGACCGGCGTGCCGTCGAACGTGTACGTGACCTCGACGGTGAGCGGCAGGTCCTTGTCGTAGGTGCTCAGCGAGCGCTCGCGGCGTTCGCCGTCGACGCTCACGGTGCTGACCAGCTTCCCGTCGACCACCCGGTACCCGCCGAACCCGTCGAGGTTGCGCAGCCCCCTGGTGGACACCGGGTTCTCGATCGTGGCGGTGCCGTGGCCGGTGAGCGCGAGCTGCTCGTACACGCGGGCGCCCTGGTAGGCGCCGGTGGCGGACAGGCGCGCCTGGACGGTCTCCGTGTTGGTGACGGCGACCTCACCGGAGTCGGCCGCGAACGCGGGCAGGCCAGCGGTGCCGAGCAGCAGGGGGAGCAGGACGACGGCCGCGGCCGCCGTGGTGGTGGAGCGGCGCACGTCAGGCCTCCGGCTGGGGGTCGAGCGGACGGACGGTGGGCAGGGCCTGGCGCGGTGCGGGAACGGCGTGGGCGCCGACGACGACGGGCTCCTCGGCGACGGGTGCCGTGAGCGCGGCCTCGGCGGCGCGCTCCTGCTGCCGGTCCTGCTCGACGACGACGCCGAGCAGCGACGTGGCCAGGAAGCCGGCGCCGACGGCCACCAGGATCGAGGTCGCGGTGGTTGCCGACGACGTCGCGAACGCCGACGGGTCCGCGGTGTAGGTGGCTTCGTACGCCCCGGCCATCGCGGCCGCGCCCAGCAGTGCCGACCACAGCGGGAGCCTGCCCCGGGTGAGCCCGGCGACGGCGAGGCACAGGGCGAGCACGACGAGCACCGCGAGCGCGCGGCCCGCGGCGGCGTCCGGCAGGGCGGCGGCCCGCAGCGCGTAGCCCAGCCAGGCGGCCGCGAAACCGACGGCGAACCCTCCGGCGCGTTGGCCGGGAGAGCGGTCCGGGACCAGCCCGAGGGCGCCGCCGAGCGCGGCGCCGAGGAGGGCGACGCCCTGCAGCTCCGGGCCGGAGAACAGGACGATCGCCGTCGTCAGGAGCGCGAGGACCAGCCCCGCCAGGATGTGACGCTTCATGACCACCTCGTCGTGGTGACTGGTCGGTGCGGTGACCCGCCCCGCGCAGTGCTGCTGGGAAGTGGCCGCCCGAGAGGGCCGTGACCTGCACCGTCACCGTTGACGGGTCAGCTCATCGGCCCGCTCGGGCGGAACCAGCGCACTGTCTACCAGCGCAGAAAGCATCTGAGCCACGCGGTACTAGGTAATTGCCCACCGGTAGCAGGTACATCGTTATGCCGCCGTGACCTGGGCCACGGGTGAGCGCCTCAGAGGTAGCGCAGCGGGTCGAACTCCTCGAGCGGGATGATCCGCAGGCGGGGCAGCTGGACGTTGAACGCCGCCACGTCGCTCTCGAGGTCGAAGGTCTGCAGTCCGCGTCCGACGAGGGCGGAGAGCTGGGTGCTGGTGAACTCGCGGAACGCGAGCAGGCCCACGCGGCGTGCGTCGTCGTCGACGAGCGTCTCGAGCTCCGGGGCGAAGTCGCCGTCGTGGCTGGCCAGCAGCACGTCGCCCCCGCGGCCCGCGATGGCCTCGAGCGTGCGCTTGATGCCGATGTCGACGACCTTCTCGTACGACTCACCCGACAGCGGGATCGGCTGGAAGCCGATGGCCAGCAGCGCCTGCACGAAGGACATGGGCAGCGAGCCGTTGGAGGCGTTGAGGAAGAACAGCGCCTTGACCGGCTGGTTCCACGTCTGCTGCGCGAACGTCAGCACGCGCTCCCAGCGCGGCCGCTGCTCGGGCGTCGGCCGTCCGCCGAGGATGGAGGAGCCGAGGGTGGCGTCGATGTTCTCGCCGTCCACCAGCAGGTAGGTGGTGCGCGGTGCCGCCTCGGTCGTCATCGCGCCAGGGTAGCCGCAGGCGCGGGCCCGACGGCTGGAACACCGGGCGAACCGCGGGGGTTGAGGTCGATACGTACGCATGAATCGTGGGAGGGTCGTCCGATGATCGACGCGGAGCGCGAGGTGCCCGGGACACGGGAGGCCGCGCAGGCGTGGGAGTCGCTGTTCCGCGCGCAGGTGGCGCTCATGCGCCGGTTCCAGCGCGACGACGTCTGGGGCGACCTGAGCATCCGCGAGTACGACGTGCTGTTCACCCTGTCCACCTGCCCGGACGGCACCGCGCGTCTGAAGGACCTGGGCGAGAACAGCCTGCTGACCCAGCCGAGCCTGTCCCGGATGGTCGAGCGCCTGGAGCACGACGGCCTGGTCCGGCGCGGGCGCGTCGAGGGGGACGCGCGCGGTGTCGCCGTGACGCTCACCGCCGAGGGGCACCGGGTGCAGCGGGAGATCGGTCGGCGGCACGTGCGCTCGATCCGGCGGCTCGTCGGCGGGGCGCTGGACAGCGACGAGCTGGAGACGCTGCGGGTGCTCACCGACAAGCTGCGCGCCGCGCAGGCCGGCATCCCCGACCCGGGCTCAGACGCGCAGGGCGCGTAGCTCGGCGGCGACCATGGCGGTCGGCGGCCGGGCGGCGGGGTCCTCGGCGGTCATCGCCAGCAGGAGGCGCGACCAGTCGCGGCCGAACTCGACGGGCACCTCGACCGGGTCGAGCAGACGCGCCAGCGAGCTGCTCAGCGGGTCACCGGGGTAGGCGCGCGCGCCCGTCAGGCACTCGAGGAGCACCAGCCCCAAGGAGTAGACGTCGCTGGGCGGGCCGGCCGGGTCGCCCAGCGCCTGCTCGGGGCTCTGGTAGCCGGCGGTGCCGGACGTGCCCCGCGGTGCGTGGGGCGCTCCTGCGGTGGTGACGGCGATGCCGAAGTCGGCCAGGACCACGGGCATCCAGGGCGCGTCCCGGTGCCCGCTGTCGGCGCGGTCGGCCGCGACCATGACGTTCGACGGCTTGACGTCGCGGTGCACGACGCCGGCGCCGTGCGCGTGGCCGAGCGCCAGCGCCAGCTGCCGACCGATGTCCGCGACCAGCGACGGCGCGAGCGGGCCGTCGAGGAGCGTGTCGCGCAGCGTGCGGCCGTCCACGAGCTCCATGACCAGGAAGGCGACCGGGCCGGTGTCGGGGAGCACGTCCGCACCGACGTCCAGGAGCGCGACCAGGCTCGGGTGCGCCAGCGTGGACAGGATCCGGGCCTCGTGGGCGTACCTCCGGATCTCCTCCGGGGTGGCGGTGCTGATGGGGAACAGCTTGAGCGCCACCGCACGCTGCAGCCGTGCGTCGGTCGCCCGGAAGACCTCGCCCGACCCACCCCGACCCAGCGGGTGCTCGAGGTGGTAGCGCCGACCGAGCGCGGGGCGCGCCAGGTGGCGTCCGGTGGTCGGCGGCACGGGGGACCTGTCTCGTTCGGGGCGTCGGGCAACGTCGACGGTAGAAGGCCCAGGAGGGCAGCGCACGCGGAGCACGCGAACGGGTGAACCGCCGACGCACGCGGCTTGCGTCAGGATGCAAGCTGCTTGCAAGGGCTCACAGTACAGTGACCGCATGTCCCGGCGACTCGCAGAGGTAGCACGCAAGGTCGGCGTCTCGGAGGCGACGGTGAGCCGCGTGCTCAACGGGAAGCCGGGTGTCTCGGAGTCGACGCGCGAGGCGGTGCTCACGGCGCTGGACGTCCTGGGCTACGAGCGGCCGACCAAGCTGCGCGGTGAGCGCGCCCGGCTGGTCGGCCTGGTGCTCCCCGAGCTGCAGAACCCGATCTTCCCGGCGTTCGCCGAGGTGGTGGGCGGTGCGCTCGCGCAGCAGGGGTTCACGCCCGTGCTGTGCACGCAGACCGCCGGCGGTGTCTCCGAGGCCGACTACGTCGAGCTGCTCCTCGGTCAGCAGGTCTCCGGCATCGTGTTCGCCGGTGGCCACTACGCGCAGCGCGACGCCACGCACGAGCACTACGAGCGGCTGACCGGGCGGCACCTGCCCGTGGTGCTGATCAACGCCTCGATCGAGGAGCTGCCCTTCCCGCGCGTCTCGTGCGACGACGAGGTGGCCATCGAGCAGGCGATCGGGCACCTGGCGTCTCTCGGCCACACGCGCATCGGCCTCGTGCTCGGGCCGGTGGACCACGTGCCGTCGGAACGCAAGCTGCGGGCCGCCCAGGCGATCACCGGCCGGCTCGGCCTCGAGCTCGACCCCCGCCGCGTCGTGCGCAGCTCGTACTCGCTGGAGAGCGGTCAGGCGGCCGGCAACCGGCTCCTGCGCGAGGGCGTCACCGGCATCGTGTGCGCCAGCGACCCCCTGGCGCTCGGCGTGATCCGTGCCGCACGACGGGCGGGGCTGCGTGTGCCCGACGACGTGTCGGTGGTCGGGTACGACGACTCCGCCTTCATGAGCTGCACCGAGCCGCCGCTGACGACCGTGCGGCAGCCGATCGAACCCATGGGCCGCGCCGCGATCGACCTGCTGGTCCACCAGATCCACGGCGGTGCGGTACCGCAGGACGAGCTGCTGTTCGAGCCCGAGCTCGTGGTCCGCGGCTCCACCGGCCCGGCCCCGACCCAGCCCCCCGTCCCCGCGACGTAGTCCCGCCGCCCCACCGGCCGGCGTCGCCGGGCGCGAGCTCGACATCGCTCGCGTGAGCCGGCCCCGCAGCACGACGGATGTCGAGCTCGCCACGCCGACCCACGCCGGGCCGGCCGGGGAGCTCGACGTTGCTCGCGCGCGCGGCCGTCGTGGCGCGACTGATGTCGAGCTCGCCGACCGCGCGCCCCGGGGGCGGCGGCATCCACGCCCTGATCGTCCGCATCCTGCGCCTGGCCGTCGGCGACAACCGATGCTGCGATCACGCTTCGGTAACTGTTCTGTCGTGTTCTTGCGTACTTCTCGTCGCGTCCTTTAGTGTCTGGATCGCGACAGCGGCGTCACTCGGGCAGCTCATCGGCCCTCGGTGCCACGCGGTCGTGCGAGCAGCCCACAGGACCGGCCCCGACGACGAGGCCCACGAGAGACGAGACGCGAGTGGCGCAGGCGCAGCCCGAGACGGACCCGCAGTGGTGGCGTGGCGCGGTGATCTACCAGGTGTACCCGCGCAGCTTCGCCGACGGGAACGGCGACGGGACCGGCGACCTGGCGGGTCTGCGCTCGCGGCTCGGCTACCTGCGCGACCTCGGCGTCGACGCGATCTGGGTGACGCCCTGGTACGTCTCCCCGCTGGCCGACGGCGGGTACGACGTGGCCGACTACCGCGCGATCGACCCGGCGTTCGGCACTCTCGAGGAGGCCGAGCTGCTCATCTCCGAGGCGCTGGGACTCGGCATCCGCACGATCATCGACGTCGTCCCCAACCACGTGTCCGACCAGCACGCGTGGTTCCAGGCGGCCCTCGCCGCCGGACCCGGCTCGCCCGAGCGCGAGCGGTTCTGGTTCCACCCCGGCAAGGGCGAGCACGGCGAGCAGATCCCCACCGGCTGGGTGTCCGACTTCCAGGGCAGCACGTGGACGCGCACCACCGACCCCGACGGGACTCCGGGGGAGTGGTACCTGCACCTGTTCGCCCCGCAGCAGCCGGACCTCAACTGGTCCCACCCGGACGTCGTGGCCGAGTTCGACGCCGTCCTGCGCTTCTGGTTCGACCGCGGCGTGGCCGGCATCCGCATCGACTCGGCCGCCCTCCTGGTCAAGGACCCGGCACTGCCGGAGGTGCCGACGCAACCCGGACCCGGCGAGCACCCGCACGTCGACCGCGACGAGCTGCACGACGTCTACCGCGGCTGGCGCGCGGTCGCCGACTCCTACGAGGGCACGCGCGTGCTGGTGGGTGAGGTGTGGCTGCAGGACACCGCGCGGTTCGCCCAGTACCTGCGCGCCGACGAGATGCACACCGCGTTCAACTTCGACTTCATGGCACGCCCGTGGGACGCCAAGCAGCTGCGCGAGTCGATCGACCTCACGCTCGCGGCGCACGGTCCGGTGGGCGCGCCGGCCACGTGGGTGCTGTCCAACCACGACGTGACGCGCCCGGTGACCCGCTACGGCCGGGAGGACTCGTCGTTCGCGTTCACGGCCAAGCGCTTCGGCACGCCGACCGACCTGACGGTCGGTCTGCGCCGGGCCCGCGCCGCCGCGCTGCTCACGGCCGCGCTGCCGGGGTCGCTGTACGTCTACCAGGGCGACGAGCTGGGTCTGCCGGAGGTCGAGGACCTGCCGCTGGACGTGCTCCAGGACCCCATGCACGCCCGCTCGGGCGGCGTCGACCCCGGTCGTGACGGCTGCCGCGTGCCCCTGCCCTGGTCGGGCGACCGCGCGCCGTACGGCTTCGGACCCGAGGGTGCCGCGCCGCCGTGGCTCCCGCAGCCGGCCGCCTGGGCGGACCTGAGCGTGGCCGCGCAGGAGGCCGACCCGGGCTCGACCCTGCACCTGTACCGCGACCTGCTGGCGGTCCGCCGGTCCGAGCCCGCGCTGGGCGACGGCCCGATGACGTGGATCGACTCCGCCGACGACGTGCTGGCCTTCGCCCGCGGCGGGCTCGTGTGCGTCGTCAACCTGGGCGAGGAGCCCGCGACCCTGCCCGACCACACCGACGTCCTGCTCTCGAGCGCACCGCTCGAGGCGGGTCTGCTGCCGCGCGACACCGCCGTGTGGCTGCGCACCTCCGCCTGACCCAGCCCGACCACCACCCACCGCGCGACCAGGCACCCCGTCCGGCGCGTTCCCTCACGAAGGAGTGACGATGAGGTCCTCACGCACCACCGCGCTGACCATGGCCGGTGTGCTCTCCCTCGGCCTGCTGGCCGCGTGCAGCACCGACGACTCCCCGTCGGGCGACTCCTCGTCGGCCGACGGCGGCACGGTCACCCTCACGGTGGCCGGCCTGCAGCCGGGCGCCGAGCAGACGGCCGTGGACGCGCTGGACGAGCGCGTCCAGCAGTTCGAGGAGAAGTACCCGGACATCACGATCAAGACGCAGGAGTACAACTGGCTCGCGTCGACGTTCGCCGCCGACCTGGCCGGTGGGACGCTGCCCGACGTCTTCGAGGTGCCGGCGACCGACACCAAGGTGCTGATCCAGAACGGTCAGCTGGCCGACATCGACGCGCAGGTCAAGCAGCTGCCGTACGCGGACGACTTCAACCCGGAGGTCCTGGCGGCCGGCCTGAGCGACGACGGCAAGATCTACGCCGTCCCCGCCAAGTCGATCTACGCGGTCGCGCTGCACTACAACCGTGACCTGTTCACCCAGGCGGGGCTGGACCCCGACAAGCCGCCGACCACCTGGGACGAGGTGCGTGCGGACGCCAAGACCATCCACGACGCGACCGGGGTGCCGGGCTACGCCATGATGGCGCTCGACAACGCGGGCGGGTGGCAGCTGACCGCCGCGGCCTACTCGCGCGGCGGCCGCACGCAGGTGCTGGACGGCGACTCGTACAAGGCCACCCTGACCGACCCGGCCGTCAAGGAGTCGCTGCAGTTCCTGGGTGACCTGAAGTCGGACGGGTCGCTGCTGGAGAACACCCAGCTCGGCTGGGGCGACGTCAACTCCGGCTTCGCCGCCGGGCAGTTCGCGATGTACACCTCGGGCTCGGACATCTACACCGCCCTGGTGCAGAACAACGGGGTCACGGCGGACAACCTGGACTACGGGCTGACCGCGCTGCCCACGGAGGGCGACGACGCCGGCACGCTCGGCGGCGGCACCTACGCGGCCGTCGCGCCCCAGGCGACCGACGCGGAGAAGGACGCCGCGGTCAAGTGGATCGACTTCTGGTACCTGTCCAAGCTGGTGGACCAGGACCAGGCCGTGGCGGACGCCAAGATCCTCGCGGAGCAGACGCCCCCGCAGGCCGTCGGGACGCCCACGCTGCCCATCTTCAGCAAGGAGCAGTACGAGACCTCGCTCGGGTGGATCAAGGACTACGTCAACGTCCCGCTCGACCACATGGCCGGCTACACCGACGTCATGTTCAGCCAGCCCGTGATCCCCGAGGCCGCCCGCGCGACGCAGGAGACCTACGGCCTGCTGTTCCCGATCGTGCAGGCCGTGATGACGGACCCGGGCGTCGACCTGGACCAGCTGCTCGCGGACGCGAACGAGCAGTCGCAGGCCCTGATCGACCAGGCCGGCTGACCCCGTCGACGGCGCCCGGCCCGGCCCTGAGCCAGCAGCCGGGCCGGGCGCCACGCACCGAGAGAAGGACCGCATGTCGACCGACACCCTCACCGAGCGCCGCACCCGTCGGCGCAGCCCCGCCACGTGGGTGCGCGGCGGCGGGCTGAGCGCCCTGGTGTTCGCGCTGCCGATGCTCGTGATCTTCGGGGTCTTCTCCTGGGCGCCCATCGTCAAGGCCGTCGTCATGAGCTTCCAGAAGACGAACCTCGTGGTGACGTCGTGGGTGGGGCTGGAGAACTTCCAGCGGGTCTTCGCCGACCCCGTCCTGCCCATGGCGGTGCGCAACACCGCGTACTTCGCGCTGCTGGCCCTGGTGTTCGGCTACCCGGTGCCGCTCGTCGCCGCGGTCCTGATGAGTGAGGTGCGTCGCGCCAAGGGCCTGTACTCCGCGCTCGCGTACCTGCCCGTGGTGGTGCCGCCGGTCGTCGCGGTGCTGCTGTGGAAGTTCTTCTACGACCCGCGCCCCGAGGGCGTCTTCAACACGATCATCGGGTACGTCGGGATCCCGCCCCAACCCTGGCTGCAGAGCGCGACGTCGGCCATGCCGTCGCTCGTGCTGGAGGCCACCTGGGCCGCGGCCGGGGGCACGGTGATCATCTACCTGGCCGCCCTGACCGCGGTGCCGACCGAGCTCTACGACGCCGCCGAGGTGGACGGTGCCTCGGTGTGGGGCAAGGTCTGGCACGTGACGATGCCGCAGCTGCGCGGCGTCCTGCTCATCACGTTCATCCTGCAGATCATCGGGACCGCGCAGGTGTTCCTCGAGCCGTACCTGTTCACGGGCGGCGGTCCGGCCAACGCGACGATCTCCGTGCTCCTGCTGGTCTACCGGTACGCGTTCCAGAACAGCCTGGGCGGCAACTACGGGATGGCGACGGCACTGAGCCTGATGCTCGCCGTGTTCCTGGCCGTCATGTCCGTGATCTACTTCCGCCTCACCCGCGCCTGGAGCACCTCGTGACCACCACCGCGCCCCGGCCCCCGCAGGCCGCGGTCCCCGACGCACCCACCGCGCCCCGGCCGCGTCGCGCAAGCACCGGCGCCAGCACGGAGGACCGCACGGCCCTGTCCGTCGCGGACTGGCGCCGCCCGCGCGTGCGGCGCACCTGGAACACGCTGCACGTCGTGCTGCTGGTGCTCCTGGTGGTGTGGTGCGTCGGCCCGCTGCTGCTGCTGGGCAAGTTCGCCGTCACCCCGACGCAGGACATCCTGCGCACCCCGCTGGCGGTCTTCCCGAACGGCGTCCAGTGGTCCAACCTGCACGACGCCTGGTTCGACATCGACATCAGCAAGTACTTCGTCAACACCGTGGTGCTCGCGGCGGGCTCGTGGCTGTCGCAGATGGTCGTCGCGACGACCGGCGGGTTCGTGCTGTCCGTGCTGCGCCCGCGGTGGGCGCGGTACGCGCAGGCGCTCGTGCTGGCCACCCTGTTCGTGCCGGCGGTGGTCCTGCTGGTGCCGCTGTACCTGATCATCCTGCACCCGCCGCTGGTGGATCACTCCTTGGTGAACTCGTACTGGGCGGTGTGGCTGCCGGCCGGGGCGAGCGCGTTCAACGTGGTGCTGGTGACGCGGTTCTTCGACAACCTGCCGCGTGAGGTCTTCGAGGCGGCCACGGTGGACGGGGCCGGGCCGTTCCGGTTGTTCTGGTCGGTCGTGCTGCCGATGAGCAAGCCGATCCTCGGCGTGGTCTCCGTGTTCGCGGTGATCGCGTCGTGGAAGGACTTCCTGTGGCCGCTGCTGGTCCTGCGGAACCCGGACCTGCAGCCGCTGTCGGTGCGCCTGCCGTCCTTGGAGGCGACGACGGACAAGGGCACGCTCATGGCCGCCTACGCGATCGCGACGATCATCCCGATCCTCATGTTCCTGGTGTTCCAGCGCATGTTCCTGCGCGGCGCGGGGCTCGGCGGCGCGGTCAAGGGCTGACGCACGTTTGCTGACACCGCGTCCGCTCAATCTCACGGTCGGATGCCCCCGCCGCCCGCGGGCGTGTCCGGGAGCCGGTGGGATGATCGTGCGGTGGCCCCCGACACCGCCGTGAGCACCCCGACGTCCTCGACCGACACCAGCCCCGTCGCTCCGTACGACGCGCTGCTGCTCTTCTCGTTCGGAGGCCCCGACGGCCCCGACGACGTGCTGCCGTTCCTGCGCAACGTGACCGCGGGCAAGAACATCCCCGACGAGCGCCTCGCGGCCGTGGCGGAGCACTACCACCACTTCGGCGGCGCGAGCCCGATCAACGGCCAGAACCTGGCGCTGCAGCGGGCCCTGACCGAGGAGCTCGCCCGACGCGGGCTCGACCTGCCGGTCGTGTGGGGCAACCGCAACTGGGAGCCGTACACGCGCGACGCGCTCGCGGCCGCGCACGCCGACGGTGCCCGGCGCGTGGTCGCCGTCGTGACCAGCGCGTACTCGTCGTACTCGGGCTGCCGGCAGTACCGGGAGAACCTCTGGGCCTCGCTCGACGAGCTCGGTGCGGACGTCGGCCTCGGCGAGGGCGAGCACCCGCTGGTCGTCGACAAGGTCCGCTCGTACTTCAACCACCCCGGGTTCGTCGAGGCGAACGTCGACGCGGTGACCGAGGCGTTCCAGCAGATCGGGCGCGACGCCCGGCTGGTGTTCGTCACGCACTCGATCCCGGACACCATGGAGGAGGCCTCGGCCCTGTCGGGAGCCACTTACAGCGCGCAGCACCGGGACGTGGCCGCGACCGTGGCGGCGGCGGTCGAGGCGCGCCTCGGTCGGTCGGTCACCTGGGACCTCGCCTACTGCTCGCGCTCCGGTCCGCCCAGCCAGCCGTGGCTCGAGCCGGACGTCAACGACCACCTGACGGAGCTGGCCGGGCAGGGCGTCGAGGCCGTGGTGCTCTCACCCATCGGCTTCGTGTCCGACCACATGGAGGTCGCGTTCGACCTCGACACCGAGGCGCTCGCCACCGCCGCCGAGCTGGGGCTCGTCGCGGTCCGCGCGGACTCCGTCGGTACGCGGGAGCCGTTCGTCCGCGGGCTCGTCGACCTGGTGCTGGAGCGCGCCGCCCTTGCGCGGGCCGCCGACGAGCACGGGCTGTGGCCGGTCCTCGACGACCTCGCCCCCGAGGCGGCCGCGCGGCCAGCCCCGGAGGCCACCGAGGGTGGGCTGCCGCCGTTCCGGTCGGTGTGCCGCCCGGGCTGCTGCCAGATGCGTGCGGGCTCCCCGACGGGCATCCCGGCCGCCTGCTCGACCGACCCCTGGTCCTGACCCCACCCCGCTTGGAGCACTCTCGATGACGCACGACGCCGAGTCCCTGAACGCCACGGTCCGCTACACCATGTGGACCGTCTTCGCCCTCGAGGAGGTCCTGCCCGAGGACGACGACGAGCGCGCCGAGCTGATCGCCGCCGCGCAGGCCGCGGTGGCCGACGACGGCCTGGTGGTACGCGGCTGGTACGACGTCGCGGGCCTGCGGGCGGACGCCGACCTCATGGTCTGGTGGCACGCCGAGACGGTCGAGGAGGTGCAGGGCGCCTACCAGCGGCTGCGCGCCAGCGACCTCGGCCGCCACCTGCTGCCCGTGTGGTCCGTGGTGGGCCTGCACCGGCCCGCCGAGTTCAACCGCGCGCACGTCCCCGCGTTCCTGGCGGGGGAGCCGGCGGGCGACTACATGTCGGTGTACCCGTTCGTGCGCTCCTACGACTGGTACGTGCTGCCCGAGGACGACCGCCGCCGGATGCTCGTCGAGCACGGCCACGCCGCCCGCGGGTACGCCGACGTGCGGGCCAACACGGTGTCCGCCTTCGCGCTGGGCGACTACGAGTGGATCCTCGCGTTCGAGGCACCGGAGCTGCACCGGATCGTCGACCTCATGCGGGACCTGCGCGCCACGGACGCCCGCCTGCACGTGCGCGAGGAGGTGCCGTTCTACACCGGCCCGCGCGTGAGCCTGGAGACCTGGGCGGACCGCCAGCCCCGCGGATGACGCCTGCGGTGCCATGATCGGGAGATGGTCGATCTGACGGGCACCTGGCGGTTCGCGGCCCTGGAGGGCGCCGAGGTCGAGCGGGCCACGGCGCGTGACCCCCTGGCTGACGTTCGACGGGGACGGGCAGGTCTTCGGCCTCGCCGGCGTGAACCGGGTCCGCGGCACGTGGGACCTGTCCGGGCACACCCTGTCGTTCGGCCCGGTGGTCTCGACGCTCATGGCGGGCCCGCCGGACGCGATGACGTGCGAGCGGCAGGTGCTGCTCCTGCTCGGCAGCCCGCTGACCGTCGCCGCGCCGGACGCCGACACGCTCGAGGTCAGCGGCGTGGGCCGCGCCCGGCTGGTGCGCGACCCGGGCGCCGCCGACCAGAGCGCGTAGACGACTACGCGGCCAGCGCGGCGCCGGGCCAGCGAGCGGCGACCTGCTCGAGGGTGTGCACGCGCGTGGCGACGTCGAAGGCCGTGCCGGTGACCATGAGCTCGTCGGCCCCCGTGCGCGCGACGAGCGCTGCGAGCTCCTCGACGGCGCGGTCCGCGGTGGTGGCGACCTGCGTGCCCGGCACGCGCGCGAAGAAGTCGGCCGCGGCCGCCGGGTCCAGCGCGGCGAGCTCGCGGGCGGCGTCGTCGGGGGACACGATCGGTCCCAGCGGTCGGCCGGTCCGCAGCGACAGGGCCATCACCTTGCTCGGTCCGGACAGGTACGCGGCCTCCTCGTCCGAGTCGGCGACGAGGACGGACGCCGACACCATGAGCCGGGGTGCGTCCAGCACCGGCGACGGGCGGAAGGCGCGACGGTAGGCGTCGGCGGCCGCCAGCGTGTGGCCCGTGTTGAAGTGGTGCGCGTAGCTGAACGGCAGGCCCAGCGCTCCCGCCAGCTCGGCGCTGAAGGAGCTGGACCCCAGCAGCCACACCTGCGGCGACGAGGTCGCGACGGGAGTCGCGGACAGCCGGCGCGCACGCAGCGACGGCGCGCGGCCCGGCAGCTCCTGGCCGAGCAGGGCCAGGACGTCGACGACCTCGGCGGGGAAGTCGTCGGCACCCAGACCCTCGACCGTGCGACGCAGCGCCGCGGCCGTCATGGGGTCCGCGCCGGGCGCCCGCCCGATGCCCAGGTCGATGCGGCCCGGGTGCAGCGCCTCGAGCATCGCGAACTGCTCCGCGACCACCAGCGTCGGGTGGTTGGGCAGCATCACGCCGCCCGAGCCGACGCGGATCCGGTCGGTCGCCGCGGCCAGGTGCGCGAGCAGGACCCCGGGCGACGTCGAGGCCACGGCGGGCATCGCGTGGTGCTCGGCCACCCAGAAGCGCGTGCAGCCGGCGGCGTCGGCCGCGCGGGCGAGGGTCGTCGTCGCGGCGAGGGCCTCGCCGGAGGACTGTCCGACGGCGACGGGCGACGTGTCGAGCACGGACAGGGGCACGGAGGGCGAAGAGGTCACGTGATCCGCAACGCCGGCACCCCCGTCCGTACTCCCGGTCTCAGGGGTAGAGCCCGCGGATCAGGTGGGCCTCCGCCACCCGCCGCACGCCGATCGTCAGGGCCGCGTCCCGCAGCGAGATCCCCTCGGCGCTGGCCACCGCGGCGACCGCCCGGTGCGCCGTCACCATCCGGTGCTCCAGGCGGTCCTCGATCTCGCGCTCGGTCCACCAGTAGGCCTGGTTGGCCTGCACCCACTCGAAGTACGAGACGACGACACCGCCGGCGTTGGCCAGGATGTCCGGCACCACCACGACACCACGCTCCGCGAGCACCCGGTCGCCGTCGTGCGTCGTCGGGCCGTTGGCCGCCTCGACCACCCAGCGGGCCTTGACCCGTCCGGCCGCCTCGGCGTCCAGCACGCCCTCGACGGCGGCGGGGATGAGCAGGTCGACGTCGAGCGCCAGGAGCTCGGTGTTGTCGATGGGCTCACCGTCCTCGAAGTCGGAGACGGAGCCACCGGACTCGATGTGCCGCAGGAGGGCGACGACGTCGAGGCCGTCGGTGTTGCGCACGCCGCCGTTCTCGTCGCTGACGGCGACCACGCGCGTGCCGGCGTCGTGCAGGAACCGCGCCGCGTGCGAGCCCACCTTGCCGAACCCCTGCACCGCCGCGCTGACCTCGTCGAGCCGGACGCCCGCGTCCCCCAGGGCCGCGGCGGCCGAGTGGACGACGCCGCGCGAGGTCGCGGTGGCCCGGCCGAGGGAGCCACCGACGGCCAGCGGCTTGCCCGTGGTGACCGCGGGGATCGTGTAGCCCTGGTTGACCGAGTAGGTGTCCATGACCCAGGCCATGGTCTGCTCGTTGGTGCCGATGTCCGGGGCCATGATGTCCCGCTCCGGCCCGATGATCGGCATGATCTCGCTGGTGTACCGCCGGGTCACGCGCTCGAGCTCGGCCTGCGAGTACTTGCGGGGGTCGATGGTCACGCCGCCCTTGGCGCCGCCGTACGGCACGTCGACGACGGCGCACTTCCAGGTCATCCACATGGCCAGCGCGCGCACCTCGTCGACGTCGACGCCGGCCGAGTAGCGCAGCCCGCCCTTGCCCGGCCCGCGGGAGATGTTGTGCTGCACGCGGTAGCCGGTGAAGAGCTCGATCTCGCCGTCGTCCCGACGCAGGGGGACGGCGACGTTCATCTCCCGCCGGGGTGTGGCGAGCATGCGGTGGAGCCCCTCGGGGTAGCCGAGGATCTGGACAGCGCCGGCCAGCTGGGCCTGGGCGGTGGCGAGGGGCGTGGTCTGCTGCGGGGTCTCCGCTGTGAGGTCCGTCACGTGCCCCACTGTGTCACCGAGGACGCACCGCGCACGTCAGGCCCGACAGGCGAGCCGCGGACGTCCGAACCGCGGGCAGGGCCGATCAGCAGATCTGGGCGTCGTCCACCGGCTTGACCAGGGACCCACCGAGGTGGCGCGAGCTGCGCGCGGGCACCAGGACGCAGGTGCCGAAGGTGCCGTTGGCGTAGACGCCCTTGACGAAGATGTCGGTGGACCGGCAGTTGTACACGCGCACGGTGTAGTAGCTCGGGTGGTTCACGTAGACCCCCGTGAGCCACCGGCAGAACTCCTCCTCGCCCTCGATGGTGGCGAACGGCCGGACCACCGCGCCGCCGGTCGGCGGCGGGTCGAGCAGAGCCGGGTCGGGGGCGGTGGCCGCGCTGGCGGCGGACGCACCGGCGACGCCGACGAGCAGCAGGGCGAGGCTGCCGAGCGCGGCGGTCAGGACGCGGCGGACGTGGACGAGGTGCATGGGCGGTCCCCCCGGGGTCGACGATGCCGCCCACCCTGGCCACGACGATGCGAACGGTCAACCGTCGGCGCGTCCTGCGTCGCCCACGGGGCCCACCACGCCCCAGACTGACCCCGTGGCCGGGACCCGGTCTGGAGCAGCACGCCCGGCCGGATCCGGTGCCGGGCAGGAACGAGGAGCAACGATGGCGAGCACCCAGGACGTCACCGACGACGCGGTCCGGCTGGCCCGGTCCTGGCTGTCGGCGACGGAGCACGGTCAGACCGCCCGGGAGCGGCGGACCACGGGACGGCTGGCTGCGCTGGTGTCCGACCCGGCGGGGCTGGAGCTGGCGGTGCGGTTCGTCGACCGGGTGGCGCGCCCGCAGGACGTCCGGGTGGCGGCGCGTGAGCTCGCGGGGCTGTCCTCGGGGGCGGCGGCCGGCTTCCTCGGGCCGGTGGACCGGCTGATGCTCGGCACCGGCGCCCTCGTCGCGCCCGTGCTGCCCGACGTCGTGGTGCCCGCCGCGCGGCAGCGGCTGCGCAGCCTGGTCGGGCACCTGGTCGCCGACGACGGCCCGGGGCTCGCGGCGCACCTGGCCGCGACACGCGCCGAGGGGTTCCGGCTCAACCTCAACCTGCTGGGCGAGGCCGTCCTGGGTGAGCGCGAGGCCACGGCCCGCCTGGCGCGCGTGCGTGCGCTGGTCGAGCGGCCCGACGTGGACTACGTGTCGGTCAAGGTCTCGGCTGTGGCCAGCCAGCTGTCGACGTGGGACACCGACGGCAGCGTGGACCGGGTGGTCGAGCGGCTGCGGCCGCTGTACCTCACGGCCGCCCGCCACGGGACGTTCCTCAACCTCGACATGGAGGAGTACCGCGACCTGGCGCTCACGCTGCGGGTGTTCGAGCGGCTGGTCTGCGACCCCGAGCTGCTCGGCCTCGAGGCGGGCATCGTCCTGCAGGCGTACCTGCCGGACGCCGCGGACGCGCTCGACGAGCTGACCGCGATCGCGACCGCACGGCACCAGGCGGGCGGTGCGCGGCTCAAGGTGCGGCTGGTCAAGGGCGCCAACCTCGCGATGGAGCAGGTCGAGGCCGAGCTGCACGGCTGGCCGCAGGCGCCCTACGGCTCGAAGGCCGACGTGGACGCGGCCTACCTCCGGCTGGTCGACCGGGCGCTCACTCCCGACCGGACCGGTGTCCTGCGCGTCGGCGTGGCCAGCCACAACCTGTTCCACGTGGCCGCCGCGCACCTGCTCGCGCAGCGCCGCGGCGTCACGGAGGCGCTCGACGTCGAGATGCTGCAGGGCATGGCCCCGGCGCAGGCGCGGGCGGTGCGCGACGAGGTCGGCGCGGTGCTGCTCTACACCCCGGTCGTCGCGCGGCACGACTTCGACGTCGCCATCTCCTACCTGGTGCGGCGCCTGGAGGAGAACTCGGCCAGCCAGAACTTCCTGCACGCCCTGTTCGCCGACGACCACGCCATGGACGCGCAGGAGGAGGCGTTCCGGGTGGCCTACCGCGACCGCGACCAGCCCCCGACGGCGGCCCGCCGCGGCGCCCGACCCGTCACCGACGCGCCCAGCACCGGCTCCTTCGCCAACAGCGCGGACACCGACCCGGCCGTCGCCGCCGCCCGCGCCTGGGCCCGCGACGTCGTCGCCCACGACGTGCCCGTGCCGGACGGTGCCGTGACCGTCGCGACCACCGACGAGGTCGACGCGGTGGTCGCCCGGGCCGTCGCCGTCCAGCCGCAGTGGGCGGCGACGCCGCCGGAGCAGCGGGCGCGCGCCCTGCGCCAGGTCGCCGTGGCACTCGAGGACGCGCGCACGGACCTCGTCGCGACGATGGTGCACGAGACGGGCAAGACCGTGGCGGAGGCCGACCCGGAGGTCAGCGAGGCCGTCGACTTCGCGCGGTACTACGCCGAGCGTGCCGCCGACCTGGCGGACGGCGTCGTGCCCGGGGCAGTGCACCGTCCTGACGGGCTCACCGTGGTCACGCCGCCGTGGAACTTCCCGGTCGCCATCCCGGTGGGCTCGGTGCTCGCGTCGCTCGCCGCCGGCAGCGTGGTGCTGGCCAAGCCGGCGCCCCAGGCCCAGCGGTGCGGGCAGGTCGCCATGGCCGCGATCCGCCGCGGGCTCGAGTCGGCCGGTGCACCGGACGGCATCCTCACGGTCGTGCTCAGCCCGGAGGGCGACGTGGGCCGGCGACTGGTCACCCACCCGGACGTCGCGCGCGTGGTGCTGACCGGGTCGATCGAGACCGCGCAGCTGTTCGCCGGCTGGCGCGCCGACCTGGACGTGCTGGCGGAGACGTCCGGCAAGAACGCCCTGGTCATCACCCCGTCCGCGGACGTGGACCTCGCGGTCGCGGACCTCGTGCGGTCCGCCTTCGGGCACGCCGGGCAGAAGTGCTCGGCGGCGTCCCTGGCGATCCTCGTCGGCTCCGCCGGGCGCTCCGACCGGCTGCGTCGGCAGCTCGCCGACGCCGTGTCGTCGCTGCGGGTGGGCCCGGCGACCGACCTGGGGACGTCCGTCGGCCCGCTCACCGAGCCGGCGACCGGCAAGCTCCTGCGTGCGCTGACCACGCTCGACCCGGGGGAGTCCTGGCTGGTCCGGCCGCGTCGGCTCGACGACGAGGGTCGACTGTGGACGCCCGGCGTCAAGCACGGCGTCGCGCCCGGGTCCTGGTTCCACACCACCGAGTGCTTCGGTCCCGTGCTCGGCATCATGCGGGTGGAGACGTTGGACGAGGCGATCGCCCTGCAGAACGCGGTCGCCTTCGGGCTGACCGGCGGGCTGCACTCCCTGGACGAGGCCGAGATCGCGCACTGGCTGGACCGGGTGGAGGTGGGCAACGCCTACGTGAACCGGCACATCACCGGCGCGATCGTGCAGCGCCAGCCCTTCGGCGGGTGGAAGGCCTCGACCGTCGGCCCCGGGGCCAAGGCGGGGGGACCGCACTACGTGGCGCAGATCGGCACCTGGCAGGACGGCCCCGAGGTGCCGCAGGACGACGACGGCTGGCTCGCGTGGGCGCGGTCCGACGACGCGCGGGTGTGGGAGCAGGAGCTGTCCCGCGAGCACGACCCGTCGGGGCTGCGCGTCGAGGCGAACATCCTGCGCTACCGCCCGGTCGCCCGGCTGACGCGTCCGCACCGGCTCGGACGCGAGGCCCCGGGAGGTCGAGCGGGTCCGCCACGCGGCCCGGACGGCCGGGGTGCCGGTCACGCTCAGCGACGTGTCCGGCGAGTCGCACGAGGCGTTCGCCGCGCGGGTCCGCTCCGGTGCGGTGAGCGGCCGGGTGCGGGTGGTCGGCTCCGCCCCCGGGCTGCGCGAGGCGGCGGCCGCGCGCGTGGGTGAGGTCACGGTGCTCGACGGCCCGGTGCTCGCCAGCGGTGCGCGCGAGCTGCTGTCGGTCGTCCGCGAGCAAGCGGTGAGCCGCACCCTGCACCGGTTCGGGCACGTGGCGCCGGTCCAGGACTGAGCCGGACTGAGCCGGGCTGGTCGTCCGCGCCCCGGGACTACGCCGAGGCGCGGACGACCAGCTCGGGCGCGAAGATCAGGGGCGCCGACGGCGGTGCGCCGTTGAGCTGGTCCAGCAGGCGTGCACCCGCCGCGCGGGCCATCGCCACGACCGGCTGGATGACGCTCGTCAGCGGGGGAGTGGTCGACGCCGCCACCCCGAGGTTGTCGTACCCGACCACGGCGATGTCCCCGGGGACGTCCTTGCCGTGCTCGGCCAGCACGGTCAGCGCACCGGCCGCCATGAGGTCGGAGGCGATGAAGATGCCGTCGACGTCCGGGAACTGCGCGAGCAGCTCGCGGGCCGCGTGCGTGCCGGACGCCATGGTGAAGTCGCCGTGCACCACCGCGTCGTCGGGCATGTCGGCGGCGTGGATCGCCTGGCGCCAGCCCGTGAGCCGGTCGATGCCCGCCGACATGTCCGCGGGACCGGCGATCGTGGCGATGCGGGTGCAGCCCCGGTCGATCAGGTGCTGCGTCGCCAGGCGTCCGCCCTCCACGTTGTCCGTGTCGACGTACTGCACGTCGCGCTCGTCGGCCGACAGCGGGCGCCCGACGAAGACGTTGGGCACGTGGGACAGCTGCAGGGCCCGGTCGAGCTCGTCGTTGGCGTGGTGGGAGACCACGATCGCGCCGTCGACGTGCCCGTTGCGCAGGTAGCGGACCGTGCGCTCGCTCTCGCCGGGCCGCGCGATCACGAGGACCACCTGCATGTCCGAGTCGGCGAGCGAGGTGCTCAGGCCGTTGAGGGTGCCGGCGAAGAAGGGGTCGGACAGGACGCGCTCGTCCGGCTCGGGGACCACCAGCGCGATCGAGTCGGTGCGCTTGGTGACCAGCGACCGGGCCGCGCGGTTCGGGGTGTAGCCGAGGTCGGCGACCGCGGCCTCGACCGAGGCGAGCGCCTCCGGAGACACCCGCAGGCCGCCGTTGATGGCACGGGACGCGGTGGAGCGCGAGACGCCCGCGCGCTCGGCGACCTGCTCGAGCGTCGGCGCGGCGGGCCGCGCGGAGTCCACGTGGACCGGGATGTTGTCGACCACCGTTGGTCTTCCCTCCTGAGGCTGCCGGGGCAGCGGTGACGAGCTGGTGACGAGAAGGGCGGGGTGCTGGGCCAGCACCCCGCCCTCGTCGTCGTTCAGTGTGCCGGGATCAACCCTTGACGGCACCCTGCATGATGCCGGCGACCAGCTGACGGCCCGCCACGAAGAACAGGATGATCAGCGGGATCGTCGAGACCGTGACACCCGCCATGATCAGCGACATGTCCTTGAAGTACGACGCCTGGAGCAGCTGGATGGCCACGGGGAGCGTCGGGTTCTGCGGGCCGAGCACGATGAACGGCCAGAAGAAGTTCGTCCACGACGCGACGAACGTGAACAGGCCGAGCATGACCGCCGCCGGGCGCGCCGCCGGGAGGGCGATGTGCCAGAACGTCCGGATCATCGAGGCGCCGTCCACGCGGGCGGCCTCGACCAGCTCGTAGGGCAGCGCCGACTCGAGGTACTGGGTCATCCAGAACACGCCGAACGCGGTGACCAGGCCGGGCACGATGACCGCGATGAGCTTGCCGGTCCAGCCGAGCTGCGACATGAGGATGAACAGCGGGACGATGCCCAGCTGGGTCGGCACCGCGGTCGTGGCGATGACGAACACCAGCAGCCCGTTGCGGCCGCGGAACCGCAGCTTGGAGAACGAGAAGCCGGCCAGCGTCGAGAAGAGCACCACGGACAGCGCCGTGATCGTCCCGACGATGATCGAGTTGCCGAGCGCCTTCCAGAACTGGATGTCGCCGTTCAGCACCTTGCCGACGTTCGTGAAGAACTCGCCCTGCGGGATCAGCGACGGGATCGGGTGCTGCGCGATGTACGCCGAGTTCGACGACGCGAGCAGGAACGCGTAGTACAGCGGCAGGATCGCCAGCAGCACGGCGAAGCCGATCAGCGTGTACGTGACCCAGCCAGGACGACGTTCGGACCCGGCGGCCGTCGAGCGGCTCCGGGACGCGGCACGGGCGGCTCCGCGGCCGGCGGTCTGCCGGATGACCGGCAGCGAGGGGGCGCTCATCGGGAGACCTTCTTCCGCTTCGACGAGGACGTGTCGGACGAGATCCTGCGCGTGATCGAGAAGTTGATCAGGCCGATCGTGATGATGATGAGGAAGAGGATCCACGCGACGGCGGACGCCCGGCCGAAGCTCTTCTGGTTGCCCCAGCCGAGCTCGTAGATGTACATCGTCGTCGTCATCCACTGGCGGCTCGGGCCACCCTGACCGGTCTGGTCGAACAGGCGGGGCTCGTCGAAGATCTGCAGACCACCGATGGTGGACGTGATGACCACGAAGATGATCGTCGGGCGCAGCATCGGCACCGTCACCGAGAAGAACTGCCGCACACGCGTGGCACCGTCCAGGACCGCGGCCTCGTACAGGTCGCGCGGGATGGCCTGCATCGCGGCGAGCAGGATCAGGGTGTTGTAGCCCGTCCAGCGGAAGTCGACCATGGTGGCGATCGCGATGTGGCTCGGGAACACGTTCGCGTGCCAGCCGATGGGGTCGATCCCGACGTAGCCGAGCACCGTGTTGATCAGGCCGGACTTGTCGGCGAAGAGCTTGCCGAAGATGAGGCTGACCGCGACCGGCGCGACGACGTAGGGCAGCAGCACGCCCATGCGCCAGAAGGTCCGGGCCCGCAGGTTGGCGTCCAGGAGGGCCGCGAGCACGATCGCGATGATCAGCTGCGGCACCGTCGACAGGACGAAGATGCTGAACGTGTTGCGCAGGCTCTTCCAGAAGTTGGGCTCCTGGAGCACGAACAGGTAGTTCTGGAGGCCGACGTAGTCACCCTTGCCGCCGATCAGGTTCCAGTCGTGCACGGACACGAAGGCCGTGTAGACCAGCGGGAACAGACCCGTGAGGGCGAAGAGGACGAAGAACGGCGAGATGTAGAGGTAGGGCGAGACCTTGACGTCCCAGCGACCGAGGGTCTGGCTGAAGCCGACGCGGCGCGGCACGCGGTCGGGGTCGCGCGGTGGGCCGCTGTCCAGCTGGGGTGAGGTGGTGGAGGTAGCCATCAGGTGTCCTTCGAGGGCAGTGGGCAGGGTCCTGCGCGGGGAGGGCCGGGCCGATGGGTGACCCACCGGCCCGGCCCCTGGCTGGCGTCAGCCGAGCGCGTTCACCGCGTTGACGAAGGTGTCCCACTGAGCAGCGGCGTCACCACCGTTGACGTCGACCTCGGTCAGGGCGGACTGCATCGCGTCGTTGACGGCGAAGTAGTTCGGGCCCTTGAAGGGGGCGACGATGCCCACGGCACGGTTGGCCAGGATCTGGCCGG
The DNA here is from genome assembly GCA_963837795.1 of uncultured Actinomycetota bacterium. Classification (GTDB taxonomy): domain Bacteria; phylum Actinomycetota; class Actinomycetes; order Actinomycetales; family Cellulomonadaceae; genus Cellulomonas. Next base: position 855,696 of record CAWIOT010000009.1, read on the forward strand.
CCGGGGCGTTGTTGAAGAACTCGTTCGTGGAGCTGAGCAGCTCGTCCGAGGCGAGCGCCTCGGTCTGGCTCGGGAACGTGCCCTTGTTCTTGTAGGCCTGGAGCTGCTGCTCCGGAGCCGTCAGCCAGGCGGCGAACTTCTTCGCCTCCTCGGTGTGCTTGCCCTGGGCGGGGACGGTCATGAACGAGCCGCCCCAGTTGCCGGCGCCGCCGGGGAAGACGTCCGCGATGTCCCAGCCGGTCACGCCGGCCGAGTTGCCCTCGATGACGCCGAGCATCCAGCCCGGGGCCAGCATGGTGGCGAAGCCGTCGTTCTGGAACGAGGCGACCCAGTCGTCGCTCCACTGGCCGAGGTGCGCCGACAGGTTGTCGGTGGCCGAGGCCTTGGTGACGGCGTCGTAGATGTCCTTCACCTCGGGGTTCGTGGCGGCGATGATCGTGCCGTCGTTGTCCTCGTAGGCGTTCTCGACCTGGTTGATCATGCCCTGGTAGATGGCACCAGCGGCGTCGAAGAAGGGCTTGCCCGTGGCGTCGGTGTACTGCTTGCCGACCTCGAAGTACTTGTCCCACGTGGCGTTGTCGCCGCCGAGCAGGGCGGCGACCTCGGCGCGGTCCGTCGGCAGGCCGGCGGCGGCGAACAGGTCGGAGCGGTACGCGATGGCCTCGGGGCCGATGTCGGTGCCGTAGCCCAGCAGGACGCCGTCCGGCGTGGTCGCCTGGGCGACCTTCCAGTCGAGCCAGCGGCCCTCGAGCGCGGGGTCGGTCAGGTCCGTGAACTTCTCCGGGTACTGCATGAGCTCGGGGAGCCAGTCGATCTCGATCATCTCGACGTCCGAGGCGCCCGAACCCGACGCGAGGCGGGTGTTCAGGTTGTCGCGGGCCTCGTTCGAGGTCGCGGCCTTCTTGTTCTCGATCGTGATGCCGGGGTTCTCGTCCTCGTACTGCTTGAACATCTCGTCCGTGTAGCCGGGCTCGTTGAACGTGCCGAGCGTCAGGGTGATGTTCTCGCCCGAACCGTCGGAACCCTCGTCGCTGGGCGTGTCCGAGCTGCCGGAGCAGGCGGTGGCGAGCAGGGCGATGCCCGTGACCCCCGCCGCGGCCGCCCACATCTTGCTGGTGGTCTTGCGCACTGTGACTCCCTTGTCAGTCGGACGGCGTCCTCGCCGTACCCCTGGGGCACCCGTGAACCGCTCGCCGCAGGGGGCGCGGACGGACATCGGGTTGGGCCGTGTGGACCCGGCGTGGTCACGTTCCCATCCGCAGTGATGCGGGAGCGTTCCCACGCGCTGCGGATACTGTCGCCGGGCGCCTGACAGGTGTCAAGGAGGCCGGGGGGCGGATTGTCCGTGGTAGCGATCCCACACCGGTGTTCCCGCAGGTCAGAGCGATATGGACACGGGTCCGTGTTACCGAATCGTTACGGCTGCGGAGCCTGTCCGTGACCGGCGATCCAGCGGCGGGCCACGTCCTGCTCGACCTCGAGCGCGGAGCGGATGGCGCCGGCGGTGGCCTGCTCGATCGCGGCGGCGAACAGCGGGACCGTCGCCCGGAGCTCGCCGTCGTACGTGACGGTGGTGCGGTCGGCGCCCGCCGGGGTCAGTGCGGTCCGGCCGCTGAGCCGCACGGGGGCGCCGGCGATCTCCACCACCACGGTGCCCACGCGCGCGCCGTCGACGGCCGGTGCCTCCCAGGCCTCGACCTGGCGGACGTCGATCCGGGTGCCGACGAACCCCCGCAGGTGCCCCGGGATCTGGTCGGTCGGCAGCGCACGCCGGGTGGTGACCGTGAACGCACCCTCGGGGTCGCCGGTGACGTCCACGTGCTGCTCGAGAGCCCCGCTGGCGCGCACCTTCTGGTGCACGTACTCGGGGTCGGCCAGCAGCGCGGCGGCGGCGCGGGCGTCGGTCGGCAGGTCGAGCGTCACGCTCAGTCGCACGGTGGGGGTCCTTCACAGCCGGTGGTTCGTGGCTCCGAGGCTATCTGCCCACGTCCTGGCCGTCCTGCCCGTCCTCCCGGCGGCGACACCTACCCTGGTGCCCGTGTCCACGCTGAGCACCCTCGCCGCTCGTCATGCCGCGCTCGATGCTCACGACCTGGAGTGGTTGCACCTCCTCGTCGGGGACTGGCAGGTGCTGTCCGACCTGGCCTTCGCAGACCTCGTCCTCTGGCTGCCCACCACCGACGGCGACTTCGTGGCGATCGCGCAGTGCCGCCCCTCGACCGGCGCGACCGTGCACTACGACGACGTCGTCGGCTCCAGCGCACCCGAGGGTCAGCGCCCGCAGCTGCAGCGCTCGCTCGACGAGCGCACGGCGCAGCGGTCGCGCGAGCCGCGCTGGTTCGGGTCCTACGCGGTGCGCGAGGAGGCCGTCCCCGTGGTGCGGCAGGGCCGCCCGATCGCCGTGCTGGCGCGCCAGACCAACCTCGGCGGTGCCCGTACCCCGAGCCGGCTCGAGCTCAACTACGTCGAGGCCGCCGACGACATCTTCGCGATGGTCGGCCGCGGCGAGTTCCCGGCGCCCGACGCACCGACCGGGCCGCGCCGCGGAGCGCCTCGCGTCGGTGACGGGCTGGTGCGGCTCAACTCCGAGGGCGAGGTCCTCTACGCCAGCCCCAACGCGCTGTCCTGCTTCCACCGCCTCGGCGTGGTCGGTGACCTCGTCGGCCGGTCGCTGGTCGAGGTCACCGCGAACCTCATCGAGCAGCACGACACCGTCGACGAGTCCATGCCCCTGGTGCTCATGGGCCGGGCGCCGTGGCGCGTCGACGTCGAGGCGCGCGGCGTGGCCCTGTCCTTGCGGGCGGTCCCGCTGACCGAGCTCGGGCAACGGGTCGGCGCCGTCCTGCTGTGCCGCGACGTCTCGGAGCTGCGCCGGCGCGAACGCGAGCTCATCACCAAGGACGCGACCATCCGGGAGATCCACCACCGGGTGAAGAACAACCTGCAGACCGTGGCGGCCCTGCTTCGCCTGCAGTCGCGGCGGGTCGCGTCGCCCGAGGCGCGGGAGGCGCTGGGGGAGGCGATGCGGCGCGTCGCGACGATCGCCCTGGTGCACGAGACGCTCTCGCAGACCCTCGACGAGAGCGTGCCGTTCGACGACCTCGTGGGCCGCAGCCTGCGGCTGGCCGCCGACGTGGCCACGCAGCGCGCGCACGTGCAGACCCTGGTCCGCGGCTCGTTCGGCTCCATCCCGGCCGAGGACGCCACGGCGCTCGCCCTGATCCTCACCGAGCTGGTGACCAACGCGGTGGAGCACGGTTTCGACGGCCGGGAGTCCGGGACCGTCGAGGTCGCGGTCGAGCGCGACGACGACTCCCTGCGGGTCGAGGTCGCCGACGACGGCTCCGGGCTGCCGGCGGAGCGCGGGGCGGGCACGGGCCTCGGCACGCAGATCGTGTCCACTCTCGTGACCAACGAGCTGCGGGGGACCATCGAGTGGTCGAGCCGCGACGGGGGCGGGACCTCGGTGGTCATCGAGGCGCGCCTGCGCGGTCCGCGCGACGGCGTCGCCCTGGTCTGACGGAGCACGCTGCTGGTCTGCGGGCCGCCGCGTCGCCGCCCCGGACATGGCTCGACCCCGCCGCGCGGTGCGCGACGGGGTCGGGTCCAGGTGGGGCTGAGGTCAGCCGGCGCGGCGCTGGCGCGCGGTGCGGCGCTTCAGCGCGCGGCGCTCGTCCTCCGACAGGCCGCCCCAGACGCCGGCGTCCTGGCCGGTCTCGATGGCCCACTTGAGGCACGTGTCGACGACGGGGCAGCGGCGGCAGACGGCCTTCGCCTCGTCGATCTGCAGCAGGGCAGGACCGGTGTTCCCGATGGGGAAGAACAGCTCCGGGTCCTCGTCGAGGCATGCTGCGCGGTGGCGCCAATCCATGAGTTCTCTCCTAGGCACACGTCGAGGGACGCCCTGGGTGAGGGCGCACGACACTGGACGTGAGATCGGGGGTGGGATGACTTGCTGCGTCAAGGCTCGCACCCGTCGGGGATCTCCACAAGGGTTACGAGAAGGTTTCATCTCAGTAACGACTGAGGTCTTCGTCACACCTGTGGACCCGCTGTGCCGGTGGCCGATCCGCATATCTGTGCAGGTGAGGGCTGATGTCGGACAAAAGTCCTGGTCGGCGGTCCAGGTGAACACGGTGATCGGGGTCACGTCGTGGCGCAGGGCACCTCCAAGTCGTGGTAGTGCGGATCCGCGCGTCCCTGCAGGTCAGCGCGCGTGGCGCCGCACGCTCGCGCGCGGTGCCTAGGCTCAGCCGTGTGACCGACCGCCGCCCCGCCCTGCTCCTCGTCGTCTGCCTGCTCGTCGTCCTGGAGGCCGCGGCCTTCGTCGGTCTGGGGATCGCGTGGGCGGTCGACGTCCTGCGCGGCGCCGCCACCCTGCCCGCCGCGACCCTGTTCCTCGCGGCGTTCGGTCTGGGCGTGGGGCTGCTCCTCCTGCTCGCCGCGCGCGGGCTGTGGCGCGGCCGTCGGTGGCCGCGCTCGCCGGTGGTCATGTGGCAGATCCTGCTGGTGGTCCTGGCCCTCGGGTGGTTCAGCGCGGGCCCGGCCCCGTGGGCGCTCCTGGTCGCCGCCGTCGCCGTGCTGGTGGGCGTCGGCCTGCTGCTGCCGTCGGTCGTCGCGGTCACGGGCGGCCGTCGAGGGCCCCAGCAGTAGCCGAGTAGACCTGCACGACGACGGTCTCGCGCCCCGACACCAGGACGCCCCGCCCGGTCGGACGCCCACGTGGGTCGACGGCCCAGGTGGCCCGAAGGGCCCACCAGCTCGGCGGACGCCGGGTCGTGGGGGTCGAGGACGAGAAGCCGGCGCCGCCGCAGCAGTGCCGGGACCGCCCCCCGGAACGACCGGGTCGCCGACGCCGACGTCACCGCGGCGACCAGGCCCGCCCCCGTCGCCGGCCGCGAGCAGGTCACCGACGCCTGGGTGGTCCCGCTCGACCTCGTCCAGGTCGTCGACCAGCAGCACGTGCGCACGGCTGAGCGAGCGACCGACGTCGGCCGGGCCGACGTCCCGGACACCGGGCACCGTCCACGCAGCGCCCAGCGCCGGGTCCACGAGACGCTCGACGCGAGCACCGGCGGCCACCAGTGCGTCGGCGAGGGTCATGAGTGCCGTGCTCCGTCCGGATCCCGGCGGACCCACGACGAGCAGACCCGCTGCGAGGTCCGCACGGACCGGCTCGGCGCCGTCGCCCCCGACCCCCAGCGTGACCTCCAGCCCGCGGGCGCCCTCCGTCGAGGGCACGGACGGCGCAGACGGCGCGGACGGCCCGGACGGCGTGGTCGCGGGGGCCCGGGGTCGGTCCGCGTGGTCGGGCAGGGCGCGGACCAGCACGAGACCTGACGGGCGGGTGGTCGGTGGGGGCCCCGTCACCGGAGCCGGCAGAACCACCTGGCACAGCTCGGCAGCACCGCCGTGCAGGTGCACCGCCCGCCCGGGGAACGCGCGGCGGCCCGCCAGGGCGGCCGGCACACCCGCCAGTGCGTCGAGGGCAGCGTCGGGCGTCGGGAGCACGAGGCGGTGGGCGAAGGCAGCCAGGTGCGGCAGCACACCGGCGCCGACGTCGGACCCGCACGCGAGCGCGAGGCCGGGCGGTCGCGCGCGCCACAGTGCGGTCAGCCGCTCGGCACCGGCGCCGCGGGCCATCCGGCTCAGGGACTCGAGCGCGAGGTCCACGCGGTCGACCAGCAGGAGCGACGGCTCCCCGGGCGGCGCGGTGAGCAGCTCGAGGAGGCGCGCGACGGCTCGCGCGTCGTCGGTGTGCAGGGTGCTGCCCACCCGCCCCCCGTGGTCGTCGGCCCGCAGGCGGTCCACCGCGTCCGACGGCAGCCCGACGGTGTGCACGGCGCGGCCGTCCGCCAGGGCGGCGAGGCCGGCGGTCACCAGGGCCGTCGTGCGTCCCGAGCGCGGGCCGCCGAGCACGAGGAGCGGTCCGTCCGCCGGGTCCCACCGCACGCCGCCACGGCGCTGCTCGTCGGGCAGGTCGGAGACGGCGAGAGCCAGACCGGGACCGGCGGGGACGTCCGCGACGGTGACGACCGGCGGCAGGGCGGGCACCCACGGCGCGGACGCCGGCCGGCCCCGCGCAGCGCCGACGGCTGCGCGCACCCACGCCTCGCCCAGGTCGGTGGCCGGCGCGACGGTCCCCGCGTCCGGCGACCAACCGCGGTCGGTCCCGGACCATGGGCGCGCCGGACGGACCACCGCCGCGCTCGGCTCTGCCACAGCGCGAGCGACCTGCACGGGCTCCAGCGGACGGGACCCGCGGCGGACCCAGGCCCGGCCGGGCGTCGCGGCCTCGATCTGCGCGGCGTCGGGGGCGTCGAGCACGTCGGTCGAGTCGGCCGGGTCCGTCACGCGGAGCGCCACCCGCAGCGACACGTTGGCCCTCAGGTCCGCGCCGACGGCCCCGGCCGGCCGCTGGGTGGCCAGCACCAGGTGGACCCCGAGCGCGCGGCCCTGGGCGGCGATGCGGGTCAGCGCCGCGGACGAGTCCGGCAGGTCCTCGGTCAGCGCGCGCAGCTCGTCGACCACCACGAGCAGGCGTGGTGGCGTCGCCGGGTCCGTCGGGTCGAGGTCGCGCAGGTCGCGCGCACCCGCTGCGGCGAGGAGCGCCTCGCGGCGGCGCAGCTCGGCCCGCAGGGCGGCGAGGATGCGCCGGGTGTGCGGTGCATCCAGGTCCGTGACGTGCTCGAGGACGTGCGGCAGCCCGGCGACCGGGCCGAGCCCCGTGCCGCCCTTGAAGTCCACCAGCAGCATCGCCAGCCGGTCGGGCGGGTGTCGCAGTGCCAGCGCGAGCACCAGCGTGGTGAGCAGCTCCGACTTGCCCGCGCCGGTGGTCCCCGCGACGAGCACGTGCGGCCCGTCCGCGACGAGGTCCACGGACACCGTCCGCCCGCCCGGCCCGACCCCGAGCGCGGCGACGAGCCCGCCGGGCGGCCGTTCCCAGGCGGAGGTCACCTCGTCGGGTGCCGGGATCCCGGCCAGGGCCGCCAGTGACGCCCGCGGCGGCAGCTCCGCGGTGTCCTGCGCGCCGGCGCCGGCCCGGACCGCTGCCGCGGCTCGCGCCTGAGCGGTGGCCCGACCGGCGGTGAGCGCGTGCCGGGGACGGTCGACCCGCTGGCCGGTCGCGTCGTGCAGCCGCAGCGACCGCGGTCCGACGTCGAGCCGCGCCGCGCACCAGGCCGGGACGGCACCGGCCGCAGGCACGATCACGAGCAGCCGCTGCGACGAGGGTGCCGACGCACGCCACGCGGCCAGCGCCGCGGCCTGGCGTGCACCGTCGGCGACGACGAGCGCATCCGCCTGCCCGTTCGGGAGCGGGGCCCCGGGTTCGGTCGCCCACACGCACCAGTCCCAGTCCGTCGGGCGCTCCGAGCGCACGGCCAGCGCCCCGGTCAGGTGGGTCCCGAGCGCGCCGAGGACGACCGCGCGCGCCACCGGCAGCGCCAGCTCCCGCGGGCCGACGACCGCCAGCGACCCGCCCGGGTCCCAGGGCTGGTCCACCGCGGCCGGAGCGGCCGGCTGCACGGACGCACGTGCGGTGGCCGCCACCAGTGCCGCCGGGTCCGCGAGGCGGTGCTCGTCGCGGGCCGCGCTCCGTCGCCTCCAGCGGCCGACCACCACGGACCCCAGTCCCACGAGCGGCGCCGCGAGGCCGGCGAGCAGCAGCACGGGCTGGCGCAGCGCGGCGGCGAGCGCCACGGAGCCGACGAGCGGGGTCAGCCACGTGGTGGCCCGCGCCACCGGCTCGCGGACGTCGCCTCCCGTCGCCGGCTGGGCGCGCGACGTGCGCACGACGACGGTCGTGGCACCGAAGGTGCGGGGGCGGTCCGGTCGCCAGCGGTGCCAGCGGAGACTGCGCCCGGCCCGCACGTGGACGCGGTCCCCGCGGCGCCGGACCAGGACCCGGGGCAGCGTGGCGTCGTGCACGAGGAGGGACTGGTCACCGTCGGTCCCCGACGACGTCAACGTGACGGTGGACCCGTCCGGCAGCGCGAGGAGGCCGGCGCTGTCGGGTCCGGCGACGACCGCGACGTGCCAGTCCGCCCGCACGGCGAGCACCGCGGCATCGGCCGGGCCGGGGGAGGGCCGCAGCACGCATCCCTCGACCAGGGGCGCCTGACCCACGACGTGGTGGTCGTCGAGCACGGCGTCGGCCACCGCCGGCCGGACCCCGGCGCCGGCCCAGGCCGCGTAGCCGCTCACGCGCGCGAGCGCGGGCCGCAGACGGGACATCGGCGTCCCGACGTCCGCGTCGAGGTCCGTCGGGTGGAGCCCCGGACCACGGGCCGGGTCGGGGTGGAGGAGGGTGAACCGCACCGGGGGAGCCTGACGGCCACCGCCCCCGCGACCGTCCCGGGCGGGTCGGTGGCGGGGGCGTGATCGGCCCTCCACAGGCCCACCGGTCGGTTCGGTGGGCCTGCGGGTCGGCTCAGTCGACGGCGAGCGCCGCCACCGGAGAGGTCCGGGCGGCGGACCGGCCCGGCAGGACCGACGCCAGCAGCCCGGCGGCCAGGGCGACCACGAGCAGCAGAGCCAGGTCGGACCAGGGCACGACCAGCAGCACGTCCCCGACCTGGCCGAAGACGATCACCGCACCAGCCCAGCCGTAGAACATGCCCAGGACCGCGCCGAGCACCGCCCCGACACCCGCGATGAGCATCCCCTCGACGGCGAGCATCCACCGCAGCTGCCGCCGCGACAGCCCGATCGCCCGCAGCGTCGCCGACTCCCGTCGCCGCTCCAGGACGGACAGCGACAGGGTGTTGGCCACGCCGATCAGGGCGATGACCACGGCCACCCCCAGCAGCGCGACGACGACCCCGAGGAGTGCGTCGATGACCCGCTCGTAGCTGGCGCGCTGGGCCGCCGCACTGCTGACGTCGGCCGGTGTGTCGGGCAGGGCGGCACGGACGTCCTGCAGCACCAGCGCCGGGTCGGCGTCGGGGGCCAGGCTGACCCACAGGGCGGAGGCGGGGGCCTGGGGCGCGAGCAGGTGCAGCGTCGCCGGGGTCACCAGCGAGTAGCGGCCCCCGAGGTCGGTCTGCACCGGGTCCAGCGGCACGGACGTGCCGCCCGGAGCGGCCTCGGAGCCGTCCGAGCCCGAGATGAACGCCGTCGCGGAGTCGCCCGGGGGCACGGCCTCGTCGGACAGCAGCGAGGGCAGCAGGACCGTGCCGTCCGTCAGTCCGGCCGTCAGGTCCGGGTCGCGCAGCACGTCGGCGGTCGCACCGTCGACCGGGGCCGCGACCGTGAGCCAGGTGTCGCCCAGCCGCACCGTGGCGGTCCGCATCTGCAGCACGGTGTCGACACCCGCGACCTCGGCCACGGCCGAGGCGGCGCTCGTGGGCAGCGCTGCGTCGTCGCCCTGGATGGAGGCGTCGACCAGGAGGTCCACCGGGTAGTGCTGGTCGAGCTCCTTGGCCAGCGACACCCGCGCGCTCGCGGCCCCCGTGCTCATCATCGCGACGAGGGTCACGCCGATGAGCAGCGCGGTGCTGGTCGCGGCGGTGCGGCGTGGGTTGCGCACCGTGTTCGCGGCGGCGAGCCGCGCGCTCGTCCCGGTGCCGGCGAGGGCGCGCCCGGCGAGCGAGACCACCGAGGGCACCCAGAACACCGCGCCCAGCAGGACGCCGACGAACGACAGGGCGCCACCCAGGACGCCCACCCCGAGGACCAGGGTGTCGCCGGCGCCACCCGTGCGGGCCAGTGCGGCGCACCCGAGCATGACCGCCACACCGCCGAGGGTGAGCAGCACCGAGACGGTGAGCCGGACCCGTCCGCGGCGGGCGCCGATCGCAGGTGCGTCCACCGGCCGCAGCGCGGCGATCGGCGACACGCGCGTGGCCTCGCGTGCAGGCACCAGCGACGCGAGCACGGTGACGACCGTGCCGACGAGCAGCGGGACCACGACGACCGGCAGGGTGATCTCGATGGCGCTCGGCAGCGGCACGCCCAGGTCGAACCGTCCGAGGACCATGAGCGCGATCTGCCCGAGCGCCATGCCGACGAGGAGGCCGACGACCGACGCCGCGGCGCCCAGGATCGCCGCCTCGACCAGCACCGATCGCCTCAGCTGCCCCTTGCCGGCGCCGACGCACCGCAGCAGGGCCAGGGTGCGCGTGCGCTGCGCGACGAGCACCTGGAACGTGTTCGCGATGACCAGCGCGGCGACCAGGAGCGCCACGGCGGCGAACCCCAGGACCACGGTGACCAGTGCGTTCCCGCCGTCGGAGAACTCCTCGACGGACTTCGCGGCGGCCTGGTCCTTGGTGAGCGCCTCGGCGTCCGGGACCAGGGGCGTGATGGCGTCACGCAGGACGTCCGGGCTCACGCCGGGACGTGCGACGACGAGCGTGTCGGTGGCGAGCTCCGCCAACGAGTCGGCCCCGCTCCAGCGCAGCGCGTCGGCGGCCGTGACCAGGCCCGCCCCGCCGGTCTGCGACCACGCGTCCGCGGGGTCGGTGGCGATGCCGCTGACGACGACGTCCTCGTCGACCGTCTCCCACTCCTGGGCGGTCGCGTCCGCGGTCGGGTCGTCCGTCGGCGTCTGCACCGGCTGCGAGTACCGGACCTGCACGTGGTCCCCGACGCCCACCTCGAGCGCGGTCGCGGTCGCGGCGGGCAGCGCGATCTGGCCCTGCGCCGTCGGAGCGGCGCCGTCGTGCACCTCGAGCGAGCTGAGGCGCGGCTCGTCGGAGGTGGTGAGCATGAGCTGCCAGCGGCTCTCGCCGCCCTTGCGCAGCTCGACGCCGGTGGGGGCCAGCACCTCCGCGGCCTGGACCTGCGGCAGCGCGCGGACGTCCTCCAGCTGGCCCTCGGTGACCTGACCGTCGACGACGATGTCGGCGTCGGCGTAGGTGGCGGTGATGGCGTCGTAACCGGTGCGGGTGATGACGTTGCCCGCGAGCAGCGTGGTCGCCAGGAACGCGGTGCCGATGGCGATCGCGACGGCGGCCGCGGTCAGACGCCCGAGGCTGCGGCGCATCTGCGCCAGGGTCAGTCGCAGCATCAGAGGGCCGCCTGGTCCAGCGAGCGCAGCGCGTCCAGGCCGGTGAGCACCGACTCGGGCGTCGGGTCGGCGATGTCGCCCGCGATCCGGCCGTCGGCCAGCAGGACGACGCGGTCCGCGTACGCCGCGGCCGTCGGGTCGTGCGTGACCATGATGATCGTGCGGCCCAGCTCGCGCACCGAGCGGCGCAGGAAGCTCAGGACCTCGGCGCCCGAGCGGGAGTCCAGGTTCCCCGTCGGCTCGTCGGCGAAGACGACCTCGGGCTTGGCGATGAGCGCACGGGCGATGGCGACGCGCTGCTGCTGGCCGCCGGACAGCTCGGAGGGTCGGTGCGTGAGGCGCTGGCCCAGGCCGAGGGTGTCGACGAGGGTGCCGAACCAGTCGCGGTCGACGCCCGAGCCGGCCAGCTCGAGCGGCAGGAGGATGTTCTGCTCCGCGGTGAACATGGGCAGCAGGTTGAAGCTCTGGAACACGAACCCGACGCGGTCCCGACGCAGACGGGTCAGTGCTCCGTCGTCGAGCGACGTGATCTCGGTGGCGCCCAGGTGGGCGGTGCCGGACGTCGCCTGGTCGAGGCCGGCCAGGACGTGCATGAGGGTGGACTTGCCGGAGCCGGACGGTCCCATGATCGCCGTGAAGGCGCCGGCCGCGAAGTCGACGTCGACCCCGTCGAGCGCGCGGACCTGCGCCTCGCCCTGGCCGTAGACCTTGGTGAGCGCGCGGGCGCTCACGGCGGCCGAGGATCCGCCCGGCACGCGGGGCGGGTCCTCGTCGAGCGGGCGGAAGACGGTGGTGTCCACGAGAGGGCTCCTTCGGGTGCGGTGATGACGTCTCGACGGTACGGAGCCGGTCCGACCGTCCACATCAGGCCGTGGTCGGGTCGACGGTCATCCCGTGGGGGCACTACGCCCCCGGGCGCACCAGACCGGTCTCGTACGCCACGACCACGGCCTGCACCCGGTCGCGCGCGTGCAGCTTGGCCAGGATCCGTCCGACGTGCGTCTTGACGGTCGCCTCCGCGACGAACAGGTCGGAGCCGATCTCGGTGTTCGAGCGGCCCCGCGCCATGAGCACGAGGACCTCCCGCTCGCGCTCGGTCAGCTGGGCGACGGCGAGCCGTGCCGGGTCCGTCGGGGTCCCCGGCTGGTCCGGCGGCAGCGCGGTGACCAGGTGCTCGAGCAGCCGCTTCGTGCTGGACGGCGCGATCACGGCATCTCCCGCGTGCACCGTGCGGATGGCCGCGAGCATCTCCTCCGGCGGCGCGTCCTTGAGCAGGAACCCGCTCGCGCCCGCCCGGATGGCCGACAGGACGTACTCGTCGAGGTCGAACGTGGTCAGCACGATGACACGGGGCGCAAGGTCGTCGTCCGTGGCGCGTGCGGTGATCTGGGCGGTGGCGGTCAGCCCGTCCATCGTCGGCATGCGCACGTCCATGAGCACCACGTCGACCGGGCCCGTGGCCGTGCGTGCCGACGGGTCCAGCGCCCGGACGGCCTGCGCGCCGTCGCCGGCCTCGAGAACCACCTCGAGGTCCGCCTGCGAGTCGATCACCATGCGGAAGCCGGCGCGGACCAGCTGCTGGTCGTCGACCAGGGCCACGCGGATGGGTGCGCTCATCGGGTGGCCTCGTCGTGGTCGGTCGGCACCGGGGTCGTCCTCTCGTCGGGTGGGGTGGGGGCGGCTGCGGCTGGTGGCGCCTGCGTCGGCTGGCGTCGGGAGCCGGGCCCGGACGCGGAACCCGCCGCCCGGGCGAGGGCCGGCGGTGACCGTGCCCCCGAACATGGTGGCCCGCTCCCGCATGCCCACCAGCCCTTGTCCGAGCCCGTCCGAGCCGGCCGACGCACCGCGGCCGTCGTCGGTGATCTCCAGCACGATCGCGTCGGGCAGCCACTGCACCAGCACGGTCACCCGGGGGTCGGGACCGGCGTGCTTGAGCACGTTGGTCAGGGCCTCCTGGGCGATCCGGTAGACGGTCAGGCCGGCACCCGGCGGCAGGTTGCGGGGCGTGCCCATCCGCACCAGCGAGGCGCGCAGCCCGCTCGCGCGGACCTGGTCGACGAGCGTGCCGATGTCCGACTCGGCCGGTTGCGGCGCGAACCCCTGCGACGTGCCGTGCCCGAGGCCGCCCGGTCCGACGAGCTCGTCGTCGCTCTCGCGCTCGCTCGTCCCGCGCAGCACGCCCAGCAGTCGTCGCATGTCCGTCAGCGCCGCCCGCCCGGTCTCGGCGATCGTGCCCAGGGCGCGGGTCGCCGCGGCCGGGTCGGCGTCCGCGGCGTACCGACCGCCGTCGGCCTGGGCGATCATCACGGTCAGCGAGTGCGCGACGATGTCGTGCATCTCTCGCGCGATGCGGGCGCGCTCGGCGGCGGTGGCGATCTGCGTCTGCTGGTCGCGCTCGACCTCGAGCCGGCTGGCGCGGTCCACGAGCGCCGCGATCGTCTCCCGGCGCGAGCGCCGGACCAGCCCGAACGCCCAGACGGACAGCGCCAGGACACCGGTGAACGCGGTGGTGGCGGCGGCGCCCGAGGTGTTCATCAGGCCGTTCATCGCCCCGCCCAGCAGCACCGACCCGACGAGTGCGCCGACGATCGCCACCCGGTGCGCCCACCGCGGACCGTGCACGGTGACGGAGTAGAGGGCGAGCAGGACGGCAAGATCGGCCGGCACCACCAGGGGCGTCCAGAACGCCAGCTGCAGCAGCGCGGCGGTGTAGACCGCGGCGGCGGAGGCCGCGGGCCGGACCCGGCGCCACGCCAGCGGTGCGACGACGGCGATGGAGAGCACCGGGGTCGCGACGGTCCGCATGGCGTCGGCGCTGGAGCCCGAGATGGGGGTCGACGTCGTGACCATGAGCAGCAGCAGCAGGCCGGTGCCGGTGGCGTCGACGGCGAACCGGTGCGCCTCCTCCCAGCGCTGCAGCCGGTTCCACCTGTTCACCCCACGAGGGTAGGGGCGACCTCGGGCCCGGTCGTGCCCCCGCAGGACGACCCGCGGGCCTGCGCGGTCCTCCCGCAGGCCCACTCGATTCACGCTGAGATGAGGGCGCGCCCCTCTGGCGGTCAAGACCGTGCCATGACCTAGCATGGGCGAATGACCCAGGTGCTGCTGGCCGAGGACGATCCCGCGATTGCCGAGCCTTTGGCCCGCGCCCTCGGGCGTGAAGGTTACGACGTGCGCGTGCAAGGCACCGGTCAAGGTGCGATCGACGGCGCCGCCGGCGCTGACCTGGTCGTCCTGGACCTGGGCCTGCCGGACATGGACGGCCTCGACGTCGCCCGCGCCATCCGCAACCTCGGCCTGACCACCCCGCTGCTGGTGCTCACGGCCCGCGCGGACGAGGTGGACCTCGTGGTCGGGCTCGACGCCGGGGCCGACGACTACGTCACCAAGCCGTTCCGCCTGGCGGAGCTGCTCGCCCGCGTCCGTGCGCTGCTGCGCCGCAGCGTCGGCGACCCGGGCGACGAGGACGAGCTGCACGCGCAGAACGTGCGCGTCGACGTCGCCGCGCACCGCGCGTTCCAGGGGGAGCGCGAGCTGCACCTGACCGCCAAGGAGTTCGACCTCCTGCGGGTCCTGGTCGGGGCGGCGGGCACCGTCGTGGCGCGCGAGACGCTCATGCGCGAGGTCTGGGGATCCGACCCGACGGGCTCCACCAAGACGCTCGACATGCACGTCTCGTGGCTGCGTCGCAAGCTCGGCGACGACGCGAACGCGCCGCGCTACGTGACCACCGTGCGCGGCATGGGATTCCGGTTCGAGACGGGCGGCGCGAGCGCCGAGCGGGCCTGACCTTTGCGTCGTCGCGTCCTGCAGGCGACGATCGCGGCGGTCACCGTCGCGGTCGTGCTGCTCGGGTTCCCCCTGGCCTTCCTCGGTGCGCAGCTGGTGCGCGAGAACGAGATGCAGGCCCTCCAGTCACGTGCCGACTCGCTCGCGCGGTCGGTCGACTTCCGCGTCCAGCAGGACATCCCCCTCACCGACCGGCTGCTCCAGAGCGCCACGGGCGACGCCGGCGAGATCCTCGCCTCGGTCATCGTGGACGCGCCCGACGGGGAGACGTACCAGGCGGGGCAGCACATCGAGGGCCGCACCCTGTCGGTCACGAAGACCTCCGACACGGGCGCCACCGTGACGCTGTACGTGTCGTGGTGGGACGTCTTCTGGCTCAGCGCCCGGGTCATCGCGCTCGTCGTCGTGGCCGCCGTCGTGGCGTTCGCGGCGGGCATCGCGATGGCCATCTGGCAGGCCAACCGCCTCACCGCACCCCTGGTCTACCTGGCGGCGTCGGCGGAGCAGCTGGGCGCGGGCCAGGTGCGGCCGCGCGTGGAGCCGTCCGGGGTCGAGGAGATCGACCTGGTGGCCGCCGAGCTCGCGCGCAGCGCCGACCGGATGGCCGGCCGGCTCGCGGCCGAGCGGCAGTTCGCCTCCGACGCCTCGCACCAGCTCCGGACACCGCTCACGGCCCTGTCGATGCGGCTCGAGGAGATCATGCTCGCCACCGACGACCCGTCCGTGAGCGAGGAGGCGCGCATCTCCCTGGAGCAGGTCGAGCGGCTCGTCCGCGTGGTCGACGACCTCCTGGCCAGCTCCCGCCGCGCGCAGGGCGGGACCACCGAGGCGGTGCGGCTGCTCGAGGTGGTCCACCAGCAGGAGGAGGAGTGGCAGCCGACGTTCCAGGCCAACGGCCGCCGGCTCGTCATCGAGGTGGACCCGTCCACCCAGGTCCTGGCCACACCCGGCGCGCTCGCCCAGGTGCTCGCCACGCTCATCGAGAACTCGTTGCGGCACGGTGCCGGCACGACGACCGTGCGGTCACGGTCCGGCGGTCCGTCGGGCGCGGTCGTCGTCGAGGTGGCCGACGAGGGCGCCGGCGTCCCGGACGACCTGGCGCCGCGGATCTTCGAGCGCGAGGTCACCTCCGGCAAGGGCACCGGGCTGGGTCTGGCCCTCGCCCGGGACCTGGCCTCCGCGGACGGCGGCCGCCTCGAGCTCGCGCAGCGGCGACCCGCGGTGTTCGCGCTGTTCCTGTCCGGCGTGCCGGCGTCGATGCGGCCGGACGTGGTGCTGCCCCTGGGTGCGGTCGTGGCCCGGCCCGACCGCCGGCGGCGGTGAGCTGCGATGGGACGTCACCCGCCGGGTCTCTCTGGCGAGCGCGTCCGATGCGTGCCCACCCTGGCCGACGACCAGAGACAGCAGGAGACGACAGCCGTGTACCGGATCACCCCCGCCACCCAGCACTACGCCTGGGGCTCGACGACGGCGATCCCCGACGTGCTCGCGACTCGTGCCCGACGGTCGGCCGGTCGCGGAGGCCTGGTTCGGTGCCCACACGAGCGCTCCGGCGACAGCTCGGACGGATCAAGGTGCGCAGCGGCTCGACGAGCTGATCGCCGCCGACCCTGAGCACCATCTCGGGCACGGACGTCGCCTCCCGGTTCGGTGCTCGGCTGCCGTACCTCCTGAAGATCATCGCGGCCGAGTCGCCGCTGTCGCTGCAGGTCCATCCGGCACCGGAGCGGGCGCCGAGCGGGTTCGCGGCCGAGGAGGCCGCCGGCGTCGCCTTGTCGGCGCCGGAGCGCAGCTATCGCGACCGGAACCACAAGCCCGAGCTGCGTCTACGCGCTCACCCGGTTCGACGCGATGGTGGGGTTCCGGGCCCCTCGGCGGGCCGCCGAGCTGCTGGCCGACCTGGACGCGCCGCTGGCCGCGGACCTGCACGCGATCCTCGTCGCCGACCCGACGTCCGTCGGCGTCCGGCGCGCCTTCGAGTGGCTCCTGCAGCCGGACACCCGTCCGAGCGTGGCCGACGTCGCCAAGTTCGCCGACGCGTGCGCGCACCGGCTCTCCGCCGGCTCGCCGTCGCCACGCACGGACCAGACGGTCATGCGGCTGGCCGCCGCGTACCCGGGCGACCCCGGCGCGGTGACCTCCGTGCTGCTCAACCCGGTGACCCTCGACCCGGCGAGGCGCTGTTCGTGCCTGCCGGCGCCGTGCACGCCTACCTGCACGGTGTCGGCGTGGAGATCATGGCCAACTCGGACAACGTCCTGCGAGCGGGGCTGACCAGCAAGCACGTCGATGTGGAGGAGCTGCTGGCCAACGTCGACTGCGTCGCGGCGCCCCCCATCCGGATCGCCCCCGAGAACGTCTTCACGTCGACGCGGATCTACTACGCCCCGGTCGACGACTTCGAGCTCTCCGTCACCCGTCTGACCGACGACGGCCCGACGCGGGTGCCCGGCCGCGGACCGCGCATCGTGGTGTGCCTCGAGGGCGAGGTGGAGATCGCCGCGGCGGACGGCGAGCGTGTGCTGCTCACGCGTGGGCAGTCCGTGTTCGCGCCCGCGTCGACGGCGCGCTCACCGCCTCCGGCGACGCCGTGATCGTCCAGGCGGACGTCCCCTGAGGGCCGTCGGCCCGGTGCTCTGCCGAGTGGGTAGAGTGACGCGCGTGCTGGCGCCGAGCTCCCTCCGCGTCCGGACGGCCGCGAGCAACTGTCGCAGTCGTCGTGCAGCCGTCGAGCACCGTGGCCGTCCTGGCGCGCCTGATCAGTCCGGCTTCCGAGTGATCCAGCAGGCCCGGGAGCCACGCGTCCGCTGACCAGCGGCGCATCACGTCGGGCCTGCCGACACACCATCCGACTCCTCCTAGATTGGCAGCCAAGATGAAGAAGGCACTCGTCACCGGGATCACCGGCCAGGACGGTTCCTACCTGGCCGAGCTCCTGCTTCAGAAGGGCTACGAGGTGCACGGCATCGTGCGTCGATCGAGCACATTCGGAACGGATCGCATCGAGCACCTGTACAAGGACCCGCACGATCCCGAAGCGCGGCTCTTCATCCACTACGGCGACCTCGCCGATGGAACCGGCTTGCGCCAGATCGTGGAGAAGGTGCAGCCCGTCGAGGTCTACAACTTGGGCGCGCAGTCGCACGTGGGCGTCTCGTTCTTCCAGTCCGAGTACACGGCCGACGTTGACGGGCTGGGGACGCTGCGACTGCTCGAGGCGATTCGGGACTACTCCCAGCGCACCGAGAGCCAGGTCCGCTACTACCAGGCTGGAACGTCCGAGCAGTTCGGCGCGACTGCACCGCCGCAGTCGGAGACGTCGGTGATGCACCCGCGTAGCCCCTACGCCGTGGCCAAGCTGTACGCCTACTGGCAGACGATCAACTATCGCGAGTCGTACGGTCTCTTCGCGGCGAACGGCATCCTCTTCAACCATGAGTCCGAGCGCCGCGGCGAGACTTTCGTGACCCGGAAGATCACGAGGGCCGCGACCCGCATCTCGCTCGGCCTGCAGGAGAAGCTCTACCTCGGCAACCTCGACGCCAAGAGGGACTGGGGTCATGCGAGGGACTACGTCGAGGCGATGTGGCTCATTCTGCAGCAGGACGAGCCCGACGACTTCGTGATCGCGACCGGGGAGATGTACTCCGTGAGGGAATTCGTCGAGAAGGTCTTCGGGAGGCTCGGCCTCGACTGGGAGCAGTACGTCGTCGTCGACCCAAGGTACTTCCGGCCCGCCGAGGTGGAGGCCCTGCAGGGGGATGCGACGAAGGCGCGCACGGTCCTCGGCTGGAAGCCGAAGGTGGGCATCGACGAGCTCGTGCGGCTCATGGTGGACAACGATCTCGAGCTGGCCCGACAGGAGCGGACTCTGCGCGACGCCGGGCACGTCGTGACGGCGCGGTCCGGGGCCAACGATTGACACGCCGGATCTATGTTGCGGGGCATTCGGGTCTCGTCGGGTCCGCCCTGCGTCGAGCCCTGCTAGCCCGGGGGGACGTGTGCGTCCAACCGGACCACCGCGTCGACTTCCTCGATCGTGAGGCGACGTTCGCAGCGGTCTCCGCGGCTCGTGCGGACGTCCTGGTCCTGGTGGCCGGACGTGTCGGCGGGCTCGGCGCGAACATCGCGCGGCCGGTCGAGTTCCTCGAGGAGAACCTGCGCATCCAGGCCAACGTGCTGGCGGCAGCTCTGGCTGGTGGGGTCGGGCGGTTGCTCTTCGTCGGAAGTGCGAACGCCTACCCGGCGGACGCCGCGCAGCCCATCTCCGAGCAGGCTCTCGAGACGGGCCCGCTCGACCCGTCGACGAGGCCCTACGGGCTGGCCAAGCTGACCGGCGTGCGGTTGTGCGAGGCTTACCGGGCCCAGCACGGCGTCTTGTACCACTCAGTGATGCCGTGCAACCTCTACGGACCAGGTGACCGCTTCGATCTCGCGACGGCGCACGTCGTGGCGGCGACACTTCGGCGGTTCGCAGACGCGGTCGCCAACGATCAAGATCGTGTCGTCGTGTGGGGTTCCGGCAACCAGCGAAGGCAGCTGCTCCACGCGGACGACCTGGCTGCTGCATGCAGCACGCTCCTGGACCTGGAGCAGCCTCCGTCGGTCGTCAACGCGGGACCAGGCGGCGACACCTCCGTCCGTGAGATCGCCGATATCGCGTCACGCGTTGTCGGATTCCAGGGTGAGATAGCCTTCGATGCCACCAAGCCCGAGGGCGTGCAGAGGCGAGAGCTCGACACCAGCCGGCTCCTGGACCTCGGTTGGACCCCTCAGCTGTCGCTCGAGGATGGCATGCGCTCGACGTGGAAGTGGCACGTTGAGCAGGAAGACAAGCCCCGATGATGGAGACCTCTGCATGACTGCGACACCCCGAGACATCACCTACTCCCTCTCGCAGTCCTCCTGGGACCACGCCGAGTACGCCGCGCTGCAGCGGGTCATCGACAGCGGCCAGTTCACGATGGCCCACGAGACGGCGGAGTACGAGCGCGTGTTCGCCGAGTACCTCGGCACGCCATACTGCGTCGCGGTCAACTCGGGCAGCACCGCCAATCTCCTGATGGTCGCGGCGCTGCGGTACCGCAAGGTCAACGCGCTCCAACCGGGGGACGAGGTGATCGTCCCCGCCGTGTCGTGGCCAACCACGTATTACCCACTGAGCCAGTACGGCCTTCGCCTGAAGTTTGTCGACATCGACGCCGAAACTCTCAACTACGACTTGGACGCTCTCGAGGCTGCCATCACCGACCGCACGAGGCTTGTGATGGTGGTGAACCTGCTCGGAAACCCGAATGACTTCGACCGGATCCGCGCATTGTGCGAGCCGAGAGGCATCGAGTTCATCGAGGACAACTGCGAGTCGCTCGGCGCAAGCTTCGCCGGCCGCCAGTGCGGTACCCACGGGGTCATGGGCAGCTTCAGCGGATTCTTCTCGCACCACATCTCCACCATGGAGGGTGGGGTCATCTGCACCGCAGACGAGGAGCTTTACCACATCCTCCTCACGCTCCGGGCACACGGGTGGACGCGCAACCTCCCCAAGTTCAACCACGTCACGGGAGAGAAGAGCGACGACCCGTTTGAGGAGTCGTTCAAGTTCGTGCTCCCCGGGTACAGCGTCCGGCCGCTCGAGATGAGTGCCGCCGTCGGGATCGAGCAGATCGCCAAGCTGCCCAACTTTGTGGCGGACCGACGTCGGAACGCCGTCCAGTACCTTGACCTCATGTCGCGGTACCCGCAGTTCATCGTTCAGCGGGAGATCGGCGAGTCCAGCTGGTTCGGTTTCAGCATGGTCGTGCGCCCGGACGCCCCGTTCGGTCGGGCCGACGTCGTTCGGGCTCTCCAGGCCGCGGGCGTGGAGTGCCGCCCGATCGTCGCCGGCAACTTCGCGAAGAATCCCGTCATGAGGTGGCTCGACCACGACGTGCACGGGCTCCTCGACAACGCGGACCTGATCGACACGAACGGGCTCTTCGTCGGCAACCGTGAGGGTGAGCTCGGCGTCGAGCTGGCCCTGCTGGCGTCCGTCCTGGACGAGCTGGTCGAGGCGTGACCGGGACGGATCGTCCTACCGTTCTGGTCGACATGCTCTTCTGGACCGGAACGAAGGGCGGTATCGAGACCTACGCGCGAGAGCTCTACTCGGCGTTGCGGGACACCGACCGCTTCACGTTCGTCGCGCTCGGCAGCACCGAGTTCGTGGCGTCGGCACCCGACTGGTTCCCGGGTCGCGTGGTCGACTCCGGGATCAGTGGGAACATCGCCGGGCTCAACCGGTTCCGCTGGTCGTGGGCGGAGCTGCAGGGCGTGTCGCGGTGGGCGGACCGACTGCGTGCGGACCTGATCCACTGCCCGTCGCTGCTCGGACCTCGTCGTTCGACGGTGCCCACTGTGGTGTCGATGCATGACCTCCTGTACTGGACCAACCCGGAGCACATGCCGTCGCAGCTCTTCGTGAA
This sequence comes from uncultured Actinomycetota bacterium, assembly GCA_963837795.1. Classification (GTDB taxonomy): domain Bacteria; phylum Actinomycetota; class Actinomycetes; order Actinomycetales; family Cellulomonadaceae; genus Cellulomonas. The sequence goes on from CAWIOT010000009.1 coordinate 876,957, forward strand.
GCCGGCACAGTGGATGGAGTCCATGGTCGCGAAGAACGCGACGCGGATGATCACGATCAGTGAGTCCTCGGCGCGTGACATCGACACGCACCTGCACTTCCCGCGAGAGCGGCTCGACGTCATCCCGCTGGCCGGTTCGGTGCGTGAGGCCGCGGCGCGGCTGCGGAGCAGTGACCCCGAGAACATCATCCTGGCCACCGGTAACCGCCTCGGGCACAAGAACTGGGGTTCGCTCGTCCGGGCTCTGCCTCTGGTGCCGGAGGACGTTCGTCCGCGCCTGGTGATCACCGGGAGCAAGGGGGACGACCCGCTCATCCCCATCGTCGAGGAGGCCAGGATGCAGGACTGGGTCGACCTGCGCGGCTGGGTCACCACGGAGGAGATGGACCGCCTGCTCGCGAGCGCGGCCGCCCTGGCGATCCCGTCGTTCCACGACGGGTTCTGCCTGCCGGCGCTCGACGCCATGCTTATCGGACTGCCCGTTCTGCTCAGCGACATCCCCGTATACCGCGAGGTCGGCGGCGATGCCGCGATATACGTGGACCCCCATTCGCTGACGTCGATCGCCGATGGCATGACGATTGTCGCCACCGATCCGGAGCGGATGCGGCGGGCGGCCGAGCTGGGCCTCGAGCAGGCCGCGCGATTCTCCTGGGAGAGCACGGCAGCGCGCACTCTCGACGTCTTCGACAAGGCCCTGGCTCCGACTGCATGAGCGAGGTCGTGCAGTCCTCACCGCTCCGGCGCCTCTCCGCCTTGTCTTTGTTGGGAGGTGCGGCATCGGGCGCGGGGATGTTCGCCCTCACCATCATCGTCGCCCGGTCGCTGAGCCCGAGCGGCTTCGCTGACTTTGCATTCTTCCTGGCGCTGTCCCAGGTGTGGTTCATCCTGGCCGTAGCAGGTCTCGAGCTGGCCGCGCCACGGCTCCTCGCCCGGCAGCCCGCCGACCAGCGCGGCGTGGTCATCGGAAGCGTGCTCACCGTCGCCAGCGTGCTTGCGGCCTTCGGGTGCATCGTCGCCGTCGTCGCCTCAGAGCCGCTCGCGCGGCTCACGAAGTCGACCCAGGTCCTCGTCCTGCTGGCAGCCGCCTTCGGAATGGCCACCGGCTGGCGGGCAGTCGTCGAGCGGATGACTGCCGCGCTCGGGCGCGTCGGTGCGGTCGCCGTGGTCAAGGTCGCTGAAGCCAGCTTGATCCTCGTCGGCGCGGTCACGGCCGTCCTGGTGCTGGGCACCCCGTCGTGGCGAACCTTTTCGAGCGTGGTCGTCGTCGCGGCGCTGCTCTCGGTCGGCGCGTACGTCACTTTGGTCCGCAACCGGACCGCTCCGTGGCACACCACCTCCGAGACCCGCGGGCAGCTGATCTCGTTCGCCCGCTACGCCGCGCCGACCACAGTGTTCGCCGTGGCGATCGTCTACATCGACAAGTTCACGATGCGGATCGGCGGCACCGACCTGGAGTACGCGCAGTACTCGGCCTACTTCTCGGGCACGGTACTTATCGCCGCCCAGGCGGTCTTCGTGCTCCAGAGCATCGTCCTACCGGCCACCGTGCAGGCCGCCTCCGGGGCGACCGTTCGGCGGCAGATCCTCAAGCTCCTCCCTGCGCTCGCCGTCGGCCTTCCGGTCCTCTACCTGTGCTCAGGCTTCGTGGTCCTACAGGTCCTGGGCCCGAACTACGACTACGTCCTTGCTCAGGGAGCCATATTCGCGGTCTGGGCGGCGCTCTACACGATCAACATCCTGTGTATGACAGCGTGCGTCGGACGCTCTTCGCGGGCGATGCGGCGGGAGTCCGGCGTGCTGGTGTGCCGGGTTGTGCTCGCGGCAGGGGTGCTCGGCACCCTGGCCGCGACCGACCGCATCTCTCTGGTGGCGGTCGCGACCACAATGGTGGCACTGGAGATGCTCGAGACGGTCAACGTGATGTCGATGATGCGTCGTTACCTGGTCTGAGACGGCCGCACGCGGCGCGAGCGCACGCGTTGCGGGTTGTCGTCAGGCCGAGGTGGCGCTGCCGGTGAACACCCAGCGCTTGTAGCCGACGTACCGCAGGGCCGTGCCGATCCCGATGCCGAGCACGGTCGCCGCGTTGTCCGCCAGCGCCGACGTCAGCCCCAAGGCGTAGTGCGAGAACGCCAGCGTCAGCACGGGGACGACCGCGCACACCAGGTTGATGGCCGTGAAGACGACGAGCTCGCGCGTGCGGCGGTCGGTGCGGTGGGTGGAGAAGGTCCACAGCCGGTTGCCCAGCCACGACACCAGGGTCGCGGCGACCACCGAGATGACCTTGGCCGTGAGGGGCTTGTGCTCGAGCAGGTGCCCGGGGCCGAACCGCAGGAGGTTGAACAGGCCCAGGTCGACGACGAACGCGACGCCTCCCACGGACAGGAACCGCGCCAGCTCGTAGGCCCGCGCCCGCAGGGCTGCGGCACGCATCGCCGAGGCGGGCGGGGCGGTCGCCGGGGGAGCGGTCGGCGCGGCGTCGGGCAGGCTCGTCGCCAGCTCGTCGGACGCGCTCACGTGGCTCCTCGGTTCGGCTGGCGCATGGTCATACCTCGGTGTCGCGAGGATAGCCCGCGACACTGGGAGTCGCCCGGGAGTCGTCGGGACGACGCGTTTCCGGCGGCGCGGCGGGCTCGGCTAGTGTCGTCGCCCGTGACGGCACCCGTGGTGGCAGTGGTCGGTGGTGGGCAGCTGGCCCGCATGATGGCTCCGGCGGCGACCGCGCTCGGTCTGCACCTGCGGGTCCTGGTCGAGAGCGCGACGTCGTCGGCGGCGCAGGTGGTCGTCGACGCGCCTGTCGGGTCGGCGTCCGACGAGGCCGCGATCACGGCCCTGGCCGAGGGGGCCGACGCCCTGACGTTCGAGCACGAGCACGTGCCGAACGCGCTGCTGGACCGGCTCGAGGACGCGGGGATCGCGGTCCGTCCGGACGCCGCCGCGCTGGTGCACGCCCAGGACAAGCTCGTCATGCGCTCGCGACTGGCCGCGCTCGGCGTCCCCGTCCCGGCGTGGGCGGCGCTCGACTCGGCCTCGGACCTCGAGTCCTTCCTCGCCGACCACGGCGGCGTCGCCGTGGTCAAGACGTCCCGCGGCGGCTACGACGGCAAGGGCGTGCGGGTGGTTCGGGGCGCCGACGAGGTCGCGGACTGGTTCGCCGCCGCGCACGACGGGACCGGCGTGCCGTTGCTCGCCGAGGAGAAGGTGCCCTTCGTGCGCGAGCTGGCGGTGCTCGTGGCGCGCCGGCCCAGCGGGGAGATGCGGACGTGGCCGGTCGTGGAGTCGGTGCAGCGCGACGGAGTGTGCTCCGAGGTCGTCGCCCCGGCCCCTGACCTCGACCCGGCGACCCGGGCCCAGGCGCTCGACGTGGCGACGAGCATCGCGGAGGGCCTGCGCGTCACGGGCGTCCTCGCCGTCGAGCTGTTCGAGGTGGCCGACGAGGCGGGCGGTCCGCCGCGGGTGCTCGTCAACGAGCTGGCGATGCGCCCCCACAACTCGGGCCACTGGACCATCGACGGCGCGGTCACGAGCCAGTTCGAGCAGCACCTGCGGGCCGTGCTGGACCTGCCGCTCGGGGACACGGCGCCGCGGTCGTCGTGGACCGTCATGGCCAACGTCCTGGGCAGCACCCTGCCGGACCCGACCGACGTGCTGGCCGACGTCGCTCGGCTGGACCCGGCCGCCAAGGTGCACCTGTACGGCAAGGAGGTGCGCCCGGGTCGCAAGCTGGGTCACGTGAACGTGAGCGGTGACGACCTCGCCGACGTCCGGGCGCGGGCGGCTGCTGCGGCCGCGCTGCTGCGGGGCGAAGCGTCTGCCTGACGCGAACACCGGCGTGAGGCTGGGGCGCGCTGGGACATGATGATCCCGGTGCGCGCCGCAGTCGCGCCGCACGGATCAGGTTCGCGGACGGAGACGGTGATGGCAGCACAGGCCCTGGTGGGGATCGTCATGGGGTCGGACTCCGACTGGCCCGTCATGAAGGCCGCGGCGGAGGCGCTCGCCGAGTTCGACGTGCCGGTCGAGGTCGACGTCGTCTCGGCGCACCGGCAGCCGGAGAAGATGATCGCCTACGGCCGTGACGCCGCCGACCGTGGCCTGCGGGTGCTCATCGCGGGTGCGGGCGGCGCGGCGCACCTGCCCGGCATGCTCGCGGCGGTGACCACCCTGCCGGTCGTCGGTGTCCCGGTGCCGCTGGCGTACCTCGACGGCATGGACTCGCTGCTCTCGATCGTGCAGATGCCCGCCGGTGTACCGGTGGCGACGGTGTCCATCGGCGGCGCCCGCAACGCGGGCCTGCTCGCTGTGCGCATCCTCGCGTCCGGCGAGGGGGAGCAGTCCGCGCGCCTGCGGTCCGCCATGGCGGCGTTCCAGCAGGAGCTGCAGGGCCAGGCGGACGGCAAGGGCGAGCGCCTGCGCGCGCAGACGACCGCGCGACCGACCGTGGGGTTCAGCGTCTGACGGTGTGAAGGGTCCGTGGGTGCCACCTCCCCGGCGTGCGGGCCCTGCGCCGGCTGCTTACCTTCGGGTGGATGAGCACCCGTCCACGCCTCGCGGCCCTCGACGCCCTGCGCTTCGTCGCGGCCGCCGCCGTGGTCCTGTACCACTTCACCGGTCGCACGAGCACAGCATGGGGTCCTGACCAGACGGACCGGCTCGGCGGCATCGGCCGGTGGACCGGCTACGGGTCGCTCGGGCCGGAGCTGTTCTTCGTCATCAGCGGCTTCGTCATCCTCATGACCGCGTGGGGCCGGCCGACCGCTCAGGTCGTCGCGTCACGGGTGGCGCGCCTCTACCCGGCCTACTGGGTGGCGGTGCTGGCCACGGGGGCCTTGCTCCTCTTCCTCTGGCCGGAGGGCAAGCAGGTCACGCCGCACCAGGTGCTGGTCAACCTGACCATGGTGCAGTCCGCCGTCGGCGTCGACCACGTCGACGGCGTCTACTGGACCCTGTGGACCGAGCTGCGGTTCTACGTCCTGCTCGGGATCTTCTCCCTGGTCGGCATCACCCGTCGCCGGGTGGTCGGGGTCGCACTCGTCTGGCCGTGGGCCGCCCTGCTGGCGCAGCACACCGGAGCCACGGGTCTCGCGTCGCTGCTCATCTCCGACTACGCCCCGCTGTTCGCGGCGGGGATGGCCCTGTTCGTGCTCGCCCGGGACCAGCGCGCCGACGACGACCGCTCGCGAGTCGGGCTGCCCTGGCTGGCGGTCGGCGTCAACACCGCGCTGGCCGTCGCCCTGGTGGTGCCGTCCCGAGCGGCGGTCCTCGCCCGCACGACGGGCTACGCGCCCTCGGAGCTCGCGCTCGGCGTCGCGGTCGTCGCGTGCGTCGCGGCCGTCGCGGTCGTGACCCTGACGCGGGTGGCCCGGTGGGAGCACGCGCGCCTCGTGGCGCTGGGCTCGCTCACCTACCCGCTCTACCTGCTGCACGAGTACTGGGGTCTCGCGACGATCCGCGTGCTCGCCGACCGGCTGCCGGCTGCGGTCGCACTCGGCGCCGCGCTCGCCGGAGTGACGGTGCTGGCGTGGTTGGTGCACCGGTACGTCGAGGTGCCGTGCGGTCCGCGCCTGCGCCGCGCGACGCTGGCCGTCCTCGAGCGGTGCCGGGCCGTGGTGCTCGACCGGGTCATGCGTGGACCGCGTCTGGTCGACGGGATGGCGTGACGCGTCACGCGCCGGGCATGCCGCCGACGGGGCCGGGTGGGAGCGAGCCGTCGCGGATCGCCGCGAAGAACACGGGTGCCGCCTCGGGGTCGAGCTGCACGGTCGAACCGGCACCGCCGGGCCGGTAGTCGAGGCTGGCGATCGGCGGCGTCCCCGTGATGCCGCCGGGACCGTTGGCCGCCCGGAACGCGAGGGCCAGCTTGCCCATGTCGACGATGCCCGTCCCGTCGCTGACCGTCAGCGCCTGCGTACCGGCGTCGATCAGCGCCACCTGCTTGCCCGGGTGGAGCAGCAACGAGGTCGGCTTGACCTTGCCCATGACCGACCCGATCAGCTGGCGCTGGCGCTCGGCGCGGCCCACGTCGCCGGTCGGGTCTGCCTTGCGCATGCGCGCGAACGCGAGCGCCTGGACACCGTCGACGTCATGGCAGCCCGCGGTCCACACCATCCCGGAGTCGGCGTCGTTGACGTCGGTGTCGTGGCAGAGGTTCACTCCGCCGACCGCGTCGACGATCTGCTCGACCCCGGCCATGCCGATCTCGGCGTAGTGGTCGACGGTCAGACCCGTGAGGCCCTCGACGGTCTGCACGAGCAGGGGAGCGCCGCCCCACGCGAACGCGGCGTTGAGCTTGGACGGGTCGTGGCCGGGGATGTCCACATAGGTGTCGCGCGGCAGGGAGATGAGCGCGGTCGGGCCGCTGGCGGGAACGTGCAGCAGGAGGATCGTGTCCGTCCGGGCGCCCTCCGTGCCGTCCTCGGCGATGCCACCGTCGGCTCGCGAGTCCGAGCCCGTGAGCAGGTACGTCGTACCCGGGGTGTTGGCGGCGCCGCTCAGCGCCGGGGTGTGCTGGACCTTGCCGTTGGCCCAGACCACCAGCCCGATCGGCCAGGCGAGGACCGCGGCGACGACGAGGACGGCGACGACGGCGATGACGGGGCCACGACGACGACGGCGCGTGCTCGGCGGCGCCGGGTCAGCGGCCGGCCGGGTCGGTGCCGCGGCGGGGCGGCCAGTGGCCGGGCGCGGCTGCGTGCTGCGCGGCGCGGTACCGACCGGGCGTGCCGCCGGTGCTTGGGTGCGCCCGGGCACCTCGATCGGCGCCGGCCCCGAGGTCGGGCGGGCCGCGCGGGTCGGCGGAACCGAACCGGGCCGGGCTGCGGGCGGGGTGGCCGACGGGACCGCGGAGGCGGGCCGACGCGGTGCGGGCGGACGCGTCGCTCCCGGGCGCGGCGACTGTGCAGCCGGACGGCCGACGACGATCGGCTCGACCGACTCCGGGGTTGCCGGACGGCGGGGGGCGCCGGGCGCGAAGCTGGGCGGGGGAGTACGCGACGTGCGCTCGTCGGAAGCCATGCCTCAGCAGACGTCCGTCGTGTCGTCGACGGAGAAGGCTTCCTTGCCGGGCTTCTTGGTCGGCGTGGGGGTGGGTGTGACGGCCGGGGCTGGCGGCGGCGTGACGGCGTCGGGCGAGGTCGTGGCGGCAGGCGCCGACGGCGCGCTGGGCGCGGTCGGCTCCTCGCCCAGCGCGGGTCGGTCGTTCGCCAGGTTGTCCCAGACCGCGTCCGCGGCGGACGTCCACTCGACGCGGTTGGGGTCCGACTTCGCGGCGGCGAACGGGATCGTCATGAACGTGATGTTGCCACTGCTGATGTTCCGCAGGTTGTAGGCGAGGCCGGTCATGTTGCTGATCGACATGCCGGTGTCGGTCGTCAGAGAGCTGGTCGCTGCGCTCAGGAAGGCGACCAGCTTCGTCGGGTTGGTCATCACGTCGGCCGACATCACCTCACGGACCATCGCGGCGATCAGCTTCTGCTGGTTGCCGATCCGGTTGGTGTCCGAGCCGTCACCCACACCGTGCCGCGCCCGTGCGTACGCCAGCGCCATGCCGCCGTCGAGCGTCTGCTGCCCCGCGCCGACGTTCAGCCCGGAGAGGTTGTCCTTGAGCGGGGTCGGGAAGCACATCGGGACGCCGCCGATCGCGTTGACCATCTGCTGGAAGCCAGCGAAGTCGACCACGACGAAGTGGTTGATGGGGACGCCGGTGTTCTCCTGCACGGTCTTGATGGTGCACGCGGCCGCCGACGCCATGTCGCCGCCCATGTCCCATCCGGTGGCGAAGGCCGAGTTGAACATGCCGTGGGTGGCGCGGGACGTCTTGCCGTTGGTCATCGTGCACGAGGGGATGTCGACCAGGGAGTCTCGGGGGATGGACACCAGCTCGACCCGCGACCGGTCGGCGGAGATGTGCAGGACCATCGTGGTGTCCGAACGCATCCCCTCGGCGTCCCCTCCGATCGCAGCGTTGGCACCGTCGCGCTGGTCCGAGCCGAGGATCAGGACGTTGACCGCCTGACCCGCGTTCGGGTCGTCCGGGTCCGGCGCGCTGGTGGGCGTCGGCATGTCGCCGACGAGCGCGGAGACATCGACCCGGTCGACGTTGCCCTGCAGCTTGACGGCGGCCGCCGCCGCGCCCGCGCCGACGAAGGCGACCAGGGCGACGGCGCTGAGCGCCACGCCGCGGACAAATCCGTGCGACCGCAGCCGGCGGGCGTGCCGAGCGGCACGGGGACGCTGGACGGCAGCGTGGCGGGAAGTCACCGGACGATCCTAGGAGCGCGAATCAGCGGTCCGGCGGAGTCCGCGCAGCGGCGGCGTGGAGGATCTGTGCAGATCAGCGGCCCAGCTGGGCGTACTTCGCCTCGGTCGCGTCCTTCTGCGGCCGCCACCACGCCTCGTTGGCCTGGTACCAGGCGACCGTCGCCTCGAGGCCGGCGCGGAAGTTCTCGTACTGCGGCGTCCACCCCAGCTCCTCGCGGAGCTTGGTCGAGTCGATCGCGTACCGCAGGTCGTGCCCCGGGCGGTCGCTCACGAGGTCGTAGGCGTCCGAGGGCTGCCCCATGATCTCGAGGATGTCCTCGACGACGGTCTTGTTGTTCTCCTCGCCGTCCGCGCCGATGAGGTAGGTCTCGCCGAGGCGGCCGCGCTCGATGATCGCCCACACCGCGCTGTTGTGGTCCTCGACGTGGATCCAGTCGCGCACGTTCTCGCCCGAGCCGTAGAGCTTGGGCCGCACGCCGTCGATCACGTTGGTGATCTGGCGCGGGATGAACTTCTCGACGTGCTGGAACGGCCCGTAGTTGTTGGAGCAGTTGGAGATGGTGGCGCGGACGCCGAAGCTGCGTGCCCAGGCACGCACCAGCAGGTCCGACGACGCCTTCGTCGACGAGTACGGGCTCGACGGGTTGTACGGGGTGTCCGGCGTGAACTTGGCCGGGTCGTCCAGCTCGAGGTCGCCGTAGACCTCGTCGGTGGAGATGTGGTGGTAGCGCACGTCGTGACGCCGGACGGCCTCGAGCAGCTGGTACGTGCCGATGACGTTGGTCCGCAGGAACGGCCACGGGTCGTGCAGCGAGTTGTCGTTGTGCGACTCGGCCGCGAAGTGCACCACGAGGTCGACGTCCTTGACCAGGGTGTCGACGATGTCGGGGTCCGCGATGTCGCCCTTGGCGAAGACGATCTTGCCGTCGACCGGGTCCAGGCTGCGCTCGTCGCCCGCGTAGGTCAGGGCGTCGAGGACCGTGACTCGGACGTCGGGGCGCTCGCGCACGGTCTGGTGGACGAAGTTGGAGCCGATGAAGCCGGCTCCGCCGGTGACGAGCAGGTG